>JBNMRA010000020.1:0-94763 GCA_050205315.1 Mycolicibacterium pulveris | reverse complement strand
ATGACCCCTTCGAACCCCCACCACCACCACTGAACTAACACCCACCCCGCCGATACCCAAACCACCCGGGGCACCGGCGGATTCGGGCTGCACATCCCCGCGCCGACGCGGCGAAGCGCTGGCTAACGCGCCGGGGTGACGTGGAAGTCGCGGTCGTCTGGCTCGCTCAGCATCGCGGTCATCGTCTTGCGGTCATACGGCCACAGATCGACGGTTCCCTCGTCGGTGAGATACCAGGAATCGCAGCCGGTATTCCAGACCGTCGGACCCAACGCGGCAGCGACATCATCGTTGAAACTGGTGGTTGCTTCCTCGGTGACCTCGACGGTGTCGATGTTTCCGTCGCGAAACCGTTTCAGCCACTTGACGATATAGCGTGCCGTGAGCTCGGCGGAATACTGCAGCAGAATCGAGCCGGTCGGTGAATTTGGACCGAGCACGGTGAAGAAGTTCGGAAAACCCGGGATCGCCGTCATTCGATACGCACGTGGGCCTTTCGCCCACACATCGTCGATCGACACACCGTCACGGCCCCGCAAGTTCATCGGCCGCATGTAGTTGTGCGCGTGAAACCCGGTGGCCAACACCAGCACATCCAACGCGGTCTCGGCACCGTCAGCGGTTCGGACACCGCCGGTCGTAACCGCGTCGATCGGCGACGTAACCAGCCGTGCGTTGTCAGCCCGCAACGCGCGGTAATAGGAACCAGAGATCACCTGCCGCTTGCACAGTGGCTGGTAGTCGGGCGTCAGCCGGCGCCGCAGCTGGGCGTCACGCACCTGAAAACGCAACGACCACCGCGCATATGCCTGCACAAGCCTGCGTCGCCAGCTCGGGCGGGTGGCGACGTCGGCCAGGATCCCCGAGCCGCGCAACAGCACGTCGTACAACCGCCGGTTCAGGCCCGGCCGCGCACTCAACAGCCTGCCGATCAACTCCGGTTGGCGCAGAGTCGTCGGCACCGACATCACCCACTGCGGCGTGCGCACGAAATGTGTGATTTCGGCGGCCTCGGGTTGCAACGCCGAAACGACCTGCACCCCCGTGGAACCGTTGCCGATGACGCCGATCCGTCTGCCGCGCACCTCGATGCGGTCATCCCAGCGGGCGGTATGCGCCACCTGTCCACCGAACGTGTCCAGTCCAGGAATGGGCGGCGTATACGGATGATGCAGCACACCCGTTGCGGCGATCAGGAAGTCGGCTTCCCACCGCCGACCATCGGCCGCGACGACACACCAACCAGCTCCGGTGAACTCCGCGGAGACCACCTCGGCGTTCAGCCGCAGGTAGCGGTCCAAGCCGAAGCGGTCGACGACGTCGCGCAGATACTGCTGGATCTCCGCACCCGGCGCGAAAACCGACGACCAGTCCGGTTTGGGCGCAAACGAAAACTGATACAGCTGGGACGGCACGTCGCAGGCCAGGCCGGGGTAGCGGTTCCAATGCCACACCCCTCCGACGTCGGCGCCCTTCTCCAGGATGGTCAGCTCACGAAAACCAGCCCGCTGCAGCGTCACTGCCGTCGCGATACCCGCGATGCCGGCCCCGATGATGACGATCGTCGGTTCCCGGCTCATCGCTGCAACTTACTCTCGGATCGAAAAGGTGGGTTTTCCTTACTTACTGGACCGATCGGATTCTGGCATGCTGGCCCTATGACTGAGCCGCAGTTCGGTGGCAACGAGCACTCCACCCCGCCGCCACAGCAGCCGTATCCGCCGCCTGGCCAGTACGGCCCCCCGCCGGGCGGTTATCCGCCCGTCTACGCCGACCCCACCGCACCGTTCGGCCGTCATCCGATGACCGGTGAGCCGCTTTCAGACAAGTCCAAGGTGGTCGCCGGCCTCCTGCAGTTGATCGGTCTGATCGGGATCGTCGGCATCGGCCGCATCTATCTCGGCAACACCGGGCTGGGCATCGCCCAACTCCTCGTCGGGCTGGTCACCTGCGGTATCGGCGCCGTTATCTGGGGCATCGTCGACGCCGTGCTGATCCTGACCGACAAGGTGCGCGATCCGGAGGGGCGTCCGCTGCGCGATGGCACCTAGCGCCACCTTCAGCCGAGGACGGCTGTACACCGCGCTAGGAGCCGGCGCCCTGGCCGTCGGGGGGCTGGCCTATGTCGGCCTGGCCGACCCGCACCGACCCAACTTCTTCTTTCCCGCGTGTCCGTTCAAAGCGCTGACCGGCCTCGACTGCCCCGGCTGTGGCGGGTTGCGCATGACCCATGACCTGCTGCACGGCGACCTGGCCGCCGCGGCCGCCGACAACATCTTTCTGCTCGTGGGGTTGCCGCTGCTGCTGATCTGGGTGCTCGCGCGGCGGCAGCTGAAGCGACCGGTGTGGAACCTCCCGGTGGTCGTCGTCATCATCGTCACCACGCTGGCCTGGGGTGTGGTCCGCAACCTTTCCGGCTTTCCGCTGGTCCCGACGATGCTCGACGGTTGACTGCCCGACGCACGAAAGGCGTAGTCGCACTGAGGATTCGCTCGCCGGGACCAGACACACCGGGTAGGGGTGCGCAGACCAGCATCTGAATCGATCAACGACTATGCTGGGCAGTCGTGAGTAGACGCGGAAAGATCGTCTGTACGTTGGGGCCGGCCACCGCTTCTGACGAGGCCGTCAGGGCACTGGTCGACGCCGGGATGGACGTCGCACGGCTGAACTTCAGCCACGGCGCATACCCCGAGCACGAAGCCAACTACAAGCGCGTCCGCGCCGCCTCCGACGCTTCCGGCCGCGCCGTCGGGGTGCTCGCCGATCTGCAGGGCCCCAAAATCCGGCTCGGCCGGTTCGCCGCGGGCCCGACCTACTGGGCGACCGGCGACACGGTGCGCATCACCATCGACGACCTCGAGGGCGCCCACGACCGGGTTTCGACAACGTACAAGCGGTTGGCCGAGGACGCCAAGCCCGGAGACCGGGTGCTGGTCGACGACGGCAACGTCGGTCTTGTGGTGGAGGCCATCGAGGGCAACGACGTGGTCTGCACGGTCACCGAGGGCGGACCGGTCAGCAACAACAAGGGCATGTCGTTGCCCGGCATGAACGTGTCGGCGCCCGCGCTGTCGGATAAGGACATCGAGGATCTCGAGTTCGCGCTGCGACTCGGCGTCGACCTGGTCGCGCTGTCGTTCGTTCGCTCACCCGCCGACATCGAGGTCGTGCACGAGGTGATGGACCGCGTCGGCAGACGGGTGCCCGTCATCGCCAAACTGGAGAAGCCGGAAGCCATCGACAATCTCGAAGCCATCGTGTTGGCGTTCGACGCGATCATGGTCGCCCGCGGTGACCTCGGTGTGGAGCTGCCGCTCGAAGAGGTGCCGCTGGTCCAGAAACGCGCCATCCAAATGGCAAGGGAGAACGCCAAACCCGTCATCGTCGCGACCCAGATGCTGGAGTCGATGATCGAGAGCTCGCGCCCGACGCGCGCAGAGGCCTCCGACGTCGCCAACGCCGTGCTCGACGGCACCGACGCTGTGATGCTCTCGGGCGAGACGTCGGTGGGTAAATACCCGCTGGAAGCGGTCAAGACGATGGCCCGCATCATCTCGGCGGTCGAGGACATCTCGGTGGCAGCCCCGCCACTGACACATGTGCCGCGCACCAAACGGGGCGTGATCTCCTATGCCGCACGCGACATCGGCGAACGGCTGGACGCGAAGGCGCTTGTGGCCTACACCCAGTCCGGCGACACGGTGCGCAGGCTGGCGCGGCTGCACACACCGTTGCCGCTGCTCGCGTTCACGTCGTTGCCCGAAATCCGTAGTCAGCTGGCATTGACCTGGGGCACAGAAACATTCATCGTGCCGCACATCCAGACCACCGACGGCATGATCCGGCACGTGGACCAGTCGCTGCTCGAGCTGGGCCGCTACAAGCGCGGCGATTTGATCGTGATCGTGGCGGGCGCGCCGCCCGGCACCGTGGGTTCCACGAACATGATCCACGTGCACCGCATCGGCGAGGAGGACGTATAAACGACAAGCCGTCCGGCTCAGCAGACTTCGATGAGCTGCTGGCGATTCTCGACCTCAAGCAAATCGACGAGAACCTCTACGTCGGCTCACATCCGAGTAAGAACCCGGTACGCACCTTCGGCGGCCAGATGATGGCGCAGGCGTTCATGGCCGCAAGCCGCAGCCTGAAACATCCCACCCCGCCCAGCGCGCTGTCAGCGCACTTCATCGCCGGCGGCGACCCGCAGAAGGACCTCGAATTCCACATCGTGCGGCTGCGCGACGAGCGCCGGTTCGCCAACCGCCGTGTCGACGTCATGCAGGACGGCCAGCTGTTGACCACCGCGATGGTGTCGTACCTGTCGGGTGGTCGCAGCCTCGAGCACGGCATCGAGCCGCCCGCGTTGCCCGGCCCGCTGTCGGTGCCGCCGGTCGACGACCTGCTCCGCGGCTACGAGGACGTCGTACCGCATTTCGTCAATGCGCTGCGCCCGATCGACTGGCGCTACACCAACGACCCCACCTGGGTGATGCGCAGGAAGGGGGAGAAGCTGCCGCACAACCGGGTGTGGATGAAGGCGCTGGGCCAGCTGCCCGACGACCCGGCCGTGCACGCCGCGGCGCTGGTGTACTCCTCGGACACCACCGTGCTCGACTCGATCATCACCACCCACGGGCTGTCGTGGGGTTTCGACCGGATCTTCGCGGTCACCACGAACCATTCGGTGTGGTTCCACCGGCCGATACGTTTTGACGACTGGGTGCTGTACTCGACGTCGTCGCCGGTGGCCGCCGATTCCCGCGGGCTGGGCACCGGGCACTTCTTCGATCCGTCAGGTCAGCTGCTGGCGACCGTCGTGCAGGAAGGCATCGTCAAGTACTTCGGAGCCGCCAAGACCTAAGGGGTCGGCTCGACGGTGACCGAGAACTGGTCGTCGACGCGTTGCTGGAACTCGTTGGCGCACTGTTCGAGCGCGACCTGATCGTTGCCCGCTTGCGACACGCAGTCCAGATAGTCGGTGCCGCCTGCCCTGTCGAATCCCCACACCAGCAGCGTGATCGCCGCGATGGCCTCGATGATGCTGAGGATGCCCAGGATGATGCCGGCCACGGCCATGCCGCCGTTGGTCGCCTCACCGCGCTTGGCTCGGCCCCAACCGAGGAAGCCGAAGATGATCGCCACGACGCCGAGCACGACGCCGAAGATCACCGACACCAGCGCGACGATCGCGATCACCAACGACGCGATGCCGAAACCGTTCTTGGGGCCGCTCGGTGGCGGTAGGTAACCGGAGTAGGGCGGCGGCGGTGGATAGTTGCCGGGGTACGGGCCGTATTGGCCGGGCGCGGGCGGCGGCGGAGTCGGCGGTGGCGTCTCGGGTCGGTCCGGTTCGCTCATACCGATGAGGCTACCTTGGCGGCGCCCAGGTCAATGGTGCGACAACGAACATCTTGGGGCAGGTGGTGGGTCGCGACGACGACGGTGCGGTCGGCGCCGAACAGGGCACCGGGGGTCAGCAGCGCGGTGAGGATTCGCCGGCCGCTGTCGGCGTCGAGATGTTCGGTGGGCTCGTCCAACAACACCGTCGGCGCCGCGCAGATCAACGCGCGAGCCAGCAGAAGCCGCCTGCGCTGCCCGGCGGACACCGCGGCCGCACCGCCGACCAGGATGGTGGACAACCCGTCGGGCAGCGCGGCCAACCAGTCACCAAGGCCGACGCGGCACAACGCGTTTCGCAGCTCGTCATCGGTCGCATCACCGCGGGCGACCAACAGATTGTCCCGTACCGTGGTCGCGAACAGGTGCGCGTCCTCGCCGAAGAACGCCGTCTCTGAAGGGTTTTCGGCCATCGCCATCAGCACCGTCGTCTTACCTGAGCCGCTTGGGCCCAGCACCGCCAGCCGGGAGCCGGGGGTCAGTTCGATGGGCACGAGCCGTGGGCGGACGCGGTCGACGGCTGTGGTCAACTCGGCCAGCCGGCGTGCGGCGATGCGCGAACGGGTCAGCTGGATGGCCGCGGCGGGCAGCGCGGTCGTCGCCTCGAACGCCGACAGGGGCAGCAGCATCAGGATCGCCAGCGTCATCGGCGCGACGGTGTCGGCGATCGCGATCGCGGCCACGACCGCGCCCAGCACGCTGAGGCCGACCGCGGCTGTCGGTGCGGCGGCGGCGACGGCACCGGGGGAGGCGGCCCGGTCGGTGTGGTGACCCCAATCCCGGTGGCGGCGGCCCGCTTCGGCGATCACGTCGTCAAGACGGCCGCCTACACGCAGCTCGGGAGCATGCTCGAGCGCGAGCATCACCGCGACGTCACGACCGGAATGATGCTCTGCGGCAACGGATTCTGCTGCTGCAGCGGCGCGCGCGGCGGTCCACGGCGCGACCACGCCCGCGACGAACAGGCAGATCGCCAGCACGGCCGCCGCGGCCGGCGAGATCACCGCGATCACCGTCACCGCCGTCACCGAGAGCACCGCGGCCACCGCGATCGGCAGCACCGCCCGCACCAGGACATCGGCCAGGTCGTCGACCGCGCCGCCGATCCGGGCCACCAGCTCACCGCTCGGGAGCCGCGACGCCACCCCTGGGGGCGCGTCGGCAAGCCGGCGGAACAGGGTCTCCCGGACGTCTGCGGCCGAACGCAGCGCGGTGTCGTGTGACGCCAGCCGTTGGCAGTAACCGAGCACGCCGCGGGAGATGCCCAGGGCGCGGACCGCGACGACGGCGACCGTCAGATCCAGCACCGGCGGCATCTGCCATGCCCGGGTGATCAGCCATGCGGAGATCGCGGCCAACGCCAGGGCACTGCCCAGCGACAGCACCCCGAGCACGGCCGCCAACGCCAGTCGCGGAAGGCGGGGACGCAGCAGCTCAAGCATCGACGAGGCTTCCCATGCGCAGCACCCGGTCGCCGATCGCGCACACGTTGTCACGATGGCCGACGACCAGCACGGTGGCTCCCGCCCGGGCCCGGGCCACGATCGCGTCGAGCACCCGGGCCTCCATCCGGGCGTCGAGGTGCGATGTCGGCTCATCGAGCAGCAGCACCGGCGCGGGCGATCCCAGCACCCGGGCCAGGCCGAGCCGCTGACGTTGGCCCAGCGACAACCCGACACCGCCGCGCCCGAGCATGGTGTCCAACCCGTCGGGCAGCGAGGCCAGCACCTGATCGAAGCCGGCCGCCTGGCAGGCGGTCTGCATGTCGGGCAGCGGTCCGAACAGCTCGAGGTTGTCGCGCACGCTGCCCGGGATCAGCACGGGCCGGTGCGGCAACCACGCCACCTGCCGCCACCACTCCTGCGGTGCGAGGTCGGCGACCTCGACCCCGCCGACGAGGACCCGACCCGGATGCAATCCGAGGATCGTTTCCAGCAGCGTGCTCTTGCCGACGCCGTTGGGCCCGGTGAGCACGGTGACCCGGCCCGGCTCGACGTCCGCGTCGAGCGCGCCGAGATGAATGGTGGCGCCGCGCGCCGACACGGTGCGGGTGCCCGCCGGCCGGCGCGGCAGCGTGTCGAGCAGACGGAAAGCCTTGTCCGCGGCGGCCTTACCGTCCTGGGCGGCATGGAACTCCACCCCGACGCGGCGCAGCGGCCAGAACACCTCCGGCGCCAGCAGCAGCGCGGTCAGCCCGGCCGCCAGCGTCATCTCGCCGAACACCAGCCGCAGCCCGACGCCCACCGCGACCAACGCCACACCGAGGGTGGCGAGCAGCTCCAGCACCAGCGCGGACAGGAACGCCATCCGCAACGTGGCCATGGCCGAACGCCGATGTGCCGCACCGAGTTCGGCGATGCGTTGGGCCGAGCCGCCGACCCGGCCGAGCGCACGCAGCGTCGGGATCCCGGCCACCAGGTCCAGCAGCCGCGATTGCAGCGTGGTCATCGCCGCCAGCGCCGCCGCCGAGCGGTCCTTGGTCAGCAGCCCGATCAGCACCATGAAGATCGGGATCAGCGGCAGCGCGATCAGCACGATGACCGCCGACGCCCAGTCGTAGACGGCGATGGTCAGCACCGCGGCCGGGGTGAGGATGCCTGCCAGAAACACCGCGGGCAGGTACGCGGTCAGAAACGGGCGCAGACCATCGAGGCCGCGGGTGATCACCGCGGCGGCCGTATCGCGTTCGGCGGCAAGCGCACGCGGTGACAGATCGGTGACGGCGCGCAGCACCTGATCGGACAGGTCGGCGATCACCGCGGTCGCACCTGCTTGCGACAGGCGGCCCTGCGCCCACTGCGCAAGCGTGCGGATCACCCAGAGGGCCACCAGGATTGCCAGCTCACCGGTCCAGTTCGTCAGGGTGCGCGACGCGGGATCGGTGATCACCCCGGCGACGATGCGCGCCAGCACGACCGCCGATGCGATGGTGGCTGCGGTGATGACGACGCCGCAGAGCACCGAGAGGGTCAGGTAGCGACGCATTGCCGCCGACGCGCGCACGAGGTTCACGGCGAACGCCTACTCAAGCCGGCCGATGCCGAGATCTGCTCGCTTGAAACCCGTTGCCGGAACACCCAGTACGTCCAACCCTGGTAAAGCAGGACCAGCGGGGCGAACGCCAGTGCGGCCCAGGACATGATCGTCAGCGTGTAGGGGCTCGATGACGCGTTGTAGACCGTCAAGCTCCACTCCGGGTTCAGCGTCGACGGCATCACGTTCGGGTACAGCGCGCCGAACATCAGGACCACCACCGCGGCGACGACGAGTGTGGTCGAGACGAAGGCCCAGCCGTCGCCTGTGCCGCTGACCAACAGCAGCACCGCGACCAACAGGGCGACGACGGCGACGGCGAGCACGATCCAGGTCCAGTTCTTGCCGTGCGCCAGCTGCGTCCACAGCCCGAAGCCGCCCACCGCGGCGGTCACCGGCAGCGCCAGCACCCGCGCGAACCGCAACGCGTCATCGCGCAGCGCACCAGTGGTTTTCAGCGCGATGAACGATGCACCGTGCAGTAGGAACAAGCCGCAGGTCGCCAGCCCACCGAGCAACGTGTAGGCGGTGAACAGGTCGCCGATGGAAAGGTGGAGCTGTTTGTCGGCGTCCACTGGCAGCCCCTGCAGCAGCGCCGCGAACACCACACCCCACAGGAACGCGGGCACCCACGAGCCGGCGGCGATGCCGATGTCGGCCCACTTCTGCCACCCGGGGTCGTCGATCTTGCCGCGCCACTCGATGGCGACCACCCGCAGGATCATCGCCAGCAGGATCGCCAGCAGCGGCAGATAGAACCCGGAGAACAAGGTGGCGTACCAGTCCGGAAACGCGGCGAACATCGCACCGCCCGCGGTGATCAGCCACACCTCGTTGCCGTCCCACACCGGGCCGATCGTGCTCAGCGCCGCGCGGCGGTGCCGTTCGGGGTCACCGTCGGCCACACGGCCGAACGGGCCCATCAGCATGCCGACGCCGAAGTCGAACCCTTCGAGGACGAAAAAGCCCAGAAACAGTCCGGCCATGACGACGAACCACAGCTCCTGCAGCCCCATGTGCCGTCACCTCCTCAGTACGCGAACGACAGCGGCGCCACGTCGTCGTGCTCGGGTGAGTGGGGTGGCACCGGTTCGGAGTCGTGTTCGGTGGGTCCTTGGACGACGTAGCGGCGCAGCAGCCAGAACCAGATCACCGCCAGCACCCCGTACACCACGGTGAACATCGCCAGCGACAACAGGACCATGCCGGCCGAATGCCCGGAGACACCTTCGGCGACGGTCAACCGGACCATCGGGTCACCGGTCGGGTTGGGGACCACGACCCAGGGCTGGCGACCCATCTCGGTGAAGATCCAGCCGGCGCTGTTGGCCAGGAACGGGGTGGGCAGCGTGATCAGGGCGAACCGGGTGAACCAGGGGGACTTCGGAATTCGGCCGCCACGGGTGAACCACAGCACGGCCAGCGCGAAAAGCGCGGGCACCGCGAGCAACCCGATCATCGCGCGAAACGACCAGTACGTCACGAACAGGTTGGGTCGGTAGTCGCCGGGCCCGAACTTCTGCTGGTATTGCTCCTGCAGGTCTTTGACGCCTTCCAGATGCACCCCGGCGAAGCTCCCTTCCGCCAGGAACGGCAGGACGTAGGGCACCTCGATCAGGTGCACGACGCTGTCGCAGTTGTTGTGCGTGCCGACCGTCAGGATCGAGAAATGCGGGTCGGTTTGGCTGTGGCACAACGATTCTGCCGAGGCCATCTTCATCGGCTGCTGTTCGAACATCAGCTTGCCCTGGATGTCGCCGGTGAAGACCAGGCCGACGCTGGACGCCAACACGACCAGGCAGCCGAGCACGGCGGCCGGCCGGTAGAGGGTCTGCGCATCGGCCGTCGTCCCCTGCCGGTGGGCGCGGACCAACCACCACGCGCACACGGCCGCCACGAACGTGCCCGCGGTCAGGAAGGAGCCGAACACCGCATGGGCGAACGCGGCGATCGCGGTGTCGTTGGTGAACAACGCCACGATGCTGGTCAGCTCCGCACGGCCGGTGTCGGGGTTGATTCGGGCGCCGACCGGGTGCTGCATCCATGAGTTGGCGGCGATGATGAAGAACGCCGACATGTTCACCGCGATGGCCACCACCCAGATGCAGGCCAGGTGGACCAACCGGGGTAGCCGGCTCCAGCCGAAGATCCACAGCCCGATGAAGGTGGACTCGAAGAAGAACGCGGCGAGGCCTTCCATCGCCAGCGGGGCGCCGAAGACGTCGCCGACGAAGCGGGAGTACTCGCTCCAGTTCATCCCGAACTGGAATTCCTGGACGATGCCGGTGGCCACCCCGAGCGCGAAGTTGATCAGGAACAGCTTGCCGAAGAACCGGGTCAGCCGGTACCAGGCCGGGTTGTCGGTGATCAGCCATGCGGTCTGCATGACGGCGATCAGCGGCGCCAGCCCGATGGTCAGCGGGACGAAGATGAAGTGGTACACGGTGGTGATGCCGAACTGCCACCGCGCAACGTCGAGCGCGTCCATCTGCCCTTCTTTCGTGGCTGTGCGACCAGCCTACGACAGGGCGTAGTAGACGTCAGTGTGTGTTAACTCACCGGCGCTTCAGCCTCGGGAGCCTGGGGCTCGGCTGCCTGGGTTTCGGATGCCGGCGTTTCGGCGGCCCGGTCCTTCGACGCCTTGCGGATGCCGAACGCGGAAACCACCTCGATCACGCCGAGCACGACCAACCCGATTCCGACGGCCAGGGTCAGCGCGGCAAGCGACGGGAACGGCAACGCCAACAGGACCACGCCGGCGAGCAGGCTGATCACGCCGATGAAGATCTCCCAGACGCGGCCGGGAAGCGTCGGGTCGCTGATGGCCGACACCGCGGTGGCCACGCCGCGGAAGATGAACCCGATACCGATCCAGATCGCCAACAGCAGGATCGAGTCCTGCAGGCTGCGGAAGCACAGCACCGCCAGGATCAGTGCCGCGGCACCGCTGATGAACAGCAGTACCCGGCCGCCGGCCGAGACGTGCAGGCTGAACGCGAAAATCACCTGCGTGATGCCGGCGACCAACAGATAGGCGCCGAAGAAGATCGCCGCGATGATGATCGTGATCCCCGGCCAGGCGAGAACCGCCACACCGAGAAGCACGGCGAGTACGCCGGACAGCAGTGTCGATTTCCAGAGATGCTGCAACAGGTTGGGTGGCGCTGGGCTTTCCATGCGGCGAAGTCTGGCACAAAGCGGCTTCGAAAGACCGGATTTCCCGCGTCACAGCCCGCCAGATTGACGCACGCGCAAATCTGTATACCCGTACTTCGCAAAGGGTGTGACATGCCCTTCGGAGACCGGTTCGCGCTTTCGTAGTGCTTGTTCGATACGATAACCACTCCCATGCATCCGATCGAGCACAGTCGACCGCCGCAGCGGAGCAAACGAGGAGTGACGATGACACGTATCGCCCTGCGCCGAGGCGCCGCCGCATCGCTGGCCGCCTTACTCGTTGCGACAGGCGCGACGATGGCCGTCGCGCCCGCCCACGCCGGCGAAAAGGACGACCAGTTCATCGAGTACCTGGACCAAAAGAAAGTGCCGTACGCCAACAAAACCGAGGCCATCCGCGTCGCGAAGGACTTCTGCCTGGCCCGGACGAGGCAGAACGCACCCAAGTGGCGGGCGGCCTATCACCTCGCTCACGAGCAGGGGTGGACGGAGACCGAAGCCGCGCACTTCGCCGAGGCCGCCATTCCGACGTACTGCCCCCGAGTCTGGAAATAAGCGGCGCGGCCCGGTTCTGCTGCCACTGACCCAGGTCTGAACTACTGTTCCGATACCGGCCCTGCGAACCGGTGAGGGATGACCACGCCAAAGACCACGCCCGACCCCGCCACGCCGTTATGGCGGGCGGCCCAGGTGTTTCGCCTGCTGAGTTGCATTTACGCGCTTGGGTTTCAGATCGCGGTCAACCCCGCGCTGGAGCGGCCGTTGCTGGGCTGGGTGTTGTTCGGCGTGCTGATCGCGTGGAGCGCAGCCTGCGCGGTCGCCTACCTGGCCGGGTTCGGTCGACGCCCGTCGTTCGTGCTGGCCGAGATCGTCGTGGTGCTGGCCTTGATCCTGTCCACCGAACTGGTCGCCTCGCCGCAGTGGGCGCTGGACAACCAGTCCTGGCCGACGACGCTGTGGGCCACCAACGCCACGATTTCGGCGGCGATCCTGTTGGGTCCGATCGCCGGGATGCTGACCGGGGTGGCCGTGGTGATCGCCAGCACGGCGGTCAAGGGCGTCGTCACCTACGATCTGGGCCGCAACGCCACGATCGTGATCGAGCTCGCGGTCGGTCTCGCGGTCGGCATGGCCGCCCAGACCGCGCGCCGCGCACACGCCGAACTGGCCGCCGCGGCGCGACTGGCCGCGGCGCAGCAGGAGCGCGAGCGGCTGTCCCGCGAGGTGCACGACGGCGCTCTGCAGGTGCTGGCGCTGGTGTCGCGGCGTGGTCGCGAAATCGGCGGTGCCACCGCTGAACTCGCAGAACTGGCCGGTGAGCAGGAGCGGGCATTGCGGCGGTTGGTCAGCTCCGGCGAGGCCGGACCGCGGGTCGGGCAGATGACCGACGTCGGTGCGCTGCTGCGGTCGCGAGCATCCGATCGGGTCTCGGTGAGCCTGCCCGCCGAACCGGTGCTGCTCGACGCGCACACCGCGACAGAACTGTGCGCGGCGGCCACCAACGCGCTGGACAATGTCGCAGCCCACGCCGGCCCGGACGCCCACGCGTTCGTGCTGCTGGAGGATCTGGGTGACTCGGTCACCGTGACCGTGCGCGACGACGGCGTCGGCATACCCGACGGCCGGCTGGCCGAGGCCGTGCAGGAGGGGCGGGTCGGAGTGGCGAAATCGATTGTGGGACGGATGAATTGGCTGGGCGGAACCGCCAAGCTGCACACCGGACCGGAAAGCGGAACGGAATGGGAACTGACGGTACCCCGACGGTGATGGTGGTCGACGACCACCCGATCTGGCGTGACGCGGTGGCCCGCGATCTCGCCGAGGACGGGTTCGACGTGGTCGCGACCGCCGACGGGGTCGCGGCTGCCCGGCGCCGGGCCGCCGCCGTGCAGCCCGACGTCGTCGTGATGGATATGCGCCTCGCCGACGGCGACGGTGCGACGGCGACGACGGAGGTGCTCGCCGTGTCACCGTCGACGCGGATCCTGGTGTTGTCCGCCTCCGATGAACGCGACGACGTCTTGGAGGCGGTAAAGGCCGGAGCCACCGGATATCTGGTCAAGAGCGCGTCCAAACAAGAGCTCGGCGATGCGGTGCGGGCGACCGCCGAAGGCCGCGCGGTGTTCACCCCGGGCCTGGCCGGCCTGGTGTTGGGGGAGTACCGCCGCATCGCGAAGAACCCGGCGGCGGGCCCGCAGACGCCGAGCCTCACCGAACGAGAAACCGAGATCCTGCGTCACGTCGCGAAAGGGTTGACCGCCAAGCAGATCGCCGCGCGGCTGTCGCTGAGTCACCGCACCGTCGAAAACCACGTGCAGGCGACGTTTCGCAAACTGCAGGTCGCCAACCGCGTTGAACTGGCTCGCTATGCGATCGAGCACGGGTTGGACCATGAATCCGAGTAGTCCTACTCATCCGAAAACACCCATGGCGTTGCGACGATATCGCCATGACCGAACCGCAGCATGCCGTCATCACCCGGCTGTCTTCTGACTTCGCCGCGATCTCGCAGTACATGGCCAGGGTCTCAGCAGACCTGAGCCACCTGGACCGACTGCTGTCGGAGCGGGCCCCGGCCGCGCCGACACCTGTGCCGGCACCGTCGTACTGGCCGCAGTACGCACACCCGCACTCTGCCCAGCCGCGTTACGCCCAGCCGCCACAGCCGCCCGCGGCGCCGCAACCTGTCCCCGCGAGGCAGCCCCGCAGCGAGGGCTGGATCGGCAAGGTGCTCGCCGTCGCCGGCGTCGCGGTAACTCTCATCGGCGTGGTGCTGCTGCTGGTGCTGGCCGCCCAGGCCGGCATCCTGCGACCGGAGATCCGCGTCGCGGCCGGCGCCGGCCTGGCCGCCGCGCTGGTGGCCACCGCGGGCTGGCTGTGGCGCCGGCCCGGTGGACGGATCGGCGCCATCGCGTTGGCGGCCACCGGCGTCGCCGCGGCCTACATGGACGTCATCGCCGTCACCACGATCTATGACTGGGTGTCGGCGCCGGTCGGGCTGGTTCTCGCCGCGGTGATCGGCGGTGCCGGGCTCACCTTGGCCCGGCGCTGGAACTCCGAACAGCTGGGGCTGCTGGTGCTGGTTCCGCTGCTGGTGCTGGCACCGATCGTGGTCGGCACGGTCAACCTGCTGCTGGTCGCGTTCCTGCTCGCGCTGGCGGCGGCGTCGCTGCCGGTGCAGCTGGGCAAGGACTGGATCTGGTTGCACTGCGCGCGAACGGCCGCGGGCACCGTTCCGCTGCTGATGGCGTTGGTCGCCGTCAGCTTCGACGACGGCCGGGACCTGGCGTTGGCGGCGGCCTGCGGTATCGCGGCGGGGCTGGCGATCGTCGGCGCGCTGATCCTGTCGCCGTGGACGGCGAACCGGACCGGCATGGCGCTGCTGACCGCCGCCGGGGTGCTCCCCGTGCTGTGCGTGGGCCTGGCGGCCGGCCGGGCCGTCGCGGCGTCCATGGCGGCTGTCCTGGCTGCGGTGCTGCTCGCGATCATGCTTCTCGGTCGGCGACTGCCCGCCGTCCAGGGCAGCGCGCGGTCGGTGTGGGCGGCGCTGTCGGCGGTCGCGGCGCTGATCTCGGTGTTGGTCGCGTTCGACGGGCGCATCGCCGGATCGGTGCTGCTGGCGATGGCGGTCGTGGTGGCCGTGGCGGGTCGCTCCGAGGCCGTCGCGAGATGGGCCGCGGTCGGGTTCACCGTCGTGGGCGGCGGTTTCTACCTGAGCTACGCCCCGCCGGACTCGCTGATCGACGCGACCGCGACGACGCCGGCCACCGGGGTCTCGACGCTGATCGCGAGCCTTCTGCTGATCGCGTGCGCGGTGACGCTCGTGTGGTCGTTCCCAGGCCGGGATTCGGCAGCGTGGGCCGGCGCCGCGGTCGTGGTGGTCTATGCGCTGACGACGTTCACCGTCACGGCCGGTGTCCTGATCGGTGGCGTGGGCGGCGGCTTCTTCGGCGGGCATATGGCGGCAACGATCTGCTGGATCGGGCTGGCCGCAGCGCTGTTCGGCTACGCGGCGCGGCTGCCGCGCGCGGACCGTTCGCTGCCGATCGGTGGGGGACTGGCGCTGGTGGCAGCCGCGATGGCCAAGCTCTTCCTGTTCGACCTCGGAACGCTGGACGGCATCTTCCGGGTGGCGGTGTTCATCGTCGTCGGGCTGGTGCTGCTGGGTATGGGGGCCGGCTATGCGCGCCTGCTGGAGCGCCAGGACCAGCAAAAAGAGCAGCCGGTGTGACGTTACTCATATGCTAAAATGGACTGAATCCAATTTAGGAGGTGTTGAAGTAGACATGACTACGAACGCACGTCGAACCGAAGAAGATATCCAAGAATTTGTCGCCTCGGCGGAGCTGAGCGCGAACCTGCAGCGCGTCCTTGTCGACCTGATCGAACTCCAGCTGCAGGGTAAGCAGGCGCACTGGAACGTCGTCGGGACCAACTTCCGCGACCTTCATCTGCAACTCGACGAACTCGTCGACTTCGCCCGTGAGGGCAGCGACATCGTCGCCGAGCGGATGCGCGCACTGTGGGCCGTGCCGGACGGTCGCACCGACACCGTCGCGGCCACCACGACGCTTCCGCAGTTCCCGGCCTATGAGCAGAGCGCGAGCGAGGTCGTCGACCTGATCGCGACGCGCACCTATGCCGCCGTCGACACCATCCGCAACGTGCGCGATGCCGTCGACGCCGAGGATCCCAGCAGCGCCGACGTCCTACACGGGCTGATCGACGGGCTGGAGAAGCAGGCCTGGCTGATCAAGTCCGAGAACCGCAAGGTCTAGCCGGCGAGCATCGTTTGACGCGGGGGTGGGTATACCCACCCCCGTGACTGTGACTAGAGATATTCACGCTTCGCGCCAGCAGGTGTGGGACGTGATGGCCGACGGTTGGACCTACTCGCAATGGGTCGTCGGCAACAGCCGGATGCGGGCGGTGGACCCGAACTGGCCGGAGCCCGGCACCAGGATCTGCCACTCCATCGGGGTCTGGCCACTGTTGCTCGACGACATCACCGTCGTCGAGCACAGCGAGCCGCTGGAGATGTTGGTGCTGCACGCCAAGGGCCGCCCGTTCGGAGGTGCGCGGATAACGTTGCGGCTCAGCGATATTCCCGACGGTTGCCGCGTGGAGATGGAGGAGTTCCCGGTCAGCGGGCCCGCCGCGGTGCTCCCGAGCCGGCTGTCCGATATCGCGGTGTGGCCGCGCAACCGGGAAACGCTGTGGCGGCTGGGCGCACTGGCCGAACGGCTCAAGCCGACCGAGGTGCAGGACTAGCGACAGGCTGCAGTTCGACGGCCCGACGTACGGCCGCGTCGTTGCGTCGCCCCACCAGGTACCACGTGTACATCACGCCTTTGCCTTTGACGTCGACGGCACCGCGCTCCTCGAACAGGTACGCACCCTTTAGCCGTTCGTAGACGTTCTGCGGAACCTGGATCCGGCCCTCTTCGTCCGTGGACTCCATGCGCGATGCGACGTTGACCGCGTCACCCCACACGTCGTAGAAGAACTTGCGCGCCCCGACGACGCCGGCCACCACCGGGCCGGCAGCCAACCCGATACGCAGCGGCACTTTGCGGCCCTGCGGGTCACGGCAGTCCGCGACGGCCTCGGCCATGTCCAGCGCCAGGCAGGCCAGCGCCTCGAGGTGGTCCTCCCTCGGGTCGGGCACACCGCTGACCACCATGTACGAATCGCCGCTGGTCTTCACCTTCTCCAAACCATGCCGGTCGACCAGGGCGTCGAGATCGGTGTAGAGGCGATCGAGAAACCGCACCAGATCGCTGGGCGTGGTATCGCTGGCGCGTTTGGTGTACCCGGCGATGTCGGCGAACAAGATCGACGCGTCGTCGTACTTGTCGGCGATGATGTTGTGGGCCGGGTCCTTGAGCCGGTCGGCGATGCTGGCGGGCAGGATGTTGGCCAGCAGCCGTTCGGACCGGTCGTATTCGGCCTCCATCGCCAACCGGGCACGCCGGATTTCCCGCAGCGCGTACCACAGCGTCGCGACCACCAGGATCCACGCGGTGATCACCGTCAGCACAAACGACATCCGAAACGCCCACGGCGGCTGCACACCGGTGTCGTTGGGCACCAGGAATTCGAGCAGGATGACCGCGGCGGCGCCGATGGCCGCGAGCACCGCCGCCAGGATCATGTGGTCCAGACCGAGCACGACGAGGGTGATCGCCGCGGCGACCACGAAGTACAGCTGCAGCCCGGTGCCGGTGCCCAGGTGTACGCACAACACGGTGATCGTGGCGTAGGCGACCACGAAATACACCAGCGGCGCAACGAGTTCACCGAACCGGCACAGGTACGGGATCGTCAGGAAAACCAGCGCGGAGCCGAAGTTCAGCAGCGGGGTCCACCAGATGTGCCCGTCGATCAGCAGCGCCTGGACACCGAAGAAGGCGATGATCGCCGCGCTGATCCGTGCGCTCATGTTCAGCACCCGGCGATGGCGCTCCGCGTTCTGCTGGTGGTGGCGAGTGCGGGCCGGCGCGCGGCTGTCCAATGCCACGTCGGGTACGCAGACCGCTCGGAAGTTCGCGACCACGGTCAAAGCCTAACGCCGCGCGCGCCGTCGACCTGCGATTTCGAATCGGGCGTTGGTCGGCGCATCGGAATTCACCGGGGTCCCCATTCGGAATCGCCGAACTGTTCCGCATCGATCGCGAAATCAACGCTGGCGCAATATATCGCTGGAACCGGTTGCTGAATATGTGGCTACCTGGCCGATATACGAATCCGTGCTGTCCGGAAAGCGGTAATAGACAGGGTCTACCAGGCGAGAACCCAGCACGGCAATAGCGGGGTCAACCATATAGGACTTTGCTGTATCGGCGTCTTTGTGCGCGATATCGCAAGCACTGCGATGCATTGACTTTCAGGTGAGCCGTTGTTTGCGATTCACGTATTTGCGCAATCGCCGATGAGTTAATTTGAATCCATCATTTGTGGCAACGCGGGGGCAGTCGAGAACAGGAGCGGCATGGGAGCCATCGTCAAACGTCGACTTCGGCGCTGGGGACTGGTCGCGGTGCTCGCCGCCGCACCGATCGCGGTCTTGTGCGCGTACGTGACGGATTTGCTCGTCCCGACCGAGCCGGTGCCGAACCCCAGATACGACGCGTCGGCGCTTCAGATCGTGCACACGGCGACCATCAAAGACGAGTCGACGACGATCGGGATCGCCGATTCGGACATGTATGACCCGAACCTGACCGATGACGAGATCGTCAAGCGCTTCGACGACATGCAGGCGCTGGGCGTGACCACCTTGCGGGTTCTGGTGCCCTGGTCAGCGATCCAGCAGGCCGAGCCGGGCAGCCCGATGGAAGCGCTGTACCCGCCGGATTGGAGCCGGATCGACTTCATTCTCAGCCAGGCTCAGCAGCGCGATATGGCGGTGCTCGGCGTGCTGAACTCCACCCCGTACTGGGGCGGCGCCGACGGCGGCGGATGTCTCGGATGCCCTGGCGTAGCGCCGGATCCGACGAAGTTCGCCGCGTTCGCGAGCGAAGCGGTCACCCGATTCAACGTGCTTTATCCGGGCGTCGTCTCGGCCTACGAGGTGTGGAACGAGCCGAACTATTACCGCTCGTGGTTTCCGGTGGTGGACCCCGTCGCCTACACCGACGTGCTGAAGGCCACCTACACCGCGATCAAGGCCGCCGACCCCGACGCGACCGTCGTCGCGGGCGTCCTGGCCGCGGTGATGTCGGCAGGCAGCTTCACGATGGATCCGGTGACGTTTGTGCAGACGATGTACGCCAACGGCGCAAAGGGTCACTTCGATGCGCTGTCGTATCACCCGTACAGCTATGACCGGCCGTTCGGCGAGCAGAACCCCAATTTCATCTCGCCGCTGCGCACCTTGCTGCAGATGCGTCAGGCGATGCTCGACAACGGCGATGACCTGGTGAAGATCTGGGCGACCGAGTACGGGCTGCCGACGTCGATGGTCACCGAACAACAGCAGGCGGACTTCATCGAGGACTTCCTCAACACCTGGGCAGACGGTCTCACCGAGCAACAGCTCGCGCAGTTGCCCGCGCAGTTCCGCCCGTTGGCGGCCGACTGGACGAACTGGATCGGCCCGGCGTTCATCTACACGCTGCGCGACCGGTTGGCCGCCCCGGACACCGAACAGGGCTCGATGGGCCTGTACTACTTCGACGAGGCCAGCGGGGAATGGAAGATGAGGCCGGCCGCTGAGGTCATCAAGTCGATCATCGACGCCCGCGCGCCCGACAGCCTCGCCGAGGCGCTGGCCGCGTCGCTGCAGAAGCTTGCCGAGCAGGTGGCCGATTCGGTGGCCACGGCGGTACAGACCGCCGTACCCGCGGTGACGCAGACCGTGGAGCAGATCGGGGCCCAGGTCGCCGACGCGTTGGCGAATGCCCTTGCCGCCTGGCTGGGTTCGTTGTCGAAACCCACGACGACGACGGCGGCCAGCGCGCCTGCGGTGGATGCGCCCGCGGCGGTCGAGCCGGTGGTGGCCGACGTGCAGGACAGTGAGCCCGCCGAGCCCGTCGAGGCGTTCGAACCGGAGATCAACGAGCCGGCAGCGCCCGACGTCGCCGAACCGGAGGTCGCCGAGGACGTCGACTCCGACGACGCGCAACCCACCCGCGACGACGCCGACGATCAGGAGCTCGACGCGGACGCCGACGTGCGGGATTCCGGCGGCGACGACGACGTGCCCAGCGACGACGTCGAGAACGAGACGTCCGTCGACGCCGGCGACGATACATCGGCCGGCGAGCCAGACGCGTCGGACACCGACACCGGGGGAGACGACTCGGACGATTCGGGAGCCGACGCGGCGGCCTGACGAAAAGCCCTGCGCCACAACGGCTGCAGAACGCAACGAGTGCCCTCGGTGGGATTCGAACCCACACTGTCTGGGTTTTGAGTCCAGTTCCTCTGCCAGTTGGGATACGAGGGCATCGGGACGTGTACTCCCGCGCGGCTTACTACCTTAGAGGATGACCCGACGTCGCTGATCGTGGCCGCTACCGCCACAATATCCACTATGACCGGGTCATCGACCGACGCCCAGAAATCACGCCGTGTGCTCGTCGCAGAAGACGAGGCGCTCATCCGGATGGACTTGGCCGAGATGCTGCGCGACGAAGGCTACGAAATCGTCGGTGAGGCCGGCGATGGGCAGGAGGCCGTCGACCTGGCCGAGCAGCTCAAACCCGATCTGGTGATCATGGACGTGAAGATGCCCCGCCGCGACGGCATCGACGCGGCCTCCGAGATCGCCAGCAAGCGCATCGCGCCGATCGTCATCCTCACCGCGTTCAGCCAGCGTGACCTCGTCGAGCGGGCCAGAGACGCCGGCGCGATGGCCTACCTGGTCAAACCGTTCACGATCACCGACCTGGTCCCGGCCATCGAAGTGGCCGTCAGCCGGTTTGGCGAGATCTCCGCGCTGGAGCAGGAGGTCGCCACCCTGTCGGACCGGTTGGAGACGCGCAAGCTCGTCGAGCGCGCCAAGGGCCTGCTGCAGAGCAAGCATCAGATGACCGAGCCGGAGGCGTTCAAGTGGATCCAGCGCGCCGCGATGGACCGCAGGACCACGATGAAACGGGTCGCCGAAGTGGTGCTGGAGACCCTCGACACCTCCGAACCGACGTGAGTACCGGCCGTCTCCCCTAAGGTCACAGGTTGGTCACGACGGCTTTTGGTGTGCCTGCATGTCCATATCAGCCGATACCGTCAGGCCTGCGCCACCGCGCTGACAGCCTGTTCGCACTGACATGAGGAGCGACTTGATGAAGAACCGGATTCTCGGCCGCGCCTTCGCCGCTGCCGGCATCGCCTCATTGGCGCTCGCCGGCTGTTCATCGGGTGAGACGAGCGAAGAATCCGTCGCCGCCGACGGCGGAGCCGAGGGCACCGCCGAGGTCGTCACCACCGACTGCGAGCCCCCACAGGCGACCGCCGGCCCCACGCCCGACACCAGCCCGCTGAAGATCGGCACGCTGCTGCCGGAAACCGGGACGCTGTCGTTCCTCGGGCCGCCCGAGATCGCGGCGGTGCAGGTGGCCGTTACCGAGATCAACGACGCAGGCGGAGTGCTGGGCCAACCGGTCGGGCTGGTCACCGGTGATTCCGGCGACACCACGACCGACACCGCGAACGTCACCGTCGACCGCGAGCTGGCCGAGGGTGTCGACGTGATCATCGGCGCCGCCTCCTCGGCGGTGTCGCTGAAGGTGATCGACAAGATCACCAGCGCCGGCGTGGTGATGTTCTCCCCGGCCAACACCTCCGACCAGTTCGTGTGCTACCCGGACCGGGGCATGTACTTCCGGACCGCGCCGACCGATGTGCTGCAGGCGCAGGCGCTGGCCCAGCTGATCACCCAGGACGGCGCGCAGCGCGTGGTCGTGCTGGCCCTCAACGATCCCTATGGAACCGGCCTGGCCGCCAACGCGGTCAAGAACCTCGAGACTGCGGGCATCGGCTCCGACCAGATCAAGAAGATCATCTACGACCCCAACGCGCAGTCGTTCAACGCCGAGGTCGACCAGATCAAGGAGTTCAACCCCGACGCCGTGGCGGTGCTCGGCTTCGAAGAGAGCGCGAAGATCCTGACCCGCATGCACGAGGTCGGCATCGGACCCTCTGACGGCATGTTCGTGTACGGCACCGACGGCAACATGGGCAACGCGCTGGGCGAGGGTGTCGCGCCGGGGCTGCTGACCGGGATGAAGGGCACCGCGCCGATGACCGAGATCGGCCCCGAGTTCCGGGACCGGCTGTTGGCGGTCAACCCGGGTCTGGTCGACTTCAACTACGCCGGCGAGGCGTACGAGGCGGTGGTCATCTCCTCGCTGGCCGCCGAGCAGGCGGGCTCGACAGCCGGGGTCGACATCGCGGCGAACATCAACTCGGTGACTCGCGACGGCGTGAAGTGCACGACGTTCGCGCAGTGCCGGGATCTGATCGCCGCCGGCGAGGACATCGACTACGACGGCGTGACCGGTGAGTTGGCGTTCGGGCCGGCGGGCGAGCCGTCGATCGGCTCCTACGGCAGCCTCGAGTTCGACGCTGACAACAAGATGCAGACCACCGACTACATCGTGGTCGAGAACACGTAGTCAGTTCGACTCTCGTTTACCGGCAAGGGTTCCCAGGTACAGCTCGATCACCTTGGGATCGTTCATCAGGTTGCGGCCGGTGTCGGTGTAGGCGTTGACACCCTGGTCGAGGACGTAGCCCCGGTCGCAAATCTGGAGGCATCGGCGGGCGTTCTGCTCGACCATGATGACCGAGACGCCCGTGGCGTTGATCTGCTTGCAGCGGATGAAGACCTCGTCGGCGAACATCGGTGACAGGCCCGCAGAGGGCTCGTCGAGCAGCAGCACGGACGGTTCCATCATCAGCGCCCGGCCCATCGCGACCATCTGACGTTCGCCGCCCGACAGCGCCCCGGCCTTGACGCGGCGCCGCTCGGCCAGCAGCGGAAACAGCTCGCTGACGAAGTCGAACCGTTCGGTGAACTTCGACGCGCGCAGATAGATGCCCATCTGCAGGTTCTCCTCGATGGTCAGCGAGGCGAACACGTTCTGGTTCTGCGGCACGTAGCCCACACCTTTGGTGACCAGCACGTGCGCGGGCGCGGCGGTGATGTCCTCACCGCGCAGGGTGACCCGCCCGGACCGTACCGGGATCATCCCGAACAACGTCTTGAGCAGCGTGGACTTACCGGCACCGTTGGGTCCGATGATGCCGACGATCTCGCCGTCGCGCAGGAAGAAGTCGCAGCCGCGCAGGATGTCGACGTCGCGCAGATACCCGGCGACCAGACGGTCCGCGCGCAGCAGTGCGCCTTCGGCCTCGCGGGCATGCTCTTCCGGTGTCGCGGCGGTTTCGCTCATGGGATCGGCTCGGACAGGTCGCCGCCGGCCTCGATGGTCTCTGCGACCGCCCGCTCGAGCTGCACGGCCAGCTGCGCGGTGGCGCCGACCGGGTTGCCGTCCGCGTCGAACTCGAGCGCCTGATCGTGGTGGCTGCCCAGATACGCATCGACCACCGCTGGATTGTCGGCCAGCGCATCCGGCGTCGATTCGGCGATCACCGAACCCTGGGCCATCACCACGACCCAGTCGCTGATGTCGCGGATCACGTCCATGTCGTGCTCGACGAACAGCACCGTCATCCCCTCGTCACGCAGCGATTTGATGTGCTCGAGCAGGTTCTGGGTCAGCGCCGGGTTCACGCCGGCCATCGGCTCGTCGAGCATGATCACCTTGGGGTCGGTCATCAACGCGCGCGCCATCTCGAGCAGCTTGCGCTGACCACCGGACAACGAGCCGGCCATATCGTCGGCCTTGGTGTCGAGCTTGAATCGGGCCAGCATCTCGTGCGCGCGGGCGGTGATGTCGCGCTCCTGCTGACGCCAGGTCGGCCGGATCAGCGAGGTGAAGAACCGTTCGCCGGTCTGGTGGCCCGCGCCGAGCCGCACGTTGTCGAGCACGGTCATCTTCGCCAGCGCCTTGGTGAGCTGGAACGTGCGCACCACACCGCGGCGCGCCACCCGGTGCGGGCCAAGCCTGCCCATCGCTTTTCCGTCCAGCGTCCACGATCCGGTGTCGGGCCGGTCGAATCCGGTGAGCAGGTTGAAGAACGTGGTCTTACCCGCCCCGTTGGGGCCGATCAGGCCGGTGATGACGCCGCGTTCCAGCTCCAGGTGCGCGACATCGACCGCCTTGAGGCCGCCGAACGTGCGGGACATATTGTCCACCACCATGATCGGATCGGGCTTGGCGGATCCGGGTTCGGCGGCGACGCCGGCGAACGGCGAGCTGTCAACCATCCAGCGCCACCTCCCGTCTTCGTCCCATGATGCCCTGTGGCCGAAACACCATCAGCAACGCGATGACGATGCCCAGCAGCACATAGCGCATCGCGCCGACTTGGGCGTCGGTCAGCGGCAACAGCGGATCGGGCCCGGCGATGGCTTGACGCATCAACGCATCGGGGATCGCGAGGAAAAACCAGAACAGCATGGCGCCGACGACAGGGCCGAACACGGTGGCCGCCCCGCCGAGAAGCAGTGCCCCGAACGCGTAGAACGTCTGCGCCGTGGAGTAGAAGTCGGGGTGGATCGACTTGGTCTGCAGCGCGTTGAAGATCCCGCCCATGCCGCCGATCATTCCGCCGATGATCAACGCCTGCAGTTTGTAGACGAAGACGTTCTTGCCCAGGGCCCGCGCCGCGTCCTCGTCTTCGCGGATCGCCTTGAGGACCCGGCCCCACGGGCTGTGCGCCAGCAGGTACACGAACAGGCACAGCACCAGCACCAGCGTCCAGCCCACCACCATCGCCCACACGTCGTCGCCGACGAAACGGACCCCGAAGAACGAATACTGCTTGCTGGAATCGAACAGGCTGAACCGGGTGAACGGCTCGGCGAACCCGTAGAGGCCGTTGGTCGAACCCGTGACGGGGTCCGACGCGGTAGATCGAAATATCAGCCGGAGCACCTCGGCCGCGGCGATCGTCGCGATCGCCAGATAGTCGGCACGCAGCCGAAGTGTCGGTATGCCCAACACGATCGCGAGCCCACCGGCGGCCGCCAACCCGACCAACACCCCGACCCACAGTGGCTGTTGATAGGTGACGGTCATGATCCCGACGCCGTACCCGCCGAGCAGCGCGAAGCCGATCTGGCCGAAGTTGAGCAGCCCGGTGTATCCGAAGTGCAGGTTCAGCCCGATCGCAAGCAGCGCATAGAAGATCGCCGAAGGACCGATCAACTGGGCGAACGAGGTCTGTAGCGCGCTGACGATGTCCATGGCGGTCCTCAGCCGATTCTTTCCCGCGAGCCCAAGATGCCCTGCGGCCGGACGATCAAGATGAAGATCAGGATGAGCAGCCCACCCACGTACTTGAGGTCCGGATTGATGACCAGGGTGGACAACTGCACGAGCATGCCGACGATCAGACAACCCAGCAGCGCCCCGTAGGCGGTGCCGATTCCGCCGAGGATGATGCCCGCGAACATCAGCAGCAGCAGCTTGAAGCCCATCTCCCATTGCACGCGGCCGCCGAGTTCGGAGATCGCGAGCAGCACGCCGCCCAGCCCGGCCAGCCCGCCACCCAGACACCAGACGTAGGTGATCACCCGTTCGACGTTGATCCCGGACGCCGCGGCCAAGGCCTTGTTGTCCGCCACCGCCCGCATCGCCTTGCCGATTCGGGTCTTCTGCAGCATCACGGCCACCGCGATGAGCACGACGACGCTGACGACGATGGTCATCAGGTTGGTGTCGGTGATCGCGATCGGTCCCCAGTGGCGTTGGACGCTGACGGTGTGGTCGGCGAAGGCCTGGGTGCGGTCCGAGAACAGCATCAGGATCAGGTAGCGCAAGCTGATCGCCACCCCGATCGAGACCACCAGCTGCGGGATCAGCCCGATTCGTCGCTTGCGCAGCGGACGCCAGATCCCGGCGTTGTTCAGCCAGCCGACGGCCACGCCGGCGACCACGGCCAGCAGCGCCGCGACCAGCAGCGAGAACCCCATCGTCACGTTGAACACCCAGGCGAACACCGCGCCGAGCGTCACCAGTTCGCCGTGCGAGAAGTTCGTCAAACCGGTCGTGCCGTACACCAGGCTGAGCCCGATCGCGGCCACGGCGATCACCAGGCCGAACCGCAGCCCGTCGATCGCGAGGTGGATGACGCGGGCGTAGAGCGGAGTGCCCTGTCCGGTGCGGACCTCACCGAAGGTGAACACGACGGCGTTGACCCGGCCCGCGGTGACCTGCCGGGTCACCGTGCCCTGCACGCTGACGTCCTCCGGAAGGGTGTCGTCGACCACCTCGAACGTGTAGGTGCCCTCGGGAACTTCCAGGCTCCAGCGCCCGGCCTCGTCGGAGGTCGTGGTCGCGGCCTCCGCGCCGTCGGAGTCCAGCGCGCGCACCTGGGCGTCCGCGATCGGTTCGCCGGCGTCGACGAGCCGTCCCGACACCCGCGCGGTGTCCTGTTCGTCTGCGGCTGCCGGGCCGGCGCTCAGCAGCGCCGCGAACACCAGGAACAGCAGCAGCAGTAGGGCTCGCGAGAGCGTTCGAGCGCACGAGCCCGCCAACGATCAACCTCCGTGGTGTTTCGGTCCTCGGGGGACTGTATAGCGTCCGCGGACGAGTTGCCGGTCGCAAAATGAGTTGCGCGCGTCAGTTTCGGTTCGGAAAGCTGGAACGGACCGCTCCCGGCGGTGGCGGCATTTTTACGGAAGGCGTCACCACCGCCACTGTCGCGGGCGGTGCGGAAGGCGGAACATCGCGGACATGAGCATCCTGATCGTGTTCATCGCAATGCTTGTGGTGCTCACGGTCGCCGCGATCGCCGAGAAGACCCCCGATACCCATCGCGAGGTCAGTCCGCACGGGCACTTCGAGTTCTGAGCGACGCGTCCGACGGCGTTGCTATGTTTTTCTTCTGGCCGGCAGGCCGCAACCCGAGAACTCGGAGGTGAACGCGTGCACCGTCGTTCGACACGGAGCGCGCTGGTAGTCGGATTGGCCTCGGTGACGGCGCTGGGCATGGCCGCGTGCGGAACATCGTCGCCGGGCCCGACGGCGCCCCCGTCGGATCTCGAGATCGTGGCACAGCAACAGATCGACGCAACCGGCGTCGACGTCGGCGCCGACGCGGGCGCGGCGCCGGCTGACCCGGCCGGGGACGGCAACGCGGTGTGCCCGCCGGTGTCGATCGCGATGGCGGGGCCGCTCACCGGCCCCGACGCGGCGCTCGGTGTCGGGATCAAGAACGGCGTGCAGCTGGCCGTCGACGAACACAACGCGGCCAACCCGGCGTGCCAGGTGCAGTTGAAGCCGTTCGACACCGAGGGCGACGCGCGGAAGGCCGAACAGATCGCGCCACGGGTGGTGGAGGACGCGTACACGATCGGGCTGGTGGGTCCGGTGTTCTCGGATGCGGCCACCGCGACCGGCGAGGTGTTCGACCGGGCGGGTCTGGTGGCGGCGACGCCGTCGGCCACCGACGTCGCGCTCAGCGCGCAGGGTTGGCGCACCTTCTTCCGCGGGTCGGCCAGCGACGCGGTACAGGGTCCCGCGGTCGCCAACTACATGACCGGCAACCTCGGATACCGCAAGGTGTGCGTGGTCGACGACAGCACCGACTACGGTCTCGGGCTCGCCATGTTGGTGCGTGAAACCCTTGGCGCCGTGGCCGATTCGGATTGCAACATCGCGGTGAAGCGGGGCGACACCGACTTCTCGGGCGCGGTGACGCTGATCAACACCGCCGAACCCGACTCGGTGTTCTTCAGCGGCCGTCACGCCGAAGCCGCGCCGCTGGTGCGGCAACTGCGCGATGCAGGGTTTGCGGGCCGGTTCCTCGGGTCCGACGGCACGAAGAACACCGCGTTCGTCGAGCAGGCCGGCGCGGCGGCCGCCGACGCGGTGCTGTCGTGTCCGTGCAGCCCGGCCACCCCGGAATTCGCCGAGGAGTACAGCCGCGAGTTCGGCGTCGCACCGGGGCCCTACAGCGTCGAGGCCTACGACCTGGGCACGATTTTGTTGCGCGGCATCGACGCCGGCGCGATCACCCGCCCGGCGCTGCTGGACTACGTGCGCACCTACGACGGCCGGGGGATCGCGCGGGCGTACAAGTGGGCTGACAACGGCGACCTGGACCGCGCGCTGAACTGGATCTACCGCGTCGAGTAGGCCCGGTCAGTCGACGCGAAACCGTTTGGTGCGCGCTGTCTTACCCGAAACCAGCCGCACCCGACTGGGCGGCACCCCGAGATGTCCGGCCAGCACCTTGGTGACGGCTTCGTTGGCCTTGCCGTCGACGGCGCGCTGCTGCACGTAGATCGTCAACGCCCCGTCGTCGCCGACCTCCACCAACGGTCCTTTGCGGCTGCCCGGTTTGACCCGCACCAACGAGCGTGCGTGAACTCGCCCCGAAACCCGGTGTGTCGCCCTCTGGGCCCACCGCTTGCGAGGGGAACACGCACGCTCGCCGAAAGACGGGCTATCGCGCGACGATCACCGACGAGCCGTGGCCGAACAAGCCCTGGTTCGCGGTGACACCGACCTTCGCGCCCTCGACCTGACGGCCGGTGGCCTGGCCCCGCAGCTGCCAGGTCAGCTCACAGACCTGTGCGATGGCCTGCGCCGGGATCGCCTCGCCGAAGCACGACAGGCCGCCGGACGGGTTGACCGGGACCTTGCCGCCGAGAGTTGTTGCGCCGCTGCGCAACAACTTCTCGGCCTCACCCTTGGCGCACAGGCCCAGGTGCTCGTACCAGTCGAGTTCCAGCGCGGTGGACAGGTCGTAGACCTCGGCGAGGTCGACGTCCTCGGGTCCGATCCCGGCCTCCGCGTAGGCGGCATCGAGGATCTGGTCTTTGAACACCCGCTCGGGAGCAGCCACCGCTGCGGTGGAATCCGTTGCGATGTCCGGCAATTCGGGAAGGTGCTGCGGATAGCGTGGCGTCACCGTGCTGACCGCCCGCACCGACGGCACCCCGTCGAGCGAGCCGAGATGCTTCTGCGCGAAGTCCTTGCTCGCCACGATCAACGCCGCCGCGCCGTCCGACGTCGCGCAGATGTCCAGTTGCCGCAACGGATCGGCGACCATCGGGCTGGCCATCACGTCCTCGACGGAGGATTCCTTGCGGTAGCGGGCATTCGGGTTGTGCAGGCCGTGGCGGGAGTTTTTGACCTTCACCTGGGCGAAGTCCTCCTGCGTCGCGCCGTAGAGATCCATCCGGCGGCGCGCCAGCAGCGCGAAGTACACCGGGTTCATCGCCCCGATCAAATGGAAACGCTGCCAGTCCGGGTCGTTCTTACGTTCACCGCCGACCGGCGCGAATGCCCCCTTGGGCGTGGTGTCCGCGCCGATCACCAGCGCGACGTCGCAGAACCCGGCCAGGATGTGGGCCCGCGCGCTCTGCAGCGCCTGAGAGCCGCTGGCGCACGCGGCATACGAGGAGGACACCGGAACGCCGTTCCAGCCGAGCTTCTGAGCAAACGTGGACCCGGCGATGAAGCCGGGGTAACCGTTGCGGATGGTGTCGGCGCCCGCCACCATCTGGATCTGCGGCCACTCCAACCCGGCCTCGGCCAGCGCGGCGCGGGCGGCGACCACGCCGTACTCGGTGAAATCGTTACCCCACTTACCCCACGGGTGCATCCCCGCGCCGAGGATGTAGAGCGGTGCCGAAGTGCCAGTGCTCATCGGGCGATCCTCCATGCGTAGACGACGCGCTCGACGCCGTCGTCGTCGACATACAGCGTCATCGTGGCCAGTTCCATCTCCATACCGACCTTGAGATCCTCGGCCAACGTGCCGTCCACCACTTTGCCGAGGATGATCAGCCCCTCATCGGCGAGCTGCACCGCGGCGACCGCGAACGGTTCGAACGGGTCAGGCGCCGGATAGGGGGCCGGCGGCGGATAGCGGTTTTCGGTGTAACTCCACAGCGTGCCGCGGCGCGACAGCGGCACCTGGGCCAACTCGTCGCCGGTACACGCGGGATTCGGGCAATTGTTGGCGCGCGGCGGGAACACATAGGTCCCGCATTGGTGGCATTTGCTGCCGATCAGATAGGGCGCGCCGGACTCGTCGGTGGCGAACCAACCGTCGATGGCTGGCTGAGTGGAAGCTGCGGACACGTCGGTCAGCCTACCGACCCGCCGAAGCGGGCTGAAACATGTTCCAGTTCAGCGGACACCTCATCGCATTCCCGCAGCGTTGCGGTCCACCACCTCGGCGATTCGGGGTCATCTGCGCGGGTTACAGGGGTAGCGTCCGCCCATACATCACGATCCGGGTCGGGCGAACGGGGGGCCGGCGAAACGATGGGGCGTCGTGCTGGGAAACGAAAAAGCACCCGGCCGGTGGTCAACGTGTGCACCGCCGGGCCGGTCGATCTGGCGTCGATGGGTGGGCCCTCGACACGCCCGCGCGGCGTCGACGACCCGATCTGGCAACCGATCAACGGCATCTCGCTGCAGGACTACGCCAGGCTGGCCCGGGAGGCGCAGGCCCGCGGAATCGTCGATCAGGCCGGGATGATCGACATCGCCACGGAGCGGGGATGGAACCCGCTGGAGACCAAGGTCGCGCTCGACGGCTGGCTGGTGCGCATCGGCCAGTCGGTGGAGGTCGGTCAGCAGTTCCGCATCTTCTTGGGTTTCTGAGGGCTTCTGCAGGGGCCTTCTGAGGGTGCCTACTACTTGTCACAGGCGGTGCATAGAGTAAGGCCGTGAGCCCAGCCAGCACCGCCACCGACACCACGACAGGTTCGGCTCCTGGAGCCGAACAGAAGCCGACATTGATGCTGTTGGACGGCAATTCGCTGGCGTACCGGGCGTTTTACGCGCTGCCCGCGGAGAACTTCAAGACCAGGGGCGGGCTGACCACCAACGCCGTCTACGGCTTCACCGCGATGCTGATCAACCTGCTGCGCGACGAACAGCCCAGCCACATCGCCGCGGCGTTCGACGTGTCCCGGCAGACGTTTCGGGTCGACAAATACCCGGAGTACAAGGCGGGCCGCTCGAGCACACCCGACGAGTTCCGCGGCCAGATCGACATCACCAAGGAAGTGTTGGGCGCGCTCGGCATCACCGTGCTGGCCGAACCGGGTTTCGAGGCCGACGACATCATCGCCACGCTGGCCACCCAGGCCGAGCAGGGCGGCTACCGGGTGCTGGTGGTCAGCGGCGACCGTGACTCGCTGCAACTGGTCAGCGACGACGTCACCGTGCTGTACCCGCGCAAAGGCGTCAGCGAGTTGACCCGCTTCACCCCGCAGGCCGTCGTCGAGAAGTACGGGCTGACCCCGGCCCAGTACCCCGACTTCGCGGCGCTGCGTGGTGACCCCAGCGACAACCTGCCCGGCATCCCCGGCGTCGGCGAGAAGACGGCGACCAAGTGGATCGCCGAATACGGATCCCTGCAGGGGCTGGTCGACAACGTCGACTCCGTGAAGGGGAAGGTGGGCGACGCGCTGCGGGCCAACCTGTCCAGCGTGGTGCTCAACCGCGAGCTGACCGACCTGGTCAAGGATGTGCCGCTGGCGCAGACCCCCGACACGCTGCGAATGCTGCCGTGGGACCGCGACCAGATCCACCGGCTGTTCGACGATCTGGAGTTCCGTGTCCTGCGCGACCGGCTGTTCGAGACGCTGGCATCGGCCGACCCCGAAGTCGATCAGGGCTTCGACATCCGCGGCGGACCGCTCGAACCGGGCGAACTGGCCGCCTGGCTGGCCGAACACAGCCTGGGTAACCGGTTCGGGCTGGCCGTGGTCGGCACCCACCAGGCCTTCGACAGCGACGCGACCGCGCTGGCCATCGTCGCCGCCGACGGCGACGGCCGCTACCTCGACACCGCGACGCTGACCCCCGAAGACGAGGCCGCGCTGGCGTCCTGGCTCGCCGATCCCGGCCCGCCGAAGGCGCTGCACGAAGCCAAGCTCGCGATGCACGACCTGGAAGGCCGCGGCTGGAAACTGGCAGGCGTCACATCCGACACCGCGCTGGCCGCCTACCTGGTCCGCCCCGGTCAGCGCAGCTTCACCCTCGACGACCTGTCGCTGCGGTATCTCAAGCGTGAGCTACGCGCGGAAATTCCGGAGCAGCAACAGCTTTCACTGCTCGACGACGGTGACGGCGTCGACGACCAGGCCGTGCAGACACTGCTGCTGCGGGCCAGCGCCGTGATGGACCTCGCCGACGCGCTCGACGAGGAGCTCGCGCGGATCGACTCGTTGGCGCTGCTGAGCAACATGGAGCTGCCGGTGCAGCGGGTGCTGGCCGAGATGGAGACCGCGGGCATCGCCGTCGACCTCGACCGGCTCGGCGAACTGCAGAGCGACTTCGCCGACCAGATCCGCGACGCCGCGGAGGCGGCGTACGCGGTGATCGGTAAGCAGATCAACCTGGGCTCGCCCAAACAGCTGCAGGTGGTGCTGTTCGACGAGCTGGAGATGCCGAAGACCAAGCGCACCAAGACCGGCTACACCACGGATGCCGACGCGTTGCAGGGTCTGTTCGAGAAAACCGGCCATCCGTTCCTGCAGCATCTGCTGGCCCACCGCGACGCCACCCGGCTCAAGGTCACCGTCGACGGGCTGCTGGGCTCGGTGGCCTCCGACGGGCGCATCCACACCACGTTCAACCAGACCATCGCCGCGACCGGCCGGCTGTCGTCGACCGAGCCGAACCTGCAGAACATCCCGATCCGCACCGAGGCGGGCCGCAAGATCCGCGACGCGTTCGTGGTCGGCACCGGCCCCGACGGCGACTTCGACCAGCTGATGACCGCCGACTACAGCCAGATCGAGATGCGCATCATGGCGCACCTGTCCAAGGACGACGGGCTGATCGAAGCGTTCAAAACCGGTGAGGACCTGCACTCGTTCGTCGCGTCGCGGGCGTTCTCGGTGCCGATCGACGACGTCACCGCCGAACTGCGCCGCCGCGTCAAGGCGATGTCCTACGGGCTGGCCTACGGGCTGTCCGCCTACGGCCTGGCCGCGCAGCTGAAGATCTCCACCGAAGAAGCCAAGGTGCAGATGGAGCAGTACTTCAACCGGTTCGGCGGGGTCCGCGACTACCTGCAGTCCGTCGTGGACCAGGCCCGCAAGGACGGCTACACGTCGACGGTGCTGGGCCGCCGTCGCTACCTGCCTGAACTCGACAGCAGCAACCGGCAGGTGCGCGAGGCCGCCGAACGCGCCGCGCTCAACGCGCCGATCCAGGGCAGCGCCGCCGACATCATCAAGGTGGCGATGATCAACGTCGACAAGGCGATCAAGGACGCCGGGCTGACGTCGCGGATGCTGCTGCAGGTGCACGACGAGCTGCTGTTCGAGGTCGCGCCGGGGGAGCGCGACACCCTGGAGAAGCTGGTGCGCGAACAGATGGGCAACGCCTATCCGCTCGATGTACCGCTGGAGGTCTCGGTTGGTTTCGGGCGCAGCTGGGACTCGGCGGCCCACTAGGCGGCGGCTGCGAACCCATGGAGAATCTCAGCCACGGCCAGCAGATTCGGTTTCTGGCTCGGCTCGGCTCGGCGATGGGCGCCGCGAACTATCCGGTCACGCTGATCCGGCAGATGCTGGCCCGGTCCTCCGCCGCCTACGGTGTGCCCAACGACTTCCTGGCGCTGCCCAACACGGTGCAGGTCGTCGGGCCCGCCACCGGCTCCGGTACGACGATGAAGTCGGCACACCTGGACGCCGACCTGCGGTTCGACCAGACCTTCCCGTTGGCCCGGCTGGTGACCGCCACGATGGGCGGCAAGGTCGCCCCGGCCGAGGGCGACGCGAAGCTGGACGAGATCCTCGCGATGCCGACCCGGTTCCCCGAATGGGTGACCGTGCTCGGCTACGGCGTGTGGAGCGCGGGTCTGGGCCTGGTGCTGGAACCCACCCCGCTGAACCTGCTGGGGGCCACCGTGCTGGGGCTGATGGTCGGGCTGATCGCCGTGGTGGGCCGACGATCCGACGTGCTGTCCCAGCTGGTGCCGGTGACCAGCGCCTTCCTGGTGGCGACCGTCTGCATCGCCGTGGCCGAATACCTCGACCTCGAGCACATCGGGTTACGCGCGCTGATTCCGCCGCTGGCGATGTTCCTGCCCGGCGCCGCGATCACGTTGGCGGTCATCGAGCTCACCTCGCGCGACACGATCTCGGGTTCCAGTCGCCTGGTCGGCGGATTCATGCAGCTGGCGCAGCTGGTGTTCGGCATCCTGATCGCCGCCCAACTGTTCGGCGAGGACACCGCCAACCTCAGCTCCGATCCGCTCAACAAGATCGGTCCGTGGGCGCCGTGGGTCGGCGTGGCGGTCTATGCCGTCGGCGTCATGCTGTTCCTGGCGCCGCCCGCGTCGTTCCTGCCGTGGCTGCTGCTCATCTCCTACGCCGCCTACACCGCCCAATACGTCGGTGACCTGCTGCTCGGCAGCTACGCCAGCGGTTTCTGCGGCGGCCTGGTGTTGACCATCGGCGCGCTGACGCTGGCCCGGCGCCCCGCCGCGCCGCCGGCCATCACGATGATCCTGCCCGGGTTCTGGCTGCTGGTGCCGGGCTCGATGGGGCTGATCGGCATCGCCGAGCTGTTCGGCGCCGACGGTGATTCCGCGCTGGGCGTCACGTTCATTTCGATGTTCTCTGTGGCGATCGGCCTGCAAACCGGCTTCGTGCTGTGGCAACTGGTCAGGCGCCGTCGCGTCTGACCGGGTTTGTCCAGCGTGGAGTCAGTCGAGTACCCTCGACAGGTACCTGTCCTGGGGGTGACTGGCTTTTCTTCGAAGGCTTATCGATCGCCCATGGCGGGTAACACCAAATAATTCACGTCCCAGTCCCTACGACCCAACCTGTCCGGAGCAACCCAACATATGCCAAGTCCCTCCGTCACCTCGCCCCAAGTAGCCGTCAACGACATCGGCTCGAGCGAGGACTTTCTCGCCGCCATCGACAAAACCATCAAATACTTCAACGATGGCGACATCGTCGAAGGGACCATCGTCAAGGTTGACCGTGACGAAGTCCTGCTCGACATCGGTTACAAGACCGAAGGCGTCATTCCGTCCCGAGAACTTTCCATCAAGCACGACGTCGACCCCAACGAGGTCGTTTCCGTGGGCGATGAGGTCGAAGCCCTGGTCCTCACCAAGGAGGACAAGGAAGGTCGGCTGATCCTGTCCAAGAAGCGCGCTCAGTACGAACGCGCCTGGGGCACCATCGAAGAGCTCAAGGAGAAGGACGAGGCCGTCAAGGGCACCGTCATCGAGGTCGTCAAGGGCGGCCTGATCCTCGACATCGGCCTGCGCGGCTTCCTGCCGGCGTCGCTGGTCGAGATGCGCCGCGTCCGCGATCTGCAGCCCTACATCGGCAAGGAGATCGAGGCCAAGATCATCGAGCTGGACAAGAACCGCAACAACGTGGTGCTGTCCCGCCGCGCCTGGCTGGAGCAGACCCAGTCCGAGGTGCGCAGCGAGTTCCTCAACCAGCTGCAGAAGGGCGCGATCCGCAAGGGCGTCGTCAGCAGCATCGTCAACTTCGGCGCGTTCGTCGACCTCGGTGGGGTCGACGGCTTGGTGCACGTCTCCGAGCTGTCCTGGAAGCACATCGACCATCCGTCCGAGGTGGTGCAGGTGGGCGACGAGGTCACCGTCGAGGTGCTCGACGTGGACATGGACCGCGAGCGGGTTTCGTTGTCGCTCAAGGCAACCCAGGAAGATCCGTGGCGTCACTTCGCCCGCACCCACGCGATCGGCCAGATCGTGCCGGGCAAGGTCACCAAGCTGGTGCCGTTCGGCGCGTTCGTCCGCGTCGAGGAGGGCATCGAGGGTCTGGTGCACATCTCCGAGCTGTCCGAGCGCCACGTCGAGGTTCCCGACCAGGTGGTGCAGGTCGGCGACGACGCGATGGTCAAGGTCATCGACATCGACCTGGAGCGTCGCCGCATCTCGCTGAGCCTCAAGCAGGCCAACGAGGACTACATCGAAGAGTTCGACCCGTCCAAGTACGGCATGGCCGACAGCTACGACGAGCAGGGCAACTACATCTTCCCCGAGGGCTTCGACCCCGAGACCAACGAATGGATCGAGGGTTTCGAGAAGCAGCGTGAGGAGTGGGAGGCCCGCTACGCCGAGGCCGAGCGCAGGCACAAGATGCACACCGCGCAAATGGAGAAGTTCGCCGCCGCCGAGGCCGAGGAGGCGGCCAAGCCGTCGACGTCCAACGGCACCTCGCGCGGTGACGATGCTCCGGCCGGTGGCTCACTGGCCAGCGACGAGCAGCTCGCGGCGCTGCGGGAGAAGCTCGCCGGATCCGCGTAAGCGGCGCCCCTGCGATGCTGCGCATCGGTCTGACCGGCGGAATCGGCGCCGGTAAGTCCACCGTGTCCGCCGTCTTCAGCGAGTGCGGTGGCGTTATCGTCGACGGTGACGTCATCGCCCGCGAGGTCGTCGAACCGGGAACCGAAGGGCTTCAGCGACTCGTCGAGGCGTTCGGCGAGGACATCCTTTTGCCGGACGGCGCGTTGAACCGGCCCGCGTTGGCCGCCAAGGCGTTTCGTGACGACGACAGCCGCGCCCGGCTGAACGGGATCGTGCATCCGCTGGTCGGGAAGCGCCGCGAGGAGATCATCGCGAGTGTGCGGGCGCACCCCGAAAAAGACTCCGTGGTAGTGGAGGACATCCCGCTGCTTGTGGAGACCGGGATGGCGCCGACATTCCCGCTCGTGGTCGTCGTCACCGCGCCCGCGGAAACCCGGGTGGCCCGGCTGATCAAGCGGGGGATGGACGAGGCGGACGCCCGAGCCCGCATCGCCGCGCAGGCGACCGAAGAAGAGCGCCGCGCCATCGCCGATGTGCTGCTTGACAACTCGGGTCCACAGGGCGAACTCGTCGAGAAGGCCCGCGACCTCTGGTACCACCGGGTGTTGCCGCTCGCGCACAACATCCGGACGCGCGAATGCGGCAAGGCGATCCATGAGCTCACGCCGTACAAAACCTCGTGGGCCGAGGACGCGGCGCGGATCATCAAGCGGATCGAAATGGCCTGCGGTACAACGGCCTTACGTGTCGACCACATCGGCTCCACCGCGGTGCCGGAAATGGACGCCAAGGACGTCATCGATGTCCAGGTGACGGTCGCTTCGCTCGATGACGCCGACGTGCTCGTCAAGCCGCTGACCCAGGTGGGTTTTCCGCGCCGAGAGGACGTCACCGCTGACACGGCGCACACCGAGGATCCGGGGATGTGGCGCAAACGATTCCACTGCGCCGCCGACCCCGGGCGGCCGGCCAACGTCCACATCCGCGTCGAGGGTTGGCCGAATCAACAGTTCGCGCTGCTGTTCACCGCCTGGCTGCGCGCCAATCCCGGTGTGCGCGAGGACTATCTGCACACCAAGCGGCATGCGGTGACCACCGCGGATTACGTCCAGGCGAAGGAACCCTGGTTTCTCGACGCGTATCACCGCGCGTGGCAGTGGGCCGACACCACCGGGTGGCGCGCGTAGCTGGTCAGATCGGCGGGGCGGGCACAGCCGGGTCGGCTGGCGGTGGTGCGTCGGGGTCGATGGGCAGCACGTTGGGCACGCCACTGACCGGCGCCTCGCAGACCAGCGCGCCGTAGTCGGGATCGTCGCGCTGGGGCCGAACGGTCGGCCCGATGAAATCGTCGGCCTGGGCCACGACCTTGCCGTCGACCAGGATCTCGCAATGCAGGTTCGCCGAGTACGGCCACTCGATCGCGACGCGCACGTTGGCGGTGCCTGAGGCGGGCAGCACCGTGTTCACCTCGAAGACCCGCCCGGGCACCATGGTCGGATCGGCGGACTGGATTCGGTTGCCCTGAGCGGTGTAGGTGATCGTCGCGCCGCGGGAGACACCGTCGACGCGGGCCCGGTAGATCACGTTGTGCAGGATCTCGGCGCTGTCTGCCGCAGCGTTCTCCCCGGTCTGCGTATCGACCGCCGGGTCGGCCAGCACCGGCGCCGGGGTCACCAGGGAACCGGACAGCGCCATTGCCACCGCGCCGGCCGCGATCCCGCTGCGCTTGATGGGGCCCATGTGGCCAGAGGTTACCGCCGGCCCCCGGACGGGGTCATGTCCCTTCGTCTTCGCCATCACGATCAAGATCGTCCCAAAGCGGTCATCCGTTACGCCAACCGAGGGTCATGTCGTGGCCGGCGAGCCATCGGTCGAGGTCGTAATCGTGGCGCGCCAGCCCGTCGATCGCGCAGACAGCCGTCTGGACCGCCTGTTCACCGGTCTCGGGGCTCAGCAAACCGTGCCGGACCGCGGTCAGCAGCTCGTCGACGTCGCAGAGCTCGACGCCGATGCCGGTGCGCAGCACGAGGTCGAGGTAGTGGTCCTCGGCGTGCCAGACCGTCGGGCCCGCGGTGAAATGCCCGATGTCGAGGTAGAAGTCCTGGTCACGCTGGTGTCCCGGGTTGAAATGGAACACCGTGACCCGCACTCCCAACGACGGCAGCAGCCACGACTCCAGATAGTGGAACTGCGCGCGCCCCGGCGTGGGCCTGGCCATGTACAGGCCCCAGGGCTCGACGGTGTAGACGTCGACCGCCCGCACGATGCCTTTCGGATCGGTGTTGGTGCGGGCGGCCAGATCGAACGTCTCGTGTTTGGGCGCGTGGATGCGGTCAGCCTACTGCGGCCCGGTGTCCGGCCGCTCCGCCGGAACAGAATCTGTCGGTGGCTGGTTCTACCCTGGTGAATTATGGCTTTCGCGACCGAGCGTCCCGTGGTGGCGCACTCCGAGTATCGACCAGCCGTCGATGCCGTCGACGGCCTGGTCCGGGTAGGCGGCCGTTTCGAGGTGGTCAGCCCGTACTCACCCGCGGGCGACCAGCCGGCGGCCATCGACGAGCTCGAGCGCCGGATCAAAGGTGGCGAACGTGACGTGGTGCTGTTGGGCGCCACCGGCACCGGGAAGTCGGCGACCACGGCGTGGCTGATCGAGCGGGTGCAGCGGCCCACCCTGGTGATGGAGCCGAACAAGACGCTGGCCGCCCAGATGGCCAACGAGCTGCGGGAAATGTTGCCGCACAACGCGGTCGAGTACTTCGTGTCGTACTACGACTACTACCAGCCCGAGGCGTACATCGCGCAGACGGACACCTATATCGAGAAGGACAGCTCGATCAACGATGACGTGGAGCGGCTGCGGCACTCGGCGACGTCGGCGCTGTTGTCCCGGCGCGACGTGGTGGTGGTCGCGTCGGTGTCGTGCATCTACGGCCTGGGCACGCCGCAGTCCTATCTGGACCGGTCGGTGGAGCTCAAGGTCGGTGACGAGGTGCCGCGCGACGCGCTGCTGCGGCTGCTTGTCGACGTCCAGTACACCCGCAACGACACCGCGTTCACCCGCGGCTCGTTCCGGGTCCGCGGCGACACCGTCGAGATCATCCCGTCCTACGAGGAGCTGGCCGTCCGCATCGAGTTCTTCGGCGATGAGATCGAGGAGCTGTACTACCTGCACCCGCTGACCGGCGACGTCGTGCGCAAGGTCGACTCGCTGCGGATCTTCCCGGCCACCCACTACGTGGCGGGCCCGGAGCGGATGGCGCACGCGATCTCCACGATCGAACAGGAACTGGAGGAGCGGCTCGCGGAGCTGGAAGGGCAGGGCAAGCTGCTGGAGGCGCAGCGGCTGCGGATGCGCACCAACTACGACATCGAGATGATGCGTCAGGTCGGGTTCTGCTCGGGCATCGAGAACTACTCACGGCACATCGACGCCCGGCCGGCCGGGTCGGCGCCGGCGACGCTGCTGGACTACTTCCCGGAGGACTTCCTGCTCGTCATCGACGAGTCACACGTCACGGTGCCGCAGATCGGCGGCATGTACGAGGGCGACATCTCCCGCAAACGCAACCTCGTCGATTTCGGGTTCCGGCTGCCCTCGGCCGTCGACAACCGCCCGCTGACCTGGGAGGAGTTCGCCGACCGGATCGGGCAGACGGTGTACCTGTCGGCCACACCCGGTCCGTATGAGCTGAGCCAGTCCGGCGGCGAAGTCGTCGAACAGGTCATCCGCCCGACCGGCCTGGTCGACCCGAAGGTCGTCGTGAAGCCGACGAAGGGTCAGATCGACGACCTGATCGGCGAGATCCGGGCGCGCACCGAACGTGACGAGCGGGTGTTGGTCACCACGCTGACCAAGAAGATGGCCGAGGACCTCACCGACTACCTGCTCGAGATGGGTATCCGGGTGCGCTATCTGCACTCCGAGGTCGACACGCTGCGCCGGGTCGAGCTGCTGCGGCAGCTGCGGTTGGGCGACTACGACGTGCTGGTCGGCATCAACCTGCTGCGGGAGGGGCTGGACCTGCCCGAGGTGTCGCTGGTGGCCATCCTCGACGCCGACAAGGAGGGCTTCCTGCGCTCCACCCGCAGCCTGATCCAGACCATCGGCCGCGCCGCGCGCAACGTCTCCGGTGAAGTCCACATGTACGCCGACAACATCACCGAGTCGATGCGCGAAGCGATCGACGAGACCGAACGGCGCCGGGCCAAGCAGATCGCCTACAACGAGGCCCACGGCATCGATCCGAAACCGTTGCGCAAGAAGATCGCCGACATCCTCGACCAGGTGTATCGCGAGGCCGACGAGGTCGAGATCGGCGGCTCGGGCCGCAACGCGTCGCGGGGTCGCCGCGCGCAGGGTGAGCCGGGGCGCGCGGTCAGCGCGGGCATCATCGAGGGCCGCGACACGTCGAACATGCCGCGTGCCGAGCTCGCGGACCTGATCAAGGAACTGACCGAGCAGATGATGGCGGCCGCGCGGGATCTGCAGTTCGAGCTCGCGGCGCGGATCCGCGACGAGATCGCCGACCTGAAAAAGGAGCTGCGCGGTATGGACGCCGCCGGGCTGAAGTAGCGCGGTCGGGTCGACTGGTGACTTTGGCCTCTCGCGCCCGTCGCGGTCCGCGGGTACAACGAAGGCATGAGCGAAAAAACCGATCTGCAGCCCGATTTCGGCGTCGACGTGATGACGCGCGGTCAACTTCCCGGTGCGGCCGACTACGCCAAGGCGAAGATCTCCGGTCTGGGACGGTTCGCGCATCGGCCCGTCCGCCACGCGAACGTGAAGCTGACCAGGCACGGCGATCCCGCGCAGGAGCGCCCGGTGATCGCGCAGGCCAACCTCGACGTGGACGGCAGGCTGATCCGGGCCGAGGCCCAGGGCGACACCGCCCGCGAAGCGATCGACCGTCTCGACGATCGGCTGCGCGGCCGGCTGCGGCGGGCCGCTGAGCACTGGGAAGCACGGCGGGCGGGCCGAGCCGCGCGCCACGGCCACGAGGCGCCGCACGTCGAGCGCCCCGACCACTTCCCGGTCCCGCCGGAGGAACGCCAAATCGTGCGGCGTAAGTCCTACACCATCGCGGCCTGCACCGTCGACGAGGCGGTCATGGAGATGGAGCTGCTCGACTACGACTTCCACCTGTTCACCGAGAAGGCGACCGAGATGGCCAGCGTCATCTACCGCGACGGGCCCAGCAGCTACCGGCTGGCGCAGGTCGCGCCGGTGCCCAAAGAGCAGCTGGCGCCGTTCGAGCTGCCGGTGACCATCAGCGCCACGGCGCCCCCGTGTATCACCGTCGAGCAGGCCACCGAACGCCTCGGCCTGCTGGGGCTGCCGTTCCTGTTCTTCATCGATGCCGCCCAGGGCCGCGCCGGCGTGCTGTACCGCCGCTACGACGGCCACTACGGGTTGATCACCCCCGCCGGCTGACGGCATCACCGGTTGACCTCAACTCCGGTTGAGCTCGTAGGTTGACCACGTGACCGATGACGCCGCGGTGAGCGCCGGTGGCTGGCGCGAGCTGTTGGGCCCAGCCAACCTCGGCGCGTCCACCGTGCTGGCCGGCGGTGTCGCGCTGTACGCGACCAACGAGTTCCTCACGATCAGCCTGATGCCCAGCGCTGTCGGCGAGATCGGCGGACACCGGTTGTATGCCTGGGTGACCACGGTGTACCTGGTGGCTTCGGTGGTCGCGGCCACCACCGTGTACTCGACGCTGATGCGGTTCGGCCCGCGGCGGTCATATCTGTTCGCGCTCGCGGTGTTCGGTGGGGGCAGCGTGGCGTGTGCCATCGCACCCACGATGCAGACCCTGCTGGTGGGCCGCACGGTGCAGGGCCTGGCCGGTGGTCTGTTGGCCGGCCTCGGCTACGCCGTGATCAACACCGCGTTGCCGAGCACGTTGTGGACCAAGGCCTCAGCGCTGGTATCGGCGATGTGGGGCGTCGGCACGCTGCTGGGGCCCGCCGCGGGCGGGTTGTTCGCTCAATTCGGTTCGTGGCGTTGGGCATTCGGTGTGCTGGCCATCCTCACGGCCGCGATGGCGGTGCTGGTTCCGATCGCGCTGCCCACCCGAAACGACGCGTCGGTGGAGGCCGCGTCGACGCCCGTTCCGGTGTGGTCGCTGGTGCTGCTCGGGGCTGCCGCGCTGGTGGTCAGCGTCGCCGCGCTACCCGACGACGCCCGGGCCACCGCCGGGCTGCTGGTGCTCAGCGGCCTTCTCGTGGCGGGCTTCCTGTACGTGGACCGGCGGCGGCCCGCGGCGGTGTTACCGCCGAGCGCATTTCATGTCGGGCCGCTGAAATGGATCTACCTCACGTTGGGGGTGCTGATGGCCGCGACGATGGCCGACATGTACGTGCCCCTGTTCGGCCAACGGTTGGCGCATCTGAGCCCGGTCGCGGCCGGCTTCCTCGCGGCGGGGCTGGCCATCGGCTGGACGGCCAGCGAAATCGGCAGCGCCTCGCTGCGCACCGAGTCCACCATCAGGCGCACGGTGGCGGTCGCGCCGCTGGTGATGGCGACCGGCCTGGCCCTGACCGCGGTGACCTGGTCCGAGGACGCGTCGGCCGGCCGCGTCGCGGTGTGGGCGTTCGCGCTGTTCGTCACTGGCACGGGGGTGGGCATCGCGTGGCCGCATCTGTCGGCGTGGGCGATGAGCCGCGTCGACGATCCGGCGGAGGGGCCGGCGGCGGCCGCGGCGATCAACACCGTCCAGTTGATCAGCGGCGCGTTCGGCGCCGGGCTGGCCGGTGTGGTGGTCAACCTGACCGAGACCGGTGACGCGACCCCGGCCCGGTGGTTGTTCGCGGCGTTCGCCGCGCTGGCCGCAATCGGCATGGTGGCATCGGTGCGAAGCGGGCGACAGTACCCCGCCCGCAGCATTACGGGTCGCTGAACATCCAATTCCTCAGCCTGGAACGCCTTTTCGGGCGAACGAGAGCACCGCGCGCGACACGGCGACGCGAAGGGGCATCGCGGCGATGCGGTGAACGACGCTAGAATCGCCTCGGGTCGGATCGCTGAATTTGACGCTCTAGTAAGGGATTTATCGTGAACGTGAAGAGGTTCGGGGCCGCAGCGGCGATGGTCGGCGCACTGGGATTCACGGCCCTCGGTGTCGGTGCCGGTGTGGCCAACGCTGATTCCGCGGTGGCCGGTTCGCCAGGTGTGACGTTCAAACTCGACCGCCCGCACTGGGACGACGACTGGCACCACTGGCGCCACGAACGCGGGCCGCGTGGCTGGCACGGACCGCACCACAGCCCGTGCGCATGGGTTCCGCCGGCCGTTTCGGGCTGGGTGCCGCCGGCGGTCTGCTAGCGGCGCGGCAGAAGTCCGGCTGCGAAGCCCAGATCGGATACCAGGGCGTCGAATGCCTTGTCCCGTTCCGACGGGGGCCCGCGCAGCACCGATGACGGGTGGACGGTGACCGCCACCCGCGGAGTGAAGTCGAGCCCGGCGGTCGCTTCGTCGTCCGACAGGCTCAGCTCCTGGCCGCGGTGCGCGGTGAGGCGAAATGCGCTGCCCAGCAACGCTTTCGAAGCTGTGGCACCCATCAGCACCACCACGTCGGGCCGCAACGCCATCAGTTCGTGCAGCAACCACGGCCGGCAGGCCACCACCTCGGTGCGGCTGGGTGTCTTGTGGATGCGGCGTTTGCCGCGTTCGGGCAGCGTGAACTTGAAGTGCTTGACCGCGTTGGTGACGTAGATGCGGTCCCTGTCGATTCCCGCCGCCACCAGCGCCTTGTCCAGCAGCCGCCCGGCCGGGCCGACGAACGGTTCGCCGGCCTTGTCCTCCTGGTCGCCGGGTTGCTCACCGACCAGCACCATCTCCGCGGTGGCCGAACCGCCCCCGAAAACGGCCTGGGTGGCATCCAGGTACAGGTCGCAGCCCTTGCAACTCTGCACGGCTGCGGCCAACGCGTCCAGGTCGGTGGTGTCGGGAACGAAATCCGCTGCGGTTCGCGCTGCCATGCTCACCGGTTACCCGTCTGCGGGCACCGAAACCGCACGCGGCCCGACGGGCGTTATCGCCGTTGAAAATTGAATACCAAACGGCGGCTTCGAATTGAAAATTTGCACCGACGGCGATTGTGGCGGCGGGCGAAATCGGCGATTCTCGGTTAAACACGACACCGCTTCTGCGCCAGCCGTTTTGCCTGGGTGTAGGGCAGGTCACGAACGCCGACTCGAGGTGATCTTGCCGGTAAAAGGGCGCTTAAAGGGCAGGAGAATGGTATTCATGTGTAGTGATTCGCACCCGTGTTCGGGCCCGAAAGGGTTACTGTCTCGGGTGGCGTTAAAACTGACATTGGGAGGATATGGATGAGCGCCTATCAGACCGTCGTGGTTGGCACGGACGGATCCGATTCATCGCTGCGCGCGGTGGAGAAGGCCGGCCATATCGCCGGAGAGAACGCCAAATTGATCGTTACGACGGCGTATTTCCCCCAAGAAGAAGACCAACGCGCCGCTGACGTGCTCAAGGACGAGGGCTACAAGATGTCGGGTAACGCCCCCATCTACGCCATCCTCCGCGAGGCGCGCGAACGTGCGCAGCAAGCCGGTGCGAAGAACGTCGAGGAGAAGGCGGTCATCGGTGCGCCGGTCGACGCGCTCGTCGAACTCGCCGAAGAGGTCAACGCCGATCTGTTGGTGGTCGGTAACGTCGGGCTGTCCACCATCGCCGGTCGACTGCTCGGTTCGGTGCCCGCCAACGTGGCCCGGCGCGCCAAGATCGACGTGCTGATCGTGCACACCACGCCGTAAACGTCAGCAACGCCACCACGATCAGCCAGTCGCCGAAGCGCTGGTAGCCGGTGCTCCGCGCGGCCAGCGGCACATCGACGACGACGACGCCACGGTCCGCGGCCGGAAACCAGCCGAGCACCCTCCCGCTGGCATCGAACGCCGAACTGACACCGGATGTCCCGGCGTGCACGGCCGGGCGCCCGACTTCGACCGCGTGCACGGCGACCACGCTCGCCAGTTGCGGCTGTGCCCAGCTGCCCTGGTAGGTCGACGTCGCGCTTTGGTAGGCCAGCAGATCAGCGCCCAGATCCACCAACCGTCGCGGTAGGTCCGAGAACAGCGTCTCGAAGCTGATCAGCGGTCCGACCGCGAGGCTATCGGTGCGCAGCACGACCGGGCCGTCGCCGCGACGACGGTCTTCGGCCGCGGCCGCGGTGTGCCGGGTGGCCCAGCCGAGCACCGACCGAAACGGGACATATTCGCCGAACGGGACCAGCCGCGTCTTCGCGTACCCGCCGCGGACGCCGTCGGGCCCGATCAGCACCGCGGACTTGTAGATCCCGCCCGAGGCGGCGCGCGCGTCGACGTTGACCAGCAGGTCCGCACCGACCCGGCGGGACAGGTCGGCGAGCCGGGCGCTGACCGCGGGATGGCTGTCCAGGTCGACGTCGACGCTGCTCTCACCCCACACCACCAGGTCGAGGTGCTGCCCGGCGAGATCGGCCGTCAGCGCCTCGCTGGCGGCCTGGCGGGCGGTTCCGTCGGTGATGTCGCCGGGCTGCACCAGCGCGACGCGCACGGACCGATCGTCCGCGGGTGTGGGGCCGAGCCAGAACCACACCGGCCCGACGGCCACCACCGCGACCGGCAGCGCGAGCAGCCGCATCGAGCGCAGCAGCAGCGCACCGACAACCGCGGTGTTGGCGGCGACGATCACAAAGCTAACCAGCCAGACGCCGCCCGCCGAGGCCGGCGCCAACGTGGCCGGCTGGTTCCACTGCGACGCGCCGAGCAGCGCCCACGGCCCGCCGAGCCGGTGCCAGGACCGCACCACCTCGGCGATCACCCAGGCGCAGGGCAGCACGGCGACGGCGGTCAGCGCCGCACGGGTCGTGACGTCACCGCCGAGCAACCGGTGCGCCGCCCAGCCCCAGGGCAGCCACAGCGCACCGAGGCCGGCGGCCAGCACCACCAGCAGCGGACCCGCGCTGGGCGCCAGCCAGTACTGGGTGGCCAGCACGAAACCGGCCATTCCGGCCCAGGCCCGCAACGCTGCCTGGACGGGCGTCGGCGCCGCGCGCACGACCAACAGCAGCGGGACCACGCCGACCCACGCCAGCCACCACCACGACGGTGCCGGAAAGGCGAGGGCCAGCAGCGCGCCGGCAGGCAGCGCCGCGGCGAGGCCCCGGACCGAACTCAGGTGCTGGAGGCCTTGGCGATGCTGGCGATCGCCTGGTCGAGGGTGGCGTTGAACTCCTCGTCGCTCTGCTGCGCGGAAAGGCCTTCGGTCAGCGCGCGGGAGAAGCTCGCGATGACGCCGGTGTTGCGGGCCAGCTTCTCGTTGGCGACCTCGCGGCTGTACCCGCCGGACAGCGCCACCACGCGCAGCACCTTCGGATGGTCGACGAGCTGCTTGTACAGGTTGTCGGTGTCGGGCAACGTCAGCTTCAGCATCACCTTCTGGTCATCACCGAGCTGGTTGAGGCCGTCGAGCAGCGCGGCGTTCAGCTGATCCTCGGCCTCCGCCTTCTTCGGGCTGTTGATGTCGACCTCGGGCTCGAGGATCGGGACCAGACCCTTTGCCAGGACCTGCTGGCCCACCTCGAACTGCTGGGCCACGACCGCGTCCAGACCCGCGCCGGGCATCTTCACGACCGAGCGCTCCTTGGTGCCGAAGATGCCCTTCTCGACGGCGCGGTCCAGCAACTCGTCGAGGCCGGGCATCGGCTTCATCACCTGCGCGCCGTCCTTCTCGTCGGCCAGCCCCTTGTCGATCTTGAGGAACGGCACGACGTTCTTGACGTTCCACAGGTAGTCCGCGGTCGGGCGGCCCTCGATGTCGCGGTCCATCGTCTTCTCGAACAGGATCGCGCCCATGATGCGGTCGCCGTCGAAGGCCGGGCTGGTGATGATGCGGCTGCGCATCTGATGCACCAGATCGAACATCTCGTCGTCGCCGGAGTAGGAATCCTCCGGAATGCCGTACAGCTTCAGCGCTTTGGGGGTGCTGCCGCCGCTCTGGTCCAGTGCAGCGATGAATCCAGCGCCGCTCTGCGCCTTCTTCAACTGATCGGTGTTCATCCGTATCTCCTCGCAACTCCAGAAATCGCCATCGCGAATTTAGCTCGCTCGTGTCGCATCAGCCTAGGCCAACGCCGCCGCCGCATGGTGTCGGCCCAGGTGATGTGAGCGCAGGTCACCAGCCGCGTTCGCGCCACTCACCCAGGTGCGGGCGTTCGGTGCCCAGCGTGGTGTCGTCGCCGTGGCCGGGATAGACGACCGTGGAATCGCCGTAGACGTCGAACACCCGGGTGGTCACGTGGTCGAGCAGCTGCTCGAAGTGCCCCTCCTCCCACGTTTTTCCGACGCCGCCCGGAAACAGGCAGTCTCCGGTGAACAGGTGGGTGGTCCCGGGGTCGGCGCCGTCCAGCGCGAGCGCCACCGAGCCGGGGGTGTGACCCTGCAGGTGGATGACGTCGAACTTCAGGTCGCCGATCTCGATCGTGTCGCCGTGCGCGAGGATCCGGTCCGGCTCGACCGGCAGCGGTTCGACATCGAGCTGATGCGCCGCGGTCGGCGCGCCGGTGGCCTCGGCGACCGCCTCCAGCGCCTGCCAGTGGTCGAAGTGCTGGTGGCTCGTCACGATCAGCGACAGTTTCGGCGCATGCTTCTCGATCAACTCGAGCAGGATCTCGGCGTCGTTGGCGGCATCGATCAAAAGCGTCTCGCCGGTTCGGGAACACGTCACCAGGTAGGCGTTGTTGTCCATCGGGCCCACCGACACCTTCACGATCGAGGCGCCCGGAAGCGTGCGCCGCGCCGCGGTCTGGGGCTCGACATGGCCGGTGTAGTTGTCATCGACGACGGTCATGACGCCACGGTATCGGGCTTGTCGGTGCCGCGACATAGAGTGGGCGTGGACTATATCTGCGGGAGGAATACCGGGTGGCTGACCGCCTGATCGTCAAGGGTGCGCGCGAGCACAACCTACGAAGCGTTGATCTTGATCTGCCCCGCGATGCGCTGATCGTCTTCACCGGGTTGTCCGGCTCGGGCAAATCGTCGCTGGCGTTCGACACGATCTTCGCCGAGGGGCAGCGCCGCTACGTCGAGTCGCTGTCGGCCTACGCCCGCCAGTTCCTGGGCCAGATGGACAAACCCGACGTCGATTTCATCGAAGGGCTGTCGCCCGCGGTGTCCATCGACCAGAAGTCGACCAACCGCAACCCGCGATCGACCGTCGGCACCATCACCGAGGTCTACGACTACCTGAGGCTGCTCTACGCCCGCGCGGGCACCCCGCACTGCCCGGTGTGCGGGGAGCGCATCGCCCGCCAGACCCCGCAGCAGATCGTCGACCAGGTGCTCGCCATGGACGAGGGGCTGCGCTTCCAGGTGCTCGCGCCGGTGGTGCGCACCCGCAAGGGCGAGTTCGTCGACCTGTTCGACAAGCTCAACACCCAGGGCTACAGCCGGGTGCGCGTCGACGGCGTGGTGTATCCGCTCACCGAACCGCCGAAGCTGAAGAAACAGGAGAAGCACGACATCGAGGTCGTGGTCGACCGGCTCACCGTGAAGGCCACGGCCAAGCAGCGGCTGACCGACTCCATCGAGACCGCGCTGAACCTGGCCGACGGCATCGTGGTACTGGAGTTCGTCGACCGCGAGGACGACCATCCGCACCGCGAGCAGCGGTTCTCCGAGAAGCTGGCCTGCCCCAACGGCCACCCGCTGGCCGTCGACGACCTGGAACCGCGGTCGTTCTCGTTCAACTCGCCCTACGGCGCCTGCCCGGAATGTCTGGGCCTGGGTATCCGCAAGGAGGTCGACCCCGACCTCGTCATCCCCGATCCCGAGCTGACGCTGGCCGAGGGCGCCATCGCCCCGTGGTCGATGGGGCAGACGGCCGAGTACTTCACCCGGATGCTGTCCGGTCTCGGCGATGCGCTCGGATTCGACGTCGACACCCCGTGGAAGAAGCTTCCGGCCAAGGCGCGCAGGGCCATTCTGGAGGGCTGCGACGAGCAGGTGCACGTGCGGTACAAGAACCGCTACGGCCGGACCCGTTCGTACTACGCCGATTTCGAGGGCGTGATGGCGTTCCTGCAGCGCCGCATGGAGCAGACCGACTCCGAGCTGATGAAGGAGCGCTACGAGGGCTTCATGCGCGACGTGCCCTGCCCGGAATGCGAAGGCACCCGGCTGAAGCCGGAGATCCTCGCGGTGACGATGGCAGCGGGAAAGTTCGGCGAGAAGTCGATCGCCGAGGTGGCCGAGCTGTCGATCGCGGAGTGCGCCGAGTTCCTCAACGCGTTGACGCTCGGAGCGCGCGAACAAGCCATCGCGGGCCAGGTGCTCAAGGAGATCCAGTCCCGGCTGGGCTTTTTGCTCGACGTCGGGCTGGACTATCTGTCCCTGTCGCGGGCCGCGGCCACGCTGTCGGGCGGTGAGGCGCAACGGATTCGGCTGGCCACCCAGATCGGGTCGGGTCTGGTCGGCGTGCTGTACGTGCTCGACGAGCCGTCGATCGGGCTGCATCAGCGCGACAACCGCAGGCTGATCGACACGCTGATCCGGCTGCGGGACCTGGGCAACACGCTGATCGTCGTCGAACACGACCTCGACACGATCGCCCACGCCGACTGGGTCGTCGACATCGGGCCCGCCGCCGGCGAACACGGCGGTCAGATCGTGCACAGCGGGCCCTACGACGACCTGGTGAAGAACCCCGAATCACTCACCGGCGCTTACCTTTCGGGTAAGGAGGAGATCGAGGTGCCCGCGATCCGGCGCCCGGTCGACAAGAAGCGCCAGCTGACCGTGGTCGGCGCACGCGAACACAACCTGCGCGAGATCGACGTGACGTTCCCGCTCGGCGTGCTGACCTCGGTCACCGGCGTCTCGGGCTCGGGTAAGTCGACGCTGGTCAACGACATCCTGGCGGCGGTGCTGGCCAACAAGCTCAACGGTGCCCGGCAGGTGCCGGGCCGGCACACCCGGGTAACCGGGCTGGACAAGGTGGACAAGCTGGTGCGCGTCGACCAGTCGCCGATCGGCCGCACCCCGCGATCCAACCCGGCCACCTACACCGGGGTGTTCGACAAGATCCGCACGTTGTTCGCGGCCACCACCGAGGCCAAGGTGCGCGGCTATCAGCCGGGCCGGTTCTCGTTCAACGTCAAAGGCGGCCGCTGCGAGGCCTGTTCGGGTGACGGCACCATCAAGATCGAGATGAACTTCCTGCCCGACGTGTACGTGCCGTGCGAGGTGTGCCACGGCGCCCGCTACAACCGCGAGACCCTCGAGGTGCACTACAAGGGCAAGACCATCGCCGAGGTGCTCGACATGTCCATCGAGGACGCGGCCGAGTTCTTTGCGCCGATCACCTCGATCCACCGCTATCTGCAGACGCTGGTCGACGTCGGGCTCGGCTACGTCCTGCTCGGGCAGCCGGCGCCGACGCTGTCGGGCGGGGAGGCACAACGCGTGAAGCTGGCCTCCGAGCTGCAGAAGCGGTCGACCGGGCGCACCGTGTACATCCTCGACGAGCCGACCACCGGTCTGCACTTCGAGGACATCCGCAAGCTGCTCAAGGTCATCAACGGCCTTGTCGACAAGGGCAATACGGTCATCGTGATCGAGCACAACCTCGACGTGATCAAGACCTCCGACTGGATCATCGACATGGGCCCGGAGGGCGGCGCCGGCGGCGGGACGGTGGTGGCCACCGGCTCACCCGAGGACGTGGCCGCGAACCCGGACAGCTACACCGGGCATTTCCTGGCCGAATGCCTCGGTGTGCAGCGGCCCGCGCCGAAGACGCGCAAGCGCAGCAAGGCCGGCAAGGTCAGCGCCTAGCCTTTCGACAGCGGGGAGGGGAACCGCGGGCTGATCCGGACACCGTCGAGCCACGCGGTCAGCTCGTCGGCGCGGCGCTGCAGCGCGTTGTGGGCGTCGCGGCCGACCTCCTCGAGAAGCCGCACCTGCACGCGGCCGTGGCCGTCCTGAACCCAGCCGCCGACGATGCGGCCGTCGCACCAGGCGGTGGGCCCGCCGTTGCCGTTGCGGTCGAACACCTGGTGCCGGTGTGCGCCCAGGTACCAGTCGCGGTCGAACCAGCCCATCGTCGTGACGTCCAGACCGGGCAGCAGCGCGCACCACGGTCCGCGCTGCGGTTCGGCTTCGAGGTCGTCGGGCAACACGTAGCCCGGGGTTCCGTCGAGGTCGACCTCGACGGCCTCCAGATCGCGCAGCGCCTGCCGAGCCCAGGTCAACGTGTTACCGAACCACCATTTGATGTCGGTGGCGGTGGCCGGGCCGAAGGCCCGCAGCCATCGGCCCACCAGCTGCGCGCGAGCGGCCTCGGAATCGACTGTGTTGCCGGCGCTCACCCATTGGGTCGTCGCCACCCAACGCGGCCGCGACGTCGTCCACTTGCCGTCGTTCGGCCCGCGCATGATGTGTCCACGCACCGCCAGCACGGTCAATATCCTTGGCGCCAATGGAGTTTCACCACCCCATCGTTTGCCCGGCGCCGGATCGTAGGTGCCGGAAAGCTCCGGTAAGGCGCGACGCAGATCGGTTGCGTTGGTCGGCCCGTTGTCGGCGAGGTGCCGCAACACCGCCGAGCAGGCGGTGTCGAGCCAGGCGTCGCCGTCGGTGCAGACGCCGGCCTTGATCGCGTCGGCGATGAGCCGGCGCGCTTCGTTGTCGGCGACCCGGTCACTGGCCGCCGACTGGATCAGCGGCAGGTCGGTGGTGCGCACGGTCCACAGCGTCCGCCGCATCGCCAGATGCTTGACGACACTGCGTCGGCCGTAGAGCGCGGTGTCGACGTCGGCCACCGTGACACCGGGCACCCGCGCCCACAGCGACAGATACGGCGTGGCCGGATCGGTGGCATGGAGCCCGACGAGGTCACCGGTCACCGCGTCGACAGAATCCGCCGGTATCCCGAGAAAGTGGCGTCGGCCCAGCCGGGCGCGCCGCTCGGCAACGGTGAAAGTCCGCATCGGCTACTTCGCGTCGTCGTCCTTCATCGACTCCCGGATCGCGGCCAGCCGTTCGGCGGCCGCGCGTTGCCGCTTGTCGTACTGTTCCTCGGCGCTGCGGCCCTCCGGTGTCTCGGCGGCCAGCTCGGAGGCGCCGACCGCGGTGCCGTAACGGGTCTCGATCTTCTCGCGCACCGAGTCGAACGTGGGCACCCCGCTGGGCGTGTACCCGGTCTCGGCGGGTTCGGGCTCGGGCGTGGGTTCGTCGGGCTGCTCCGGCATATCGCCACGCTAGCGCGAGCAGACACAAACTCGCACGAAAAGGGCGTCGCCAGTGCGATTTTGCGCCTGCTCGTGGGAAGAAAGTCAGCGCGGCTTGGCCAACGGGAACGGCAACGTCTCACGGATGCTGCGCCCGGTGATCAACATGACGACCCGGTCGACGCCCATCCCGAGCCCACCGGTCGGAGGCATCGCGTACTCCATCGCCTGCAGGAAGTCCTCGTCGAGCTCCATCGCCTCGGGGTCGCCACCGGCCGCCAGCAGCGACTGCTCCTGTAGCCGCCTGCGTTGTTCGACCGGATCGGTCAGTTCGCTGTAGGCGGTGCCCAGTTCGACGCCCCACGCGACCAGGTCCCACCGTTCGGCGACGCCGGCGATGCTGCGGTGCGGGCGGGTCAGCGGCGACACCGACGTCGGGAAGTCCTTGTAGAACGTGGGCTCTTCGGTGCGGTCCTCGACGAGGCGCTCGTAGAGCTCCAGCACCACCGCACCGGCATCCCAGTGGGTCAGATAGGGGATAGCGGCGGCATCGCACAGCTTGCGCAGCGCCGCCAGGTCCGTGTCGGGGCCGACGTGTTCGCCGAGGGCTTCCGACACCGCCTCGTGCACCGTCTTGACCGTCCACGAGCCGGAGATGTCGACCGGCTCCAGCGTCCCGTCGTCGCGCGGACGCAAGAACACCTGCGCACCGTTGGCGGCCTGCGCGGCGTTCTGGATCAGCGTCCGGCAGCCGTCGACCCAGACGTGGTAGTCGGCATGGGCCTGATAGGCCTCCAACAACGTGAACTCGGGGTTGTGGCTGAAGTCCATCCCCTCGTTGCGGAACGCGCGGCCCAACTCGAAGACCCGCTCGACGCCGCCCACGCACAGCCGCTTGAGATACAGCTCCGGCGCGATGCGCAGATACAGATCCAGGTCGTAGGCGTTGATATGGGTGAGGAACGGTCGCGCGTTGGCGCCGCCGTGGATCTGCTGCAGGATCGGCGTCTCGACCTCCAAAAACCCGTTCCCGACCAGTGTTTCGCGGATCGCGTGCAGCACGTTGCTGCGGGCGCGGATCAGGTCGCGGGCCTCGTTGTTGATCGCCAGGTCGACATACCGCGCACGAACCCTGGCCTCCTGGTCGGTCAGGCCCTTCCATTTGTCGGGCAGCGGGCGTAGGCACTTGCCGGTCAGCCGCCAGCTGTTCACCAACAGCGAGCGGATGCCGTTGCGGCTGTAGCCGATCGTGCCGGACACCGCGATCAGGTCACCCAGATCGACCGCGTGGGTGAAATCCGCGGTCGAACCGGTCTCGAGCAGCGAATTGTCCAGCAGCAGTTGCACTTCGCCGGACCAGTCGCGAAGCTGCGCGAACAGCACCCCGCCGTAGTCGCGCAGCCGCAGCACCCGGCCCGCGACGGTCACGGCGGTGTCGTCGTCGGCATCCAGTGCCGCGGAGATGGTGTGGCTGGGCGGCTGCCCGACCGGATACGGGTCGACCCCGCTGTCCTGCAGCGCCTTGAGTTTGGCCATCCGGACCCGCACCTGTTCAGGAAGCCGTGGCCGCTCGGCATTGTCGGCCAGGTCGGTCTGCAGGTCGTCGACGTCGGGGGCGCTGCCGTCGGGTTTCAGCAGCCCCGACGCCACCAGGTTCTGTGGTGCGGCGATGTGCTGGCCGGTGTGCGGTTGTGCGTGGCGGCGCGAAAATGGCAGCACCAGAAAGCCTTCGGCGATCACCGATGCGACGCCGACGCGCGGCACCAGGCGGGCGTCGTCGTAGCAGGCGTAGCGCGGCACCCATTGCGGCTGGTACTTCATGTTCGACCGGTACAGCGTCTCGAGTTGCCACCACCGTGAGAAAAACACCAGCAGCCACCGCCACAGCCGCGCGACCGGCCCCGCCCCCAGCTGCGCGCCCTGCTCGAACGCCGACCGGAACATCGCGAAGTTCAGCGAGATACGCGTCACCCCAACGGCTTCGGACTGCATGCACAGTTCGCTGACCATCAGCTCGACGGTGCCGTTCGGTGACTGCGGCGAGCGACGCATCAGGTCCAGTGACACACCGTTGGTGCCCCACGGCACCAACGACAGCATCGCGACCACGGCGTCGTTCTGGACCGCCTCCACCAGAAGACAGTCACCGTCGGCCGGGTCGCCGAGCCTGCCCAACGCCATCGAGAAGCCGCGTTCGTCGTCGGTGTCGCGCCAGGCGTCGGCCCGCTCGATGACCCGCGCCATCTCGTCGGCGCCGATGTCGCGGTGGCGCCGGATCCGCACGGCCACACCGGCGCGGCGCGCCCGCGTCACGGCTTGGCGCACGGCGCGCATGTCGGGGCCGGACAGCCGGAAGTCGTCGGGATGCAGGATGGCCTCGTCGCCGAGCTGCAGCGCGTTGAGGCCGGCTGCGCGGAACGCTTCGGCGCCCGCGGAACTCGCGCCCATCACCCCGGGTGCCCAACCGTACGTTTCGCACAGCTGCAACCACGCGACGATGGCGGCCGGCCACGCCTTCGGGTCGCCGACCGGGTCACCGCTGGCCAGACAGACGCCGACCTCCACGCGGTAGGTGATGGCTGCGCGGCCGTTGGGTGCGAACACGACGGCCTTGTCGCGGCGGGTGGCGAAGTAGCCCAGCGAGTCGCTTCCGCCGAACAGTTCGAGCAGCCCGCGGATCGCCGACTCGTCCTCACCGGTCAGCGCGTTCTCGGCGCGCTGCGACTGGAACAGCACGATGGCCGCGGCCATCAGCGCGAGCGCACCGAACAGGCCGAGCACCGCGTTGACGAGGACGTGCGGCTGGCCGGCGAAGTTCGACGCGTCGGCGCCGGCGAACGCGCTGACCCGGTTCAGCGCGTACCAGAACCGGTCGTCGGAGGCCAGCGTCCCGGGAAACAGCGCGAGCAGCCCCCACCCGATCAGGGTGCCGATCGCCATCCCGGCGATCAGGGTGGCCGCGGCCTTCACCAGCGCGCCGCGACGTACCTTGGCCCAGAATTCGCGCCGGGCCAGCACCAGAAACAGGATCGCGGCGACGTGCACGACCAGCCCGATGACCTCGCCGATCTCCTCCATCACCGTCTCGTCGCCGGCGAGGAGATCGCCGATGTTCCAGCCGATCGCGGCGACGAGGTAGCCGATCAGGATCCACCAGGCGATGCGTTTGCGGGCCGCCAGCGCCGCGGCCAGCAGCGCCAGCACGAACGCCCAGGCGAAGCTGGTGTCGGGGAAGTTGAAGATGTACTCGTTGATGAACTCGCGCGGCACCCTGATCAACGACCGCACGGTGGGGGAGACGCTGGCGATCAGGGACAGCGTGGCGATCACGCCGACGGTCCATCCGGCCGCCGCGGGCACCCACCGGTACTTCGATGTCGGGCGGGCGGCGGTGGTGGGGCTGGCAACCGTCATAGGCCGCGAGAATATTCGCTCGACCTGGAAATTTTCGTGCGACTCGCTACCGCACCGGACCCGTGTATTTCTCGCCGGGGCCGTGCCCGGGTTCGTCGGGTGCGGCGCTGGATTCCCGGAACGCCAGCTGCAGCGTCTTCAGCCCGTCGCGGACCGGACGCGCGTGCGGCCCGAGATACTCCGCCGATGCCGTGACCAGCCCGGCCAGCGCGGTGATCAGCCGGCGTGCCTCGTCGAGGTCGCGGTGCGGGCTCTCGTGGGGATCGTCGGCGGACAGGCCGAGCTTCTCGGCCGCGGCGCTCATCAACATCACCGCCGACCGGGTGATCACCTCGACCGCGGGGATGTCGGCGAGTTCGCGCACCGGAACGGCGTCGGTGGCGCTGCCCGGCGGGATGTCAGGAACCTCGGTCATCCCTGATAGACTGGCATACGCGACCGTCCCGGCATCCGCCAGGGACAGCAAGTGGAGTCCCTCTCCCACCGTTGGCCTCGGAGACTATCCGAAGGCTCAGCGGTCCGGTCAGGCGTTTTACCGACGCCTGTTCTGGTCGGCATCGGGCCCTGCTTTGAGCAGGGCTTTTTCGCTGGTGGGGCCGGGTCTCCTCGAGGACAACATAGGAGGGCCCATCAGCACTGAGACCCGCGTCAACGAGCGCATTCGAGTACCTGAAGTTCGCCTGATCGGACCAGGTGGCGAGCAAGTAGGCATTGTGCGCATCGAAGACGCTCTCCGCGTCGCCGCGGACGCCGATCTCGACCTTGTCGAAGTTGCCCCGAACGCCAGACCTCCGGTCTGCAAGATCATGGACTACGGCAAGTACAAGTACGAGACGGCGCAGAAGGCGCGCGAGTCTCGCAAGAACCAGCAGCAGACCGTCGTCAAGGAACAGAAGCTCCGTCCCAAGATCGACGACCACGATTACGAGACCAAGAAGGGCCATGTGGTCCGGTTCTTGGAAGCCGGGTCGAAGGTCAAGGTGACGATCATGTTCCGCGGACGCGAGCAGTCGCGGCCCGAACTGGGCTACCGCCTCCTGCAACGGCTTGGCGCCGATGTCGCCGACTACGGCTACGTCGAGACGGCGGCCAAGCAGGACGGCCGCAACATGACGATGGTGCTGGCACCGCATCGCGGCGCGAAGACTCGCGCCAAGGCGGCACACGATGCGGACGCACCGCCCGCGCAGCGCGCAAGCGGTGAAGCACAGACCGAGCAACGATAGAACTGAGGACATATGCCCAAGGCGAAGACCCACAGCGGCGCTTCGAAGCGGTTCCGCCGCACTGGAACCGGAAAGATCGTGCGCCAGAAGGCCAACCGTCGACACCTGCTCGAGCACAAGCCGTCTACCCGCACCCGCCGCCTGGCAGGCCGCACCGAGGTGTCAGCGAACGACACGAGCCGCATCAAGAAGATGCTCAACGGCTGATCACGCCCGACACCCGTACGACCACCAACGATTAGGAACACTCTCATGGCACGCGTAAAGCGCGCAGTCAACGCTCAGAAGAAGCGGCGCACAATCCTCAAGGCATCCAAGGGTTACCGCGGTCAGCGCTCCCGGCTGTACCGCAAAGCCAAAGAGCAGCAGCTGCATTCGCTGAACTATGCCTACCGTGACCGGCGTGCCCGCAAGGGCGAGTTCCGCAAGCTGTGGATCTCCCGGATCAACGCTGCGGCCCGCGCCAACGACATCACCTACAACCGGCTGATCCAGGGGCTGAAGGCTGCCGGCGTCGAGGTCGACCGCAAGAACCTCGCCGAGATCGCGGTGAGCGATCCGGCCGCCTTCACCGCGCTGGTGGAGGTCGCCAGGGCGGCGCTGCCGGAGGACGTCAACGCGCCCTCCGGAGAGGCCGCCTGACGCTCACCGAGCGCTCCGCTCGGGTGGCGGCGGCGGTCAAGCTGCACCGCCAGATCGCACGACGACGCGCCGCGCGCTTCCTCGCCGAGGGACCCAACCTCGTCGAGGCGGCGTTGCGGCGCGGACTCGTATCCGAGGTCTTCGCGACCGAGTCCGCGATGGACCGGTTCGGTTCGATGCTGGCCGACGTACCGGTACACCTGGTGACCGAGCGGGCCGCAAAAGCGTTGTCGGACACCGTGACCCCGGTCGGCCTGGTTGCGGTGTGCACAGTGCCGGAGACGACGCTCGCCGATGTCTTGGTGGAGCCCCGGCTGGTCGCGGTCGCGGTGGGCATCGCCGAACCCGGTAACGCCGGCACGCTGATCCGGGTCGCCGATGCGATGGGCGCCGACGCGGTGGTGCTGACCGGAAACAGCGTCGACCCGTACAACGGCAAGTGCCTGCGCGCCTCGGCGGGCAGTATTTTCTCGGTGCCCGTGGTGTCCGAGGCAGACGCCGAGGTGACGCTGACTGCGTTGCTGGAGAACGGATTACAGGTTTTCGCCACCACGCTCGACGGTGAGGTGTCGCTGGAGGATGCCGACCTCTCGGGTCCGACGGCGTGGGTGTTCGGGCCCGAGGCGCACGGTCTGCCGGCCGGGTTGGCCGCGATGGCCACCCACCGGGTGCAGATACCGATGCGGGGCAGCGCCGAAAGCCTCAATGTGGCCTCGGCCGCGGCGATCTGCCTATACGCCAGCGCGCGGGCGCACAGCACCTCCTAGCGCGCGCCCCCTCCCTCTTAGCGCGAGCGCGCACCCTCTCTTAGCGCGAGCAGACGCAAACGGCCCCAAAACCCGCCGCGAAAGGGGCCTTTTGCGTCTGCTCGCGGTGGTGGTGGTCGCGGTGGTGGTGGTGGTGGTGGCGGCGGGAAAAGCTAGCCGCCGTTGAGCAGGCCCCGTGCCACGTGGGTGATCTGCACCTCGTTGCTGCCGGCGTAGATCATCAGCGATTTGGCGTCGCGCGCCAGCTGCTCGACCCGGTATTCGGTCATATAACCGTTGCCGCCGAACAACTGCACGGCATCCATCGCCACATCGGTCGCGGCCTGCGAGCAGTACCACTTGATCGCCGAGGCCTCCGAAAGCGAGATCTGGTAGCCGGTCTCGGCAGCCTCGATCACCCGGAACAGCATGTTGCGCACGTTCATCCGGGCGACTTCCATGTTGGCCAGCTTGAGCTGGATGAGCTGGAACTGCGCGATCTCCTGACCCCACAGCGTGCGGCTCTTGGCGTAATCCACGCAGAGCCGCAGACATTCCTCGATGACCCCAAGCGCCATCGCGGCCACGCCGATCCGTTCGGCGGAGAAGTTCGACCGCGCGCTGGCCCGACCGTCACCCGCCGAACTGTCCTCGGTCTCGCCGAGCAGCCGGTCGCGGCCCAGCCGCACGTTGTTGAAGAACAACTCGCCGGTGCGCGACGAGTGAATGCCCATCTTGCGGAACGGCTTTGACTGCACAAAGCCGTCCATCCCACGGTCCAGCACGAACGTCAACACCTTGCGGTCGCGCTTGTCGACACCGGGTTCGTCGAGCTTGGCGTACACCACGACCACGTCGGCGTCGGGGCCGTTGGTGATGAAGGTCTTCTGGCCGTTGAGGATGTAATCGTCCCCGTCGCGGGTGACGTAGGACTTCATGCCGCCGAACGCGTCTGAGCCCGAATCGGGTTCGGTGATGGCCCACGCCCCGACCTTCTCGTAGGTGACCAGCTCGGGCAGCCAGCGTTCCTGCTGGGCCAGGGTGCCGCGGCTCATGATCGTCGGCACCGTCAGACCCAGGCTGACCCCCATGCCGGTAACCACGCCCATGCTCACCCGGCACAGTTCACTGACCACGACGAAGCCCATACCGCCGGAACCGCCGAGCACGCTGCCGCCGCCGGACTCGCCGGAGGATTGGCCGCCCTCCCGCAGCCGGGCCAGCCGCTTGTTGAGCGAATCGCGGGCCATATCGGCGATACCGAACGTCGCAAACAGTTTGCGGATGATCGGGTAGGGCTCCATGTCGCCGCTTTCCAGCGCGTCGACGTGGGGACGAATCTCCTTGTCTACGAACTCACGTACGGCATCACGGACGGCAAGGTCGACATCAGACCATTCGAGCATGCAGTCATGCTGCCTTACCGGATTTTTGCCGCCGCCCCCGGGCCGGTCGACGCAAACCCGTCAGCGAGAACGTGGTATGCACCAGCGAGCCCGCGCGGTCCAGCAGCGATTTCTGCTGCGGCACGTAGTGCATCGGCAGCCCGCGCCGGTCCCGCGGCGGCGCCATGAACCCGGGCGCCTCGACCAGCGGCGCGTCGGGGGGCAGTTTGCCCTGGGCGCGGCGGTAGGCGGCCAGCGCCCGCGGGTGAAGCCGGATCTCATCGGGCACCGCGACGAACGCGAACTCCACCAACTTGCCGAACAGCCGCAACAGCACCTCGTCGCCGGGAGTCCACCGCATTCCGGCCTTCTCACGCAGCGCCTCGTCGAACAACCCGGCCGCGATCCAGCGCTGCGCGCCGACCATCGGTTTGAAGATCTGGTCCCACACCGGTGTGGGCATCAGCACGAACCACGGTTTCGGGATGCGGATCGAGAAGATGTCCAGGGTGGCGCGGTTGATCTCGAGCTCGTCGCGGCATTTGGTCTCCCAGTACTCCTGGAAGTCCTCCCATGTCTCGGGTACCGGCCGCATGCTCATCCCGTACATCCGGTACCACTGCACGTGTTCGTCGAACAGCTGGCGTTTCTCGGCTTCGGTCAGCCCGCCGCAGAAGTACTCCGCCGTTTTGATGATCAGCATGAAAAACGTGGCGTGCGCCCAGTAGAAGGTCTCGGGGTTCAGCGCGTGGTAGCGACGCCCTTCGGCGTCAATGCCCTTGATGTCGTGGTGGTAGCTCTTGATCTGTGCGCCGGTGTCGGCGGCGCGTTCGCCGTCGTAGACCACGCCCATGATCGGGTACACCGAGCGTGCCACCCGCTGAAGCGGTTCGCGCAGCAGGATCGAGTGGTCCTCGACGCCGGCCCCGAGTTCGGGGTACATGTTCTGGATCGCGCCGATCCACACCCCGAGCATGCCGGTGCGCAGGTCGCCGAAGTACTTCCAGGTCAGCGATTCTGGCCCCAGCGGGTCCGCCGCCGCCTCAGCGTTCGTGGTCGTTGTCATCCCGGTCATCGCCGCCCTCGCTGCAATCCAGTACCCACGGTTTCACCAACACGATAACGATGACAACAGATGTTGTCTACGGTTTGCCGGGCGCGTCGGCGATGCGTTACCGACCGGCTACTCTTGCGCCACAACCGCGTGATCAGCGCGGTCGCCGCGACGGTTTCGCAAAGCGGCGTCCGGCTTCGCTCAACGGAAATTGCCGGGTGCCCGAACGCCCGCTTAGGCTGGCGATGTGGATGGCGAGCCGTTCGACGAGCGGGCCGACGACACCCGCGAAATCACACGGGACGGGGATCGTCCGGTCGCGTCGGGGCGCTCAACCGGGCCGTGGCGCCGGCTGCTCGACACCAATCACAACCCGAGCGTCATCGCGTTTCTGCGGCGCACCCGGCGCGCGCTGCCCGGCGATCCCGAGTTCGGCGATCCGTTGTCGACCGCAGGTGTCGGCGGTCCCGCCGCCGCCGCCCGCGCCGCCGACCGGCTGCTGGAACGCGATGCGGTCACCCGCGAGGTCAGCCTCGGGGCGCTGCAGGTCTGGCAGGCCCTGACCGAACGCGTCTCGGGTAAGCCCGCCAACCAGGAGGCCACGCTGGTCTTCACCGACCTGGTGGGCTTTTCGGCATGGGCGCTGACCGCCGGCGACGGCGCCACGCTGCAGCTGCTGCGGCGGGTGTCCCAGGTGGTCGAACCGCCGCTGCTCGAGGCGGGCGGGCACATCGTCAAACGCATGGGCGACGGCATCATGGCGGTGTTCGCCGACCCGGCGACCGCGCTTCGCGCCGCGATCACCGCCCGAGAAGCCGTCAAAACCGTTGAGGTGGACGGCTATACCCCGCGGATGCGGGTCGGCGTGCACACCGGCTATCCGCAGCGGATCGGATCGGACTGGCTGGGCGTCGACGTCAACATCGCCGCGCGCGTGATGGAGCGCGCCACCAGGGGCGAGCTGGTGGCCTCGCAGAGCACCCTGGAGCGGATCTCCGACGAGGACTTCGAATCGCTTGGCGTCGAGGCCAAACGCCTTCGCAGGCAGATGCTGATGGCCAAACAGGACGGCGTGCCGGCCGACCTCGACATGTACCGACTGAGAAAACGTCGTCGCCCGAGCGCCGACGGCGATACGCCGGACAGCTAGCGTTTCGGCGTCGCCTATGATCGCCGGGTGGCTGATCAGCCCGTAGACCTGTCCCAAGATGCGCTGACCGCGGTCGTCGGCGCGGCCCGGCGCGCCTTCGCACAGGCCGCCGACCTCGACGCGCTGTCCCGCGCCAAGACCGAGCACCTCGGGGACCGCTCACCGGTCGCGCTGGCCCGCCAATCGCTGGGCGCGCTGCCCAAGACCGACCGCGCCGACGCGGGCAAGCGGGTCAACGTCGCCCGCGGCGAGGTGCAGCAGGCATACGACGAACGGCTCGGGGCGCTGCGCGCCGAGCGCGACGCCGCGGTGCTGGTCGCCGAGCGTATCGACGTCACGCTGCCGTCGACCCGGCAGCAGATCGGTGCTCGCCACCCGATCACGATCCTGGCCGAGCACGTCGCCGACGCGTTCGTCGCGATGGGCTGGGAGCTGGCCGAGGGCCCCGAGGTCGAGACCGAGCAGTTCAACTTCGACGCGCTGAACTTTCCGCCGGACCATCCGGCCCGCAGCGAGCAGGACACCTTCTACATCGCGCCGGAAGGGTCGCGTCAGGTGCTGCGCACCCACACCTCGCCGGTGCAGATCCGCGCGCTGCTGGAGCGCGACCTGCCCGTCTACATCATCTCGATCGGGCGCACGTTTCGCACCGACGAGCTCGACGCCACCCACACCCCGGTCTTCCACCAGGTCGAGGGGCTCGCGGTGGACAAGGACCTGACCATGGCACACCTGCGCGGCACGCTGGACGCGTTCGCCCGCTCGCAGTTCGGGCCGGCGGGGCGCACCCGGTTCCGGCCGCACTTCTTCCCGTTCACCGAGCCGTCCGCGGAGGTCGACATCTGGTTCGAGGACAAAAAGGGCGGCCCCGGCTGGGTGGAGTGGGGTGGCTGCGGCATGGTCAACCCGAACGTGTTGCGTGCCTGCGGTATCGACCCCGACGTCTACTCCGGGTTCGCGTTCGGGATGGGGTTGGAGCGAACCCTGCAGTTCCGCAACGGAATTCCGGATATGCGCGACATGGTCGAAGGTGATGTCCGGTTCTCGCTGCCGTTCGGGGTAGGGGCCTGATGCGGCTGCCGTACAGCTGGCTGCGCGACGTCGTTCGGGCCGGTGCCCCGGACTGGGACGTCAGCCCCGACGAGCTCGAGCACACCCTGATCCGCATCGGCCACGAGGTCGAAGAGGTCATCCCCGTCGGCCCCGTCAGCGGCCCGCTGACCGTCGGCCGCGTCACCGAGATCGAGGAACTCACCGAGTTCAAGAAACCGATCCGCGCCGTCAAGGTCGACGTCGGCGAACCCGAACAGCGCGACATCGTCTGCGGTGCAACGAACTTCGCCGTTGGCGATCTGGTCGTGGTGGCACTGCCCGGCGCCACGCTGCCGGGTGACTTCACGATCAGCAGCCGCAAGACCTACGGGCGCACCAGCGACGGCATGATCTGCTCGGCCGCCGAGCTTCACCTCGGCGTCGACCACAGCGGCATCATCGTGCTGCCACCGGGCACCGCCGAACCGGGCGCACCGGCGGCCGACGTGCTCGGCCTCGACGACGTCGTCTTTCACCTGGCCATCACCCCCGACCGCGGCTACTGCCTGTCGGTGCGCGGTATGGCCCGCGAGATCGCCAACGCCTACGACCTGGACTTCGTCGACCCCGCCGACGTGCCCGCGCTGCCCGCCGACGCCGAGGCACTGCCGGTCACCGTCGAACCGGGCACCGGCGTGCTGCGGTTCGGCCTGCGCCCGGTGACCGGAATCGACCCGGGCGCGGTGTCGCCGTGGTGGTTGCAGCGCCGGCTGCTGCTGTCGGGTATCCGCGCCATCTCACCGGCCGTCGACGTCACCAACTACGTGATGCTCGAACTCGGCCACCCGATGCACGCCCACGACCGCAGCCTGATCACCGGCGGCTTCGCGGTGCGTTTCGCGAAGCCGGGGGAGACGGTCGTCACGCTCGACGACGTCGAGCGAAAGCTCGATCCCGGCGACGTGCTGATCGTCGACGACGTCGCCACCGCCGCGATCGGCGGTGTGATGGGCGCGGGCACCACCGAGGTGCGCGAGACCACCACCGACGTGCTGCTGGAGGCCGCGGTGTGGGATCCAGCGGCGGTGTCGCGCACGCAGCGCCGGCTGCACCTGCACAGTGAGGCCGGCCGCCGCTACGAGCGGACCGTGGACCCGGCGGTCTCGGTGGCCGCGCTGGACCGCTGCGCCACGCTGCTCGCCGAGATCGCCGGTGGCACCGCACAACCCGTGCTGACCGACTGGCGCGGTGACCCGCCGCGCGACAACTGGTCGCCCCCGCCGGTCCGCATGGCCGTCGATCTGCCCGACCGCACCGCCGGCATCGCGTACCCGCCGGGCACCACCGAGAAGCGGCTCACCCAGATCGGCGCCGACGTCGTCGTCGACGACGGACAGGTGATCGCCGTGCCGCCGAGCTGGCGGCCCGATCTGCGGCAGCCCGCCGATCTGGTCGAAGAGGTGCTGCGGCTGGAGGGGCTCGAGCAGATCCCGTCGGTGCTGCCGCTCGCACCGGCCGGGCGCGGTCTGAGCGCGGTGCAGAAACGCCGGCGAGCCATCGGAAAAGCGCTGGCGTTCAACGGCTATGTCGAGATCCTGCCGACACCGTTTCTGCCGGCCGGGGTGTTCGACCGGTGGGGTCTGCCCGCCGAGGATCCCCGACGCTCGACCACCAGGGTGCTCAACCCGCTGGAAGCCGACCGCCCACACCTGGCGACCACGCTGCTGCCGGGTCTGCTGGAGGCCTTGCACCGCAACGTCTCGCGCGGCGCCGGCGACGTGTCGCTGTTCGCGATCGCCCAGGTCGTGGAGCCCACCGAGCAGACCCGCCCGGTCGAGCGGATTTCGACCGAGCGGCGCCCCAGCGACGACGAGCTGCACGCGCTGGACGCGTCGCTGCCCCAGCAGCCCCAACACGTCGCAGCGGTGCTGACCGGGCTGCGTGAACCGGTCGGACCGTGGGGGCCGGGCCGGCCCGCGGAGGCCGCCGACACGTTCGAGGCCGTGCGGCTGATCGGCCGGGTGACCGGGGTCGACTTCGTGCTGCGGCCCGCACAGCACCTGCCGTGGCATCCAGGGCGGTGCGCCGAGGTGCTCGTCGGCGACACCGTCGTCGGCCATGCCGGTGAACTGCACCCCGCGGTGCTCGAACGCTCCGGGCTGCCCAAGCGCACCTGCGCGGTCGAACTCGACCTCGACGCGATCCCGATTGTCGAGACGCGGCCCGCCCCGGCGGTGTCGCCGTTCCCCGCGGTGTTCCAGGACGTCAGCCTCGTCGTCGACGCCGAGGTGGCGGCCCAAAGCGTGATCGAGGCCGTGTGCGAGGGCGCCGGCCCGCTGATCGAGGACGTGCGCCTGTTCGACGTCTACGCTGGGCCGCAGATCGGTGAGGGGCGCAAGTCGCTGACCCTGGCGCTGCGGTTCCGCGCGCCTGACCGCACGCTCACCGAGGACGAGGCCAGCGCCGCGCGTGAGGCGGCGGTGCAGGCGGCGGCCACCCGCGTCGGTGCCGTGCTGCGCCGCTGATAATGGATTTGCATAGGTATGCATAACCATGCAGAATTGCCTGCATGGTTTCTGTGGCTGTGGCCGGTGCCAGCGGATACGCCGGCGGAGAGATTTTGCGGCTGCTGTTGGGTCACCCCGCCTACGCCGACGGGCGGCTGAGCATCGGCGCAGTGACGGCCGCGGCCAGCGCTGGCACGTCGCTGGCTGAACACCATCCGCACCTGTTGCCGCTCGCCGACCGGGTGTTGGAGGCCACCGACAAAGAGGTGCTCAGCGGCCACGACGTGGTTTTTCTCGCGCTGCCGCACGGGCACTCCGCGGCGCTGGCCGACCAACTCGGGCCGGAGGTGTTGATCGTGGACTGCGGCGCCGATTTCCGGCTCACCGACGCAGGCGCATGGGAACGGTTCTACGGCTGCGCGCACGCGGGCAGCTGGCCCTACGGGCTGCCCGAACTGCCCGGGGCGCGAGACCGACTGCACGGCGCGACGCGCATCGCCGTACCCGGGTGCTATCCGACCGCCGCGCTGCTGGCGCTGTGGCCCGCCGTCGCCGAGGACCTCATCGACCCCGCGATCACCGTCGTCTCCGTCAGCGGCACCTCCGGTGCGGGCCGGGCCGCCAAGACCGACCTGCTCGGCTCTGAGGTGATCGGTTCGGCGCGCGCCTACAACGTCGGCGGCAAGCATCGCCACACCCCCGAGATCGTCCAGGGGCTCAAATGCGTCACCGACAAGGACGTCACCGTATCGTTCACGCCCGTGCTGATTCCGGCCTCACGCGGCATCCTGGCGACCTGCACCGCACGCACCAGCGCGCCGCTCTCGCAGATTCGGGCCGCCTACGAAAAGGCCTACGGCGGTGAGCCGTTCGTGCACCTGCTGCCCGAGGGGCAGCTGCCCAAGACCGGCTCGGTGCTCGGCAGCAACGCCGCGCAGCTGGGTATCGCCCTGGACGAGGATGCCCACACGTTCATCGCCATCGCCGCGATCGACAACCTGGTCAAGGGCACCGGCGGTGCGGCCGTGCAGTCGATGAACCTCGCGTTGGGCTGGCCGGAGACCGAAGGCCTTTCGATCGTCGGTGTCGCGCCGTGACCGGTACCTCGACCCAGAGCCGGATCGTGCGCACCCAAGGGGTCACCGCCCCGGCGGGTTTCCGCGCGACCGGAATCGCCGCCGGTATCAAGGCATCCGGCGCGCTGGACCTGGCGCTGGTGTTCAACGAGGGCCCCGACTACGCGGCCGCGGGGGTGTTCACCCGTAACCAGGTGAAAGCGGCGCCGGTGCTGTGGTCACAGCAGGTGCTCACCACCGGCCGGCTGCGCGCGGTCATCCTCAACTCCGGCGGCGCCAACGCCTGCACCGGACCGCAGGGGTTTCAGGACGCCCACGCCACCGCCGAGGCGGTCGCGGCCGCGCTGTCGGACTGGGGCACCGAAACCGGTGCGATCGAGGTCGCCGTCTGCTCCACCGGGCTGATCGGTGACCGGCTGCCGATGGACAAGCTGCTGCCCGGAGTCACCGAGGTCGTGCACGAGATGGCGGGCGGGCTCACCGGCGGCGAAGAAGCCGCGCGCGCGATCATGACCACCGACACCGTGCCCAAACAGGTGGCGCTGCATCATCCCGACAACTGGACGGTCGGCGGCATGGCCAAGGGGGCAGGCATGATCGCGCCGTCGCTGGCGACGATGTTGTGCGTGCTGACCACCGACGCCGTCGCCGACGCGACCGCACTCGACGCGGCGTTGCGCAAGGCCGCCGCGCAGACGTTCGACCGCCTCGACATCGACGGCAGCTGTTCGACCAACGACACGGTGCTGCTGTTGGCCTCGGGTGCCAGCGCGATCACCCCGAGCCAGCGCGATCTCGACGACGCGGTGCTGCGGGTGTGCGACGACCTGTGCCGGCAACTTCAGGCCGACGCCGAAGGGGTGACCAAGCGCATCAGGATTTCGGTGACCGGCGCGGCGTCGGAGGCCGATGCGCTGACCGTCGCGCGCATCGTCGCCCGCGACAGCCTGGTCAAGACCGCGTTGTTCGGCTCCGACCCGAACTGGGGTCGCGTGCTGGCCGCCGTCGGCATGGCCCCGTTCACCCTCGAGCCTGAGCGGATCACGGTGTCGTTCAATGGCTTTCCGGTGTGCGCGGAGCTGACGGGGCTGCCCGGCGCCCGCGAGGTCGACCTGTCCGGTGAGGAGATCGAAGTCAGCGTCGACCTCGGCCTCGGTACCGGTCAGGCCGGTGTCCGCACCACCGACCTGTCGCACGCATACGTCGAAGAGAACTCGGCGTACAGCTCATGAGCATCGAAACTCCGCTCAAGGCACAGGTTTTGGCGGCTGCGCTGCCGTGGCTCAAGCAGATGCACGGCAAGATCGTGGTGGTCAAGTACGGCGGCAACGCGATGACCGACGACGTGCTGAAGGCGGCGTTCGCCGCCGACATGGTCTTCCTGCGCAACTGCGGGATCTATCCCGTCGTCGTACACGGCGGCGGACCGCAGATCACCACGATGCTCAACCGGCTCGGTATCGAAGGCGATTTCAAGGGCGGCTTCCGGGTCACCACACCCGAGGTGCTCGACGTGGTGCGGATGGTGTTGTTCGGCCAGGTCGGCCGCGAGCTGGTCGGCCTGATCAACGCGCACGGCCCGTACGCGGTCGGCATCACCGGTGAGGACGCGCAGCTGTTCACCGCCGTGCGGCGCAACGTGACGGTCAACGGCGTGGCCACCGACATCGGCCTGGTCGGCGACGTCGAACGCGTCGACGCCGACGCGCTGCGCGACCTCATCACCGCGGGCCGAATTCCGGTGGTCTCCACGATCGCCCCGGACAGCGACGGCGTCGTGTACAACATCAACGCCGACACCGCCGCCGCCGCGCTGGCCGAGGCGCTCGGCGCGGAGAAGCTGGTGGTGCTCACCGACGTCGAAGGCCTCTACACCCGCTGGCCCGACCGCGATTCGCTGGTCAGCGAAATCGACACCGCCACGCTCACCGGACTGATGCCGACCCTGCAGACGGGCATGGTGCCCAAGATCGAGGCCTGCATGCGGGCCGTGTCAGGCGGTGTGCCCAGCGCGCACGTCATCGACGGTCGCGTCAAACACTGTGTGCTGGTGGAACTGCTCACCGACGAGGGGACCGGAACCAAGGTGATACCAGCGTGACGCTACTGGACAGATGGCAGACGGTGATGATGAACAACTACGGCACTCCGCCGCTCGCGCTGGTCAGCGGTGACGGCGCGGTGGTGACCGACGCCGACGGCAGGTCGTATGTGGATCTGCTCGGCGGCATCGCGGTCAACATCCTCGGGCACCGCCATCCCGCGGTGATCGAGGCGGTCACCCGCCAGCTCAACACGCTGGGCCACACCTCGAACCTGTATGCCACCGAACCCGGCGTCGCGCTGGCCGAGGCGCTGGTGGGGCTGCTGGGCGCCGGACCGGCGAAGGTGTTCTTCTGCAATTCGGGCACCGAGGCCAACGAGGTGGCCTTCAAACTCACCCGGCTCACCGGGCGCACCAAACTCGTTGCCGCCCAAGGTGCCTTCCACGGCCGCACGATGGGCTCGCTGGCGCTGACCGGTCAGCCGTCCAAACAGGCCCCGTTCGCACCGCTGCCCGGCGACGTGACCCACGTGCCGTTCGGCGACGTCGACGCGCTGGCCCGCGTCGTCGATGCGGACACCGCCGCGGTGTTCCTCGAGCCGATCATGGGGGAGGGCGGCGTGGTCGTGCCGCCGGCCGGTTACCTGGTGGCCGCCCGCGAGATCACCGCCGAGCACGGGGCGCTGCTGGTGCTCGACGAGGTGCAGACCGGGATGGGTCGCACCGGAACGTTTTTCGCGCATCAGCACGACGGCATCGTGCCCGACGTCGTGACGCTGGCCAAGGGCCTCGGCGGTGGCCTGCCGATCGGGGCGTGCATCGCGGTGGGCGCCACCGCCGAGCTGATGACCCCGGGTCTGCACGGCAGCACGTTCGGCGGCAACCCGGTGTGCACCGCGGCCGCGCTGGCGGTGCTGCGGGTGCTGGCCGACGAGGACCTGGCCGGCCGCGCCGACGTGCTCGGCAAGACGATCACCTCGGGCATCGAGGAACTGGGGCACCCGTTGGTCGATCACGTGCGCGGGCGCGGCCTGTTGTGCGGGGTCGTGCTCACCTCGGCGGCGGCCAAGGCCGTCGAGGCGGCCGCGCGCGACGCCGGCTTTCTGATCAACGCCGCGGCGCCCGATGTGGTGCGGCTGGCTCCGCCGCTGGTCATCACCGAAGAGCAGGTCGGCGCGTTCCTCGGAGCGCTGCCCGCGGTGCTCGACACCGCCGCGGAAGCCGCGTCATGACCCGGCATTTCCTGCGGGATGACGATCTGACGCCCGACGAGCAGGCGCAGGTGCTCGCGTTGGCGGCCGAGCTGAAAACCGACCCGGTGAAACACCGTCCGCTGGAGGGCCCGCGCGGTGTGGCGGTGATCTTCGACAAGAACTCCACCCGCACCCGGTTCTCGTTCGAGATGGGCATCGCCCAGCTCGGCGGGCACGCCGTCGTGGTGGACGGGCGCAACACCCAACTCGGCCGCGACGAGACGCTGCAGGACACCGGCCGGGTGCTGTCGCGCTACGTCGACGCGATCGTGTGGCGCACCTTCGCTCAAGACCGGCTGACCGCGATGGCCTCGGGGGCGACCGTACCCGTCGTCAACGCGCTCTCCGACGAGTTCCACCCCTGCCAGGTGCTCGCCGATCTGCAGACGCTGGCCGAGCGCAAGGGCACGTTGGCCGGGCTGCGGTTGTCCTATTTCGGTGACGGCGCCAACAACATGGCCCATTCGCTGATGCTGGGCGGGGTGACCGCGGGTGTGCATGTCACGATCGCCGCGCCGAGCGGGTTCGAGCCGCACCCGGACTTTGTTGCGGCCGCCGAGAAACGGGCGGCGCAGAGCGGTGCGACGGTGACGGTCACCGACGACGCCCGCGGCGCCGCCGACGGCGTCGACGTGCTGGTCACCGACACCTGGACGTCGATGGGACAGGAGGACGACGGCCTCGACCGCGTCGGGCCGTTCCAGCCCTACCAGGTCAACGCCGAGCTGCTCGACCTTGCCGACCCGAACGCCATTGTGCTGCACTGCCTCCCGGCGCACCGCGGCCACGAGATCACCGACGAGGTGATCGACGGCCCGCACAGCGCGGTGTGGGACGAGGCCGAGAACCGGCTGCACGCCCAGAAGGCGCTGCTGGTGTGGCTGCTGGAACAGGACCGGCCATGACGTCGGCGGCCACCCGGGCCGGCAGGCAGGCCCGCATCATCGCGATCCTGTCGTCGCAATCGGTGCACAGCCAGACCGAGCTCGCCGCGATGCTGGCCGACGAGGGCATCGAGGTGACGCAGGCGACGCTGTCGCGCGACCTCGAGGACCTCGGTGCGGTCAAGTTGCGCGGCGCCCACGGCGGCGTCGGCGTGTACGTCGTACCCGAGGACGGCAGCCCGGTGCGCGGCGTCTCCGGTGGCACCGAACGGGTTTCCCGCCTGCTGGCCGAGTTGCTGGTGTCCACCGACGCCAGCGGCAACCTGGCGATCCTGCGTACGCCGCCGGGTGCGGCGCACTATCTCGCCAGCGCGATGGATCGCGCCGCGCTGCCCTACGTGGTCGGCACCGTCGCCGGGGATGACACCATCCTGGTGGTCGCGCGCGAGCCGATGACGGGAGCCCAGGTGGCGAAGAAGCTTGAAAGTATCCAACTAGGAGGAGATTAGGTATGCCACAACCGGGGTCCGAGCGCGTCATCTTGGCGTATTCCGGTGGTCTGGACACCTCGGTGGCGATCAGCTGGATCGGCAAGGAGACCGGCCGCGAGGTGGTCGCCGTGGCGATCGACCTCGGCCAGGGCGGCGAGGACATGGAGGTGGTCCGGCAGCGGGCGCTGGACTGCGGCGCGGTGGAAGCCGTCGTCGTCGACGCCCGCGACGAGTTCGCCGAACAGTACTGTCTGCCCGCCATCCAGTCCAACGCCCTCTACATGGACCGCTATCCGCTGGTTTCGGCGCTGAGCCGGCCGCTGATCGTCAAGCATCTGGTGGCCGCGGCGCGCGAGCACGGCGGCGGTATCGTCGCGCACGGCTGCACCGGTAAGGGCAACGACCAGGTCCGGTTCGAGGTCGGATTCGCGTCTCTGGCACCGGATTTGGAGGTGCTGGCGCCGGTCCGCGACTACGCGTGGACGCGGGAGAAGGCCATCGCGTTCGCCGAGGAGAACGCGATCCCGATCAACGTCACCAAACGGTCGCCGTTTTCGATCGACCAGAACGTGTGGGGCCGGGCCGTGGAGACCGGTTTCCTCGAGCACCTGTGGAATGCGCCGACCAAGGACGTCTACGAGTACACCGAGGACCCGACGCTCAACTGGAGCACCCCCGACGAGGTGATCGTCGGCTTCGAGCGCGGGGTGCCGGTGTCCATCGACGGTCGTTCGGTCACCGTGCTGCAGGCCATCGAGGAGCTCAACCGCCGCGCCGGCGAGCAGGGCGTCGGCAGGCTCGACGTCGTCGAGGACCGGCTGGTCGGTATCAAGAGCCGCGAGATCTACGAGGCGCCGGGCGCGATGGTGTTGATCACCGCGCACACCGAACTCGAGCACGTGACGCTGGAACGCGAACTCGGCCGGTTCAAGCGCGGCACCGACCGCAAGTGGGGCGAGCTGGTCTACGACGGCCTGTGGTACTCGCCGCTGAAGACCGCGCTGGAGGCGTTTGTCGCCAACACGCAGGAACGGGTGTCCGGTGAGATCCGGATGGTGTTGCACGGCGGGCACATCGCGGTCAACGGCCGGCGCAGCCAGGAGTCGCTGTATGACTTCAACCTGGCCACCTACGACGAGGGTGACACCTTCGACCAGTCCGCGGCCCGCGGGTTCGTGCAGATCCACGGCCTGTCGTCGAGCATCGCCGCGCGCCGGGACCTGACCCCATGACCCCCCATCAGCGCGAGCGTGCGTGTCTGAGGGCGACACGCCGCGCAGAATCGAGAGTTTCCGCACGCTCGCGAGCCGTCGAGTGAGCACCAACGAGGGTTCGCTGTGGGGCGGCCGGTTCGCCGACGGCCCGTCAGATGTGCTTGCCGCGCTGAGCAAGTCCACGCATTTCGACTGGGTGCTGGCGCCCTACGACATCCAGGCCTCGAAGGCCCACGTCCAGGTGCTGTTCAACGCCGATCTTCTGACCGCAGAGCAGCGCGACGGGCTGCTGACCGGGCTGGACAACCTGGCCGCCGACGTCGCCGACGGCAGCTTTGTGCCACTGCCCACCGACGAGGACGTGCACGGCGCGCTGGAACGCGGCCTGATCGACCGGGTGGGCCCCGAGCTTGGTGGCCGGCTGCGCGCGGGACGGTCGCGAAATGACCAGGTGGCCACGCTGTTTCGGATGTGGCTGCGCGACGCGGTCCGCCGTGTCGCCGACGGCGTGCTCGCAGTCGTCGACGCGTTGGCCGCCCAGGCCGAGGCACACCCGAGCGCGATCATGCCCGGTAAGACGCATCTACAGTCGGCTCAGCCTGTGCTGCTGGCACACCACCTGCTCGCCCACGCCCATCCGCTGCTGCGCAACGTCGACCGGCTCGCCGACTTCGACAAGCGCACCGCGGTATCCCCGTACGGATCCGGGGCGCTCGCGGGCTCGTCGCTGGGTCTGGACCCCGACGCCGTCGCCGCCGAACTGGGGTTCGACGCGGCCGCCGACAACTCGATCGACGCGACCGCATCCCGCGATTTCGCCGCGGAGGCGGCGTTCGTGCTCGCCATGATCGCCGTCGACCTGTCGCGGCTCGCCGAGGACATCATCCTCTGGAGCACAACCGAATTCGGCTACGTCACGCTGCACGACGCCTGGTCGACCGGCAGCTCGATCATGCCGCAGAAGAAGAACCCCGACATCGCCGAGCTGGCGCGCGGCAAATCCGGCAGGCTGATCGGCAACCTCGCTGGTCTGCTCGCCACGCTGAAGGCCCTACCGCTGGCATACAACCGGGACCTGCAGGAGGACAAGGAGCCGGTGATCGACTCCGTCGCACAGCTGGAGCTGTTGTTGCCCGCGATGGCCGGCCTGGTCGCCACCCTGCGCTTCGACGTCGACCGGATGGCCGAAATCGCGCCGCTGGGCTACACCCTGGCCACCGATGTCGCGGAATGGCTGGTGCGCCAGGGCGTTCCGTTCCGAACCGCCCATGAAGCCGCGGGCGCAGCGGTGCGCGCCGCGGAGGCGCGCGGCGTCGGCCTGGAAGCGCTCGGCGACGACGAGCTCGCCGCCATCCATCCGCAGCTCACCCCGGAGGTCCGGGAGATCCTCAGCATCGACGGCTCGGTGAACTCACGCGATGCCCGCGGCGGCACGGCGCCGGCTCAGGTGGCCAAGCAGCTCGACGTCGTGCGGACGACCGCGGACCGGCTGCGGTTACAGTTGGGGAGATGACCGCGCGGATCACCTTCGAGTCCGGCCGCGAGACGTGCGTCGGCTATCTCTACGGTGACCAAGCCGCCGACCCGCGCACCTGCATCGTGATGTGTCAGGGGTTCGGCGGCACCCAGGACACCCCGGCGTTCACGGCCAACGCCGAAGACGCCGCCGCGGCCGGACATCTGGTGCTGACCTTCGACTACCGCAACCTCGGTGAAAGTTCCGGCCTGCCACGACAACTGGTCCACATCGCCGGTCAGCTCGACGACATCGCCGCCGCGGTGGCCTACGTGCGCCGACACCCCGGCGTGGACCCCGACCGGATCGTGCTGTGGGGAACGTCGCTGGGCGGGGGACACGTGATCACGGCCGCCGCACGCGATCCGCGTATCGCCGCGGTGATCGCCCAGATTCCGTACAACGGCTTTCCCAGGAAGGTCGAGGGACGCTCCACCGCGGCGACCCTGCGGCTGCTCAAGGCCATGGTGGTCGATGCCGTCCGCGGCGCACTGCACCTGTCACCGTCCTACGTCAAACAGGTCGGCCTGCCCGGTGAGCTCGCCGTGATGGCCAGCGCAGAGGCCCAGCAGACCATCGACGGGTTGACCAGCGCCACCTGGCGCAACGAGGTCGCCCCACGGTCGCTACTGGACATGTGGCGCTACAAACCCGGCGATCACGCCCGGTTCGTGGCTGCCCCGACGCTGATATGTATCGGCAAGCACGACAAGGAAACCCAGGCGCCGCAGGCTGCGCAGCTCGCCGAACAGGCACCGCGCGCCGAGCTGCGCACCTACCCGTATGCGCATTTCGACTTCTACCGCGACGACATCCGCAGGCAGGTGCTCGCCGACCAGCTCGGGTTTGTGTCGCGAGTGATCGATACCTAGTCGCCGTCGTTGCAGATCTTGACTTCCAGGCGGCCGTCGTCGACTTCGAGCTCGAGGTCGAGTTCCTCGGCGTCTCTGCGGAACGCGATCTCGACCTCCTCGGGTTCCTGGTCGTCGACCCGGTGCGTCCAGCCGTCCGCCGGAGTCGCCGACTCCAAACTCAGCCGGCCGTCGGCGAACGTGACGACGGCCGAACCCGCGTCGAACACCTGGTAGCGCCCGTCCGGGGCGGGTTCGATGCGCACGCACTGATCACGCGCCGGGCGAGCGGGTGCGGCCGCCCCGGTCTGGGGCGCCTGCTGTTCGGTGGTGGGGGCGTTGGGCGACGTCGTGGCGACCGGGGCCGGTTCGGTGACCGTCACCGTGGACTGGGGCTCATCGGAGGACCCGCATCCGGGCAGGAGCAGAACAGCTCCCACAAGGGCGGTCGCGCCTATTGATCTGCTGTTCATGAACCAACACTACGTGTCCTCGGCGGCAGCCAGCCAGGCCTCTTCCAACGCCTCTCGACGCGCCACCAGCTCCTGCAGCTCGGTGTTGAGCTCACCGACCCGCACGTGGTCGGCGCCCGCTTCGGCCATGGCCAGGTGCAACTCGTCGACGCGGGCTTCGAGCTTCTCCAGTTGGCCCTCGATACGGGCCATCTCCTTGCCCGTGCGGCGTTCGCGCGCCGCCGCGGACTCGCCGCGCGGCGGCTCGGCACGATCCGCCGGCGCAGCCGCCGCGGCCCGGTCGGCCAGATACTGCTCGATGCCGCCGGGCAGCAGGTCGCACCGGCCGCCGCCGGTCAACGCGTAGGTGACGTCGCTGACGCGTTCGAGGAAGTACCGGTCGTGGGTGACCACGATCAACGTGCCTGGCCAGCCGTCGAGGTAGTCCTCGATGACGGTCAAGGTGTCGATGTCGAGGTCGTTGGTCGGCTCGTCGAGCAGCAGCACGTTCGGTTCGTCCAGCAGCAGCCGCAGGAACTGCAGCCGGCGTTTCTCGCCGCCGGAGAGCTCGCCGACGCGGGCGGTGAGCTTGTCACCGGTGAACCCGAAGTCGCGCAGCAACGTGTCGGCGCTGATCTCCCGACCGCCGGCCAATTCGGCCACCCGGCGCCGGTTTTCGACCGCGTCGAGCACCCGCGCAGAACCGTCCACGTCCAGCAACGCCTGGCTGAGGTAACCGATCCGCAGCGTCGCGCCGCGCTTGACGGTGCCCGACGTCGGTTGCAGCTGCCCGGCCAGCAGCCGCAGCACCGACGTCTTGCCGGTGCCGTTGACGCCGACCAACCCGATGCGCGCGCCCGGCCCGATGGACCAGTTGATCCGGTCCAGGATCACGTGCGGGCCGACCTCGAGCCGCACCCGATGCAGGTCGAAAACGTCCTTACCCAACCGGGTGGTGGCAAAGCGTTGCAGCACAAGAGAATCGCGCGGGGGCGGTTCGTTGGCGATCAGCTCGTTGGCCGCTTGGATGCGGAACTTGGGTTTCGATGTGCGCGCCGGCGGGCCACGCCGCAGCCAGGCCAGTTCCTTGCGCATCAGGTTCTGCCTGCGCGCCTCCACCCCGGCCGCCAGCCGCATCCGCTCGGCACGGGCCAGCACGTAGGCGGCGTAGCCACCGTCGTAGCCGTCGACGGTGCCGTCATGCACCTCCCAGGTTCTGGAGCAGACCGCATCCAAGAACCAGCGGTCGTGGCTGACGACCACCAGCGCCTTGGCGCGCCGCGCGGTGAGATGCCCGGCCAGCCAACCGATCACCTCGACGTCGAGGTGGTTGGTCGGCTCGTCGAGCACCAGCACGTCGTGCCCGGCGATCAACACCTCGGCCAGCGCGACCCGGCGCCGCTCACCGCCGGACAGCCGGGCGACCTCGCTGTCCAGTGCGACGCCGGAGAGCAGATGGGTGACGACATCGCGGGTGTGCGGGTCGGCCGCCCAGACGTGGTCGGGGCGGCCGTCGACGATGACGTCGCGCACGGTGGTGCCGACGAAGTCGTCGGCCTGGTGCAGATAGCCCACCGACAGGCCCGACGTGTGCGTGACGCGGCCCGAGTCGGGCGGCCGCGCCAACGTGAGCACCTGCAGCAACGTGGTCTTGCCGTCGCCGTTGCGGCCGACGACGCCGATCGCGTCGCCTTCGTCGATGCCCAGGCTGACCCCGTCGAGCAAGGTGCGGGTGCCGTAGCTGACGGTGGCGCGCTCGATGTTGATCAGATTCGGCATCAGCCGCGATGATATGCGGCTCGCCATCCGACATTGCGTCGCCCGTCGATCGGCGTTAACCCGCAGTTCCCCGTTCTCATCTAGACAACTAGATGCCAACAGAAAAAGCGACGAGATGGGGAATCGATGTCTGCACGCGGGTTGATCGCGGGTGCCGTGGCGGTGCTGGCTGCTGCGGCGCTGAGCGGGGGTTGCAGCAGTGAATCATCGGACACGAGCCAACCCGGCACGGTGCGCCTGGCGGTGACCGACCTGCAGGGACTCGAGGAACTTCAGCGCGAGTTCGGCGCGTTCAAGGCGGAGTTCGAGAAACAGTCCGGCCTCACGCTGGACTTCTTCGCGGTCAACGATCGCACCGCGGCCGCCGCCGCGCTGCAGGCCGACCGGGTGGACGTGGTGTTCACCGGCCCTGCCGAGTACGTCGTGATCCATGAGAAGACCGACGCCGAGCCGATCGTGGCCATCGAGCGCGACGGCTACCGCTCGACCGTCTACACCACCGCCGACAGCGGCATCACCGCGCTGGACCAGTTGCGCGGCAAGAAGGTCGCGATGAGCGACGTGGGCTCCACCAGCGGACACCTCGGCCCGTCGCAGATGCTCGTCGACGCGGGCCTCACGCCGGGCACCGACGTCGAGGTGCTCACGGTCGGCGACACCGTGCACCAGTCCCTCAAGCGCGGCGACGTCGAGGCGGTCGGCATCGGCTATCACGACTACGAGGAGTTCATGGCCGACGACGACCCGTCGCAATACCGGGTGATCGCCGAGGGTCCGGTCCTGCCGCCCGATCTGCTGATGGCGCGCCAGGGGCTCGACGAGCAGACCGTGACCACGATCCGCGAAACGTTCCACGACCACTTCGACACGCTGCTGCCGGCGCTGCTGGAGGGCAAGGACAACGCGAAGTACGAGAACGCGAAGCTCGTCGACGTCACCGACAAGGACTACGACGAAGTCCGTTCGATGTACCGGGCCGTCGGCGTGAACGACTTCTCCCAGTTCCTCGGCGACTGACGTGGTCGCATCCCTGACGCGCATCACCGCGGCGCCCGCGGTCACCGAAACGGCTATCAGCGTGTCGAATCTGTCTGTGCGCTACCGCCGTAACGGCGCGGTGTCACTTTCCGGCGTCGACCTCGTCATTCCGGACGGGCAGACCGTCGCGCTGATCGGCACCAACGGGGCAGGTAAGTCGACGCTGCTACGGTGTCTCGTCAGGCTCGTCGAACCCGCCGAGGGCACCATCACGATCGGCGGCGCCGACGTGACCAAAGCGTCGCGGCGGACCCTGCGTGCGATCCGGCAAGACGTCGGCTTCGTGTTCCAGCGCTTCCACCTGATTCCACGGCTGACCGTGTTCCACAACGTGATTCACGGGGCGATGGGCCGGTACGGTTCACGGTGCGCGTGGCCGCTCACGGCGCCACATCGGGTGCGGACACAGGCGATGGAGTCGCTGGACCGGGTGGGCCTGGCAGCTTCAGCGGGCCGCCGCGTCGAGACACTCAGCGGCGGACAGCAGCAACGGGTGGCCATCGCGCGGATGCTCATGCAACAGCCGCGGGTCATCTTGGCCGACGAACCGGTGGCCAGCCTCGATCCGGCGTCTGCGAACGCGGTGATGGACCTGATGTGCGCCATCGCAGCCGAACGGGGCGTCACTGTCGTTGTGGCGCTGCACCAGATCGACCTGGCGCTGCGATACGCCGATCGGGTCGTCGGGTTGAGAAACGGTGCGGTGGAATTGGACCGTGCAGCACGGGAGTGCGATGCGGCACAGCTGCATTCGGTCTACACCGAGGCGGTGCGGTGAGTACGACGACCCGTGCGGCACGGGTGGGAACCGCTTCACCCGCGCGGATGCGGCGCCCGAGCCTGATGACGCTGGTCATCGTGCTGATCATCGGCGGATTGTTGGTACACGGCTGGACGCAAGGTGCGACCATCCGTCCTGATTCGTTGGCGTCCGGGGTTTTTCGCCTCGGCGAGTTCCTCGACGACGCCGTTCCACCCGACACCAACCGGATCGGTCCGGTGCTCAAGGCGCTGCTGGTCACCATTGAAATGGCGCTGCTGGGCACGATCATCGGTGTGACGCTCAGCTTGCCCCTCGCGGTACTGGCTGCACGCAACACCACACCGCACTGGTCGCTGTACGCGCTGAGCCGAGCCGTGATCACCGTCAGCAGAACGATTCCGGACCTGGTCTGGGGCCTGATCTTCGTGATCGCGGTGGGGCTCGGCCCGGAAGCAGGGGTGCTCGCGATCGCGGTCGACGTGATGGGCTTCTGCGGACGGTTCTTCGCCGAAAGCATCGAGGACATCGAACCGGGACGGATCGAAGGGCTGCGGGCGTTGGGCGCGCCACGCGCCGGTGTCCTTGTCGGCGGCGTGATACCGGCGTGCTTGCCGTCATTCGTCACCACCTCGATGTTTGCGCTGGAGTCCTCGGCGCGCTCGTCGGTGGTGCTCGGTTTGGTCGGAGCGGGCGGCATCGGCATCGAGCTGGCCACCTCGATGACGCTGCTGCGCTACGACGAGGCGGCCACGATCATCCTGGCGATCCTCGCGGTCGTCGTTGTCTTCGAACGGGTTTCGGCAGCCATCCGCCGGCGCGTCCTCGGAGAGGTGGAGCGGGCATGAGCAACCTTCTCGAGGTGATCAACCGATACGCCGAGCGCCCGATCTATCGGCAGCTCAGCGACCTGCTGGAGACACAGCTGATCGAGGCTGCGCGGCCGGGGGACCGGTTACCGAGCGAAGCCGAGCTGTCGCAGCAGTTCGACGTCAACCGCCTCACCGTCCGGCGCGCGCTCAACGAGCTCAGCCGACGAGGGCTGATCGAAACCGTGCACGGCAAGGGGTCTTTCGTCGCCTCACCCGTGGTGCGCTACGACATCTCCGCCGGCCGCGACGCGAGCTTCACCCACAGCATGCGCCAACTGGGCCATCAGGTGACCATCCGCCTGCTCTCCAAAGACCTCGTGAGGCAGAGCAAGACCGCGCAGGAGCTGCGCACACCGGGAAAGCTCTTGATGTGCACCACGGTGCGATATGTCGACGATCAACCATGGTCACTTTCGGTCACCTCCATCGGCGCCGAACGATTCCCTGGGCTCGCCGACGAATGGAAAGGACAGACATCGCTGTTCGACTTCCTGCTCGGGCGCCACGGGGTGCGGATGCAGCGTGCCTATCGCACCTTTTCGTGCGGTTTGGCCGAACCGGCTGAGGCCGAACACCTGCACATCAGGGTCGGCGCCGCGATGTTGGAGATGCGCGGGCTCAACGTCGACCAGGATGGCGATCCGGTGGCGTTGGTACAGCACCGATTCAGGGGCGACCGTGTCCAGTTCACGGTGGATCTGACATGAGAGCCCAAGACCGGTACGAGTCGCTGGCGGCCGGTGACGCGCAGGCGCTCGAGGCGCTTGCCGACGAGATCCTGGCCGCCGGCATCGAGGTGTCGGTCACCCGCGGGCCCGAATCGGTGAGCGCTCCGGTACGCGTCAACGTGAGCGGATCCGGCGACACCACGGTCGTGCTCGGCCATGTCGCGTTGACCCGGTGCACCGTTGCGGTCGACGGGGTTCGTGGTGACGGGCTACGGGTGGGCCACGACCTGGCCGGCGCGGTGGCGGCGGCGATCTGTGACGCCGAGTGCGAACGGGGTGGACCGTTTGCGGCCCGCGTGCAGCAGCTGTGCCGGTCGGCACAGCATCAGCACGCACGACGCCGAAGCGAACGCGCCGACTTGGTGGCGATGACGACGCTGGACGAACCGTGAGGTGGGATCCGGTGCACGATGGACGCACGACGTTCCTGGCGTGCATGCGGGCGATGTGCGCACCGGGCGCCCCGATCGAGCTTGCCTGCGTGCCACGCATCTCTGGTCATACCGAACTCGACAGTGCCGCAGCGGTTCTGCTGGCGTTACTCGATCGTGGGCTGACACTGGGCGTTACGGGCGGGCACACCGCGCGTCAGGTGGCTGCCGCGGTCATGGTGGACACCGGCGCCCGACACGGCGACGTCGCCGACGCCGACTGGGTGCTGGTGCACGGCGCTGCGGCCGACGCGATCGCGCGCTCGCGGCGGGGCAGCAGCCTCGTTCCCGAGCAGGGAGCGACGTTGGTGATCGCCACCGAGGCAGAACCGCAGCCGGTCTCGCTCACGGGACCGGGTGTCAACGGGCAGGCCACCGCGTGGATTCCACTGGACGACGTTGCGGTACACGCCTTCACCGCGGCCAACGCCGCCGCACCCTGCGGCGTCGATCTGCTGCTCGTTGCGGGCAGCTGCGTCATCGGGCTGCCCCGCAGCGTCACGCTGGGAGCGCCCTGATGTATGCGAGCATGCACGAAAACGATGCGCTCGACGCGGCACGCGCCATCGCCCAACGCGCAGCGGCGCAACCCGGCAGCCGCACCAACACCAGCGCGCTCGAGGAACAGGTGTGCGCCGAGGCGGGCCTGTGGGAACTGGCGGCGGCCAGACGCGCGCTGGATCAGTCGCGCGGCGACTCCGCGCACGCGGTGTCCATGCTGCGGGTGTGGGCGGCGACGCAACCTCATCTGCCTGCGCTGCCGGTGAGCGCCGACGACATCGCCATCGTGCGCCGGCTGTCATCGGCCTACCCCCGGATACCGGGGGGCCAATGGCTCGGCGTGGCGCCTGAACTCGTTTCCCGCCAGATTGATTGGACCGACGAGCGGCCCGTCGTCGGTGCGGCCGAACAGCACGGGCCACCCACAGCGGCGGCGGATGCACCCACCCGCGCCGCCACGCCCCGAGTACGGGATCTGATCGACGCCACCGCGGTGGCGCCTCCCGCTGCCGACGGTGACGGTGAGGACCCCGCACAAACCGTGATGACGCCTCCGTTCACCCGGGCCAACCGGCTGGCCCTGCTCGCGCGCGGCGAAACCGGGGCCCTGGTCGCGCTTGCCGCGTTGATCCTGGGCCGCCGGCAGGAAGCGGTCATGGTGGAGCTGACGGTCGGGATGGCCGTCATCAGGGTGCCCCACCCACGCAGCGGGGCGCCTTGCGCGGTTGCCGAGATACCGATCACCGAGGTGGAGGTGGTCCTCGACGCCGACGTCGACGGACGGCCGGCACTGGTGACCGGATGGGGTGCGTCGTTGGGAACCGTTGAACGCCGGGCGATCTCACTGGCACTGCTCGACGCCGCAATGCAGGCCGACGGCGATCTGCGCGAACCGGTGACGTTCGACGAACAGACCGTCATCGCCGCCACCGACGGGCCGGCAACCAACGGATTCGTCGAACACCTGCGGCTACCGCACTACGCGAGCTTCACCGCATATCTGGCTCAGGTCGCCGGGAAGGCACAGTCATGAACAACGAATCCCCGCCGACGGTCGCGGCTCTGGCGGCCGCGCACCGCCGCCGGCAGGCCTACGCGTATCTCGACGAGGACACCAAACGCAACGTCCGTCGCGCGATCCTCAAGGCGCTCGCGATACCGGGCTGGCAAGTGCCTTTCGCGTCACGGGAGATGCCGGTGGCCAGGGGCTGGGGCAGCGGCGGTCTGCAGGTCACCCTGTCGCTGGTCGGGCCCACCGACGTCGTGAAGGTCATCGACCAGGGGGACGACCTGTCCTCCAACGCCGTCGGAATGCGCGATCTGATCAGCACGTCGGCATCTTGCCAGGCGACGACGAGCACCACTGCGGCGACGATCATCCAAAGTCGGCACCGCATACCGGAGTTGGTGCTGCGACCCGACCAGCTGCTCGTGCTGCAGGTGCCCCACCCCGAGCCGTTGCGCCGCGTCGTGCCCGACGACGTCGCAGCGCTGCGGCACCACGCCGAACGGAACTACACACCGGCCTTGCTGGACCTCTACGACGCCGAAGCATGTCTGGGCGGCCCGCGCACCGGCGCCGATCATCCTGTGCTGGTTGACGGTTCACGGTTGATGAGTCCAAGCCCGATCCCGCGTTACGACGTTCTGCGCCTCGACAACAGGCCGCATCCGATCCTGCTCGGGGCCGGCCGGCGCGCGCGGCTGACCGCGCTTCCGCCGTTCACCGAAGTGCAGCCGCTGGTGTTCGACGACAGACCGCTGGAGCCGGAGCGGGCGGAGCACCCGTGTTGGCGGTGCGGAAGTTCAACGTCGTACCGGGTGGCAGCCGAGGGCCGATGGTGCTGCAGCGATACCGACGCGTGCCGCATCCGATGCCAGGAGGCCGCGCCGTGACCTCCAACGCCGTCGCCAACTGGCCGAACCGCGACGTACTGGTTCCGCCCGAGCCGGTCATCTCGGTGCGCCATCTGACGCACCGCTTCGGCGCCGGCTGCGGACGCTGTGTCGAGCTCACCGGCGAGAGCGCCGGGACCAACCGCTGCTCGGCTTGCGGCACGGTCGTCGCGGTTCACGAGGTGACCTTTGACGTCGGACCCGATGAGGTTCTCGGTGTGGTCGGGGAGTCCGGTTCAGGCAAGACCACCCTGCTGCGCTGCCTTCACCTCGACCTTCGCCCTGAGTCGGGATCGATTCGCGTTGACGGGCAACCGATTCAGCGCAATGCGGTGATGATGGTGCACCAGAATGCGCTGGCCGCCGGGCTGGCTCCCCGGCTGGCCGCCGAATCCAACGTCGCCGAGCGGCTTCTGGGCAGAGGTGCGCGCAACTTCGCCGAGATCCACCGGCGGGCAACCGAGCTCCTCGGTGAGCTCGGCCTACGCGAGGAGCGCCACACCGACGCGTTGATGACGTTCTCCGGCGGTATGCAGCAGCGCGTTCAGCTGGCGCGCGCCCTGGTCGATCCGCCCACGGTGCTGCTGCTGGACGAGCCGACGACCGGCCTTGACCCGTCGGTTCAAGCCGACCTGCTCGACGTCGTTCAGCGCGTCACCCAGAGCCTCGGGTCGGCGTCGATCGTCGTATCGCACGACCTGGCCGCGGTGCGCGTGCTGGCTTCGCGCGTCGTCGTTCTGCACCACGGCCGCATCGTCGAAGAAGGCATCTCCGAGCAGGTTCTGGAGGATCCGCAGCACCCGTACACCCAACTGCTCGTCTCGTCGAGGCTGACATGACCGCGAGCGCAGCGGCCGAGATCGCCGTCACCGGGCTGTGCAAGCGGTTCGACGGGCAGCCGGCCGTGCTCGACGACGTGCAGTTGACGGTGCGCGGAGGCGGTCTGTCGTTGATCGTCGGTCCGCCCGGATCCGGCAAGACCACGCTGCTGCGATGCCTGACCGGGGTGTACCGCGCCGACGCCGGCCACGTGACCTATCGGCTCGGCGGGCGCGGTGAAGTCAACCTGACCGCATCGGATGCCCGCACGGTGGCGTGGTTGCGCGCGCACCACATCGCGTCGTTCGACGGGTTCCTCGCGGCCGCACCGCGGTTGCCCGCCGCGGCCGCGGCCGCCAGAGCCGCACGGGACAACCGCTCGTCGGCCATCGCGGCGCTGGAGCGATTCCACATCGCCAACCTCGCCTCGGTGCCGATCGGACGTCTCCGGGCGTCGGATCGGCTGACCGTCGCGCTCGCGGCGGCGCTGCTTGCGCAACGACCTTTCGTGCTGCTCGACGAGCCCGCGGCGTGCGCCGATCCCGAACCCCTCACGCGATGGCTGCGCCGCCTGATCGACGGGGGAGCCGCGGTCGTCGCCACCGCCGGCCCGGACAGCCCGCTCGAATCGATCGCGACCGCGACCGGGGAGCTACGTGAAGGAGGAATCGAATGGCGCAGACGGTGATCGACGGTGTGACGGTGGTGCCCGGCGGCGGCAAGCCGGTCATCGCGGACGCGGCCGTCGTGCTCGACAGACACGGCACGATCCTGGAAATCGGCGACGGCGCACCGTCCGACGGTCTGTTCCTCGTCCCCGCGGGGGTGGACCTGCACCTGGACAACCTGGTACAGCGCAGAAACCCCCGAGCGACCGTGGCGCTGGATCACGAGTCGGTGCTCACGGTGCTGGATGCCGAATGCGCGGCTGCCGGCATCGCGACCGTGTGCGTCGCGGTCCGTTGCGAACACTCCCCGCGCAAGGGCATCGACATCGCCGACGCGGCGGTGCTGGCCGCCGCCGTCGAGAAGCTGGCCCCGGATCTGTGCTGCGACTGGCGGATTCACGCCAGGGTCGAACTCACCGACGACGGGGCGCTCGACGCGCTGCAGACCGTGTTGGCGGCATCCTCGCGGGTGGCTTTGATCTCGATGATCGAGACCACGGTTGCCCGCAGCAGGTTCTCGTCGCTCGCCGAGACGCGCCGGTTCTACGCCCAGGATTGGGGCATCACCGAGGCCGAGGTCGAGGAGGTGTTCCGCGTCGACGCAACACGGTTGGGCCTTGTCGACGATCGCCGCAAACAGGTCGCCGCGCTTGCCGTCCAGCGTGGCATCGCGCTCGCCAGCCATGACGACAGGACTCCAGAACACATCGACGAGGCCTTCGACTTCGGCGCGCGGGTGGCGGAGTTTCCGCTGACGATGGCCGCGGCGCGACGGGCACACGAGCGCGGGATGCATGTGGTGCTCGGCGCGCCGAACGCGTTGCGCGGCCGGTCGACGTCCTCCGGCAACGTGCTGGCCGCCGACGCCGTCGCGGCGGGCCTGTGTGATGTGCTGTGCTCGGATTATCTACCGTCGTCGTTGCAGTCGGCGCCCCACGCGTTGGCCGGCGACGGCTCGACACCGCTGTCGACGGGCATCGACCTGATCGCTTCGAACCCCGCTGGGGTCCTGGGCCTGGGTGAGGTCCGGATCGAGGTCGGCAGACCGCTCACGGCGTCCCTGCGCCGGATCCGGTCGAACGCGGCCGGAGCACACGTCGGCGTGGCCCTGTGGCGCGACGGCCGGCTGGTCTTCGGCCGCGAATCGTCGGGGTTCGCCATCGCTCACCGCGGCTGATCCCGCCGGGCAATCACAGCGGCGCACCACCACAGCTATGCCATGATGACCACGGCGATTGTCGGGTCAACGGGGACTAGCGAAGGGGAGTGGGGCGTGGTGGACCTGTCCGCGATAACCAAGCCGGTCGGCCGGCTGGTGGCCACCGCGCAAAACGGCCTGGAAGTGCTGCGTTACGGCGGCCTGGAGACGGGTTCGGTGCCGTCGCCGTTCCAGATCATCCAAAGCGTTCCGATGTACCGGCTGCGACGCTACTTTCCGCCCGACGCCCGGCCCGGAGCAAAGCCGGCGGGAGCGCCGGTGCTGATGGTGCATCCGATGATGATGTCGGCCGACATGTGGGACGTCACCCGCGACGACGGTGCCGTCGGCATCCTGCACCGGGCTGGCCTGGACCCGTGGGTGATCGACTTCGGTTCTCCGGACAAGGTCGAAGGCGGTATGGACCGCACCCTGGCCGACCACATCGTCGCGCTGAGCGAGGCCATCGACACCGTCAAGGAAGTCACCGGTCGCGACATCCATCTGGCCGGCTACTCGCAGGGCGGCATGTTCGCCTACCAGACCGCGGCCTACCGCCGCTCCAAGGATCTTGCGAGCATCATCGCGTTCGGCTCACCGGTCGACACCCTTGCCGCTCTGCCGATGAACCTGCCGCCGAGCCTGGCGCCTGCGGCCGCGGACTTCATGGCCGACCACGTGTTCAGCCGCATCGACATCCCGGGTTGGTTGGCGCGCACCGGATTTCAGATGCTGGACCCGCTCAAGACCGCGCAGTCGCGGCTGGACTTCCTGCGCCAACTGCACGACCGCGAAGCGCTGCTGCCCCGCGAACAACAGCGGCGCTTCCTGGCCTCCGAAGGCTGGATCGCGTGGTCGGGACCGGCGATCGCCGAGCTGCTCAAACAGTTCATCGCGCACAACCGGATGATGAGCGGCGGCTTCTCCATCCACGGCGATCTGGTCACGCTGTCCGACATCGACTGTCCGGTGCTGGCTGTCGTCGGCGAAGTCGACGACATCGGCCAGCCGGCCTCCGTACGGGGCATCAAACGCGCCGCCCCGAAAGCCGACGTCTACGAATTCTTGATCCGTGCAGGGCATTTCGGTCTGGTGGTCGGATCCAAGGCGGCCGGCCAGACCTGGCCGACCGTCGCGCAGTGGGTCAGGTGGATCGAGGGCGCCGGCGAGCTGCCCGACGGTGTCGCGCCGATGGCGCTGCAGCCCGAGGACCCCTCCACCAGCGGGGTGTCGCTCAGCTCCCGGGTGGCGCACAGCACCGCGGCGGCCACCGAGATGATCTTCGGTTTGGCGCAGTCGGCCGCCGATGCGCTGATGGCGGCCAACAAGTCGGCGCGCACGCTGGCGATCGAGACCGCGCGCACACTGCCCCGGCTGGCCCGGCTCGGCCAGATCAACGACCACACCCGGATCTCGTTCGGCCGCATCATGTCCGAGCAGGCCCGCGACGCGCCCAACGGCGAAGCCCTGCTGTTCGACGGCCGAGTACACACCTACGAGGCGGTGGACCGCCGCATCGACAACGTGGTGCGCGGTCTGATCGACGTCGGCGTGCGCCAGGGTGCGCGGGTCGGCGTGCTGATGGAGACCCGACCCAGTGCGCTGGTCGCGATCGCCGCGTTGTCGCGGCTGGGCGCGGTCGCGGTGCTCATGCCGCCCGATGCGGACCTGCCGACCGCGGCCCGGCTGGGCGCGGTGTCGGAGATCATCGCCGACCCGAGCCACCTGGACGCCGCCCGGCAACTGGACATGCGGGTGCTGGTGCTCGGCGGCGGCGAGGCGCGGAACCTGAACCTGCCCGAATCTGACGACGTCGCAAACGTTGTCGATATGGAGAAGATCGACCCCGACATGGTCGACCTGCCCGGCTGGTACCGGCCCAATCCGGGGCTGGCCCGTGACCTGGCGTTCATCGGGTTCAGCTCGATCAACGGGGAACTGATCGCCCGCCAGATCACCAACTACCGGTGGGCGCTGTCGGCGTTCGGCACCGCCTCGGCCGCCAACCTCGGCCGCGGCGACACCGTCTACTGCCTGACCCCGCTGCACCACCAGTCCGGGCTGCTGGTCGCGCTCGGCGGGGCCGTCGTCGGCGGGTCGCGGATCGCGCTGTCCCGGGGCCTGCGCCCCGACCGGTTCGTCCAGGAGATCCGCCAATACGGCGTGACCGTGGTGACCTACACCTGGGCGATGCTGCGCGACGTGATCGACGACCCGGCCTTCTCGCTGACGGGCAGCCATCCCGTGCGGTTGTTCATCGGCTCGGGCATGCCGACCGGGCTGTGGAACCGGGTGATCGACGTGTTCGCCCCGGCGCGGGTGGTGGAGTTCTTCGCGACCACCGACGGACAGGCGGTGCTGGCCAACGTGTCCGGAGCCAAGATCGGCAGCAAGGGCCGACCGCTGCCCGGCGGCGGTGAGATCGAGTTGGCGGCCTATGACCCCGAGGACAACCTCATCCTCGAAGACGAGCGCGGCTTCGTGCGCAAGGCCGACACCAACGAGGTCGGTGTGCTGATCGCCCGTCCGCGCGGCCCGATCGACCCGACGGCGTCGATCAAGCGGGGCGTGTTCGCCCCCGCCGACACCTGGGTGTCCACCGAGTTCTTGTTCCGCCGCGACGAAGACGGCGACTACTGGCAGGTCGACAACCGTGGCGCCGTGATCGACACCGCACGCGGCTTCGTCTATGCCTCGACCGTCAACGACGCCGTCAGCCGGCTCGATGCGGTGGACCTCGCGGTGACCTACGGCGTACCGGTCGACGGGCGACAACTGGCCGTCACGGCGCTGCAATTGCGCCCCGGCGGCAGCATCCCATCGGCGGATCTGTCCGAGGCGCTCGAGGATCTGGTGGTCGGCAATCCGCCCGACATCGTGCACGTGGTCGCCAAGATGGCGCTGTCGGCGTCGTGCCGGCCGCTGGTCAGCCCGCTGCGCGCCCAAGGCATCCCCAAACCGGCGCGTAACGCCTGGTACCTGGATCCCGATACCCATCGGTACAAGCGATTGACCGTTGCGATGCGCGCGGAGATCGCCGGTGGGCAGTAGCGACGGAAGTGCCGGACTGCAGGTGCGCTGTTAGGCTCCCGCTTGGCGGCACGCGCCGCCGGGTCGGGCAGTTGCGCCACCGCACTGGAGGGTTGATGACATTGCAGGCCGGTTCCAACCGCGACCTCTGGCGTCGCCTCGTGATCACCCCGGTAGCCACCGGCGCGATGGCCGCGGGACTGTTGGCAGGTGCGGCGACGGCGGCCGCGCAGCCCGCCGAGCCGACCACCACCGAGACGCCGACGGCTGCGGCCGAGGATGCGCCGCGCTCGTGCACCGGCGACGACTGCAAGCGCGGCGAACCCGAGCCGGCGAAGGTCAATGCCGATCAGGTGCTGATGCAGATCTACACCGAGTACGCGCAGGGCGACGGTGGCGGCCAGGTGTCCAAGCTCATCGACGACGCGGTCAACCTGCGCAGGCAGGGCTTCCGTCCGTCCAACGCGAACGCCGAGGCTCTCGCCGCGGCACTCGAGTATCGGCCGCACCAGACGCCGCTGGTGGAGGCGCTGAGGAACACGATCGCCTACCAGCGCAAGCTGAAGGCCCAAGCCGCCCTGTCCGCGTCCCAGCAGGGCCCGGTGGCCGGTCCGGTGCCCGTCATCCCGGGCATGACCGGATCGCTGGGCTGACGTCGTGGCGCTCGACGAGAAGCTGCTCGACATTCTGGTCTGCCCCGAGGACCGCGGGTCACTTCTGTTGGTGGACAACGCATTTCTGTACAACCCGCGGCTTCGCCGCGCGTACCGCATCGACGACGGCATCCCGGTGCTGCTGATCGACGAGGCCGTCACCGTCGACGACGACGCCGAACACCAACGCATGCTGGACCGGGCGTCAGGCTAGTCCGGGAAGCTCACCGGTGAGGTAGCGCTGCAGGGTGGGCGCGATGGTGTCGACGATCTGCTCCACCGGCAACGACTTGAACGGCTCCAACTCGAGGATGTAGCGGGCCATCACCACGCCCACCAACTGGCTGGCCACGAACTGCACCCGGATCCGACCGCTGCCCGGCGGGTGGTCAACGCGTGATCCGACCTCCGCGACGATGACTTCCTGCAGAAACGACCGAAACAGGCTCACATCGCCGCCGGCCAGCGTGGAGCGCAACGTCGCGATGAAACCCTTGCCCGCCTCCGAGTCCCACAGCGGCAAAACGAGTGACGGCAGAGTGCGCCCGATCTGCTCGACGGGCACCTGGCGAAGCGGACCGATCACCTCCATCGGATCGATCGGGGTCTGGATCGCCGCGCCGAAGAGTTGGGTTTTGGTGCCGAAATAGTGATGTACGAGCGCGGGGTCCACGTCGGCGCCGGATGCGATCGCGCGGATGGAGGTCTTATCGAAGCCGTTGCGCGCGAACAAATCCCGTGCACTGGCAAGAATCCGCTCGCGGGTATCTGATGCCCCTGGCGGCCGGCCCGGGCGTTTGCGCTCTGCCCCGGTACTTTCTGCTCTTCGCGCAAGCGGCTCATCGCTGCTCAACTCAGGGCGTCCGTCGTCGCAGGGTCGCCGCCGCCAGGCACAGCGCCACGACCGCGCAACCGATGACGATGACGATGTCGCGCAGCGCGACACCGGTCAGTTCCGGGTGCACGCCGACCTCCCGCAAGGCCTCCAGCGCATAGCTGGCGGGCATCACATTGCTGATCCATTGCAGCCACTCAGGCATTGTGCCCCGTGGCACGATGATGCCGGCCAGCAGCAGCTGCGGCACCATCACCAACGGGATGAACTGCACGGCTTGGAACTCGGTGCGGGCGAACGCACTGCACAGCAGGCCCAGCCCGACCCCGAGCATCGCGTTGACGATCGCGATCACGAAAACCCACGCCGGGCTGCCTGCGGTTTCGAAGCCCAGCAGCCAGAACGCGACAACGCAGGCCAGCGTCGCCTGGAGGGCCGCGGCGATCGAAAACGCGGTGCCGTACGCGCCGAGCAGCTCCAGCCTTCGCAGCGGCGTGGTGAGGATACGTTCCAGCGTTCCCGAAGCACGTTCGCGTTGCATGGTGATCGAGGTGATCACGAACATCACGAACAACGGAAACAGCCCGAGCAGGATCAGGCACGCGTTGTTGAACCCTGACGTCGCGCCGGGGGCGGTCGGAACGTTTTCGAACATGAAGTACATCAACGTGATGATGAACACCGGAACCACCAGGATCATCGCGACGCTGCGGTGATCGCCGGTCAGCTGACGCAGGATCCGGGTGGTGGTGGCCAGATAGGCCTGCGGGTTCAGCCGGCCGCGGGGCTGGCGGCTGCGGTGCTGTGCGTGATGACGGACAGAAACGCCTGTTCCAGTGATTGACATCCGGTGTCCTCTCGTAGCTTGGTCGGGGTGGTGTGTGTCAGCAGACGACCGTCGCGCATCAGCAGCAGGTCGCCGCAGTGGTCGGCCTCGTCCATCACGTGACTCGACACCAGCAGCGTCGTGCCGTGGTCGGCAAGCGTGCGGAACTGCTCCCACAGGTCGACCCGCAGCACCGGATCGAGCCCTACGGTGGGTTCGTCGAGCACGAGCAGATCGGGGCGGGAGACCAGGGCACACGCCAACGACGCGCGGGTGCGTTGACCACCGGACAGGTTGGCGCACAACGCGGTTCGGTGATCTTCGAGCCCGACGGCGGCGACGGCTTCGTCAGCCGCCTGCGCGCCGGTGCCATACAGCGCGGCAAAGTAGCGAACATTGTCGATGACGCGCAGGTCGTGGTAGATCGTGGCGGCCTGCGTGACGTAGCCGACGCGGTGGCGCAGTTCGGCTGAACCGGCCGGACGGCCGAGCACCGTGACCGTTCCGCCCGCGGTGATCTGAGTTCCGACCACACAGCGGATCAAGGTGGTCTTACCGCAGCCCGACGGCCCGAGCAGCCCGGTGATCGTTCCGCGCGCGATCCGGACCGTGATGTCGTCGAGCGCGACGCGTTTGCCGCGGATGACGCGCAGGTCGCGGATGTCGATGGCGGGTTCAGCAGCGCCCGCCACCTGAAATTCATCATTCGATGAAGTCATCATGCGGTGAATAATCCTCCCCGCCCCGGGTGGTGTCAAGGGCGGCAGGCAGAATCGGCCTGGTGAGCGCTGCGCTGTTGTCCGTCGATCCGCTCACCGCGGCTCGCCGCTTACTCGGGGCCACGCTGATCGGACGGGGAACCAGCGCGATGATCGTGGAGGTCGAGGCCTACGGCGGCCCGGCCGACGGGCCGTGGCCCGACCCCGCGGCGCATTCGTATCGCGGGCCGGGTCCGCGCAACTGGGTGATGTTCGGCCCCGCCGGGCGGCTCTACACCTATCGCAGCCATGGCATCCACGTGTGCGCCAACGTGGCGTGCGCCACCGACGGTGTCGCGGGGGCGGTGCTGCTGCGCGCGGCTGCGATCGAGTCCGGTCTGCAGGTGGCGCAGCGTCGGCGCGGCGAATCCGTGCGCCCCGCCGCGCTGGCGCGAGGGCCCGGAAATCTGTGCTCGGCGATCGGAATCACCATGGACGACAACGGCCTTGACCTGTTTGACCCGAAGAGCGCTATCCAGTTGCAGCTCGGCGAAGAGCATGCGGGGGCAGCCGAAGGGCCGCGCGTCGGGGTGAGCAAGGGCGCCGACCGGCCGTGGCGGCTGTGGCTGGCGGGTCGGCCCGAGGTGTCGCTGTATCGGCGCAGCCCGCGGGCACCGGCTCCCGGCCAAAGCGATTAATGCGGGAAGATCGAAGCCGTGACTTCTGCGGGTACGTCCATTCTCGACGAGCTCGAGTGGCGCGGGCTGGTTGCCCAATCCACCGACCGTGACGCGCTGGCCGCGGAGCTGGCCAACGGACCGGTCACGGTGTATTCGGGGTTCGACCCCACCGCGCCGAGCCTGCATGCCGGACATCTCATTCCGCTGTTGACGCTGCGCCGATTCCAGCAGGCGGGCCATCGGCCGATCGTGTTGGCCGGTGGCGCCACCGGCATGATCGGCGACCCGCGCGACACCGGTGAACGCACACTGCACACCGCCGACACGGTCGCCGAGTGGGCCGACCGCATTCGCGGGCAGCTCGAGCGGTTCGTCGAGTTCAACGATTCGGCGACCGGTGCGGTGGTGGAGAACAACCTGTCCTGGACGCAGCCGCTGTCGGCGATCGAGTTTCTGCGCGACATCGGCAAGCACTTCTCGGTCAACGTCATGCTCGATCGCGACACCGTGCGGCGGCGCCTGGAGGGCGAAGGCATCTCCTACACCGAGTTCAGTTACATGCTGCTGCAGGCCAATGACTACGTCGAACTGCATCACCGCTACGGATGCGCGCTGCAGATCGGTGGATCCGACCAGTGGGGCAACATCATCGCCGGGGTGCGGCTGGTCCGCCAGAAAGATGGTGCGACGGTGCACGCGTTGACGACGCCGTTGGTCACCGATTCCGAGGGCAAGAAGTTCGGCAAGTCGACCGGCGGCGGCAGCCTATGGCTGGACCCGGCGATGACGAGCCCGTACGCCTGGTATCAGTACTTCATCAACACCGCAGACGCCGATGTGGTCCGCTACCTGCGCTGGTTCACGTTCCTGACGGCTGAGGAATTGGCCGAGATGGAGCAGGCGACCGCCGAACGCCCGCACGAGCGTGGCGCGCAGCGTCGCCTGGCGCGCGAACTCACCACGTTGGTGCACGGTGAGCCGGCCACCCGCTCGGTCGAGCTGGCCAGCCAGGCGCTGTTCGGCCGCGCGGACCTGGCCGAACTGGACGAGCCGACGCTGGCGGCGGCGCTACGGGAGGCCTCGGTGGCCGCGTTGGAGCCGGGCGGGTCCGACACGATCACGGACCTGTTGGTGGCCAGCGGGCTGGCCCCGAGCAAGGGTGCCGCGCGGCGCACCGTCGCCGAGGGCGGCGCGTACGTCAACAACGCCCGCATCGACAGCGATGAGTGGGCGCCACAGCCGTCGGACTTCCTGCACGGCCGATGGTTGGTGCTGCGCCGGGGCAAGCGGAATTTCGCCGGCATCGAACGCGTTGGGTGACGTGTCGGGTTCTGCGGCGGGGGGAATAGCCTCCGCGGCAAAGTGGTTGAGCCTGGTACGTGAGTCGACGCATCCCACGATGCGCACGATAGGTGACGCGCGAAAGACACGCCCTATCAGGCCATTTGACTCCACGTAATCCCTCACGTAACTTGTTGATTCGTCGCTGCGACACGGGCCTGGCCCGAAGAGCGCGGCGGATCCCAGAGGGAATTCCCACTTCGGTGGGTTCCTGAGCGTCCGCACTACGAGTACGCGGCTTTTGGCCGCGGGCTCACTGCGCGGTCGCGCGGGTGTGTTGTTTGAGAACTCAATAGTGTGTTTGGTGGTTTTTGTTTGTTGTTGTTTTTTGCCGCATTCCTTTTTCCCGTTTAGGGGTGTGGTTTTTGTTTTGCCAGAT
>JBNMRA010000019.1:0-107225 GCA_050205315.1 Mycolicibacterium pulveris | reverse complement strand
CTGCGTTCCAGGCGATCGCCCCGGGTGGGTTCAGCAGGTGGCGCACGCGGCGGCTCCGGCCTCGCACCGGATCCTCCAGTCCACGCCGAGGACATCCTTGAGCGCTTCCCGGATGATGTCGGAATTTCGTTGTTCGACAAGGCGTTTGGCCAGCGGTGCGGATGGATGGCTGAGGACCAGGGTGTCGCCTTCGACGGCGAGTACGGTGGCGCCGTCGAGCATGACGTCGGTCGGGCGGCGCAGGTTGCGGACCTTCTCGCGCACGGTCGTCCACACCCGGCGCACCGCGGCGGCATCGACCCCGGTGGCCGCCGGCGGGGCCGCCACGACCGGATCCGAGGGCGGGCGCACCGGCGGCGGTGACGGCGGTGCGGGCGACGACGCGGGCTCCGGCGCAGGCGCGGGTTCGGGTGCGGCCGTCGGCGCGGGTTCGGCTGCCGGCTGGGGCGGCGGCGCGGTATGGCTCTTGCGGACGAACTGCTTGGGCGGCGCGGTGCCGACCGCGTCCGCGGCGGGAATCGACACATCCAGCCGCTTCTCGATGCGCTCAACCCGTTGCAGCAGCGCCGATTCCGTATCGCTGGCCGAGGGCAGCAGCAGCCGCGCGCACACCACCTCGAGCAGCAGCCGAGGAGCGGTGGCCCCGCGCATCTCCCCCAGCCCGGCGTGCACCACCTCGGCGTAGCGGGTCAACGTCGCGGTGCCGATCCGCTCGGCCTGCTCACGCATCCGGTCCAGCACGTCCTCGGGCCCGTCGACCACACCGCGGGCCACCGCGTCGGGCACCGCCTGCAACACGATCAGATCCCGGAAACGTTCCAGCAGGTCGGTGGCGAACCGACGGGGATCGTGGCCCGCGTCGATCACCGACTCGACGGCGCCGAACAGCGCCGCGGCGTCCCCGGCCGCCAACGCGTCGACCGCGACGTCGATCAGCGCCACATCCGTGGCGCCCAGCAGTGCCAGCGCGCGCGGATAGGTGATGTGGTTGCCCGCCGCACCCGCCTCCGATCCGGCCAGCAGCTGGTCCAGCACCGACAGGGTGTCGCGCGGCGAGCCGCCGCCGGCCCGGATGACCAGCGGATAGACGGCGTCGTCGACCTGGACCTGCTCTTGGGCGCAGATCCGCTCGATCAGCCCCCGCATGATCCGGGGCGCCAGCAGCCGGAACGGGTAGTGATGGGTGCGCGAGCGGATGGTCGGCAGCACCTTCTCCGGTTCGGTGGTGGCGAACACGAAGATCAAGTGCTCGGGCGGCTCCTCGACGATCTTCAACAGCGCGTTGAAGCCCGCGGTGGTCACCATGTGCGCCTCGTCGACGATGAAGATGCGGTACCGCGACTGCGCCGGGGCGTAGAACGCGCGGTCGCGCAACTCCCGCGTGTCGTCGACGCCGCCGTGGCTGGCCGCGTCGAGCTCGACGACGTCGACGCTGCCGGGGCCGTTGGGCGCCAGCGCCACACAGGAGTCACACACCCCGCACGGGGTCGGGGTCGGGCCCTGCGCACAGTTCAGCGAGCGGGCCAGGATGCGCGCCGACGACGTCTTACCGCAGCCGCGCGGCCCGGAGAACAGATAGGCGTGGTTGATCCGCCCGGCCGACAACGCGGTGCACAGCGGTTCGGTGACATGCTCCTGGCCGACGACCTCGGCGAAGGTCGCGGGCCGGTACTTGCGGTAGAGCGCCACGCTTCGCAGGCTACCCAGACGCCCCGACAAGCGCCTCGGTGGCCGCCAACAACGCGCAGGTGGCCAACCCGTCGATCGCCACCCGCAGCTCGGGCTCCGGCGGGAACGTCGGCGCGATCCGAATGTTCTTGTCTTCCGGGTCTTTTCGATACGGGAACGTGGCTCCGGCCTCGGTCACCGCGATGCCCGCGTCCTTGGCCAGCGCGACCGTGCGGCGCGCGGTGCCGGGCAGCACGTCGAGGCTGACGAAGTAGCCGCCCTTGGGTTCGGTCCACGACGCGATCTTGGACTCGCCGAGCCGGTCGTCGAGGATCTCGAGCACGGCCGCGAACTTCGGGGCCAGCAGCTGCTGGTGGCGTTGCATGTGCAGCCGCACCCCGTCGGGGTCACCCAAAAAGCGCAGGTGGCGAAGCTGGTTCACCTTGTCCGGGCCGATCGACTTCTTGCCCGCGTACTGCAGATACCAGGCGATGTTGCCCAGCGAGCCACCCAGGAAGCTGACCCCGGCACCGGCGAAGGTGATCTTGCTGGTCGACGCGAACACCAGCGGACGGTTCGGGTTTCCCGCGGCCTCGGCCAGCCCCAGCACGTCGACGCTGCGGTGAAAGTCGTGGGTCAACGTGTGCACGACATACGCGTTGTCCCACATCAGCCGGAAATCGGTTGCCGCGGTGCGCATCTGGACCAGCCGGCGCACAGTCTCCCAGGAGTACGTCGCCCCGGTGGGGTTGGAGTAGACCGGCATGCACCACATGCCCTTGATCGCCGGGTCGGCGGCGACCAGCTCCTCGATCAGGTCGACGTCGGGGCCGTCGTCCCGCATCGGCACGTTGATCATCTCGATGCCCAGGGTTTCGCAGATCGCGAAGTGCCGGTCATAGCCGGGCACCGGGCACAGGAACTTGACCACCGGTTCGGCGCCCCAGGGCCGCGTCGAGTCCACGCCGCCGTGCAGCATCGAGAACACCACGACGTCGTGCATCAGCTCCAGGCTGGCGTTGTTGCCAGCGATCAGGTTGGGCACCCCGATACCGAGCAGCTCACCGAAGATCGCCCGCAGCTCGGGCAGCCCGTGCAGGCCGCCGTAGTTGCGGGTGTCGGTGCCGTCGGCGTCGCGGAACGCATCCGGTCCCGAACCGGGCAACTCGAGCAGGGCATTGGACAGATCGAGCTGGGCGGTGGACGGCTTGCCGCGGGTCAGGTCCAGCTTGAGGCCCTTGGCCTGCAGCTCGGCGTAGTTGCGCTGCTGCTGCTCATGTTGTGCGACGAGCTCGTCGGAGCCGAGCGACTGAAACGACACAGGGCGCCTTTCACTTCGAGCCATGGACAAAGGTGTGAAAAAAGAGGGGGACCCCGCGCACCCGCCAGAGCCCATTGACCCTTGCTGCCTTCCGGCCCTGGGGGAGTTCACAGGATGGACGCCACGCGGGGTCCGAGGCGAGTCTAATACCACCGGCGACGAACAACTTGACGGCCATCGGGGCCAGGTCGGTTACCATGGCCCGCGGAGGATTCGCCTAGTGGCCTATGGCGCTCGCCTGGAACGCGGGTTGGGTTAATAGCCCTCGCGGGTTCAAATCCCGCATCCTCCGCAACGCGGCCCGGGGTGCGACGGTTACGGTCGCACCCCGGCCAACAAAAACACCGACCAGCGCTCGAGCGCGTAGGAGGGGTATGAGCCGCACTGTCGCGGTGATTTGGCACGCGTTGTTCACTCTGGTCGCCGGTGTGTTGTATTTCTTCTTCGTGCTGCCGCGCTGGTGGGAGCTCATGGGCACCACCTCGCACACGCTGGGCACCGTGATGCGCATCGTGGTCGGCGCGCTGATCGGCCTGGCCGCGCTGCCGGCCGTGTTCGAGTGGCTGCGCACCAAGAAACCCGAACTGCGCACACCGCGGTTGGCGCTGCGGTTGCGGGTCACCGCGACGGTTCTGCACGTCCTGGCGGGTGTGCTGATCCTCGGCGCGGCCATCAGCGAGATCTGGCTCTCGCTGGACACCGCCGGCCAGTGGCTGTTCGGTATCTACGGCGCGGCCGCGGCCATCGCGTTGCTCGGCGTCTTCTCCTTCTACCTGGCGTATGTGGCCGAGCTGCCGCCCCCGCCGCCGAAACCGCTGAAGCCCAAGAAGCAGCAACGCAGTCGCGGCCGTAAAGCCACTGAGCCTGACGAGACTGACGAGGCTGAAGAGGCTGAAGAGGCTGAAGAGGCTGAGGCGGCTGATGAGGATCGCGCCGATGACAGCCCCGCCGAAAACACCACTGAAGAATCCGCCGATGCCGAATCCGCCGACAACGCCGAAGACACCGGTGCTGGTGACGGCGACGACGACGGCGGCGACCCGTCCAGCAACGGCAAACTGCGCAACCGGCGTCCTGCTGGCAAAGCCGAACCGACCCGCCGTCGGCGCCGACGGCTGCGTGGCGGCGTCGCGCTAGACGATTAGCCACCCGCTTTTGGGGCAATATGGGCGCATGGGCATTTACCCCGTGCGTCGTCGGCTACCGGTGCTGCTGATCGCGCTGGCCGCGATCCTGGCGCTGCTCGCGCCGCTGAGCCCCGCGACGTCCATGGCCGCGCCCGCCGACCCGCTCGCGGCGTCGACGCAGGTCGAGCCCGCCGTCGTACGCCTCGACACCGAGATCGACTACCAGAACGCGATCGGCAACGGCGCGGGGATCGTGCTCGACCCCAACGGGCAGGTGCTGACCAATTTCCACGTGGTCTCAGGCGCCGACCGCATCAACGCCACCGTCGCCGGACGCACCTATCCCGCCGAGCTGATCGGCTACGACCGCCGCCACGACATCGCGGTGCTGCAACTGATCGGCGCGGTGGGGTTGCCGACCGCCCCGATCGGCGACTCCACGATGCTGACGGGCGGTGAGCCGGTGGTCGCGCTGGGCAACGCGATGGGCACGAACCGGCCGTTGACCCGCGAGGTCGGCACCATCACCGGGTTCGGGCGCACCGTCAACGCCGAGGACACGCTGACCGGAAGCAAAGATGAGCTGACCGGGCTGATCGAATTCGCGGCGCCCGTCGTCGCCGGCGACTCCGGCGGACCCGTGGTGAACGCGGCCGGTCAGGTCGTCGGGATCACGACGGCGGCCTCAGTGAACTACCGGCTCGGACCGGGCGGCGAAGGCTATGCGATCCCGATCAACGACGCGTTGGCCATCGCCGACCAGATTCGTGCCCGGATCCCGTCCGACAGCGTGCACATCGGACCGCCGGTGCTGCTCGGTGTCGGTGTGCGCACGGCGCAACGCGGCCCGGGGGTGTTCATCGCCGAGGTGCTGCGCGGTGGGCCCGCCGACCGCGCCGGGCTGGTCGACGGTGACATCCTGCTCGCTCTCGACGGTGTGCCGCTGGACTCGGCCACCGCCCTGACCTACGTGCTGGACCGCCACTATCCCGGTGATGTCCTCGACGTCACGTGGCTCGATCGTGCCGGGCAGCAACGCACGGGCAAGGTCGCGCTCACCCCGACTGTGTGACCGCTAATCGGCGAGGATCCGTTCCACCCCGGCGATCAGCAGGCCCAGCTCGAAGTCGAACTGCGACTCGGCGTCGTGTTCGCCGGTGTGCGCTGACTCGATCACCCGGCGCAGCGCCGGATAGGTGTCCTGCTGCTCATGTTGCAGGGCGGCTGCGGCCTCGGCGCGATGGCGATGCAGGCCCGCCTCGGTCTGCGCGGCGATGCTCTGAGCTGCCGACTGCGCGATGTTGGACGCGGCCGTCAGCGCGTGGCGAGCGCTGTCGGGATCCAAGCCCGCGGTCAGCAGCCTGTCGAGCAGCCGATCGGCCAGCGCCAGCGCCGCGGCCGCGCTGAGCCCCTGCAACTTGTTGAAGTCGGTGGACATCCCGACCTGGACCAGCCCGTCGCGAAACGCCACGGCATAGGCGCTGAGCACCGCGCGCCAGTCACCGTTGACCGGCAACTCGACGGACTCGAATTCACGCTCGAACCGATCGAGCAACACCAGGGCGAGCAGCCCCTCGCGATCACCGACGTAGTAGTGCAGCGCCTTACGGGTCACCCCGAGCTCGTCCGCGACGGCCTGCATGGTCAGCTCGTCGGTCGCCAGGCGCCGCGCCGCCGCCACGATCTTCCTGCGGCTGATCCGGGGTGGCCGGCCCCGGGCCCGCCCACTCATCTCAGCAGCCTAAACGGAGTGCGCACGACTTTTCACCGCTCGGCAAAAAAGCTGCGTCCGGACATGGAAATCACCTTATGCTGTGCAAGTGCCAAACACTGCATATCGCGTCGTCCAATGGACCACCGGAAACGTCGGAAAGAGCTCGGTCAAGGCGATCGCCAAGAACCCGAACTACGAACTCGTCGGCCTCTATGCGTGGTCGGACGACAAGGTCGGCCGCGACGCCGGCGAACTGGCCGGCACCGAGCCGCTCGGCGTCAAGGCCACCGACGACGTCGACGCGCTGCTCGCGCTCAAGCCCGACGTCGTGGTCTACAACCCGATGTGGATCAACGTCGACGAGCTGGTCCGCATCCTGTCGGCCGGGGTGAACGTGGTGTCGTCGGCGTCGTTCATCACCGGGCACAACCTGGGTGCCGACCGCGACCGGCTCGAGGAGGCCTGCAAGAAGGGCGGCGCGACGCTGTTCGGTTCCGGCGTCAGCCCGGGCTTCGCCGAGTTGCTCACCATCGTCGCCGCCACCGCGTGTGACCGCGTGGACAAGATCACGATCGCCGAGTCCGCGGACACCACCCTCTACGACTCCCCCGACACCGAGCGCCCGGTCGGCTTCGGCACCGCGATCGACGATCCGAACCTGGAGCCGATGGCCGCCACCGGCACCGCGGTGTTCGCCGAGGCCGTACGGCTGGTCGCGGATTCGATCGGTGTCGAGCTCGACGAGATCACATGCGTGGCCGAGTACGCGCAGACCACCGAGGACCTGGTGATGGCGTCGTGGACCATTCCGGCCGGTCATGTCGCGGGTGTCTACGTGCGCTGGCTGGGCATCGCCGGCGGCGACACCGTGGTCGAGATCAGCGTGCGGTGGAAGAAGGGTCAGACCCTCGAGCCGGACTGGCAGCTCGACGGTGACGGCTGGAAGATCACGATCGACGGGCGTCCCACCGTCAATCTGGCGGTCGGCTTCCTGCCGCCGCAGGACATGATCGAATCGGCCACCTCGATCGAGGACTTCTTCGAGCTCGGCCACATCATGACGGCCATGCCGCCGATCCACGCGATCCCCGCCGTCGTCGCGGCCCCGCCGGGCATCGCGACCTACAACGATCTGCCGCTGCCCCAGGCCCGCGGCGTCGTGCCGAGGGGCTAGGCCTGCAGCCCTAATTGGTTGATCGCAAGCATCAGATGCTCGGGATCAACCTGTTAAGCGCATCGAACCCTAAGGGCGGCCTTTGGCCTTGGCCACCGGATCCCGGTAGCGCGCACCGTATTTCGGCACCGCGGCCGGCCCGGCGCGGCGCGCAATGCCGATCGCGTTGCGCAGCGGGCCGGCAAGACCGGCGAACGACGCCATGTCGAATACCATCGGCGTCAACAGCCGGTTGTGCACGAACGCGAACGCGCTGCCGGTTTCGGGATCGGCCCAGCCGAGCGTTCCGCCCAGGCCGATGTGGCCGAACCCCTTGAGCAGCCCGGGAATCGGCGATTCGTGGTAGCCGAGGTGAAACGGCATCGGAACACCGATGTTCAGGTCCGGCCACGGTTTGGGCTTGCCGACCAGCCCGCGGGCCAGCTCCTCGGACAGAAACTGGGTGCCGTCGATGCGGCCGCCGTTGGCGATCGCCGCGTACATCTTGGCCAGCGCGCGGGCGGTCACCACGCCGTTCGCGGCGGGCACCTCACCGTCGAGGAACGGGATATCGCCCTGGACAAAGGATTTCACGCCGGGAAAGAACATCGCCCCGAACGCGCCGGACAGCGGCAACCCGGCCACCCTGGGCGCGACGAAGTTGAACACCGGGTTGGCGCGGGTGCTCTGCGGCGCGAGGATCTGCGCCACCTGGGTCGGTGAGCCGGCGGGCGGGCGGCCCAGGTGCAGCCCGTCGGTGTTGAGCGGGCGCGCCACCTCCTCGCGGATCAGCTCGCGCATACCGCAGCCGGTCACCGCGCGGGCCAGGCCGGACAGCAGCCAGCCGTAGGTCAGTGCATGGTAGGCGGGCCGGCCGCGCAGGTAATCGACGGCGGCCGCGGCCATCTTGGCCTCCATCGCCTCGTGGTCCAACAGCTCATCCTTGGTGACACCGCCGGGCAGGTGCGACAGCCCCGCGCGGTGCCGCAACACATCGCGCACCGTGATATCGGCCTTGCCGTTGGCGCCGAACGTCGGCCAGTAGGTCGCGACCGGTTCGTCGTAGGCCAGCAGGCCGCGGTCGGTGAGCCGATGGATGACGGTGGCGGCCACCCCCTTGGTCGCGGAGAACACCATCGCCCCGGTGTCGGCGGTCCACAGCTGCTCACCACGGCGGTCAGCCCAGCCCGTCCAGACGTCGACGACGGGCCGGCCGTCGATGAAGACCGCCAGCGCGCCGCCCCCGAACCGGCGACCCGGAAACATTCCGGCGAAGATCCGCACCACGGTCGCAAAGCGCGCATCCCCGGCGCCCAGCACGCCGCGCGGCAGCCCCTCTTTGGGGCGCAGCAGCGACTGCCTGCTCATCGTCAGCCCGTCACGTCCAACACGTTGACGTCCAGTTGCGCGGCCGGCGGGCCTTCCAACGCGACGTCCTTGAGGATCTTGGCTTGATCCTTGTGCACGGTGAACTCGCCCTTCTGCGGCTCGTTTCCGCCGATCACCTCGTAGAACACCGTGAACGGTGTCTCCGGGAGCGGATGCAGGCCAATGTACTTCGGCTGGATCGTGTACATGTAGGTGCAACTGCCGCCGGGCTGGCACTGCTGGTCGGTGACAACCACCTCGACGTTGAACTCCATCGGCGTCGGCATCTTCGGTGCCGGCGGAGCAAGGGTGGTCCGCGGCGTGGCCTGTGGCGCGGGGGCCGGCGACATACCGCCGCTGATCACCACCGCAGCGATGCCGATGCCGCCGGCGACCATCGCGACCAGGGCCAGCGCGGCAAGCAATTTGCGAAGCACCGAAGCATTCATGCGCATAGCAAACCCTGTTCGGGCGCTTCGCGTCTAGCGATCCTGCACCGGGTTGCCGTCCTCGTCCCAGTTCGCGGCGACCATCTTGGAAGGCTGCACCCGCGGCGGTTCACCCGGCATCTTCGGATAGCTCGGCGGATACGGCAGGTCACCGAGGCCGCGTTCCTCGTCGGCCTCGACCATCTCCAGCAGCGGCGCCAGCGACTGCGCGGTGTTGTCGATGTCGGCCCACGGGTCGTCGCGTTGCGACACCAGTTTCGGCACGGTGGCCATGGTGTAGTCGTCGGGGTCGGCGCCGCGCAGGTCGTTCCACGCCAGCGGGGTGGACACGGTCGCGATCGGGGTTTTGCGCACCGAGTACGCCGACGCGAACGTGCGGTCGCGGGCGTTCTGGTTGTAATCGATGAAGATGCGCTTACCCCGTTCTTCCTTCCACCACGACGTCGTGACCGCATCGGGTGCGCGTCGCTCCACTTCTCGGGCCAACGCGATCCCGGCGCGGCGCACCGCGATGAAGTCCCAGTCCGGCTTGATGCGCAGGAACACGTGCACCCCGCGACCGCCCGACGTCTTGGGATAGCCGATCATGCCGAGCTCGTCGAGCAGCGGCTTGAGCACATCCACCGCCACCGCGGCGGCTTCGGCAAAACCGGTGCCCGGCTGCGGATCCAGGTCGACGCGCAGCTCGTCGGGATGCTCGGTGTCCGGACACCGCACCTGCCATGGATGCAGCGTGATCGTGCTCATCTGCGCGGCCCAGATGATCGACGACGGGTGGGTGATCTTCAGCGCGTCCGCGGTGCGCCCGGACGGGAACGTCACCTGGCAGGTCTGCAGATAGTCGGGATGCTTCTGCGGCACCCGTTTCTGGTAGATCTCCTCGCCGTCGATACCGTCGGGGAAGCGTTGCAGGTGCGTTGGCCGATCCTTGAGCGCGGCCAGCATCGGACCGTTCGCGACGGCCAGGTAGTAGTCGACGAGGCTGCCCTTGGTGCCCTTCTTGCCGAGTTTCGGGAAGTACACCTTGTCCGGGCTGGTCAATCGAACCTTGACCCCGTCGACGTCGAGTTCCTCTGCCGAGCTTGCCATTTCAGGACTCCAGAACGTCGTAGAGATCGTAGTTGATCGGCACGTCGAGCTGGTCGAACGTGCAGCTCCGCGGGTCACGGTCCGGGCGCCAGCGACGGAACTTCACGGCGTGGCGAAACCGTTCACCTTCCATCTGGTCGTAGGCGACTTCGCACACCTTCTCCGGCCGCACCGGAATCCAGCGCTTGTCGGCCGCGGAGTTCCAGCGGCTCGGGTCACCTTCGCGCATCTCGTCGCCTTCGCGCAGCGGTTCGAGATCGGCCAACAGCTTGAGCCTGTCCTTGGCGGTGAAAGAGGCTGCGCCACCGACCATCTGCAGCTCGCCGTCGTCGCGGTACAAGCCCAGCAGGATCGAGCCGATCCCCTCCCCGCTCTTGTGGATGCGGTAGCCCATCGCCACGCAGTCGGCGTCGCGGGCGTGTTTGACCTTGACCATCTCCCGCTTACCCGGCAGATACGGGCCGTCCAGCCGTTTGGCGATCACCCCGTCGAGGCCGGCGCCCTCGAACTCCTCGAGCCAGCGCGCACCCAGCCGGGGGTCTTCGGTGGTTCTGGTGACGTGGCACCACTTCTTGGCGAGCACCGCGTCCGACAGCGCCTCGCGGCGGGCGCGGAAGGGCTCCTTGAGCAGCGACGCGTCCCCCGTGGCCAGCGCGTCGAACCCGATGAAATGCGCCGGTGTCTGCTCGGCGAGCAGCTTGATGCGGCTGGCCGCCGGATGCACGCGTTGGCTCAGCGACTCCCAGTCCAGCCGGGTACGCCCGTCGATCTCGCGCGGCACGACGATCTCGCCGTCCAGCACACAGCGCACGCTCAGTTCGTCGCGCAGCGCTTCGACCAGTTCCGGGAAGTACCGGCCGAGGTCCTTGCCGTTGCGCGAATGCAGCACCACCTCGTCGCCGTCGCGGAACACCAGCGCGCGAAAGCCGTCCCACTTCGGTTCATACGACCAGACCCCGGCTTCGGCGGGAACGTTGGCCTGCGCCTTGGCCAGCATCGGTTCGATCGGCGGCAGCACGGGGAGGTCCACGGAATCCATACTCACGTAGACGGCCCACGGCGAGCAATGTCATCGTTCACCCGAGCAGCGAGTCGACGAGCAGCTGGGTGAGCCAGCGCTCGTAGCGCCTGGGTGACCAGCCCCTGTCGACGACCAGCAGCCGGTAGACCTCCGGAGACATCAGCGCATAGATGCTGTCGACGGCCTCGGCCTCCCGAAGACCCGGCCGCAACGCGCCAGCTCGGCCCAGCGCGCGGGCCAGCCGGCCCTGACCGGTGCGTCGCTGTCGGTTGAGGTCCTCTAGCAGCGCGGCGGCATCGGGGTCAGAGCTCGCCGCCCCGACGAGGATGCGGTAGACCGGCGCGGCACGCGAGTTCACCTCCGAGGCGATCGCGACGAAACCGGCCACCTGGCTACGCGGATCGGTATCGGCAAGCAGTGTTTGAACCTTCGGGCGCTGCGGCAATGCCACGGGTTGATCGTCGCCGGCGATCGACACGTCGAGGATCGCCTTGAGGATGCCGCGCTTGGACGAAAAGAGCCGGTACACGGTGGCCGGCGGCACGCCTGAGGCGGTGCTGATGGCCTCGATCGTCGTCGCCGCGTAACCCCGCTCGACGAACAGGGTGCGGGCGGCTTCGATGACGGCTGCCCGCGCGAGCCGGGTTCTGGCCTGGCCGGGCCGCCCGGCAGGTCGGGTTGTCACAGATTGAGTCTATTACTCTCAAATTGAGAGTGCTACTCTCAAAATTAGTCGCCGCTCCCGCAACCGGAAGGACCCCGAACATGACAGCCATCGAAGCGGTCACCATCGAAACCCCTGACCCCGCAGCGCTCGACATCTTCCACAAAGCGGCCTTCCCGGATCTGCCGGTGCGCGCCCGTGCCGGAGACGCGCCGACGTCAGGCTTCCGCGGTTTCACCCTCTCGCTGGTGGTGCCACAACCGTCCACCGTCGATGCATTCGTCGACGCCGCGATCAAGGCGGGCGCGACCGAACTCAAGGCGCCCAAGAAGTCGCTGTGGGGCTACGGCGGCAGCGTGACCGGCCCGGACGGCACCACCTGGACGGTCGCGTCGTCGTCGAAGAAGGACCGCGGCGCCGGCGTCCACCAGATCGACGAGTTCATCCTTCAACTCGGCGTCGACGACGTCGCGGCCAGCAAGCAGTTCTATGTCGAACGCGGCCTGGAGGTGGCCAAAAGCTTTGGCCGCAAGTATGTTTCGTTCGCGTCGGGTCCGGTCACGTTGGCGCTCTTGAAGCGCCGCGCGCTGGCCAAGAACGCCGGCGTGTCTCCCGACGGCACGGGTTCGCACCGTATCGTCGTCACCAGCCCGGCGGGCACCTTCACCGACCCCGACGGGTTCGACTGGGAGGTGAGCTGATGACCGATCGCAACAAACCCAAGCTGCTCTCCGGCGGCAATCCGCAGATCCCCAAGGGTGAGGGCAACGGCCCCGTGCAGGATTACATCGCCGCGATGCCGGGCTGGAAGCGAAAGGTGGGCGAGCGACTCGACACGCTCATCGAACGCGCGATCCCCGACGTGCACAAGGCCGTGAAGTGGAACCAGCCGTTCTACGGTCACCAGGACGAGGGCTGGTTTCTGTCGTTTCGCTGCTACACCCACTACGTGCAGATCTCGTTCCTCAAGGGCGCATCGCTGGATCCGGTGCCGCCGAAGGCCTCCAAGCACCCCGAGGTGCGCTACCTCGACATCCGCGAGGACGACGAACTCGACGAGAACCGGCTGCTGTCGTGGTTCGAACAGGCCAGCAAGCTACCCGGCGAAAAGATGTGAAGCTACCCGTGATGCCGCCGGTGCGGCCGATGCTGGCCAAGTCGGTCGCCTCGATCCCGCCCGATGCGTCCTATGAGCCGAAATGGGACGGCTTCCGGTCGATCTGCTTCCGCGACGGCGACGAGGTGGAGTTCGGCAGCCGCAACGAGCGCCCGATGACCCGCTACTTCCCCGAACTGGTCACCGCGGCCAAAGCCGAACTGCCTGACCGGTGCGTGATCGACGGCGAGATCGTCGTCACCGCCGACCGCGGCCTGGACTTCGAGGCGCTGCAGCAGCGCATCCACCCGGCGGCCAGCCGCGTCAACATGCTCGCCGAGCAGACGCCGGCGTCGTTCATCGCGTTCGACCTGCTCGCGCTCGGCGACGACGACTACACCGGGCGTCCGTTCACCGAACGTCGCGCCGCCCTGACCGACGCACTCGCCGGTTCGGGGCGGTCGTTTCACCTGACGCCGGTGACCACCGACCTCGCCACGGCACAGCGGTGGTTCGACGAGTTCGAGGGCGCCGGCCTCGACGGGGTGATCGCCAAACCCTTGAACCTCGGCTATCACCCGGACAAGCGGGTGATGTTCAAGATCAAGCACGAGCGCACCGCCGACTGCGTCGTGGCCGGTTACCGGGTGCACAAGTCGGGTGCCGACGCGATCGGCTCGCTGCTGCTCGGGCTCTACCGGCACGACGGCACGCTGGCCTCCGTCGGGGTGATCGGCGCGTTCCCGATGGCCACCCGGCGCCAGCTGTTCACCGAATTGCAGCCGCTGGTCACCACATTCGACGAACACCCGTGGAACTGGGCCGCGCACACGGCCGGCGGAGCCGGCAGTCAGACCGGGGCCGGTGACCGCACCCCGCGCCGCAACGAAGGCTCACGCTGGAACGCCGGCAAGGACCTGTCGTTCGTTCCGCTGCGCCCCGAACGGGTGGTCGAGGTCCGCTACGACCACATGGAGGGTGAACGGTTCCGCCACACCGCCCAGTTCAACCGTTGGCGTCCCGACCGCGACCCGCGCTCGTGCACCTACGAACAGCTCGAGCAGCCGGTCTCGTTCAGGCTCGGTGACATCGTTCCCGGTCTGGGCTGATCCAACGAGTTTTCGTCAACTCAGCGATGTCTGCGCGCCGGACATGTGATGCTGCCCTGATGGTGATTGCACGCGCGACGGCCGCTGCGGTGGCGCTCAGCGGCGCCGCCATCGGACTGGCGAGCCCGGTTTGGGCGGACGGGCGACTCGACGGCGAGTACCGGTTCGTCAACGGACCGACGACGAACACGTGGTCGATCACCACGCAGTGCAATGCCGAAGGTTTCTGCGGCGGAACGGTTTCGAGCTCCACCGGGATGATCACTCAGATCCGCAGGCAGGCCGACGGCCCGTGGCTCGTCGAGCGCCACGATGTCTTCAACGGGCGTCTGTGCGCCGACGGCAGCACCGGCCCGGCCGATCTGACGTACTCGTTCGACCCGGCGAGCTTGGCGGGAAGCCTGCGTTACGCATGGAACCCAGGTTCTTGCGGTGACCCCAACGCCGGGGAGAGCGAAGAACCGATCAGCCTGCAGCCGGCGTAGTCGCGCGGGTTCGGTGCCGCGAGAGTGCGATCTCATCCGCCGATCGCGGCGTGTCGCGGATGAAACCGCACAATCGGCCGAGTCACGTGACTCAGGCGCGCGCGAAGCTCAGCGTCTCGCCGCGCACCCCGCCCATCCACAGGTCCTGGCAGGCCTCGGCCATCTCGTCGAGCCCTTCGATGACGGCGCCGAACACGTTGCCCGGCACCCAGCCCTGGTCGCCGTTGATCAGCAGGTTGTTGCGTCCGTAGAACAATGCGAGGTCGACGATCGCGCCGGTGGTGCCGGTGCCGGTGGTGTTCTCGTAGCCGTACGCCGGGTTGCCGAGTTGGTCGGAGTCGAACGAGAACCAGCACAGGTCGCCGGGGATCGGCGTCACCGTGGTGTTCTCCGCGCCGGGGTCGACGGCGGCGAAACCCGGTAGCAGCGTGTAGATCTCGTTGCGCGCGTACTTGCCGTGAAACACCTGCGCGGAGACGGGCAACGCATCCCACACCGCGGCACAGGTGCGGGGCGCGGCATCGTCGAGCAGCCGGGCCACACAGCTCACGCCCCGCTTGTCCAGGGACACGGTGATCAGCCTGCTCATCGAACTCCTTGTGCAATCAGTTCCGGTGTGCGCCGGTGCCATTCGGTGGCCGCCTCGTAGGCGCGGCCCACCCGCAGCACCAGCGCGTCGGCGTGCCGGGGACCCACGATCTGCAGCCCGACCGGAAGCCCGGCCGCGGTGAAGCCGCACGGCACGCTCAGCGCCGGCTGCTGGGTCATGTTGAACGGGTAGGTGTAGGGCGTCCAGCTGGCCCAGTCCGGCGACGGCCAGCCGTCGGGCACGTCGGCACCGGTTGCAAACGCGGGCAGCGGCAACGTCGGTGTGACCAGCACGTCGTAGCGTTGATGGAACCTGCCCATCAGCTCGCCGAGCCGCATGCGCACCGCCATCGCGTCGAGGTAGTCCGACGCCGAAAAGGCCGCGCCGATCTCGGCGGTGCGGCGCAGGCCCGGATCCACGCGGTCGGCCCAGGCGTCGCCGAGTGCGCCGTAGCCCTGCAGCACTTTGGCTTCACCGGAGAACCACAGGATGTGAAAGGCCTCCAGCGGGTCGGTGAAACCGGGGTCGACCTCGTCGACGCGCGCGCCGGCGTCGGCCAGCACCGTCACCGCGGTCCGCACGGCGGCGTCGACCTCCGGATCGTTGCGCACGAAGCCGAGGTTCGGGGAGAACGCGACCCGCAGGCCCGCCACGCCGTCGTCGAGGCGGGTCAGAAACGACGCCGACGGCGTCGGCATCGCGGCCCAGTCGCGCGCGTCGAACCCGGTGATCACGTCCATCAGCGCCGCGGTGTCGGCCACGGTCCGCGTCATCGGGCCGGGGTGGGCCAGGGTGCCGAACAGGCTGGGCGGGAACGCCGGGATCAGCCCGTAGGTCGGCTTGAGCGCGACGGTCCCGGTGAACGCCGCCGGGATGCGCACCGACCCGCCCGCGTCGGTGCCGACCGACCACACCCCCATGCCGAGCGCGACGGCCGCCGCGCTGCCGCCACTGGATCCGCCCGCCGTCTTGGTGGGATCCCACGGGTTGCCGGTCGCCCCGTAGCGGGGCGAGTCGGTGACGCCCTTCCAGGAGTACTCCGGCGTCGTCGTCTTGCCGAGCAGCACGGCGCCGGTCTCACGCAACCGCGCGACGCTCGGCGCGTCCTCATCCCACGGGCCGGCCTCGTCGATGAGCCAGCTGCCCCGCAGGGTCGGCCAGCCGCGGGTCCACAGCGCGTCCTTGATCGACGTCGGCACCCCGTCGCCGGGACCGAGCGGCGCTCCGGCATGCCAGCGCGCCTCCGACGCCTTGGCCGCGGCCAACGCGGCCTCGGGGTCCACGAGCACGAACGCGTTCACCGCGTCATCGTGAGAATCGATGGCCGCCAACGCTTCTCGAGTGGCCTCCACCGGTGAGACGGTCTTGGCGCGGTAGCCGGCCACCAGCTCGACAGCGGTCGGGATCATCGCGCACCGCCGGAGCCTGAGCGCACGTAGCCGCGCTTCTTGTCCACCACGTTGTGCAGCGGCTCGCCGGCCAGCCAGCGCCGCAGGTTGGCCACGAACTGTCCGGCCAGCGTGTCACGCCAGCCGACCACGTCACCGGACATGTGCGGGGTGATGGTCACGTTCGGCGCCTCCCACAGCGGATGGTCGGGCGGTAGCGGTTCGGTCTCGAACACGTCGAGCGTCGCGCCGCCGATCTCGCCGCGCGTCAGCGCGTCCAGCAGTGCCGACTCGACGACCATCGGGCCGCGGGCGATGTTCACCAGGTGCGCGTCGGGTTTCATCGCGGCCAGCACCGCCGCGTCCACCAGGCCGCGCGTCGCGTCGGTGAGCGGCGCCGCGAGCACCAGATGATCACACCAGCCGACCTCGGCGGCCAGATCGCCGCTGGCCACCACGTCGCCGAAGTCGGGGTCGTCGGCGGCGGCGACGCGCCCCGCGCCGCGCACCCGCATACCCGCCGCGCGCAGCAGCCGGGCGATCTCGCGGCCGATCGCACCGGTGCCGACGACGAGCGCGCGGCTTCCGGCGATGCCGTGCGTCTCCCGGTGGCGCCATTGCCGGTCGCGCTGCAGCGCGAAGCTGGTGCGGCTGTCCTTGGCGTGCGCGAGCACCGCGCCGAGCACGTACTCGGCGATCGGGCGGTCGAACACGTTGCGGGCGTTGGTCACCACCACATCTGAGTCGCGTAGCTCGTCAAACAGCAGCGTGTCGACCCCGGCGGCGGTGACGTGAATCCACTCCAGCGTGTGCGCGTGCGGCCACACGTCGCGCACCGCGGTCGAGAAGTAGTCCCACAGCAGCAGCGCGTGCGCCCCGCGCACTGCGTGGGCGAGGTCGGCGGTCGTGCAGAACCGGACCTCGACGGGCAGCTCGGGCAGACCCGGGGGGCGGTCGGATTCGTCGGCGCACAACACCGCCACCACGGGCGGGTCGAAGCGTTCAGAAGGGGGTGTGACCTGCTCAGATGAGGTATCCCGCGCAGCGATCGGGGCGCTCCCGCGGGTGGTCGGCACGCCCCGAAGGCTAAGGACACGCCGTATGATTGTCAACAATCTATTGCCGGTTGGGCGATCTGGCCTCACACTGTGGAAATGACGCTCGGGGAACTGGTGCCGCCCCCACCATTGCAGCAGGTCGGCATAGGTGTTGTGACGCCTTACGACTTCGCGCTGGACCGCGAACTGTGGCGCTGGGTGCCCGACGACGTCAGCCTGTACGTGACCCGGCTGCGGTATGCGCCGTTGCCGGTCACCGTCGACATGGCGGTGCACGTCTCAGACGCCGACAACGTCGTCGCCGGCGCCGCCAACGTGCTCGCGGTCGCGCCGTTGGTGACCGCCTACGCGTGCACGGCGGGCAGTTTCGTGAAGGGGATGGCCGGCGAGGCCGCGCTGGTCGCGGCGATGCAGGCCGCCGGTGCGCCGGCCGCGGTGACCACCAGCGGTTCGATGCTCGCCGCGCTGCGGCACCTCGGGGTGCACCGGGTCGCCACCGTCACGCCCTACACCGCGGACCTGACCATCGGGTTGACGAGCTATCTGATGGAGGCCGGCCTCGAGGTGGTCGCGACCTCCGGGTTGGGGCTGACCTCCAACATCTGGGCGGTGCCCTACGAAGAGACTGCCGAACTGGTGCGCAGCACCGACGTCGCCGAGGCCGAGGCGGTCGTGATCAGCTGCACGAACCTGCCGACCTACGACCTGATCGCGACGTTGGAAGCCGAGCTGCGCAAGCCGGTCGTCACCGCGAACCAGGTGACGATGTGGGCTGCGCTGCGGGTGGCCGGCCGCAAAGCCGTCGGACCGGGTCAGCGGCTGCTCGAGGCGTAACGAATTCGCCTCGACGCACCGGCCGGCAAATAACGGTTGTTAGCATTGTCGACAATCGACACCCGCTCAGCAGAGGGGCCTGGTATGGCGACCGTAGGACTGCTCTACCCCGGGCACAGCGCCGAGGACGACTTCCTCACGCTGGAAGCTCGCGCGGCCGGTGAGGTGCGCCTGCCCGTCGTGATCACCTCCGTCGGCGAGGACGCGCACCGGGTGGACGCGCTGCTCGACCTCGGCAGCACCGAACGCCTCGCCGACGGGGTCAGACAACTCGCCGGCTCACGCCCGCAGGCGGTGATGTGGGCGTGCACCTCGGGCAGTTTCGTGTTCGGCCCGCAGGGCGCGCGGCACCAGGCCGCGAAAGTTGCCGCGGCGGCCGGGGTTCCGGCGTCATCGACGTCGATCGCGTTCGTCGACGCGCTGCGTCACCTCGACATCCGGCGGGTCGCCGTGGCGGCGTCCTACCCCCATGACGTCGCCGAACATTTCGTAAAGTTTCTGTCCGCCGACGGCGTCGACGTGGTCGCGATGGGCAGCCACGGAATCATCACCGCCGCCGAGGTGGGCACGTTGACGCCCGCGCGGGTGGTCGAAATGATCACCGCCGCAGACCATCCCGACGCGCAGGCCGTGCTCGTACCCGACACCGCGATGCACACGCTGGGGCTCATCGACCGCCTCGAGGCCGCCGTCGGCAAACCGGTGCTGACCGCCAACCAGGTCACGGTCTGGAAGGGCCTGCAGTTGACCGGGCGGGTGCCCGCCATCCCCGGAATGGGCCGGCTGTTCGAGGAGGCCCGGTGACCGAGTTCATCGCACCCGTCGAACAGGAGTCGACGCCCAGCATCGTCGCCGACCGGCTGCGCCAGGCGATCGCGCACGGCGAGCTGGCGCCGGGCACCCAGCTCGGTGAGGCCGAGTTGGCCCGCAAGCTGGGCGTCAGCCGCGGGCCGCTGCGCGAAGGCATGCAGCGGCTGACCCAGGAGGGGCTGCTCATCGCGATCCGCAACCGCGGCGTGTTCGTCATCGACATGACCCCGGCCGAGGCCTCCGACATGTACCTGGCGCGCGAGGCCATCGAACGCGCCGCCACCCGGCGGATCCTGCTGCTGCGCGACTATGCCGCCGCCGGCGACGAGCTGCTAGCGATCGTCGAGGAGATGGCCGAGGCCACCGACGTCGACGACGGCAGCGAAGCCGACATCCGCTTTCATGAGCGGCTGGTCGAGCTGGCGGACAGCCCGCGGCTGTCACGGATGCACCAGACCTACCTGGTCGAAACCCGCATGTGCGTGCACGCGCTGGCCGACACCTACGACAACCCCAATGACCGGGTGGTCGAGCACCACGCGCTGGCCAGCGCGATCAGGGCGGGTGACGTGCAACTGTCCGACAAGCTGCTGATCGCGCACATGGAGGACGCGGTCGACCGCCTGATCGAACGGCTGGGCGCTAAACCCCGCTAATTCAGCTTTATCCCAATGTATTTCGTCTCCAGGAACTCGTCGATCCCGACGGCTCCGCCCTCGCGACCCAGCCCGGACTGCTTGACGCCGCCGAACGGCGCGGCGGGGTTGGACACCACCCCCTGATTCAGCCCGACCATCCCGGTCTCGAGCGCCTCGGCGACCCGCAGCGCCCGGCGCAGATCGTTGGTGAACACGTAGGCCACCAGCCCGTACTCGGTGTCGTTGGCCGCGGCGATCACCTCGTCCTCCGTTTCGAACGGGGTGAGCGGCGCGACCGGGCCGAAAATCTCCTCGGCGGCCATCTTCGCGTCGCGCGGAACACCGGTGAGCACCGTCGGCGCGTAGAAATAACCGTCTCCGCCCACGGCCGACCCACCGGTCAGCACGCGCGCGCCACGTGCGACGGCGTCGTCGACGAGCGAGGTCACCTTGTCGAGTGCGGCCGCGTCGATCAGCGGACCGACCTGCACGCCGTCGTCGGTGCCGCGGCCCACGGTCAGCGCACCCATGCGTTCGGCCAGCCGGCGCCCGAACTCGTCGATCACCGATGCGTGCACGTAGATCCGGTTGGCCGCCGTGCAGGCCTCCCCCATGTTGCGCATCTTGGCCGCGATCGCGCCGTCCACCGCCTCGTCGAGATCGGCGTCAGCGAACACGATGAACGGCGCGTTGCCCCCGAGCTCCATCGAGGTCCGCAACACCTTCTGTGCGCACTGCTCGAGCAGCACCCGGCCCACGCGCGTCGACCCCGTGAACGACAGCTTGCGGGCCAACCCGGAGCGGATCATCGGCTCCATCACCGCACCGGCCTGCATCGTCGTCACGCAGTTGACCGCGCCGGCCGGCACCCCGACCTCGTCGAGGATCCCGATCAGCGCCAGCATCGACAGCGGGGTCTGGTGAGCGGGCTTGACGACGCTGGTGCAGCCCGCCGCGATCGCGGGCCCGAGCTTGCGGGTGCCCATCGCCATCGGGAAGTTCCACGGCGTGACCAGCAGGCACGGCCCGACCGGTTGACGGGCGATCAGAAACCGCGCGCCCCCGGCGGGCGCGGTCTGATAGCCGCCGTCGATGCGGGTGGCCTCCTCGGCGAAGTGCCGGAAAAACTCTGCGGCATAAGCGATCTCACCGCGCGCTTCGGGTAGCGGCTTGCCCATCTCCAGCGTCATCAACAGCGCCAGATCGTCGACGCGGGCGTGCAGCAGCTCGAAGGCGCCCATCAGCATGTCGGCGCGCGCCCGCGGCGGGGTCGCGGCGAACTCCGCCTGTCCGTCGACCGCGGCTTCCAGCGCGGCCATCCCGTCGGCCGGAGCGGCATCGGCGACAGCGCAGAGGGTCTCACCGGTGGCGGGGTCGACCACGTCGAAGGTGGCCTGATCCGCGGCGTCAACCCACTTGCCGCCGATGAACAGTCGCTTGGCCACAGCTTCGATGGCATCGATCACGGGATATCCCTTCTTTCCGACAACGGTGCCGGTAGTCTGATTGTCGACAATCTACTATCCATCGGCTAGGGGCGCGCTGTGGCAGAACTCTCCGAAATCCTCAAGCAGGCCACCGGCGTGCTCGCCGCACGCGGCGAGGGCGTGCACCTGTACGACGAGCAGGGCCGACGCTACCTGGACTTCACCGCCGGTATCGGTGTGACCAGCACCGGCCACTGCCATCCGCACGTGGTGGAGGCGGCGCAACGCCAGGTCGCCACGTTGATCCACGCCCAGTACACGACCGTGATGCACCGCCCGCTGCTCACCCTGGTCGAACGGTTGGGCGAGGTGCTGCCCGCGGGCCTGGACCGGGTGTTCTTCGCCAACTCCGGCAGCGAGGCCGTCGAGGCGGCACTGCGGCTGGCGCGCCAGGCCACCGGGCGTCCCAACGTGATCGTGTTCCATGGCGGCTTTCATGGCCGCACCGTCGCCGCGGCGTCGCTGACCACCTCGGGAACGCGGTTCCGGTCGGGCTTCGCCCCGCTGATGGCCGGCGTACACGTCGCACCGTTTCCCGACCCCGGCCACTTCGGCTGGCCGGTCGAACAGGCCACCGACTTCGCGCTGACCCAACTCGACTACCTGCTGCAGACGATCAGCGCGCCCGCCGACACCGCCGCGTTCATCGTCGAACCCGTGCTCGGCGAGGGTGGCTACGTGCCGGGCAACGCGCGGTTCTTTGCCGGGCTGCGGGAACGCGCCGACGCGCACGGCATCCTGCTGGCGGTCGACGAGGTCCAGACCGGCTTCGGGCGCACCGGCCGGTTCTGGGGCGGTGAGCACTTCGACGCCCGACCCGACATCGTGGTGACCGCCAAGGGGCTGGCGTCCGGCTTTCCGCTGTCGGGGATCGCGGCCTCGTCGGCGGTGATGGAGAAGGCCTGGCCGGGCTCGCAGGGCGGGACCTACGGCGCCAACGCGGTGGCGTGCGCGGCGGCAGTGGCCACCCTCGACGTGATCGCCGGCGAACAGCTGGTGCAGAACGCCGCCGAACGGGGCGTGCAGTTGCGCGAGGCGCTGCGGACCGTCGCCGACAAGTACGACGCGATCACCGACGTGCGCGGTCTGGGCTTGATGATCGGCGTCGAATTCCGGGACGGCGCGGGCAAACCCGACGGGGCGACGGCGATGGCCGTGCAGCAGGAGGCCGCCCGGCGCGGCCTGCTGCTGCTGACGTGCGGCGCGTGGGGTCAGGTGGTGCGGTTCATCCCCGCGCTGGTGGTCAACGCCGAACAGGTCGACGAGGCGGCGGGCATCTGGTCCGACGCCGTCAGCGCCGTGCTGTAGTTCAGGTGGGCGCGGGTTCCCGGTCGTAGTCGACGGGGTCCGGCGCCTCGGCGGTGCCGGGGATCTCCGTGCCGTGGAGCGGGCAGCGCGCCGTCTCGGGCAGCTTCACCAGCGCGACGACCCCGATCACGCAGGCCACCATCATGTAGAACGCCGGCATCAGGTTGTTGCCGGTTGCGACGACCATCCAGTCGTTGAGCGCCGGCGCGGTGCCGCCGAAGATCGCCGTCGACACGTTGTAGGCGATCGCGAAACCGGCATACCGCACCTGCGTCGGGAACATGGCCGGGAACGTCGCCGAGATGGTCGCCAGCTGCGGCACGTACAGCAGGCCCAGCACCGCGAACCCGATCACGGCACCGACCACCCCCGTTGACATCAGCATGAACATCGGCACCACCATCACGAACAGACCGACCAGCGAGATCCACCACAGCGGCTTGCGGCCGAACCGGTCCGAGGCCAGCCCGGCGAACGGCAAGAACACCATCATCGAGAGCATGCCGATGATCGGCACGACCAGCGACATGTCGGTGGACAGCCCGATCGACGTCTCCAGGTACGTCGGCATGTAGGTCAGCAAGGTGTAGTTGACGACGTTGAGCGCCACCACCAGACCGCCCAGCCGCAGAATCGGGCTCCAGTATTCGACGAGCAGGTCCTTGAACTCATCGGTGATCGCCTTCTCCTGCCGGCCTTCGTTCTCCAGGTCCTTGAACACCGGGGTTTCGTCCAGCCGGGTGCGCAGGTACAGGCCGATCAGGCCGAGCGGCGCGGCGATCAGGAACGGCAGCCGCCAACCCCACGAACCCATCTGTTCGTCGTTGAGCAGCAGCGAGAACCCCAGCATCATCAGCGCGCCCGCCGAGAAGCCCGCGAGGGTGCCGAATTCCAGGAAGCTGCCCAACAATCCGCGTCGGCGCGCAGGAGCGTATTCGGCCATGAACGTGGCGGCGCCGCCGTACTCGCCGCCGGTGGAGAAGCCCTGGATCATGCGCAGCAGCACCATCAGCGCCGGCGCCCACAGCCCGATCGCGTCGTACGGCGGCACCAGCCCGACGCACAGCGTGGCCCCCGCCATCAGCAGGATCGTGATCGCCAGCACCTGCTTGCGGCCGAACCGGTCCCCGAGCGGTCCCCAGAAGAACCCGCCGAGCGGGCGGACGAGGAACGACACCGCGAACGTCATCAGCGCGAGCAGCGTGGCGGTCGCGCCGTCGCCGGGGAAGATGGCCGCGGAGATGTAGGTGACGCCGTAGGCGTAGAGGCCGTAGTCGAACCATTCGGTCGCGTTGCCGATCGCCGAGGCCCCGATGGCCTTGCGTACGACGGCCGGCGGTTGGTCCTTCGGGGGTCCCGGTTGCGGCGGGTTGGCGGAGGGTTCGGATTCTCGTGTGTCCATGAGCTTTCTCGTCTCCGTCGACACGGCACCCGGTGACTAGCTACCGCAAAGGCTGGCTGTGCACGACACCCCAGGGCCAGGCCGTTGTGTTGTTGGCTGTCCCGTTCATACCCCAAAACGGGCTGCCTCACGCGCATTACGCCGGCGAACGGCAAAGTTTGCGGATTCGCAACATTGTCCGACGCCTGCGTCTCCGCACGGGAAGCCGCTCTCGATAGATTGCACGGATGAACGCCGGCAGGTTCGCCCCGAGCCCGTCGGCTGACCTGCACATCGGCAATCTGCGCACCGCGGTGCTGGCGTGGTTGTTCGCGCGCTCGACCCGGCGTCGGTTCGTGATGCGCGTCGAGGACCTCGATGACCGGACGTCCGCCGACATCGCCACCCGGCAACTCGCGGACCTGGCCGCGATCGGGGTGACCTGGGACGGTCCGGCCGAATGGCAGTCCGAGCATGCGCAGCGTTACGACGACGTCATCGCCTCACTGGACGCTCGGGGATTGTTGTACGAATGCTATTGCAGCAGAAGAGATATCGCGCAGGCACCCCGCGCCCCACACGCACCGCAGGGGGCCTATCCGGGTACCTGCCGCGACCTCAGCGATGCGCAGCGACGGCAGCGGCGCGCGGAGACCGGCCGCCCACCGGCGCTGCGGTTGCGCACCGACACGTTCACCTACACCGTCGAAGATCTGCTGCACGGGCGCTACACCGGCATCGTCGACGACTTCGTGGTGCGACGCGGCGACGGCGTGGCGGCCTACAACCTGGCCGTGGTGGTCGACGACGCCGCGCAGCGGATCGATCAGGTGGTGCGTGGCGACGACCTGCTGGCGTCCTCGCCGCGTCAGGCGTATCTGGCCAGGTTGCTGGGATATCCCGAGCCGACGTATGCCCATGTGCCGCTGGTGCTCAACGAGGACGGCGCGCGGCTGGCCAAGCGCGACGGCGCGGTGACGCTCGCGGAGATCGGCGTGGAGCGGGCGCTGGGCCAGATCGCCGGGTCGTTGGGCTGGCCGACGGCAACGGATCTCGAGGCGCTGTTGGCGGTGTTCGACCCGGCCCGGCTGCCCCGGCAGCCATGGATCTACCGTCCGGGGTAGTGCTCTTTTGGGCCCCGGCTCTTCGGCCCCCGCCTCTTCGGCGCGAGTGTGGGGTCGATGCACGCATTTTTCGGTCAGGGCGTGCGGGTAACCCACGTTCGCGCCAGAGAATCGCGCCAGAAGGTGGCGTCAGCTGTAGAAGCGGCCGAGCACGTGTGCGCGCAACTCGTCGAACTCCCCCGCCCGGATCGCCGCGCGGATCTGGTCGACGAGTCGCACGATGAACCGCTCGTTGTGCACGGTGCACAACGTCGCCGACAGCAGCTCCTTGGCCTTGAACAGATGGTGCAGATACGCCCGCGTGTAGTGCGCGCAGGTGTAGCAGTCACATTCGGCGTCGATCGCGTTGAAGTCGCGGCGGTAGCGGGCGTTGGTGATGTTGAACCGCCCGGTGGCCGAGTACACCGCGGCGTTGCGCGCCACCCGCGACGGCGACACACAGTCGAAGGTGTCGGCCCCGGCGGCCACGGCGGCGAACAGATCGTCGGGCTCGCTGATGCCCAACATGTGGCGCGGTTTGTCGTCGGGCAGTTCGCTGCTCACCCAGCCGACGATCGTGGACAGGTTCTGCTTCTCCAACGCCCCGCCGATGCCGTAACCGTCAAAGCCGACCCCGTGATCGTCGACGATCGTCGTCAGCCCGCGCGCCGCCTGACGCCGCAGATCCTCGTACTGCGCGCCCTGCACGACGCCGAACAACGCCTGCCGCGGCTGGTTCGGATCGGCGGCGGTCAGCCTGCGGTGCTCGGCCAGGCAGCGCACCGCCCATGCGTGCGTGCGCCGCACCGACTGCTCCTGGTAGCCGCGGGTGTTGACCAGCGTGGTCAGCTCGTCGAACGCGAAGATGATGTCGGCGCCCAGCCGGTGCTGGATCCCGATCGACACCTCGGGGGTGAACCGGTGGGTGGAGCCGTCCAGATGCGACCGGAACGTCACGCCGTCGTCGTCGACCGCGGCCAGCCGCTCCTTGCCCTCGGCGATGATGTCGTCGGCCTGCACCCGCTCGGTGTCCATCGCGAGCACCTTGCGAAACCCGGCGCCCAGCGACAACACCTGGAACCCGCCGCTGTCGGTGAACGTCGGGCCCGGCCAGTTCATGAACGCACCCAACCCGCCTGCCTCCGCGACGATGTCGGGCCCCGGCTGCAGATACAGGTGATAGGCGTTGGCCAGCACGGCCTGCGCACCGAGTTCTTTCACCATTTCGGGCAGCACCGCCTTGACGGTGGCCTGGGTGCCGACCGGTATGAACGCCGGGGTGTGGATGTCGCCGCGGCTGGTGCGGATCGTGCCCGCGCGGCCGAGCCGGCCCGGCAGTTCGGCCTCGACGGTGAAAAACGACCCCGACGAGTCGCTCGGCTTGGCGGTATTCGGCGCGGTCACGCCGTAGATTCTGCACTGTGAAACATCTGTGGCTCGGCGGCGCGGCCCTGCTGGTGCTGGCCGGGTGTTCGTCCCACCCGCCGGAATACGAGCCGGGACCGGGTGAACTGGTCGCGGGCACCGCAGAAGTCGCGGTCAACGATCAAGAGCCCGAGACCACCGAGGCGGTGCAGTGCGACTCGACCGGACCGTTGACGACGATCACCACCGGCGATCAGAGGTCGGGGGTCACCGTGATGGTGTCCAACCAAGACGAGCTGACCGCCGAGAGCGTCAACATCAACAACGTCGGCGGGTTCACCGGCAGCTACAACGCCGGGGTCGGCGAGACTGCCGCCGAGGTCACCATGACCGGACGCACCTACGACATCACCGGAACCGCCGACGGCTTCGACACCGCCAACCCGAGTTTCCGGGTTCCGGGCACCTTCGCGATCAAGGTCTCCTGCTGACGTCAGTGCAGGTCAACCGTCGCGGTCCGGGAAATTATTTTCGCCAAAACACGGTGATCGGGCTGATGGCGCGAACCATACTGACCGAGATGATCCGCCGATCTTGACGGGTCACGACAACACAAAGGAGAACTGTCGTGAAGGTTGGATTCCTGGTTGCCGTCGGAAGCGCGGCGATCGTGATCGCGGGGCTTTCCGGCTGTGGGTCGGGCGACAACAAGTCCGAAACCACGGGTGAGACGTCGACGGCGGCGGCCGCCGAGGGCAAGACAACCGTCACCATCGACGGACAGGACCAAGAGGTGCAGGGCACCGTCGTGTGCAGTTCCATGGGCGGCAACACCAACATCGCGATCGGCGATGCGACCACCGGCATCGGCGCGGTGGTCAGCGAAGGAGATTCCCCGGCGGTGCAGTCGGTGGGGCTGGGCAACGTCAACGGGGTGACGCTCGGCTTCCAGTCCGGAACCGGTCAGGGTGACGCCACGGTCGAAAAGGACGGCGACACCTACAAGATCTCCGGCACCGCAACGGGTGTGGACATGGCCAACCCGCTGGAGCCGGTGAACAAGCCGTTCGAGATCGAGGTCACCTGCCCATAAGCGCGTTCGACCAGGCGGCGGCGTCCCGATGGGGCGCCGCCGTCGTCGTATCTGGCTCAGGCGGGCGGCAGCGTGTAGCCGGCCGCGGACTGGCGCAACTGCCAGATGTTCGCCGGGCACAGTTCGTTGACGGCCTGATTGATCAGGTAGGCGCCCTGGTAGTAGTCGGTGGTGTGGAAGTCGGCCTTGACCTGGTCGACGAGCTCGCCGTAGCCCATCTTGTGCGCCACCCGGTCGCAGATGCTGTTGCCGTAACCGATCGCGGCGTCGGCGTTGGGGAAGTTGTAGCCCGGACGCACGTGCACGTTGACGAGATAGGCGACGACGTCGGCGTGGGCGGCGGGGGCGACAACCGTCGCGGTTGCGGCTCCCGCGGAGGCGATCGCGGCGCCGGCGAGTTTCAGGGCGAGCTTCATGGGTTGTGAGCCTATTCCGTTCCCGCGGACTCTGTCCTGCACATACGCTAAGCCCATGAGGCTGATGGCTGCAGTGGCGATGGCGTGCGGGTTCGTGGCGGCACCGTTGACGACCGCGGCGACGGCGCCGGCGTTACCCCGAGTGTGCGACGGCGCCGGCTGCGTCCCGTACGTCGATCACTCCGCGGTGCAGGGCCAACCCTGCGTACAGAACACCCGGTACAACTTCGGCATGCAAGCCGGCACCACGCTCGCGTGCAATGCCACGGGCACCTGGATCGCGTCGCCGCCGTTGGTGGGCGTGCGGCCCATCCGGCTGCCGTGCGGTGAGGCCACCGGCGTCGCGCAATCACCTGACGGCGTTCCGCTCAGCTGCATCGGGGGCGCATGGACCCCGGATTACAGCGTGCCGTTCTGACCTAGATTCGTTCGGCGCGGGCGCCGAGTTCGGCAGCGTTCGCGCGCCCTACGTGAGTTATTCGTCCAAGACGGGTACAACGACGGGCGTGGATATCGATGCGCAGCGCCGGCTGGCGGATCCACTCCGGTTCGAGGTGCCGGCGACAGCGGATCAACTGGAGCTGATCCGTCGCCGGCTGTCCGCCTGGCTCGAACCGCTCGAAGTGTCCCGCGTCACTGCCGCCGACATCGTGCTTGCCGTCAACGAGGCGTGCAGCAACTGCATCGAGCACGCCTACCGCGGCGTCGAACCCGGCGTAATCGAGATCGAGGCCTCGGTTCAGCCGGATTCGGAAGGCAGGCGCATAGCCGTCTGTATCGCAGACTTCGGAACCTGGCGCACCCCGCCCACCGAGCCGACCACCCGCGGACGGGGGCTGTCGATCATGGCCGCGATCGGCGACGACGTGGATCTCGAGCGCACGTCGGTGGGCACCACCGTGCGCATCAACTTCGCGTTGGACGGGGTCGCCGACGAGCTTCAGCGGCCGGGCAGCCGGACCACCTGAACGAAGAACTCGTCGATCTGGCGCACCGCGGTCATGAACTGGTCGAGGTCGACGGGCTTGGTCACGTAGGCGTTGGCGTGCAGCTTGTAGCTGCGCAGGATGTCCTCTTCGGCCGCCGATGTGGTCAGCACGACGACCGGAATGTGGCTGAGATCAGCGTCGGACTTGATGGTTTCCAGCAGTTGGCGCCCGTCGTATTTGGGCAGGTTCAAGTCGAGCAGGATCAGGTCGGGGCGCGGTGCGTCTTCGTAGGCGCCGCGGCGGTAGAGGAAGTCCAGCCCCTCTTCGCCGTCGTGCGCGACGTGCAGGGTGTTCTTGATCTTGTTGTGTTCGAAAGCTTCTCGGGTGATCAGCTCGTCGCCCGGATCGTCTTCGATCAGCAGCACGTCGATGGCGCGGCCTTCCGTCATTGGGTGGTTCCTTCCGGTGTGGCTGCGACGGGTTCGTCGACAGCGGAGGGGATGGTGAAGCGAAACCTCGTTCCGCCGGTGAAGGAGGTGTCGATCCAGATCCTGCCCCCATGATGCTCGACGATCTTCTTGCACAGCGCCAAGCCGATACCCGTTCCGGTGTAGACATCGCGGCCGTGTAAGCGCTGAAAAATCACGAACACCTTGTCCACGAACTCGTCGGGGATACCGATCCCGTTGTCTGTGACCGTGATCAGCCACGTGCCGTCGTCTTCGTTGGCGCCCTGTTCGCACTCGACGACGATGCGCGGCGTCAGCCCTTCGCGGCGGAACTTCACCGCGTTGCCGATCAGGTTCTGCCACAGCATCGTCAGCAACGTGGGGTCGCCCATGATGCGCGGCAGCGGCTCACCCCGACGCTCGATCTGAGCGCCGGTCTCCTCGATACCGGTGGACAGGTTGCCGAGCGCGGTGTCCAACATGTCGCCCAGATCGACCTCGTCGGTGGTGGCGTTGAGCCGACCCACCCGGGAGAACGTGAGCAGATCGTTGATCAGCACCTGCATCCGTTTGGCGCCGTCCACGGCGAACTCGATGTATTCCTGGCCGCGTTCGTCGAGCTTGCCGCCGTAGCGTTTTTCCAGCAGCTGACAGAACGCGGCCACCTTGCGCAGCGGCTCCTGCAGATCGTGTGACGCGACGTAGGCGAACTGTTCCAGCTCGGCGTTGGAGCGTTGCAGCTCCAGCGCCTGCTCGGCCAACTGCGCCTGCGCCGAGCGGGTGGTCTCGAGCTCGGTGATGATCCGCTGGCGCATGTCCTCGACATCGGACGCGATGGCGCGGATGTCCCGTGGTCCCCGCGGCTCGATCTTGGCCTCGAAGTTGCCGCTGGTGATGACCCGGCACGACCGCGCGAGCGCGTCCAGTGGGCGGGTGACCGCCGCCCGCACCAACAACGCCAGCACGATCGTGGTCAAGAAGATGGCCGCCGCCAGCACGACCAGAATCGCGTCGCGCCACGTCTGCAGCTGGATGATTCGATCGACGGCTTGCTGCCGGGTCTGCGACAGGTTCTGGTTCTGTGTGTCGAACAACCTTCGCAGCGCATCGAACTGCGCCTTACCGCGCTCGGTCAACAGGGCGTCGGGCATGTCGGGCGCGCCGGGCCGCACGCTGTTCAGCAGCGGCTCCACATACGACGACCGCCACGTCGCCGCGGCCAGCTCGACGGCGTCGAGGTCGGCGAGCAGTTCGACGCGGTTGCCCAGATAGTTTCGGATCTCTTGTGCCGCAGCGTGTTCAGCGTTCTGCCCGGCGTAGTAGGGCTCCAGGAACAGCGGGTCGGCGGCGATCGCGTATCCACGCACCGCGGTCTCCTGATCGCGCAACGCGGCCTGTAGCTGGTAGGCGGCGATGCGTGCGGGCTGGATCTCGTCGGTCAGTCGTCGGGATGCGTCGTCAGTGCGGTCCAGCAACAGCACGACGCCGATCGCCCCGGCGAGCACGACGATGCCCATGATCGACAGCACCAGGTTCTGCCAGCCTTGAACCGTCGGCCGCCATCTCATTCCGTCGCCGTTCGCGCGACCCGCACGACCGCGATGTCGTCGCTGATGCCGCCGACGGACTGCGCACGCCGTTCGACGTCGTCGATCAGCGCGCTGACGAACGCCGCGGGCGCAAGGTGGGCGTAGCTGCGGGCCAGCTCGAGCAGGCCTTCTTCGCCGATGCGTTCTTTGCCGCGTCCGGAGCGGCCCTCGAACAGGCCGTCGGTGAGCAGCACCAGGCCGTGCCCCGGCGGCAGTTGGTAGCGGTTCAACGGCCACTCGTAGCCGTTGAGCCCCAGCGCCGGCCCGCACTCGGGTTGCAGCCACTCCACCGTGTCCGGTCCGTGCACCAGCATGCCGGGGTGGCCGGCCGACACCACGTCGAAACCGAGCCCGTCGGGTTCCATCGCGACGGACAACACGGTCGCGAAGATGCTCGAGCCGGGCCGTTCGGTGCTCAGGATCCGTTCGAGTTGGCGCATCCGCTGGTTGCCGCGCAGCCCGGCGAACGTCAGCGCGCGCCAGCCGATCCGCAGCGCCACACCCAGCGCGGCCTCGTCGGGACCGTGGCCGGCCACGTCACCGACCATGACGTGCACGGTGCGGTCGGGGGTTTGGATGAAGTCGTAGAAGTCGCCGCCGAGCAGCGCGTGCTGACGGCTGGGCCGGTACTGGGCGACGATGTCGACGCCGGGGTCCTCCGACAGCAGCGGCGACGGCAGCAGGCCGCGTTCCAGGCGGGCATTCTCCATGGCCCGCAGCTCGCTGGCGTGCAGTTCGACGGCGGTCAACTCGGCGCGTTTGCGTTCGATCGCGTAGAGCAGCGCGCGGTGCAGCGCCTCGGGTTCGACGCGACCTTTGACCAGGTAGTCCTGCGCGCCGGCAGCCAGCGCGGACACGCCGAAGTGTTCGTCGTTCAGGCCGGTCAGCACGACGATCGGCAGCGTCTGGTCGCGTTTGGCGATCCGGTCCAGCGCCTTGATGCCCTCGGCGTCGGGCAGGTTCAGGTCCAGCAGCACGCAATCGGGGCGGGTCACGGAAAGCTCTTGTTCGGCCTGTTCGATCGACTTGGCCCACGTCAGTTCGATCGTCGCGTCGGCGTCGCTGACCAGTTCCTCGACGAGAACCGCGTCGGCCCGGTCGTCTTCGACGAGCAACACCGAGAAGGGCCGGCTGCTGCCGCCTTTCGACATCACGTCGCCACCCGCTGACTCGGGGTCATGTAGCGCACGCATCAGTAACCAGGCCTCCCACGTTGGTCACCGTGGCCGTCCTGACCCTTCTTTAGTGACGGTTCAGACAATAGCGGTCAGACCCGCTACCCGCCGAAAGTACAGGTGTTCACGGGAGGCTGTGGCGGTGGCGGAGGGATTTGAACCCTCGGACGGGGGTTACCCGTCACACGCTTTCGAGGCGTGCTCCTTAGGCCGCTCGGACACGCCACCGTGTGGCAGCTTACCGGGCACCCGCCCCGCCGATCCAATCGCTGCCGAGCGACCTTGTTTTGTTCGCGAGAGTTACACCAGGGTCGTGAACTTCCGGCCAACCGCGACCCTGGTGTACGTCTCGCGAGAGGTAGAGGACCGCTCAGCGCTGCGCGGCGAAGAACTCCTCCAGCGGCGCCGCGCACTCCTCGGCCAGCACACCCCCGCGCACCTGCAGCCGATGCGTCAACCGCCGGTCGCGCACCACATCCCACAGCGAGCCCACCGCGCCGGTTTTCGGCTCCCACGCCCCGAACACCAGCCGCGACACCCGCGCCATCACCAGCGCTCCCGCGCACATCGTGCACGGTTCGACGGTGACCGCCAGCGTCGTGCCCTCCAGCCGCCAACCGTCGCCGAGCGCGGCCGCCGCGGCCCGCATCGCGACGATCTCGGCGTGCGCGGTCGGATCACCGGTCGCCTCGCGGGCGTTGGCCGCGCGCGCCAACTCGGTGCCGTCGGCCGCGACGATCACCGCGCCGATCGGCACGTCACGCGGCCCCGCGCCGCGCGCCGCCGCCAGCGCGTCGCGGACGAGCTGCTCGTCCGCCTTCACGATTTGTGTGCGTTCACGAGCGGTGTGCGCAACAAAACGCACACAAATCGCTCAGTCATCGGCCCAGGCGCTCGAGCACGTTCGACAGCTCGTCGGCGAAGCCCATCTCGCGGGCGATCCGGCCCAGCTGTTCGTCGGCGTAGAGGTCGGTCTCGTCGAGGATCACCCCGAGCACCCCCTCGGGCAGCCCGACGTCGGACAACAGGCCCAGGTCGCCCTCCTCGAACGGCTCGGCCTCATCGAGGTCCTCCGGGCCGATATCGGCGTCGAGCTCCTCGAGCACCTCGGCGGCGATGTCGTAGTCCAGCGCGGCGGTGGCGTCCGACAGCAGCAGCCGCGTCCTGGCCGGTGCGGGCCGCACGATCACGAAAAATTCGTCGTCGACGTCCAGCAGCCCGAACACCGCTCCGGCACTGCGGATTTCGCGCAGCTCGGTCTCGGCGGCCGCCAAGCTGGTCAGAGCCGCACGACGCATCGGCGCGCAACGCCACTTACCGTCCTCACGCACGACCGCAACGCCGAAGCCGTCCGGCATATCGGCCTGGTCCTGCGCCGGCGCACGCTGTGCTCCCATGTCGGCTTACGGTAGTCGCCGACCAGGCCATTTACCAGGACACCGCACGGAGCCTGACGTCGGCCGATGCGCCAAGATGTGCCAACCTTGACAGGTGACGAAGACGCCCGTTTGCGTGGTCGGCCTCGGACTGATCGGCGGCTCGGTGATGCGCGCCGCCGCTGCCGCCGGCCGGGAGGTCTTCGGCTACAACCGCTCGCTGGACTCCGTCCAGGCGGCCCAGGCCGACGGCTACGACGCCACCGACGACATCGACGCCGCGCTGACCCGCGCGGCCGACAGCGATGCGCTGATCGTGCTGGCCGTTCCGGTTCCGGCGCTGCCGTTGATGTTGGGGCATGTCCGCGACATCGCGCCCGGGTGCCCGCTGACCGACGTCACCAGCGTGAAAAGCACTGTGCTGGAAGAAGTCCGCTCGTTCGGGCTGCTCGACCGCTTCGTGGGCGGCCATCCGATGGCCGGAACCGCGCAGTCGGGCTGGGCCGCGGGCGACGCGCGCATGTTCGTCGACGCGCCGTGGGTGATCAGCGTCGACGACCATGTCCGCACCGACGTCTGGGCCGAGGTGATGACGCTGGCGCTGGACTGCGGCGCGTTCGTCGTGCCCGCCCGCTCCGATGAACACGACGCCGCGGCGGCCACCATCTCGCACCTTCCGCACCTGCTGGCCGAGGCGCTCGCCGTCACCGCGGGTGAGGTTCCGCTGGCGTTCGCGCTGGCCGCGGGGTCGTTTCGGGACGGCACCCGCGTCGCGGCCACCGCGCCGGACCTGGTGCGCGCGATGTGTGAGGCCAACGCCGCTCAGCTGCTGCCGGTGCTGGAGCGCACCCTGGGGCTGCTGAACCAGGCGCGCGACGCGCTGAAGGCCAACCATCCGCTGAGCGAGCTGGTCGACGCCGGCCACGCCGCGCGGGTGCGCTACGAGAGCTTCGACCGGCCCGAGATCGTCGCGATCGCGATCGGGGAGCCAGGCTGGCGCGAGGAGCTCGCCGCCGCAGGCCGCGCCGGCGGGGTGATCAGATCCGCGCTGCCAACCCTGGATAGTCGAGGGGAAAGCCCTCCGCGTCGACGGTGATGGTGGTGTCGGCGACAGGGGTGTGCAGCTTGATCCCGTCGGCGGCGCTGCTGTAGCTGATGACCTCCGCTGCCACGGAGACCTCCGGCAGCCGCACGTACACCACCGGACAGGACACCGAGTCCGAACGCTGGTGCAGCCCGGCGCGACGGATCGGCAACGCGTTGAAGAACGGGCTGAAGATCACGTCGACGTCGAGTGCGCCGTCGAACCCCGAACGGGTCGACTGCCCGGTGTGGTCCTGCGCCAGCCACATGTTCTCTTCGTCGCGGGCGATCGACAGCTGGCGTTCCCGCTCGGCGAGCGTGACGGTCAGCGACAACCGGTTGGTGGCTCCGGTCTCGTCGGTGACCAGGTTGTAGGAGGCCGAGAACGCCGGGTGCGACGATGTCGCGGCGGCGACGATGCGGCCGTAGGCCTTGATCCGGTTGCCGGCCAGCTGCACACGCACCGACTCCATGCGGGCCACATCGTGTGACTGCCATGTCAAGATCGCCGGCCATGCGCTCTGGGGCGCACCTGGAGTGGCTGCGTCGCTCACCCCTCTACGGTAAGCGACGGGTCCCCTCGCCCGTACCGCGGCTCCGGCGGGCCGGTCGCGGCGTCGAGGATCAGCGGCCGACACTGGCGACTGGTGGTTTCATTCGCCGCGCGAAAGGGTCAAGATGGACTCATGACCAGCGATCCCGCGCGGCCGGTACCCGACCCCGCCAAGGAGCCCTCGCGCGGCACTCCGCCCGAGCCGACCGGAACCGCGGGCGAGTACATGCTGCGGCCGGAATCCGCGGTCAAGTTCACCCGCGCCGCGGCGTTGTGGGCGGCGTTGATCACCGGGTTCGTGATCCTGATCGTGCTGTTGGTGTTCATCATGCAGAACACCGACACCACCACCATCCACTTCATGGTGTGGGAATGGAATCTGCCTGTGGGCGTGGCGATCCTGCTGGCCGCGGTGTGCGGTGGCCTATTGGCCGTCGCGATCGGCACGGCCCGCATGGTGCAGTTGCGCCGGGCGGCCAAGAAGAACTACAGCTCCCGAAGCTAGCTCTGGCGTTTCCCCGACACGTTCGCGAAATGTACGTTAACGAGGAAAAGTGCGAGAGGCGGCCGCGCTAACGTACGTTTCGCGGAGAGCCTGCGGCAACCCGCCGCGTTAGGCCAGCGTCTTGAGGCCCTCGGCGATCAGCGGACCGACCGCCTGGTCCACGTGCTCGGCGTCATCGGCGACGCCGCCGCCCATCCGCGCCCGAAACGCGATGCCCGCGGCGATGATCGCCACCTTGAAGCAGCCCAGCGCCATGTAGAAGTCCCAGTTGTCCAGCGACTGACCCGACGCCGCGGCGTACCGGTCGGCGAGGTCGTCGGCGTCGGGCATCAGCGGTGACGCCCATGCCGAGCTGGCGTGGATGACATTGAACATCGGATGGCGGTACACGCACATCAGCGCCGCGTCGCTGATCGGGTCACCCAGGGTGGACATCTCCCAGTCCAGCACGGCCAGCACCTTGGTCGCGTCGTCGGCGTCGAGCATCGTGTTGTCGATGCGGTAGTCGCCGTGCACGATCGCGGCGCGGCTCTGCGGCGGGATGGCCTCGGCCAGCGCGCCGTGCAGCCGTTGGACGTCGGCGTCGCACGGATCGTTTTCCCGACGCACGAGTTCCCACTGCCCGCCCCAGCGCCGGACCTGGCGTTCCAGATATCCGCTGGGCTTGCCGAAATCGCCGAGGCCCACCGCCGCGGGGTCGACCGCGTGCAGGTCGGCGAGCACCTTGATCAGCGCGTCCACGCAGTCGCTGATCGCGGCCTTGTCGCCGAGCGCCGCGAGTTCGTCGGCGTGGCGCACCACCCGGCCGGACACGTACTCGACCATCTGAAACGGCGCACCCAGCACGGTGTCGTCGTCGCGCATCGTGACCGCACGGGCCACCGGAACCGGGGTGTCGGCCAGCGCGGCGACCACGCGGTACTCGCGGGCCATATCGTGCGCCGACGGGGTCAGCCCGTGCAGCGGCGGCCGTCGCAGCACCCATTTGGACGCGTCGTCGCACACCAGAAACGTCAAGTTGGACCGGCCGCCGGCGATCAGCTCGGCGCGCAGCTCACCGGCGCGGGGTACGCCGACATCTCGGAGATGACGATCGAGCGCCTCCAGGTCGAGCCCCTCTGGGGAAGTAGTCACGGCATGTGTCTACCATCGCTGGTTTCGCGGCAGCAGGTCCCATACGTGTTCGGTGCCGTTGACCGAGGCCACGTACAGCGGTCCCTCGCGAGACGACAGCAGCCGGGTGACGCCCGCGTAGTCGACGTTGACGCACAGCACCTTCTCGGTGCGCAGGATCGTGTGCAGCAACCCGTTGATCACCCCGCCGTGGCTGAACACCGCGACGGTGTCCTCGTGCTGGCCCGCGGCCACCACATCGTGGACGGCCTCGTTGATGCGGGCCAGGAACGCGCCCTCGTCCACGCTGCTGGGCAGGTGCCCGCTGGCCAAGCGCGCCAGCTCCTCGGGGAACTCGGCGGCGATCTGCTCGATCGGGATGTAGTGCTCGAGATCCCGGTCGTATTCGGCCAGCCGCGCGTCGATCTCGACCGGCAGGCCCAGCGCGTCGGCGACCGGTTGCGCGGTTTGTCGGGCGCGTTTCTGTGGGCTGCTGATCAGCCGGGTGATCGGGAACCGGGCCAGCGCATCGGGTAGCCGCGCCGCCTGCTTGACGCCTTCGTCGGACAGGTCGGGGTCGGAGCCTTGGCCCGGCTCACTGCGATGCGGCAACGCGTGCCGGATGAGTAACAACTGCACCGTGACACCATATGGTCATGACTTCTCGGGGATACGCCGACGAACTTTTCGATTTGACGGATCGGGTGGTGTTGGTCACCGGTGGCAGCCGGGGGCTGGGCCGCGAGATGGCGTTCGCGGCCGCGCATTGCGGCGCCGACGTCGTGATCGCCAGCCGCAAGTACGACACGTGTGTGGCCACCGCCTCAGAAATCGCCGAAGCAACGGGCCGCAAAGCCTTTCCCTATCAGGTGCACGTCGGGCGCTGGGATGAGCTCGACGGGCTGGTCGACGCGACCTACGAGCAGTTCGGCAAGGTCGACGTGCTGGTCAACAACGCGGGCATGTCACCGCTGTACGAATCGCTGAGCTCGGTCACCGAGAAACTGTTCGACTCGGTGATCAACCTCAACCTCAAGGGCCCGTTTCGGCTGTCGAGTTTGGTCGGCGAGCGGATGGTGGCCGGCGGCGGCGGGTCGATCATCAACGTCAGCTCCAGCGGATCTCGGCGTCCGCAGCCCGCGCAGCTGCCGTATTCGGCCGCCAAGGCCGGGCTCAACGCGTTGACCGAGGGGCTGGCGCTGGCGTTCGGGCCGACGGTGCGGGTCAACACGTTGATGCCGGGGCCGTTCCTCACCGACATCAGCAAGGCCTGGGACATTCCGGCGACGACGAAGGGCGCCCAGCACTTTGCGCTGAAGCGGCTCGGCAATCCCCCCGAAATCATCGGTGCGGCTTTGTATTTGATGTCGGATGCGTCGAGCTACACGTCGGGCTCGATCATCCGCGTCGACGGCGGCATCCCCTAGTTCCGGTGCCGCAGATGCCGAACGTGGGTTACCCGCACGCGTTTGTCGCTCGACGCGTGTATTGAGCCCACACTCGGCAGCTGTTGCGGCGTGAGCCAACTCGGCTACGGGGTCACGATGTTGAACCCCGGATCTGGCCGGTCCACCGCCGTGATCAGCGACGTCAGCGCCGCGGTGTCACCCGTGATGTCGAGCCCGGGTGAGTTGTTGTCGCCGACGGCAAGCGCCAACAGACGCAGCTTGTTCGCCAGCGCGACGGTGGCCTGCGCGGTGTCCGGGTCGGCAGGTACCTTGCGGTGCACCAGCACCCCGTTGCGCAGCGTGAGCCGGTGGTTGGCGCCGGTGTCGAGGAATGTCACATCGACCGCGACGTCGAGATCCCATGCCCGCGGCCCGTTTACGTTGATGGCCAGGCTGTCGAAGATCTGCTCGGGGGTCAGCTGGCCCAGCAGCGTCGGCGACGTCGGCTGGGTGGCGGTGCCGAAGTTGCCGTCGCGCAGCTCGGTGGCGCCGGACAGAAAGAAGTTGCGCCACACGGCGTTCTCGGCGCCGTAGGCCAGCTGCTCGAAAGTGTCGGCGTAGAGCTCACGAGCCCCGCGGTGATTCTCGTCGGTGAACATGACATGGTCGAGAAGCGTTGCCGCCCAGCGGTAGTCACCACCTTCGAACGCGTTCTTGGCGAGTTCGACGACACGGTCGGCACCGCCCATCGCCTCGACGTAGCGGGGCCCGATCGCCTCGGGCGGATGCGGCCACAACCGGCCGGGGTTGCCGTCGAACCAGCCCATGTAGCGCTGATAGACCGCCTTCACGTTGTGGCTGACCGAACCGTAGTAGCCGTGGGTGTGCCAGGCCTTGTGTAGCGCGGGCGGCAGCTGGAACTGCTCGGCGATCTCGACGCCGGTGTAGCCCTGGTTGATCAGCCGCAGTGTCTGGTCGTGCAGATAGGCGTACAGATCACGTTGCACCGAAAGGTATTCGACGATGCGGTCGTGTCCCCACGTCGGCCAGTGATGCGACGCGAACACCACGTCGGCTCGGTCGGCGAACGTGTCGATCGCCTCGGTCAGGTAGCCGGCCCACACGTGCGGGTCACGCACCAGCGCGCCGCGCAGCGTCAACAGGTTGTGCAGGTTGTGGGTGGCGTTCTCGGCCATGCACAGTGCGCGGTAGCGCGGGAAGTAGAAGTGCATCTCGGCGGGCGCCTCGGTGCCCGGCGCCATCTGGAACTCGATGTCGACGCCGTCGATGGTGTGGGTCTCGCCGGTGTGTGCGATGTCGACGGTCGGCACGATCAGCGCCACCTCGCCGGTCGAAGTGCGTTGGCCCAGACCGCATCCCACTTGGCCCTGCACCCCGATCGGGAGCTGGGTGCCGTACATGTAGGTGGCGCGCCGCGCCATCGCCGTGCCCGCGTATACGTTCTCCTGCACGGCGTGTTCGGTGAAGTGTTCGGGCGCGATGACCGCGACCTTGCCCGCGTCGACGTCGGCCTGGGTGGTCACGCCGAGTACGCCGCCGAAGTGGTCGACGTGGCTGTGGGTGTATATCACGGCGACGACGGGCCGGTCCCCGCGGTGCGCGCGGTACAGGGCCAGCGCGGCGGCCGCGGTTTCGGTGCTGATCAGCGGGTCGATGACGATGACACCGCTGTCGGTTTCGATGAAGCTGATGTTGGACAGGTCGAATCCGCGGACCTGATAGATACCCTCGACGACTTCGTACAGCCCCTGTTTGGCGCACAATTGGCTCTGCCGCCACAGGCTGGGATGCACGGAGGCCGGCGCGTCTCCGCCCAGAAACGCATAGGCGTCGTTGTCCCACACCACCCGGCCGTCGGCCGCCTTGATCACACACGGGCTCAGGGCCGCGAGGAACCCGCGGTCGGCGTCGTCGAAGTCCGCGGTGTCGTCGAAGGGCAGCTCGTCGAGGTGCTGCCGGTGGGCGGATGCGATGACGGTGGTCGGCGGTTTCTGTTCCATGTCGACACGATATGCACCGGTTGGATGGTTCACTGCACCAATGGACATACGCCGAGTGGTGACCGGACATGATGCAGCGGGCAAGTCGGTATTCGTCAGTGACGACGCGGTGCGGCCCGCCCGGCCGACGTTGATGCCGGGATCGCAGTTTCACCAGCTGTGGGGTGGCGACACGGCGCCGCAGTTTCCCGACGACGGCTCGATGCCGCAGTGGCACAGCTACTTTCCGCCGGTCGGCGGCTTCCGGTTCGCGATGCTGACACTTCCGCCGTCGGCCGGTACCGGCGCGTCGGAGGCGCCGGACATCGAGAAGGGCTTGGCGGAGATCGAGGAACTGCTGCCGGGCATGCTCGGCTACATGGATCCGTCGGATCCCGGTATGCACACCACCGACACCATCGACTTCGAGGTGGTGCTGGAGGGCACCGTCGTCCTCGAACTCGACGACGGCGCCGAGGTGACGTTGCGCGCGGGCGACACCGTCGTGCAGAACGGCACCCGGCATCGCTGGAAGAACCCCGGCGACGTCCCCGCGCGGATGGCGGTGTTCATCTGCGGGGCGTCGCACGCCAACGTGACGCCCTAAAGGCGGTGTTCGGCCAGCCAGCGCTCCGCGCGCCGGTTGGATGCCCGCGACAGCCAGGCGTCCTGGATGAGCTCGGTCAGTTCGACGCGCCCGATCTCTCCTAATCGGCTGGCGCGCACCAGAACCGAAAGATGCCCGTCGAACTTGTCGGTGGTGAAGAACGGCGAGTCGGGGTCCTGGATCAACGACAGCTTGTCGGCCTCGGACTCCACCCAGATCATGATCACGTCGGGGTAGCGTTCGCCGGTGTCGGGGTCTGCGGCGTCGGGTTGGGGGGTGCGGAAGAACACGAACGACTTGGCGCCGACCTGGTAGATCGGGTTGCCCTTCGGTCCTTCGATGCGCACGGTGTGCGGCATGGCCGCGGCGATCTCGTGGACATCGGCCACGCGTGCGGGCCGGTCACGCATGACGGTCGAGCGTGTGCAACAGCACGTCGGACAGTGCACCGTTGGCGACGGTCGCGGTCATGTAGGTGCAGAATGGTTGTCGGCGACGGTCGGTGGGCGAACCCGGATTCAGCAGGCGCAGACCAGTTTTCGTGGTGGTGTCCCAGGGGATGTGGCTGTGGCCGAACACCAGCACGTCGGTTTGTGGGTATTGCTTGGCCATCCTGGCTTCGCGCCCGGTGGCGGCGCCGGTCTCGTGCACGACGGTGAAGCGCAGCCCGCCGAGGTTGACGTCGGCGCGTTCGGGAAGGCGGCGGCGCAACTCGGCGCCGTCGTTGTTGCCCCAGCAGCCGACCAGCCGCTTGGCGCGGGCCTCGAGCTTGTCGAGCAGCGAGGCGTCCACCCAGTCGCCGGCGTGCAACACGACGTCGGCCTTCGACACTTCGTCCCACACGCGTTCGGGCAAATCGCGGGCCCGCTTGGGAACGTGGGTATCTGCGATCAGAAGGAGCCGCATGCCTCCAAGCTAGATGACCCGCAGCACGGCGCCGATCGCCAGACCGGCGACCAGCAGCGCGCCGGCCAGCCGCACGTGCACCCAGGCCAACGCGGCGTACCACAGCGGCCAGACGGGGAAGTTGGGCGGCGGCTCGTCGGGGGGCGGGCGACGGAAGTAGGGCCACAGCTTGGCCAGTCGTGGCAGTGCGAGCAGCACCAGCAGCGCCGGCCATGGCATCGCGCCGACGGCCACCGCGACCGCGACCAGCACGTAGAAGCCCACGAGCATCGCGAGGGTGGCGGTGCGGGCGCGGGGTGCGCCGAGGATCACCGGCAGGGTGCGGATGCCGCGGGGTTCGTCGTACGGGATCTTGTCGGTGTGCTTGCCCATCAGCACGGTGGTGCACAGCAGGCCGTACGGGATCGACGCCAGCACGATGTCCCAACCCACGGAGCCGACCGCGGAGTAGTAGGTGCCGCACACCATCAACGGGCCCCACACGATCAGCACGTCGGGTTCGCCCAGCCCGCGCTTCTTGAGGCGCAGCGGCGGCGCGGTATAGGCGACGCTGAGCACGAAGCCGGCCAGCCCGAACGCCAGCACCGGCCAGCCGCGCGCCCAGGTGAGCACGACGAGGATCGCAAGGTCGGCGACGTTGACCGCGAGGATCGCCAGCACCAACGTGCGCTTGCTGACCAGTCCGGACAGCACGGGGTGCGGCGCGTACAGCGCCCGCGGATAGCTGGCCTCATCCAGCCCGGTGCTGGTGTCGTAGAGGTCGTTCATCAGGTTGTTGGCGATGTGCGCCAGCACGATTCCGACGATGGCCAGGGTGAGCCAGCGCCAGTCCAGGCCGGGTTCGCCGACGGCCAGCAGCGCCGCGACCAGCCCGGCGAACAGGGTCATCGGCAGCACGGCCGCGCGGGTGACGACCAGCCAGCGGGTGACGAAGTCGATGCGCCCGTCCGGCGGCGGGTTGGTGGTGCGCAGCGCGTACATCCAGGAACTCAGCCGCGAACGCGACCTGACCTCGGCCATTGGTCGATGTTAACGCGCGCCGATAATGCGCTCAGGGCTGTTCTGAGGACACCGCCACAACCGTGGCTGCAAAATTCGCGCCTGACGAAAGAGCGCGCCCGAAGGGATTCGAACCCCTAACCTTCTGATCCGTAGTCAGATGCTCTATCCGTTGAGCTACGGGCGCATGTGTTCAGTTGTCGGCCGACAAGTCGACCGTTGCGGAGGCGAGAGGATTTGAACCTCCGGTCGCCTTTAAGGGCGACAACTCATTAGCAGTGAGCCCCATTCGGCCGCTCTGGCACGCCTCCTGACGTTTACCGCCGATCCGACAGAGTACACAGCCGCGATAGCGGGAAGCAAAGCGCAGGTGGGTGCCCCATAGACTGGTCCGGTGCCTGCCCGCCTGCGCCCCGAGCTCGCCGATCTTCCCGCCTACACCCCGGGCAAGACGGTGCCGGGCGCGATCAAGATCGCCAGCAACGAGACGGTGCACGGGCCGCTGCCCAGCGTTCGCGCGGCCATCGAGAAGGCCACCGACTCGATCAACCGCTACCCCGACAACGGGTACGTCGCACTCAAGGAACGTCTGGCCGAGCATGTTTGTTTCACCCCCGAGCACATCTCCGTCGGCTGCGGGTCGGTGAGCCTGTGTCAGCAGTTGATCCAGATCACCGCGACGGTCGGCGACGAGGTGCTCTACGGCTGGCGCAGCTTCGAGATCTATCCGCTGCAGGTGCGCACCGCAGGCGCCACGCCGGTGCAGGTGCCGCTGACCGACCACACCTATGACCTCGACGCGATGCTGGCCGCGATCACCGACCGCACCCGGCTGATCTTCGTGTGCAACCCGAACAACCCGACCAGCACCGTCGTCGACCCCGACGAGCTGGCCCGCTTCGTCGCCGCCGTACCGCCGCACATCCTGGTGGCCATCGACGAGGCCTACGTCGAGTACATCCGAGACCCGCTCGTCCCCGACAGCTTCGGCCTGGTCCGCGCGCACCCCAACGTCGTTGTGCTGCGGACGTTTTCGAAGGCCTACGGGCTGGCCGGGCTGCGGGTCGGTTACGCCGTCGGCGACCCGGACATCATCACCGCGCTGGGCAAGGTCTACGTGCCGTTCACCGCGACCAGCGTCTCGCAGGCCGCGGCCATCGCATCGCTGGACGCCGCCGACGAGCTGCTGGCGCGCACCGATGCCGTCGTCGCCGAACGCGCCCGGGTGACCGACGCGCTGCGCGACGCCGGCTACGAGGTGCCGCCATCGCAGGCCAACTTCGTCTGGCTGCCGCTGCCGGGGCGTGCCCAGGAGTTCGCCGCGGCATCGGCCGACAACCGCATCATCGTGCGCCCCTACGGCGACGACGGCGTGCGCGTCACCGTCGCCTCCGCGCAGGAAAACGATGCGTTTCTGGAGTTCGCTCGACGCTGGAACGGAGACTCATGACCGACGCCCGCAAGACGTTCGCAGCGTTGAAGGAACGCACTGATCGGATCTCCGACGCCGAACTCGACGAGTTCTGGGCCACGCTGCCCTGCGCCACCATCGATTTCATGATCGGCGAGTGGGCCGGCGGCGAGTTCGACACCGGGCACAAGGCCAACGGCTTCATGGCCCGGCTCAACTGGTTCGGCAAGACCTTCGTGTCGGCCGACGACGCCAAGCCGCTGGTGTGTCTGGACGCCGACGGCAACAAGTTCTCCAACACCGAGGCGATGAAGGGCGAGGCCAGCCTGTGGATGGAGGAGTTCCGCGGCGAGGTGACCGCCACGATGGTCTACGACGGCGCCCCGGTGCACGACCATTTCAAGGTCGTCGACGACAACGCCGTGGTGGGGATCATGAACGGTAAGGGCGCCCTCGACGGGGGCCGGCACCTGTACTTCTACCTTGAGCGGCTCTAGTACACAGGTCCTCGGGCATGCGGCTCACGCTTCGGCGTTGATGCGCATATCGTTGCGCAGATGAAGACGCATGTGCGGTTGGCGGCCGCGGCGCTGGTCCTGGTCGGTGTGACGACGGCATGCCAACGCACCACCGAAGGCACCGTCGCGCAGACCACCGAACCGGGGCCGCCGATCACCGCCCCCACCCGACCCCCGTCGACGGGGCTGCCCGGCCTGCCGGGTCTTCCGATCCCGCAGTTCCCGCTGCCGGGCCGCAACACCGACGTACCGCAGGTGCCGCCGCCGCCGAACGCGCTGACCATGACGTGCAAGGAGTTCAACGGTCTCGACGAGGCCACCCGGGTGGCGGTGATCCGCGAGATCCTCAACCAGAAGAACAATCCGCTGGGCCCCGACGGCGAGACGATCGGCCAGATCCTCGTCGAAGCCGCCTGTCAGTTCCTGCCCTCGGCGACCGTCAACGATGTCCTGCTCGGCGGTGGCCCGCCGTAACCGGGTCTTGGCGAGTCGCTAGCCTTCTGGCCATGGCCGAAACATACGAATCCGTCACCGTCGACATCGAGGACCACGTCGCGCGGGTGACGCTGATCGGTCCCGGCAAGGGCAACGCGATGGGGCCGGCGTTCTGGGCGGAGATGCCGGAGGTGTTCGCCAAGCTCGACGCCGACCGCGACGTGCGCGCGATCGTGCTGACCGGGTCGGGCAAGAACTTCAGCTACGGCCTCGACGTTCCGGCCATGGGCGGCACGCTGTCCAACGTGCTGACCGACGGGGCGTCGGCGCGGCCGCGCGCAGACTTCCACGCCACGGTGCTGCGGATGCAGGGTTCGATCAGCGCGGTCGCCGACTGCCGCACCCCCACCATCGCCTCGGTGCACGGTTGGTGCATCGGCGGCGGCGTGGATTTGATCTCGGCTGTTGACATCCGGTACGCCAGCGCCGACGCGAAGTTCTCGGTGCGTGAGATCAAGCTGGCGATGGTCGCCGATGTCGGCAGCCTGGCCCGGCTGCCGCTCATCCTCAACGACGGCCACCTGCGCGAACTCGCGCTGACGGGCAAGGACATCGACGCCGCCCGCGCCGAGAAGATCGGCCTGGTCAACGACGTCTACGCCGACGCCGAGGCGTCGCTGGCCGCCGCGCATGCGACCGCGGCCGAGATCGCCGGCAATCCGCCGTTGACCGTCGCCGGGGTCAAGGACGTGCTGGATCAGCAGCGCATCGCCCGGGTCTCGGAAAGCCTGCGCTATGTGGCGGCGTGGAATTCGGCGTTCCTGCCGTCGAAGGACCTGACCGAGGGCATCAGCGCGACGTTCGAGAAGCGCAAGCCGAACTTCACCGGGGAATAGTGCGGGGCGTCCAGCCCAGTTCGGCCTTGGCCTTGGCGTTGGACAGCGGCAGCCAGGTGTCGCCGAACGCGACGGCGCCGGCGACCAGTACGCGCATCAGCGGCTCCTCGCATCAATAATGCTGGTGCGCAACGCGATTGCCAGAATCACCGTGGTGACCGCCAGACCGCCGGCCTCCAGCCAGCCGACCCAGTCGCCCGCGCCGTGATGCGGGTCGACGACGTGGCTGATCGTGTGCAACGCCCAGTGCAGCGTCGCGAACGCCAGCGCCGGCACCCGCCAGGACCGCCAGCGCACCGCCGCCAACAGCATCAGGCCTTGCGGCACCTCGAACGTCGCGTTGTCGAAGATGTAGTGGTCGTTGCGAATTCCGAAGTTTCCGAGCGTGTCGAAGAACGCTCCCGGCGCGAACATCATGAACAGCCCGATGCCCAGCGCGTAGACGCCGAACACGATCAGGGTCACGTCGACGAAGCCCACCCGGGTCGGCGTCGGTGCCGTCGTCATACGGTCACGCTAGTCCGCACTTTCCCGCCGAACGTGGGTTACCCGCACGCATTTTTCGCGGAAGCGTGACACAACCCCACACTCGCCGCGGTGGGCGGTGGGCGTGCCGCGGTGGGCGTGCAGCGGCGGGCGCGCCGCGGTGAGCGGTGGCGGAGGGATTTGAACCCCCGGACGGTGTTAGCCGTCTCTCGCTTTCAAGGCGAGTGCATTAGGCCGCTCTGCCACGCCACCGCCGACAAGCGTACGGGGTGGCAAGCGGCGGTTACACCCGGCCGAGTTTGGCCGGCGGGGCGCCGTTCTTGAGCGCCACACTGATACGTCGGCAGTTCTCCCCCATCGCGGCGACCTGCGGACGCGACAGCCGGCCCAGGAAGTGCATGCGTACGCCGTCGCCGTAGGTTTTCAGCGCCTCACGCACGGCGGCGCGACCCTCGTCGGTGATGGTGGCCAGCACCCCGCGTCCGTCGTCCGGGCTGGCGCCGCGACGCACTAGACCCTGCAACTCCAGCCGCCGGATCTGTCGGGTGACGCGGCTCGGAAGCGACATCAGGCTGTCGGCCAGATCCCCCATCCGCGACGAACCCGTTACCGATTTGTCCAAGATGTCGAGCAGTCGCACATCGTTCAGCGTCAGGTGATGGGTGTCGACCAGCGACCGGTTCAGCGTCGCGTAAAGCCGCAACGCCGAGTCCAGAAAGTTTTGCCACGACCTCTGTTCAGCGATGTCCAAACCCGGCATATCACTGGCGGTACGTCCCCCGATGATCCCCTCCATTCCGCAATAGTAAACACTTGGCCCATTGCTGGGAAGGTGTCCTGGTTACTGTTTTCCCAGCGTAGTAGCCTTATTTGAATGCATGCTGTCTTGGCCGAAGCCGAAAATCGTTTGACCTGGCAAGAAATCGCTGATATCGAGGCCGGTAGCGGCGAGGTTCTGGTCAAGGTCCACACCGCCGGGGTCAACCGGGCCGACCTGCTTCAGGCCGCCGGAAAGTACCCGCCCCCGCCGGGGGCCAGCGAGATCCTCGGCCTGGAGGTGTCGGGCACGATCGCCGCGGTCGGCGACGGCGTCACCGAATGGTCCGTCGGGCAACAGGTTTGCGCTTTGCTGGCCGGCGGCGGCTACGCGCAGTACGTCGCGGTCCCGGCCGGGCAGGTGATGCCGGTTCCGGAGGGGGTCAGCCTGCACCACGCTGCCGGGCTACCCGAAGTCGCGTGCACGGTCTGGTCCAACCTGGTGATGACGGCCGGGCTGCGCTCCGGTCAGCTGGTGCTCGTACACGGCGGCGGAAGCGGAATCGGCACGCACGCCGTTCAGGTGGGCCGTGCGCTGGGCTGCCGGGTCGCGGTCACCGCCGGATCGCGCCACAAGTTGGACCTGTGCGCCGAGCTGGGCGCCGAGATCACCATCAACTACCGCGACGAGGACTTTGTGGAGCGCATCCGCGCCGAGTCCGACGGCGGCGCCGACGTGATCCTCGACATCATGGGCGCGGCCTATCTCGACCGCAACGTCGACGCGCTGGCACCCGACGGCCGGCTGGTGATCATCGGCATGCAGGGCGGCGTGAAGGGCGAGCTGAACATCGGCAAGCTCTTGAGTAAGCGCGGCGGCGTCTTCGCCACCGCACTGCGCGCCCGCCCCGTCAGCGGACGTGGCAGCAAGAGCGACATCGTCACCGAGGTAGTCGCCAACGTCTGGCCGTTGGTCCGAAGCGGGCAGGTGCGTCCGATCATCGGCGCGGAGTTCCCGATCTCCCAGGCCCAGGCCGCCCACGAGATGTTGGCGTCCGGTGATGTGGCCGGCAAGATCCTGCTGCGCGTCGAGGACGGCTCAGCCTAGAGAGGCCAGCGTCCGCACCAGCTGATCGACTTCGGCCATCGTGGTGTAGTGCGCCAACCCGATGGTGACCGCGCCGCCGATGTCGTTGACGCCGATCGCATCCAGCACCCGCGAGCTGGCGTTGGGGATCGCCAGAATGCCGTTGTCGGCCAGCCGCTGCACCACCCGCTCGGCCGGCACGTTGTTGATCGCGAAGCTGAGCACCGGAATCCGTACTTCGGGGCGACCGATGACCATCACGGTCGGCAGCGAGCGCAGCGAGGTCAGCAGGTAGTCGAACAGCCGATCCATATATCCGGCCGCCGATTGCATTGACACCGCGAGCTTTTCGCGTCGGGTGCCGCTCGCCGACTCGTCGAGCGCTGCCAGATAGTCGATGCTGGCGACGACGCCGGCGAGCATGCCGAACTGATGGGTGCCGACCTCCAGGCGCGCCGGCCCGGTTGCGTCGGGGTCTAGCGACACCGAATGGAACGAGTCGATCATCGCGGGGTCCCGGAAGACCAGCGCGCCGATCGGCGGCCCGCCCCATGCCACCGCGTTGAGAGCCACCACGTCGGCGTCGATCTCGTCGATGTCGATCAACCGGTACGGTGCGGCCGCCGAATGGTCGACGACCACCAGCGCGCCGAGGTCATGAGCGAGCTTGGTCACCGCCCGCAGATCGGTGACGGTGCCCAAAGTCGATGAGGCAGAAGCGATTGCGACCAGCCGGGTGGGCCGCGTGATCAGGCTCTCCCACTGCCAGTTCGGCAGTTCCCCGGTCTCGATGTCGACTTCGGCCCACTTCGACTTGGCCCCGTAGCGGTTGGCCGCGCGCAGCCACGGCGCGATGTTGGCTTCGTCGTCGAGGCGGGTCACCACGATCTCGTAGCCCAGCCCGACGCGCGACGACGACGCGTCGGCCAGCGCGGTGATGAGCACGGCGCGGTCGGAACCCAGCACCACCCCGCGTGGGTCGGCGTTGACGAGGTCGGCCACGGCCTGGCGCGCGGCGGCGAGCACCGCGGCGCTGCGCTGAGCCGCCGGGTGCGGCCCCACCGGGGTCGGCATCGAACCGCGGAAGGCCGTCGACACGGCCCGGCCGACGGTGTCGGGCAGCAGCATGCCGTGCTGTGCGTCGAAACGCACCCATCCATCGCCCAGGGACGGGTGCAAGCCCCGCACCCGGGCGACGTCGTATGCCATGCCAGCCCACCTTTGAGCGTGTATGAAATCACGACCGACACGAAATTTCGGCCGATGCCGGCCCGACCCGCCCTGCCGGGCTGGGTCGCCTGCGTCGCCATAGTAGTCCAGTCCACGGCGGGTGCGGAGTCCAAGTTCCATAGTCGTTGCTGCGGATCACTTCGGGCCGCATTGGATGCCGTGTCTCGGCTGCTCAGCGACATTGCGAGGCCTCGATGCGCCCATATTTGCCTTTGCCCATGCGACGCTCGCCGCGTTCGAGTTCAGTGCGAATCGGTGGCACGCGGGTGCGCCGTGGCACAGGGGCTAGTGTCGCCAGATAGGTTACGAACGGCGCTAACCGCTCAGCCATGCAATAAGACGGCGATTACAGGGAAACTTCACGGAGATGACCACCAACAGCGACGACGACAACATCGAAATCATCGGCGGCGGTGACGCGGCGGTCGAGGAGGAATCCGACGGCAAATCGCTGACCGACCTCGTCGAGCAGCCGGCCAAGGTGATGCGGATCGGCACCATGATCAAGCAGCTCCTCGAAGAGGTCCGGGCGGCACCGCTGGACGAGGCCAGCCGCAACCGGCTGCGCGAGATCCATCGGACCAGCATCACCGAGCTCGAGGACGGCCTCGCGCCCGAACTGCGCGAAGAGCTCGAACGGCTCACCCTGCCGTTCACCGAAGAGGTGGTGCCCTCGGACGCCGAACTGCGGGTCGCGCAGGCCCAGCTCGTCGGCTGGCTCGAGGGGCTGTTCCACGGAATCCAGACCGCGCTGTTCGCCCAGCAGATGGCGGCGCGCCAGCAGCTCGAGCAGATGCGTCAGGGTGCGCTGCCCCCCGGGATGGGCGGCCCGGCGGGCCCGCGCGGCGGGCACGGCACCGGACAGTATCTGTAGGAGCCCGGTATTGGTCCCGCGTATCGAGACCCGCAATGCGTGGGTGGAGTTCCCGATCTTCGACGCCAAGTCGCGGTCGCTGAAGAAGGCCTTCCTCGGCAAGGCCGGCGGCGCGATCGGCCGCAACGACTCCAACGTCGTCGTCATCGAAGCGCTGCGCGACATCACCATGTCGCTGGAGTTGGGTGACCGCGTCGGGCTGGTGGGCCACAACGGCGCGGGTAAGTCGACGCTGCTGCGGCTGCTGTCGGGGATCTACGAACCCACCCGCGGCGTCGCGACGGTGACCGGCCGGGTGGCGCCGGTGTTCGACCTGGGCGTCGGGATGGACCCCGAGATCTCGGGGTTCGAGAACATCATCATCCGCGGATTGTTCCTGGGTCAGACCCGCAAGCAGATGCTGGCCAAGATCGACGAGATCGCCGAGTTCACCGAGTTGGGCGACTACCTGTCGATGCCGCTGCGGACCTACTCCACCGGTATGCGCGTGCGGCTGGCGATGGGCGTGGTGACCAGCATCGACCCCGAAATCCTGCTGCTCGATGAGGGTATCGGCGCGGTGGACGCCGAGTTCTTGAAGAAGGCGCAGACGCGGCTGGCGGCGCTGGTCGAGCGTTCGGGCATCCTGGTGTTCGCCAGCCACTCGAACGAGTTTCTGGCCCGGCTGTGCAAGACCGCGATGTGGATCGACCATGGCACGGTCAAGATGACGGGCGGCATCGAGGACGTCGTCCGCGCCTACGAGGGTGAGGACGCCGCCCGGCACGTGCGCGAAGTGCTCGAAGAAGCGCGCCAAAGATGACCGGCATGGTCTGCGCCGTGGTGGTCACCCATCGGCGCGTTGAGGAGCTGGCCAAGTCGCTGGAGGCGGTGACGGCCCAGACCCGCGCGCCCGATCACCTGATCGTCGTCGACAACGACAACGATCTGCGGGTGGCCGAGCTGGTGGCTGCTCAGCCGGTGCCGACGACCTACCTCGGCTCACGTCGAAACCTCGGTGGCGCAGGCGGTTTCGCGTTGGGGATGCTGCACGCGTTGGCGCTGGGCGCCGACTGGGTGTGGTTGGCCGACGACGACGGACGGCCCGCCGACTCCGAGGTGCTGGGCACCCTGGTGGCATGCGCCGAAAAGCACGGGCTGGCCGAGGTGTCGCCGATGGTGTGCGACCTCGACGACCCGGCGCGCCTGGCGTTTCCGTTGCGCCGCGGTGTGGCGTGGCGCCGACGGGTCGAGGAGTTACGCACCGAACCGGGTCAGGACCTGCTGCCGGGGTACGCCTCGCTGTTCAACGGCGCGTTGTTCGCCGCGTCGACGCTGGAGGCCGTCGGGGTGCCGGACCTGCGGTTGTTCGTGCGCGGCGACGAAACCGAACTGCACCGCAGGCTGGTGCGTTCCGGCCTGCCGTTCGGGACGTGCCTGACCGCGGTGTACCTGCACCCCCAGGGCGGCGACGAGTTCAAGCCGATCCTCGGGGGCCGGATGCACACGCAGTACCCCGACAGCGAGGTCAAGCGTTTCTACACCTACCGAAATCGCGGTTACCTGTTGTCGCAACCAGGGCTGCGCCGGCTGCTGTTCCAGGAGTGGGCCCGGTTCGGCTGGTATTTCCTGGTGTCGCGGCGCGATCCGGCCGGGCTGTTGGAGTGGATTCGGTTGCGGCGCTTGGGCCGTAAGGAGAGGTTCGGGAGGTCACCGTGACGTTCACCGACGCCGCCTCACAGTCGAAGACGTTTGCCCGCGCATGGGGCGATCTGGTCGCCGGCTTCGGCAAGCATGAGCTGTGGCTGCATCTGGGCTGGCAGGACATCAAACAGCGGTACCGCCGCTCGGTGCTCGGGCCGTTCTGGATCACGATCGCCACGGGTGCCACCGCGGTGGCGATGGGCCTGTTGTACTCGAAGCTGTTCAAACTCGAGCTGTCCGAACATCTTCCGTACGTCACGCTCGGGCTGATCATCTGGAACATGATCAACGCGTCGATCCTCGAGGGCGCCGAGGTGTTCATCGCCAACGAGGGCCTGATCAAACAACTTCCGACGCCGCTGTCGGTGCACGTGTACCGCCTGGTGTGGCGCCAGATGATCCTGTTCGCCCACAACATGATCATCTTCGTGATCATCGCGATCATCTATCCCAAACCGTGGTCGTGGACCGCACTGGCGGTCATCCCGGCGATGGGCCTGATCGTGTTGAACTGCGTGTGGGTGTCGCTGTGCTTCGGCATCCTGGCCACCCGCTACCGCGACATCAGCCCGCTGCTGGTCAGCCTCGTGCAGCTGCTGTTCTTCATGACGCCGATCATCTGGAACGAGTCCACGCTGCAGCAGCAGGACGCTGCGGAGTACCTCAGGATCGTCGAGCTCAACCCGCTGTTGCACTACCTCGACATCGTGCGCGCCCCGCTGCTCGGTGCCGACCAGGAGCTCCACCACTGGGTGGTGGTGATCGTGTTGACGGTGATCGGCTGGATCATGGCCGCGTTCGCGATGCGCCAGTATCGCGCCCGCGTCGCGTACTGGGTGTAGCAACGGTTCCACGGCGGCGCGGGGCACCCGGACGCACCGTCTGCGTCAAGGGTCGTCAGGTGACCTGGCGAAGCCTTCGAAAGTTAAATCTATTTTTCGATTTTGGATGCAACTCATCTTACTGGCGAGTAGGTTCACCGGTGTCAATTACCGACATGACCAGAAGGAGCCCAGTGCCCGTCACACTTCGTCCGTATACCAGCGCTGGATTAGCGCTGGTCAGCGCCACTGCGATCGCGATGACACCGGTGGTCGCGGCGCCGTCTCTGCCCGACGTGAAAGTGGCCAACCCGGCGGTACAGCTGTCCGCGGCCGTCAACCCGATCGCGCCGTGGCTGGAGGTCTGGGAGAAGTCCGAGACCAACCTCGCAAACCTCGCCGATACCTGGCTGGAAGCCCCGGCGCCGATCCTGCAGCAGGTCATCGCCAACCAGCTCGGCTATCTCCAGCAGCTGCCCGACTTCCCGGTGATCCTCGAGGAGATGGTGGGCAATCTGCGGGCCGCGATCCAGGCGCCGTTCGCCACCGATACGAGCACGCTGGAGAACACGACCCCGCTGATGAACCACCGGTCGCTGTTCACCATCCTCAGCGACCTCGCGGCCGAGGGCGCGGGTCCGATACCGGCCGAGCTGATGCCGCTGGTCAACTTCTCGACGACCTTCACCAGCGGCATGCTGCTCGGCCTGGTGGGTCCGGTGATCAGCCCGGTATTGGCGTTGGTGGCCAGCGCGGGCGCGATCGTCGAGAACCTCACCGGGGAGACGCCGGATCTCGAGGCGGCGTTCAACACGTTGATCAACACGCCGGCCGCGATGGTCGACGCCTTCCTCAACGGCGGTCAGACGCTCGATCTCACCCCGGTCCTGGATGCATTGGGGATCAATCTGGATCCGGCGCCGGGCACCGAGGTGCAGACGGTGGGCATCACGTTCGGCGGGCTGCTCAGCCCGGGCGGTTCGATGTTCAACGCCCTCGACTTCGGCATCGTGATCGGCGGCAGGATCAACGTCCCGGTTGCCGGGCAGGGGCCGGGCTTCATCGGATCCCTGATCGGCCTGACCCAGACCATCGCCAAGGCGATCGGCTGGGACGGCGAGGGCAATCCGTTGGCGCCGTCGCCGGATGAGCCGGCAGAGCCGGCACCGGAGAGTGCGAACGTCGACGATCCCGGCCAGGTGCCTGCATCGGTGCTGGCGTCGCAGACGGTCACGCTGCCGACGGCGCAGGACAACGTGCTCGACGGCGCCACGACCGAGGTCGAGGCCGCTTCGTTGAGGGAGGAGCCGACCGGGTCCGTCACCGAAGAAGACGTCACCGAAGAGGCCGCCACCGAAGAAGAGGTCACCGAGGACGACCTGGAGACCGACCTGCTGGAGCAGGACGACGAGGAGCCCACGGGTAATCAGCACGGGGTGGTTCGTACCAACGGTCCCGACAACGGCACCGCGGACGACGCCGAGTCTGCAGACGAGCCGTCCGGCTCCGACTCCACGGGTTCGGACAACGCTTCGGATTCCGAGGCTGACGGCGACAACGGCGACGCCGACTCAGACTCCTCGGATTCGTCGGAAGGGAGCTCCGGCAGCGACGAGTGATCTGCTGTCGTAGTTCGTCAACCATGTAAACCAATCGGTCCCTGCCCGCGCGGGCAGGGACCGATTGCGTGGGTGAGCGGCTTTATCGGCGCTCCGGTGGCACTAAATGGTTGATCGCACCCACGTGGTGCGGGCAAAACCTGTTAAGCGCGCCCGGAGCACCGCCGCCGGCCGCGGAACCAGACCGCGAACGCAGGCGTTGTCGAAAAATGAGCATTCCGCCGTACGAACCGCCGAAGTCCCCGCCGCCTGCCGGCGGCGCCACCACCCTGCTGTGCCCGAAGTGCTCGGGCGTCATGAAGACATACGACCGCAACGGTATCCACCTCGAACAGTGCGACACCTGCCGCGGCATCTTCCTCGACTTCGGTGAGCTCGAGGCACTCACCGAGATGGAGAACCGGTTCGTGCAGGCCCCGCCCCCGCCACCACCGCATCAGCCCGGGTACGGCTACGGTCCCGGCTGGGGTCACCGCGGCAACAAGTACTACCGCAAGCAGGGCTTCGGCAGGCTGTTCTTCTCCAGCTAGCGCATCCGCGCGCAGGCGTCACGCAGCAGTTCGTCGTCGGGGTGATGTGCGGCGGCGCAGATCACGGCGGCGCGGGCGAACGCTTCGAGCACCGGCCACGGATCGCCGTCGGGCACCGCGGGGCCGGCCGCGCCGCGGTAGGCGTCGAGGAACGTCGTCCAGTCGGCGTCGGGAATCTGTCCGGCCGCCCAGAAGCCGGCCGGTCGGGCCAGGTCCCACACCGGGTCGCCGACGCCGGTGTCGTCGACGTCGATGAGCACCCAGCGTGCGTGATGCCGACCGAGCTGGCCGATGTGCCAGTCGCCGTGCACCAACGTCGACGGCCGCCCGGTCGACCCCGCGCGCCAGACCGCCTCGGGCAACCCGGCCGCAGCGCGCCGGACGGTGACGTCGGCGGTGGCGCGCAGCATGCGGCGCAGCCGCTGCGGCCAGCCGTGCGGTGGTAGACGCCGCGGAATCGATTCTCGGTGCAGCTGCGCCAGCAGTCGGCCCGCCTCCGCCCACGGCAAAGAACACGGTTGCGGCGCAACGGTTTCGACGCGCGGCCACCGGGTACGCCAGCGGTCCCCGACCGGCTCGGGCACGGCGGTCAGCGGCGCCAGCAGCGACGCCGACTGTGCGGCCGCGGCCAGCCGCGCGGTCAACGCCCGGACGTCGGTGCCCGGCCGGTGCAGCTTTTCGACCACGTCGTCGTGGACGAGGATCTGCGCGCCGGAACGGGTCTGCACCCCTCGACGGTATTACCGCTTGGGCACCGGCAGGCGGGTGGTGACGCCGATGCGGTTCCACGCGTTGATGGTCAGCGCCATCGCGATCACCTGGCCAAGTTCGCGCTCGGAGAACGCCGCGGCGGCCCTGGCGTACACGTCGTCGGAGACGTGCCGGTGGGTGAGGTCGGTGATCTCCTCGGTCAACGCGAGCGCGGCCTGCTCCTGCTCGGTGTAGACACCCTCGGCCTCTTGCCACGCGGGCAGCAGGGTGAGCTTCTGCTCGGAGATGCCGCGCTTGCGCGCGTCGGTGGTGTGCATGTCGAGGCAGAACGCGCAGTGGTTCATCTGTGACGCGCGGATCTTGATCAGCTCGGCCAGATCGGGGTCGAGGTTCTTGGTGGCGGCGGTGTCGAGCATGATCATCGCCTCGTACACCTCGGGCGACACCTGGTTCATGTTGATGCGGCGGACTTTCTCGATGGTGGTCATAGCGCCAACGCTACTGCGCAAACTCCCATCTACATGGTTCAATTCGTCGGTGGTTTCATGGGCCAATGCGGGGGTGCGGGATCTTCACCTCGATCTCACGGAGGCCATCACGCCCGGGATGCGCGGCGCGCGCGAAAAGCTGCTGACCGCGCTGCGCGACGCCGTGCGGTCCGGGCGGCTGGCGCCCGGCACGATGCTGCCGCCCTCGCGCAGCCTGGCCGTCGACCTCGGGTTGGCCCGCAACACCGTCGCCGAGGCCTACGCCGGGTTGGTCGCCGAAGGCTGGCTGGCCTCCCGCCAAGGCGCGGGCACGTGGGTGGTCAACGCGGGCACGGAGGTGTCGGTGCGACCGCGGGGCACCCGCGTCGTGCCGACGCACAACCTGATGCCGGGCTCACCCGACGTCGCGCAGTTCCCGCGCAACGAATGGGTCGCCTCGACGCGTCGGGCGCTCAGCGCCGCGCCGACCGAGGCGCTGCGCATGGGCGATCCGCGCGGACGGCAGGAACTGCGCGACGCGCTCGCCGCCTACCTGGCGCGGGCACGCGGGGTGCGCACCTCCGCGGAGTCGATCGTGATCTGTGCGGGTGTGCGCCATGGCGTGGAGATACTCACCCGGGTGTTTCGCGGGGACCGCCCGATCGCCGTAGAAGCCTACGGGCTGTTCATCTTTCGTGACGCGATCGCGGCGATGGGGATGGCGACGACGCCGGTCGGCGTCGACGAGCGCGGCGCGGTGGTGGCCGACCTCGACGCGCTCGCCGTGCCCGCGGTGCTGCTCACCCCGGCGCACCACAGCCCGTTCGGCATGCCGCTGCATTCCACCCGGCGCACCGCGGTGGTCGACTGGGCGCAACGCACCGACGGCTACGTTCTCGACGACGACTACGACGGCGAACTTCGCTACGACCGCCAGCCGGTGGGCGCGCTACAGGGCCTGTCGCCGGACCGGGTGGTGTATCTGGGTTCGGCGAGCAAGAGCTTGTCGCCCGCGTTGCGGCTCGGCTGGATGGCGTTGCCCAGCGACCTCGTCGAACCGGTCATCGCCGCAGCGGGCGGCTCACAGTTCTACGTGGACGCGATATCGCAGCTGACGATGGCCGACTTCATCACCAGCGGCGGTTACGACAAGCACATCCGGCGCATGCGGTTGCGGTACCGGCGCCGCCGCGATGCGCTCGTCGAGGCGCTGCGGCCGTTTGCCCTGACGGTCAGCGGGCTGAACGCCGGCTTGAACCTGCTGCTGACCCTGCCCGACGGCACAGAGCCGGAGGTGCTGCGCCGCGCCGGCGGCGCGGGTATCGCGCTGGAGGGGCTGTCGATCATGCGGCATCCGCACGCCGGCGCGGACGTACCTCGACCCGACGGCGTCATCGTCGGGTTCGGCACACCCGCCGAACACGCGTTCCCCGCGGCCGTGCGCGCACTGTGCGACGTGTTGGAGTCCAGCGGGCTGCGCCGCTGACCGCCACCTGTGCGGCCCGTAAGCTGCTGCGGTGGCCGAGCCTCCCATGCAGCCGAACCTGACCCTGGGCACCCAGGTGTGGCGGTTTGTCGTCACCGGCGGTTTCTCCGCGATCGTCGACTTCGGCCTGTACGTCGTGCTTCTGGCGGTCGGCCTGCACGTCAACGTCGCCAAGACCATCGGGTTCATCGCGGGCACCACCACCGCCTACCTGATCAACCGGCGCTGGACGTTTCAGGCGCCGCCCAGCACGGCGCGCTTTCTCGCGGTGTGTGCGCTCTACGCCACGACCTACGCCGCGCAGGTCGGCATCAACTACCTGTTGTACATGGCGTGGCACGACAAGCCGTGGCGGGTGCCCGTCGCGTTCGTGATCGCCCAGGGCACCGCGACGGTGATCAACTTCGTGGTGCAGCGGGCCGTCATCTTCCGGCTGCGCTGACCATGCGATCGAGACTGCATACAGATCGCGATTTCCCATGTTTTCGCGATCTGTATGCAGTCTCGGTGCCAGAAGGACGCGCGGACCGCACGGTACCCTCGTCACGATGTTCGAGACGACCACGCAACGCCTGACCGGCTGGGGGCGCACCGCCCCATCGGTGGCCCAGGTGTTGTCGACCCCGGATGTCGAGGTCATCGCGCAGGCCGTGGCCGCCTGGGCCACGACGGGCCAACGCGGCGTCATCGCCCGGGGCCTCGGCCGCTCCTACGGCGACAACGCCCAGAACGGCGGCGGCCTGGTCATCGACATGACCGCGTTGAACCGGATCCACGCCATCACCGCCGACACGCGCATGGTCGACGTGGACGCGGGCGTGAGCCTGGACACGTTGATGAAGGCCGCGTTGCCGTTCGGGCTGTGGGTGCCGGTGCTGCCGGGCACCCGACAGGTCACCGTCGGCGGCGCGATCGCCTGCGACATCCACGGCAAGAACCATCACAGCGCGGGCAGTTTCGGCAACCACGTCCGCTCGATCGACCTGCTGACCGCCGACGGCGAGATCCGCGCACTGACCCCCGACGGGCCCGACCGGGAACTGTTTTGGGCCACCGTCGGCGGCAACGGGCTGACCGGCATCATCCTGCGCGCCACGATCGAGATGACGCCGACGGAAACCGCCTACTTCATCGCCGACGGCGACGTCACCGCAAGCCTGGACGAAACCATCGCGTTTCACAGCGACGGCAGCGAAGACAACTACACCTATTCGAGCGCGTGGTTCGACGCGATCAGCGCACCGCCCAAGCTGGGTCGCGCCGCGATCTCACGTGGGTCGCTGGCCCGGCTGGACCAGTTGCCGGCCAAGCTGCAACGCGATCCGCTGAAATTCGATGCGCCGCAACTGCTGCGCCTTCCCGACATCTTCCCCAACGGCCTGGCCAACAAGTACACGTTCGGGCCGATCGGAGAGCTGTGGTACCGCAAGTCGGGCACCTACCGCGGCAAGATCCAGAACCTCACGCAGTTCTACCACCCGCTGGACATGTTCGGTGAGTGGAACCGGGCATACGGGCCAGCGGGTTTCACCCAGTACCAGTTCGTAGTGCCCACCGAGGCGGTCGAGGAGTTCAAGGCGATCATCGTCGACATCCAGCGGTCGGGCCACTTTTCGTTCCTCAATGTGTTCAAGCTATTCGGCCCGGGAAACCAAGCGCCGCTGAGCTTTCCGATCCCCGGCTGGAATGTCTGCGTCGACTTTCCGATCAAACCCGGGCTGAACGAATTCCTCAACGACCTCGATCGGCGGGTGCTGGAGTTCGGTGGCCGGCTCTACACCGCCAAGGATTCCCGCACCACCGCCGAGACATTTCACGCCATGTACCCGCGAATCGACGAGTGGATCGCGATGCGCCGCAAGGTCGACCCCGATGCGGTGTTCGCGTCCGACATGGCCCGACGTTTGGAGTTGCTGTAAATGGTGCGCGCACATGGTTCTTGATGCCGTGGGTAACCCCCAGACCATCCTGCTGCTCGGCGGCACGTCCGAAATCGGGCTGGCCATCTGCGAGCGCTATCTGCGCGACGCGCCGGCCCGCGTCATCCTGGCCGAACTGCCCAACCATCCGGGCCGCGACGCCGCTGTCGCCCAACTCGAGGCCGCCGGCGCCAAATCCGTCGAGGTGCTCGACTTCGACGCGCTCGACACCGAAAGCCACCCGGCGGTCATCGACGCGGCGTTCAGCCACGGTGACATAGACGTCGCGATCGTGGCGTTCGGCCTGCTCGGTGACGCCGAAGAGCTGTGGCAGAACCAGCGCAAGGCCGTGCAGATCGCCGGAATCAACTACACCGCAGCGGTTTCGGTCGGCGTGCTGCTCGGCGAGAAGATGCGCGCCCAAGGCTTCGGCCGCATCATCGCGATGAGCTCGGCGGCCGGCGAACGGGTGCGACGGTCCAACTTCGTCTACGGCTCCACCAAGGCCGGGCTCGACGGGTTCTACCTCGGGCTCGGTGAGGCGTTGCGCGAGTACGGGGTTTCGGTGTTGGTCATCCGGCCCGGCCAGGTGCGCACCCGCACCACCATCGAGCACTGGAAGGCCACCGGCACCAAGGAAGCGCCGTTCACCGTCGACAAGGAAGACGTCGCCGAACTGGCGGTCACCGCATCGGCCAAAGGCAAGGAACTGGTATGGGCACCGGGGGTGTTCAGGTACGTGATGATGGTGTTGCGGCACATACCGCGGCCCATTTTCCGCAAGCTCCCCATCTGATGCGCGGCGCACTGGCCACGTCGACCAAGGTCGTCGGCCAGCTGGCGGCCGGCGCGGCCGTGGTGGTCGTCGTCGCGGTGGTCTCGCTGATCGCGATCTCGCGGGTGGAGTGGCCGGCGTACAACTCGTCCAACCAGCTGCACGCGCTGACCACGGTCGGCCAAGTCGGTTGTCTGGCAGGGCTGCTGGCGTCGGGATGGCTATGGCGGCGCGGCAGGCGGCTGCTCGCGTGGGGCGGTGCGACGGTGTTTCTGTCCGCGTTCTCGGTGGTGACGCTGGCGATGCCGCTGGGCGCCACCAGGCTTTACCTGCACGGCATTTCGGTCGACCAGCAGTTCCGCACCGAGTACCTGACCCGGCTCACCGACACCGCCGCCCTGCACGACATGACCTACTACGGCCTGCCGCCGTTCTATCCGCCGGGCTGGTTCTGGATCGGCGGCCGGCTCGCCGACCTGACCGGCACGCCCGGCTGGGAGATGTTCAAACCGTGGGCGATCATCTCGATCGCGATCGCGATCACCGCGTCGTTCGTGTTGTGGGCGGCGATGATTCGTTTCGAGTACGCGCTGATCGTCGCGACGGCCACCGCGGCGGCCACGTTGGCGTACTCACCCGCGGAGCCGTACGCCGCCGTGATCACCGCGCTGCTGCCGCCGGTGTTCGTGCTCGCCTGGTCCGGGTTGCGCGCCGGCACCCGAAACGGCGGCTGGGCCGCGATCGTCGGTGTCGGCGTCTTCCTCGGCGTCACCGCGCTGTTCTACACCCTGCTGCTCGGCTACGCCGCGTTCACGTTGACGCTGATGGCAGTCGGGCTCGCCGTGGCGCGCCGACGCGTCGAGCCGCTGCTGCGGCTGGTCGCGATCGCCGCGCTGTCCGGCGCGATTGCGCTGATCGGCTGGGGCCCGTGGCTGGCCGCCGCGATCCAGGGCGAGCCCGCCGACTCGGGCACCGCGCAGCACTACCTGCCGTCGGTGGGCGCCGAGCTGGAATTCCCGATGCTGCACTTCACGCTGCTCGGCGCGCTGTGCATGCTCGGCACGCTGTGGCTGGTGTGGCGTGCGCGCACCTCCACGCGCGCCGGTGCGCTGGCGTTCGCGGTGCTGGCCGTCTACGCATGGTCGCTGCTGTCGATGCTGACCACGCTGGCCGGCACGACGCTGCTGTCGTTTCGGCTCAACCCGACGCTGACCGTGCTGTTCGCCGCCGCGGGAGCGTTCGGCTTCATCGAAGCCACGCAGGCGATCGCCGCGCGCTACCGACCCGAAACGGGTCGGCGCATCGTCGCCGCGGCCGCCACCGTCGGCGCGATCGGCGCGGTGACCTACAGCCAGGACATCCCCGACGTGCTGCGCCCCGATATCGCCGTGGCCTACACCGACACCGACGGCTACGGCCAACGCGCCGACCGGCGACCGCCCGGCTCGGAGCGCTACTACCGCGAGATCGACGCCACGATCCAAGACGTGACGGGTCTACCGCGCAACGAAACCGTGGTGATGACCGCCGACTACAGCTTCCTGTCCTACTACCCCTACTACGGGTTCCAGGGCCTGACGTCGCACTACGCCAACCCGCTCGCGCAGTTCGACAAGCGCGCCGACGCGATCGAGAGCTGGGCCACGCTGACCGACGCCGACGCGTTCATCGCCGCCCTCGACGCGCTGCCGTGGAAACCGCCGACGGTGTTTCTGATGCGCCGCGGCGCCGACGACACCTACACGCTGCGGCTGGCCTCCGACGTCTACCCCAACCAGCCCAACGTGCGCCGCTACCACGTCGCACTCGACGAAGCCCTGTTCGACGACCCCCGCTTCGACGTCTCCGAGATCGGACCGTTCGTGCTGGCCATCCGGCTGCCCAATTACGATCAAGCCCCGTGACTGGCCAAGTCGGGGCGAACCATCGGACCGCGCGGCTGATCGCCGTCGTGGCCGGGCTGCTCGGCGCGGCGCTGGCGATCGCGACCCCGCTGCTGCCGGTCAAGCAGACCACCGCGCAGCTGAACTGGCCCCAGGACGGGGTGCTGCAGAGCGTCAACGCGCCGCTGATCGGCTATGTGGCCACCGATCTGACCATCGCCGTGCCGTGCCGCGCGGCCGCCGGGCTGACCGGACCCGACAACAACGGCCGCACGGTGCTGCTGTCGACGGTGCCCAAGCAGGCACCCAAGGCCGTCGACCGCGGCCTGCTCATCGAGCGGGTCAACAACGACCTGCTCGTCATCGTCCGCAACACCCCGGTGGTCAGCGCCCCGCTGGACCAGGTCCTCAGCCCGCAGTGTGACCGGCTGACGTTCACCGCACACGCCGACCGGGTCACCGGCGAGTTCGTCGGGCTGGAAAAGGGACCCGATAGCGACGACCCCGGCGCCCCGCTGTCCGGTGAACGCAGCGGCTACGACTTTCGCCCCCAGATCGTCGGCGTGTTCACCGACCTGTCCGGGCCCGCACCGCCCGGCCTGGAGTTTTCGGCCACCATCGACACCCGCTACAGCAGCTCACCGACGCTGCTGAAACTGCTCGCGATGATCCTCGGCGTCGCGATGACGATCATCGCGCTGGGCGCCCTGCACGTGCTCGACACCGCCGACGGCCGCCAGGTCCGACGCTTCCTGCCGCCGCGCTGGTGGTCGTTTCGACCGCTGGACGGGGTGGTCACCGCGGTGCTGGTGTGGTGGCACTTCGTCGGCGCCAACACCGCCGACGACGGCTACATCCTCACCATGGCCCGGGTCTCGGAGCACGCCGGCTACATGGCCAACTACTACCGGTGGTTCGGCACCCCCGAAGCGCCGTTCGGCTGGTACTACGACCTGCTCGCGCTGTGGTCACACGTCAGCACCCACAGCGTGTGGATGCGGCTGCCCACGCTGATCATGGCGCTGGCCTGCTGGTGGCTGATCAGCCGCGAGGTGATCCCGCGGCTCGGTAACGCGGTCAAGACCAGCGGCGCGGCGGCGTGGACGGCCGCGGGGCTGTTCCTGGCGTTCTGGCTGCCGCTGAACAACGGGCTGCGGCCCGAGCCGATCATCGCGCTGGGCATCCTGCTCACCTGGTGCTCGGTGGAACGCGGGGTGGCCACCAGCCGGCTGCTGCCGGTGGCCGTCGCGATCATCATCGGCGCGCTGACGTTGTTCTCCGGCCCGACGGGCATCGCCGCGGTCGGCGCGCTGCTGGTCGCCGTCGGCCCGCTGAAAACGATTGTGGCCGCGCACACTTCGCGGTTCGGCTACCTGGCGTTGCTGGCGCCGATCCTGGCCGCGGCCACCGTCACGATCATCTTGATCTTCCGCGATCAGACCTTGATCGGCGAGCTGCAGGCCAGCACGTTCAAGTCGTCCGTCGGGCCGAGCCTGTCGTGGTTCGACGAACACATCCGCTATTCGCGGCTGTTCACCACCAGCCCCGACGGCTCGGTGGCGCGGCGGTTCGCGGTGCTCACCCTGCTGCTGGCGCTGGCCGTCTCGGTGGCGGTGGCGCTGCGCAAGTTCCGGATTCCGGGCACCGCGCTGGGCCCGAGCCGGCGCATCGTGGGCATCACGATCATCTCGTTCCTGGCGCTGATGTTCACCCCGACCAAGTGGACCCACCACTTCGGGGTGTTCGCCGGGCTGGCCGGATCGCTGGGCGCGCTGGCCGCCGTCGCCGTCAGCGCCGCCGCGATGCGGTCACGGCGCAACCGGTCGGTGTTCACCGCGGCCGTGCTGTTCGCCACCGCGCTGTCGTTCGCCACCGTCAACGGGTGGTGGTACGTCTCCAACTTCGGCGTGCCGTGGTCCAACGAGTTCCCGGAGTGGCGGTTCGGCTTCACCACGATGCTGCTGGGCCTGTCGGTCGTCGCGCTGCTGGTGGCCGCCTGGTTCCACTTCTCCGGACGCGACTCGTCGCCGCCGGGCGAACCGCGACCGTGGCAGCGGGTCGTGCAGGCGCCGTTGGCGATCGCGACCTGGGGGCTGGTCGTGTTCGAGGTGGTGTCGCTGACGCTGGGCATGACCGGCCAGTACCCGGCGTGGAGTGTGGGCCGATCCAACCTCGAAGCGCTGACCGGCAAGACGTGTGGGCTGGCCGAGGACGTGCTCGTCGAGCAGGACGCCAACGCCGGCATGCTGACCCCGATCGACACCCCGGTCGGTGACGCGCTCGGCGCGGAAACCTCGGAAGGCTTCGGCCCCAACGGAATTCCATCCGACCTGTCCGCAGACGAGGTGATGGGCGGGCCCGGCACCGCAACCAACTTCGCCGACACCCCCGAAGGTGACGACACCACAGGCGAGTCCGGCACCGAAGGCGGCACCACCGCCGCGGCGGGAATCAACGGATCGCGCGCGCGGCTGCCGTTCGACCTCGGCCCGGCCAGCACCCCGGTGATGGGCAGCTGGCGCAGCGGCACCCAGCAGCCGGCGTCGCTGCGTTCGGCGTGGTACGCGCTGCCGGCCCGCGACCAGGCCGGTCCGCTGCTGGTGGTGTCCGCGGCCGGACGGTTCGATTCCGGCGAGGTCGTCGTGCAGTGGGCCACCGATGACGACCCGGCCGACGAAGCGGCCGGCACCGTGGCGCTCGGCGACGTCGGCGCCTCCCCGGCGTGGCGCAACCTGCGCGTGCCGCTGGACGCCATCCCCGAGGACGCCACCCGGGTGCGGCTGGTCGCCACCGACGACGACCTCAACCCAGAGCACTGGATCGCGATCACCCCGCCGCGCATCCCCGAACTGCGCACCCTGCAGGACGTCGTCGGCTCCGAGGACCCGGTGCTACTGGACTGGCTGGTCGGCATGGCCTTCCCGTGCCAGCGCCCGTTCGACCACCGAAACGGCGTGATCGAGGTGCCGAAGTGGCGGATCATGCCCGACCGGTTCGGTGCCGAGGCCAACTCACCGGTGATGGACAACCTCGGCGGCGGCCCGCTCGGCATCACCGAGCTGCTGGTGCGCGCCACCACGGTGCCGTCGTATCTCCTGCACGACTGGTACCGCGACTGGGGCGCCCTGCAGCAGCTCACCCCGTACTACCCGGACGCCGAGCCGGCGCGGATCGACCTCGGTTCGGCGACGCGCAGCGGGCTGTGGAGCCCGGCGCCGCTGCGCCATTAGTTTCGTCGCCTACCATCGACCCTCGTGCCCAGCGACCCGACTCATCGCATCGCGCGACTGATCGCGGCCGTCGCAGGCATCGCGGGAGTGTTGCTGTGCGCGCTGGCGCCGCTGCTTCCGGTCAACCAGAGCACCGCCACGATCCTGTGGCCGCAGGGCGCTGACCCCGACGGATCCGTCAAAGAGATCACGGCCCCGCTGGTATCGGGTGCGCCGCTGACGCTGGACATCTCCATCCCGTGCCAGGCCGTGGCGACCCTGCCCGACGACGGCGGGCTGGTCCTCTCCACGGTGCCGCCCGCCGGCATCGACGCCAGCCGCAACGGGCTGTTCGTCCGGGCCACAGCCGACGTCGTCGTCGTCGCGGTGCGCGACTCCGTCGCCGCGGTCGCCCCCCGGCCCGCGGTCGAGTCCGGCGCGTGCAGCACGCTGCACATCTGGGCCAACCCCGGCGAGGTCGGCGCCGACTTCCTCGGCATCCCCGGCGCGGCCGGCACGCTGGCCGCGGACAAGAAACCGCAGGTCGCCGGCGTGTTCACCGAGCTGGAGGTGGCCGCGCAACCCGGGCTCTCGGCGCGGATCGACGTCGACACCCGGTTCATCAGCTCACCGACCCCGCTCAAGCTCGCGGTGATGGTGCTCGGCGTGGCCTGCGTGCTCGCGTCGATCGCGGCGCTGGCCGTGCTGGACCGCACCTCGGGACGACGCGTGCCGCGCGGCTGGCGGCGGTTCTGGCGCGTCGGGGTGTGGCACTGGCTGACCGACATCGGCGTGGTCGGCACGCTGCTGCTGTGGCACCTGATCGGCGCCACCTCCTCAGACGACGGCTACAACCTCACGATCGCCCGGGTCGCGGACGAGGCGGGCTACACCACGAACTACTTCCGCTACTTCGGCGCGACCGAGGCCCCGTTCGACTGGTACCAGTCCGTGCTGGCGCAGCTGGCGACGGTCAGCACCGCCGGCGTGTGGATGCGGCTGCCCGCGACCGCCGCGGCGGTGGCGACCTGGCTGCTCATCAGCCGCTGCGTGCTGGCCCGGCTCGGCCCCGGCAAGGCGGGCCTGGGCGGCAACCGGGTCGCGGTGGCCACGGCCGGTGCGGTGTTTCTGGCCGCCTGGCTGCCGTTCAACAACGGGCTGCGCCCCGAACCGCTGATCGCGTTCGGCGTGGTCGCGGCCTGGATGCTCGTCGAGAACGCGATCGGCACCCGGCGGCTGTGGCCCGCGGCGGCCGCCGTCGTCGTCGCGGTGTTCTCCGTGACCCTGGCACCGCAGGGCCTGATCGCGCTCGCACCGCTGCTCGTCGGCGCCCGCGCAATCGTCCGGACCATCCGGGTGCGGCGCCCGCTCGACGGTGTCGTGGCCCCGCTGGCCGCGTTGGCGGCATCGGCCGCCCTGATCTTCGTCGTGGTCTTCCGCGACCAGACGCTGGCCACCGTCGCGGAGTCCGCGCGCATCAAGTACAAGGTCGGCCCGACCATCGCGTGGTATCAGGACTTCCTGCGCTACTACTTCCTCACCGTGGAGGACAGCGTCGACTCGTCGCTGACCCGCCGCTTCGCCGTGCTGGTGATACTGCTGTGCCTGTTCGGCATGCTCGCGGTGCTGCTGCGCCGCAGCAGCGTGCCGGGAATGGCGCGGGGCCCGGTGTGGCGGTTGATCGGCGCGACGGCGGTCGGGCTGCTGCTGCTGACGTTCACGCCGACGAAGTGGGCGGTGCAGTTCGGCGCGTTCGCCGGTCTGGCCGGCGCGCTGGGCGCGGTCACCGCGTTCGCATTCGCGCGGGTGGGCCTGCACAGCCGGCGCAACCTGGCGCTGTATGTCACCGCGCTGTTGTTCGTATTGGCTTGGGCCACATCGGGTATCAACGGCTGGTTCTACGTCGGCAACTACGGGGTGCCGTGGTTCGACAAGCAGCCGGTGCTGGCCGGTGTCCCGGTGACGACGATCTTCCTGGTGCTGGCCATAGCCACCGGTCTGCTGTCGGCGTGGCTGCATTACCGCATCGACTACGCCGGGCACACCGAGGTGGCCGACACCCGCCGCAACCGGGTGCTGGCCTCCACCCCGCTGCTGGTGGTGGCCGTCATCATGGTGGTGCTCGAGGTCGGTTCGATGGCCAAGGGAGCCGTGCAGCGCTACCCGGTCTACACCACCGCCAAGGCGAACCTGGCGGCGCTGAAGTCCGGCCTCTCAGAGCACAGCTGCGCGATGGCCGACGACGTGCTGGTCGAACGCGACACCAATGCCGGTCTGCTGCAACCGGTTCCGGGTCAGCGCTTCGGCGAATACGGTCCGCTCGGCGGCCAGGACCCGGTCGGTTTCCACCCCAACGGGGTCAGCGACACCCTCGAGCCCGCCGAGCCGGTCACCGCCAATCCCGGGCTGGTCAACTCCGACGGCTCGCCCAACGAGCCCAACGTCGGCATCGGCTACGCCGCGGGCACCGGCGGCGGCTACGGACCCGAGGGCATCAACGGATCCCGGGTGTTCCTGCCGTTCGGTCTGGACCCCGCCCGCACCCCGGTGATGGGCAGCTACGACGAAAACGACGTCGCGGCCAAGGTCACGTCGGCGTGGTATCAGCTGCCGCCCCGCACCCCGGACCGGCCGCTGGTGACGGTCGCAGCCGCCGGCGCCATCTGGTACTACGAGGAGGACGGCTCGTTCAACTACGGACAGTCGCTGAAGCTGCAGTGGGGCGTGCACCATCCCGACGGCAGCTACCAGGCGCTCGGTGAAGTGCAGCCCATCGACATCTTCCCCCAGAAGGCTTGGCGCAACCTGAGATTCCCGCTGTCGTGGGCGCCGCCGGAGGCCAACGTCGCGCGCATCGTCGCCGACGACCCGAACCTGTCCGAGGACCAGTGGTTCGCGTTCACGCCGCCGCGGGTGCCGGTACTCGAGACCGCCCAGCAGTTCCTGGGCTCGCAGACCCCGGTGTTGATGGACATCGCGACGGCCGCGAACTTCCCGTGCCAGCGGCCGTTCTCGCAGCACCTCGGAATCGCCGAACTACCGGAGTACCGCATCCTGCCCAACTTCAAGCAGGTGGTGTCGTCGTCGAACATGTGGCAGTCCGCCCAGGACGGCGGACCGTTCCTGTTCATCCAGGCGCTGCTGCGCACCTCGACGATCCCGACGTATCTGCGCGGTGACTGGTACCGCGATTGGGGTTCGATCGAACGCTACGACCGGGTGGTGCCCGCTTCGCAGGCCCCGACCGCCGCCGTCGAACAGGGCACCCGGCGCGTCTTCGGCTGGACCCGCAACGGACCGATCAGGGCCCTGCCATGACCGAGACCAAGACGCGCAGCATGTCCGGGGCGGCGACGGGCCGTGACGTCCGGATCGCCCGGTGGGTGGCGACCATCGCCGGTCTGCTCGGCTTCGTGCTGTCGGTCGCCACGCCGCTGTTGCCGGTGGTGCAGACCACCGCGACACTTAACTGGCCGCAACAGGGCCAGCTCAACAGCGTTACCGCGCCGCTGATTTCGTTGACGCCGGTATCGATGACCGCGACGGTGCCGTGCGAGCTGGTCCGCTCGCTGCCGCCGTCGGGCGGCATGGTGTTCGGCACCGCGCCCAGTGACGGTAAACAGGCCGCGCTGCAGGCGTTGTTCGTCGACGTGTCCGACGAGCGCGTCGACATCACCGACCGCAACGTGGTGGTGGCCAGTGTGCCGCGCGCACAGGTGGTTGGCGGCGGAACGTCGCCAGGATGTTCCAGCATCGACATCACCTCGTCGGAAGAGGGCACCTACGCCACGTTCGTCGGGCTGACCGACGAAGACGGCGCCGAACTGCGCAGCGGGTTCGCCGACCCGAACCTGCGCCCGCAGATCGTCGGCGTGTTCACCGAGCTGACCGGGCCCGCACCGCCGGGCTTGTCGGTGTCGGCCACCATCGACACCCGGTTCTCCTCGAAGCCAACACCTTTGAAGCTGACCGCGATGGTGCTGGCGATCCTGTGCACCGTGCTGGCGCTGCTGGCGCTGTGGCGACTGGACCGCATCGACGGGCGACGCATGCACCGGCTGATCCCGCAACGGTGGCGCACGTTCACCGCCACCGACGCGACCGTGATCGGCGGGTTCGCGGTGTGGCATGTCATCGGCGCCAACTCCTCGGACGACGGCTACATCCTCGGCATGGCCCGCGTCGCCGGGCACGCCGGATACATGTCGAACTACTTCCGGTGGTTCGGCAGCCCGGAGGATCCGTTCGGCTGGTACTACAACCTGCTCGCGATGATGACGAGCGTCAGCGATGCCAGCATCTGGATCCGGCTGCCGGACCTGGTGTGCGGAATCGTCTGCTGGCTGTTGCTGTCTCGTGAAGTGCTGCCCCGGCTGGGCCCGGCGGTGGCGGCCAGCAAGCCCGCGCTGTGGGCGGCCGGCCTGGTGCTGCTGGCGGCGTGGATGCCGTTCAACAACGGCCTGCGCCCCGAAGGGCAGATCGCGACCGGCGCGCTGATCACCTACGTGCTGATCGAGCGGGCCATCGTCTCGGGCCGGTTGACGCCTGCCGCGTTGGCGACGCTGACCGCGGCGTTCACGCTCGGTATCCAGCCGACCGGGCTGATCGCGGTTGCGGCGCTGCTGGCCGGCGGCCGCCCGATCCTGCGAATCCTGGTGCGGCGCCGTCGATTCGTCGGCACCTGGCCGCTGGTGGCGCCGATGTTGGCCGCGGGCACCGTGATTTTGGCGGTGGTGTTCTTCGACCAGACGTTGGCGACCGTGCTCGAGGCGACCAGGATCCGCACCGACATCGGGCCGAACCAGGAGTGGTACACCGAGAACCTGCGGTACTACTACCTGATCCTGCCGACGGTCGACGGCTCGCTGTCGCGGCGGTTCGGGTTCCTGATCACCGCGCTGGCGCTGTTCGTGTCGATGTTCATCATGATGCGGCGCAAGCGGATTCCCGGTGTGGCGCGCGGTCCCGCGTGGCGGCTGATGGGCGTCATCTTCGGCACCATCTTCTTCCTGATGTTCACCCCGACCAAGTGGGTGCACCACTTCGGGCTGTTCGCCGCGGTGGGCGCCGCGATGGCGGCGCTGGCCACGGTGCTGGTGTCTCCCGCGGTGCTGCGCTGGTCGCGCAACCGGATGGCCGTGCTGGCCGCGGTGTTCTTCCTGCTGGCGCTGTGCTTTGCGACCACCAACGGCTGGTGGTACGTGTCCAGTTTCGGGGTGCCGTTCAACAACGACATGCCCACGATCGGCGGCGTCACCGTCAGCACGATCTTCTTCGCGCTGTTCGCGATCACCGCGCTGTACGCGCTGTGGCTGCACTTCGCACCCCGCGACCGCGGCGAGGGCCGGATCGCGCGGACGCTGACCGCCGCGCCCATCCCGGTCACCGCCGGGTTCATGGTGGTGGTGTTCGTCGGCTCGATGCTGGTGGGCGCGATCCGCCAGTACCCGACCTACTCCAACGCGTGGGCAAACCTGCGCGCGTTCGCCGGCGGTTGTGGGCTGGCCGACGATGTGCTGGTCGAACCCGACCCCAACGACGGCTTCCTGACCGCGCTGCCGGGCGACTACGGACCGCTGGGGCCGCTGGGCGGTGTCGACCCGGTGGGCTTCACCCCCGACGGCGTCCCGGAAAAGATTGTCGCCGAAGCGATCCGGATGAACCTACCGATGCCCGGCACGGACTACGACTGGGATCGGCTTACCGAACTCGACACCGCGGGCGTCAACGGGTCCACGGTGCCGCTGCCCTACCAGCTCGACCCGGCGCGGGTGCCGCTGGCCGGTAGTTACGTGACCGGCCCGCAGCAGGAGAGCCTGTTGACGTCGGCGTGGTACGAGCTGCCGCCGCCGGACGATGCGCATCCGTTGGTCGTCGTCACCGCCGCGGGCACCATCACCGGAGACAGCGTGTTCAACGCGCGCACCGAGGGCCAGGCCGTCGAACTCGAGTACGCGCTGCCCGGCCCCGACGGCGCGCCGGTGCCGGCGGGCAGGCTGATCCCGTATGACCTCGGGCCCATCCCGTCGTGGCGCAACCTGCGGTTCCCCCGATCCGACATACCGGCCGATGCGGTCGCGGTACGCATTGTGGCCGACGATGATTCGTTGACACCCGGGGACTGGGTGGCGGTCACCCCGCCGCGGGTGCCGGAGCTGCGGTCGATTCAGGAGTACGTCGGTTCCGAGCAGCCGGTGCTGATGGACTGGGCGGTGGGGCTGGCGTTTCCGTGTCAGCAGCCGATGCTGCACGCCAACGGCGTGACCGAGATCCCCAGGTTCCGGATCACCCCGGACTACAACGCCAAACGCAAGGACACCGACACCTGGCAGGACGGGCTCAGCGGCGGGCTGCTGGGCATCACCGATCTGCTGCTGCGCGCGCACGTGATGGCGACGTATCTGTCGCAGGACTGGGGCCGCGACTGGGGTTCGCTGCGCAAGTTCGAGCCGACCCCGCAGGCCCGCGAGGCGCAGCCCGCCGAGCTCGAGTTCGGCACCACCACCCACAGCGGGCTGTACTCGCCCGGCCACATCCGCATCAAGCCATAACCCTTTTTTTGGCGCGAGCGTGCGTGTCTGAGCCCGACACGCCGCGGTTTTACCGAAGTTTGCGCACGCTCGCGGCGATCTAGCCGGCGGCCGGATTTCCCAAAACGACTGACGTCGCCGTAAAAGCTCTGCTACTAGTTTGGTTAAAGCTGCGCATTCTTCGGCAGAATATGGCGTTTCTGTATTGCGGCGAGGAGGCAATATGTTGCAGTCGCCAGAAGCGCCGCACGCCGCCAACGGCAAAGCGAGCCGGGCGAAATTGTTCGACCAGGCCGGCGTCGAAGCCGCCATTTTCGATTTGCTCGTCGCGATCGGCGAAGATCCGCACCGCGACGGTCTGCGCGACACCCCGGCCCGCGTCGCACGCGCTTACCGCGAGACCTTCGCCGGCCTGTACAGCGATCCCGACGACGTGCTGACGGCGATGTTCGATGAACAACACGGCGAGCTCGTATTGGTTAAGCAAATTCCGATGTACTCGACATGTGAACATCACCTGGTGTCATTCCATGGCGTCGCACACGTTGGCTATCTTCCCGGCGAGGACGGACGGGTAACCGGCCTGTCGAAAATCGCGCGGCTGGTCGATTTATACGCCCGACGCCCACAAGTGCAGGAACGGCTTACCGGACAAATCGCCGAGGCGATTATGAACAAATTGAATCCGCGCGGCGTCATTGTCGTGGTGGAGGCCGAACACCTTTGCATGGCGATGCGCGGGGTGCGAAAACCGGGAGCCATTACGACGACCTCCGCGGTCCGCGGTCAGTTTCAAACCGATGCGGCGTCGCGGGCCGAGGCGCTGCATCTGCTGTTACGCAAATGACTGCGGCGCCCACACCGCCCGCGCTGACGAGCAGTCAGCCGTTCCGCGCGGTGTGGGCGATGATGGTCGGGTTCTTCCTGATCATCGTCGACTCGACCGTGGTCGCGGTCGCCAACCCGATCATCAAAGAGGACTTCGCCGCCAGCTACGAAGCGGTGATCTGGGCGACCAGCGCCTACCTGCTGATGTTCGCCGCGCTGCTGCTGGTCGGGGGACGGCTCGGAGACCGGTTCGGGCCGAAGAATGTCTACCTGATCGGCCTGGCGCTGTTCACCGCGGCGTCGCTGTGGTGCGGCATGTCCGAATCCATCGGGATGCTGATCGGCGGGCGGGTGGCCCAGGGGATCGGAGCCGCGCTGCTGACGCCGCAGACGTTGTCCGTGGTCACCCGCACGTTCCCGACCGAGCGGCGCGGCATCGCGATGAGTATCTGGGGTGCGACGGCGGCGATCGGGATGTTCGTCGGCCCGCTGGCCGGCGGTCTGCTGGTCGACGGGCTGGGCTGGCGGTGGATCTTCTTGTTCAACGTGCCGATCGGCGTGCTGGGATTCATCCTGGCGCGACGGCTGGTTCCCGCGCTGCCCGGACGACGGCAGCGCTTCGACGTGCTCGGCGTGCTGCTGTCTGGCGCCGGAATCTGCCTGATCGTGTTCGGCTTGCAGGAGGGCCGCAATCACAGCTGGGCACTCGACATCTGGGTGTGCCTCATCGGCGGCCTCGTGCTGCTGGCGGTGTTCGTGATCTGGCAGTCGGTTCAGCCGCATGAGCCGCTGGTTCCGCTGAAGTTGTTCCGCCACCGCGACTTCGGCCTGGCCAACGTCGGGATCGCGCTGACCAGCTTCGCGGTGGTCGCGTTTGTCGTTCCGCTGATGTTCTACCTGCAAGAGGTGCGCGTGCTGTCAGCCACCCACGCGGCGTTGGTGACGGTGCCGATGGCCGTCTCGACCGGCCTGCTGGCGCCGGTCGCGGGTAGGCTCGTCGACCGCGTCCATCCGCGCGTGATCGTGGGTCCCGGGTTCGCGGCCATGGCGGTCGCGCTGGTCTGGCTTGCCCTGGAGATGGCGCCAGCCACCCCCGTCTGGCGGCTGATGTTGCCGCTGACGGTGATCGGTGCCGCCGGGGCGTTCACGTGGGAACCGTTGGCCGCCATCGCATCCCGGACCCTGCCGACCGATCTGGCCGGCGCGGGTTCGGCGGTGTTCAACACGCTGCGCCAAGTCGGTGCGGTGCTCAGCAGCGCCGGAATCGCCGCGTTGATGACCGCGCTGCTTCAGCGCAGACCCGATGACGCTGCCGAGCTGGTCTCCGACTCGCTCCAAGGCCCGTTCGCCGATGCGATGGCTCAGTCGGTGCTGCTGCCGGCGGCCGCCGCAGGGCTGGGCGCGCTCGCCGCGCTCTTCTTCGTCGGTAATCCGCACCCGTCGGCGACGGTGAAACACCAACCGAAATCGAAGGCGGGCACCGCGATATGACTGCATTCGCCGGGATCTCACATTCGACCGTGCACGAACCCGAAGCCCTCACCGACGACGCGTTGCGTGACCTGCTGGCCTACCCCGACGGCCTGCTCCGGCCGCGTCTTCGCGCGAACTTCATCGTCAGCATCGACGGCGCGGTGACGCTCGACGGGGCCGGCCGTAAGTTGGGGACCGACACCGATCGACGGGTGTTCAAACGGTTGCGTGAGGTCGCAGACGTCGTTCTCGTCGGCGCCACCACCGCCGCGTCCAAGCCCTATGCCGACATCCAGGTGGACGCGAATGCGCAGCCGTGGCGGCTGGCGCACGGGCTGTCCCCCGCGCTGCGGCTGGCGGTGGTGTCCAGCCGCGCCGTGCTGCCACCGCAGCTGCTGCACGATCCGGCCGGCCCGCCGATCGTGTTCGTCTCCGCGAGCGCGCCGAGCGGGGCGCGGCACGCCCTGTCCGCGGCCGGCGCGTTGGTGTGCGAGCTGCCCGACGGTGAAATCGGTTGTGGCGCAATACGCAACGCGCTAGGTGAGTTCGGGCTGAACCGTGTTCTCGTCGAGGGGGGCCCCACGCTGTTCTCTCAGCTGGTGGCTGTCGACGAGATCGACGAGCTGTGCCTCACCACCAGCCCGATGCTGGTCGCCGGGCCCGCTCGCCGCGTCGCCGCCACCGCTGAGCATGTTCAGGTCCGGATGCGGCGCAAGGACATCCTGCTCGGCGGGGATGGCACCGTGATCGTCCGCTGGGTCCGCCGCTGAGTGCTCCGGAATGGAGCGTTAGATGGGTGTCAGGCCGTGCTTGCGCTGCACCCGGCTGATTTGCTTGTCGCGCAACAGGTTCAGCGACTTACGCAGCAGCAGCCGGGTCTCGTGCGGCTCGATGACAGCGTCGATGAAGCCCCGCTCGGCGGCGATCCACGGGGTGGCCATGTTGAGGTTGTAGCCCTCGATGAAGTCGGCCCGAATCTTCTGCGCCTCGGGTGTGGTCGGGTCCGGGAACCGCTTCATGATCAGCTGCGCGGCGCCTTCGGCGCCGATCACCGCGATCCGCGCGGTGGGCCACGCGAAGTTCAGGTCGGCCGACAGCTGTTTGGACCCCATCACCGCGTACGCCCCGCCGTAGGACTTGCGGATGGTGATCGTCACCTTCGGCACGTCGGCCTCGACGACGGCGTTGAGGAAGCGCCCGCCGCGTTTGATGATGCCGCCCTTCTCCTGCTCGACGCCGGGAAGGAAGCCGGGGGTGTCCACCACGAAAACCAGTGGCAGGTTGTAAGAGTCGCAGAACCGGATGAAGCGGGCGGCCTTGTCAGAGGCTTCGTTGTCGATCGCCCCGGACAGGTGCATCGGCTGGTTGGCGATCACCCCGACCGGGCGGCCGTCGACACGGGCGAACGCGGTGATGATCGCCGGGCCCTGCTGCTGGGCCACGTCGAACACGTCACCGTCGTCGAAGATCCGCAGCAGGATCTCGTGCATGTCGTAGGCCATGTTGTCGCTGTCCGGCACGATCGAGTCGAGCTCGTAGTCGTGCGGGGTGATCTCGGGTTCCAGGCCCGGGTTGACGATCGGCGGGTCGTCGAAGGTGTTGGCCGGCAAAAAGCTCAGGTAGTCGCGCACGTACTGGAACGCCGCGGCCTCGTCCTCGACGACCTGGTGGATGTTGCCGTATCGGGCCTGCGCGTCGGCGCCGCCGAGCTCGTCGAGCGACACGTCTTCGCCGGTGACGTCCTTGATCACGTCAGGGCCGGTGACGAACATGTAGCCCTGGTCGCGCACAGCCACGATCAGGTCGGTCTGGATCGGTGAATACACCGCTCCCCCAGCACATTTGCCGAGGATGATCGAGATTTCGGGCACCAGCCCGCGCAGCAGCTCGTGGCGGCGGCCCAGCTCGGCGTACCAGGCCAGCGAGGTCACCGCGTCCTGGATCCGCGCCCCGGCCGAGTCGTTGATGCCGATGATCGGGCAGCCGACCATCGCCACCCACTCCATCAGCTTGGCGACCTTGCGGCCGAACATCTCACCGACGGACCCTTGAAACACCGTCTGGTCGTGGGAGAACACCCCGACCGGCCTGCCGTTGATGCGGCCGTGTCCGGTCACGACGCCGTCGCCGAACAGGGCGTTGGGGTCTCCGGGCGTCTTGGCCAGCGCGCCGATCTCCAGGAAGGAGCCGGGGTCCAGCAGCGCGTGGATACGGGCACGGGCGCTGGGAATCCCTTTCTTGGCCCGCTTGGCGACCGCCTTCTCACCACCGGGTTCCTGGGCCTGCTCGAGCTTTTCGCGGAGCTCTGCCAAAAGTTCAGCGGTGGTTTTGGTCGTCACTTCGCCTGCTTCTCCTCAGACTCGATCCGGTTGATCGCCTCGCTCATGTGCGCACCAACCTTCGCAATGTACGGCTCGTCGATGGCCTGGATGTGCTCGCCCCCGATCGGCACGACCTCGAGGTCGGCGACGAACTCACCCCAGCCGCCGTCGGGCTGACGCGTCGCGTACCGCGGCTCGAAATAGATGGCGTCGTCGTGGTAGCGGTCGGCCATGTACAGCGTGACCTTGCCGCCGTACGGTTTGATCTCGGCGGTGTCGATCGCCCGCTGATCCAGGTACGACGTGCGCTGGTGCTCGATAATCCCGCCGGGGATCTGCACCCCGCTCTGGCTGACCACGTCGAGGACGAACTGCACCTGACCCTCGTCGTCGAGCTTTTCCAGCTCCTCGTAAGGGATTTCGGGGATCTCGACGTTGAACGTGCGTTCGGCGAAGCGGGCGTAGCGGTCCCACCGGGCCCGGGTCTCCTCCTTGGTCTGGGGGATCTCCTCGCCGGGGCGCACCGCGTCGATCAGCCCGACGAAGCGGACGTCGGCGCCGGCCTGCTTGAGCCCGATCGCGCACGCGTAGGCCAGCACCCCGCCCAGCGACCAGCCGGCCAGGATGAACGGCTTGTCGCCGTTGAGCTCCAACAGCTTCGGCACGTACTCGCGGGCGCGCTCCTCGATCGAACCTTCCACCCGTTCGATGCCGTACATCGGGGTGTCTGACGGCAGGCGTTTGAGCAGCGGCTCGTAGACCACCGTCGATCCGCCCGCGGCGTGGAACACGTACACCGGGATCCGGTCGGATCCGTCCTGCGGCGCGCGCAGGGTCCGCACGAAGCCGTCGATCTTGCCGCCCTCGAGGTACTCGCGGACCGTGGTGGACAGCTCCTCGATGGTCTTGGCGGCGCGGACGTCGTCGGCGGTGACGGTGCCCTCGTCGACACGTTCGGTCAGCCGCTCGGCGATCTTGGCCGCGGTGGCGTCGTCGACCGCGGGCAGCTCGTTGAAGATGCCGCCCGGTGACTTACCGGTGATGATGGCCCAGGTCGCGAACGTGACGCGTTCGGCGGCGTCGCGCGGCGGGACGTCGGAGCCCAGCGCCTCGGTGACCGCCTCCTGGGTCAGCACTTTGGATGCGGCCGCGACGGTCGACTGCGACGGCCCGGTCGACTGCGAAGGCCCGCTCGGGTCGGTCGGCGGCGGGGGAACCGGTGGTCCGCTGGGATCCGTTGGCGGGGCGGGGATATCGGTGGGCGTCGCCGTACCGGCACTGGTGAGCGGGGATTCCCCGGTGCGCTCGGCCAGCACCTGCTCGAGTTCGGCGACGGTGGACGCGCCACCCATCAGCTCGGCCTGTTCGGCCGCGATCTCCTCGGGCGTCTTGGTCTTCTGGTGTTCGGCGAGCTGGTCGACCTCGTCGCGATGCTCGATCGCGTACTCGATCAGCTTCTCGACCGCGTACAGGTTGGCGTCGCGCACCGCGGTCAGCTGGATCGGCGGCAGGTCGAAGTCGTACTCGACGCGGTTCTTGATCCTCACGGCCATCAGCGAATCCAGGCCGAGCTCGATCAGCGGAACCTCCCACGGCAGGTCCTCGGGCTCGTAACCCATTGCCCCACCGACGATGGCGCCCAGCCGGTCGTGGATGGTCTCCCCGGATTCCGGCGACCACTTGGCGAAGCCCGCGGCCAGACCCGCACCGGCGGTCAGGTTGTCCTGCAGGATCTCCGCGGCATCTTCCTCGGGTTCGGCGGTGGGTGCCGCCGAGACCTGCTGCGCGACGGCGGCTCCCGTGGCGACCGCGACCGGTAACGCGCCTGCCGCGCCGTCGCGGCTGACCACGGCGTCGTAGACGAGCGTGAACGACTCGTCGATGCGCGAGTGCACCTGCACGCTGGCGCCGCCGGGATGACGGGTCAGCGTGGTCACCAGCCGTGCCCCTTCGCCCGGCACCGCGCGCTGTTCGGAGGCGACCAGCTTGGCCTCCGGAAGCACCTGCGCCGCAGCCGCTTTCACCAGCGCAGCCAGATCCGGCTCACCCTTGGGCGCGAACTCCCAGACGTGGCGGCCGTCGGGCATCGCGACGTGGTTGCCGGGCATCATCACGGAGCTGTCGCCGGTGAACCGCGCCTCCAGCCAGTGCGGCTTGCGGCGGAACCGGGTGGGCGGGATGTCGGCGTACTCGCCGCGCTCAAACAACGTGCGGAAGTCCAGATCGTGACCGTGCACGTACAGCTGCGCCATCGCGGCGATCATTGAGTCGACTTCGTCCTGCTTGCGCGCCAGCGTCGCGATCAGCTGCGCATCGTGCAGACCCGCCGCCGCCGTGGTGAGCCCAACCTGCATGAGCGCCACCGGGTTCGGGGCGAGCTCCAAGAACGTGGTGTGGCCGTTGTCGACGGCGTTGCGGATTCCGTGGGTGAAGTAGACGCTGTGGCGCAGCCCCTTCTTCCAGTAGTCCACATCGTGGATCGTCTCGCCGGGGCGGATGTAGTTGCCCTCGTGCACGGTCGAGAAGTAGCCGATCTTGAGCGGATGGGGTTCGATGCCGATCAGCTCGGCGGCCAGCTCCCCGAGCAGCGGGTCCATCTGCGAGGTGTGGCTGGCGCCCTTGGTCTGGAACTTGCGCGCGAACTTGCCCTCGGATTCGGCGCGCTCGATGATCGCGTCCACCTGCTCGGGCGGACCGCCGATCACGGTCTGGGTGGGTGCGGCGTACACGCACACCTCGAGATCCTTGAAATCGGCGAACACCGTCTCGATCTCATCGGCCGAATACTCGACCAGCGCCATCAACCGGATCCACTCGCCGAACAGCATCGCCTCGCCCTCGCCCATCAGATGTGAGCGTGAGCAGATGGTGCGGGTGGCATCCTCGAGTGAGAGCCCGCCGGCGAAGTAGGCCGCCGCCGCCTCACCGAGCGACTGGCCAACCACCGCAGCGGGTTTGGCACCGTGGTGGCGCAGCAGTTCACCGAGCGCGATCTGGATTCCGAAGATCGTGATCTGCGTGGTCTCGATGCCGTAGTCCTGCGCGTCGTCGAGGATCAGCTCGACGATCGAGTAGCCACGCTCGTCCTGCACGTGGGCATCGACTTTGTTGATCCACTCGGCGAACACGTCGTTGCGCAGGTACAGGTTCTTGGCCATCTTGCGGTGCTGCGCACCGAAACCGGCAAGCACCCAGACCGGCCCGTTGGTGACCGGGCCGTCGGCGCTGAACACGTTCGGGTTCTGCTTGCCCTCGGCGATCGCGCGCAGACCCTTGACGGCTTCGTCGTGGTCGTGCGCGAGAACCACTGCGCGCGACCGGCCATGGTTGCGCCGCGACAGCGCGCGCCCGATCGACTCCAGCGACGACGCGCGCCCTTGCGGGCTGTCGATCCAATCGGCCAGCTCAGCGGCCGTGGCCTTCTTCCGCGACGTCAGGAACCCGGAGACCGCCAGCGGCACAACCGGTGTCGGCTGCTCACCCGACTCCAGCTCCTCGCGGGCGACGGCCAGCAACCGCAGCGCCTCGTCGGTCAGCCCGGGTAGTTCCGGTTCGTCGTCCAAAGCCGCGGCGGGCCGGTCCAGCCCGTCGTCATCGTCGTCGTCGTCGAGGAACTCGCCGTACTCGTCCATCCGCACGCCGCCCACATAGACCGCGTTGGCCTCCGAGGCGGCCGGCTTCGCGGGTTCGGGCTCCGGCTTCGGTTCAGGCTCAACCAGATCCGACGGCAGCACCTCGCGCAGCACGAGATGCGCGTTGGCGCCACCGAATCCGAACCCGGAGACGCCGGTGATCGCGTGTCCGCTGTAGCGCGGCCAGTCGGTGACGGTGTCGGCGACCTTGAGATGCACGCCGTCGAAGTCGATGTACGGGTTGGGCCCGGCGTAGTTGATCGACGGCGGAATCTTGTCGTTGCGCAGCGCCAGCGCCATCTTGGCGAGGCTGGCCGCACCGGCGGCCGACTCCAGGTGGCCCACATTGGATTTGACCGCGCCCAGCAGCGCGGGCTTGTCGGCGGCGCGGCCCTTGCCGACGACACGGCCCAGCGCGTCGGCCTCGATCGGGTCGCCGAGGATGGTGCCGGTGCCGTGCGCCTCGATGTAGTCGACGACGCGCGGGTCGATTCCGGCGTCCCGGTAGGCCTTGCGCAACACGTCGGCCTGGGCGTCGGGGTTGGGCGCCAGCAGCCCGTTGGACCGCCCGTCGTGGTTGACCGCGCTGCCGGCGATGACGGCGATGATGTCGTCGCCGTCGCGGCGCGCGTCGCCGAGACGCTTGAGCACCAGCATGCCGCCGCCCTCGGAGCGGGCGTAGCCGTCGGCGTCGGCGGAGAAGGATTTGATCCGCCCGTCCGGCGCCAGCACGCCCCCGACCTCGTCGAAGCCGACCGTGACCAGCGGCGTGATCAACGCGTTGACGCCGCCGACGACCGCGACGTCGGCCTCACCCGAGCGCAGTGCCTGCACCCCCTGGTGCGCGGCGACCAGCGAGCTGGAGCACGCCGTGTCGACGGCGACCGACGGGCCGCGGAAGTCGTAGAAGTAAGACACCCGGTTGGCGATGATCGAGCTGGCCGTGCCGGTGATCGCGTACGGGTGCGCGATCGACGGATCGGACATCGCCAGGAAGCTGTAGTCGTTCAGCGAGCTGCCGATGAAGACGCCGACGTTCTGTCCGCGCAGGCTCGACGCCGGGATCCGGGCGTGTTCCAAAGCCTCCCAGGTCAATTCGAGCGCCATCCGCTGCTGCGGATCGATGTTGTCGGCCTCCATCTTCGACAGCGCGAAGAACTCGGCGTCGAAACCCTTGATGTCGGACAGGTATCCACCGCGGGTGCGGGCCTTGGCAACCCGCTCGGCGATGCGCGGCTCACCGAGGAACTCCTCCCAGCGGCCCTCGGGCAGGTCGGTGATCGCGTCGCGGCCCTCCAGCAGCGCCTGCCACGTCTGGTCCGGGGTGTTCATGTCACCGGGGAAGCGGGTGGCGATGCCGACAATGGCGATGTTGGCGACGTCCTCGTCGACATCGCGAGTCCAGTCCTCGGCGTCGATACCGTCGGCTGCTTCCAGCTCCGGTTCGCCCTCGATGATCACGGTCGCCAACGACTCGATGGTCGGATGCCGGAATGCGACCGTGGCGGTCAGTGTCACGCCGGTCAGGTCCTCGATGTCGCTGGCCATCGCGACCGCGTCCCGCGACGACAGCCCGAGCTCCACCATCGGGGTGGAGTCGTTGATCGCGTCGGCGGACTGGCCGGTGGCGTTGGCGATCCAGTTGCGCAGCCAGGTGCGCATCTCGGCGACCGTCATATCGGTCTTGGGTATAGCCAGCGGCTCTTCGGGTGCCAGCTGGATCTCGGGTGCGGCGTCGGGGTCCGTGTGCTGCGAATCGTCTTGTGTATCAGCCATTTGCGCGAAAACTCAGCCGTCAGTCGGTTTCGTCGGGGAATGCGTTGGGGATCTTGCCGCTGCGCAGGCTGCCGTCCAGATAGGCGGCGCGGCAGGCGCGTCGGCCGATCTTGCCGCTGGACGTGCGCGGAATCGCACCCGCCGCGGTCAGCAGCACGTCGCGCACCGTGACACCGTGGCGCACGGCGATCGCGGCGCGGATGTCGTCGGCGATCGGGCCCATGTCGAGCTTGTGGGCTCCGGGCGCCCGCTCACCGACGATCACCAGCTGTTCGGAGGTGTCGTCGGGATCGCGTTTGAGGCCGGCGTGCGAGTCCGCGAATACCTCGTCGGGCAGCTCGTTGGCCGGCACCGAGAACGCGGCGACGAACCCGGTGCGCAGCGCCTTGGTCGCTTCCTGCGCGGAGTACTCCAGGTCCTGCGGGTAGTGGTTGCGGCCGTCGATGATCACCAGATCCTTTGTGCGCCCGGTGATGTAGAGCTCACCGTTGTGGTATGCGCCGAGGTCACCGGTGCGCACCCACGTCGCGTCGTCGGTGGCGCCCTCGGCGTGCGAGGGGTTGGTGCGCGACTTCAGGATGTTCTGGAAGGTCGAGACCGTCTCCTCGGGCTTACCCCAGTACCCGGTGCCCATGTTCTGGCCGCTGATCCAGACCTCACCGATCTGCCCGTCGGGCAGTTCGGTGGCGGTGTCGTTGTCGACGATGACGGCCCACTCGGCCAGCCCGATCTTGCCGGCGCCGGCCTGCGCGACCGCCTTCGGCGAGTCCTCGGGCACCTCCACGAAGCGGTGGTTGTTCAGCTCGTCACGGTCGACGTAGATGATCGACGGTTCGGCGTTCATCGGCGTGGTCGACACGAACAGCGTCGCCTCGGCCAGCCCGTAGGACGGTTTGATCGCCTGCGGCTGGAATCCGTACGGTCCGAACGCCTCGTTGAACCGGCGCACGGTGGCCGCCGAGATCGGCTCGCTGCCGTTGAGGATGCACTTGACGTTGGACAGGTCCAGCGGCGGCTCACCGTCTTTGGGCACGCCGCGCGCCGCGGCGTGGTCGAACGCGAAGTTCGGTGCCACCGAGATGGTGCCGCCGGTGTCGCCTTCCTTGCGGGCCAGCTCACGGATCCACCGACCGGGCCTGCGGACGAACGCCGCGGGCGTCATGAACGTCACGTAGTGGCCGATCATCGGCGACAGCAGCACGGTGATCAGACCCATGTCGTGGAAGAACGGCAGCCACGAGACCCCGCGGTCGCCCTCTTCGCCTTCGAGCGCCTCGATCACCTGCACCACGTTGGTGGCCAGGTTCAGGTGGGTGATCTGCACACCGGTCGGGATGCGGGTCGAACCGGAGGTGTACTGCAGGTAGGCGATCGTGTCGTGTTGCACGTCGACTGGCACCCAGGTGGCGCCGACCTCGTCGGGCACCGCGTCGACGGCGATGACGCGGGGGCGTTCCTTGGCCGGCCGGCTGCGGAAGAACTTGCGCACGCCTTCGGCGGCCTCGGTGGTGGTCAGGATCGCCGACGGGTGGCAGTCGTCGAGCACCGCGTGCAGGCGACCGACGTGGCCCGGCTCGTTCGGATCGAACAGCGGCACCGCGATGCGCCCGGAGTAGAGGGTGCCGAAGAACGCGACCAGGTACTCGAGGTTCTGCGGGCACAGGATCGCCACCCGGTCGCCGGGTTCGGTGACCTGCTGCAGGCGGGCGCCCACCGCGCGGTTACGGGCGCCGAAATCGGCCCAGTGCAGATCGCGTGCGACGCCGTCGCGCTCGGTGGAGAAGTCCAGGAATCGGTAGGCCAGCTTGTCCCCACGCACCTTCGCCCATCGTTCGACGTGCTTGACCAAGCTGCCGTTGTCCGGGAACTTGATCAGCCCGTCTTTGATGAACGGATTGTGGAAGGCCATCTCATACTCCTGTCAAGAACCGCTCGCATCAGCGCCAGTGCACACGCCATCCCGCGCGCACCCAAACCCCCAGATCGTAGCTGGTGACAGACCCGCACCAGGTGGGGCACTCTGAGCTGCGTGTTCGGGCGCGCCGACGCCCGCTGGTCTTAGTTATTTCTTAATGTTAGGCGACCGCAGGTCACTCGCCAAATCCCTTCGGTCACAGGTCAGCCATGTTTCGGGCGCGGAGCGTTATCGATCAGTTCCCGGGCCCAGTTCAGCGTCCAGTCGGTGGCCGACGCGCCGTTGACGTTCCAGAAGTCCGGGGTGGCGTACATCGCGTGGATCGGCTGGCCGGCTCCTCCGCTGAGCACTTCCAGCGTCTTGGGCAGCTGGGTGATGTTGAACGCCGCCTCGGGCGCCGAACAGATCAGGTCCCCGCGCGCACAGATCTCGAAGGTGCGGTCGTTGAGCATGCCGAAGCCGCCCGGCCGCGGCCCCGTCATGTCCAGGCCGAACGAGTCGAGCAGCGGGATCTCGTCGAGCGTGATCTCGGCGCCGACGCCCTCCGGCGTGGGGCCGACATCGCGGCCGACCCCGGTCTGGCGGCGGCCGTCGGCGATCAGGGTCACCCCAAGCACCAGGTCCTCGTCGACCGGACCGCGATGGTTGCCGATATCGCTGGCGATATCACCGGCGATCACCGCGCCCTGCGAGAAACCGATCAGCACGTAGCTGGTCAGCGGGCAGCGCTCGTTCATGTCGTTCATGGTCTTGACCGTGTTGTGGTAGCCCTCGGCGCGGCTGTCGTTGTAGGACATCTGGTTGTCGTTCGAGAACGGGTTGCTGAACTGCGCGGTGTACGGAACGGTGTACACCTCGAGGCGGTCCTGCCCGAACTGCGCGCGCAGCGGGTTGGTGACGTTGAGCAGCAATGCGATCGGGAACTGCACCGGGTTGAACGGATCCATCTGCGGTGACGATTCCCACGTACCGGGCACGGAGATCAGCTGCACGTCCGGGCAGCTGGCGTCCTGGAACTCCGGGCGCGGCTTCTTGGGCGGCACCACGACGCCCGGGGGCGCCGTGGTGGGCGGCACGGCACCCGGCGGCGTGTCCGGCGTGCGCTGCCACACCCACACCAGGGTCGCGACCAGCACCACCACCAGCGCCACCGCCCCGGCGGCGACGAGCGCGAGGATGCGATGGCGTTTCCGCCGATTGGTCTTGGCCATGGATGCGTCGGGTCTTCCGCTAGCAGAGTCGTTGGGTTGCGATGCGAATGTAGTCGGCGGTCGTTGCGTCGACATCCGCCGCCGACGGCGGGTCGGCGGACAGCTGGTCACCGTCGGCGTCGCTGCGCACCAGCGGATGGACGATGTCCCACACCGCCTGCTCGCCGTGTTTGGCCGCCCGCGCCTGGCACACGTAGGAGCCGATGTTCAACGCCATCAGGTCACTCGACGGCTGCACTCCGGCGGCCGCGAGCGCGTCGAGGTAGCTGCGTTGCCGGTCGGTGACGACGAGCGCATTGGACTTACCGCCCGACTCGGGGGGACCCGGCGGGGTCGCGCCGCCGTGCCCGTGCACCGTCTGGGTCTCCGAGGTGGGTTCTTTGATCGCGATCGCATCGTCGCCCGAGCAACCGGTCAGCAACAAAGTCGCGGAGGCCACCAGTAACGACGGCAGCGTCACCGCCGCCGATCTGAGTCCCGCTTGCACGCCTCCAAGGTACCGGCTGTTCGGGCCGGTACCTGTGAGCGCGGCAACGCCGAGTTACCTGATCGTGGTGACCAATTCGCCCGACATCGCGGCCAGCTGAGCGCTCCAGTTGCCCCAGTCGTGGTTGCCGGAGGTCGGGAAGTCGAAGTGGCCGTTCTTACCCCCGACACCGCGATAGTGCTGGTAGAACTCCCGGTTGGTGCCCTGGGCGATATCGCAGTAGCCGATCATCGCCGCCGGATCGGTGCATCCGCCTGCGGGTGGGCTGAACACCCACAGCCGGGTGTTGTTGTCGGCGAGCAGCTGCACGTGCACGTTCGGCGAATGCCACTTCCACCGGCCCAGCTGTGGCAATCCCCACATATTGCGGGTGTCCACGCCACCGAACTGCGCCAGGCCCGCGGTGATCGCGCCGTCGACACCGGTGCGTTCGGGGGCCAGAAAGCCCGACAGGGATCCGGCGAAGCGGTAGCGGTCCGGGTGGAACGTGGCCATCGCCATCGCGCCGTAGCCGCCTTGCGCGGCCCCGACGATGCCGTGTCCGCCGGGTGCGAGGCCCTTGTTGGCGGCCAGCCAGTTCGGCAGTTCATCGGCCAGGAACGTCTCCCACTGCTTGCTGCCGTCCTGCTCCCAGTTGGTGTACATGCTCCACGCGCCGCCGGCCGGGGCCACCACCGAGATGCCCTTGCCCGCGAGCGTGTTCATCGCGTTGCCCGCCGTCACCCAGTTGCTGACGTCGGGTGCGGCGTTGAACGCGTCGAGCAGCACGACGGCGTGCGGGCCGCCCGCCATGAACGAAACCGGGATGTCGCGGCCCATCGACGGTGAGGGCACCATCAGCATCTCGACATCGGCCTTCGCGTCGGGCGCCATCGACGTGCCGGCGGACCACATTCCCAGCGCCAGCGCCACCGTCAGGATTCCTCGGACCAAACCACGCATCAACTACGCCACCTCACGTTCGTCTGATGTCCCCGCGCGAGGTAGTCAATCACACCGGCACCCAGGACCCGCCCGAAATGGCTGACGGCGGCGACCCGTCAGGATCGCCGCCGTCAACTCAGGTGTTACGGATCAGCCGGTCAGCTGCCGTCCTCCGACGTCGCCGCGGCCTCCGCGGCGATCGGAGTGGTCGGCTGCGGGGTGGCACCCAGCACGCGCTGGATATCCGGCTTCATCTGCTGCAGCTGCTGACCCCAGTACTCCCAGCTGTGGGTACCGGACTGCGGGAAGTTGAACACGCCGTTCTTACCTCCGGCAGCGAGGTACTCCTCCTGGAACGTCTCGTTGGTCCGCAGCGTGAACTTCTCGAGGAACTCCGCGTTGAAGTTGTCGCCCGCCATCCGGCCGTTGATCTCGGCAGGCTTGCCGTTACCGCAGAACACCCAGATGCGGGTGCCGTTGGAGACCAGCTTGGCGATGTTGACCATCGGGTCGTTGCGCTCCCACGCGTTGTTCGGGTCTTCGGTGCGACCCCACATGTCGTTGGCGTCATAGCCGCCGGCATCACCCATCGACATGTTGACCAGCATCGGCCACCAGCCCTCGGACAGGTTCAAAAAGCCCGACAGCGACCCCGCGTACTGGAACTGCTGCGGGTAGTAGATCGCCAGCGTCAGCGCGGCCGAACCGGCCATCGACAGGCCCACCGCCGCGTTGCGGTTGGGGTTCACGCCCTTGTTGGCAGCCAGGTAGGCGGGCAGCTCCTGGGTCAGGAACGTCTCCCACTTGTAGGTCTGGCACCCGTTGTTGCCGCAGGCCGGCTTGTACCAGTCGCTGTAGAAGCTGGACTGCCCACCCACGGGCATGATCACGGCCAGACCGGAGTCCAGGTACCACTCGAAGGCCGCGGTCTCGATGTCCCAGCCGTTGAAGTCGTCGCGGGCGCGCAGCCCGTCCAGAAGGTAGACCCCTGGCGCGTCGGGGCCGCCGTTTTGGAACTGCACCTTGATATCGCGCCCCATCCCTGCGGACGGAACCATCAGGTACTCGACCGGCAGACCCGGACGAGAGAACGCCTCAGCGGTCGCGGAGCCTCCGGCGAGGCTGACGAACCCGGGCAGCACGGCTGCTGCGAGGGCCGCAACCGTGAGCCGGCGCGGCAGCGTTCTCGCCGCACGCCGGATCTTGCCAACAAACTTCATGCTTGATCTATCCCATCTGTCGTATGCCGCACGCGGATGTTGCCCCCGGACCGTGCCGCGTTGCTCGTGCAGTCAACCACAACTTGCAGTGATCCTTCTATTTCGCAGGTATCGTGCCTGGTCACTCCTTAACCGTTGAGGGTCGCGATCAGGTCTGGTTTGAGCGCTTGCAGCTGCTCACCCCAGTACGGCCAGGCGTGGTTCCCGGCCGGCGGGAAATGGAAAGTCGCGTTGGTGCCCCCGGCCGCGGTGTAGGCCTTCTCGAAGTCCTTGTTGCTCTTCAACGCCATGGTCTCCAGGCTGTGGGCGGTGAACACCTGGTTGGGGTCGACGTTCGCGTCCAGCGGGGTGACGCCGCCGGGCGCACAGTAGATCCACAGCCGGGTGCCGTTGGCGACCAGCTTGCCGACCTGCGCGGTGGGGTCGTTGCGCCGCCACGCCGAATCCCACGGCGCGCCCCACATGTTGTCCACGTTGTAGCCGCCCGCGTCGAGCATCGCCACCCGGATGGCCGGCTGCATGAACGGCGCCGACGGGTTCAGGAAGCCCGACAATGATGCGGCGTAACGGAATTGGGCGGGATGGTGGGCGGCCAGGACCAGCGCCGCACTGCCTGACATGGACAACCCCACCACGCCGTTGCCGGTGGTCGAGATCTGCCGGTTGACGGCCAGCCACTGCGGCAGCTCACGGGTCAGAAACGTCTCCCATTTATAGGTGTAGGGCTGGCTGTTGAAGCTCGACGGGGCGTACCAGTCGGTGTAGAAGCTGGACTGGCCGCCGACCGGCATCACCGTGGCGATCCCGGACCCGTGAAACCACTCGAACGCAGGGGTTTCGATGTCCCAGCCGTTGTAGTCGTCGCGGGCCCGAAGGCCGTCGAGCAGGTACACCGCGTGGGGCCCGCCCCTGTCCAATGTCGGCGCCGGTGCGCCTCCGGGCTGGAACTGGACCCGCACGTTGCGCCCCATCGACGTCGAGTACACGTCGAGATACTCGACGGGCAGCCCTTCGCGAGAGAACGCGTCGGCGCTGGGCGTCGTGCCCGCCACCGCGGTCAGGGCCGGCAGCGCGACGACGGCTGCCGTGGTCGCCAACGCACGGCGAAGCCAGGTTCGCACAGGTCTTACCATCCGTTCGTGTGTCCGGCACCGCGTGAAAGGCGGTCCGCGACAGGTTTATCGCCGCCGCAGGGCGTTGGCGTTACTTTAAGGACGTGTGGCCGGTCAGGGCCCCGTCGCCGGCATACCGGTGTACGGGGACACCGTGGATTCGGGTATTTCCAGCCCGCAACGGATCAGCTCGTAGAGCGGCACCCGGTCGATGCGGTACTGCGTGAATTCGTAGGCGTGCACCAGGTTCGACAGGAACCGCCGCGGCCCCATCGGCCCGCGCACCGCGTTCAGCATCGCGTCGGTCGCAGGACATTTCAACGCCGCCTCGGCCTGGGCGACCCATTTCTCGTCGAGGTAGGGAGGAATGTACGGCGAGGTCTTCAGGAACGGCCCTTCGGCCACCGCCCAATCCGGGAACAGGTTCTTGTCGTGCCCGATGCGGCCGTCCTCGAGCCGGTCGGAGTGCGCGGCCAGCGGATTGGCCAGGCCGATCTGGTCGATCACCCGCACGTCGAGGCCGACGTTCATACCGAGCATGCCGAGGTTGGTGAAAAAGACTGTGTGCGGGCCTCTTTCGTTCTTCACCTCGGGCGGGGCGTCTTCGGGCGGCGGTATCGCCGGCACGATGTCCCACTGGTCGTAGTGACCGGCAGGCAGCAGCAGCGCCCCTTCGGGGGTGTCGTTCAACGCGCGCAGCACGGCACGCATGCGCGGGTAGTCGAGATAGTCGGCCGCGGTGAGGGGATGGGCGTGGCCGGTGGCCTGACTGTAGAACCGCCGCTCGTCGACGATGCCGGAGTAGGTCACCCGGGTGGCGTCGGCGCCCATCCCGTCGGAATTGGCCGCCCACAGCGCCCAGCCCGCGACCGCGAGCCACAGCACGCTGGTGGCCCCGACGAACAGATAGCCTGCGCCGCGCGCCATTCGGGTGGTGTCGGGCAGCACGATCGGGATCACCGCGATCGGCAGCAGCATGCAGAACATCGGCGCGAGCAGCACCCGGCCGTGCATGAAGTCACCGCCCTGGCGGATCCAGTACAGCGCCTGCAGCAGGCCGCTGACGAGAAAGAAGATCACCACCGCGGCGGGGCTTTGCACCATCCGCGCCAGCCATCCGTAGCCGTGCGCCGCGGAACGGTGTGTCCACCAGGGCCGGCCGCGGGTCACCAGCACCACCGCCGCCAACCCGGCGAGCAGGATCGCGGGCGCCCACAGCAGGTAGGGCTGGTTGAAGTTGGCCAGGTAGGTAAAGCCTTGCGCCCATTTGGATCCCGAAGCTTCCTTGGCCACCGCGGTGCCCGGGAAGATCAGCCCGTAGTAACCCATCCGGAAGATCTGGTAAAGCACCGGAACGAGCCCGCCCGCAAGCACGATCAGCCCGCGTCGGCGCCAGTCGCGGGCGGCGATCAGCATCATCACCAACGCGCCGCCGCCGATCAGCGCCAACTCGGGACGCACCAGCACGCTCAGGCCGGCCACGAAAGCCAGTGTGCCGTCGAACAACCCGCTGACCGCATGTCGTTGCGGTACGGCGGTGCCGGCCGCGCCGCCGGGATGCCTGCGAATGCTCGGCGCCCCGTCCGGCGCCGGTCGCCGGGCCGGCCGGTGGGAGTGGAATGCCTGTGACCAGCAGACCATCATCCACCACAGCAGGCCCAGATAGGCCAGCACCAAACCGTTTTCGAGCCCGGAGGTGGCGAAGTCACGCGCGGGTGGGACCGCGATGTAGACGAGCACACCGGCAGGCAGCATCAACGCGCGTCGGCCCTGCAGGCTCGGCGCGTACAGTCGTGCGGCGCCCAGCATCGCCAGCACGACTCCGGCCACGCTGAGCGTCAGCGCCAGTGCCAGCACCACGTACTCCAGGCGCATCGGCCCGCCGATCACGCTGCCGGCATAGACCAGATAGGTCCACAGGGTGGATGTGTTGGCCTCGACCCGCTCGCCGGCGTTGAACACCGGACCGTTGCCCGCCAACAGGTTTCGCACAGTGCGCAACACGATCAGGCCGTCGTCGGCGATCCAGCGGCGCTGCCATGCGCCCCAGGTGAACAGCGCCGCGACCCCGACCACGCTGATCCACAGGCTGAACCGGACGGTCTTGTGGTAGGCAAACCGCGGACCGCGCGCCACCAGGCGCGCGGCTGTCAGGGTGAGCTGGTCAACTGAGGAAGACTGCGGCACCGAGGGTTCCGATCCACGTGACGGCCAGCAGCTGCAACACCCGGTCCTTCAGCGCGATCTCCTCCGGCTCACCGGCGAGGCCGCCGTCGACGTCGACGGCGTATCGCAGAATCGCGATCGTGAACGGGATCATCGACACGACGAACCACGACGTCCCGCCGGAGTCGTCACGCTCGAAAGCCCACAACCCGTAGCACAACACCAGCGTGGTCGCCGACAAGGTCCACACGAAGCGCAGGTAGGAGCTGGTGTAGCTCTCCAGCGACTTGCGGATCTTGGCGCCGGTGCGTTCGGCCAGCTGAAGTTCGGCGTACCGTTTGCCGGCCGCCATGAACAGCGAGCCGAACGCCATCATCAACAAGAACCATTGCGACAGCGGGACATCTGCGGCGACGCCGCCTGCGATCGCGCGGATCAGGAAGCCCGAAGACACGATGCAGATGTCGATGACCGGCTGGTGTTTGAGCCCGAAGCAGTAGGCCAGCTGGATGCCGATGTAGACCGCCATCACCAACGCCAGGTTCGGCGTCACCAGCCACGACACCACCAGCGAGCCAGCACCGAGCACCACCGCGAGGGTGTAGGCCAGCCACTCCGGCACCACGCCCGCCGCGATCGGCCGGAACCGCTTGGTCGGATGCGCGCGGTCGGCTTCGACGTCACGGGCGTCGTTGACCAGGTAGACCGCCGATGCGGCCAGGCTGAACACCGCGAACGCCAGCAGAACCCGGACCAGCACCTCGCGGTAGTCGTAGACGTAGCGGTCGTCGCCCAGTGCGGCGATCGGGGCCGCGAACACCAGGACGTTCTTGACCCACTGGCGGGGCCGGATGGCTTTGACGATGCCGGTGGCGACGTTGCGCGGTGGCCCCTTGCCCGAGGTGGGCTCCTCGCGGTACTGCGGCGCGCCCGCGCTGCTTTCCTTGGAGATGCTCATCGGTCCCCTTCCATCCGGTCGGCGACCGTGCTGACCGCCTTCGCGACGGCCGTTCCGACCGCGACGCCGGTGAGGACGTCGGTCGGGTAATGCACGCCGAGAACCAACCGGGACAGTGCCATCGGCGGCACCAGAAGCGCGGGCAGCGGCAGGCCGGTGGCGCGCGCCAGCAGCACTGCGGCCGCGGTGGTGGACGTCGCGTGCGCCGACGGGAAGCTCAACCGGCTGGGCGTGGCCACGTTCACCGCGATCGACGGATGGTGCGGGCGTTCCCGGCGCACCACCCGTTTGATCAGCACCGCCGCCGCGTGCGCGAGAAACGCGCCGACGCCCGCGGCCAACCATGCGCGACGGCGGCCGGGCCGGCGCAGCGCACCCAGCCCGGCGACGGCCAGCCAGCCCAGGCTGTGTTCACCGAAATGGCTCAGCGCCCGCGCGCCGGCCACCACACCGGGCCGCCCGGCCAGCGCGTGCTGGACGGCGACCAGCGCGGCCTCTTCGCCGCGAACCGAGTCAGGCATGCGGTGATGCCTCGAGCAGCACCGACTCCCACTTCTGCTTGCTGGAGAGCACCGGCAGGGCTTCGCGGTAGACCTTGCGCATGCGGTTGAACGTGCGGGCGACGCGCAGTTGGCGCCGCAGCGACTGACGCAGCAGGCTGAACATCTTGGCGCGGTCCCGCTGGCGGTACACCACACCGCGGCCGTCGGCGGTGGTGACGGTGACGCCGTCGACCACACACAGCGAGAACCACCTGGCATCCTGGGTGGCCACGTTGACCTGCGGGCGGCGGTGGTGTTGCGGATCATGCGGCTTGAGCTGGTGGATCACCCCGCGCGACAGCCGTATCGAGATGGACAGCGGGTTGGTGGGGATCTTCACCTTCTTGCGCAGCTTGTCCGATGGCGGCGGCAGCGCGGTGGCGCCGGAGAGCACCACCGCGTCGGGGTACTGCTGGCGCATCTTGCGCACCTCGGGCAGCGCGGACTCCAGGATCGAGAACAGGTGTTCGGGTCCGGCCAGGAAGTCGTCCATCGCCTTGTTCTGGATGGCCACGGTCGAATACTCAAGGCACAAAAGGTGTTTGAGGGTCGCCTTCAGGTGGCTGGCCACCAGACCGCGGATGTTGCCGTCCCAGTGCAGGGCCGCGACCACCAGCCGGTTGCGCAGGTGGAAGTACGCCTGCCAGTCGATCGCGTCGTCCTTGTCGCTCCAGGCCATGTGCCAGATCGCCGCGCCGGGCAGGGTCACCGTGCCGTAGCCGTGTTCGGCGGCGCGCAACCCGTAGTCGGCGTCGTCCCACTTGATGAACAGCGGCAGCGGCTGACCGAGTTCCTCGGCGACCTGCCGCGGGATCATGCACATCCACCAGCCGTTGTAGTCGACGTCGATACGGCGGTGCAGCAGCCTGCTGCGCGGTTCGTCTTCGTCGCTGAGCGGGAACTTCGCGAAGTTGTGGTCGTATTCGGTGTTGACCGCGTTGGTCCACATGAACTTGTCTTGGGCCACCATCTCGCCCATCACGTGCAGGTGCGACGGCTCCTGCAGGTTGAGCATCTGACCGCCGACGAGGGTGGGTGTCCTGGCGAACCGGTTCATCGCCAACGCCCGCAGGATCGAGTCGGGTTCGATGCGGATGTCGTCGTCCATGAACAGGATCTGTTCGCAGTCGGTGTTTTTCAGCGCTTCATACATCACCCGGCTGTAGCCGCCGGAGCCGCCGAGGTTGGGCTGGTTGTGTATCGACAGCCGGTCGCCGAGCGCTGCGGCAGCCGCCTCGAAGTCCGGGTGGTCCTTGGCCTTGTCGGTGCCCTGATCGGATACGATCACGGCTCCGATCACCTTGTCCACCAAAGGATCTGCGGTCAGGGCGGCCAACGCGTTGACGCAGTCGGCGGGCCGGTTGAACGTCGGGATGCCGACCGCGATGTTGGCCCGACCCGGGGCGGCTGACGGCGCGTACCAACCGGCGCTGTGCAGCGTGGTGGGGCTGTCGGTGGTGATGTCGAACCAGATCCAGCCGCCGTCCTCGAACGGCGAGAGGTCGATCTCGAATTCGACCGAGGTGTGTTCGCCGCTGACCGGCGCACCGCCCACGGTGATCCGCGCGCCGGTGGCCTTCGAGCGGTACACGTCGACACGCCCGCTGCCGGTCAGCTCGACGCGCAGCACCACGGTGTCCAACGTCGACCAGCGCCGCCAGTAGCTGGCCGGAAACGCGTTGAAGTACGTCGCGAACGACACCTCGGATTCGGCGCCGATCTCCAGGCTGGTGCGCGTCGGCGCATGCGCGCGCCGCGCGTTGGTGGTCGATTCCTCTATATAGAGCTTGCGAACGTCGTGCGGTTCGCCCGGGCGCGGCGAGATGATGCGCGCCAGCAGGCTGACGGCCTTGGACTCTCCGGCTTCGAGCGCGCCGGACGGGATGTCACTCATGCGCTGCTGCTTTCTGTGCCGTTGCTCAGGGGGGCGCCGTCCCGCAGGTGCGGCGCCAGGATGTTGTCGTACATGCTCATCGCGCTGGCGATGGCCATGTGCATGTCGAGGTACTGATAGGTCCCCAGCCGGCCGCCGAACAACACGTTGGCCGTTGCCGTTTCGGCTTTGGCCCTGGCCCGGTATCCGGCCAGCATGTCACGGTCGGCCTCGGTGTTGATCGGATAGTAGGGCTCGTCGTCGTCATCGGCGAACCGGGAGAACTCCCGCATGATCACGGTCTGGTCGGCCGGATAGTTGCGCTCGGGATGAAAGTGCCGGAACTCGTGGATACGCGTGTAGGGCACCTCGAGGTCGTTGTAGTTCATCACCGGGGTGCCCTGGAAATCACCGGTGGGCAGCACCTCGAGCTCGAAATCGAGGGTGCGCCAACCCAGCCGGCCTTCGGCGTAGTCGAAGTAGCGGTCCAGCGGACCGGTGTAGACGACGGGCGCCGACGGGGACTCTGCGCGCAGTTGGTCACGGACGTCGAACCAGTCGGTGTCCAGGCGCACCTCGATGCGGTCATCGGCGGCCATGTTCTGCAGCCACGCGGTGTAGCCGTCGACCGGCAGGCCTTCGTAGGTGTCGTTGAAGTAGCGGTTGTCGAAGGTGTAGCGCACCGGTAGCCGGGTGATGTTGGACGCGGGCAGCTCCTTGGGATCGGTCTGCCACTGCTTGGCGGTGTAGCCCTTGACGAACGCCTCGTACAGCGGACGCCCGATCAGCGAGATCGCCTTCTCCTCCAGGTTCTGGGCGTCCTCGGTGCTGATCTCGGCGGCCTGCTCTTTGATCAGCGCACGCGCTTCATCAGGTGTGAAGTAGCGGCCGAAGAACTGCGACACCAGGCCCAGGCCCATCGGGAACTGGTAGGCCTGGCCGTTGTGCATCGCGAACACGCGGTGCTGGTATCCGGTGAAGTCGGTGAACTGACGCACGTAGTCCCACACCCGCTTGTTGGAGGTGTGGAACAGGTGGGCGCCGTAGCGGTGCACTTCGATACCGGTCTGCGGTTCGGGCTCGGAGTAGGCGTTGCCTCCGATGTGGGGCCGACGCTCGAGGACCAGTACGCGCTTGTCCAGCTGCGTCGCCACGCGCTCGGCAATCGTCAGGCCGAAAAATCCGGAACCGACGACAAAGAGGTCATAACGGGTTCCGGAGGGGGTGAGCGCTGGGCCCCCGCGCGCAGCGCTGGGGACGACCGGGGGAACAGAGGTGGTCATCGGCAGCAAGGGTATCCGAACACGGGTACCCCGCCCGAATCCGACAAGCCCGCGGCGGATGGTCGAAGGTTGCGATCGGCTCACGATTACGCATCGTCACTTTTGCCTCACTAGTCACACCAGTAACGTCGTTCACGTCGGTCCTCCGCCGACAGCGCGAGACCTTGGTCGATCACAAGATCACCCACCCGACGTAGTCCATATATTGAGGAGACTTCCGTGCCGAACCGCCGTCGACGCCGGCTTTCCACAGCCACGAGCGCAGTCGTGGCCCTGGCGGTCGCGAGTCCAGCCGCAGTCATCGCCGTGACCGACCTGTCCGCGAGCACCGACCCCGCCCCTCAGCACCGCGAGTTCGTGCAGGCCGCGATGATCACCGATCTGCCGGGCGAGATCATGTCCGCCCTGTCCCAAGGGCTGTCGCAGTTCGGCATCAACCTGCCGCCGATGCCGACCGGCATGCTCACCGGCACCGGCTCCACGTCGCCCAGCCTGACGTCACCCGGCCTGACCTCCCCCGGTCTGACGTCACCGGCGCTGACCACGCCGGGGCTGACGACGCCCGGGCTGACCGGACCGAGCCTGGACGTTCCCAGTGCCACCGTGCCCGGTGCGACGTTGCCGGCGCCGGCCCTCACCGACCCGGCGCTGGCCGATCCGTCGTTGACCAACCCCGGGCTGACCACACCCGGGTTGACCACCCCCGGGGTGACCACTCCCGGGTTGACCAACCCGGCGCTGACCGCGCCGACCGCAACGACACCCGGGCTCACCGCGACGGATTTGACGGCCCCTGGGCTGTCGACTCCGCCGGCCCTGACCGATCCGGCGCTGGCCACCCCGGTCTCCACCGGGCTGACCGGTGAGGTGCCGATCTCGGCGCCGATCGGGCTGGACCCCGCCGCGGGCACCTATCCGATCCTCGGCGATCCGAGTTTGGCCACGATGCCCGCGGCTGCCCCCGCCAGCGGCGGCATCCTCGGTGATCTGTCCAGCATGGCCAACCAGCTGGGCGCGGGCCAGGCGATCGACCTGCTCAAGGGCATGGTGATGCCCGCGATCATGTCGGCCGTGAAGCCCCCGGCGCCACCGGTTCCGGCTCCGGCGCCGGCCCCCGCACCCTAAAACCTGTTTCAGACGGCACCGCAGAAGCCGATTCGGGCTCTGCGGTGCCGTTGCAGGTCGGTTACTTTCCGGCCCGGCACGCCGTGTCGAAACATTAGTAACAACTGACACATGCGTAACATCGTTCTGTGCCGTGCCGCCGTCCCGTGCCGTCGTTGCTGTTCACCGCTGTCGCGGCGACGTTCGTCATGCTGCCGATGGCGATCTACGGCATACCCGGCGACGACGCCGACACGGCACCGGCGCTGGAGGCGCCCCGGATGGCTGAGCAGCCGCTCGCCGACCTCGGTGCAGGCGAAACCATCCGGGAGATCCACCAGGACACCCCGTTCGCGATGGTCGCGCTCACCGCGGCCGACCTCACCGGCACCTCGGCCAGGGTGCGGGCCAAGAAGGCCGACGGCACCTGGGGGCCGTGGTACGAGGCCGAACCCCTCGAGGGCGTAGGCCCCGACGGCCCCGACGCCACTGGGCCCCGCGGCACCGAACCGGTGTTCGTCGGGCGCACCACCACGGTGCAGATCGCGGTGACCCGCCCGCCCGGCGCCACACCCACCCTGCCCGCACCTGGGCCCCAACAGGTTTCCGACACCGACGGCCCGGAATTGGGATATGTGCCCGCCAACGTCGAGCAGCCGTTCGCGCAGAACATCAACGCGGTGCTGATCAGCCCGCCGCAGGCGCCCGTCGACAACCTGCCGCTTCCGTCGGCGGTGAACAGCCCCGGGGTGCCGCCGATCATCATCAGCCGCGCCCAGTGGGGCGCCGACGAATCGATGCGGTGCGGAGAACCGCGCTACGACAACGGAATCCGGGCCGGCATCGTTCACCACACCGCAGGCAGCAACGAGTACGCGCCCGAGGACTCCGCCGGTATCGTGCGGTCGATCTACGAGTACCACACCCGCACGTTGGGCTGGTGCGACATCGCCTACAACGCGTTGGTCGACAAGTACGGCCAGGTGTTCGAGGGCCGCGCGGGCGGCATCACCAGACCGGTCGAGGGCGCCCACACCGGCGGCTTCAACCGCGACACCTGGGGTGTGGCGATGATGGGCAACTTCGACGCGGTTCCGCCCACCCCGATCCAGTTGGGCACCACGGGCCGGCTGCTGGGCTGGCGCATGGGCATGGACCACATCGACCCGAGGGGCACTGTGGTGCTGGCTTCGGCCGGCGGCTCGTTCGCCAAGTTTCCGTTCGGCTCGGCCCCGACGTTGCCCACGATCTTCACCCACCGCGACGTCGGCGTCACCGAATGCCCCGGCAACGCGGCCTACGCGCTGATGGACCAGATCCGGGAGATCGCCGCGCGCTTCAACAGCCCCCCGGGGCCCGCCGATCTGGTGGACACGCTGCGCGGCGGCGCGATCTTCGCGCGCTGGGAGGCGATGGGCGGACCGAACAGCCCGCTGGGTAATCCGACCTCACCGGAGGCCTCCGGACAGGACGGCATCCGGTACGCGACGTTTGAGCGCGGCGCCATGTACTGGTCCCCGCCGACCGGGGCGCAGCCGCTGACCGGCGAGATCTACAAAGCCTGGGGATCGCTGGGCTTCGAACGCGGCGCGCTGGGCCTACCGACCAGCGGCGAAATCCAGGAGCCGCTGTGGATCGTGCAGAACTTCCAGCACGGCACGCTCAACTTCGACCGCGAAAGCGGCGGCGTGACACGGGTTATCGACGGCATCGCGGTCAACCTGCCCCCGACCTACGTCGACCACGAACCGATCCAGTTGGAGCGGTTCACCCCGCCGATCAGCCCCACCTAGGCAGCGCCGGCCTAGCTGTCCCACCAACGTTCGAGCACTCGGGCCACACCTTCCTGGTTGTTGGTCAACGTGACCTCGTCGGCGGCGGCCAACGCTTCGGGATGGGCGTGGGCCATCGCCACCCCGAGCCCCGCCCACCGCAGCATCGGAATGTCGTTGGGCATGTCGCCGAACGTGATCACCTCGTCGGCGGCGATATCCAGCGGACGGGTGAGCTCCTCGATTCCGGACGCCTTGCTGACACCGACCGGCATCACCTCGATCAGACCGTTGTCGGTGGAGTAGGTGATATCGGCACGGTCCCCGATATGTCGGGCCAGCACCGCGGCCATGTCGCCGCTGCGGGCGCCGGCCTTTCGGATGAGCAGCTTGATCGCCGGCGCGCTGAGCAGATCGGCCATCGACACCTCGGTGTTGTCCGGGTTGAGCCAGGCGTGCTCGTAACCCGGTGAGCTGACGAACTGTGGCGTCGCCGCGTCATGGGCGCTCTCACCGACCCGTTCGACCGCCAGCCCCGCCCCCGGGATGACCCACGTGGCGATGTCGGACAGTTCGGCCAGCATCTCGGCGGACAACGTGCGCGCGGAGACGATGCGGTCGGTGGCGGGGTCGTAGATCACCGCACCGTTGGCGCACACCGTCATCGGCGCGAAACCCAACGCGTCGACGACCGGTTGCACCCACCGCGGCGGACGGCCGGTGGCCAGCACGAACTGCGCCCCGTCGGCCACGGCCGCGTGCACGACGGCGTGGGTGCGCGGGGTGACCTTCTCGTCGTCATCGAGCAACGTGCCGTCCACATCGGAGGCGATCAGGGCGGGCCGGTTCATCGGCGGCTCTTGGTCTCTCGCTGCGCACGCTTTTTGGCGCGCTCGGCGAGTTCGGCTTCGTCGAGCACCTTGGCCTCGGCCAGCGTCGGCGCGCTGCCACCGAGCCGGCGCGGCAGCCAGTACGCGCCGGGCGGTTGCGGATAGTCGCGCTGCGCCTTGTCCAACAGCGCGCCCATCGAGGACCGCAGTGCCGTCAGCGTCTGCTCCATGGTGTCGGCGGCGCGAAACGGTGCACCGACCTCGACGGTGATCGGAATCTTGGTGCGGCCCAACCGCCGTGGGTGGTCTTTGGTCCAGATGCGCTGCGCGCCCCACACGATCAGCGGAACGATCGCGACGTCGGCGTCACGCGCCATCCGGGCCGCGCCGGTCTTGAAGTCCTTGAGCTCGAAGCTGCGGCTGATGGTGGCCTCGGGATACACCCCGACCAGTTCACCGGCGCGCAATCGGTCCACCGCCATCGCGTAGGCACCGGCGCCGGCGCGGCGATCGACCGGAATGGTGCCCGTGCGGCTGATCAGGAAGTTGACCACCTTCACTTCCTGCATCTCCTCTTTGATCATGAACCGCAGCCGCCTGCCCCGGTAGTGCACCGCCAGGGCCGCGGGAAGCCAGTCGATGTAGCTGGTGTGGTTGATGGCGATCACCGCGCCGCCAGATGTGGGGATGTGCTCGAGGCCGTTGTAGGTGATGCGGATGCCGTTGAACCTGACCGCCGCCTTGACAAGAATCTCGAGCGTCCGGAAGACGGGCTCCCTCGTCACTACCCAGGCGCCCCCTTCGTATCGGCCTGACCCCCGCGGCGCGCCGCCTTCTGCGCCGCCTCCTCGGCGTCCATCCGATTAGCCTCGGCCAGCGTCGGGGCACCTCCGCCCAGCCGGTGTGGTACCCAGTACTCGCCCGGCGGGTGGGGGCCGTAGGCGTCCTGGACACGTTCCAACAGGTGCTGCATCCGTGAATGCAGCAACGTGGTCAGTTCGGCGGCGGGCAGCGTCGGGGCGATCGGCTCGCCGACCGCGACCGAGATCGGCACCTTCGGCCGCCACAGGTTCTTCGGGTGCCCCTTGGTCCAGATGCGCTGTGCACCCCACACGATGTGCGGCACGATCGGCACATTGCAGTCGATCGCCATGCGTGCCGCGCCGGACTTGAGCGTCTTGATCTCGAAACTGCGGCTGATGGTGGCCTCCGGATAGACCCCGACCAGCTCACCGTCCCTGAGCATCTGGCAGGCCGCCGCATACGATTCGGCGCCGCTGCCGCGGTCCACCTCGATGTGGCGCAGACTGCGCATCAGGGGTCCGCCGATCTTGTGGTCGAACACCTCTTTTTTGGCCATGAACCGCACTTTGCGCCCACGCTTCTGCCGGTAGGCGGGCAGCCCGGCGAACGTGAAGTCGAAGTAGCTGGTGTGGTTGATGGCCACCACCGCCCCGCCGGTGACCGGCAGGTTTTCCACCCCGGTCACGGTGAACGTCAACCCCTGCGCACGCCAGATCAGCCGCGCAAGTTGGATGACTGTGCCGTATACCGGTTCCACAGCAGCCAGCGTAGTGCGCGCGCGTGGATGCGACTGCTGACGTCTACGCCCGTTAAGCTCGAAGGATCACAATCAGCGCGAAGAGAGGGTGTTAGTGCAGGTCACAAGCGTCGGGCATGCGGGATTCCGCATCGACACCAAGGCCGGGAGCATCCTGTGCGATCCCTGGCTGAACCCGGCGTATTTCGCGTCGTGGTTTCCGTTCCCGGACAACAGCGCGCTGGACTGGGACGCCCTCGGCGACTGCGACTACCTCTACGTCTCGCACCTGCACGCCGACCATTTCGATCCGAAGAACCTGCGCGAACACGTCAACAAGGACGCGGTGGTGCTGCTCCCCGATTTCCCGGTGCCCGATCTGCGCCGGGAACTGGAGAAGGCGGGGTTTCACCGGTTCGTCGAGACCACCGATTCGGTCAAGCACCGTGTCAGCGGGCCCAAGGGCGATCTCGATGTGATGATCATCGCGTTGCGCGCCCCCGCCGACGGGCCGATCGGGGACTCCGGGCTGGTGGTCGACGACGGCGAAACGGTCTGTTTCAACATGAACGACGCCCGTCCCGTCGACCTGGACGTGGTACACGCCGATTTCGGCCAAGTCGACGTGCACATGCTGCAGTACTCCGGGGCGATCTGGTATCCGATGGTCTACGACATGCCGGCCCGGGCCAAGGAAGCGTTCGGGATCCAGAAGCGCCAACGGCAGATGGACCGCTGCCGGCAGTACATTGCGCAGGTCGGGGCTCGCTGGGTGATTCCGTCGGCGGGGCCACCGTGTTTCCTCGATCCCGAGTTGCGCCACCTCAACGACGATTCCGGTGACCCGGCCAACATTTTCCCCGACCAGGTCGTGTTCCTCGAGCAGATGCGGATCCACGGCCACGATGGCGGGTTGCTGATGATCCCGGGGTCGACGGCGGACTTCGCTGGCCCGCAACTGAATTCGCTGAGCCATCCGCTGCCCGACGACGACGTGCAGGCGATCTTCACCACCGGTAAGGCGGCCTACATCGCCGACTACGCCGAGCGGATGGCCCCGGCGCTCGCCGCCGAGAAGGCAGGCTGGGCGGCGGCGGCCGGCGAATCCCTGCTGGAACCGCTGCGCGCGGTGTTCGAGCCGATCATGATCCAGAGCGACCAGATCTGCGACGGTATCGGCTATCCGGTCGAACTTCGGCTGCACGGCCACGACCATCGCGAGACCGTGGTGCTCGACTTTCCCAAACGTGCTGTGCGTGAACCGATCCCGGATGAGAAGTTCCGCTACGGTTTTCAGATCGCGCCGGAGTTGGTGCGCACGGTGCTGCGTGACAACGAACCGGACTGGGTCAACACCATCTTCTTGTCGACGCGGTTTTCGGCTTGGCGGGTCGGCGGCTACAACGAATACCTGTACACCTTCTTCAAATGCCTCACCGACGAACGCATCGCCTACGCCGACGGCTGGTTCGCCGAGGCCCACGACGACACGGCATCGATCACGTTGGACGGCTGGGAGATTCAGCGACGTTGCCCGCACCTGAAGGCCGACCTGTCGAAGTTCGGTGTGGTGGACGGCAAGACGCTGACGTGCAACCTGCACGGGTGGCAGTGGAACCTCGAGAACGGCCGGTGCCTGACCAGCAAGGGCCACGAGCTGCGGTGCCGCAAACTATGAGCGCTCCGCGCCAGTACTACGACGACGGCATGATCCAGCTCGATCGCGAAGCGATCACGTTGCGGCGCTACCACTTTCCGTCCGGGACATCGAAGGTGATTCCGCTGTCGTCGATCCGCGGGTACAAGGCCGAGCCGCTGGGGATGTTCACCCATCGGTTCCGGATCTGGGGCAGTTCGGATTTGCGCCGCTGGCTGCCGCTGGATGTCTGGCGGCCGATCAAGTCGACGCTCGTCACGCTCGACGTCGCCGGCGCCAGACCCAAGCCGGCCTTCACCCCGCAGCGGCCCGGCGAGTTCCTGGCCAGCCTCGACCAGCTGCTGGAACGCTAGCGGCGAACCCGGCGCAGCAGCGCCCGCACAGCCCACGCACCGGCGCCGGCCGACACGATCCACGGCCCCCCGATCAGAAGCGGGTCAATCCACTGATGGTTCAAATCCGCCCGCGTGCCCGCGGTGCGCGAACGCCATCCGTTGCGGGTGAACTCGGCCTTGACCCCGGTTTGGGTGATCGGGTTGTCGGGCCGCGACGTGAAAAGCGACCGCAGATGGCTTTCCGCGGCGTCCACCCGGTCCGCGGCGATCAGCAGCAGCCAGTGCGCCGCGCGGGCCTCACTGTAGTTGCGGTAGGAGTACCGCCGGATCACACCCGACAGCCCGCGCAGCGGTGTGGCGGTGCCGAACACCGGGGTGACGAACTTGTGCTCGATCGAGCGTTCCCGCGGCGCCAACTGCTCCTGACGGTCCGGGAAATCCCAATGGGCACCGGTGGATTGCGGGTCGTACTTGAGCTTCGGCACCGACGGCCGGTCGTTGGGATCGAGATCCACGCCCCAGCCCGGGATGCGGGCACGCAACTCGGCGATGTCGGGTTGGTCGGGACGTTCTGCGGTGTAGGTCATTTGGCGTCCTTGAGTGGTTCAGGCCGCCGAGGGCAGGATGACCGGCTTGATGCAGTTGTCCAGCTTGGCGGAAAAGATGTGATAGCCCTCGGCGATGTGTTCGAGCGGGATGCGGTGGGTGATGATGTCGCTGGGCTTCAGATACCCGTTCTGGATATGTGAGAACAGCCGGGGCCACTGGCGTTTGACCGGACACTGGTTCATCCGCAACGTCAACCCCTTGTTGAGCGCGTCGCCGAACTTCACCAGCGAGAAGATCGGTCCGTAGGCGCCCATCACCGATACGGTCGCGCCCTTGCGGACCGAGTCGATCGCCCAGTTCAACGCGATCGGCGACCCGCCCTGCATCTTCAGCTTGGCGGCCGTCACATGCTGCAGGAAGTTGCCGTCGGCCTCGGCCCCGACCGCGTCGATCGCCACGTCGGCGCCCAGATAGCCGGTGGTCTTCTTCATCTCCACGACGATGTCGTCGCATTCGGCGAAGTTGATCGTCTCGGCGTGGGCGAAGCTGCGGGCTTTCTCCAACCGGTAGTCGAGGTGGTCGATCACGATCACCCGGCCGGCCCCCATCAGCCACGACGACTTGGCCGCGAACAATCCGATCGGCCCGGCCCCGAACACCGCCACCGTGTCCCCTTCGACGATGTCGCCGAGTTGGGCGCCGAAGTATCCGGTGGCCAGCGCGTCGGTACACATCAGCGCGTCGTCGTCATCCATCCACTCCGGGATGACGGCGGGCCCGACGTCGGCGAACGGCACCCGCACCAACTCGGCCTGGCCGCCGTCGTATCCGCCGCAGGTATGGGAGTAGCCGTAGATGCCGCCAACGGCGGTGGCGTTGGGGTTGACATTGTGGCAGTTGGAGAACAGGCCGCGCGCGCAGAAGTAGCACGATCCGCAGTAGACGTTGAACGGCACCATCACGCGATCACCGCGTTGCAGGTTGCGCACCGACGGCCCGACCTCCTCGACCACTCCGATGAACTCGTGGCCGAACGTGAAACCGACCCGGGTGTCGGGCATCATGCCGTGGTACAGGTGCAGATCCGAGCCGCAGATCGCCGCCCGCTGCACCCGCACGATCGCGTCGTTGGGATGCTCCGCCTTTGGCGGCGCCTTCTCCTCCACCCGCACCTTGTACGGGCCGCGGTACACCATTGCTCGCATACGCTCCTCCTGACCGGTGGCGATACCCCGGTGGGAGGCGGCGAAACCTGCGCTAGCGCTTGGGTTCGAGCACCTCGACGCCGACGAACGGCACCAGCGCGTCGGGCACGCGCACGCTGCCGTCGGGCTGCTGGTGGTTCTCCAGAATCGCCACCAGCCAGCGGGTGGTGGCCAACGTCCCGTTGAGGGTCGCCGCGATCTGCGGCCTGCCGTCGGCGTCGCGGTAGCGCACCGCCAGCCGACGGGCCTGAAAGGTCGTGCAGTTCGATGTCGAGGTCAACTCGCGATACGTCTGCTGCGTGGGAACCCATGCCTCGCAGTCGAATTTGCGTGCCGCCGACATGCCCAGATCCCCCGCGGCGATGTCGATCACGCGGTAGGGCACGTCGATCATGGCCAGCATGTCGCGTTGCCAGCCCAGCAGCCGGTCGTGTTCGGCCGCGGCCTGTTCAGGGGTGCAGTAGATGAACCCTTCGACCTTGTCGAACTGATGGACGCGGATGATGCCGCGGGTGTCCTTGCCGTGGCTGCCTGCCTCCCGGCGAAAGCACGACGACCAGCCGGCGTAGCGCAGCGGACCGTCGGACAGGTCGAGGATCTCGTCGGCGTGGTAGCCGGCCAGCGGAACCTCGGAGGTGCCGACCAGGTAGAGGTCGTCGGATTCAATCCGGTACACCTCTTCGCTGTGCGCGCCGAGAAACCCGGTGCCGGCCATCACCTCGGGCCGCACCAGCACCGGCGGGATCATCAGCGTGAAGCCGTTGTCGGTGGCCAGCCCCGCGGCGAGCTGCATGAGACCCAGCTGCAGCAGCGCGCCCGCGCCGGTGAGGAAGTAGAACCGCGCGCCGGACACCTTGGCGCCGCGCTCCAGATCGATCAGCCCCAGCGACTCGCCGAGCTCGACGTGGTCTTTGGGGTTGTCGACCGCGCGCGGTTCGCCGACCGTCTCGAGCACCACGAAATCGTCCTCACCGCCGGCGGGCACACCGTCGATGATCACGTTGGCGATCGCCATATGCGCTGCGGTGAAGGCTTTTTCGGCCTGCCCCTGCTCGGCTTCGGCGGCCTTGACCTGTTCGGCGAGGTTCTTGGCGGCCTCGAGCAGGGCGGGCCGCTCGTCCGGTGCGGCCTTGCCCACCTTCTTGCTGGCGGCCTTCTGCTCGGCGCGCAGGTTGTCGGCGGCTGACACCGCGGCACGGCGCGCGGCGTCGGCCTCGATCAGCGTGTCGACGAGACCGGGGTCCTCACCGCGGGCGCGTTGCGACGCGCGGACGGCATCGGGGTTTTCGCGCAACAGCTTGAGGTCGATCACGCGCGCAACACTATCGGTCGGGTGCCGGGGCCTCGATTTCTACCGCAGGGCTGTGCGGCGGCGGCGAAAACGACCCTGGTGCAGAAGTCGCGGCGGGCGGACCCAGGCACAACCACATAACTTTACAAATGCATCGCTTGTCACAGGGCCCGACACGCCTGTCACAATGGAGCAGATGTTGGAGGTACCCGAGGCTCCCGAGGCTGAAGAGCAGACGCAGCGGGCGGCGTGGTGGAAGAGCGTACAAGCCACGCCGACGCGCCGTGGGCTGCTGTTGACGGCGCTGGGCGCCCTGCTCATCGCCGGTCTGATCACCGCGGTGCCACAGCGTGACGGCGCGGCCGGCCTGACCGCCAGCACGATCTCGCTGGGCCCGCGGGGTAACGAGACCTTCGAGCACGCCAAGGCCGGTGACTGCCTGAACTGGCCCGACCGCACGCCCGACGCCGCCGAGATCGTCGACTGCAACGACGAGCACCGCTTCGAGGTCGCCCAGTCAGTCGACATGCGTACCTATCCGGGCAGCGAGTACGGGCCCGACGCCGAGCCGCCGTCACCGACGCGGATCCAGCAGATCAGCCAGGAGCAGTGCGCGACGTCGGTGCGGCGCTACCTGGGCGCCAACTACGACCCGAACAGCCGTTACACGGTCAGCATGCTGTGGTCGGGTGACCGGGCGTGGCGCAACCAGGGTGAACGACGCATGCTGTGCGGTCTGCAGCTGCCCGGGCCCAACAACCAGCAGCTTCCGTTCCAGGGCAAGGTCGCCGACATCGACCAGTCCAAGGTGTGGCCCGCGGGCACCTGCCTGGGCATCGATCCGTCGACCAACCAGCCCACCGACGTTCCCGTCGACTGCGCGGCACCCCACGCGATGGAGGTGACGGGCGCGGTCAACCTGGCCGAGCGGTTCCCCGACGCGCTCCCGCCGGAAAACGAGCAGGACGCGTTCATCAAGGATGCGTGCACCCGGATGACCGACGAGTATCTGGCGCCCATCGAGCTGCGCAGCACCACGCTGACGTTGATCTACAGCACCATCTCGCTGCCGAGCTGGTCGGCGGGCAGCCGCCAGGTGTCCTGCAGCATCGGGGCCACGCTCGGCAACGGCGGCTGGTCGACGCTGCTCAACAGCGCCAAGGGGCCGCTGCTGATCAACGGTCAGCCGCCGATTCCGCCGCCCGACATCCCGCAGGAACGGCTGAACTTCCCGCCGATCCCGATGCCCGAGATCAGCAGTTCCTCGGCCGCGACCAGCGATCAGTCCTACAGCAGCAGCGGCGGCAGCAGCAGTAGTGGCAGCAGCAGCACGGGCAACACCCACAGCGGCGGCAGCTCCGATGCGACCCACCACGGGCCGCAGCAGAGCGGCGAGCCGCCGTCGGAGGGCGCCGAAGCCGAACAACCCGGCAACACGTTCCTCAACGGCCCACCGCCTGCCCCCGGCGCTCCGCCGCCGCTGTGGGTG
>JBNMRA010000018.1:0-116719 GCA_050205315.1 Mycolicibacterium pulveris | reverse complement strand
TCACCGAGTGCGGCCAGGCGCCGGCCCATCGCCGCGGACTCCTCACGGGCCTCCTCACCCATGTAGTCGACCAGCTCCGCATCCGACAAGATCTCGAACATACGTTCGATAATACTCCGCCCCCCGACAAATCAGAGGTTGGCGGCCGCGGCCTCGTCAAGCAGCCAGACCGTGGCTTCGCGACCGACCGCGCCCGCAGCCGGCCAGTCGGCGGGGTTGGCACCACCGACGGCGGCGGCCACCGCTTCGGCCTTGGCCTCGCCGGAGACCACCAGCCACACCTGTCGCGCCCGCTGCACCGCGGGCAACGTCAGCGTGATGCGCTGCGGCGGCGGTTTGGGGGAGTCGGAGACGGCCACCACCATCCGGTCCTTCTCGCGCACCGCGGCCGTGTGCGGAAACAGCGAGTTGATGTGGCCTTCGGGACCCATGCCCAGCAGGTGCACATCAAAGTGCGGAGCCGGCTCACCGTCCTCGGCGTTGGCCGCCAACTCCCGCTCGTAGTCTTGCGCGGCGGCCTCGATGTCGTCGCCGAACTGGCCGCCGTTGGCCGACATCGGGTGCACGTTGGCGGCGGGGATGTCGATGTGGTCCAGCAGCGCCTCGCGGGCCTGCTTGTAGTTGCGCTCGTCGTCGTCCTCGGGAACGAACCGGTCATCACCCCAGTACAGATGCACCTTCGACCAGTCGATTCCGGAACCGTGCGCTCCGACGTGCTTGAGCAGCCCGATGCCGGTACCGCCTCCGGTCAACACGACGTGGGCGCTGCCACGCTCGGCGATCGCGTCGCCGATCGCACCGATCAGACGATCACCGGCCGCCTCGACCAAAGCGCTGGTGTCCGGGTACTTCTCGACGACCGTGCTCATGTGTATTGCACCTTGCCTATGCCCTGTAGTGCTTCGTGGTAGATCTCGTCGGGGTCGAGCCTGCGCATGTCCTCGGCGAGACATTCCTTGGTTTCCCTGCGCGCCAACGGAATCCGCGCCTCGGGCCGGCTGGTGCGGCTCAACGTGGCGGTGACGCCGGTCTGCGGCCGCTGCAGTGTGATCGTCTCGCCTGCGCGGACCAGTTCCACCTTGAGCTCACCGGATGTCCGCCGTACCGGACAGTCGATCCTGCTGGCGAGCCAGCCGGCCAGGATGTCCAGCGCCGGTTCGTTGTCGAGCCCCGAAACCAGCGCCGAGCTGATCGGCTCGTGGGGTTCGAGTTCGACGGCGGCGGCCAGCAGCGCCCGCCAGTAGGTGATTCGGCTCCACGCCAGGTCGGTGTCACCGTCGGAGTAGCCGTCCAGCCGACTTCTGATCGCCGCCAGCGGGTCAGGGCTGCTGGTGGCGTCCGTGATGCGACGAATCGCCAGCTTGCCCAGCGGATCTCGGGCAGGAACCGCCGGTGCGGCACCGGGCCACCAGGCCACGACCGGGGTGTCGGGAAGCAGGAACGGAAGCACCACGCTCTCGGCGTGATCGGCCAGCTCGCCGTGCAGGCGCAGCACCACCACCTCGCCGGCGCCCGCGTCCGCGCCGACGCGGATCTGACCGTCCAGCCGGGCCTGCGGCGCACCGCGATCACCGGCGACCGCCACGATGACCCGGCACGGGTGCTCACGGCTGGCGTAGTTGGCAGCCTCGACTGCGTCCTCGAGGCATTCGTCGGAGTCGGGTGCGATGACCAGTGTCAGCACCCGGCTGAGCGTGATCGCGCCACCTTCCTCGCGCAGCCCGGTGATCTTCTTGTTGATGTCGTTGGTGGTGGTGTCGGGCAGGTCGACAATCACGGCCGCCTCCAATCCCGGCCCATCCGGTGCAGCATGTCGAACGCCGAAGTCGGGCCCCAGGTGCCCGAGTCGTAGGGTTCGGGTTTGCCCTCGGCAGCCCAGTAGTCGATCACGGGATCGAGGATCTCCCAGGACAATTCGACTTCGGCGTTCACCGGGAACAGCGAGGGTTCACCGAGCAACACATCGAGGATCAGCCGCTCATAGGCTTCCGGGGAGTCCTCGGCGAACGCCGAACCGTACGAGAAGTCCATGTTGACGTCACGCACTTCCATCTGGCTGCCCGGTACCTTGGAGCCGAACCGGGTGGTGATGCCCTCGTCGGGCTGAATCCGGATGACCAGCGCGTTCTGCCCGAGCTCCTCGGTCATCGTCTTGTCGAACGGCAGAAACGGTGCCTGCTTGAAGATCAGCGCGACCTCGGTGACCCTGCGCGCCAAGCGCTTACCGGTGCGCAGAAAGAACGGCACACCGGCCCAGCGCCGGTTGTCGACCTCGAGCGTGATCGCGGCGAAGGTCTCGGTCGCGGAGTCCTTCGAGAAGCCTTCCTCTTCCAGCAGTCCGGGCACCTTCACGCTGCCCTGCCAGCCGGGCGCGTACTGCCCGCGTGCGGTGGTCCGATCCAGCGGGTGCATCAGCCGGGTCGCCGACAGCACCTTGATCTTCTCCGCCTGCAGTTCACGCGGTCCGAAGTTGGCCGGCTCCTCCATGCACACCAGAGCCAACAGTTGCAGCAGGTGGTTCTGGATCACGTCCCGTGCCGCGCCGACCCCGTCGTAGTAACCGGCGCGTCCGCCGAGCCCGATGTCCTCGGACATCGTGATCTGCACGCTGTCAACGTAGTTGGCGTTCCACACCGGCTCGTACAGCTCGTTGGCGAAGCGCAGCGCCAAAATATTCTGCACCGTTTCCTTGCCGAGGTAGTGGTCGATCCGAAACACCGATTCCTCGGGGAACACGCTGTTGACCACCGCGTTGAGCTCGCGGGCGCTCTGCAGGTCGTGGCCGAACGGTTTCTCGATGACCACCCGGCTCCAGCGGCCTTGCTGGGGCCGGGCCAGGCCGGTCTTCTGCAGCTGCTCGCACACCACCTGAAAAGCATTGGGCGGGATAGAGAGATAGAAGGCGTGATTACCTGCGGTGCCTCGTTCGGCGTCCAGCTTCTCCAGCGTTTCGGCGAGCCGGGCAAAGGCCGCGTCGTCGTCGAAAGTGCCTTGGACGAACCGGATTCCCTCAGCGAGTCGATCCCAGACCTCTTGACGAAACGGGGTGCGCGCGTTCTTCTTGACGGCCTCATAGACCACCTCGCCGAAACTCTCGTCGGCCCACTCCCGGCGGGCGAACCCGACCAGGCTGAAGCTGGCCGGAAGCAGGCCACGGTTGGCAAGGTCATAGACCGCCGGCATGAGTTTCTTGCGGGCGAGGTCACCGGTGACGCCGAAGATCACCAGACCACAGGGGCCCGGGATGCGGGGCATTCGTTTGTCCCGTTTGTCCCGCAGCGGATTACGCCATCCCGGGCCGCCCGATGCGGCTCGCTGGGCCGCGGAGGTCATTTCTTCGCGGCGTCGAGCTGACCCTGCGTCGCTTCGAGCAGTTCGAGCCATGACTTCTCGAACTTCTCAACTCCTTCGTCCTCCAACACCCTGAACACGTCGGGCAGGTCGATGCCGACGGCGCTCAGCTTGTCGAAGACCTCCTGTGACTGTGCGGCGGTGCCGGTCACCGTGTCGCCGGTGATCACGCCGTGGTCGGCGACCGCATCGAGCGTCTTCTCGGGCATGGTGTTGACCGTGTTGGGGGCCACCAGCTCGGTGACGTAGAGCGTGTCGGCGTACTCGGGATTTTTCACCCCGGTGGACGCCCACAGCGGCCGCTGCACACGGGCCCCGTCGGCCTTGAGCGCCTCGTACCGTGAGCCGCCGACGAACACTTCTTCGTACGCGGCGTAGGCGAGCCGGGCGTTCGCGACGCCGGCCTGCCCGCGCAGCGCGAGGGCTGTGTCCTTCCCCGAGTCCGAGGCTATCTTCTCCAGCCGGTTGTCGACCTCGGTGTCGACGCGGGAGACGAAGAACGATGCGACCGAGTGGATCTTGGAGAGGTCGTGGCCGGCCTCCTTGGCCTTCTCCAACCCGGCCAGGTAGGCGTCCATGACCATGCGGTGGCGTTCGACGGAGAAGATCAGCGTGACGTTGACCGAAATCCCTTCTGCCAGCACCGCGGTGATCGCGGGCAGCCCGGCCATGGTGGCCGGAATCTTGATGAACAGGTTCGGCCGGTCGACGATCTTCCACAGCTCGATGGCCTGCAGGATCGTCTTGTCGGTGTCGTGCGCCATCCGCGGGTCGACCTCGATGGAGACCCGGCCGTCCACACCATCGGAGGCCTCGTAGACCTTGGCGAGCACGTCGCACGCGTTGCGGACGTCGTCGGTGGTGACGGTGCGGACCGTGGCGTCCACGTCGGCGCCTTGGCTGGCCAGCTCGTTGACCTGATCGTCGTAGGCGCTGCCCTTCGACAGCGCAGCCTGGAAGATCGACGGGTTGGTGGTGACACCCACCACGGATTTGGTGTCGATCAACTCCTGCAGGTTGCCGGTCTGCAGCCGGTCGCGGGAGAGGTCGTCAAGCCATACCGACACCCCCGCAGCGGACAGCGCCGCCAGATGCGGATTTTGAGCCATTGCTCTTACCTTTCAGTTCAGTTGTCCAGCGATCGCTCCGCGGCGGCCACCACCGCTTCCGGGGTGAACCCATACTCGCGGAACAACGTCTTGTAATCGGCGGATTCCCCGTAATGCTCGATCGACACGATCTCGCCGGTGTCGCCGACCAATTTGTGCCAGCTCTGCGCGACGGCCGCCTCCACGGCGACGCGGGCGGACACCGCCGGCGGCAGCACACTGTCCCGATACTCGACCGGCTGTGCCTCGAACCACTCGACGCACGGCATCGACACCACCGTCGCAGAAATCCCCTTGTCGGCCAAGATCTTTTGGGCTGCCACGCACAGCTGCAGCTCTGAGCCGGTGCCGATCAGCACCACATCCGGCTGCTTGTCGGGGGCGCCGCCCAGCACGTATCCGCCCTTCGCGACGCCTTCGGCGTCCGTGCCCTCGAGCACCGGGATGGCCTGGCGGGTCAGGATCAGCCCGACGGGACCGCTGTTGGCGCCGCGTTCGATGATCGTGCGCCACGCGTAGGCGGTTTCGTTCGGATCGCCGGGGCGCACCACGGACAAATTCGGGATCGCACGCAGCGCCGCGAGGTGTTCGATCGGCTGATGGGTCGGGCCGTCTTCGCCCAGCCCGATCGAGTCGTGGGTCCAGATGTAGATGGTGTCGATGTCCATCAACGACGCCAACCGCACCGCGGCGCGCATGTAGTCCGAGAACTGCAGGAACGTACCGCCGAAGGCGCGGGTCGGCCCGTGCAGCACGATCCCGGACAGGATCGAACCCATCGCGTGTTCACGCACCCCGAAGTGCAACACCCGGCCGTATGGGTCCGCGGTGTATTCCTTGGTTGAAATCGACGGCGGCCCAAAGGAGTTGGCACCCTTGATGGTGGTGTTGTTGCTGCCGGCCAGGTCGGCTGAGCCGCCCCACAGCTCGGGCAGTTTCGGCGCGACGTCGTTGAGCACCTGGCCGAACGCGGCGCGGGTGGCGATGTCCTTGGAGCCGGGCTCCCAGTAGGTCAGGTCGGCGTCCCAGCCCTCAGGCAGCTCCTGGGCCAGCAGTCGGTCCAGCAGCGCCTTGCGTTCGGGTTCGCGCTGCGCCCAGGCGTCGAACTCGCTCTGCCACTTGTCGCGGGCTTCCTTGCCGCGGTCGACGAGTTTGCGGGTGTGCTCGATGACCTCGGGACTCACCTGGAACGACTTCTCCGGGTCGAAGCCGAGAATCTTCTTGACCTCGGCGACCTCGTCGTCGCCGAGCGCGGCGCCGTGGGCCTTGCCGGTGTTCATCAGGTTGGGGGCGGGGTAGCCGATGATCGTGCGCAGCGCGATGAACGACGGCTTGTCGGTCACCTTTTTGGCGGCCTCGATAGCTTCTTCGATCCCGGTGACGTTCTCGCCGCCCTCGACCTCCTGTACGTGCCAGCCGTAGGAGCGGTAACGGGCGGGGGTGTCCTCCGACAGCGCGATGTTGGTGTCGTCCTCGATCGATATCTGGTTGCTGTCGTAGAACACGATCAGGTTGCCCAGCTGCTGGGTGCCGGCCAGCGACGACGCCTCGCTGGTGACGCCCTCCTCGATGTCGCCGTCGGAGGCGATCACATAGATGTAGTGGTCGAACGGGCTGGTGCCCGGCGCGGCGTCGGGGTCGAACAGGCCGCGCTCGTAGCGCGCCGCCATCGCCATCCCGACCGCGGACGCCAGGCCTTGGCCCAGCGGGCCGGTGGTGATCTCGACGCCCTTGGTGTGCCGGAACTCGGGGTGGCCGGGCGTCTTGGACTTGAACGTACGCAGCGCCTCGATGTCGGAGAGCTCGAGCCCGAAACCACCGAGGTAGAGCTGGATGTACAGGGTCAGGCTGGAATGGCCGGCCGACAGCACGAAACGGTCCCGGCCCAGCCAGTGCTGGTCGGTGGGATCGTGGCGCATCTGCCGCTGAAACAGCGTGTAGGCCAGCGGAGCCAAGCTCATCGCCGTGCCGGGATGACCGTTGCCGCGCTTCTGGACGGCGTCGGCGGCGAGCACCCGCACCGTATCGACGGCACGGGTATCGACCTCGGTCCAATCGTCGGGGTGATTCGGTCGGGTGAGAGCGGAAATTTCTTCGAGTGTGGTCACTAGACGCTCCTGGTCGCGGGTCGAGCTCGGCACGCTGCTTGTAAAAACACCCTAATGCGGGACAGTCATCCGCTGCAGGCAGCCGGGGGAGGATTAGGACGCCGTCGGGGCGAGGTCTACCATCGTCTGTAGTAGACGCTTGGCGTCGCCGGAATTTCGACAGGAGTGACCTGCGTGAGCATTCGGGAAGGCCACCTCTCCGAGGGGACGCTGGACCGGACGTCGGGCGCCGCGCGACTGCGCCGGCACATCTTCACCAAGGTGCTCGGCTACGTCTCGCTGACCAAGCCGCGCGTCATCGAACTGCTGCTGGTCACCACGATCCCGGCGATGCTGCTGGCGCACCGCGGCGGCGTCGATCCGCTGCTGATCCTCAACACGCTTGTCGGCGGGCTGCTGGCGGCCGCGGGCGCCAACACGCTCAACTGCGTCGCCGACGCCGACATCGACAAGGTGATGAAGCGCACCGAGCGCAGGCCGTTGGCCCGGGCCACCGTGCCGCGCAGCCACGCGCTGGTGTTCGGGCTCGCGCTGTCGGTCACGTCGTTCTTCTGGTTGTGGTGGACCACGAACCTGCTTTCGGCCCACCTCGCCGGTGCCACGATCGCGTTCTACGTGTTGGTGTACACCTTGCTGCTCAAGCGCCGCACCTCGCAGAACGTGGTGTGGGGCGGGGCGGCCGGCTGCATGCCGGTGATGATCGGCTGGTCGGCGGTCACCGGCACCATCGAATGGCCTGCGCTGGTGATGTTCGCGATCATCTTCTTCTGGACGCCGCCGCACACGTGGGCGCTGGCCATGCGGTACAAGGAGGATTACCGCGCCGCCGGGGTGCCGATGCTGCCCGCGGTGGCCACCGAGCGTCAGGTCACCAAGCAGATCCTGATCTACACGTGGCTGACGGTCGCTGCGACGCTGGCTTTGGTGCCTGCGACCGGGTGGCTGTACGCGGTGGTGGCGCTGCTGGCGGGCGGCTGGTTCCTGCTGATGGCCCATCAGCTCAACGCCGGTGTGCGCCGCGGGGTACCGGTCAAACCGCTGCGGTTGTTCTTGCAGTCCAACAACTATCTGGCTGTGGTGTTCTGCGCGCTGGCGATCGACTCGGTGCTCGCGCTGCCGACGCTGTTCTGACGCGCCGGGCCCGCGCCGCGTTACGGCACCAGCACCACCGAGCCGACGGTCTTCCGGCCCTCCAGGTCGCTGTGCGCGGTGGCCGCGTCCTCGAGGCGGTAGCGCTCGCTGACCGTGACCGTCAGCGTGCCGTTGGCGATGGCCTCGAGCAGTTCTCCTGCGCGCCACGCGAATTCGTCGGGGGTGCGGGTGTAGTGCACCAGCGTGGGCCGGGTCAGAAACACCGAGCCTGAGGTGTTCAGCAGCTGCGGGTCGAACGGCGGGACCGGTCCGCTGGCCGCGCCGAACAACGCCAGCGTGCCGCGCACGGCCAGGCTGGCCAGGCTCGCGTCGAACGTGGTGGCACCGACGCCGTCGTAGACGACCGAGACACCGCCGTCGGTGAGTTCTTTGATCTTCGCGCCGAACTCGGCGGCGTCATCGGGGTAGTCCAGCACCTCGACAGCGCCCGCGTTGCGCGACATCTCGGCCTTCTCCGGGGTCGACACCGTGGTGATCACCCGCGCGGCCATGCTCGTCGCCCACTGCGTCAGGATCAGCCCGACTCCGCCCGCGCCGGCGTGCACCAGCACCGCGTCGCCCTGCTGCACCGGGTACGTCGACTTGATCAGGTAGTGCGCGGTCATGCCCTTGAGCAACGACGCGGCGGCCACCTCGGGGTCGACGCCGTCGGGCACATAGGCGCAGAAATCGGCTGTGGCGACGCTGTATTCGGCGTAGGCGCCGTTGGCTTGTGCGGTGACGACCCGGTCGCCGACCTTCAGGGCGGCCACGTCGGCGCCGACGGCCTCCACCGTGCCGCACACCTCGTTGCCGACCACAAACGGGGTCTCACGCGGATACAGCCCGGACCGAAAGTAGGTATCGAGGAAGTTCACGCCGATCGCCTCGGCCTTGATCAGCACTTCGCCGGGGCCGGGCGCGGGCTGCGGTTTCTCGACGTAGGTGAGGACCTCCGGTCCGCCCGTTTCGGTGATCTCGATAGCGTGCATACTCACATCCTCCCAATATCCTTGCGGTTGTGAAGCTGGCCCGGCCCGACGTCTTTCATCCCCGCATCGTCTTGGCGGGTTCACCGGCGCTGCCCGACGGTGACCGGGACGACGCCGGGCTGATCGGGGCGCTGCGCAAACACGGGCTGCACGCCCGGTGGCTGGCCTGGGACGACCCCGCCACCGTGAAAGCCGACCTGGTGATCCTGCGTGCCGCTGGCGCCGACGAGGAGTTCCTTGCCTGGACCCGCCGCGTGCGCCACCTGCTGAACCCACCCGGGGCGATCGCCTGGAACGCAGGCACGGACTATCTGCAGGACTTGGCCGACGCCGGCGTTGCGACAGCGGCGCGCGGCACCGAAGAGCTCGCGCTGGTGTTCCTCGCCGGCACGCAGTCGCACGCCTTCACCCACAGCGGGCAGGCCGAACCGGATTTCGAGGTGTGGGACGTCGGCTTCACGGCGCTGGCGGCCGCGGCCGAGCGCCTGCGGATGGCGCCGGCCGAGTTGCTGTACGCGCGCGTCGACCTGACCGAGGAATCGCGCGTGCGGCGCCTGGACCTCGTCGCGCCGACGCTGGGCTGGCAGCGGCTGGATCTGACCAGCCGCGCTCGCCAGCAGCGCGTGTTCGTCCTGGCGGTGGAGTCAGCCCTGCAGCGGCTCGGGCTTGGCCCGCTCTCGCATCGACGCCCATAGCGCGGCGGTGGCCGCCGTGCACAACGCGGCACCCGCGACGTGCACCGCCACCAACACCGCGGGCACACCGGTGTAGTACTGCACGACGCCGACCAGACCCTGTGCGCACACCAACACCAGCAGCACCGCCAACCGGATCAGCACGGGCCGAGCGGCGTGCACTGCGAGCAACCCGAAGCCCAGGCCGACCAACAGCGCTAGATAGGCCACCAGCAGCGACGAGTGCAGGTGCACCAGCGTGGTGATCTCGACCTCGAGTCGCGGGACCGGGCGGGTCGCGCTCTTGTCGCCCGCGTGCGGACCCGCGGCGGTGACCAGCGTGCCGGTCACCAGCACGGCGGCCAGCGCCACGCCGCTGAGAAATGTCAGCTGCCGCAACGGTTTCGGCGCGCGCCGGACCGGCACGCCGTCGTCGGGTTCGCCGATCTTGACGAACAGCAGCACCGCCAGCCACACCATCGTCATCGACGCCAGCAGGTGGATCGCCACCGTCCACCACAGCAGCCCGGTCAGCACCGTGATGCCGCCGATCACCGCCTGCACCACGGTCGATGCCGGCATCAGCCACGCATAGATCTGCACCTCGCGGCGCCGCCGGGCCCGGGTGACGGCCAGCACCGCGAGCGCGGCGGTGATCACCACCAGAAACGTCACCAGCCGGTTGCCGAATTCGACCACCTGGTGCACCACCGGCACTTCGGCCACCGGAACCGGGGTGAAGCTGCCGGGGAAGCATTGCGGCCAGGTCGGACAACCGAGGCCGGACGCGGTGACGCGCACGATCGCGCCGGTGACCGAGATTCCGCCCTGGGTCAGGATGACCAGAAACGCGATGACGCGCTGCGTCCGCAGGCTGGGCAGCGGCAGCAGATCCACCAGCCGCAAAAAGACGCGTCGCACGCCCCGATCGTAGTTCAGGCCAACTACACGCCGTAGTAGCGGGTGGTCAGTGCCAGATGGCGATCACTTGGCCGCGATCGTTGCGCTGCGGTGGATCCGGCAGGCACACCGCGTCGCCGCGCGCGATTCGGTCGGCGCTCCAGGCCACCGCCGCCGCGTCGAGCACATCGTCGGCGGGCACCGTCGCGACGGCCGCGCCCAGGTCTTCCGGCAGCACGACTCCCGCCTCGGTGAGCACCCGCAGCCTCGCGCGCTGCCCGCGCCAGGACTTTTTGGCGCCGTCCTCGTAGCGCAGTCCGAGATGCTGAAACGACAGCTCGGGATGAACCTCGTACAGCGCGGCGCCGGTGTCGTAAAGCCGGTTGGCTTCAAGCACTTTCGCGCGCAACCCCCAGGCCTGCCTGCTGAGCATCCAGCCGGTGAGGGATTTGCAGCGATGCTTGGCGGAGTCGTAGTCGGGTTCGTCGAACACCGGCCGCGGCGGGGTGATGTACACGCTGGCGCCGCGACGGCCGAGCATCGCGCGTGCGGCCCGGTCCGCGACACGTTCCCCGGATGGCACCAGACCGAGCGGGATGTCCACGGCGATGACGTCGGCGTCGGCGACGCGCGCGGCGAGGTCGTCGAGGCGGGCGGCGAAATGTGCGCCGGCGAACCCGCCGTCGCGCAGCTGCACACCGACCCAGCCACCTCGGCAGGCATCGATGCCCAGCACCGTCGTCATGACCGGTGCGGTGCCACGAACGGCACCAGAACCTCGTCGACCAGCTGCACGACCAGCTCGTCGGTGATCGGGTCGCCGGTGATCAACAGCCGGTGCCACAACACGCTCTGGCCCAGCTCGCGGGCGATCTCCACCGGAACGTCGGCGCGTACGTCGCCGCGCTCGATACCCCGGGACAGCAGCGCGGCCATCTCCTTCTTGCGCCAGCCGATCACGTCGGTGCGGAACGCCTCGGACAGCTCCGCATCCTGGGCCGTCGCGGCGACGGCGGCGCGCAGCACCGCGGCGTCGGGCCCGGTGAACAGCGCGGCCCAGCCGCGCAGCACGCTGAGCATGTCGGTGCGGTAGCTACCCGTGTCGTGATGGGGGATCGACGTTGTCGCGATGCGCAGCAACGTTTCTCGCAGCATCGTCGCCGCGTCGGGCCATCTGCGGTACAGCACCGGCTTGCTGGTCTGGGCGGCGGCGGCCACCGCCTCCATCGTCACGCCCACCGGACCGTGCTCGGCCAGCAGGTCGAGCACCGCGGTGCGGATCGCGGTGTCGAGTTCCTCGCCGCGCCGTCGCTGCATCGACACTCCTAGGAAACGCTTGCGTATCTTAATGACGAAGCCTAACGTACCCGATATAAGAAACGCTTTCGTATCTTGGAGGTTCGTGATGGCTCGGCCCGTGCTCTATCCGCTGCGTTCGGTCGACACCGCGACGGTCCGCTACGCGACCTTTCCGCATCATCGCCGTCGGGTCACCATCGTGCACCGGCCGCTGCCGGGCATCACGCCGGCGATGCTGCTGGACTGGTTCACCCATCTCGGGGGCACGATGCGCTACGGCGGCGAAATCGTCGACCGCTATCTCGCCTGGCATCCGATCGACCACATCAGATGGGAGCTCGCGAAGGCGGCGCCCGGTGGCGGGGCGGCCGAGGGGGCGCGGTTTCGCATCGTGGAGGCATTCGGCGGCCGGCCCGAGTTCCGGGTCGGCGTCGTGGACCGCGTCGAAAAGCTCGACGAGACCGGCATCCGCTTGGTGCAGCGCCTCGCCGGGGTCGTGATCTTTCAGCTCGAGCATACCTGGTCGCCGGGGCCCGACGGTGCCCACTACGTCAGTGTGATGGACGTCGGCGCGCGCTCGGCGCTGATGGCGCCGGTCAACCGCGTCGTGCAGCGCAAACTTCCCGACGAGATGCTCACCGCGTGGGTGAAGCACAACATCGAGGAGGTGGGCCAGCTGGCGTATCTGCTGCCGACGCTGGGCTCAGGTGAACCGGAACCAGCGCAGCGCGCACAACGCGGCGACCAGGCCCCACCCGGCGAGCACCAGCAGGCCGAACCAGTCCACTGACACCGTCATCGCCTGCGACAGCGCCTCGGTCAGCGCCCCCGACGGGGTCAGCCGGGCCACCCACTGGACCGCCTGCGGCACCATGCCGCCCTCCAGCGTCAGCGCGCCGAGCCCGGCGAACACGAACCACAGCAGGTTGGCGACCGCCAGCACGATCTCGGCGCGAAGCGTGCCGCCCAGCAGCAGCCCCAGCGCCGCGAACCCCGCGGTGCCCAGCGCGATGACCGCCGCGCCGAGCGCCAATCCGGCCAGCTCCGGACGCCAACCCAGCGCAAAACCGATGCCGCCCAACACGATTGACTGCAGAAACACCACCGCCACCACCGCGAGGGACTTGCCCGCGATGATGCCCCACACCGGCAGCGCCGTGGCGCCCAGCCGTTTGAGCGCGCCGTAGCGGCGGTCGAACGCCACCGCGATCGCCTGCCCGGTGAACGCGGTGGAGATGACCGCGAGCGCCATGATCGCCGGCACGAACGTTCCCGCCCGGTCAGGGCCGAACGAGCCCAGCGGCAGCACGATCAAACCGATGAGCAGCGTGATCGGGATGAACATCGTCAGCAGCAGCTGCTCGCCGTTGCGCAGCAGCAGCCGCAGCTCCAGCCCGAACTGCGCGGCCAACATCTTCGACACCGCGGCAGGCCGCGGATCGGGGGTAAACGTGCCTGCGGCAAAACGATTCGTTGTGGTCACGGCCGCAGCTCCCTGCCGGTGAGGTCGAGGAACACGTCTTCGAGGCTGCGCTGTTCCACGCGCATGTCGGTGGCGAGCACGTCGAGCCGCGCGCACCACGCCGTCACGGTGGCCAGCACCTGCGGGTCGATCGCGCCCTCGACCAGGTACTCGCCCGGTGAGGTCTCGGTGGCCCGATAGCTCTCCGGCAGCGCCGAGATCAGCAGCGACAGGTCGAGCCGGCGCGGTGCGCGGAACCGCAGCTGGTTCTCCGCGCCGCTGCGCATCAGCTCCTCGGGCGTGCCGGTCGCCACGGCCGAACCGTGGTCGATGATCAGGATCCGGTCGGCCAGCTCCTCGGCCTCGGTGAGCTGGTGGGTGGTCAGCACCACCGTCACACCGTCACGGCGCAGCCCATCGATCAACTCCCACACCACGATTCGGGCGTGGGCATCCAGACCGGCCGTCGGCTCGTCGAGGAAGACCAGCTCCGGTCGGCCGACCACCGCGCACGCCAGCGCCAGCCGCTGCTGCTGGCCGCCCGACAGCCGCCGGTAGGTGGTGCGCGCCGCTTCGGTCAGCCCCAGCGTGTCCATCAGCCATTTCGGGTCCAGCGGGTCGGCGGCGTATGCCGCGACGAGGTCGAGCATCTCACCGGCCCGGGCCGCCGGATAGGCGCCGCCGCCCTGCAGCATCACACCGATGCGTGCGCGCACCTGCGCGTTGTCGTCGAACGGATCCAGTCCGAGGATCTCGATGGCGCCGGAGTCGGGTTTGAGGAACCCCTCGCACATCTCGACGGTGGTGGTCTTGCCCGCGCCGTTGGGGCCGAGCAGCGCGAACACCTCGGCGCGGTGTACCTCGAGGTCGAGGTCGGACACCGCGGTCGTCGAGCCGTACCGCTTGCTGACGCCGCGCAGGCGCACGGGGACGGTCGACGCCCGCGATCCAGGGTGGCTCACGGAGAATCAGCGTAGGCGTCGGGTTTCACCGGTGGTGGGGGCGGTGGCAACGGCTTGTCCGGACGCGAGTCCTGCGAGTCGCCGGTGGCGTCGGGCGCCTGCTCGACGGTGGCCGGGATTTTGCGCCAGGGCAGGCGGTTGTAGGTCAGCGCCATCAGCAGCAGCACCGTCACGGTGCTCGCCACCACGGCGAGCAGGATCTGGAACAGCGTGAACCGGTCGCCGTTGGCGGTCGGGCCGAAGATGCCCACCACCAGCGTCACCACGATCGTCGTGCTGCGGAACGCCGGGCGGGTGGCCCACGCCGCAAGCGGGATCACCGCCCACAACACGTACCACGGCTGGACCACGGGAAAGAGCAGCACCGTCATGCCGAGCGCGACGCCGAGCCCGCCGACCGGGTGCAGCTTGCCCCGCAGCACGGCCAGCAGCAGCCAGGTGACCAGGATCGCGATGAGCAGTACGCCGATGCCGCGGGTGAGGCCGAGCACGGCGGTCGTGTGGTCGCCGAGCCCCAGCAGGATGCCGACCTGCCCGGTGCCCAGCGCCAGCAGCGTCGGCAGCGACATCCAACTGCGCACGACGTTGGCGGTGCCCAGGGTGAACAGCCAGCCGAAACCCAGCCCGCTGGCCCAGCCGATCAACGCCATCACCGCGACCGACACCGCGGCCAGCGACCCCCCGGACACAAAGAAGGCCTTGATCGTGCCGCCCCAGCGGTGCGCCAGCGCCATCGCCACGAAGCCCAGCGCCAGCAGCGACGGCAGCTTCACCTGCGACGACATCGTGATGAGCACCACGCCGAGCAGCAGCATCGCCAGCGGGTGCCACTGCGCCCAGTCCTCGTGGCCGCGGGGCCACGCCAGCGGTCGCGGGATGAGCGAGGTCGCGGCGTCGACGCCGCGCAGCGCGAACTCCGTGCCCGCCAGCATCAGACCCAGCATCAGCGCCTCGTTGTGGATGCCCGCGACCAGATGCATGATCAGCAGCGGGTTGGCCGCGCCCAGCCACAGCGCGCTGACCTCGGCCACCCCGCACCGGCGCGCGAGCCGCGGCGTCGCCCACATGATCAGCGCGACGCCGAGCAGCACCACCAGCCGGTGACAGAGCACCGCGGCGACGATGTTCTCGCCGGTGATCTCGGAGATGCCTTCGCCCAGCCACACGAACAGCGGCCCGTAGGGCGCCGGCGTCTCGCGCCACATCGTGGGCACCGAAAGCGTGAACACGTGATCGAGGCCCAGCCCGGTGGCGGGCCCGACCCGGTAGGGGTCGAGGCCTTTGCTCGCGATCTCACTCTGGGCCAGGTAGGAGTACACGTCGCGGCTGTACATCGGCGGCGCGATCAGCAGCGGCGTGACCCACAGCAGCAGGGTGCGGTCGAGCTGGCTGCGCGACATCCGGCGATCGCCGAGGACGAAGCGGCCCAGCATCAGCCACGCCAGCGCCATCATCACCGCGCCGGTGGTGGTCATCGTCAGCGACACGGTCTGCAGCCGAGACGGCAGGTTGAGCAGCCGCACCCCGAAGGTGGGGTCCTGGATCACCGGGCGGGCGCCGACGCCCAGCGCTCCGATGGCCATCAGCACGGTGCCGGCGGCTCCGAACACGCGGGTGCGCCGTAACCCGATGACCTCGGCGTCGTTGAGCGGCGAGCCGACCGGTCGCTCGTCGGCGTGCCAGCGGGCGATCGACGAGGACAGGGACTTGAGGCGGGCAGCCACCACAGCAGCGTAGCGGCCGGGAGTCGGTGATCTCAGGCACGTTCGCGACGGCTAAGGGTGGCCTTGCTTTACATGCGTTTTCGAATTCCGTCACAATGGTGTTGTGAAAATCCGTCCGGAACTCAGCAGCGACCGCCACACGCGTGGCGCGATCGTGCAGATGCTGCTGAAATCCGGACCCATCACCGCAGGTGAGATCGGCGAACGGCTCGGTATTTCCGCAGCAGGCGTGCGCCGACACCTCGACGCGCTGATGGAGGCCGGCGACGCGCAAGCCAGCGCTGCGGCGGCCTGGCAGCACAGCGGCCGGGGCCGCCCGGCCAAACGGTACCGGCTCACCGCTGCGGGCCGGGCCAAGCTCGGGCACCGGTACGACGACCTGGCCGCGGCGGCAATGCGGCAGCTGCGGGAGATCGGCGGCGACGATGCGGTGCGGACGTTCGCGCGCCAACGCATCGACAGCATCCTGGCGGGAGTAACCGGGGGCTCCGATGACGTTGAAACAACTGCGGACCAGGTGGCGGCGGCGCTGACCGAAGCCGGCTACGCCACCACCACGACGCCGGTCGCCGGTCCGGTGGACGGCATCCAGCTGTGTCAGCACCACTGCCCGGTGTCGCACGTCGCCGAGGAGTTTCCCGAACTCTGCGAGGCCGAGCGGGAGGCGTTCGCCGAGGTGCTCGGTACCCACGTGCAGCGGCTGGCCACCATCGTCAACGGCGACTGCGCGTGCACGACGCACGTGCCGCTCGCCGAGAACAGCGCGAAGAAAAGCAAGGCCAAACCCAAGACCCTTCGGCGCACAGCCCGCGCCGAAGCCCCTACAAGCAAACAAGGAGCGTCGAAATGACGACCACCCCCGAGATCCATAAGGTAGGCGAACCGCTCAGCCAGGAAGAGGCCATCGCCTCGCTGAGCCGGTACGGCTACGGCTGGGTGGACTCCGACGACGCGGGCGCCGTCGCCCAGCGCGGCCTGTCCGAAGACGTGGTGCGCGACATCTCGGCGAAGAAGGACGAGCCGGAGTGGATGCTGGAGAGCCGGCTGCGTGCGCTGCGCACCTTCAACAAGAAGCCGATGCCGAAATGGGGTTCTGACCTCGACGGCATCGACTTCGACAACATCAAGTACTTCGTGCGCTCCACCGAGAAGCAGGCCGCCTCATGGGAGGACTTGCCGGAGGACATCCGCAATACCTACGACCGGCTCGGAATTCCGGAAGCCGAGAAGCAGCGCCTGGTGGCCGGGGTGGCGGCTCAGTACGAGTCGGAGGTCGTCTACCACCAGATCCGCGAAGACCTGGAAGCGCAAGGGGTCATCTTCCTCGACACCGATACGGGCCTGAAGGAACACGAGGACATCTTCAAGCAGTACTTCGGCACCGTGATCCCGGCCGGCGACAACAAGTTCTCCGCGCTGAACACCGCGGTGTGGTCGGGTGGTTCGTTCATCTACGTGCCGCCCGGTGTGCACGTCGACATCCCGTTGCAGGCCTACTTCCGGATCAACACCGAGAACATGGGCCAGTTCGAGCGGACGCTGATCATCGTCGACGAAGGCGCCTACGTGCACTACGTGGAGGGCTGCACCGCGCCGATCTACAAGTCCGACTCACTGCACTCCGCCGTGGTCGAGATCATCGTGAAGCCCGGCGGGCGTTGCCGTTACACGACGATTCAGAACTGGTCGAACAACGTCTACAACCTCGTCACCAAGCGCGCCCGCGCCGAGGCCGGCGCCACGATGGAGTGGATCGACGGCAACATCGGCTCGAAGGTCACCATGAAATACCCGGCCGTGTGGATGACCGGCGAGCACGCCAAGGGTGAGGTGCTGTCGGTCGCGTTCGCCGGCGAGGACCAGCACCAGGACACCGGCGCGAAAATGCTGCACCTGGCGCCGAACACGTCGAGCAACATCGTGTCCAAGTCGGTGGCCCGCGGCGGCGGGCGCTCGTCCTACCGCGGTCTGGTGCAAATCAACAAGGGCGCGCACGGATCCAAGTCCAGCGTGAAATGCGATGCGCTGCTGGTCGACACGATCAGCCGCAGCGACACCTACCCCTACGTCGACATCCGCGAGGACGACGTCACGATGGGCCACGAGGCCACCGTGTCCAAGGTCAGCGAGGATCAGATGTTCTACCTGATGAGCCGCGGCCTGTCCGAGGACGAGGCGATGGCCATGGTGGTGCGCGGCTTCGTCGAGCCGATCGCCAAGGAGCTTCCGATGGAGTACGCGCTGGAGCTCAACCGGCTGATCGAGCTGCAGATGGAAGGCGCGGTGGGGTGACGACAAGCAATCTGACCACTGCCGTCGAGGGGCAGAACAAGGGCGAGGTGTTCACCTCGTTCGACGTCGACGCGTTCGAGGTACCCCACGGCCGTGACGAGATCTGGCGCTTCACCCCGCTGAAGCGGCTACGCGGGCTGCACGACGGCACCGCGCCGGCCACCGGAAGCGCCCGTATCGACGTGACCGAGCACCCCGGCGTGACGGTGGAAACCGTGCGTCGCGGCGACCCGCGCCTGGGCGAAGGCGGGGTTCCGGCCGATCGCATTGCCGCCCAGGCGTTCTCGTCGTTCAACAACGCGACGATCGTCACCGTCGGACGCAACACCGTGGTCGACGACCCGATCGACATCGTGGTGACCGGCCCCGGTGAGGGCGCGACCGCATACGGTCACCTGCAGGTGCGGGTCGAAGAACTGGCCGAGGCCGTGATCGTGATCGATCAGCGCGGCAGCGGCGCCTACGCCGACAACATCGAGTTCGTCGTCGGTGACGCCGCCACGCTCAAGGTGGTGTCGATCGCCGACTGGGCCGACGACGCGCTCAACGTCAGCATGCACCACGCCTCGCTGGGCAAGGACTCGGTGTTTCGGCACACGGCCGTCACGCTCGGCGGCGATCTGGTCCGGATGACGGGCCGGGTGCGTTACCGCGCGCCCGGCGGTGACGCCGTGCTGCTCGGGCTGTACTTCGCCGACGACGGGCAGCATTTCGAGTCACGGCTGCTCGTCGACCACGCCGAGCCGAACTGCCGCTCGCAGGTGACGTACAAGGGTGCGCTGCAAGGCGATCCGGCGTCGGCCAAACCCGATACCCGCACGGTGTGGATCGGTGATGTGCTGATCCGCGCCGCGGCCAGCGGCACCGACACCTTCGAGACCAACCGCAACCTGGTGCTCACCGACGGCGCCCGCGCGGACTCGGTGCCCAACCTCGAGATCGAAACCGGCGAGATCGTCGGCGCCGGGCACGCAAGCGCGACAGGACGATTCGACGACGAGCAACTGTTCTATCTGCAGGCGCGCGGCATTCCCGAGGATCAGGCCCGACGGCTGATCGTGCGCGGCTTCTTCGGCGAGATCATCCAACAGATCACCGTGCCCGCCGTGCGCGAGCGCCTCACCGACGCGATCGAACACGAGCTCGAGCTCACCGACGTACTTCAAGGCAAGGACAACTAATGACCACTCTGGAAATCAAGGACCTGCACGTCAGCGTCGCCGCCACCGAGGCCGCTGACGAGATTCCGATCCTCAAGGGCGTCGACCTCACCGTGAAGTCGGGCGAGGTGCACGCGCTGATGGGCCCGAACGGCTCCGGCAAGTCGACGCTGTCCTACGCGGTCGCCGGGCACCCGAAATACGCGGTGACGTCCGGGTCGATCACCCTCGACGGCCAGGATGTGCTGGCGATGAGCGTGGACGAACGCGCCCGCGCGGGCCTGTTTCTGGCCATGCAGTACCCGGTGGAGGTGCCCGGGGTGTCGATGTCGAACTTCCTACGCTCGGCGGCGACGGCGGTGCGCGGTGAGGCCCCGAAGCTGCGGCACTGGGTCAAAGAGGTCAAGGGCGCGATGCAGGACCTCGACATCGACACGTCCTTCTCCGAACGCAGTGTCAACGAGGGCTTTTCGGGCGGCGAGAAGAAGCGGCACGAGATCCTTCAGCTGTCGCTGTTGAAGCCCAAGATCGCGATCCTCGACGAGACCGACTCGGGTCTGGACGTCGACGCGTTGCGCGTCGTCAGCGACGGGGTGAACCGGTACGCCGAAACCGAGAACGGCGGCATCCTGCTCATCACGCACTACACGCGGATCCTGCGGTACATCCGCCCGCAGTTCGTGCACGTGTTCGTCGGTGGGCGCATCGCCGAGTCGGGCGGTCCCGAGCTGGCCGACGAACTCGAAGAGCACGGCTACGAGCGGTTCGCCCAGGCCGTGGAGGCCTGACGTGACGACCGCGCAGACTCTGGACGTCACCAGGATCCGGGCCGACTTCCCGATTCTGAAGAAGGTGATGCGCGGCGGAAACACGTTGGCGTACCTGGATTCCGGGGCGACCTCGCAGCGGCCGGTGCAGGTGCTCGACGCCGAGCGGGACTTTTTGACCACCTCCTACGGCGCGGTGCACCGCGGTGCACATCAGTTGATGGAGGAGTCCACCGACGCCTACGAGCAGGGCCGCAACGACATCGCCGCGTTCGTCGGCGCCCGACCCGATCAGCTGGTGTTCACCAAGAACGCGACCGAGGCGCTCAACCTGGTCTCCTACGTGTTCGGCGACAACCGGTTCGAGCACGCGGTCGGCCCCGGAGACGTCATCGTCACCACCGAGGTGGAACACCACGCGAACCTGATCCCGTGGCAGGAACTGGCCCGTCGTACCGGTGCGACCCTGAAGTGGTACCAGGCCACTTCCGAGGCACCTGACGCCGGCCGAATCGACCTCGACTCGCTTCAGCTCGACGAACGCGTGAAAGTCGTTGCGTTCAGCCATCACTCCAACGTGACGGGTGCGCTGGCGCCGGTCGCCGAGGTGGTGGCGCGGGCCAAGGCGGTCGGCGCGCTGACCGTGCTGGACGCATGCCAGTCGGTCCCGCACCAGCCGGTGGACTTCGGCGCGCTGGACGTGGATTTCGCGGCGTTTTCCGGGCACAAGATGCTGGGCCCCACCGGCATCGGGGTGCTGTACGGACGACGTGAGCTGCTCGACGCGATGCCGCCGTTTCTCACCGGCGGGTCGATGATCGAGACGGTCACGATGGAAGCCGCGACCTACGCCCCGCCGCCGCAGCGGTTCGAAGCCGGAACGCCGATGACGTCTCAGGTCGTCGGATTGGGCGCGGCCGCACGCTATCTCGCCGAGATCGGGATGGATGCCGTGCAGGAGCACGAGGCGCAACTGGTGGCCGCCGCGCTCGAGGGGCTCACCGGTATCGACGGGGTACGCATCATCGGACCGACGTCGCTGGAGAACCGCGGGTCCCCGGTGGCGTTCGTCGTCGACGGTGTGCACGCCCACGACGTCGGGCAGGTGCTCGACGACGAGGGCGTCGCGGTGCGCGTCGGCCATCACTGCGCGTTTCCGCTGCACCGCAAGTTCGGTATCGCCGCGACCGCACGCGCGTCGTTCGCGCTGTACAACACCCTCGACGAGGTGGACCGCCTGGTGGCCGGAGTGCGCCGCGCTATCGAGTTCTTCGGCAGGGCCTGAGGACTCGCGATGCGGCTGGAGCAGATCTATCAGGAAGTGATCCTCGATCACTACAAGCACCCGCACCATCGCGGGCTGCGGGAACCGTTCGCCGCCGAGGTGCACCACGTCAACCCCACGTGTGGCGACGAGGTGACGCTGCGGGTGGCGCTGTCCGACGACGGAGAGACCGTCACCGACATCTCCTATGACGGGCAGGGCTGTTCGATCAGCCAGGCGGCGACGTCGGTGCTGACCGACCAGGTGATCGGGCAGAGCGTGGGCGACGCACTCAAGACGGTCGCGGCCTTCAGCGAGATGGTTTCGTCACGCGGGACTGTTGAAGGGGATGAAGATGTGCTCGGCGACGGCGTCGCGTTCGCGGGGGTGGCGAAATATCCCGCGCGGGTGAAGTGCGCGCTGCTGGGCTGGATGGCTTTCAAGGATGCGCTTGCGCAAGCCAGTGAGGAGATGTCAGATGAGCGACACCGCAGTGCCTAACGAGGAACTGTTGTTCGACCTCGAGGAGGCGATGCGCGACGTCGTCGACCCCGAACTGGGGATCAACGTCGTGGACCTCGGCCTCGTCTACGGCCTGAACGTCGAAAAGGGGGAGCAGGGCAACGTCGCGTTGATCGACATGACGCTGACGTCGCCGGCCTGCCCGCTGACCGACGTGATCGAGGATCAGTCGCGTAATGCGTTGGTGGGCAGCGGTCTGGTCACCGAGATGAAGATCAACTGGGTGTGGAACCCGCCGTGGGGCCCGGACAAGATCACCGACGACGGCCGCGAGCAGCTGCGGGCGTTGGGCTTTACCGTCTAGCAACCGGTCTCACCGAAAAGCCGCGCCGGTTAGTCTGACCGGGTGACCAACGGCGACCAGACACGTCGCGGCCCACGTCCGAGCCGGACGGCGGTGTCGCCGTTGGGAAGTGCGTTGCGGCGGCGGATGCTGCTCGCGTACCTGGCCGTTCTGCTGGGGCTGTACTCGCTGAGCGTGGTGGTCGCCGTTGGCGTGGACTCGCCGCCGTCCGACGCGCGCGGTGAGGCCTTGGCCGCGGTGCTGTGTGTCATCGGCTTGATCGTGGGCGCACGCCCGCCGCTTCGCGGCTGGCGGTACATCGCGGCGGTGGTGTGCGCGAGCACGGCACCGATCGCGGCGATGCTGTTTCACGATCAGATCGTCGCGCAGGTCTGGTCGGTGGTTCCGCTGATGTTCGTGGCGGTATTTCTGGCGAGTTGGCATCGGCCGATCACGGCGCGGGTGGCGTCCACCGCCATTGCCGTGGGTGCGGCGGCGGTGTTGGTGGTGGCCCCGGCCCCGGTGCCGGCGATGTGGTTGGTGCTGTACCTGGTGTGCATACCGGGCGCCGGAGAGGTGTGCGGTTGGGTGAGTTCGGCCCTGATCGATCTGGCGTTGCGTGACCCGCTCACGGCGGTGTGGAACCGCGCCGGTATCGAGCGCCAGGCGCAGCACAAGGCGGCCCGGGCGCGACGCCGACGTCAGTCGGTCGCGATGATCGTGCTCGACGTCGACGACTTCAAAGCCGTGAACGACCGCGACGGGCACCTGGCCGGCGACGCGATCTTGGTCGACCTGACGCAGCGTTGGTGCGCGAGGCTGCCCGCGTCGGCGGTGCTGGGCCGGGTCGGCGGCGACGAGTTCGTCGTCGTGCTCAGCGGGTATGGCCCGCATCAGGTCGGTGCGCTGGCCGCCGAGCTGGTCGCCGGGCACGCGGTCCATGTCAGCTACGGGTTGACGGTGGACCCGGATGCGACCGGACATTTCGAGGCCCTGTTCGCCGAAGCCGACGAGGATCTCTATCGCCGCAAACGCCGGCGCAAATCCACGCAGGCACCGACGAACGGCGTGGCGGACTCCTCTTCGCTGAGCGGTCGCGCGCAGCGCCTCACGCTGACGCGGGGATCTGGTAGCCAGTCAATGTGAACGTCCGCCGTGCCTACGCGGCACCGGGTCATGGCCCGTAGGCTGGGAACATCCCGCCGCCGACCAGCGTTAGGAAGCAACGTGGCTACCAAAGACATCACCGCGGAAGAATTCAACGACACCATCAACGACAACGAGATCGTGCTGGTGGATTTCTGGGCGTCGTGGTGCGGCCCGTGTAAAGCGTTCGCCCCGACGTTCGCGGCGTCGGCAGAACAACACCCCGACGTCGTGTTCGCCAAGGTCGACACCGAATCCGAGCAGGAACTGGCCGCCGCCGCCGACATCCGCTCCATCCCCACCCTGATGGCCTTCAAGAAGGGCAAGCTGGTGTTCAACCAGGCCGGCGCGCTGCCGCCCGCGGCGCTGGAGGAGCTCGTGCAGCGGGTCAAGGAGTTCGACGTCGACGCCGCGATCGCCGCGCAGAACGACGGCCAGCCGGAGTGAGCGGGCGCACGCGATAGCGTGCAGTCCGTGACCGAGCAGACCGACTTCGTAATCGTCGACCGCCCGCGCCCCGATATCGCGCTGGTGACCCTGAACCGGCCCGAGCGCATGAACTCGATGGCGTTCGACGTGATGGTGCCGCTCAAGAAGGCGCTCGACGAGCTGAACTACGACAACGCCGTGCGTGCGATCGTGCTCACCGGAGCCGGCCGCGGCTTCTCTTCGGGCGCCGACCACAAATCCGCGGGCAGCGTCCCACACGTCGAGGGCTTGACCCGGCCCACGTTCGCGCTGCGGTCGATGGAAGTCCTCGACGACGTGATCCTGGCGCTGCGCAAACTGCACCAGCCCGTGATCGCGGCGGTCAACGGCGCGGCGATCGGCGGCGGCCTGTGCCTGGCCCTGGCCTGCGACATCCGGGTGGCGGCCACCAGCGCCTACTTCCGCGCCGCCGGCATCAACAACGGCCTGACCGCCAGCGAGCTGGGGCTGTCGTATCTGCTGCCGCGCGCGATCGGAACCTCGCGGGCGTTCGAGCTGATGCTCACCGGCCGCGACGTCGACGCCGAAGAGGCCCAGCGGATCGGTTTGGTCTCTCAAACGGTGGCCGACGAGGACCTGCTGGAGGCCTGCTACCAGCTGGGGGAGCGGATCGCGTCGTTCTCCCGGCCCGGAATCGAGTTGACCAAGCGCACACTGTGGAGTGGACTGGACGCAGCTAGCCTGGAAGGGCACATGCAGGCCGAAGGTCTGGGCCAACTCTATGTGCGTCTGCTCACCGCCAACTTCGAAGAGGCGGTGGCCGCGCGCGCCGAGAACCGAGCCCCGATCTTCACCGACGACAAGTAGCAGGGAGAGCAGCCGCGTGATCACCGCAACGGACCTCGAGGTCCGCGCCGGCGCGCGCACGCTGCTGTCCACCGACGGTTCGGCGCTGCGGGTGCAGCCCGGCGACCGCATCGGGCTGGTCGGGCGCAACGGCGCAGGCAAGACCACCACCATGCGGATCCTGGCCGGTGAGGGCGAGCCCTACGCCGGAACGATCTCCCGGTCAGGCGAAATCGGTTATCTGCCACAGGATCCCAAAGAGGGCGACCTCGACATGTTGGCCCGCGACCGGGTGCTGTCCGCGCGCGGCCTCGACACGCTGCTCTCCGACCTGGAAAAGCAGCAGGTGCTGATGGCCGAGGTCGCCGACGACACCGCCCGCGACAGGGCCGTTCGGCGTTACGGCCAGCTCGAGGAGCGCTTCGCCGCGCTGGGCGGCTACGCCGCCGAGAGCGAGGCCGGCCGGATCTGCGCGAGCCTCGGGCTGCCCGAACGGGTGCTCACCCAGCCGCTGCGCACCTTGTCGGGCGGGCAGCGACGCCGGGTGGAGCTGGCCCGGATCCTGTTCGCCGCGTCCGAAGGGGGCGCCGGAGCGTCGGGTTCCGCGACCACACTGCTACTCGACGAGCCGACCAACCACCTCGACGCCGACTCGATCGGCTGGTTGCGCACCTTCCTGCAGAACCACACCGGCGGGCTGGTGGTCATCAGCCACAACGTCGATCTGCTCGCCGACGTCGTGAACCGGGTGTGGTTCCTCGACGCGGTGCGCGGTGAGGTCGACGTCTACAACATGAGCTGGCAGCGCTACCTCGACGCCCGCGCCACCGACGAGCAGCGTCGTCGCCGGGAACGCGCCAACGCCGAACGCAAGGCGGCCGCGCTGCGCACCCAGGCCGCGAAGATGGGCGCCAAGGCGACCAAAGCCGTTGCCGCGCAGAACATGCTGCGCCGGGCCGACCGGATGATGGCCGCGCTCGACGAGGAGCGGGTGGCCGACAAGGTGGCCCGGATCAAGTTCCCGACCCCGGCGCCCTGCGGGCGCACCCCGTTGGTGGCCAAGGGGCTGACCAAGAACTACGGGTCGCTGGAAGTGTTTTCGGGTGTGGACCTGGCCATCGACCGCGGCTCACGCGTGGTGGTGCTCGGCCTCAATGGTGCGGGCAAGACCACGCTGCTGCGCCTGCTGGCCGGGGTGGAGACGCCCGACGCCGGCGCGATAGAGCCCGGCCACGGGATGAAGGTCGGCTACTTCGCCCAGGAGCACGACACCCTCGACGACGCCGCCACCGTGTGGGAGAACATCCGCCACGCCGCACCCGACACGGGTGAGCAGGATCTGCGGGGGCTGTTGGGCGCGTTCATGTTCAGCGGTGCCCAACTCGACCAGCCGGCAGGCACGCTGTCCGGCGGCGAGAAGACGCGGTTGGCGTTGGCCGGCCTGGTCGCGTCGACGGCCAACGTACTGCTGCTCGACGAACCGACCAACAACCTCGATCCCGCGTCGCGCGAGCAGGTGCTCGACGCGCTGCGCAGCTATGTCGGTGCGGTGGTGCTGGTGACCCACGACCCGGGCGCGGCTGAGGCGCTGGATCCGCAGCGGGTGGTGCTACTGCCCGACGGCACCGAGGATTTCTGGTCTGCCGACTACGCCGAGCTGATCGAGCTGGCCTGACCTGCGGCTGCGCTGTAGCCGAATTGCGAACCGTTTCTTTCAATTCCGCCCGCCGGGTGTAGGCGCTTCCTACCCTGGGTATCCGTCGGGGCATCACAAGTGCGCGGGGAGGTGCCAGGCAGGATGACCCAGAAGAAGTCCAGCAAACCACGAGACCAACTCTTGAACGAGTTGCGCAGCGCGTACGAGAACGGCGCGAGCATCCGGACGTTGGTCGCGTCGACCGGCCGCTCGTACGGTTCGATCCACAGCATGTTGCGGGAGTCCGGTACGACCATGCGCAGCCGCGGCGGGCCGAACCACCGCAGCCGCCGCTAGCGTTGTTGCTGGCGCAGCGACGCCTCAACGAGGTCCAGTACGCCGCTGAGCTTTTCGGGATCGTCACCTGACGCCAGGCGGGCCACCAGACCGTCGAGCACAAGATCCAGGTAGGTCTGCAGGACGGCGCTGGGTACGTCGTCGCGCAGCCGCCCGGCCTGCTTCTGACGCCGCAGCCGCGCGGTGGTGGCCGCCGACAGTTCGGCGGAGCGCTCCATCCACCCGCGGTGGAATTCCGGGTCGTTGCGCAGCTTGCGCGCGATCTCCAACCGGGTGGCCAGCCAGTCGAACTGGTCGGGGGCGGCCAGCATGTCGCGCATCACCTGCACGAGACCTTCGCGCGCCGCGACGTCGGCCATCCGCTCGGCGTCCTCGCGGGCCAGCTCGAAGAACAGCGTGTCCTTGTCGCGAAAGTGGTGAAAGATGGCGCCGCGCGACAGCCCGATCGTCTGCTCGAGCCGCCGCACGGTCGCCTTGTCGTAGCCGTACTCCGCGAAACATCGTCGGGCGCCGTCGAGGATCTGACGACGGCGGGCCGCCAGATGGTCGTCGGTGACCCGGGGCATCCGTCAGGACTTCAACATGTTGCGCAACACGAACTGCAGGATGCCGCCGTTGCGGTAGTAGTCCGCCTCGCCCGGGGTGTCGATGCGCACCACCGCGTCGAACTCGACCTTGCCGCCGTCGTTCTTGGTGGCGACCACCTGCACCGTCTTGGGCGTCTTGCCCTCGTTGAGCGCCTCGATGCCGGTGATATCGAAGGTCTCGGTGCCGTCGAGCTTCAGGCTGCTCGCCGATTCGCCCTCGGGGAACTGCAGCGGGATCACACCCATGCCGATCAGGTTGCTGCGGTGAATACGCTCGAACGATTCGGCGATCACCGCGCGCACCCCCAGCAGCGTGGTGCCCTTGGCGGCCCAGTCGCGCGAGGAACCCGATCCGTACTCCTTGCCGCCCAACACCACCAGCGGAATGTTCTGCGCCGCATAGTTTTGCGCGGCGTCGTAGATGAACGCCTGCTCGCCGCCCTTGGTGAAGTCGCGGGTGTAGCCGCCCGAGACGTCGTCGAGCAGCAGGTTGCGCAACCGGATGTTGGCGAACGTGCCGCGGATCATCACCTCGTGGTTACCGCGCCGCGAACCGTAGGAGTTGTAGTCCTGGCGCTGCACGCCGTTGTCCTCGAGGTACTGCGCGGCCGGTGTGCCGGGCTTGATCGCACCGGCGGGGGAGATGTGGTCGGTGGTGACCGAATCACCCAGCAGCGCAAGCACTCTGGCGCCGCTGATGTCGTTCACCGGCTCCGGGTCGGCGGACATGCCGTCGAAATACGGGGGCTTGCGGACATACGTCGAGTCGGGATTCCACTCGAAGGTGTTGCCGCTCGGCGTCGGCAGGTTGCGCCACCGTTCGTCGCCCTTGAACACGTCGGCGTAGTTCTTGGTGAACATCTCGCGGTTGATCGCCGAGGTGATGGTGTCGTTGATGTCGGACTGCGACGGCCAGATGTCCTTGAGGTAGACCTCGTTGCCGTCCTTGTCCCGGCCCAGCGGCTCCGCGTCGAAGTCGAAGTCCATCGTGCCGGCCAACGCGTAGGCGATCACCAGCGGCGGGGAGGCCAGGTAGTTCATCTTCACGTCGGGGTTGATGCGGCCCTCGAAGTTGCGGTTACCGGACAGCACCGCGGTCACCGACAGGTCGTTGTCGTTGACCGCCTGCGAGATCTCCTCGGGCAGCGGCCCCGAGTTACCGATGCACGTGGTGCAGCCGTAGCCCACCAGGTAGAAGCCGAGCTTCTCCAGGTACGGCCACAACCCGGCCTTCTCGTAGTAGTCGGTGACCACCTGCGAGCCCGGTGCCATCGTGGTCTTCACCCAGGGCTTGGTGCTCAGGCCCTTCTCCACGGCGTTGCGGGCCAGCAGCGCCGCGCCGAGCATGACCTCGGGGTTGGAGGTGTTGGTGCACGAGGTGATCGCCGCGATCACCACCGCGCCGTGATCGATGATGAACTCGCCGCGCTCATCGGAGCGCACCTCGACCGGGTTGGTGGGCCGGCCGTTGGCACCCACGGCCGCGGACGGAACGACCGCGTCGTCGTCGGCGAAGGCGAGGCTGGCGGCCGGATCGCTGGCCGGGAACGTGTCCTCGACGGCCTCGTCGAGCTTGGTGTGCTCGACGGGCATGTTCTCTTCGACGTAGTTGTGGATGTCCTTGCGGAACGCGTTCTTTGCGTCGTTGAGCGCGATGCGGTCCTGCGGGCGCTTCGGCCCCGCGATCGACGGCACCACCTCGGACAGGTTCAGTTCGATGTACTCGCTGTACTTGGGCTGCCGCTTCGGATCGTGCCACATGCCCTGTTCCTTGGCGTAGGCCTCGACCAGCGCCAACTGCTCATCGCTGCGGCCGGTGAACCGCAGGTAGCTGATGGTCTCCTCGTCGATCGGGAAAATCGCTGCGGTGGAACCGAACTCGGGGCTCATGTTGCCCAGCGTGGCGCGGTTGGCCAGCGGTACCTCGGCCACGCCCTCGCCGTAGAACTCGACGAACTTGCCGACCACCCCGTGCTGGCGCAGCATCTCGGTGACGGTGAGCACGACGTCGGTGGCGGTGACGCCCGGCTGCCGCTCGCCGGTCAGCTTGAAGCCGACCACCCGCGGGATCAGCATCGACACCGGCTGGCCCAGCATCGCGGCCTCGGCCTCGATACCGCCGACGCCCCAGCCCAGCACGCCGAGCCCGTTGACCATCGTGGTGTGGCTGTCGGTGCCCACGCAGGTGTCCGGGTAGGCGGTCCCGTCGCGGTCCATCACCACCGACGCCAGGTACTCGATGTTGACCTGGTGCACGATGCCGGTGCCCGGGGGCACCACCTTGAAGTCGTCGAACGCGCCCTGGCCCCAGCGGAGGAACTGATAGCGCTCGCCGTTGCGCTCGTATTCGATCTCCACGTTGCGTTCGAACGCGTCGGCGCGGCCGAACAGGTCGGCGATCACCGAGTGGTCGATCACCAGGTCCGCGGGGGCGAGCGGGTTGACCTTGGCCGGGTCGCCACCGAGTTCGGCGATCGCCTCACGCATGGTGGCCAGGTCGACGATGCACGGCACGCCGGTGAAGTCCTGCATCACCACCCGTGCCGGGGTGAACTGGATCTCCACGCTTGGCTCCGCGTCGGGATCCCAGTTCGCGATCGCCTCGATGTGGTCTTTGGTGATGTTGGCGCCGTCCTCGGTGCGCAGCAGGTTCTCGGCCAGCACCTTGAGGCTGAAGGGCAGATTCTCGGTCCCCGGCACCGCGTCGAGGCGGTAGATCTCGTAGCTCTTGTCGTCGACCTTCAGCGTGTCGCGGGCACCGAACGAATTGAGGGACGAATTGGCGTTATTACCTTTGCTCACATCAACTCCCGGCTAGTTCTCGCCGCCGACGGGCTGAGTCGACGGCCCACGTACCCTAACAGTACGCTTGTCCTGCAATACCGCCAGGGTCGTCGCTTTACGGATACCCATAACGTACGGTTCTGACTGTGAGCGGACCGCAGGTGATCCCGTTTCTGCCCGGCTACATCCCGCCGGACGTCGACATGGACCAGATCAACGCCGACGTCGCCGATGACGGGGTGGCCGTGCCGCCCGCGGCTGCGGCGGACGTACCCGCGTTGCGTGAGGTCGTCGAGCAGGCCGGCCAGGACGGCATCGACCTCAAGATCGTCGTGATCGAGAACAACCCGCCGATCGACACGCCGCTGCGCGACATCGCCACGGAGGTCGGCCAGGCGTACCCGGGGTCGACGGTGCTGGTGCTCAGCCCGTCGGAGTCCGGCACGTACAGCCCGACCATCGACCGCGTCACGCTCGAGGCCGGCCAGGACGTCGCCGAGGGCCGCGGCCCGGTGCAGGGCGCCAAGAATTTCCTCGGCGAGTTGACCGCCGATCACTTTCCGTGGACCGCATTCACGATATTGCTCGTGCTCGGGGTGGTGGCCGCCGTTATCGCGACGCGAATGTTGCAGGTTCGTAGCAAGCGCGTACTTTCGCGCGACTAACCTCAAAGCGCGCGCTTTCCAGCGGCTTTCAGCTGGCTCGCCGACTGCTCGGCAAAAGCGAAGATCACGGCGAGATAACACATTCCGCAATTACAAACTTGTAGTTTGTTACTAAAGTTTCTTCAGCGTCAGATGTGTCGTACGGTGCAAACGGTGGCTGATGTTGTAGTTGTGATTACTGTGACTTCTGCGTACTCAGGCGCCCGACGAATGTGCCCGCACGTTCGCGTCCAGCCCTAGGAGACACGAGTCGATGAGACGCAACCCTGGCGCCTCTGTTTCGCGGCCGCGCGGACGTCTGTTCGCGGCCCTGCTTGCGGTAGGCCTGTTGTTCGCGACGCCCGGCTTGGTGACGCCGGCCCCCGCCGTCGCACAGCCCGGCGGTGCGGACGGGGTCGCGGAACTGGTCGCCGCCGTCGCCAACGCCAACCAGAAGCTGCAAGACCTCGGCGCGGCCATCCAGGCCGAGCAGGAAGGCGTCAACAAGGCGATCGTCGACGTGGCGACCGCGCGCGACAACGCCGCCGCCGCGCAGCGCGAGGTCGAGGCCAGCAGACTGCGGGTCGAGGACGCCAACCGCGCGATCGAGGCCGCCCAGCAGCGGTTCGACAAGTTCGCCGCGGCCGCCTACGTGAACGGGCCGTCGGACTCGTATCTGACCGCGGCCGACCCGGCCGACATCCTCGACACCGTCGCCGTCGGGCAGACGCTGGCGGTCAGCACCCAACAGGTGATCGCCGACCTGCAGCGGGCCCGCACCGAGCAGGTGAATCGCGACTCCGCGGTGCGGCTGGCCAAGGAGAACGCCGACAAGGCCCTCGCGGCAGCCGAAGCCAGTCAGCAGGAAGCGGTTTCGGCGCTCGAGGCCGCGCAGAGCACGTTCAGCGCGCAGCAGGCCGAGCTGGACAAGCTCACCGCCGAACGCGAGGCCGCACAAGCCAAGCTCAACGAGGTCCGCAAGATGTCGGCGTCGGCGCCGGCCAGCGCTCCGCAGGCACCGGCGGCGGCCAAACCGGCCGCCGACTGGGACCGCGCACCGCAGGGCGTCGACCCGGCCACGGGAAACTGGGCCACGGCGTGGGATCCGTTCCTGCCCGCGATCCCCAGCGCGTTCGTCAGCGGTGATCCGATCGCGATCATCAACGAGATCCTGGGCATCATGGCGACCTCGGCGCAGGTCACCCAGGATCTGGGCCGCAGCTTCCTGCAGAAGCTGGGGCTGCTGCCCACCCCGACCGGCTACACCAACGGCGCGATCCCGCGCGTGCACGGCCGCCAAGCCACCGAGTACGTCATCCGGCGCGCGATGACCCAGCTCGGGGTGCCCTACTCCTGGGGCGGCGGCAACGCGGCCGGGCCCAGCCGCGGCATCGACTCCGGTGCGGGCACCGTCGGATTCGACTGCTCCGGGCTGATGCTCTACGCGTTCGCCGGTATCGGCATCAAGCTGGACCACTACTCCGGCTCGCAGTACAACGCGGGCCGCAAGGTCCCGTCGTCGCAGATGCGCCGCGGCGACATGCTCTTCTGGGGCCCCAACGGCAGCCAGCACGTGGCCCTCTATCTCGGTGACGGCCAGATGATCGAAGCCCCCTACACCGGCTCGGTGGTCAAGGTGTCACCGGTGCGCACCAGCGGCATGACCCCGTACGCGACACGTCTCATCGAGTGGTGACAGTAAGGACTACTTTGCGTCTCCGGCTTCCTCGTTTTCTCACCGGTCTGCTGGTCTCGGTGGCGGCCCTGGCCGTCGCCGCCGGGCTGGCCACCCCCGCCGCGGCCGTACCCGATGCGGGGCAGTGGGATCCCACGCTGCCCAAGCTGATCAGCGCCGGGGCGCCCGGGGATCCGTTGGCGATCGCCAACGCCTCGCTGGCGGCCACCGCCCAGGCGACCGAGGCCACGATGAACCTCGGCCGCAAGTTCCTCGCCACGCTGGGGTTCGGCACGCCGGAGGTGGCCAGCGTCGCGCCGGGCCGGGTGCGCGGACCGCAGGCCGTCGAATACGTGATCCGCCGCGGCGGCTCGCAGATGGGTGTGCCCTACTCGTGGGGTGGCGGTAAGCCCACCGGCCCCAGCCGGGGCATCGACTCCGGTGCCAACACCGTCGGGTTCGACTGCTCGGGCTTCACCCAGTACTCGTTCGCCGGGGTCGGCGTGCTGATCCCGAAGTATTCGGGCGACCAGTACGACACCGGACGCAAAGTGCCGACCTCCCAAGCCAAGCGCGGCGACCTGTTGTTCTGGGGTCCCGGCGGCAGCCAGCACGTCGCGATCTATCTCGGCGGCGGCAAGATGCTCGAGGCGTCGGGCAGCGCGGGCAAGGTCACCGTCAGCCCGGTGCGGCACGCGGGGCTGCAGCCCTACGTGGCCAGGATCATCGAAACCTGAACGCTCGCTGAGCGCAGGCTGAGGGATTCGACGAACCGCACGGGCAACGTCGACGGATTCCGAACTGCCTGGAATAGTTGACCACGAGCTACCGGCGCAGATCGGGCCGAGGCCGCCATGACCAGCGAGTTGATGTGGAAGGAACGTTGATGACGTCACCGAGTGGGCCGCCGCAGGGCGCCGGAGGGTACTCCGGCCAGGCACCGGGGCAGGGCTACCCGCAGGGCTCACAGGGCTCACACGCCGCACCGGCCGGCACGGCCCCCGCCAACGGCGGGCTGCAGCAGGAGGTCCACACCCTCGAACGGGCCATCTTCGAGGTCAAGCGGATCATCGTGGGCCAGGACCAGCTCGTCGAGCGGATGCTCGTCGGGCTGCTGGCCAAGGGACACGTGCTGCTCGAGGGCGTTCCCGGCGTGGCCAAGACGCTGGCCGTCGAGACCTTCGCCAAGGTCGTCGGCGGCACCTTCGCCCGCATCCAGTTCACCCCCGACCTGGTGCCCACCGACATCGTCGGCACCCGCATCTACCGGCAGGGCAAGGAAGAGTTCGACATCGAGCTCGGCCCGGTGGTGGTCAACTTCCTGCTCGCCGACGAGATCAACCGCGCACCGGCCAAGGTGCAGTCGGCGCTGCTGGAGGTCATGGCCGAGCGCAAGATCTCGATCGGCGGCAAGACGTTCCCGCTGCCGCAGCCGTTCCTGGTGATGGCCACGCAGAACCCGATCGAGCAGGAGGGCGTCTACGCGCTGCCCGAAGCGCAGCGCGACCGCTTCCTGTTCAAGCTGAACATCGACTACCCGACGCCCGAGGAAGAGCGCGAGATCATCTACCGGATGGGGGTCAAGCCGCCGGAGCCCAAACAGGTGCTGGCCCCCGGTGATCTGCTGCGCCTGCAGGACGTGGCGGCCAACACGTTCGTGCACCACGCGCTGGTGGACTATGTGGTGCGCGTGGTCACCGCCACCCGCCAGCCCGAGAAGTTCGGGATGCCCGATGCGAAGGCGTGGATCGCCTACGGCGCCTCACCGCGTGCGTCGCTGGGCATCATCGCCGCGTCGCGTGCGCTCGCGCTGGTGCGGGGCCGCGACTACGTGATCCCCCAGGACGTCGTCGAGGTGATCCCCGATGTGCTGCGGCACCGGTTGGTGTTGACCTACGACGCGCTCGCCGACGAGATCTCGGCCGAGACGGTGATCAACCGCATCCTGCAGACCGTAGCCCTGCCGCAGGTGAATGCCATTCCGCAGCAAGGTCATTCGGTGCCGCCCGTCGTGCCCGCCGCTGCAGGCGCGGCCAGCAGTCGGTGACCGGTTCGCAGCGCGCAGTCGACCTGCCGTCGCTCAAGCGCGGAGAGATCCGTGATCCGGCGCTGAGCGCGGCGCTGCGCAAGCTCGAGCTGACGGTGCGGCGCAAGCTCGACGGCGTGCTGCACGGCGATCACCTCGGGTTGCTGCCCGGCCCGGGTTCAGAGCCGGGGGAATCGCGGCTGTATCAGCCCGGCGACGACGTGCGCCGGATGGACTGGTCGGTGACCGCGCGCACCACCCATCCGCACGTGCGTCAGATGATCGCCGATCGCGAGCTGGAGACGTGGCTGGTGGTCGACATGTCGGCCAGCCTCGACTTCGGCACCACCGGCTGTGAGAAGCGCGACCTCGCGGTCGCCGCCGCGGCGGCGATCACGTTCCTCAACAGCGGTGGCGGCAACCGGATCGGGGCCATCATCGCCAACGGGGATTCGGTGCGGCGGGTGCCCGCGTTGTCGGGCCGCATGCACGAACAGCAGATGCTGCGCACCATCGCGACGATGCCCAAGGCGCCGACGGGGGTGCGCGGTGATCTGGCCGCCGCGATCGACGCGCTGCGCCGTCCAGAGCGCCGTCGCGGGATGGCGGTGATCATCAGCGATTTCCTGGGCCCGATCAACTGGATGCGCCCGCTGCGCGCGATCGCCGGGCGCCATGAGGTGCTCGGCATCGAGATCCTCGACCCGCGCGACGTCGAGCTGCCGCCCGTCGGCGAGGTCGTCCTGCAGGACGCCGAAACCGGTGTGACCCGGGAGTTCACGATCGACGAGCAGCTGCGCGACGACTTCGAACGCGCCGCGGCCGCACACCGCGCGGAGGTCGCCAGGACGCTGCGCCGGTGCGATGCGCCGCTGTTGACGTTGCGCACCGACCGGGACTGGATCGCCGACGTCGTCCGATTCGTCGCCAACCGCAGGCGCGGCGCGCTGGCGGGCCACGCCTGATACCGAGATGATTAGGCGCACATGACATTGCCGTTGCTCGGTCCGATCACCCTGTCGGGCTTCGAACACGCGTGGTTCTTCCTGTTCCTGCTCGTGGTGCTCGGGATCGTCGGGCTCTACATCATCGTTTCGCTGTCCCGGCACCGGCGCATGTTGCGTTTCGCCAACATGGAGTTGCTGGAAAGCGTTGCGCCCAAACGGCAGACGCGCTGGCGACACCTGCCTGCGATCCTGCTGGTCGCCGCGTTGGTGTTCTTCACCGTGGCGATGGCCGGTCCGACGCACGACGTTCGCATCCCGCGCAACCGCGCGGTGGTGATGCTGGTGATGGACGTGTCGCAGTCCATGCGGGCCACCGACGTGCTGCCGAACCGGATGGCCGCCGCTCAGGAAGCGTCCAAGCAGTTCGCCGACGAACTCACCCCCGGCATCAACCTCGGGCTGATCTCGTATGCGGGCACGGCCACCGTGCTGGTGTCGCCGACGCCAGGGCGTGAGGCCACCAAGAACGCGATCGACAACCTGCAGTTCGCCGACCGCACCGCCACCGGTGAGGGCATCTTCACCGCGCTGCAGGCGATCGCCACCGTCGGCGCGGTGATCGGCGGCGGCGACGAACCGCCGCCGGCGCGCATCGTGTTGTTCTCCGACGGTAAGGAGACGGTGCCGTCGAACCCGGACAACCCCAAGGGCGCCTACACCGCGGCCCGCACCGCCAAGGATCAGGGCGTGCCGATCTCGACGATCTCGTTCGGCACGCCGTACGGCTACGTCGAGATCAACGACCAACGCCAACCGGTGCCCGTCGACGACGAGATGCTCAAGAAGATCGCCGATCTGTCCGGCGGCGAGGCGTTCACCGCGTCCAGCCTCGAACAGCTGCGCGAGGTGTACGCCAACCTGCAGCAGCAGATCGGCTACGAGACCATCAAGGGTGACGCGAGTACCGGCTGGTTGCGGCTGGGCGCGCTGGCGCTGGCGCTGGCAACGCTTGCGGCGCTGGCCATCAACCGTCGGCTGCCGAACTGAGTCGAACGTGAAGACAGGGACGACCTTGATATGACCCTTCCGATGCTGGGACCGGTATCGCTCACGGGCTTCCAACACGTCTGGTGGTTCGTGCTCTTCCTGGTCGTCGTGCTGGGTCTGGCCGGGTTCTACGTCGTCACCCAACTCGCCCGGCGCCGGCGGCTGCAGCAGTTCGCCAACACCGAGCTGCTCGACAGCGTGGCCCCGAAACGGCCGAGCCGGTGGCGGTATGTGCCGGCAGCGCTGCTGGGAATTGCGTTGCTGCTGTGCACGATTGCGCTTGCCGGGCCCACCCACGATGAGCGGCTTCCGCGCAACCGCGCGGTCGTGATGCTCGTGATGGACGTATCGCAGTCCATGAAAGCCACCGACGTCGAACCGAGCCGACTGGTGGCGGCCCAGGAAGCGTCGCGGAACTTCGTCGACGAGCTGACCCCGGGCATCAACCTGGGCGTGATCGCCTATGCCGGCACCGCCACGGTGCTGGTCTCGCCGACCACGAACCGCGACGCCAGCCGACGCGCGATCGACAACCTGCAGGTGGCCGACCGCACCGCCACCGGCGAGGCGATTTTCACCGCGCTGTCGTCGATTTCGACCGTCGGCGCCGTGATCGGCGGCGGCGACACCCCGCCGCCCGCGCACATCGTGTTGTTCTCCGACGGTAAGGAGACCTCGCCGTCGAACCCGGACAACCCCAAGGGCGCCTACACCGCGGCCCGGGCCGCCAAAGACCAAGGCGTACCGATCTCGACGATCTCGTTCGGCACCCCCAACGGTTCGGTCGAGGTCAACGGCGAGCGGGTGCCGGTGCCCGTCGACGACACGATGATGAAACGGATCGCCGAACTGTCCGGTGGCGAGTCCTACACCGCAGCCAACCTCGACGAGCTCAACAAGGTCTACGACACCCTGCAGGACCAGATCGGCTACGAGACCGTGCGAGGCGAGGCCACCACCGGATGGCTGCGGCTGGCCGCGATCGTGGCCGCGGTCGCGGCGGTCGCCAGCCTGCTGATCAACCGCCGACTGCCGCTGTGATTTCAGTGAACCGCAGCTCGCACGTTAAGTTGGCGGGCATGACCGAGACCGCAGTTCCCGAATCGGCCAACCAAACGGCAGGCGCTCGTCCGCCTTTCGTGTCCCGTTCGGTACTGGTCACCGGCGGTAACCGGGGGATCGGCTTGGCGATCGCGCAGCGCCTGGCCGCCGACGGACACAAAGTGGCCGTCACCCACCGCGGTTCGGGTGTGCCCGACGAGAACCTGTTCGCCGTCGAGTGCGACGTGACCGACAACGCCGCCGTCGACCGCGCGTTCAAGGAGGTCGAAGAGCACCAGGGCCCCGTCGAGGTGCTGGTCTCCAACGCGGGCATCTCCAAGGACGCGTTCCTGATGCGGATGACCGAGGAGCGGTTCGAAGAGGTCATCAACGCCAACCTGACCGGCGCGTTCCGGGTGGCCCAGCGCGCGTCACGCACCATGCAGCGCAAGCGCTTCGGCCGGATCATCTTCATCGGGTCGGTGTCGGGCATGTGGGGCATCGGCAACCAGGCCAACTACGCCGCCGCCAAGGCCGGCCTGATCGGCATGGCCCGCTCGATCTCCCGTGAGCTGTCGAAGGCCAACGTCACCGCCAACGTCGTGGCCCCCGGCTACATCGACACCGAGATGACCCGCGCGCTCGACGAACGGATCCAGGCCGGGGCGCTGGACTTCATCCCGGCCAAACGGGTCGGTACCGCCGAGGAGGTGGCCGGCGCGGTCAGCTTCCTGGCGTCCGAGGACGCCACCTACATCGCCGGTGCGGTGATCCCGGTCGACGGCGGCATGGGCATGGGCCACTAGGAGATAAGGACTGACATGGCAGGGCTTCTGCAAGGCAAGCGCATCCTCGTCACGGGGATCATCACGGACTCCTCGATCGCGTTCCACATCGCGCGGGTGGCACAGGAAGCCGGTGCGGAGTTGGTGCTGACCGGGTTCGACCGGATGAAGCTCATCCGCCGCATCGCCGACCGGCTGCCGAACGAGGCGCCGCTGCTGGAACTCGACGTACAGGACGAAAAGCACCTCGACACGCTGGCCGACCGGATCACCGAGGTGATCGGCGAGGGCAACAAGCTCGACGGCGTGGTGCACTCGATCGGGTTCATGCCGCAGTCGGGTATGGGCATCAACCCGTTCTTCGACGCGCCCTACGAGGACGTCGCCAAGGGCATCCACATCTCGGCGTATTCCTACGCCTCGCTGGCCAAGGCGACGCTGCCGATCATGAACCGCGGCGGCAGCATCGTCGGCATGGACTTCGACCCCACCCGCGCGATGCCCGCATACAACTGGATGACGGTGGCCAAGAGCGCGCTGGAATCGGTCAACCGGTTCGTGGCCCGCGAGGCCGGACCTCACGGGGTGCGCTCCAACCTTGTTGCCGCAGGCCCGATCCGCACGCTGGCGATGAGCGCGATCGTCGGCGGGGCGTTGGGCGAGGAGGCCGGTGAGCAGATGCGTCTGCTCGAGGAGGGCTGGGACCAGCGCGCACCCGTGGGCTGGGACATGAAGGATCCGACCCCGGTCGCCAAGACGGTGTGCGCCCTGCTCTCGGATTGGCTGCCCGCCACCACCGGCACCGTGATCTACGCCGACGGCGGCGCCAGCACGCAGCTGCTGTAGAAGATGGCCGACGCGGTCTTTGACGCCGTCCTGCTGCTGTCCTTCGGCGGGCCGGAGGGTCAGGCCGACGTGATGCCGTTTCTGGAGAACGTCACCCGGGGCCGCAACATCCCGCGGGAGCGACTGGCCGACGTCGCCGAGCACTACCTGCACTTCGGCGGGGTGTCGCCGATCAACGGGATCAACCGCGCGCTGATCGACCGGCTGCGCGGGCTCCTCGACGTGCCGGTCTACTTCGGCAACCGCAACTGGCATCCGTACGTCGAAGACACCGTCGCCGCGATGGCCGACGCCGGGGTCCGGCGCGCGGCGGTGTTCGCCACGTCGGCGTGGGGCGGCTACTCCAGCTGCACCCAGTACGTCGAAGACATCGCACGGGCGCGCGCGGCCGCCGGCGAACGCGCCCCGCACCTGGTCAAACTGCGCCAGTACTACGACCATCCGCTGTTCGTGGAAATGTTCGCCGACGCGGTCGTGGCCGCGGCGCAGACGGTGCCCGACGGTGCGCGGCTGGTGTTCACCGCGCACTCCATTCCGCTGTCCGCCCGATCCCGTTGCGGACCGGACCTGTATGCGCGTCAGGTCGCCCATGCCGCCCGGCTGGTCGCGGCCGCAGCGGGTTACGACGACTACGACCAGGTCTGGCAGTCGCGGTCTGGGCCGCCGAAGGTGCCGTGGCTGGAACCCGATGTGGCTGACCACCTCCGCGCGCTCGCCGACGCCGGCACGACGGCGGTCATCGTGTGTCCGATCGGCTTCGTCGCCGACCACATCGAGGTGGTGTGGGATCTCGACCACGAGCTCAGGTTGCAGGCCCAAGACGCCGGTATCGCGTTCGCGCGGGCCGCCACCCCCAACGCCGAGCTCGCGCGGGTGGCCGCCGATCTGTTCGACGAGCTGCGCACCGGACGGGAACCTGTCCGCGTCACTTCGGCGGATCGGCCACCGCTGCAAGGATATTCGGTCGACGGGGTGCTATGCAGACCCCACTGTGAAAGCTAGTTGCGCCACGCGGAGTGCAGGATCGCGGTGACCGCAGCCAGCCGCGCCGAGCGCACCACCGTCGAAAGCGGTTGCAGCACATCGGAGGCCAGCCGCAGCTCCGAGGAGCTGTGCAGGCCAATCGGAATCAAGCCGGCGCTCACCGCGATGATCGCGTCGATCTGGGCGGCGTTCTCGAGCACCCGCACCGCCCGGGTCGGCGCATGGTCGGGAACTCGGTGCCGGCGCTCGGATTCCAGCACCTGGGCCACCAGCCGGCGCGGATCGTCGACATCCAGCTCGGCGGCACCCGCGCGCAACGTGGCCAACACCTCCGCGGCCGAACGCACCGCGGACCGCAACTCGTACTCGGCCTCGCCGAGATCCATCAGTGCCGCGGGCGCGACGGCGGGCACCGAGTAGACGGTCCACGAGATCGCGCACGGATCCGGGCCGTCGTCGGCGTCGTCTTCGAGGTCTGCGAGCTCCGGGTACTCGAAATCGGGTACCAAACCGATGGCCTCGGTGCCATCGCCGGTGACGACGACGGCCTCGCCGGCGGCCACCGCGTCGCGCTGGAACTGGGTTCCGGCGGGCAGGCCGCGCACATCGCCGGGGACCGGCAACGAAAGCGCCACCGGAGGAGTCGATGTCGCCGTGCCGGCCGCGGTGCGCAGCGTCTGAAGCATCGAGACCGCACCCGCATCGACCAGATCCGGCCACGGCAGGCCAGTGCGCCCGGCCGCGACCGAGTCATAGGCGATGACGGAATGCCTTGGGGCCCAGAGCGATAACGCATCAAGAAGATCGTCGGGAGCGGCCGCACCTGCGAGCCAGGCGTTGGCCCACACCGACAGCGAGACACTGGGACACCACATGATGGTCGCAGTGTAGTTGTTAGCCGCTGAGTACCGCTGACCCGCGCTAGGCTGGCGGTATGCCTGCTGCGTTGATCTGGCTTGTCGCCGCGCTGGCCCTCGCCGGGGCCGAAGCGCTGACCGGCGACATGTTCCTGCTCATGCTGGGCGGCGGCGCGTTGGCCGCGGCGGGCTCCAGCCTCATCTTCGATGAGCTGTGGGTCCACGGCGCGGTGTTCGCGGTCGTGTCGGTGCTGCTGCTGGTGCTGGTCCGCCCCGCATTGCGCAGGCAGATCCAGTCCGGCCGGGGGCTACCCGAGCCGGTCAAGGCGCTGGAGGGCAAGAGCGCACTGGTGCTCGACCGGGTGGCGCGCCACGAAGGGCAGGTCAAGCTCGAGGGTGAGGTCTGGACCGCGCGCCCCCTGAACGCAGACGATGTGTACGAACAGGGCGACCACGTGACCGTGGTGCACATCGACGGCGCCACCGCCGTCGTCCACAAGCTCGACTAGAGGCACGAAAGTAGGAACCACCATGGACGGTGCCGTAGCCGGTTTGATTCTGCTCGCTGTGTTGGTGGTGTTCGCCGCCATCATCGTCGCCAAGTCCATCGCGCTGATCCCGCAGGCCGAAGCCGCGGTGATCGAGCGGTTGGGCCGCTACAGCCGCACGGTCAGCGGCCAGTTGACGCTGTTGGTGCCGTTCGTCGACCGGATTCGCGCCCGGGTGGATTTGCGCGAGCGCGTGGTGTCGTTTCCGCCGCAGCCGGTGATCACCGAGGACAACCTCACGGTCGCGATCGACACGGTGGTGTACTTCCAGGTCACCAACCCGCAGGCCGCGGTCTACCAGATCAGCAACTACATCGTCGGTGTGGAGCAGCTGACCACCACCACGCTGCGCAACCTGGTCGGTGGCATGACCCTGGAGCAGACGCTGACCTCGCGCGACCAGATCAACACCGCGCTGCGCGGCGTGCTCGACGAGGCGACCAACCGGTGGGGGCTGCGGGTGGCGCGGGTGGAGCTGCGCGCCATCGACCCGCCGCCCTCGATTCAGGATTCGATGGAAAAGCAGATGCGCGCCGACCGGGAGAAGCGCGCGATGATCCTGACCGCCGAGGGCCAGCGCGAGTCGGCGATCAAGCAGGCCGAGGGTCAGAAGCAGGCGCAGATCCTGGCCGCCGAGGGCGCTAAGCAGGCCGCGATCCTGGCCGCCGAGGCCGATCGCCAGTCGCGGATGCTGCGGGCCCAGGGTGAGCGCGCGGCCCAGTACCTGCAGGCCCAGGGCCAGGCCAAGGCGATCGAGAAGACCTTCGCCGCGATCAAGGCCGGACGTCCGACGCCCGAGCTGCTGGCCTATCAGTACCTGCAGACGCTGCCGGAGATGGCCAAGGGCGAGGCCAACAAGGTGTGGCTGGTGCCCAGCGATTTCGGCGCGGCGCTACAGGGCTTCGCCAAGCAGCTGGGCGCGCCCGGCGATGACGGCGTGTTCCGGTACACCCCGTCGCCGGTCGAGGATGACCTGCCCAAGCCCGAGGACGACTCCGACGAGGTGGCCGACTGGTTCTCCACCGAGACCGACCCGGCCATCGCGCAGGCGGTCGCGCAGGCCGAGGCCGAAGCCCGCACCCCGGTGCAGCAGCCGGGTTACGCTGCGCCGCAACTGGATCGGCCGCCGCCGAATCAGCCCGGAGCGCCGCTGTTGGAAGACAGCGGGGGAGCGCACACCCGCCAGGAGCCCTGAGCCGGCGGTCGGGCTCCGGTCGAAACGTCCGGTGTCACACGTCAACTGGGACTTGTGCCCGGTGATGTTGGCGGCGATGCGCGCGGACCTCGTACACCAAGCCGGCCACGCCAACGCTGGCGGTACCCGCCGACACCAGCACCAGCAGCGGGTTGACGTTGCCGGTGAGCGCGTCGCCGAGGATCACCACGGCCGCGGTGCCCGGCAACAGGCCCACCAAGGTGGCCAGCGTGTACGGCAGCGCCCGCACCGCAGAGGCGCCCGCGGCGTAGTTCAGCACCGAGAACGGCACGGCCGGGATCAGCCGCATCGACACCACGGTCGGCCAACCCCGCTGCCGGAGCCGCGCGTCCAGCGAGTCGATGCGCGGATGACGGACCAGGCGGTTGAGTTGCCACCCGACCGCGCGGACCAGCAGCAACGCGAGAACTGCGCTGACGGTGGCCGCCATCACCGCCAGCGGGATGCCCAGCGCCGGACCGAAGAGCAGCCCGGCAGCCAGCGTGAAGGCTGTGCGCGGAAACGGGAAGACCGTCGCCACGATGTGCGCGCCCAGAAACGCCAGCGGAAACCAGGGGCCGACCGAGGTGGCCCAGTCGCGCAGTTGGATCGCGGTCGGCAGCGGCACGAGCAGCGCGAATGCGATGAGGATCACAATCGCGGTGACGATGGTGACGACGCGTCGCCGGGACAGGCCGGTGGCCGTGACGATCACCGCTGCACGGACCGCGCGCAGGGTGCTGACGACGGTGTTCACGCCTACTAAGAGTACGGAACACCGCCGGATATCTGCGGTCAGCGCCGCGGGAAGTCGGCTGCCCGGCGGACAACGGCCCAAAGGCGATCATTTAGCCTGATGGCGTGCAGAAATCCACTGCGAGCGAAGCCGATCTCCAGCGTTGGCGCTCGGCCGTGGCCGGGGTGTTGGCGAAGAGCACCAAGCAGGAACCCGCCGATCTGCCCCCCGAGCCCGAACGGCTGCTGGACTCGCCCACCTACGAAGGCTTTCCGATCCGGCCGTTGTACACCGGCCTCGACGCGGTTGCCGAGCATCCGCTGCCGGGCCAGTGGCCCTACGTGCGCGGCGGGGATGCGCTGCGCGACGTCAAGGCCGGATGGAAGGTGGTCGAGGCCTTCCCGGCCAACGGCTCGACCGCCGCTGGTGAGCAGAACGGGGCGCTGCTGCTCGCGTTGACCGAAGGCGTCAGCGGCCTGGTGCTCAAGATCGGCGAGCCCGACGGCGTGGCCGCGGCCGAACTCGACCGGTTGCTCGACGGCGTGTTCCTCGATCTGGTGCCGGTGGTGCTGGACGCGGGGCCCGATTACGTCGCCGCGGCCGAGGCGGCGCTGGCCCTGCTGACCGACTTCGACGACGACCAACGCGCCCGGTTGTCGCTGGATTTGGGTGCCGATCCGCTGACGGCCGCGGTCAGCGGCAGGCCCGCGCCCGACGTCGCCGACGTCGTGCGCACCGCGGCGCAGATCACCGGCCACGGCGGACACGTGCGGGCCATCACGGTCGATGGCCCGGCGTTCCACAACATCGGCGCCAACGCATCGTGGGAGCTGGCGGGCAGCATCGCGGCGGCGGTGACCTATCTGCGGCTGCTCGGCGAAGGCGGCGTCGGCGGAGCCGATGCGTTGCGCCAGATCAGCTTCCGGCTGGCCGCCGACGACGACCAGTTCATGACGATCGCGAAGATGCGTGCGGCGCGGCTGCTGTGGGCGCGGGTGGCCGAGGTGATCGGTGCGCCCACCGCGGCGGCGACCCTGCACGCGGTCACGTCGCTGCCGATGATGGCCAAACGCGATCCGTGGGTGAACATGCTGCGCACCACGCTGGCCGCGTTCGCCGCCGGGGTCGGCGGCGCCGACACCGTTCAGGTGCATCCGTTCGATGTCGCGATCGACGGCGGATTTCCCGGCACCGCAGCCAGTTTCGCGCGTCGCATCGCCAGGAACACTCAGCTGCTGCTCATCGAGGAGTCCCACGTCGGACGGGTGCTCGATCCCGCGGGAGGTTCCTGGCACGTCGAAGACCTCACCGAGCAACTGGCCGAGCAGGCGTGGAAACAGTTCCAGGACATCGAATCCCGCGGTGGTTTCCAAGCCGCCCGCGACTACGTCGTCGAACAGATCGCCGAGGTGGCCGAGCGGCGCGCGGCCGACATCGCGCATCGCCGCACCGCGGTCACCGGCGTCAACGAGTTTCCGAACCTCGCCGAACCGCCGCTTCCGCCGGGGGAGGTGCTGCCCGGCGTGGCCCGTTATGCGGCCGGGTTCGAAGCGCTGCGGGACCGCAGCGACGCGTTCCTGGAGCGCACCGGCGCCAGGCCGCAGGTGCAGTTGTTGCCGCTGGGGCCGCTGGCGGAACACAACATCCGGACCACGTTCGCGACCAACCTGTTGGCTGCCGGCGGTATCGAAGCCGTGCCGGAAGCCGACCGGGCGAATCCGGCGCAGGTGGCGGTGATCTGCGGCACCGACGCACGCTATGCGGCCGAGGCCTCGGCCACCGTCGAGGCGGCCCGCAAGGCGGGCGTCGCTCACGTGCTGCTGGCCGGACCGGAAAAAGCGGTGGCGCAAGCGGATTCGAAACCGGACGGCTACCTGACAGCGAAGATCGACGCGGTCAGCGTGTTGTCGGACCTGCTCACCAGATTGGGGGCCTGAGATGACTGTCAACGATGTGGCCGGGACGGATATCGCAAGCTTCGCCGACGTACCGTTGCGCGGCGACCGGACCCCGGCGCCTCCGACGCCGACCGACGTGGCGGCCCACATCGACGCGGCGGCCGCCGCCCACGGCTACGCGGCCGAGCAGCTGACCTGGAACACCCCGGAGGGCATCGACGTCAAGCCGGTCTACGTCGGCGCCGACCGGGACGCGGCCGTCGCGGCCGGCTACCCACTGGACACCTTCCCCGGCGAGCCGCCCTACATCCGCGGGCCCTATCCGACCATGTACGTCAACCAGCCCTGGACCATCCGCCAGTACGCCGGGTTCTCCACCGCCGCCGAATCCAACGCGTTCTACCGGCGCAACCTCGCCGCCGGCCAGAAGGGTCTGTCGGTGGCGTTCGACCTGGCCACCCACCGCGGCTATGACAGCGACCATCCGCGGGTGCAGGGTGACGTCGGAATGGCCGGCGTCGCAATCGATTCGATTCTGGACATGCGCCAGTTGTTCGACGGCATCGACCTGTCGACGGTGTCGGTGTCGATGACGATGAACGGCGCGGTGTTGCCGATCCTGGCGCTGTACGTGGTGGCCGCCGAGGAGCAGGGGGTGCCGCCGGAGAAGCTGGCCGGGACCATCCAGAACGACATCCTCAAAGAGTTCATGGTCCGCAACACCTACATCTATCCGCCCAAGGCCTCGATGCGGATCATCTCCGACATCTTCGGCTACACCAGCATGAAGATGCCGAAGTTCAACTCGATATCAATTTCGGGTTACCACATCCAAGAAGCCGGTGCCACAGCGGATTTGGAGCTGGCCTACACGCTGGCCGACGGTGTCGAGTACATCAAGGCCGGGCTAGACGCCGGGCTGGACATCGACAAGTTCGCACCGCGGCTGTCGTTCTTCTGGGGTATCGGCATGAACTTCTTCATGGAGGTGGCCAAGCTGCGCGCCGGCCGGATGCTGTGGAGTGAGCTCGTCGCGCAGTTCGACCCCAAGAACCCCAAATCGCTTTCGCTGCGCACCCATTCGCAGACCTCGGGCTGGTCGCTGACCGCCCAGGATCCGTTCAACAACGTCGCACGCACCTGCATCGAGGCGATGGCGGCCACCCAGGGCCACACCCAGTCGCTGCACACCAACGCACTCGACGAGGCGCTGGCGTTGCCGACGGACTTCTCGGCCCGGATCGCCCGCAACACGCAGCTACTGCTGGCGCAGGAGTCCGGCACCACCAGGCCGATCGACCCGTGGGGCGGTTCCTACTATGTCGAGTCGCTGACCCAGGCGCTGGTGGAGAAGGTCCGCGAACACATCCGCGAGGTCGACGAGCACGGCGGGATGGCGCAGGCGATCAGCGACGGCGTCCCCAAGCTGCGGATCGAGGAGGCCGCCGCACGCACCCAGGCCCGCATCGACTCCGGTGCGCAGCCGGTGATCGGCGTCAACAAGTACCAGGTCGACGAGGACCACGAGATCGAGGTGCTCAAGGTCGAGAACAGCAGGGTGCGCGCCGAACAGCTCGCCAAGCTGGCGCAGCTGCGGGCCGAGCGCGATCAGGGCGCCGTCGACGCCGCGCTGCAGGCGTTGAGCCGCGCCGCGGAATCCGACGGTTCCGGATTGGAGAACAACCTGCTCGAGCTCGCCGTCAACGCCGCCCGCGCCAAAGCCACCGTCGGCGAGATTTCCGATGCGTTGGAGCAGGTTTGGGGCCGCCATCAGGCCGAGATCCGTACCATCGCCGGGGTCTACCGCGACGAAGTCGGAAAGGTCAGCAACATCTCAAGCGCTAGCGAGTTGGTGCAGAAGTTCGCCGAGGCCGACGGGCGTCGGCCGCGCATCCTGGTGGCCAAGATGGGGCAGGACGGCCACGACCGCGGGCAGAAGGTCATCGCGACGGCGTTCGCCGACATCGGCTTCGACGTCGACGTCGGCTCGCTGTTCTCCACCCCCGAGGAGGTGGCCCGGCAAGCCGCCGACAACGACGTGCACGTGGTCGGCGTCTCGTCGCTGGCCGCGGGACACCTGACGCTGGTGCCCGCGCTGCGCGAGGCGCTGGCCGAGGTCGGTCGGCCCGACATCATGATCGTGGTCGGCGGCGTGATCCCGCCCGGCGACTTCGACGAGCTGTACGCCGCCGGAGCCACCGCGATCTTCCCGCCGGGCACCGTGATCGCCGACGCCGCGATCGGTCTGCTGAAGAAGCTGGCCGAGCGGTTGGGATACCAGCTGAGCTAAATGGTCGCCACCAAGCTTGCGTCGGGGATTTCGGAGGGGGACCGCGCCGCGCTGGCCAAGGCGATCACGCTGGTCGAGTCGACCCGCTCCGATCACCGTGAACAGGCCCAGAAGCTGCTGCTCGAGCTGACACCGGAGGCCGCCGGTGACGCGATGCGCATCGGTATCACCGGGGTGCCCGGGGTCGGCAAGTCGACGACGATCGAGGCGCTGGGCATGTACCTGATCGAGCAGGGCCATCGGGTCGCGGTGCTGGCCGTCGACCCGTCGTCGACCCGCACCGGCGGTTCGATCCTCGGCGACAAGACCCGGATGGCGCGGCTGGCGGTGCACCCCGACGCCTACATCCGCCCGTCGCCGACGTCGGGCACCCTGGGCGGGGTCGCCAAGGCGACGCGGGAGACCATCGTGCTGTTGGAGGCCGCCGGCTTCGACGTCATCCTGGTCGAGACGGTCGGCGTCGGGCAGTCCGAGGTGACGGTCGCCGACATGGTGGACACCTTCGTGTTCCTGACCCTGGCGCGCACCGGAGATCAGTTGCAGGGCATCAAGAAAGGCGTTCTCGAGCTCGCCGACGTCGTCGTGGTGAACAAGGCCGACGGCGAGCACGCGATCGAGGCCAGAAAGGCCGCCCGCGAGCTGTCCCAGGCGATCCGGCTGATCTATCCGCGCGAGACGCTGTGGCGCCCGCCGGTGCTCACGATGAGCGCGCTGGAAGGTGTCGGCCTCGCCGAGTTGTGGGACACCGTGCTCGAGCACCGCCGGGTGCTGACCGAGGCGGGGGAGTTCGAGGCGCGCCGCCGTGACCAGCAGGTCAACTGGACCTGGTCGATGGTGCGCGACGCCGTGCTGGACCGTGTGCTGTCACATCCGGCAGTAAAGGAGATGCGGGCCGAGGTCGAGCGCCAGGTCAAGTCGGGCGAGCTGACCCCTGCGCTTGCTGCACAACAACTTCTCGATGCCGCTGAACTGCGCTGAATCACAAATGGGTAACGCCTGGTTTATTTGCCGGGCTAACGGGTAAATTATATTCATTGTGGCGGACGTCAATAATCGGGAGCGCAGCGCCGCGCTCCCGCGCGGTATCCAAGGCGCGGCCGACGCGAACTTCGCGTGCACGCTGCGCACCTTCTCGCAGCTCTTTCCCGGCCGCCGGTTCGGCGGCGGCGCGCTGGCGGTCTACCTGCACGGTGAACCGGTTGTCGACGTGTGGACCGGGTACGCCGACCGGCGCGGCACCGAGTACTGGACCGCCGACACCGGCGCGATGGTCTTCTCGGTCACCAAAGGCATGGCCTCCACCGTCATCCATCGGCTGGCCGACCGCGGGCTGATCGACTACGACCGGCCGGTCGCCAAGTACTGGCCCGAGTTCGGCGCCAACGGCAAGGCCGCGATCACCGTGCGCGAGGTGATGCAGCACCGCGCCGGGCTGTCACACCTCAACGGCTGCACCAAAGCCGAGTTGCTCAACCACCAGGCGATGGAGAAGCGCGTCGCGGCCGCGCCGGTGAACCGGCTGCTGTACGGGCATCAGGCCTATCACGCGCTGACCTACGGCTGGTTGATGTCGGGGCTGGGCCGCGCGGTCACGGGCAAGGGCATGCGCGATCTGATTCGCGAGGAGCTCGCCGAACCGCTCAACACCGACGGGCTGCATCTGGGCCGACCGCCGGCAGCGGCGCCGACCCGTGCCGCTCAGATCCTCGCGCCGCAGGGCACGATGGCCAATCCGGTGTTCAACTTCGTCGCGCCCCGTGTGGCCGCGCTGGGCATATCGGGCATGTTCGGTTCGATGTACTTCCCGGGCATGAAGGCTGTCGTGCAGGGCGACACACCGTTTCTGGACTCCGAGATCCCGGCGGCCAACGGGGTGGCCACCGCCAGGGCGCTGGCCAAGATGTACGGTGCGATCGCCAACGGCGGGCGCGTCGACGACAACCAGTTCCTGTCCCAGGAGCGGGTCGCGGGCCTGACCGGCAAGCCGGTGTACTGGCCGGACCGAAACATCTTCGTGCCGTTGAGCTTCAACCTGGGCTATCACTCCGTGCCGTTCCCGCCGGGGTTCCTGCCCGGCTTCGGGCATGCCGGGCTGGCCGGCTCGGTCGGCTGGGCCGACCCGTCGACCGGGCTGTCGTTCGGTTTCGTGCACAACCGGCTGCTCACCAGGATGGTCTTCGACCAGGTCACGTTCGCCGCGCTGGGGACGTTGATCCGGCGCGACGCCGCCAGGGCGCGCCGGCGGGGCTACCAGACGGTGCCGGAGTTCGGCGCGCCGTATTACCCGGCGCTCAAGCCGGTCGCGGGCTAGCGGTCAGGAGTTCGCGCTGGTGAACCACTTGGTCTTGTTGCGCCACGACTCCGCCGAGGTGATCGCGAACCCGGCACCGCAACCGCACGCGAACACCCACACGATCACCGAGCCGTTGTCCCACGCCTGCAGCTGAGGGATGAACGCGGTGGCGAGCCGGGCCAGGCAAGCGGCCACACCCGAAGCCGAGGCAACGAGGTAGATGTTGGCGACCTTGCGTGAGCGCGGATCCTGACGAAGCACCATCAACGCCCGCGCACCGTAGCCCAGCAAGTAGATCAGGGTGGCGCACAGCAGCAGCCAGTACATGTTGAGCCAGAAGTCCGTGGGCACCGTGAAGAAGTCGGGCCGGTAGATCTTGGCGCCGTTGCCGAGCGTGAAGGTGACCAGCAGCAGCGGGATGCACAACGTCGCGGGCAACTCGACGTACTGCTTGAACGACCGCTGCAGGTCATGGTCGTCTTGCAGCCGGCCCAAGGTGTTGTACACGACCGCGGAGGCGGCGACGATGTAGAGGTCGTGGCCGATGTAGTCCTCGAGATTGTATTTGCCGGTGAGCGAGTGCAGCACCACGCCGACCGTCTCGGAGGCCCACGGCGACATCAGCAAAACAGCGCCGCCTTGCAAGGCGATGTTCAGCGTTGCCGCAAACTCCCAGCGCGACGACCACGTGACGCGACGGATCCACAAGCTCCACGCGATACAGCAAAGTGTTATCACGATAAGCGTCGCGAGAGCCATTTGATTCGCCTTTGAGCCGCGGTGTACTCAGCAAAGTATAGGGCTAGAGCGGAGGCGCGTCACTGCGTGGCTTGAGCGAAGAAAGTTTGGGGGGCCGCGACGTGCGTGTGGCTTTCGCTTCACGTACAGCAGTGACCGTGAAAGCCGGGGACTCGACGTAGTTCCACACCTCTTGCCGGCTCATCAGGCCGAACCTGATTTGCAGGTCCGGGTAGCTGAGATCGAACCTTTCAGCGACCCGCCGCAGCTCTTCGGCGTCGGGATAGTCGGATTCCTTGATACGCCGGTAATACGTGCTGCTCGACGTCCCCAGCGCGTCGTAGATGTCCTTGGCTTCGACTTCTCCGTCGAGGAGATAGTCGAGCAGGGCCTTGAGCTGTCTGCCGTTCTCGTCGGTGCGTGGCACCCTCATACCTTAAACCAATCTCCTGAGCTTGGGCAGTGCCAACCGCAAACTGGAAATGGTTGCCTTAATTGACACTGCCGTCACAGTTTTGGGAGGGGTCTCCCAAATTTGGGACATGTCCGCTATCTTGATGCCCATGGTTGCTCCCTTTCTGGATTCGCCGACAAAAGATGCTGGGCACCCGCTCGGCATTTTTGCTCTAGCAACAGTCAGCATCGCTGACTACGACGTCGCCTCGGCCGCGGTTCCGAGCGATTCCGCCGCGATGGCGAAGCTGGCCACACCGGCGAACGAGGAGTTGACCGCCGAACTGGACGGCGCCACCGAATGGCTGGGTCTGCCCGCCGGGGAGATCCTGCTGGCGGCGCTGACCCGGACCATCGCCCGCACCCTGGGCGAGGGGATCGTCGCGGTCGATGTCGCCAGCGGACGCGGCCCGCTCCTCGATGCCGTGCCGCTGGCGTGTGCGACCTCACACCAGATGAGCGCCACCGAAGTCCTCGCCGGGGTGCACCGTGCGCTGGCGGCGGCCTGCGAAAGCGTCGCGTCGGACCCGTCGGAGGTGTACTTCAACTTCATCGGCGAGGTGCCCGCCGGGCCCGAACCCGTGCAGGAGACGCCGCCGGCCCTCGGCCACCTGCTGGAGGTGCGGATGTATCGCGCCGACGGCGACATCCACATCGATTGGTGGTATGACACCGGCCGGTTCGCCAGCCATACGATCACTGAACTGTGCGAGCAGTTCCCGCTGGCGCTCTACGAGATGACCTCGGACGCGTTGCCTCCGTTCTGACCATTAGAATCGGGTCATCGGCACCGATCCGGCCATCACCGGGGAGCCTTCGGAAGAACGGCTGATCCAGCCCAGTAGAACCGAACGGGTGGGCCCGTCAACGCCCGAAGTGAGCGGCGCACCGAGTGGTGCGCAAGCGGGGTGGTACCGCGGCGCTCGCGCACCGCGCGACGTCGTCCCCGTGCCTTGACGATATGAGGCTTCCGAGGCTGGAGGCTGCCATCAGGCTTCCGAGGCCGGAGGCCGACCAGAGGCACAGGAGACCCGTGACCGCCTATCCGAAGCCGAGCAGCGGAGCACCGAACTTCCCGGCGTTGGAAACCGATGTGCTGGCCTACTGGGACCGCGACGACACGTTCCGCGCCAGCATCGCCCGTCGCGCCGATGCACCGGAGTACGTGTTCTACGACGGCCCGCCGTTCGCCAACGGCCTTCCGCACTACGGGCACCTGCTCACCGGCTACGTCAAAGACATCGTGCCGCGCTACCGCACCATGCGCGGCTACAAGGTGGAGCGCCGGTTCGGCTGGGACACCCACGGACTGCCCGCCGAACTCGAGGTGCAGCGCCAGCTCGGCATCACCGACAAGGCGCAGATCGAAGAGATGGGCATCGAGAAGTTCAACGACGCCTGCCGCGCCTCGGTGCTCAGATACACCGACGAATGGCGGGCCTATGTCACCCGGCAGGCCCGCTGGGTGGACTTCGACAACGACTACAAGACGCTGGATCTGGGCTTCATGGAGTCGGTGATCTGGGCGTTCAAGCAGCTCTGGGACAAGGGCCTGGCCTACGAAGGCAACCGCGTGCTGCCGTACTGCTGGAACGACGAGACCCCGTTGTCCAGCCACGAGCTGCGGATGGACGACGACGTCTACCAGAGCCGACAGGATCCGGCGATCACCGTCGGCTTCCGGGTCAGCGGCGGGCCGTTCGAGGGTGCCTACCTGCTGATCTGGACCACCACCCCGTGGACGCTGCCGTCCAACCAGGCCGTCGCCGTGCACCCCGACGTCACCTACGCCCACGTGCAGGGCCCCGACGGCAGGCGCTACCTGCTGGCCCAGGCGCGGGTGGCGGCCTACGCCCGCGAACTCGGCGACGAACCCGAGGTGCTGGGCACCGTCACCGGCCGCGACCTGCTCGGTACCCGTTATCTGCCGCCGTTCCCGTACTTCGTGGACGACGCGAAGGCGCAGAACGCGTTTCAGGTGCTGCCCGCCGACTTCGTCAGCACCGAGGACGGCACCGGAATCGTGCACATGTCGCCGGCCTACGGCGAGGACGACATGGCCACCGCGACGGCCGCGGGCATCGTCGCCGTCACACCGGTCGATGCCAAGGGCCGGTTCGACGCGACCGTGCCCGACTACGCCGGCCAGCACGTCTTCGACGCCAACGCCCAGATCATCCGGGACCTGAAGAACGGCACCGGGGGCGCAGCCGTCAACGGCGCGGTGCTGTTGCGCCACGAGACCTACGACCACTCCTATCCGCACTGCTGGCGCTGCCGTAACCCGTTGATCTACCGCGCGGTGTCGTCATGGTTCATCAAGGTCACCGACTTCCGCGACCGCATGGTGGAGCTGAACCAGGACATCACGTGGTATCCCGAACACGTCAAGGACGGTCAGTTCGGCAAGTGGCTGGCCGGCGCCAGGGACTGGTCGATCTCGCGAAACCGGTACTGGGGCACGCCGATTCCGGTGTGGAAGTCCGACGATCCGGCCTATCCGCGCGTCGACGTCTACGGCAGCCTCGACGAGTTGGAGCGCGATTTCGGGGTGCGCCCCGACAACCTGCACCGGCCCTACATCGACGAGTTGACCCGGCCCAACCCCGACGACCCCACCGGACGTTCGACCATGCGGCGCATCGAAGACGTGCTCGACGTGTGGTTCGACTCCGGGTCGATGCCGTTCGCGCAGGTGCACTACCCGTTCGAGAACGCCGACTGGTTCCTCGGATCTGACACCGAGGAGGCGCATTTTCCGGGCGACTTCATCGTCGAGTACATCGGCCAGACTCGCGGCTGGTTCTACACGCTGCACGTGCTGGCCACCGCGCTGTTCGACAAGCCAGCATTCAAAACCTGTGTGGCACATGGGATCGTGTTGGGCAACGACGGGCAGAAGATGAGCAAGTCGCTGCGCAACTACCCCGACGTGACCGAGGTGTTCGACCGCGACGGTTCCGACGCGATGCGCTGGTTCCTGATGGCCTCACCGATCCTGCGCGGCGGCAACCTGATCGTCACCGAGCAGGGCATCCGCGACGGCGTGCGCCAGGTGCTGCTGCCGCTGTGGAACGCCTATACGTTTTTGTGCCTGTACGCGCCGAAGAAGGGCACCTGGCGCACCGACTCGACGCACGTGCTGGACCGCTACATCCTGGCCAAGCTCGCCGCGCTGCGCGACGACCTCACCGACGCGCTGGACGTCTGCGACATCTCCGGCGCCTGTGACGAGCTGCGCCAGTTCACCGATGCGTTGACGAACTGGTATGTGCGGCGGTCACGTTCGCGGTTCTGGGAGGAAGACCCCGACGCGATCGACACGCTGCACACCGTGCTGGAGGTCACCGCGCGGCTGGCGGCGCCGCTGCTGCCGTTGGTCACCGAGGTGATATGGCGCGGCGTGACGGGGGAGCGGTCGGTGCATCTGACCGACTGGCCGGAAGCAGACCTGCTGCCCGCCGACCCCGACCTCGTCGCGACCATGGACCAGATCCGCGAGGTGGCCTCCGCGGGCTCGTCGTTGCGCAAGGCCAAAAAGCTGCGGGTGCGGCTGCCGCTGCCGAAACTGACTGTGGCGGTGGAGAACCCGCAACGCCTGGAACCGTTCACCGACCTGATCGCCGACGAGCTCAACGTCAAGGCGGTGGAGCTGACCGACGATATCGCGGCCTACGGGCGCTTCGAGCTGACCGTCAACGCGAAGGTGGCTGGGCCGCGGCTCGGCAAGGACGTGCAGGCGGCGATCAAGGCGGTCAAGGCCGGGCAGGCCGTCGCCAACCCCGACGGGACGCTGACCGCGGGTCCGGCGGTGCTCGCGCCCGAGGAGTACAGCTCGCGGCTGGTGGCCGCGGACCCCGACTACACCGCGGCGCTGCCGGACGGGGCGGGCCTGGTGGTGCTGGATGCGACCGTGACGCCCGAGCTGGAAGCCGAAGGCTGGGCCAAGGACCGCATCCGTGAACTCCAGGATCTGCGCAAGTCGACGGGCCTGGACGTGTCCGACCGGATCTCCGTCGTCATCGCGGTTCCGCAGGAGCGTCAGGCGTGGGCACAGACCCACAAGGACCTGATCGCCGGAGAAATCCTGGCGACCAGCTTCGAGTTCGGCGAGCCGACCGACGCAACCGAGATTGGTGACGGCGTGCGGGTGGCGCTCGCCAAGGCGTAACGCCCGACGCCCAGGCCCAGCCGCCGACCCAGCAGCCGCCGAGCCCCTGGGCGCCGAGTGTGGGGTCGATGTACGCATATCGCGAATTTGCGTGTCCTAACCCCACGTTCGGCGGGAAGGGTAGGGGCCGCCCGCGGGCCGCTAGCGGCCGACGACCACCGCGGTGCGCCCGGCCAGCGACACCTCGTCACCGGCACTGAGCTTTCGCCCGCGCCGGCGCTCGACCTCGCCGTTGACGCTGACCAGACCGTTGGCGATGACGGCCTTGGCATCGGCGCCGGAATCGATCAGCCCGGCGAGCTTGAGGAACTGGCCGAGCCGAATGCTCTCGTCGGTGATCGCGACTTCATCCCTAGCCACCCCGCCAGGATGTCACGGCGGCAATAGCATCGGCAGGTGTGGACGGTCGCTGGGTGCTGCACCTCGACATGGATGCGTTCTTCGCGTCGGTCGAGCAGCTGACCCGCCCGACGCTGCGCGGGCGCCCGGTGCTGGTGGGTGGGCTGGGCGGCCGGGGCGTGGTCGCGGGCGCCAGCTACGAGTCGCGGGTGTTCGGGGCCCGATCGGCGATGCCGATGCACCAGGCGCGCCGGCTGGTCGGCGTCTCGGCCGTCGTGTTGCCGCCGCGCGGCGTGGTCTATGGGGTCGCGAGCCGCCGCGTGTTCGACACCGTCCGCACGGCCGTGCCTGTGCTGGAACAACTTTCGTTCGACGAAGCGTTCGGGGAGCCGGCAGAGCTGGCGGGCGCATCGGGCGACGAGGTGCAGGCATTCTGCCGCGCATTGAAGGCCAGGGTGTTCGACGAGACCGGGTTGGTGGCCTCCGTCGGCGCGGGCTCGGGCAAGCAGGTCGCCAAGATCGCCTCCGACCTGGCCAAGCCCGACGGCATCCGGGTGGTGCGCCGCGACGAGGAGCGCGAGCTGCTCGACGGGTTGCCGGTGCGCCGGCTGTGGGGGATCGGCCCGGTCGCCGAGGAAAAGCTGCACCGGCTCGGCATCGAGACCATCGGGTCCTTCGCCGCGCTGAGCGACGCCGAAGCCGCCAACATCCTCGGCGGCACCGTCGGGCCGGCACTGCACCGGCTCGCCAGAGGCATCGACGAGCGTCCCGTCGCCGAGAACGCCCCGGCCAAACAGATCAGCGCCGAATCGACCTTCCCCACGGACCTGATCACCCTGGATCAGCTGCGCGAGGCGGTCGCCACCATCGGCGAACATGCCCACACCCGGCTGCAGAAGGACGGCCGCGGCGCGCGCACGGTCACCGTCAAGCTGAGGAAATCCGACATGAGCATCCTCACCCGCTCGGCGACCCTGCCGTACGCCACCGTCGACGCTGCCACGCTGATCGCCACCGCCCGCCGGCTGCTGCTCGACCCGGTCGAGATCGGCCCGATCCGCCTTGTCGGCGTTGGCTTTTCGGGACTGTCAGAAGTGCGTCAGGAATCACTGTTCCCGGATCTGGACCTGGTCGCAGAGGAGGTGTCCGACACCGAGCTGCCGCCGACGTTGACCGACGAGGCGGCCACCGCCCCGGCCTGGCGCATCGGGGACGATGTGACCCACACCGAGCACGGGCACGGCTGGATCCAGGGCGCCGGGCACGGCGTGATGACGGTGCGCTTCGAGACCCGCAGCACCGGGCCCGGTGTGGCGCGCACCTTTCCCGACGACAGCGCCGACATCACCCGCGCCAACCCGGTCGACAGCCTGGACTGGTCGGACTATCTGGAGCAGCTCAACCGCTACCAGAGCTCACCGTAGCCGCGGCCCAGCGTGAACCCGTGTGAGTTGTAGGTCTGGCAGCGCACCACGTTCTCGTCTTCGACGGCGCAGGTGGCGCCCCAGTTCTCCAGCCGGTACCCGACCGGAAGCACGTCGACGTCGCGGGTGAACGCCGCGGTGTCGGAGTGGCGGTACTGCGCGGGCGCCCAACTGTTGACGACGGTCTGGTTGGTGTCCGGCGGCGCGTCGGCCGGCACGGCGTCGCAGCCCACCGGACCGCCGTTGGGCCCGATCCCGCAGGCGCGGCCGTCGGGTGTTCTGAAGAACACGAAATAGAAGTCGTCGGGGGTGCTGTAGCGGCCCTGGGCCAGCGGGTAGGCGCGGATGTCCTTGACGTTTTGGTCGGGCGCCGGTTGGGCGCTCGCGATCGGCGTCGCGATCAGGATCAGGCCGACGAGCCCAGCGGCGGCGGCGGCGCAACGAACGGTCACCGCTCCTCTCTATCAGCCCCAGCGGGCGAACGCGTCCGCGGCCGGACAGCCGGCGCCCAGCGCCGCCATCAGCAGCACCCGGGCCTGCGGCGTCCGCAGCCGCGGCACCACGACGGCGCCCGCGTCGACCAGTTCGGCGCCGGGACCGTAGCTGGCGGTGACCCGCCCGCCGGGAACCCGCGTGGTCACCGCCACCGCGACACCCGCATCGCAGTGCCGCCGCACCCCGTCGATCAGCGCCTGCCCGGCGTTGCCCGCGCCGAGCGCCTCGACCACGATGCCTTGCGCTCCCGCCGCCACATACGCATCCAGCGCCGCCGCGTCCGCACCCGGATACGCCGCGACGATGTCGACCCGCGGCCCCGTCGCCGCCGACAGCGCGCCGAAATACGGCCGCTCCTTGTCGCCGTGCAGCGTGACGTCACCGTCGGCGACGGTGCCCAGCGCCCGGCCGGCGAAGCACTGCAGGTCGTCGGTGGTCTGCTTGTGCAGCCCCAGCGGCTGCCAGACCGTGTTCGCGAAGCTCACCGCGACACCCAGGCCGCGGGCCGCGGGGCTGGCCGCCAACGTCAGCGCGTCACGCAGGTTGCCGGGTCCGTCGGCGTCGGCGGCGTCAGCGCTGCGCTGGGCGCCGGTGAGCACCACCGGCACCGCGCCGTCGTAGGTGAGCTCCAACCACAGCGCCGTCTCCTCCATGGTGTCGGTCCCGTGGGTGATCACCACACCGGCGGCGTCACCGGGCAGCGCCGCGCGCATTCGGTCCCAGTCGGCCGGGGTCAGCTGCGAGCTGTCGACGGCCATCAGGTCGACGACCTCGACGTCGAGACCCGAGGTCAGATCCGCTCCGCTGCGCGACGGGCGCTTGATGCCGTCATCGCCGGCGGCCGCGGCGATGGTGCCACCCGTGGTGACGACGACGAGACGAGCCATGGGCCGAATTCTTCCTCATCGAATCTTTGGAATGATGGAGGAGTGACTGATGAAGCCCGGCCCGTGACCGACGAGGGGGAGCACGACGCCACCCATGCCGACGCGGCGCCGCAGCCTGCGCCGAAACGCCGGCTGCGGATGCTGCTCACCGTCGCCGCGGTGGTGCTGGCCGCCGACATCATCACCAAGGTGCTCGCGGTCAAACTCCTGACGCCCGGTCAGCCGGTGTCGATCATCGGTGACACCGTCACCTGGACGCTGGTGCGCAACTCCGGGGCCGCGTTCTCGATGGCCACCGGCTACACGTGGGTGCTGACCCTGATCGCGACCGGCGTGGTGATCGGCATCATCTGGATGGGCCGGCGGCTGGTGTCGCCGTGGTGGGCGGTCGGGCTCGGCATGATCCTCGGCGGGGCGATGGGCAACCTGGTCGACCGGTTCTTCCGCTCGCCGGGCCCGCTGCACGGCCACGTCGTCGACTTCCTGTCCATCGGCTGGTGGCCGGTGTTCAACGTGGCCGACCCGTCAGTGGTCGGCGGGGCCATCCTGCTGGTGGTGTTGTCGCTGTTCGGGTTCGACTTCGACACGGTCGGTCGGCGCACGTCCGGCGACGAAGGCGGCTGATGGTCAGCCGCTCGATGCCGGTCCCCGACGGGCTGGCAGGGATGCGCGTGGACGCCGGATTGGCGCGGCTGCTCGGGTTGTCGCGCACGGCGGTCGCCGCGATGGCCGACGACGGCGGCATCAACCTCGACGGCGCGCGGGTCGGCAAGTCCGACAAGCTGACCGCCGGCGCGTGGTTGGACGTGCAGCTGCCGGAAGCCCCTGCGCCGGTTGAGAATACGCCCGTCGAGATCGAGGGCATGGCGATCCTGTACTCGGACGCCGACATCGTGGCGGTCGACAAACCGCCCGGCGTGGCCGCCCATGCCACCGTCGGGTGGACCGGGCCGACGGTGCTCGGGGGACTGGCCGCCGCCGGGTTTCGCATCAGCACGTCAGGCATCCACGAGCGCCAGGGCATCGTGCACCGCCTCGACGTCGGCACCTCGGGGGTCATGGTGGTGGCGCTGTCCGAGCGCGCGTACACGGTGCTGAAGCGGGCGTTCAAGCAGCGCACCGTCGAGAAGCGCTATCACGCGCTGGTGCAAGGGCATCCGGATCCGTCGAGCGGAACCATCGACGCGCCGATCGGGCGCCACCGGGGCCACGACTGGAAGTTCGCGGTCACCGAGCACGGCAGGCACAGCGTCACCCACTACGACACCCTCGAGGCGCATCAGGCCGCGAGCCTGCTCGATGTCGAGCTGGAAACCGGACGCACCCACCAGATCCGGGTGCACTTCGCCGCGCTGCACCACCCCTGCGTCGGTGACCTCACCTACGGCGCGGACCCCACCCTGGCGAAACGGCTCGACCTGACCCGCCAGTGGCTGCACGCCAGGTCGTTGGCGTTCGCGCATCCGGCTGACGGGCGGCGCGTGGAGATCACCAGCCCGTACCCGGCCGATCTGCAGCACGCGCTGGACGTGCTGCGCAATCACGAACTGTGACCCAGCCGCGCCGATCCGGGTTGCTGTTCGGGGTCGGGGCCTATGTCTGGTGGGGGTTGTGCCCGGGGTTCTTTTTGCTGTTGCTGCCCGCGACCGCCACCGAGGTGCTGGCGCACCGCTTCGTGTGGAGCGCGGTGTTCCTGCTGGCGATCCTCGCGTTCACCCACCGCCTCGGTGACCTCCGTCGGCTCAGCAGACGGAGCTGGATGCAACTGCTGGCCGCCTCGGCGTTCATCGCGATCAACTGGGGCACCTACATCTGGGCCGTCACCAACGGGCACGTGGTGGACGCCGCGCTCGGGTACTTCATCAACCCGTTGATCAGCGTGGCGCTGGGGGTGGTGATCTTCGGCGAGCGGCTGGGCCGGTGGCAGGTGGTGGCGCTGACGCTGGCGGTCGTCGCGGTCGCGATCCTGACCGTCGAGGTCGGCGGGCCGCCGTACATCGCGCTGGTGCTCGCGGTGTCGTTCGGTCTCTACGGGCTGATCAAGAAGGTGGTCGCCGCCGACCCGCGGGTGAGCGTGACGGTCGAAACGCTGTGGGCGCTGCCGGCGGCGATCGGCTACCTGGTGTGGTTGCAGGCCGTCGGCCAAGCGCACTTCGTCAACCACGGACCCGACCAGGCTGCGCTGCTGTTGCTGGCCGGACCGGTGACCGCAATTCCGTTGCTGCTCTTCGCCGCTGCGGCTCAGCGGCTGCCGTTGGCGACACTCGGCGTGTTGTTCTACCTGAACCCGGCCCTGCAGATGGCCTGGGGCGTGGTGATCGGTGGGGAGCCGATGCCGCCGGCACGCTGGCTGGGCTTCGCGCTGATCTGGCTGGCGCTGCTGGTGTTCAGCGTCGACGCGGTGCGGCGCGCCCGTGTCGATCGGCGCGCGCTGGCGCTGGCCGCCGACGGCTGACCTCCCGCGCGGCGAGTAGGCGTTGCTGTTGACCTTGATGCAGCTATGCCATAGCGTTTGCTCGTGACCTGTGTGAGCCAGCCGGCGCGCGGTGGGCCGCGAGGTAATCGTGGCCGCGGCCGGCCGGCCGGATCCGATTCCACCGAGACGCGCGCGACCATCCTGCGCGCGGCACGCGACGTGTTCAGCGAACGCGGCTACGAGGCCACGACCTTCCAGGCCATCGCGCAGCGCTGCGGGTTCAGCCGCCCGACGATGCACTACTACTTCGACACCAAAGACCAGATCTACGATGAGCTGGCGGCCGACGCCTGCGCGATGGTCTCCGAGTGCATCGCGGCCGCCAAACGCGAGCAGAGCCTGCTGAAACAGCTCGCGGCGTTCGTCACCGCCGTACGGCGAGCCGACACTCCCGACGGCTCGGCCACCCGGTTCGTGATCGCGTCGCGCCTGGAACTGCACCGTAGCCCCACGCTGCGCGGCAGCAGCTCGCCCATTGCCGACGCGGTGAGCGGGTTCTATCGCTGGATGGCCGAAGATGCGGTGCGGCGCGGGGAGATCCGCGCCGACGTCGACGCGTCCGCCGTCGCCGACCTGCTGTCCGCGATGTTTTGGGGGATGGGCTTTTTCGCCGGCTTCGTGCACCCGCCCGGCGAGGTCGATGAAATTGCCAAGCAACTCCATCGACTGCTGGTCGGACGGTTGCTGGACGGTCAGCCACAGCCGCGTCCGCTCACCGTCGCGCCGACCCCGGAGTAGTCGCGCACCTGCGGCCGATAGCGCCGCGCCGCGCCGGCCAGAGACACGCAGCGCGACACGCCCAGCAGTGTCGGTGCACCGTCCTAGACTTGGCGGCCTATGAACTCCTCGTCCTTCGTGCACCTCCACAACCACACCGAGTACTCGATGCTGGACGGCGCCGCGAAGATCACGCCGATGCTGACCGAGGCGCAGCGGCTGGAGATGCCGGCGGTCGGCATGACCGATCACGGAAACATGTTCGGCGCCAGCGAGTTCTACAACAAGGCGACCGAGGTCGGCATCAAGCCGATCATCGGGGTCGAGGCCTACATCGCCCCGGCGTCGCGGTTCGACACCAAGCGCATCCTGTGGGGTGATCCGAGCCAGAAAAGCGACGATGTCTCGGGCAGCGGGTCCTACACCCACATGACGATGGTCGCCGAGAACGCGACCGGGCTGCGCAACCTGTTCAAGCTGTCGTCGCTGGCGTCGTTCGAGGGCCAGTTGGGCAAGTGGTCACGGATGGACGCCGAACTCATCGCCGAACACGCCGCGGGCATCATCGCGACCACCGGCTGTCCCTCCGGAGAGGTGCAGACCCGGCTGCGGCTCGGCCATGACCGCGAGGCGCTGGAGGCGGCCGCCAAGTGGCGCGAGATCTTCGGGCCCGACAACTTCTTCCTCGAGTTGATGGACCACGGCCTCGACATCGAACGGCGGGTGCGTGAGGGCCTGCTGGAGATCGGCCGCAAGCTCGGCATCCCGCCGCTGGCCACCAACGACTGCCACTACGTCACCCGCGACGCCGCCCAGAACCACGAGGCGCTGTTGTGCATCCAGACCGGCAAGACGCTCTCGGATCCCAACCGGTTCAAGTTCGACGGCGACGGCTATTTCCTGAAGTCGGCCGCCGAGATGCGCGCCCTGTGGGACGACCAGGTTCCGGGCGCCTGCGATGCCACTTTGTTGATCGCCGAGCGCGTGTCGTCCTACGCCGACGTGTGGGAACAGCGCGATCGGATGCCGACCTTTCCGGTGCCAGAAGGTCACGACCAGGCGTCGTGGCTGCGTCACGAGGTCGACGCGGGGCTGGCGCGACGCTTCCCGGCCGGGGTGCCGCAGCACTACGTCGACCGCGCGGCCTACGAGATCGACGTCATCTGCGCGAAGGGCTACCCGTCGTACTTCCTGATCGTGGCTGACCTGATCAACTACGCGCGCTCGGTCGACATCCGGGTGGGCCCGGGCCGCGGATCGGCCGCGGGGTCGCTGGTCGCCTACGCGCTGCGGATCACCGACATCGACCCGATCGAGCACGGGTTGCTGTTCGAGCGCTTCCTCAACCCCGAACGCGCGTCGATGCCCGACATCGACATCGACTTCGACGACCGCCGCCGCGGTGAGATGGTGCGCTACGCCGCCGAGCGGTGGGGCAACGACCGGGTGGCCCAGGTCATCACGTTCGGCACTATCAAGACCAAGGCGGCGCTCAAGGATGCGGCCCGGGTGCACTACGGGCAGCCCGGGTTCGCGATCGCCGACCGGATCACCAAGGCGTTGCCGCCGCCGATCATGGCCAAGGACATCCCGGTTGCCGGCATCACCGATCCCAACCACGAGCGGTACAAGGAAGCCGCCGAGGTCCGCAGCCTGATCGACACCGACCCCGACGTGCGCACCATCTACGAAACCGCGCGTGGCCTAGAGGGTTTGGTGCGCAACGCCGGCGTGCACGCGTGCGCGGTGATCATGAGCTCCGAACCGCTGATCGACGCGATCCCGCTGTGGAAGCGCCCGCAGGACGGCGCCATCATCACCGGTTGGGACTATCCGTCCTGCGAAGAAATCGGCCTGTTGAAGATGGACTTCCTCGGGCTGCGCAACCTGACGATCATCGGTGACGCGTTGGAGAACATCAAAGCCAACCGCGGTATCGATCTCGATCTGGACACCGTCCCGATGGACGACCCGGCGACCTATGAGCTGCTGGGCCGCGGTGACACGCTGGGGGTGTTCCAGCTCGACGGCGGCCCGATGCGCGATCTGCTGCGCCGCATGCAGCCCACCGGGTTCGACGACATCGTCGCGGTGCTGGCGCTGTATCGGCCCGGCCCGATGGGCATGAACGCCCACAACGACTACGCCGACCGCAAGAACGGGCGCCAGGGGATCAAACCCATCCACCCCGAGCTCGAGGAGCCGCTGCGCGACATCCTCGCCGAGACTTACGGGTTGATCGTCTACCAAGAGCAGATCATGCGCATCGCGCAGAAAGTGGCGGGCTACTCGCTGGCCCGAGCCGACATTCTGCGCAAGGCGATGGGCAAGAAGAAGCGCGAGGTACTCGACAAGGAGTACGAGGGCTTCTCCGATGGGATGAAGGCCAACGGTTTCTCCGCCAAAGCCATCAAGGCACTGTGGGACACCGTGTTGCCGTTCGCCGACTACGCGTTCAACAAGTCGCACGCCGCCGGCTACGGGCTGGTGTCGTACTGGACCGCCTACCTCAAGGCCAATTACAAGGCCGAGTACATGGCGGGGCTGCTGACGTCGGTGGGCGACGACAAGGACAAGGCGGCGGTCTACCTCTCCGACTGCCGCAGGCTCGGCATCACGGTGTTGCCCCCAGACGTCAACGAGTCCGCGGTGAACTTCGCCTCGGTGGGCGAGGACATCCGGTACGGGTTGGGCGCGGTGCGCAACGTCGGCGCGAACGTCGTTGCGTCGCTGATCAATACGCGTACGGAGAAGGGCAAGTACATCGACTTCTCCGACTACCTCAACAAGATCGACATCGCCGCCTGCAACAAGAAGGTGACCGAGTCGCTGATCAAGGCGGGGGCGTTCGACTCGCTGGGCCATCCGCGCAAGGGCCTTTTTCTGGTGCACACCGACGCCGTCGATTCGGTGCTGGGCACCAAGAAGGCCGAGGCGATGGGCCAGTTCGACCTGTTCGGCGGCGCCGATACCGCCACCGACGCGGTGTTCACGATCAAGGTGCCCGAGGAGGAGTGGGAGGACAAGCACAAGCTCGCGCTCGAACGCGAGATGCTGGGCCTGTACGTGTCGGGCCATCCGCTCAACGGCATCGCGCATCTGCTGACCGCGCAGGTCGACACGCAGATCCCCGCCATCCTCGACGGTGACGTCGCCAACGACACCCAGGTACGCGTCGGCGGCATCCTCGCCTCGGTGAACCGTCGGGTCAACAAGAACGGTTTGCCTTGGGCCTCAGCGCAATTGGAGGACCTGACCGGTGGCATCGAAGTGTTGTTCTTCCCGCAGACCTACTCCACGTTCGGTGCGGAGATCGCCGACGACGCGGTCGTGCTGGTCGGCGCCAAGGTGGCGATCCGCGACGACAGGATCTCGCTGATCGCCAACGAGCTTGTGGTGCCGGACTTTTCGAATGCCGTGCTGGACCGGCCGGTGGCGGTCAGCCTGCCGACGCGGCAGTGCACCGTCGACAAGGTCAGCGCGCTCAAACAGGTGCTGGCCCGCCACCCGGGCACCTCGCAGGTGCATCTGCGGCTGATCAGCGGTGAGCGGATCACCACGCTGGAACTGGATTCGTCGCTGCGGGTGACGCCGTCGTCGGCGTTGATGGGCGATCTCAAGGCGCTGCTCGGCCCCGGCTGTCTGGGCGGTTGAGCATGGAGTCGCGGCATCTGAGCGTGTGGATCGACGCGACGGCCGAAGCGGTGTACGACTTCGCCGCCGATCCGCAGACGTGGCCACGGTGGGCGGCCGGCCTGGCCGAGGGCGGTTTGCGGCGCACGGCCGACGGGTGGGTGGCCGATTCACCAATGGGGCAGGTGACTGTCGAGTTCTCGCCGCCGAACGAGTTCGGGGTGCTCGATCACATCGTGCGGTTGCCGTCGGGACAGGCGGTCTACAACCCGCTACGGGTGATCCGCGGTGGGGTCGGCGAGGTCGGCTGCGAGGTGGTATTCACGTTGCGGCGACAGCCGGGGATGACCGACGAGCAGTTCGACGCCGACGCTGCGGCGGTGGCCGCCGACCTATCGACGTTGCGTCGGCTGGTGGAGAACTAACCCGCGCGCTGGAACGGGCGCAGAAACAGCCACGTCACGGTGGCTGCGGCCGCGGCGGCCAGCACAGCCGGCGCCGGCGACGTCGTCGCGAACGCCACGATGGCCAAAACCAGAAAGCCGATGACGAGAGACAGCACCTTGTACACCGGCCATGCAACGCCGGCGATGCTGACTTCGTCGCGTACGGTCATGCGTCCACGATATCTCGTAACCGAGGTTTCGGCCAGCCGAAACCCCGGATCAGGGTGCCGGATTGTCGGCGGGATCTAAGGTGGTGAGATGGCCTTTTCCGGAGAATATGAACCCAGCCCGTGGGACTGGGTCCGCGAACACGCCGACAAGATCATCGCGTCCGGAACCACCAGCGAAGTGGACATGAACGGCAGGCCGATCGTGCTGCTGACCACGGTCGGCGCCAAGACCGGCAAGATCCGCAAGACACCGCTGATGCGGGTGGAACACGACGGTCAGTACGCGGTCGTCGCGTCGTTGGGCGGCGCGCCGGAGAACCCGGTCTGGTATCACAACGTCAAGGCGCATCCGCTGGTGCAGTTGCAGGACGGCGCGGTCACCAGGGACTACGAGGCGCGCGAGGTCTTCGGCGACGAAAAGGCGCTGTGGTGGGAGCGCGCCGTGGCGGCCTATCCGGACTACGCCGAGTACCAGACCAAGACCGACCGGGCGATTCCGGTGTTCGTATTGACCCCGATTAGCTGATAACCGCAGGTTGGTGGCACCATTGTCCGGTGACCGCTGAACTGAGCCAGAGTATCCGCACGGGTTCGCAGCCGCTTCGTGCTGCGGACATCGACGAGGCGGCTCAGCGAATTGCCGGCGTGGTGCTGCGCAGCCCGCTGCAGTTCAGCGAACGGCTCTCGGATGCCACCGGCGCCACCGTGTACCTCAAGCGGGAGGATCTGCAGCCGGTTCGCTCCTACAAGCTGCGCGGCGCCCACAACATGCTGATGCAGTTGTCCCCGGAGGAGACCGCCGCCGGGGTGGTGTGCTCGTCGGCGGGCAACCACGCGCAGGGCTTCGCGATGGCGTGCCGGTCGATGGGCGTCCACGGCCGCGTCTATGTGCCGGGCAAAACGCCCAAACAGAAGCGCGACCGGATCCGCTACCACGGCCGTGAGTTCATCGAGCTGATCGTGGTCGGCAAGACCTATGACGAGGCCGCCGCCGCGGCGCACGAGGATGTCGCGCGCACCGGTGCGACGTTGGTGCCGCCGTACGACGATCTGCGCACGATGGCCGGGCAGGGCACCATCGCCGCCGAGATCCTCGACCAACTCGACGCCGAACCCGATCTGGTGATCGTTCCGGTCGGCGGCGGCGGCTGTATCGCAGGCATCACCACATATCTGGCCGAACGGACGGCGAGCACGTCGGTGCTGGGCATCGAACCCGCGGGTGCGGCGGCGATGATCGCCGCGCTGGCCGCGGGTGAGCCGGTGACGCTGGAGGCCGTCGACCAGTTCGTCGACGGGGCCGCGGTCAACCGTGCGGGCACGCTGACCTACGCGGCGCTGGCCGCCGCGGGCGACATGGTGTCGATCACCACGGTCGACGAGGGCGCGGTGTGCACGGCGATGCTCGACCTGTACCAGAACGAGGGCATCATCGCCGAGCCGGCTGGCGCACTGTCGGTCGCCGGGTTGATGGAGGCCGAGATCGAGCCGGGATCGACCGTGGTGTGCGTGGTGTCCGGGGGCAACAACGACGTGTCGCGCTACGGGGAAGTGCTCGAGCGTTCACTGGTGCACCTCGGTCTCAAACACTATTTCCTGGTCGACTTTCCGCAGGAGCCCGGCGCGCTGCGACGCTTCCTCGACAGCGTGCTGGGACCGGGCGACGACATCACGTTGTTCGAGTACGTCAAGCGCAATAACCGTGAGACCGGTGAGGCGCTGGTGGGCATCGAGCTCAGCTCGGCGGCCGACCTCGAAGGGCTGCTGGAGCGGATGCGGGCCTCCGATATGCACGTCGAGGCGCTCGAACCCGGTTCGCCCGCATACCGTTTCCTGCTCTAGGTTGGCGCCACGGTCACAACGCCGGCTTCGGCAGCGGCCGCGGCCAGGCGAGTGTCATAGGTGACCAGGGCGCGTAGATCAGGCACCGTCATCGCCGCCGCGAGGTGAATCGCATCAAGAGCACGCAGTTCGAGCGGCTTGAGCGTCGCCGCGACATCGAGTAGTCGAGTGGTTACCGCAACGAAGTTGAGTCCGGCCAACGCGGTGCGTGCGTTCTCGACAGCAGCACCGCGACCGGCTACGGCGCGCACCAATTCCGTGCGAGCGATCGCGGCAGTGAGCCGGTTGTCGTTCGGGTGGCCCGTCAAGTAGTGCTTCAACGCACGCGATTCACGCTCTTCGATGATCAACTTCACCAGTGCCGACGAGTCGAGATAGGTGTTCACAACCGTTCTTCGCGTTGCCGTTGCAATTCTGCTGAGGCGTCGAAATCGACAGTTATCGGCACGATGTCAGTGAGGCCGGCTGGTGACTCCGCCGGAATGATGTCGCCGCGCGCGATCATGTCGTCCCAAGTGTCCGGCCGGGCCGGGATGATGCGGGCCACCAAACGGCCGCGCTGCGTCACCTCGATCGTTTCCCCGCGCGCGACGCGCGAAATGTAGCGGCTGGCGTGCTGGCGTAACTCGCGGAGACCGATGCGGTCCATGTAGCACATGGTAGCACTTAGCGGATGTCGGCCGTTTGCGCGTCGACCAGCACCAATGACTCGTCGTTGGCGCGGAAGATGGGTTCGATCGGCACGCCGTGTTCGTTGGCCGCATCGGTCAGCAGGCACGCCCATTGCCGGTCCAGATCAGAGATCGGACCGCTGCCGGGGCGCGTCAGCAGGAACGCCACCGTGGTCGGCTCCTCGATGTTGTCCACCACGAACCGCAGTCGTGACATCACATCCCCGACGAGCCGGCGGGTTGGGCGGCTTCCGAGCGGAAGCTGACTCATCGTTTGGTACATGCGACGATCGGCGCCGACGAAACCGATCCACAGCAGCCGCTGACCGAACCCCAAGGGGCCCATCAGGGCTTGCCAACGCCGCCCCATATCGGCGGCCGAGTGAACCGGATCGGTAGCTGATTCGATCGGCGGGGGTAGGTAGGGACTCACCATGCCGACAGCTTGCGCCATCGCGAGGAAATCGCGGTAGTCAGTTATCCACAGGCGCCGACGGTGATTCGACGCCGTCGGCGGCCACCAGCGCGCTCAGTTCGGCCCGCGACCGGATGCCCGCTTTCTGGTAGATGTGCCGCAGGTGGTATTCGACGGTCTTGGGGCTCAAGAACAATGCTGCAGCGGTCTGTTTCGTCGTGTTCCCCGCGCCCAGCATCTGCGCGATCCGACTCTCCTGGGGTGTGAGGGCCGCGAGCGGTCCGTCACCGGCCCGGCGGGCGCGTCCGCCGGTGGCGTACAGTTCATTGGCCGCAAGGTCCGCCCATGGGCGCGCGCCGAGCCGCTCGAACACCTCCAGCGCGTGCTGAAGCTGCGCGCGGGCGGCGGTTCTGCTCTTGTCGCGGCGCAGCGCTGATCCGTGCGCCAGTCGAGTGCGTGCGTACTCGAACATGTCCGGGCTCAGGGTGTGCAGTTCGAGCGCCTTGTCGAAGAGTCTCGCCCGTTCGTTCGGATCCGAGGTCGTCATCGCCAGCGCGCGGTGCGCACGGGCAAGCGCCCAGGGTTGGTTCTTGTCTCGCGCTCGGCAATGGTATTCATCTGCCGTGCGCGCTGCGCCGGTGCGGTCGCCATGACGGAGTTGCGCTTCGGCGAGTTCGGGCCCGGGTTCGACGTCGACATCTCGAAAGCCGGTGTCGCGCAACATCTCTTGGAGCCCGCGGTAGCGCCGGATCGCCTCGGCGGTGTGCCCGGCCGCCAACGCTGCGTCGCCGAGGGCGAACTGCGCCCACACCGACGCCAGCGTGATGTCGTGCATTTCGGCGAGCGTCAACGCCTCGGCGGCGTTGTCGCGGCATCCGTCGTCAAGTCCCATCCGCGCTTGCAGCCATGCGAGTCCGGCCAGCGACACGGCAAGGTCGGTGCTCTGCTGCGTTTCACGGGCCAGCGCGATGCTTTCGTCATAGCTCAGCACGGCAGACCGCCACCGATCGGTGGTGGCTTCGTCGCGTCCGGTGTGAAACAGCAGGTTCGGCAGCGCACCCAGCGCGGTGCGGTCCCGACGGCGCGCCACGACATGGCGGATGAGTTCACGCCCGACAGCGGATTCGCGCAGGAACAGCGTGCCGATGATGGTCCAGTCGGGGCGACCCGGGTCATCGAGCAGGTTCGGCTCGGTGTTCAAGGCCTGCACCGCTTTTCGGATCCACTCCACACCGGCGCGTCCGGCCAGCACCTGTGCGATACCGATGGCCATCTGAGCGCGTACCCGTGCTGCCGCGGTATCGCAGTCGTCCAGCAGCGCCGCCAAACGGTCCGCGGCCACCAAACCCGCCTCGGCGTCACACAGGTAGAAAGAGGCCGTGACGGCGTCGGCGAGCAGTTGCGCCGCCACATCAGGATCAGCGGGCTCGACGCGGATCGCGGCCTGCACGAAGAGTTCGTGGGCGGTACGCGGAGAGGCGGTGCGCAACGCCACATTGCCTCGCAGCCCGTCGATCTCGGCGCTTGCCACGGCAGCGGTCACCAACTCCGCTGCCTGCGTCAGCAGTTCGGTGGCGCGCTTGGGCCGCCCGGCCAACCACGCCGATTCGCCCGCCGCCGCCAATCGGTTGCCGCGCAGTGCATGGTCGGCGGTCAGTTCGGCGCTGCGGGCGAATGCGGCGGTGGCGAGCCCGTACGCGCCGCGGTCGCGTGCGCGCGCACCAGCCTCGAAAACCAGCAGCGCCACCCCGTCGTCGGGGCCGATCGTCGCTTCACTCAAGTGCCACGCACGCCGGTCGTCGGCGCGCTCGGGAAGTGCCGCGGCAACCGCGCGGTGGGCGTCGCGTCGCTGCTGCGGGTCTGCGGCGGCATACACCGCCGAGCGCACCAACGGATGCCGAAATTCGGCCCGCCCCGCGTGCAGCCGGATCAGCCCGATTTCCTCGGCGTCCGAGAGCCGGTGCAGCCCGGTGCCGACGGTGGCGGCGGCGTGAGCGGCCACGCTGAGGTCCCCGTCGGCGATGACCGTGACCAGCAGCGCACATCGGGACGGCTCGGGTAGTTCGGCGACTCGTCGTGCGAAGGCGCCGGCAACTGCGCGGGGCACCGGCAGCGGCAGCTCGGGTGAAAGAAAGTCGATGTGGTCCGCATCACGGGCCAACTCGATCAGCGCCAACGGATTTCCGGCGGTGGCGCGATGCAGCGAAGCCACCAGGCCCGTGGTGACCGGCGCCCCGCTCGCCGCACCGATCAGCGTGGTCGCAGCCGACAGGTCGATACCGGTCAATTCCATTGCTGCCAAGTCGGATTCGGCCAGCACGCTGGTGTGTTCAGAACGCATCGCGATCAGCATCGTGATCGGATCCGCCAACAGGCGGCGCGCAACGAACGCCAACGTCTCCGCCGACGGTGGATCGAGCAGGTGCGCATCGTCGACGAGGATCAGCAGCGGGGACTCTTCGGCGTATCGGCTCAGCAGGCTGAGCGTCGCGGCACTGACGGCGAACCGTTCAGGCGCCGGGCCGCGACGCAGCGTCAATGCCACCTCCAGCGCGTCGCGCTGCGGCGCGGGGATGTGATCGATCAGATGCAACGCAGGGCGCAGCAGGTGGTGTAACGCGGAGAACGCGAGCCCCGACTCCGGTTCGCTGCCCGACGCACGCATCACCCGCATGTCGCCGGCGCGATCAGCGGTGTCCTCGAGCAGCGCCGTCTTGCCGATGCCGGGCTCCCCACGAACGACGAGCACTCCGCTCTGGCCGAGCCGTCCCGCGGCGACCAGCCTGGCGATCTGCTGCTGTTCCGGTTCCCGCCCGACCAGCATCGGCTGATCGTACGGCGACAAAGACTAGGGGGGCCACCGGATTCGAAGACCCGGTCGGTGGTGCCACGGTGAACACGAACCGTGCGCACGAGGAGGGCGAGATGGCCCACACCATGATCACCGCGGCGCTGGCCGCCGCAGGCGTTTTGACCGCCGCAGGCGCCTCCGGCCTGGACACGACCCGGCCCGCCCCACGGGTTGCCGATATGGCGCAGGCACCCACCGTGGCCGCGCCCAGCACACCGAACCCCGTGAGCGCGCCGACCGGCGCACCACCCGGTGTCCTGCTTCGACCGATCGGCGGCTTCGCTTCGGGCAGTTTCGTCGCCCCGGTAACCGAACGGCGCTCAACCGTCGCCGTGGTGTCGAACCCGAGCCTGTCGTTTGCACCCACCACGCTCGTGCGTTCGGCGCCGATATCCAGCGGCGCGTCGACCATGAACCTGGCGCCCACGATGGGCGGGCCCGGGCTGTTCTCATCGACCGGGGCCTTTCTCGGTCTGATCGGCCCCGGCGGCCTGCTGATCGGCGATGGTGTGCTGCCCGGGCAGAACGGTGGCTGGCTGATCGGCAACGGCGCCGACGGCGGGCCCGGCCAACGTGGCGGCAACGGTGGCCTGCTGTTCGGCAATGGCGGCAACGGTGGTGCGGGCCTGCCAGGGCAGGCAGGCGGCGACGGCGGAAACGCGGGCCTGTTCGGCAACGGGGGTGCCGGTGGCGGCGGCGGCGGCACCGTGGCTCCCGGCGCCGACTTCGCGACGGGGCGCGCGGGCGGAAACGGTGGCCGTGGCGGTCTGCTGTTCGGCAACGGCGGAGACGGCGGTGACGGCGGTGACGGTATCGGCGGGCAAGTCCAAGCCATTGGTGGGGCAGGAGGATTCGGCGGTTCGGCGACCAACGGCAACGCCGGTGATGGCGGTGACGGCGGCGATGCCAGCTCGACCGGTGACGCGTTCGGCGGTCCCGGCGGCAACGCCGGCAGCGCTGTGCTGAGCGGTAGCGGCGGTAACGGCGGCCGGGGCGGCAACGCGTCCACCGAAGACGCCACGGCCGGCGCAGGCAGCGGTGGCGTCGGCGGCCACGGCGGGCTGTTCGGCCGGCCGGGCAGCGGCGGGGATGGCGGCGGCGCCGGCGCCAGCACGGGCGACGCCACCGGCGGTAACGGCGGCGACGGTGGTGATGGCGGCTTCGGCGCCGACGGCGGCAGCGCGGGCGCGGGCGGTGTCGCCATCACGGGTGCGGGAGAGGCCATCGCCGGTGACGGCGGAGATGGCGGCACCGGCGGCTTCGGCGCTGACGGCGGGCCGGGCGGAGCCGGCGGCGAAGGCGCCGGCGGCAGCGGCACCGGCAACGGCGGTGACGGCGGCGATGGCGGCGACGGCGGTGTCGGAGGGGCCGGCGGGCCGGGCGGTCCCGGAGGCGCGGGCAGCACCAGCAACGGCAGCGACGGCAACGACGGCACAAACGGTTGAACCTCAGAAAGAAGGGTCCATGCCATGGGACTGAACATCCGCTCAACGCAGCTACTCGGTGTTCCCGTGCTGTTCGCCGCGTTGCTTGTGAGCGCACCGCCGGCCGATGCGCTTCCCGAGTCGACCATCAAGCGCGAGTGTCAGGAAGCCAACGGCAGCTACCACACGGCGGTCATCGACGGGCATCGGTATTCGCGGTGTTGCTACAAAGACATCGACGGGGAACACGACTGCGACAACTACAAGGACGGCGAGCACACCGGCTCGGACTCCGACATCGCGGCGCAACAGCCATCGGCCGAGCCGACACCACCACCGCTGCGTCCCTCGATTCCGGTGGCGCCGTTACCGACGGCGGTCAATCCACGATGACCGACACCGTCTCGCCTCCCACCGCCGTCGATCCGGACAAGCTGATGCAGTTCGTCGGCCGCGCCGTCGAGGAAGCGGGTGCCGCTCTCAATTGCGCGCTGGTGGTCATGGGCGAGCGCCTCGGGTTCTACCGGTCCTTGGTTGAGCATGGCCCCTGCACCGCAGCGGAACTGGCCGAACGGACGGCCACCGACGAGCACTACGCCCGCGAGTGGCTGAACGCGCAGGCGGCCGGGTCATTCGTGGCCTACGACCCGGCCACCGGTCGCTATCGCCTGACGCCCGAGCAGGCCGTCGCCCTCACCGACGAGCACAGCCCGGCGTTCGTCGGCGGTCTCTTTCAGATCGTGCACGGCACGGTGTGCGACGCCGCGCACGTCATCGCCGCCGCCGCCGCGGGCGACGGCGTCGGCTGGGGCGATCACAACAGCGATGTGCACCAGGGCTGCGAGCGGTTCTTCCGGCCCAGCTATGCGGCGCACCTGGTCCACGAGTGGATTCCGGCGCTCGATGACGTCGCGGCCAAACTCGCCCGCGGGGCACTGGCCGCCGACATCGGTTGCGGACACGGCGCGTCGACAATCCTGATGGCCCAAGCCTTTCCGGCGTCGCAATTTCACGGCAGCGACGCGCACGCCGCCTCGATCACGATCGCTGGGGAGCGCGCGCGACAGGCCGGTGTGGACGTCGACTTCGAGACCGCGGCTGCCGACGCGTTCACCGGCGGACCCTTCGACCTGGTCACGATGTTCGACTGCCTGCATGACATGGGCGATCCGATCGGCGCCGCCCGGCACATCCTGCAGCGGGTCAAAGAGGACGGCACATGGATGATCGTCGAACCCGCCGCCGGTGACCGACCGGAGGACAATTTCACCGCGATCGGCCGGGCCTACTACGGGTTTTCCACCTTGCTGTGCACACCGGCATCCCTCGCCCAGCCCGTCGGTCTCGCGCTGGGCACCCAGGCGGGCCCGGCCCGTATCCGCGACGTGGTGATCGCGGCGGGCTTCAGCAGGTTTCGGCTCGCGGCGCAGACTCCGTTCCACAACGTTTTCGAAGTCAGGCCCTGAATCCAGCCGAGCGAGCCACGATAGGGCAATGAGGGCCGAACAACTGCGGGCCCGCCCACCGGACGCCTCCGGCGCGGTCAGCCGTGCCGGTGTGGCGCTGCACTTCGACATCTACGGCGACGGTGCGCCGACGCTGCTGTTGCTGCCCACCTGGTCGATCGTGGACTCACGGTTCTGGAAGTCGCAGGTGCCGTTCCTGGCGCGGCACTACCGCGTCGTCACCTTCGATGGACGTGGCTGCGGGAAATCCGGAAAGCCGCGTGGGCCGGCTGCTTTCGCCGATTCCGAATACGTGGCCGACGCGTCGGCAGTGCTCGATGCGACCGAAACCCGACGGTGCGTGCTGGTCGCGTTCTCCCGCGGCGCGACGTGGGCGGTCCAGCTGGCTGCCGCCCAACCGGAACGGGTGCTGGGCGTTCTTGCGATCGCCCCGGCGTGCCGCGTTCGCGGCGTTGAATCCGGGCGCGACGCCGCGCAGTGGCTCCAGACCGTCGATGGGCCGCGTGGCTGGCAGCTGTACAACCGCCGACACTGGCTCGACGGCGGCGAGGCCGAGTTCAAGGAATTCTTCTTCGCCGAGACCTTTCCGGAGCCGCATTCCACCAAACAGATCGAGGACATGGTGGGCTGGTCGGCCGACATCGACGCGCAGACACTGGTCGACACGACTGCCGCGTTCCACATGAGTGAACCCCTCGACGACATCGCCAAGGCGGTGCGCTGTCCGGTCCACGTGGTCCACGGCACCGCCGACCGGGTGCGGTCCTGGCGCATCGGTGAGCGGTTGGCCGCGCTCACGTGCGGTTCGCTGACCCTCGTCGAGGGCGCGGGGCACGGCGTGTTGGCCCGCGACCCGGTCCGGATCAACACCGTGATCCGCGATTTCGTCGACCGTGTGGCCCCGCGCGCACGGCAGCACAGGTGGACCCGCGCGCAGCGGCGCCGCCGGCGCGTGCTGTACCTGTCGTCGCCGATCGGTCTGGGCCATGCCCGCCGCGACATCGCGATCGCCCGCGAACTGCGCGGGCTGCGAACGGATCTGGACATCGCCTGGTTGGCCCAGGATCCGGTGGTCCGGATGCTCGAGGTGGCCGGGGAGTCCGTGCACCCGGCATCGCACCATCTGCTCGGCGAATCCGTGCACGTCGAAACCGAAGCGGGCGAACACGATCTGCACGCGTTCGAGGCGATCCGGCGCATGGACGAAATCCTGGTCGCCAATTTCATGACGTTCACCGAGGTGATCGCCGACGAACCGCCCGATCTGGTCGTGGCCGACGAAGCGTGGGAGGTCGACTATTTCCTGCACGAGAACCCCGAGCTCAAGCGGTTCGCGTTCGCCTGGCTGACCGATTTCGTCGGCTGGCTGCCGATGCCCGACGGCGGGCCGCGGGAGGCGGCGCTCACAGCGGATCACAACGCCGAGATGCTCGAGCAGCGGGCGCGGTTCCCGCGCTTGCGGGACCGCTCGATCTTCGTCGGCAACCCCGACGACGTGGTCGACCGGCCGTTCGGACCGGGGCTGCCCGGGATCCGCGAGTGGACCAGACAGCACTTCGACTTCTGCGGTTACGTGCTGGGCTCAGCGCCCCCGGCGGAGCCCGAACGCGCAACGCTGCGCCGACGACTCGGCGTCCGCCCCGAACATCGCCTGTGCATCGTCACCGTGGGCGGCACCGCCGTCGGCGAACACCTGCTGCGGCGGGTGCTGGCCGCGGTGCCGATCGCCCGGCGTGCGATGCCGGAACTGCGATTCCTGGTCGTCACGGGTCCCCGCATCGCGCCCGACTCGCTGCCCTGTCCGAACGGGGCGCGGATACGTGGCTTCGTGCCGGATCTCGTCGACTACCTCGCCGCCTGCGACATCGCGGTGGTCCAAGGCGGGCTGACGACCTGCATGGAATTGACCGCCGCCGGCACCCCGTTCGTCTACGTGCCGTTGGAGCACCACTTCGAACAGCAGTTCCACGTTCGGCATCGGCTCGACCGCTACGTGGCCGGACGGCCGATGTGCTACGCCGAGGCCTCCGATCCCGACCTTCTGGCCAAGGTCATCGTCGACGAGCTGGCGACACCGCCGCGGTTTCGCGCCGTGGAGACCGACGGCGCCCAACGTGCGGCCGCGATGCTCGCCGAGTTGGTGTAGCTAGGTTCGCACGATCGCGAACGAATGGCCCGGCAGCCGTGTGGCTTTCGCGTCGGCCGTCGGCTCATCCCAGGCCAGCACCACCTCGCCGGTGACCGGGACGTCGACGGCTTCGGTGCCGAGATTGCACGCGACCGCGAACGCGCCGCGGTGCATCACGATCCACCGCCGCGCCTCGTCGTACTCGATCCGCAGGTTGTCCAGCCACGGGTCGGCGAAGTCGGAGTGGTTGTCCCGCAACGCGATCAGCTGCCGGTAGAGCCGCAGCAGCCGGGCATGATCGCCGCGCTCGACTTCCTCCCAGTCGAGTTTGGACCGCAGAAACGTCTCGGGGTCCTGCGGGTCGGGGATCTCGTCGGCGTCCCAGCCGTGGTCGGCGAACTCGCGTTTGCGGCCCTCGGCGGTGGCCCTGGCCAGTTCCGGTTCCGGATGTGAGCTGAAGAACTGAAACGGCGACGACGACGCCCACTCCTCGCCCATGAACAGCATTGCCGTGTACGGGGATCCGAGCACCAGCGCCGCCTTGACCGCGAGTTGGCCGGTCGTCAGGTTCTGCGACGGCCGGTCGCCGATCGCCCGGTTGCCCACCTGGTCGTGTGTCAGCGTGTAGGCCAGCAGCCGGGTGGCCGGAATGGTCGACGTGTCCAACGGCCGGCCGTGGCGGCGGTGCCGGAACGACGAGTAGGTGCCTGCATGGAAGTAGCCGTTCTTCAGCGTGGTGGCCAGCGCCTGCAGCGACCCGAAATCGCCGTAGTAGCCCTGGCGTTCGCCGGATACCGCGGCGTGGATGGCGTGATGGATGTCGTCGTCCCACTGGGCGGTCATCCCGTAGCCGCCGCGGTCACGGGGGGTGATCAGTCGCGGGTCGTTGAGGTCGCTTTCGGCGATCAGCGACAGCGGACGGCCCAACTCCTCTGCCAGCGCGTCGGTTTCGGCGGACAACTCCTCGAGGATGTGGATGGCGGTGGTGTCGACCAGCGCGTGCACGGCGTCCAGGCGCAGCCCGTCGGCGTGGAAGTCCCGCATCCAGCGCAGCGCGCAGTCGATGATGTAGCGGCGCACCTCGTCGGCGTCGGGCCCGGAGATGTTGATGGATTCACCCCACGGGTTGCTGCCCGACGACAGGTAGGGGCCGAACCGCGGCAGATAGTTACCCGACGGGCCGAGGTGGTTGAAGACGGCATCGATCAGTACGCCGAGGCCGCGCGCATGGCAGGCGTCGATTAGGCGGACCAACCCGTCGGGTCCGCCGTACGGTTCGTGCACCGCGTACCACAGCACACCGTCGTAGCCCCACCCGTGGGTGCCGCCGAACGCGTTCACCGGCATCAGCTCGACCAAGTCGACGCCCAGATCGACGAGGTAGTCCAGCTTTTCGATCGCGGCGTCGAACGTGCCCTGCGGGGTGAAGGTGCCGACATGCAGTTCGTAGATCACCTGGCCCTCGATCGAGCGGCCCGCCCAGCCGGTGTCGGTCCAGCCCGACGGATCCGGTTGCCACAGCTGCGATCTCTCGTGCACCCCGTCGGGCTGACGCGGGGAGCGCGGGTCGGGCAGCACGGTCTCGTCTTCGTCGAGCACGAAGCCGTAGCGGGCATCCGGTGCGGCGGAAACCTCGGCACGCCACCAACCGTCGTCGGCGCGGTCCATGTCGTAGCGGGTGCCGTCGACGTCGAGCCGGACCCGCTCGGGCACCGGTGCCCACACCGCGAACTCAGCCATCGACGCGCTCCAGCAGCGCCACCGGCAGATCGGTGAACAGCTCGGCGGCCCCCACGCTGCCTTCGTACCGGCCGCCCGACAACCGGTCCACCCACGTTCCGGCAGGCAACGTCAAAGCCGTGTCACCCCACCCTGTTTCGGACAGTCGCACGGAGTGGCGGGTCACCGCGGTCAGCACGTCGTCGCCCCGCAGGAACGCCAGCAGGTGCTCGGCGGCGCGACCGTCGGCCAGCACCGGTTGGTACCGGCCTGCGCAGAACGTCTCGGGCCGCTGCTGCCGCAGCGCCAACGCGGCGGCCACCACCCGCAGCTTCGGATGCCGCATCGCCTCCAGCGCTTCGCGGCGTGCCGGGTAGTTCACGGGCCTGCGGTTGTCGGGATCGACGAGGCTGTCCTCCCACAGTTCGGTGCCCTGGTAGACGTCGGGCACCCCGGGCACGGTCAGGCCGAGCAGCTTCTGGCCCAGCGCGTCACTGCGCGCATGCATGTCGACCCGGGCCACCAGCGACGTCATCTCGGCGGCTACCGGCCCGTCGAACACGGCATCGAGCCAACTGTGCACGGCGGACTCGAACTCGGCGTTCGGGTCGTTCCAGGTGGTGTGCACCGCGGCTTCGCGGATCGCCTTCTCGGCGTAGCCGTGCACTCGCTGCCGCAGGCTGTCGGTGATGTCCCCGTCGGCTGGCCATACGCCGAACAGGTTCTGCCACAGGAAAAGACCCGTGCGCGCATCCGGCGGCGGGGTGGCCAGGCTCCATTTGCCGGTCAGCTCCGCCCACAGTGACGGCACCTGCGAGAGCAGCCCGATACGGGCGCGCACATCCTCACCGCGTTTGGTGTCATGGGTGGTCAACGCGACCATCGCGGCCGGCCACATCCGTGCGCGCACCGCGGCCCGCTGGTGAAACTCCGCGACGCTGACGCCGAAGTGGTGCGGTTCGGAACCGACTTCGTTCAGCGACACCAGGCGCGCGTCACGGTAGAACAGGCAGTCCTCCATGGACTTGGCGGTCGCCGCACCGCACAACTGCTGCAGCCGGACCTCGGCCTCAGCGCTGGTGGCCAGCGCCGTCGCGACGAGCGCCAGCGGCGCAGCCAGATCCGGTTCGGCGGCGGCGGTTTCGGCGAACGCGGCGGGCAACACCCCCGACAGCGACCGGTAGTCGGATCGGTAGACGCCGATGCGGCTGAGCAACGCGGCGATCGCCGCAGGCAGCTCGTCGTGGTCGGTGCCGGTGGCGCCCACGATCGTGCGACGCAACCGGGCCAGCTCGCTGGCCAGCGTCTCGGTGACCGCTTCGGCCTTCAGGGTTCGCGCCAGCTCGGGCATCGAACTGTAGGGCACGCCGGTGGAGTCGAACAGGTGGGTCAGCGCCTGTTGGCCGCCCGCGTCGACGAACACGCCACCGATTTCGCGCATCGCGTCGTATCCGGTGGTCCCGGCGATCGGCAGGGTCGGTTCGAGCGGCTCGTCGGCGGCCAGAATCTTCTCGATGACGATCCACGCGTCGGGTCCGGTGAGCTCACGCAGCCAGCGCAGGTAGCCCGCGGGGTCCGACAACCCGTCGGGATGGTCGATGCGCACCCCGTCGACCAGGCCCTCGTCGAACCAGCGTTTCACCTCGGCATGGGTGGCGTCGAACACCTTTCGGTCCTCCTGACGCAGCCCGGCCAGCGAGGTGATCGAGAAGAAGCGGCGATAGCCGCAGACGCCGTTTTGCCAGCCGACGAGCCGATAGTGCTGGCGTTCATGCACTTCGGGGCCCGTACCGCTTCCGGTGCCCGGCGCGATCGGATACCTCAGATCGCCGAGGCGCAGCACGTCACCGTCGACCACCAGATCGGCGACGTCGCCGTCGGAACCCAGCACCGGCAGCACGATCCGGCCGTCGCCGAGATCCCAGTCGATGTCGAAAAACGAGCTGTACACCGAATCCCGGCCGTTTTTGAGCACGTCCCACCACCACGGGTTCTGTTCGGGCCGCTCGACGCCGACGTGGTTGGGCACGATGTCAACGATCAGCCCGATGCCGCGAGCACGCGCTGCTTGGGACAGCCGCGCGAGGCCCTGCGGTCCGCCCAACTCCTCGGACACCGTCGTCGGGTCGGTGACGTCGTAGCCGTGGGTCGACCCCTGGGTGGCCGTCAGGATGGGCGACAAGTACAGGTGCGAAACACCCAGCGCGTCAAGGTAATCCAGCTGCTTTTCGGCGTCGGCGAACGTGAAGCAGTCGCCCCGCATCTGCAGCCGGTACGTGGAAAGTACTCGAGACGGCATGCGCTACGCGGTCTTACGCATCACCAGCAGGGACCGCGCCTGCAGTGAGATCTTCTCGCCGGCTCCGACCACCAGATCGCTGTCGCCGGTGGAGTGTGCGGTGTCCAGCGCGCCCGTCCACTGGGCGGCGTAACTGTCCGTCGGCGCGACGAAGTCCTGCGGTTGGTCGTAGGCGTTGAAACACAGCAGGAAGGAATCGTCGACCACCCGTTGGCCGCGCGCATCCGGTGTCGGGATCGCGTCACCGTTGAGGAACACCGCAACGCACTTGCCGAGGCCGTGCTCCCAGTCCTCCGGCGTCATCTCCTCACCCGACGGCGTCAGCCACGCGATGTCACGGACCTGATCACCGGTGCGGATCGGCTTGCCTTCGAAGAACCGCCGCCTGCGGAACACCGGATGGTCGGTACGCAGCTGGGTGACCTTGCGGGTGAACTCCAGCAGGTCGGCGTTGCGCTCGCACAGCGACCAGTCCATCCACGAGATCTCCGAGTCCTGGCAGTAGACGTTGTTGTTGCCGCCCTGGGTGCGCCCGATCTCGTCGCCGTGGCTGATCATCGGCGTGCCCTGCGACACCATCAGCGTGCCCATGATGTTGCGCATCTGCCGGGCCCGCAGCGCCAGGATGTCGGGGTCGTCGGTGGGGCCCTCCACGCCGCAGTTCCACGACCGGTTGTGGCTCTCGCCGTCGCGGTTGTCCTCGCCGTTGGCCTCGTTGTGCTTTTCGTTGTAGGACACCAGGTCGGCCAGCGTGAACCCGTCGTGGCAGGTCACGAAGTTGATGCTGGCACTGGGGCGCCGGCCGGTCTCCTCGTAGAGGTCCGACGATCCGGTCAGCCGCGATGCAAACTCGCCAAGGGTTGCGGGCTCGCCCCGCCAGTAATCACGCACAGTGTCGCGATACTTCCCGTTCCACTCGGTCCACAAACCTGGGAAGTTGCCGACCTGGTAGCCGCCCTCGCCGACGTCCCACGGTTCGGCGATCAACTTGACCTGGCTGACCACCGGATCCTGTTGCACCAGGTCGAAAAACGCGCTCAGCCGGTCGACGTCGTAGAACTCCCGGGCCAACGTGGCGGCCAGGTCGAAGCGGAAGCCGTCGACGTGCATCTCCAACACCCAGTAGCGCAGCGAGTCCATGATCAACTGCAGCGTGTGCGGGTTACGGGCGTTGAGGCTGTTGCCGGTGCCGGTGAAGTCCTTGTAGAAGCGCAGGTCGTCGTCGACGAGCCGGTAGTAGGCGCTGTTGTCGATACCCCGGAAATTCAATGTGGGGCCCAGGTGGTTGCCTTCGGCCGTGTGGTTGTAGACCACGTCGAGGATGACCTCGATGCCGGCTTCGTGAAACGCGCGGACCATGGCCTTGAACTCCGGGACCGCGCCGCCGGCGTGTTTGTTCGCCGCGTACTGGTAGTGCGGGGCGAAGAAGCCGAAAGTGTTGTAGCCCCAATAGTTTCGCAAACCCAGATCGAGCAGCCGGTGGTCGTGGAGGAACTGGTGCACCGGCATCAGCTCGATCGCGGTGACGTTCAGCGACTTGAGGTGGTCGATGATGACCGGGTGCGCCAGGCCCGCGTAGGTGCCGCGCAGGTCCTCGGGAATGGCGGGATGGGTCTGGGTCATGCCCTTGACGTGGGCTTCGTAGATCACCGTCTCGTGGTACGGGGTGCGCGGCGCGCGGTCCGACGCCCAGTCGAAGAACGGGTTGATCACCACGCTGGTCATGGTGTGGCCCAGTGAGTCGATCCGCGGCGGCACGCCGCCGGATGCCGGGTCGTCGGCGTCGAGGTCATAGGAGTACAGCGCCTGCGAGAACGCGAAGTCGCCGTGAAACGACTTGCCGTACGGGTCAAGCAGCAGCTTGCTCGGATCGCAGCGGTGCCCGGCCGCCGGGTCCCACGGCCCGTGCACGCGGTAGCCGTAGCGCTGCCCCGGCGCGACGGTGGGCAGGTAACAGTGCCATACGTAGCCGTCGACTTCGTCGAGCTCGATGCGCTGCTCGGTGCCGTCCTTGGCGATCAGGCACAGCTCGACCTTCTCGGCCACTTCGGAAAACAGCGAGAAGTTCGTGCCGCCGCCGTCGTAGGTGGCGCCCAGCGGGTACGGCGCACCGGGCCAGACGGTGGAAACCGGTGCGCGTCCGGATGTCATCAGTCAACCCACCAGCCGGTAGCGGCAGCCATCTGGCGGCCCAGTTCGGCCGTCATCGTGCGCATGTAGGTCGTGGAGATGTGGTGGGCGTCGTGGTAAACCAGCACGTTGCCTTCCACCACCCGGCACATGTCTTTACGGCACACCGCGTCGCTCATGTCCAGCGGGAGCAGGTTCGGGAACCGCGCCACGTAGTTGAGCGTCGGGTTGCGCGAGGACAGCACATCGGATCGTTTGATCCCGCACGACACGGCGTCGCCGCCGTTGGCGATACAGTCGGCGGCCAGATACGGCTTGTTGTCGCGTACCAGCCACGGGGTGTCCCGCATCGCCAGCACCCGAATGTCGTTGTCGGCGAACTCTTCCCAGACGCCGAGGTAGAAGCTCGGCATCACGTCGCCGGGTTTGATGTTCCACGGCCGGGTGGACGTGGTGAAGACGAAATCGGGTCGGTCGGCGATGAGTTGGGGCAGCACCCGCTCGTTCCATGCGCGGCACTTCGGGTACGGCCTGTTGTTGCCCATCACCCGCGGCATCTTCTCGGTGCTCAACGGGCAGCCCATCTTCAGGTACGTCACGACCTTGAAGTGGTGCAGCCGGCCGAGCAGGTCCAGCGCGGTGATCCAATGCTCGGCGTGCGACCCGCCGGCCAACGCGATCGTGCGGGTCGCGTCTTTGTCGCCGTAGGTGCAGTTGATGATGTCGACGTTGTCGAAGTCGCTGATGCAGCCGTCGGTGGTGGTCTGCGGGATGTCGTTTTTGGCCTCCAGCACCGTCGGGCGCATCGGCAGCTTGGGCACCCGGACCTTTTCCACCAGCGCGCGGGCGCCGGGGTAGTCGCGTGACGAAAGACCGGCCAACTCCTTGCCGCTCGCCCGTTCGACCACGACGTGCTCACGCCATGTGAACGAGGTCGCCGTCAACGCCACCCCCAAGAGCGCGACCATCGATCCCAGCGCCATCGTCGGCCGGCGCAGCCGGATCCGCAGCGGCACAACGGGTGCCGTCGACGCCTGGGCCCGATAGCGCAGCGGGTTCTCCACGTACTTGGTGGTCAGCCAGGCCAGCACACCGGAGACCAGCAGCACCCCGGCGCCCTCGAGGAAACCTGCGCTGCTGTGCCCGGTGTAGGCCAGCCAGAAGATCAGCAGCGGCCAGTGCCACAGGTACAGCGAGTACGCCATCTCGCCAAGCGACACGAACGGCGCCGTCGCCAACAACCGGTTCGGCGCGGGCATGTGGCCGGCGGTGTGCGGATCGCCTGCCCGGTTGGCTGCCGACAAGATGAGCAGCACGGTCGCGCCGACCGGCACCAGCGCCCACGGGCCGGGGAACTCGTTGACGCCGTCGATCAGCGCGCCGCAGGACAGGATCGCGCCCAACGCCACCACCGCGACCGTCGTGCGCAGCCACATCGGCCACCGCACGTAGGGCACCAGCGCGCCGATCAGCGCTCCGAGCAACAGCTCCCACGCCCGCGCGAAGCTGTTGTAGTAGGCCGCCGCCTGGTCGGCGTTGTGGGCGAAGATCGCGTACACGAACGACGCGACCGTCAGCGCGGTCAGCAGCGCGACAAACGCGATCCGCATGTGCCTGCCCAGCGCGCGCCGAAACAGGTAGGCGAACCCGAAGATCAGGATCAGGAACGCGATGTAGAACTGCCCCTGCACCGACATCGACCAGATGTGTTGCAGTGGGCTGACCGCTTCACCGGCGCGCAGGTAGTCGGCCGCGGAGTTGGCCAGCTCCCAGTTCTGGTAGTAGCCAAGGCTGGCCAGGCTCTGGGAGGCGAACGCTTCCCAGCGGGTCTCGGGCTGGATCAGGATTGTCAGCACCGCCGAGGCCGCCAGCACCACCACCAGCGCGGGCAGCAACCGTCGCACCAGCCGGGTGACCTCGGGAACCGGCGACAGCGACGCTCCCGGTCTCATCGCCGCGCGCAACAGCTTGCCGCCGAAGAAGAATCCCGACAGCGCGAGGAAGACGTCCACGCCGCCGGAGACCCGCCCGAACCACACGTGAAACACCGCGACCAGAAGGATCGCGATCCCACGCAGACCGTCGAGGTCATGCCGGTAGAACCCCGATGTGCGCACGCTCGTCTTCGCCGTGGTGGCACGCGGGGACTGTCCCGGGCCGGTGGCGGACGCCGGCCGGGGAGGGGCGAGGGTCATCATGGTTGACCGATAATCTACCGAAGGTGCCGAAAATGACGCCTGCCGAGATCAGCGCGATCGACGCCGCGCATGTCTGGCATCCGTACAGCAAGATCGGCGCGGGCGCACAGCCTCCCGTCGTCGCCGTCGGCGCGCGCGGCGCCTGGCTGACGCTGCACCACCGAGGCCGCGACGTCGAGGTGCTCGACGCGATGGCGTCGTGGTGGACCGCCGTGCACGGGCACGGCCACCCCGCGCTGGACCGCGCGATCACCGAGCAGCTGGCCACCATGAACCACGTCATGTTCGGCGGGCTCACCCACGAACCGGCCGCCCGACTTGCCGAGCTGCTGGTCGAACTCACCCCCGACGGGCTGGACACCGTGTTCTTCAGCGACTCGGGTTCGGTGTCGGTCGAGGTGGCCGCGAAGATGGCGCTGCAGTACTGGCGCAGCGTCGGCCGCCCCGCCAAGCACCGGCTGATGACCTGGCGTGGCGGATATCACGGCGACACGTTCACCCCGATGAGCGTGTGCGACCCCGACGGCGGCATGCACGAGCTGTGGACCGATGTGCTGACCCCGCAGGTGTTCGCACCGCAGGTGCCGTCCGACTACGACCCCGGCTACCGCGCGGTGTTCGAGAAGCAGCTGGCCGAGCACGCCGGCGAGCTGGCCGCCGTGATCGTCGAGCCGGTGGTCCAGGGCGCCGGCGGGATGCGGTTTCACGATCCGCGCTATCTGAGCGATCTTCGCGAGATGTGCGGTCGCCACGACGTGCTGTTGATCTTCGATGAGATCGCCACCGGCTTCGGCCGCACCGGCGAGCTGTTCGCCGCCGACCACGCCGGCGTCACCCCCGACATCATGTGCGTCGGCAAGGCGTTGACCGGGGGCTACATCACGCTGGCCGCCACGCTGTGCACCGGTGAGATCGCGCAGACGATCAGCGCTTCGGACGCCGGCGCGTTGATGCACGGCCCGACGTTCATGGCCAACGCGCTGGCCTGCGCGGTCGGGGTGGCCTCGGTGGAGCTGCTGCTCGACGGTGACTGGCGCGCGCGCGTGACGGCCATCGAGGCGGGGTTGCGCTCGGGGCTGGCGCCGGCCGCGACGCTGCCCGGCGTCGCCGACGTGCGGGTGCTCGGTGCGATCGGCGTGATCGAGATGGACCACCCGGTGGATCTGCAGGTGGCCACGCCCGTGGCGATCGAGCACGGGGTGTGGCTGCGCCCGTTTCGCAACCTCATCTACGTGATGCCGCCCTACATCTGCACACCCGCGGAAATCACGCAGATCTGCTCGGCGATGCTCGCCGTCGCCCGTGCACTGGCCTGAATCGACCCCTACGGGGCGCGAGCGCTCAAACAGGTACGGGTTTTGGCCGAAAAACCGTACCTCGTTGAGCGCTCACCCGGCGGTGACCTAACCTGAACGCTGTTCAATTGTCGGCTCGCCGACGTGTTCAATTGTCGGCTCGCCGACGTGTTCAATTGTCGGCTCGCCGACGTGTTCAATTGGCCGGAGGTGCCCCCGTGACCCGCGCAGGTCTTTCCCCGTTGGCGTGGCTCGACGACGTCGAGCAGCAGCGCCGCGAGGCCGGACTGCGCCGGTCGCTGCGCACCCGCGCGCCCGTCGGCACCGAACTCGACCTGGCGTCCAACGACTACCTCGGCCTTTCCCAACACCCCGACGTGATCGACGGCGGGGTGGCCGCGCTGCGCACCTGGGGCGCCGGGTCTACCGGCTCGCGGCTGGTCACCGGCAACACCGAACTGCACGAGGGCTTCGAGCAGGCGCTCGCCGAATTCGTCGGCGCCGAGGCCGGTCTGGTGTTCTCGTCCGGCTACACCGCCAACATCGGAGCGGTGGTCTCGTTGTCCGGGTCCGGGTCGCTGGTGGTGTCCGACGCGCTGACGCACGCGTCGTTGGTCGACGCCTGCCGGCTTTCGCGGGCCAGGGTGGCGGTGACCCCGCATCGTGACGTCGCCGCGGTGGAGGCCGCGCTGGCCGGCCGCGACGAGGAGCGCGCGGTCGTGGTCACCGACTCGGTGTTCTCCGCCGACGGTGTGCTGGCCCCGCTGCGGGCGCTGCACGACGTCTGCCACAGGCACGGGGCGCTGCTGATCGTCGACGAGGCGCACGGGCTCGGGGTACGTGGCAGCGGTGGGCGCGGGCTGCTGCACGAGGTCGGGTTGGCGGGTGCGCCGGACATCGTGATGACCACGACGCTGTCGAAGGCGCTCGGCAGCCAGGGCGGTGTGGTGCTCGGTCCCGCCGCGGTGCGGGACCATCTGATCGACGCGGCGCGACCGTTCATCTTCGACACGGGCCTGGCGCCTGCGGCGGTCGGGGCGGCGTGGGCGGCGCTGGAGGTGTTGATCGCCGAGCCGTGGCGCGCCGGCGCTGTGCTGAGGCATGCGCAGACGCTGGCGGCGGTGTGCGGGGTGCCGGCGCAACCGGATTCGGCGGTGGTTTCGGTGGTCCTCGGTGAGCCGGACGTGGCGTTGGCCGCGGCGGTGGCCTGTCTGGATCGCGGGGTGCGGGTCGGTTGTTTCCGCCCGCCGACGGTGCCCGCGGGTACCTCTCGGCTGCGGCTGACGGCTCGGGCCTCGCTCTCGGAGGACGAGATGTCGCTGGCGCGTGAGGTGTTGACCGACGTGCTCAGCCAAGCCCGCCGGTGAGCACGCTCGTCGTCACCGGAACCGACACCGGTGTCGGAAAGACGGTGGCGACCGCGGCGCTGGCGTGTGCGGCGCGGTTGGCCGGTATCGACGTGGCGGTGTGCAAACCCGTGCAGACCGGCAGCCCGCGCGACGACGACCTCGCCGACGTCGCCCGGCTGTCGGGGGTCGCCGCGCTGCACGGCGGCTGGCGCTATCCAGAACCGTTGGCGCCGCGCGCAGCGGCGCAGCGCGCCGGAATGTCGCTGCCGACCCGCGCGGAACTGGTGGCGTCGGTGCGCGGTGCCGGTGCGCAGCTGGTGCTCGTCGAAGGGGCCGGCGGCCTGCTCGTCGAGCTCGGCGACGACGGGGTCACGCTGCGCGACGTCGCGGCCGATCTCGGAGCGCCGGTGCTCGTCGTCGTCGCGGCCGGGCTGGGCACCCTGAACCACACCGCGTTGACGTTGGAAGCCCTTGCCGCACAACGGGTGCGGTGTGCCGGATTGGTGATCGGCGCGTGGCCCGCCGAGCCCGGCCCCGCCGAGCAGGGCAACCGCTGCGCGCTGGCGGAGCTGGCGCCGCTACGGGCGGTGCTGCCGGCGGGTGCGGGCGCATCGAGCGCGGCGCAGTTCGAGGCGATGTGCGCCGGCGCGTTCGAACCCGACTGGATCAAGAGCCTGGCGTAGCCGTGGTGCATTCCGTTGAGCTGGTGTTCGACCCGGACACCGAGGCGACGATCCGGAGCATCTGGGATACGTTGCGCGACGCCGGAATTCCGAGCCAGGCGCCGGCGAGCCGGCCGCACGTGACGCTGACGGTCGCCGAACGGATCGATCCCGAGGTCGACGCGCGACTGGGTGTCCTGGCCGACCGCTTCCCGATGCCGGGCACCATCGGCGCGCCGTTGCTGTTCGGCCGCTCACAGCTGATCCTGACGCGGGTGATCGTGCCCACCGCGGAGTTGATGACGCTGCACGCCGAGGTGCATCGGTTGGCGCTGCCGCATGTGCAACCCGGCCCGATGGCCCACTCGCTGCCGGGACAGTGGACCCCGCATACGACGCTGGCGCGCCGGCTGCACGGCGGCGAACTCGGCCGCGCGCTCCGGGTGGCGGGCCGGCCGGCCGAGATCGCGGGCCAGTTCGTCGGGCTGCGGCGCTGGGACGGCAACTCAAAGCGCGAATTCGCGATCTCGCGGTGAGCCCCGAAGGCCCAACGTGAGCTTATGCGCGAGCTTTCGGCTGTTCTTCGAGCACAAGCTCACGTTCGGCGGCGATGCCGTTGAGCAGCAGGCGCAGCCCGAACGCAAAACGGGCGTCGGCGTCGTCGCTCAGCACCGACTGTTCGTCGGGCAGCTCGGCGCCCGCGGCGTCCCACTGCAGCCGCGACTGTTCGTCGACGGTGAAGCCCAGCACGTAGTACACGACCGTGCGCGCGGCCAGCTCGGCGTGCATTGGGTCGAGGCCGGCTTCGGAGGCCGCGACAGCAAGCGACGCCAGCACCTGCTTCATCGCCTCCGATTGACCCGCTGCGAAGCTGGCCGACACCAGCTCGGCTCCGTCGGTGTGGGACAACAACGCATTGCGCAGCCGCGTGCACACCTCCACGGCATCGGCGGCGCGGCCGGCGCCGTCGAGCACCCGGTCGGCCACGGCGCCGAGCAGCTCCTGCTTGTTGGCGAAATGCCAGTACAGCGCGCCGGGGGAGACCGCGAGCTCACGGGCCAGCCGGCGCATCGTCAGGTCGGCGAGCCCGTAGTTGTCGAGCAGGGCGGCCGCGGCCGCCACCACGTCGCGTTTGGTCAGCTGCACCCCCGTACCCTAACCTGAACAGCGTTCAAGTGTCGGCTCGGCCGACGTGTTCAATTGTGGGCTCGGCCGACGTGTTCAATTGTCGGCCCCGCCGACGTGTTCAATTCAGCGGAGAGGACGACGGGTGAGCGACATTCTGGTTCAGGCGCGCGAGCAGGTGCTGGAGCGCGGCGAGGGCCTTGACCAGGAGCAGACGCTGCAGGTGCTGCGGCTTCCCGACGATCGGCTCGACGACCTGCTCGCCCTGGCTCACGACGTGCGGATGCGCTGGTGCGGTCCCGATGTCGAGGTCGAGGGCATCATCAGCCTCAAGACCGGCGGCTGCCCGGAGGACTGCCACTTCTGTTCGCAGTCAGGGCTTTTCGCCTCCCCGGTGCGCAGCGCGTGGCTGGACGTGCCGAGCCTGGTGGAGGCCGCCAAGCAGACGGCCAAGACCGGTGCGACGGAGTTCTGCATCGTCGCCGCGGTGCGCGGGCCCGACGAGCGGCTGCTGGCCCAGGTCGCCGCCGGCATCGAGGCGATCCGCAACGAGGTCGACATCCAGATCGCCTGTTCGCTGGGCATGCTCACCAAGGATCAGGTCGATCAGCTCGCCGAGATGGGCGTGCACCGCTATAACCACAACCTCGAGACCGCGCGGTCGCACTTCCCCAACGTCGTCACCACCCACACCTGGGAAGAGCGCTGGGACACGCTGCAGATGGTGCACGAAGCCGGCATGGAGGTCTGCTGCGGCGGCATCCTCGGCATGGGCGAAACCCTCGAGCAGCGCGCCGAATTCGCCGCCAACCTCGCCGAGCTCGACCCGCACGAGGTGCCGCTGAACTTCCTCAACCCACGGCCGGGCACCCCGTTCGGCGATCTGGAGGTGCTGCCCGCGTCGGAGGCGCTCAAGGCCGTCGCCGCGTTCCGGCTCGCGCTGCCGCGCACGATGCTGCGCTTCGCCGGGGGCCGCGAGATCACCCTCGGCGACCTGGGCGCCAAGAAGGGCATTCTCGGCGGCATCAACGCCGTCATCGTCGGCAACTACCTGACCACGCTGGGCCGCCCGGCCGAATCCGACCTGGAACTGCTCGACGATCTGCAGATGCCGATCAAGGCGCTCAACGCCAGCCTGTAAGACTTCATCGATGGCGTTCAACGTCTACACCGGCGAACCCGACGGCACCCCGGTGCCGACCGCGGCCCAGTTGGGCCTCGAACCGCCGCGGTACTGCGCCGACTGCGGTCGCCGGATGATCGTCCAGGTGCGCCCCGACGGCTGGTCGGCCAAGTGCTCGCGGCATGGCGTCACCGATTCCAAAGACCTGGAGTTGCGATGAAAGAACTTGTCGCGCCCCGCATTTCCCGTACCCGCGCGGCGGTGATCATCGTCGCCGGGTTGACGCTGGCCGGGGTGGCGGTCGGGGTGCTGTGGGCCTGGCTGGCGCCGGCGATCCACGGGGTCGTCGCGCTCACCAAGGACGGGGACCGGATCCAGGCCTACCTCGGCACCGAAGGCGACCACTTCTTCACCGCGGCGTTTCTGCTGCTCGGGATGACCAGCGTCGTCGCGGTGGTGGCAGCGGTGCTGGTCTGGCAGTGGCGCGCGCACCGCGGCCCGACGATGGTGTCGGCGCTTTCCATCGGTTGTGCGGCTGCCGCTGCCGCCGCGGCGACGGTGAGTGCGGTGCTGGTGCGCCTGCGCTACGGGGTCGTCGACGTCGCGGCCGCGCCGGTCTCACCCGACCACCGTGTCCACTACATCGTCGAGGCGCCGCCGGTGTTCTTCGGGCATTCGCCGCTGCTGATCGCCGTGACGCTGATGTTTCCCGCGGCCACCGCGGCGCTGGTGTACGCGCTGATCGCCGTCGCCACCCCGCGCGACGACCTGGGGGCGTGGCCGCCGATCGACGAGGCGCCGGTCGGCCCCGCCGTCACAGCGGACGGCGCTCGACCGTCCGTCCCGTGATCACCTTGGCGGCGATCTTCGCCAGCCGCGCCATACCGACGTAGGTGATCGGGTTCAGCAGCGTCGGCCACTTGGTCCGCACCAGGTGTTCGTTGACCGGCCTGCCGTCGAACCGGTCGATCAGCCAGCGCAGCGCCATCGGCGCCGACATCGGGTGCAGCAGCATGTGCTCGCTGAACATGTCGCGGTGGTAGGTGACCGACGCGCCGCCGGACAGGTACGTCTGGGTGAGCTCGTCGATGTCGTCGACGGACACGATCCGGTCGTGCACCGCCTGCACCACCAGCACCGGGGGCGTGGGCACCGCGGTGCCGAGCTTGATGCTGTCGAAGACATGTTTGACCTCGGGCGTGTCGAGGATCGCCTCCAGCGGCATGTCGACCAGCTTGGCCATATCCATGCCGATCCACCGCAGCACCGCATGCGCGGTGGTCATATTCTGCACCCGCAGCAGCATCGCCTTGCCCTTGTCGGTGGCGTGCTCCTGGATCACCCGGTCGAGGTCGGGATAGACGCGGGAGAGCGCCGCGACCACCATCGCGGGCAGCCCCGAGTACACGCTGCCGTTGAGCCTGCGGAAAGCGTGGCCGAGATCGGCGACCGGCGAGCCCAGCACGGCGCCGACGATGTTGAGTTCCTCGGCGTACTGGGCGTGCATCTCGGCCGCCCAGGCCGTCGCCAGACCACCGCCTGAGTAGCCCCACAGCCCGACCGGCGCGGAATCGGTCAAACCGAGGCGTTCGCAGCTCACCGCGGCGCGCAGGCCGTCGAGGATGCGGTATCCCGGCTCGTACGGGGTGCCCCAGATGCCGCGTGTGCCCTCGTGGTCGGGCACCGAAACCGCCCAGCCCTCGGCCAGCGCGGCGGCGATCAGGAAGAACTCGACCTGCGCCAGCGCACCCGGTGCCACGGCCCCGCGGCGCAGCGCATAGGACGGAAAACAGCGCGACGTCACCGCGTCGATCGCGCATTGGTAGGAAAGCACCGGGATCTCGGGCCGGTCGGCGCGCTCGGCAGGGACGATCACCGTCGTCACGGTCGCCTCCGGGCCGCCGTTCATGTCGGTGGTGCGGTAGAGCAGTTGGGTGGCGGTGAACTTCTGCGGGATCAGGCCGAGAAAGGCCAGTTCGACATCGCGGCTGCGCAACACCGTGCCGGGCGTCGCATGCTGGAAGCCCGCCGGTGGTTCGTAGAACGGGTCGTCGACGGGCAGTTTCGGGCGGCTACCGCGGACCAGGTCCTCGTGCGGCACGCGGCCGATCCACTCGGCACCGGTAGCCGGTGCGATGCTGCCCAGGTCCATTCCGCTATTTCTACCTTAAGAAAGCGTTAAGAAGCCAGTCGGCTCAGCCGGGCGGTCGAAGCGCGGCGAACTCGTCGGTCACCCGGTAGCGCGCGTCGGCGAACCTGTACAGCGCCGCAGGCCGTCCGCCGCTGCGGCCGGACCGTGCGGTGGTGCCGGTGCGGGTGATGACCTTGCGCCGTTCCAGCACCCGTTGCAGGTTGGTCGCGTCGACCTGGTGTCCGAGCGCCGCACTGTAGATGTCCCTGAGCATGGACAACGCGAATTCCGTTGGCGCCAATGCGAACCCGATATTGGTGTAGGACAGTTTGGCGACCAGCCGGGTGCGGGCGTGCTCGACCATCGGGCCGTGGTCGAACGCCATCTGCGGCAGCGCCGACACCGGGTGCCACCGGGTGTCCGGTGGGAGTTCGGGCGTCGCGGGGGAGGGCACCAAGCCCAGGAACGTCGACGCGATGGTGCGCACGTCCGGCACCCGGTGGGGATCGGAGAACACCGCGAGCTGCTCGAGGTGCGCAAGTTCACGAAGGTCGACTTTTTCGGCGAGTTGGCGGCGAACAGAGCTGGTCAAGTCCTCGTCCGCACCGAGCCGGCCGCCAGGCAGCGACCATTTGCCGCGTTCGGGCTCCAGCGCCCGTTGCCATAACAGCACGTGAAGTCCCGGTTTCGCGGATTCGTCCTGCGGATGGACCCCCCGAACCTGGAACACGACGGCGAGCACTTCATGCGCGGTGTTACCATATTGCATGTTTTCGATTGTAAGTCGAAAACCCCGACTACGGGATGGAGGAGACACCGTGACGGTTCTCGACCGGATGCCGGCGAACGATCTGGCCAGCCGGATCACCGACGGTCCGACCGGCTACTCCGGCGTCGACGGTGACGAGCAATGGGCCGCCGAAGTCCGTCGGCTGGCCGATCTGCGCGGCGCGACGCTGCTGGCGCACAACTACCAGCTGCCGGCCATCCAGGAGGTGGCCGACCACGTCGGTGACTCCCTGGCGTTGTCGCGCATCGCCGCAGAGGCACCCGAAGACACCATCGTGTTCTGTGGTGTGCACTTCATGGCCGAGACCGCCAAGATCCTGTCGCCGGACAAGACCGTGCTGATCCCCGACCAGCGCGCCGGGTGTTCGCTCGCCGACTCGATCACCGCCGACGAGCTGCGCGCGTGGAAGGCCGAACACCCTGGGGCCGTGGTGGTTTCATACGTCAACACCACAGCCGCGGTGAAGGCGGAGACCGACATCTGCTGCACGTCGTCCAACGCGGTCGAGGTCGTCGAGTCGATACCGGCCGACCGTGAGGTGCTCTTCTGCCCTGACCAGTTTCTCGGCGCCCACGTTCGACGGGTGAGCGGACGCGAAAACATCCACGTGTGGGCCGGTGAATGTCACGTGCACGCCGGCATCAACGGTGACGAGCTCGCCGCCCAGGCGCGCAACCATCCGGAGGCCGAGCTGTTCGTCCATCCCGAATGTGGTTGCGCCACTTCGGCGCTGTATTTGGCCGGTGAGGGCGCATTTCCCGATGACCGGGTGAAGATCCTGTCCACCGGCGGCATGCTGGACGCCGCACGCGACACCGGCGCGCGGCAGGTTCTGGTCGCCACCGAGGTCGGCATGCTGCACCAGTTGCGCCGGGCCGCACCGCAAGTGGACTTCCGGGCTGTCAACGACCGGGCGTCGTGCAAGTTCATGAAGATGATCACCCCGGCCGCGCTGCTGCGCTGCTTGCTGGAGGGCAAAGACGAGGTCGATGTCGACCCGCAAACGGCTCGGCTGGCGCGCGCCAGCGTGCAGCGCATGATCGAGATCGGCCAGCCCGGCGGCGGCGAATGACGCGTCCCGCGGCCTGCGGCGGGTCGGGCCCATGGGCGGGCCACTGGCAGCAGCGAGCTGACGTCGTCGTGATCGGCACCGGGGTCGCCGGACTGGTCGCGGGCTTGGCCGCGCACCGTCTCGGCAGAAAAGTGGTGGTGCTGAGCAAGACATCCGATACCGCGACCCTTTTCGCGCAGGGCGGCATCGCCGTGGTGTTGCCGGACGCCCTACGCGAGCACGGGGATTCGGTGGAGGCGCACGTCACAGACACGCTGGCCGCCGGAGCGGGGCTGTGTGATCCCGAGGCGGTGCGCTCGATCGTGGCCGACGGCTACCGCGCCGTCAGCGAACTGGTCGGCGACGGCGCCCGATTCGACGAATCCGCGCCGGGGCGTTGGTCATTGACCCGCGAAGGCGGCCACTCGCGCAGACGAATCATCCACGCGGGCGGCGATGCGACCGGAGCGGAGGTGCAGCGTGCGCTCAACAACGCCGCGGCCGTACTCGACATCCGGCGCAACCATGTGGCAATCGAACTGCTCTGCGACGACGACGCGGTCACCGGGGTGCTGGTGCTCAGCGACGACGGTCCCGGCGTCGTGCACACACCGTCGGTGATCCTGGCGACAGGGGGACTGGGCCATCTGTACTCGGCGACCACCAACCCCGCCGGGTCCACGAGCGACGGTGTGGCGCTGGCGATGTGGGCCGGGCTGCCGATCGGCGACCTGGAGTTCGTGCAGTTCCATCCGACCATGCTGTTCGACAGGAACGGTGGCGGCCGACGGCCGCTGATCACCGAGGCCGTCCGCGGTGAAGGTGCTGTTCTGATCGACTCGCAAGGAAATTCGGTCACCCAGGGTGTGCACCCGATGGGCGACCTGGCGCCGCGCGACGTGGTGGCCGGCGCCATCCACGCCCGGCTGGAAGCCACCGGCGACGAATGCGTGTATCTGGACGCCCGCCGGATCGCGAACTTCACCACCCGGTTCCCGACCGTCACCGCGGCCTGCCGGGCCGCGGGTATCGACCCAACCGTGGAGCCGATTCCGGTGGTTCCCGGTGCGCACTACAGCTGCGGTGGCGTGATCACCGACGTGCACGGCCGCACCGACATCGCGGGGCTGTTCGCCGCCGGAGAGGTGGCTTGTACCGGCATGCACGGCGCGAACCGATTGGCATCCAACAGCCTGCTCGAAGGTTTGGTCGTCGGTGGCCGCGCCGGAAATGCCGCAGCCGCACACGCTTTGACGGTCGGTTCGGTGACGGCGCAGCCGCCCGAACCGCTGATGCGGCGCGCGCTGCGCCGAAGCGACCTGCAACGCGCGATGTCTCGCCACGCGTCGGTGATGCGCGACGCGGACGGCCTCGGCATGCTCGCAGCGGAGCTGGACGCCGCGCCCCACCGCGCTATCCGCTCGCGCGCCGATTTCGAAGACGTCGCGCTGACCACCACCGCGGGCGCCCTGGCGTCAGCTGCGATGGCCCGCACCGAATCCCGCGGCTGCCATCACCGGCGTGACCATCCGGCCACCGATCCCGCGCTGACGCGCAGCCTGGTCGCGGCGGCGGCGTACTGCTGATGGAGCTGACCGCCGACGAGTTGACCGAGGCGCGCCGGGTGATCGCCCGCGCGCTGGAAGAAGACCTGCGCTACGGCCCCGACGTCACCACGCTGGCCACGGTTCCCGCCGATGCGACGACGACCGCGTCGATGGTCGCCCGCGAGGCGGGGGTGCTCGCCGGTGTGGAGGTCGCGCTGCTGGCATTCGACGAGGTGCTCGGCCCCGACGGATACCAGGTTCGGCACCGGGTGGCCGACGGGACCCGGGTGGCCCCCGGTGCCGCCGTGCTGACCGTCGAGGCGCCGACCCGGGGACTGCTGACGGCCGAACGGACGACGCTGAACCTGGTCTGTCATCTGTCCGGTATCGCGACGGCCACCGCGGCGTGGGTGGACGCGGTGGCCGGCACGAAGGCCAAGATCCGCGACACCCGCAAGACACTGCCGGGGCTTCGGGCGATGCAGAAGTACGCGGTGCGCGTCGGCGGCGGCGTCAACCACCGGATGGGGCTCGGCGACGCGACGTTGATCAAGGACAACCATGTGGCCGCGGCCGGCTCGGTGGTTGCCGCGTTGCGAGCCGTGCGCGCGGCCGCGCCGGAGCTGCCGTGTGAAGTCGAGGTGGACTCGCTGGAACAGCTCGACGAGATCCTGGCCGAGGATCTCGGCGATCAAGCGCTCGTGCTTCTCGACAACTTCCCGGTCTGGCAGACCCAGATCGCCGTGCAGCGCCGCGATTCCCGTTCGCCGGCAACCAAACTCGAGTCCTCGGGGGGATTGTCGCTGGCAACTGCCGCGGAGTATGCGGGCACCGGAGTGGACTACCTGGCCGTGGGCGCCCTGACGCACTCGGTGTCGGTTCTCGATATCGGCTTGGACGTCTAGGCGATATCGGCGACGAGCACAGCCATTTTCCTGGCCTGCATGCGGGCCGCAAATGGAAGGCCTTCTGCGTCGCCCCCCGAGGGCACGATGCGCGGGTTGACGATGCGGATCGTGCGCGAGCCGAACACCACCTCGGCCTCGTCGGCGGCCAGCACGTTCTTCACCCAGTCGGTCTTGCCGTGGCCCAGCACGATGGCCAGGGTGTCGTCCTTGCGGAACGGCGTGATCACGGTTTCGTAGGTCTTCCCGGACTTACGGCCGCGGTGGCGGATCTTGGCGACGCCGGGCAGGAACCGGGCCATCCGCTTGACAACCGGGTTCATGTACTTGATCTGCAGGCGTTCGAACGCCGGCGGATAAACCATCGGAACGCCCGGGGCGTTGTTGGGGTGATCCTTGGCGGACATGGAACCTGAGATTACGTGACGATGCCCGCCCCACGAGGGGACGGGCATCGCCACTTTTGGTTTCGGCGTCAGCCGACGAAGCGACTACGCATCGCCGCCGCCATCGCCGCCGCCATCGCCGCCGCCATCGCCGCTGTCGCCGCTGTCGGCGGTGTCGCTGCCGTCATTGCCGTCCGGGCCATCGCTGCCATCGTTGCCGAACAGACCACCGGAACCGCCGCTGCCGCCGTTGCCGCCGGTCGAGTCGCCGCCGCTGGCATTACCGCCGCTGGCACCGTTGCCACCGTCGGAGAAGAAGCCGCCGTTGCCGCCGTCTCCGCCGTTGCCGCCGTTGGTGTTGCCGCCCGCGGACGTCGCGTTGCCGGCGTTGCCGCCGTTACCGCCATCGCCGACGAAGCCGCCGCTGCCGCCGTCACCGCCGTTGCCGCCGGCGGCTGTGCCGGTGGTGGAGGTGGCGTGACCGGCGTTGCCGCCGGCGCCGCCGCCGCCGAAGAAGTCGGCGTCGCCCGCATTGCCGGCGTCGCCGCCGGTAGCCGCGCCGGTGCCGACAGCGCTGGCGTTACCGCCGTCACCACCGTCACCGCCACCGATGGTGCCGTTGGCGCCGTCAGCGCCGGTGCCGCCCGTGGCCGTGCCGGCGCCGAGGTTCTGGGCGTCACCGCCGCTGCCGCCGGAGCCGCCGGTTCCGACGAACCCGCCTTGGCCGGCCGCGCCGCCGTTTCCGCCCTGCGCATCGCCGAGGAGAACGCCGAGGTCGTTGCCGCCGTCGCCGCCGTTGCCGCCGTTGCCGAAGAAGCCGCCGTTACCACCGGCGCCGCCGTCCTGCGCGGGACCGATGCCGAGGAGTCCGTCGGAGCCCCTGCCGCCGTTACCGCCGTTACCACCGAAGATGCCGGCGTTGCCACCGTTGCCGGCCCGGACGAGGAGGCCGTCGACCGCGGTCGGGCTGTAGCCGTCCCCACCGCTGCCGAACAGGAAGCCGCCGTTGAAGCCGTCGGGGTGAAGCGCATTGCCGTCGGCGCCGTTGCCGATCATCCCGAACGTGAACACCAACGTCAGCGGGTTGTCGAGGATCGGATTGAAGAAGTTGATCGCGTCGCCCGGAGTGGCCGCGAGAGCCACAGGCGCACCGGAGTCGCCGAACAAGCTGCCGTCGGTCCACTCACAGAACAGCGGGCATTCAAGCGGCGCGGCTTGTGCCGTTCCGACCGAGCCGAAACCGACGAATGCGGCGGCCATGGCCCCCCCGGCCATTGCACCGCCGACCGCGCGCCGGACGTTGGTACCTCGTGCTTGGGCCGCGCGGTGTTTACCGGCGGAAGTTGCAGTGGACATGTTTCTCCCCTTCATGGAAATTGATCACGCGCCCGACCCCCTCCGAATGCTGTTCGCGAGACCATGGGCCAATTTGCTACAGCCCCCAACGTCTGACCTCATCCAGCTAATCGACGAATGCCGGTTGCCAACATATTGACACCTCGGAAGGCTGAACGCCAGCAAATCTGAAAAATCGGCCAAAGAATTTTCTGCAAATCGCTCGACCGCACTTACAAGATCGTCGATTCGCGCGCCTGCACTTGCTGTGTGCGCGGCGGCCGGCGCCCCGTCAGACCGTGCGACTGCCTCGATGCCCGACCAGGTCAGTCGACAAAAATACCCTGGTGCAGGCCGAAAAATCGGTGGTCGCGCCGGAGTATGAAACGCCGCCGACGAGGGAATGGACACCCCGGCCGAGCCGCGGAGCCGGCTTGGTAATCCGGTTCGCTGGCTTCCTCGTCCGGGGTCGACAACGTGCGAATCCGGCAATCGGTACCGAGCCGAAGTTCGTTTTCCGGCTAATGATCAAGATCGTTTACCTAGACAAACAAGCTATTCAGCTAGCAAAGCTAGCTAACTGATCTTGATTGTGGTGAATTTGTTTCTCCAGCGGTGTCTTGAGTTTGCTGAATTTGCACAGCTTCTCGCATTGTCCGGTGAGTGGGCGGTCGGCGGCTCCGCGGCGCTATTGCCCCTTTCGCGGTTTGCTACCCGTGCCGGCAGATTTTTGCGCACTCACGGACCGAACTGTGCAGACCGCGTCCACGCGGTCGCTACGATCGGCCGCATGTCTGAGCCATCGGGGTCGTCAAAGAGTTTCATCGTTTCCGTCGCGGCGTTGGTCGTCGCACTTGTCGCGGGGGGTCTCGCCGTCTGGGCGTTGGTCAAGGAACCGGCCGAGGAGCCGCCGCAATCGAATTCGGTCTTCACCGGCACCGCCACCGATGACCCCAAGGCCAGTGTCTGCGAGGCCTTCGCCGTCGTGCGCAACGGCGTGCAGATCAACACCAACATGGCGCCCCCCGGCGGCCCGGAGGACGTCACCGGCTCACTGGCGGTCGCGGCCAACGCCCGCATCGCGCTCTACGACGGCGGCCAGTACCTGATGGCACGCCTGCAGCCCGACACCCCGCAGGAGTTGGCGGACGCGGTGCGGACGTTCGCCAACCATCTGATGGACATCGGTTCCCGCTCGACCTCGGGCATCCCGAACACCGATCCCGAGCAGGCCGCGCGGCTGCAGGAAGCCGACACCGCCAACACCAGAATCACCGAACTGTGCCAGTGAGCGCCCTCTTCACCTGATCGCAGCGGGCTGCCGCTTGCCGCGGCGATATCGATTTGGGCTGTTCTGGGACAATGGCAACGTGAGCGCATCGTTCCCGGATACCGACGCGGCCGCGGGGGCCGCTTTCCCGATCGCCCGCATCGACCTGCGCGGCGCGGAGCTGTCGGCTGCCCGGTTGCGGTCGGCCCTGCCCCGGGGCGGTGTCGACGTCGATGCGGTGGTGCCCAAGGTGCGTCCGATCGTCGATGCGGTGGCCGCCCACGGCGCCGAAGCCGCGCTGCAGTACGGCGAAACGTTCGACGGTGTGCGCCCCGACCGGGTGCGGGTGCCGCGCGAACGGCTCGACGCCGCGCTTGCCGACCTCGATGCGGAGGTGCGCGCCGCGCTCGAGGTCGCCATCGACCGTGCCCGCGCCGTGCACGCCGACCAGCGCCGCAGCGACACCACGACGACGCTGGCACCGGGCGCCACGGTCACCGAGCGATGGGTGCCAGTCGAACGGGTCGGGCTGTACGTGCCGGGCGGTAACGCCGTCTACCCGTCCAGCGTGGTGATGAACGTCGTTCCGGCGCAGACCGCAGGGGTGGAGTCGCTGGTGATCGCCAGCCCGCCACAGGCGCAGTTCTCCGGACTGCCGCATCCGACGATCCTGGCCGCCGCCGCGCTGCTCGGGGTCGGCGAGGTGTGGGCAGTCGGCGGGGCTCAGGCCGTCGCACTGCTGGCCTACGGCGGTACGGACACCGACGGTGCCGAGTTGGCGCCGGTGGACATGATCACCGGGCCCGGCAACATCTACGTCACCGCCGCCAAGCGCATCTGCCGGTCTCAGGTCGGCATCGACGCCGAGGCGGGTCCGACCGAGATCGCGATCCTTGCCGACCACACCGCAGATCCCGCGCATGTCGCCGCGGACCTGATCAGCCAGGCCGAGCACGACGAGATGGCCGCCAGCGTGTTGGTCACCCCCGACGTGGCGCTGGCCGACGCCACCGAGCGCGCGCTCGTCGACCAGCTCGAGACCACGGTGCACCGCGCCCGGGTGACCGCTGCGCTCGGCGGCAGGCAATCGGCGATCGTGCTCGTCGACAACCTCGACGAAGGGATCCGCACGGTCAACGCGTACGCCGCCGAGCACCTGGAGATCCAGACCACCGATGCGCGCACCGTCGCGGCGCGAATCCGTTCGGCCGGAGCCATTTTCGTCGGTCCGTACGCACCGGTCAGCCTCGGCGACTACTGCGCGGGGTCGAACCACGTGCTGCCGACGGCAGGCTGCGCACGCCATTCCAGCGGGCTGTCGGTGCAGACGTTCCTGCGCGGCATCCACGTCGTCGACTACGGCGAGACGGCGCTCAAGGACGTCTCCGGATACGTCATCGCGCTGGCTGAGGCCGAGAACCTGCCCGCGCACGGCGAAGCGGTGCGGCGGAGGTTCGAGACGTGACGCTTGCCAAGAACGTCACGCTCGACGAGCTGCCGCTGCGTGAAGACCTGCGGGGCAAGTCGCCGTACGGCGCACCGCAGCTGGACGTCCCGGTCCGGCTCAACACGAACGAGAACCCGCATCCGCCGACCAAGGCGCTCGTCGACGACGTGACGGCCTCAGTGCAAGCGGTGGCCGGAGACCTGAACCGCTATCCGGACCGCGACGCGGTCGCGCTGCGCGCCGACCTAGCGGCCTACCTCACCTTGCAGACGGGGACCGCGCTGAGCGTGGAAAACCTTTGGGCCGCCAACGGTTCCAACGAGATCCTGCAGCAGCTGTTGCAGGCGTTCGGCGGGCCGGGCCGCAGCGCGATCGGCTTCGTGCCGTCCTACTCCATGCACCCGATCATCTCCGACGGCACCCAGACCACGTGGTTGGTGGCCAACCGGGCCACCGACTTCAGCCTCGACACCGCCGTCGCCGTCGAGGCCATCAAAACGCAGCGCCCCGACATCGTGTTTCTGGCGAGCCCGAACAACCCGTCAGGCCAAAGCGTTTCGCTCGACCAGCTGCGCCTGCTGCTGGAGGCCGTGCCGACCGGCGTCGTGATCGTCGACGAGGCCTACGGCGAGTTCTCCTCGCAGCCCAGCGCGGTCAACCTGATCGACGAGTATCCGACCAAGCTCGTCGTCACCCGCACGATGAGCAAGGCCTTCGCGTTCGCCGGCGGACGGCTCGGATATCTGGCCGCCGCGCCCGCGGTGATCGAGGCGCTGCTGCTGGTCCGGCTGCCATACCACCTCTCGTCGATCACCCAGGCCGCCGCACGTGCCGCGCTGCGTCACGCCGACGACACGCTCGGCAGCGTCGCCACGCTCGTCGCCGAGCGCGACCGGGTGACAGCGGAGTTGGCCGCCATGGGCTTTCGAGTCATCCCCAGCGACGCGAACTTCGTGCTGTTCGGCGAGTTCGCCGACGCGCCCGCCACCTGGCAGCGCTACCTCGATGCCGGGGTGTTGATCCGTGACGTCGGCATCCCCGGATACCTGCGCTCGACCATCGGTCTGGCCGAGGAGAACGACGCGCTGCTGACCGCCAGCGCCCGAATAGGAGCATCGTGACCGAACCCGTGCGCGCGCCGCGGCGCGCGAAAATCGAACGCAAGACCAAGGAATCCGACATCACCGTCGAGCTCGACCTCGACGGCAGCGGCCGCGTCGACGTCGAAACCGGCGTGCCGTTCTATGACCACATGCTCACCTCGCTGGGCAGCCACGCCAGCTTCGACCTGACCGTACGCGCCGAGGGCGACGTGGACATCGAGGGCCACCACACCATCGAGGACACCGCGATCGTGCTGGGTCAGGCGCTGGGTCAGGCACTGGGCGACAAGAAGGGCATCCGCCGCTTCGGCGACGCCTGGATCCCGATGGACGAAACCCTGGCCCACGCCGCCGTCGACGTCTCCGGCCGCCCGTACTGTGTGCACACCGGCGAACCCGAGCACATGCTGCACACCACGATCGCGGGTTCAGAAGTGCCGTACCACACCGTCATCAACCGGCACGTGTTCGAAACCCTGGCCTTCAACGCGCGCATCGCGCTGCACGTGCGCACCATTTACGGCCGCGACCCGCACCACATCACCGAGGCGCAGTACAAGGCGGTGGCCCGCGCGTTGCGGCAGGCCGTCGAGTTCGATCCGCGGGTGACCGGTGTGCCGTCCACCAAAGGGCTGCTGTGAGCGCGAAAGTCGTCATCCTCGATTACGGTTCGGGCAACCTGCGCTCCGCGCAACGGGCGCTGGAGCGCGTCGGCGCCGACGTCACGGTGACGTCGGATACGCAGGCCGCCGAGAACGCCGACGGTCTGGTGGTTCCTGGGGTCGGCGCGTTCGAAACGTGCATGACGGGGCTGCGCAGGATCGGCGGTGAGAAGGTCATCGCCGAGCGGGTGGCGGCGGGCCGCCCGGTGCTCGGGGTGTGCGTCGGCATGCAGATCCTGTTCACCCGCGGCGTCGAGTTCGGCCACCAGAGCGACGGCTGCGGCCAATGGCCCGGCGCGGTCGTGCGGCTGGATGCGCCGGTCATTCCGCACATGGGCTGGAACGTCGTCGACGCGCCGCAGGGCACCCGGCTGTTCGACGGCTTGGACCCCGAAACGCGGTTCTACTTCGTGCACTCCTACGCCGCCCAGCAGTGGGAGGGCCGGCCCGATGCGCAGCTGACCTGGGCCACCCACCACGTGCCGTTTCTGGCCGCGGTCGAGGACGGGCCGCTGTCGGCCACGCAGTTTCACCCCGAGAAGAGCGGTGACGCCGGTGCCGCGTTGCTCACCAACTGGGTCAGGGGGCTAGGTTGACCGATGTGTCGAAGCGACTGATCCTTCTTCCCGCCGTTGACGTCGTCGAGGGCCGCGCGGTGCGTCTGGTGCAGGGCCAGGCCGGCAGCGAAACCGAATACGGTTCGGCGCTCGATGCGGCGATGACCTGGCAACGTGACGGCGCGGAATGGATCCACCTCGTCGATCTCGACGCCGCGTTCGGCCGCGGCAGCAACCGCGAACTGCTCGCCGAAGTGGTCGGCAAGCTCGACGTCGCGGTGGAGCTGTCCGGCGGGATCCGCGACGACGAATCGCTGACCGCCGCGTTGGCCACCGGCTGCGCCCGCGTGAACCTCGGCACCGCCGCGCTGGAGAACCCGACGTGGTGCGCCCGCGTCCTCGCCGAACACGGCGATCGCGTCGCGGTCGGTCTGGATGTGAAGATCGTCGACGGGGCGCACCGGTTACGCGGGCGGGGCTGGGAGACCGATGGCGGTGAGCTGTGGGAGGTGCTGGAACGCCTTGACGGCGAAGGATGTTCACGGTTCGTGGTCACCGACGTCACCAAGGACGGCACGCTGAACGGTCCCAACCTCGAGCTGCTCGCGCAGGTCACCGAGCGCACCGACGCCCCGGTGATCGCATCCGGCGGCGTGTCCAGCCTCGACGACCTGCGGGCCATCGCAACTTTGACCGACCGCGGTGTGGAAGGCGCGATCGTCGGCAAGGCGCTGTACGCCGGGCGGTTCACGCTGCCGGAGGCGCTGGCCGCGGTGGGGCAGTAGATGGCGCTGGACACAACCGATCTCGACGGGCTGGTGGCCGAGGCCGCTGCGATCCTCGACGATGCGGCCAAGCCGTTCGTCGAAGGCCACCGCGCCGAGTCCGCCGTGCAGAAGAAGGGCAACGACTTCGCCACCGAGGTGGATCTGGCGATCGAACGCCAAGTCGTCGAGGCGCTGAAGGCCAAGACCGGCATCGACGTGCACGGCGAGGAATTCGGTGGCGCCGAGCTGGATTCGCCGCTGGTGTGGGTGCTCGACCCGATCGACGGCACGTTCAACTACGCGGCCGGATCCCCGCTGGCCGCGATTCTGCTGGGCCTGCTGCAGGACGGGCAACCGGTGGCGGGTCTGACGTGGCTGCCGTTCACCGGCGAACGACTCACCGGCGTCAAGGGCGGGCCGCTGCGCTACAACGGCGTCGAGCAGGACAGGCTGCAACCGGCCGAGCTCGACGACTCCATCGTCGGGGTGAGCACCTTCAACGTCGACTCCCGCGGCAGGGTGCCCGGACGGTACCGCCTTGCGATCATCGAAAACCTGAGCCGTAAATGCTCGCGGCTGCGGATGCACGGCGCGACGGGAATCGACCTCGCTTACACCGCCGCGGGCATCCTCGGCGGCGCAGTCAGTTTCAGCGGCCACGTGTGGGACCACGCAGCCGGGATCGCGCTGGTGGAGGCGGCCGGCGGCATCGCGACCGATCTGGCCGGAAACGACTGGACAGTGTCCGCGCCCTCGGTGTTGGTGGGCCTGCCCGGCGTGCACGGGCAGCTGCTCGAGCTCGTCCAGTCGGTCGGCGGACCCGAGGACTACTGATGAACCCCAAAGACCTTGCGGTGCGGATCATCCCGTGTCTCGATGTGGACGACGGCCGGGTGGTCAAGGGCGTCAACTTCGAAAACCTGCGTGACGCGGGAGATCCGGTCGAGCTGGCCGCTGTCTACGACGCCGAAGGCGCCGACGAACTGACCTTTCTGGACGTCACGGCGTCGTCGTCGGGCCGGGCCACCATGCTGGAGGTCGTCAAGCAGACCGCGGAACAGGTGTTCATTCCGCTGACCGTCGGCGGCGGGGTGCGGTCGGTGGCCGACGTGGATGCGCTGCTGCGCGCCGGCGCCGACAAGGTCTCGGTCAACACCGCCGCGATCGGCAACCCCGAACTGCTCGCGGAGTTGTCGCGGCAGTTCGGGTCGCAGTGCATCGTGTTGTCCGTGGACGCCCGCACGGTTCCGCAGGACCAGCAGCCGACGCCGTCGGGTTGGGAGGTCACCACGCACGGCGGCCGGCGCGGTACCGGCATCGACGCCGTCGAATGGGCCACTCGCGGTGCCGAACTCGGCGTCGGTGAGATCCTGCTGAACTCGATGGACTGCGACGGCACCAAGGCCGGTTTCGATTTGCCGATGATCAAGGCCGTCCGCGGGGCGGTCAACGTGCCGGTGATCGCCAGCGGCGGCGCCGGGGCGGCCGAGCACTTCGCCCCTGCGGTCGCCGCGGGCGCCGATGCGGTGTTGGCGGCCAGCGTGTTCCATTTCCGCGAGCTGACCATCGCGGAGGTGAAGGCGGCGATGGCGGCCGAAGGGATCGTAGTGCGGTGAGCCTGGATCCTCAGATCGCGTCGCGGTTGAAGCGCGACGCCAACGGTCTGTTCACCGCGGTCGTGCAGGAGCGCAGCACCGGGCAGGTGCTGATGGTGGCGTGGATGGACGACGACGCGCTGGCCCGGACGCTGGAAACCCGTGAGGCGACGTACTTTTCGCGTTCCCGCGGCGAACAGTGGATCAAGGGCGCGACGTCGGGCCACACCCAATACGTGCACTCGGTGCGGCTGGACTGCGACGGCGACACCGTGCTGCTGCAGGTCGATCAGGTCGGTGCGGCCTGTCACACCGGTGATCACACCTGTTTCGACGCCGACGTATTGCTGGGCCCCGCATGACCGAACCCGTCGCAATTGAGGGTTCGGGTATCGAGCCGCCCGTCGACCCGCGGATACGCCGGGCGTTCTGGTGGCTGGAACGCCTCGCACCCGCGATCGGGTCGCGATGGGCGGTCGAACTGTGGTGCACCCCGCCGGTGATGGAGTCCAGCCTGCGCATGCCGCCGGGTGTCGTGCCCGGCGAGCCGCTGGAAGCGCACTGGGACGGGCATCGGATCGTCGGCGAATCCTGGGGCGAGGGGCCGCCGGTCTATCTCGTGCACGGCTGGGGCGGGCGGCGCCCACACCTGGGCATGTTCATCAAACCGCTCGTCGAATCCGGCCACCGGGTGATCGCATTCGATCTGCCCAGCCACAACGAGTCCGAGGCCGGGGCGCTCAAGCCCGGACGCACGACGCTCATCGAGTGTGCAGAAGCGGTCAAGGCGATCATCGGTGCGCACGGCCCGGCGCGTGCGGTCATCGCGCATTCCCTGGGCTCCAACGCAACCACGTTCGCGGTCGCGAACGGCGCGAAAGTCGAGCGTCTGGTCTTTCTCGCGCCGATGGGCGAATTCCCGCTCTATCTGGATCTTTTCGCGGTACGCCACGGCTTCGGCCGGCGCATCCTCGCCGGTCTGCATCGGCGCCTGGAACGCCGCATCGACATGCCGCTGTACGAAACCAACATGACCGTCGTCGGCGCCCGCACCGGCTATCCGCCGCTGCTGGTCATCCACGATCCCGACGACCCGGACACGCCCTACGCGACCAGCGCGCGGGTGGTCGCGTCATGGCCGGGCGCGGAGTTGGTGACCACCAAGGGCCTGGGCCGGCTGGCGCACTATCGGATTCTGCGGCATCGCCCCGCGATCCGCGCGGCGGTCGACTTCATCGGCCCCGCGTCACGCTGACTGGCGCTGCCGCAGCACCTCCAGCGCCTTGTCGGCGTGGGTGTCCATGCTGACCTCGCTGGCGATCACGGCGAGCACGGTGCGGTCGGTGTCGATCACGAACGTCGTGCGCTTGACCGGCATGAACTTTCCGAGCAGGCCGCGCTTCACCCCGAACTGGGTGGCGACGGCGCCGTCGGCGTCGGACAGCAGCGGGTAGTCGAAACCCTGTTTGTCGGCGAACTTCGCCTGCTTCTCAACAGGATCGGTACTGATGCCGACGCGTTTCGCGCCGACCGCGGCGAACTCCGACGCCAGGTCGCGGAAGTGGCAGGCTTCCTTGGTGCAGCCCGGTGTCATCGCGGCGGGATAGAAGAACAGCACGATCGGCCCGTCGGCAAGTAGCTCGGTGAGGCTGCGCATCGCACCGGTCTGGTCCGGCAGTTGGAAGTCGGCAACTTTGTCACCCTGTTTCATCCACGTCACGCTACGCGCTGAACCGCTCGACACCCAGACCGACGTTTTGGTCGATTTGGGGCCGTCGGATCGACCATTGCGTCGGTTTCGCGGGGACAATCGACGGCGGCTGGCACATCGACGCGAACACACCGTTGGCGGACGGATCGTGGGCGGTCACCGGGCGTCCGCACACGATGCTGCTGCTGACCCTGCTCTCCGACGTCGGCCCACACGACGCGCCAACGCGCATCCGGGTCGGCTCGCACCGCGACGTGGCCCGCGCAGCCGCTGGGGTGTGTCTGGGAGGATTGAACGGTGCAAACCACCGCCAGCCTGTCCGTGACCACGTCACGCGAGGACTTCCGAGCCCTGGCCGGCGAGCACCGGGTGGTGCCGGTGACGCGCAAGGTGCTCGCCGACAGCGAGACGCCGCTGTCGGCCTACCGCAAGCTCGCCGCCAACCGGCCGGGAACGTTCCTGCTCGAGTCGGCCGAGAACGGCCGGTCGTGGTCACGCTGGTCGTTCATCGGCGCGGGTGCGCCGTCGGCGCTGACGGTGCGCGACGGGCATGCGGTGTGGCTGGGCACGACGCCGCAGGATGCGCCCAGCGGCGGTGACCCGCTGGCGGCGCTGGCCGCGACGCTGCAGCTGCTCGAGACCGAGCCACTGCCCGGTCTGCCGCCGCTGTCGAGCGGCCTGGTCGGCTTCTTCGCCTACGACATGGTGCGCCGCCTCGAGAAGCTGCCCGCGCTGGCGACCGACGATCTCGGCCTGCCCGACATGCTGCTGCTGCTGGCCACCGACATCGCGGCAGTCGACCACCACGAGGGCACCATCACGCTGATCGCCAACGCGGTGAACTGGAACGGCACCGAGGAGCGCGTCGACTGGGCCTACGACGACGCGGTCAAGCGCCTCGACGTGATGACCGCCGCGCTGTCGGAGCACCTGCCCTCGACGGTGGCCACATTTGGCAGGCCCGAGCCGCTGTACCGGTCGCAGCGCACGCTCGAGGAGTACACCGCGATCGTCGACAAGCTCGTCGGCGACATCGAAGCCGGCGAAGCGTTCCAGGTGGTGCCGTCACAGCGGTTCGAGATGGACACCGACGCCGATCCGCTCGACGTGTACCGGATGCTGCGGGTGTCCAACCCGAGCCCTTACATGTATCTGTTCAACGTGCCCAACGCCGATGGCGGGCTGGATTTTTCGGTGGTCGGGTCGAGCCCGGAAGCGTTGGTGACCGTCAAGGACGGACGCGCCACCACCCACCCGATCGCGGGCACCCGCTGGCGCGGTGCCACCGAGGAGGAAGACCTGCTGCTCGAAAAGGAGCTGCTGGCCGACGACAAGGAACGCGCCGAGCACCTGATGCTCGTCGACCTCGGCCGCAACGACCTGGGCCGGGTCTGTCGACCCGGGACCGTGCGGGTCGAGGACTACAGCCACATCGAGCGCTACAGCCACGTCATGCATCTGGTGTCGACGGTGACCGGGCTGCTCGCCGACGGCAAGACCGCGTTGGACGCGGTCGCGGCGTGCTTTCCCGCAGGCACGTTGTCGGGGGCGCCGAAGGTGCGCGCGATGGAGCTCATCGAGGAGGTCGAAAAGACCCGCCGCGGCCTCTACGGCGGCGTGCTCGGCTACCTGGATTTCGCGGGCAACGCCGACTTCGCGATCGCGATCCGCACCGCGCTGATGCGTGGCGGCGTCGCCTACGTGCAGGCCGGCGGGGGAGTCGTGGCCGATTCGAACGGGCCCTACGAGTACACCGAGGCGGCCAACAAGGCGCGCGCGGTGCTCAACGCGATCGCCGCCGCCGAGACGCTGACCGAGCCATGATCCGGATCGCCCAGCTCGCCCTGGTGCTGGCCGCGGCTGCGCTGTGGGGGGCGTCGCGCATGACGTGGGTCGAGGTGACGTCGTTCGACGGGTTGGGTCAGCCCAAGACCGTGGCGCTGTCAGGTGCCCAGTGGTCGACGGCGGTGATACCCCTTGCCGTGCTGTTGGTGGCCGCTGCCGTCGCGGCGTTGGCGGTGCGGGGCTGGCCGCTGCGGTTGCTGGCGTTGCTGGTCGCGCTCAGCAGCGGCGGAATGGCCTATCTGGCGATCACGTTGTGGACGGTCGCCGACGTCGCGGTACGCGCGTCGCACATCGCCGGTGCCCCCGTCGCCGACCTGATCGGCAGCCAGCGCCACTACGGGGGTGCGGTGCTCACGTTGGCCGCCGCGGTGGTCACGCTCGTCGGCGCGGTGCTGCTCATGCGGTCGGCGACGACGAAACGCGCCGGCGTGTCCCGCTACGCGCGCCGGTCCGCGGCGCCGCCGGAGGAACCCGGCGGCGAGATGTCGGAACGGATGATCTGGGATGCCCTCGACCACGGTTCGGATCCGACGGATCCAGACACCAAGGGCCGGTGATCGACGGTGGGGTGCGGCCGGTACCCTTCGATGCAGACCATTGGCGCTACCGGCGGAAGGGATTCGGACCGATGAGTTCGGCAACCGTACTCGACTCGATCATCGAGGGAGTCCGCGCCGACGTCGCCGCCCGTGAGGCCCTCGTCCCCCTGGCCGAGATCAAGGCACGCGCCAAGGACGCCCCGCCGCCGCTGGACGTGATGGCCGCGTTACGCGCGCCCGGCATCGGCGTGATCGCCGAAGTCAAACGCGCCAGCCCGTCGCGCGGCGAATTGGCGCCGATCAGCGATCCGGCCGAGCTGGCCCGCGCCTACGAGGACGGCGGCGCACGCATCGTCAGCGTGCTGACCGAACAGCGCCGGTTCAACGGTTCGCTCGAGGATCTCGACGCTGTCCGCGCCGCGGTGTCAATCCCGGTGCTGCGCAAGGATTTCATCGTCCGGCCGTATCAGATCCACGAGGCGCGTGCACACGGCGCGGACATGCTGCTGCTGATCGTCGCAGCGCTGGAGCAGCCGGTGCTCGATTCGTTGCTGGAACGCACGGAGTCGCTGGGCATGACCGCGCTGGTCGAGGTGCACACCGAGGAGGAAGCCGACCGGGCGCTGTCGGCCGGGGCCACGGTGATCGGCGTCAACGCACGGGATCTCAAGACGCTCAACGTCGACCGTGACTGCTTCGCGCGGATCGCGCCGGGGTTGCCGACCGACGTCATCCGCGTCGCGGAATCCGGTGTGCGCGGCCCTGCCGACCTGCTGGCCTACGCCGGCGCCGGCGCCGACGCTGTGCTCGTCGGCGAGGGTTTGGTCATCAGCGGCGACCCCCGCGGCGCCGTTGCCGATTTGGTCACCGCCGGCGCGCATCCGTCGTGCCCTAAACCGTCGCGCTGACACGTGGCCGACCTCACCGGGCCGGAGCTGCCGCGTTCGAGCGCGGGCGTCGCCGAACCCAGCGGCCACGATCCCGACGCGCGCGGCCACTTCGGCGTGTACGGCGGACGATTCGTCGCCGAGGCGCTGATGGCGGTCATCGAGGAGGTCACCGCCGCCTACGAGAAGGCCCGCGGGGACCAGACGTTTCTCGATGAGTTGGACCGGTTGCAGCGCCATTACAGCGGGCGGCCGTCGCCGCTGTATGAAGCCGAGCGGTTGTCCGAACACGCCGGCGGCGCGCGGATTTTTCTGAAGCGGGAAGACCTGAACCACACCGGATCCCACAAGATCAACAATGTGCTGGGTCAGGCGCTGCTCGCGCGTCAGATGGGCAAGACGCGGGTGATCGCCGAGACCGGGGCGGGCCAGCACGGGGTGGCGACCGCGACCGCGTGCGCGCTGCTCGGTCTGGAGTGCGTGATCTACATGGGCGCCGTCGACACCGCCCGGCAGGCGCTGAACGTGGCCCGGATGCGACTGCTGGGCGCGCAGGTGGTGTCGGTGGAGGCGGGTTCCAAGACCCTCAAAGACGCCATCAACGAGGCGTTCCGCGACTGGGTGACCAACGCCGACAGCACCTACTACTGCTTCGGCACGGCCGCAGGGCCGCACCCGTTTCCGATGATGGTGCGTGACCTTCAGCGGGTGATCGGCCTCGAGGCCCGCGCGCAGATCCAGGATCAGGCGGGCAGGTTGCCCGACGCGGTGACCGCGTGCGTGGGCGGCGGCTCGAATGCGATCGGCATCTTCCACGCGTTCATCGACGATCCGAACGTGCGGCTGGTGGGTTACGAGGCCGCGGGCGACGGTGTCGAAACCGGCCGCCACGCCGCGACTTTCACCGGAGGGTCGCCGGGAGCGTTCCAGGGTTCGTTCTCGTATCTGCTGCAGGACGAGGACGGTCAGACCATCGAATCGCATTCGATTTCAGCGGGTCTGGACTATCCGGGTGTCGGCCCGGAGCACGCCTTCCTGCGGGACAGCGGCCGTGCGGAGTACCGCCCGGTCACCGACGCCGAGGCGATGGACGCGTTCGGGCTGCTGTGTCGCACCGAAGGCATCATTCCGGCCATCGAATCGGCGCATGCGGTGGCCGGCGCGTTGCAGCTGGGCCGCGAAATCGGCCGCGGCGGCATCATCTTGGTGAACTTGTCGGGGCGCGGCGACAAGGATGTCGAGACCGCGGCGAAGTGGTTCGGGCTGCTGGACGGTGCACCATGAGTCGACTTGCACCGATGTTCGACGCGTGCCGGGCTGAGGAGCGCTCGGCGCTGATCGGCTATCTGCCGACGGGCTTCCCCGATGTGCCGACGTCGATTTCGGCGATGACGACGCTGGTCAAATCCGGCTGTGACCTTGTTGAGGTCGGCATCGCGTACTCGGATCCGGGGATGGACGGCCCGACGATCGCGGCGGCCGCGGATGCGGCGCTGCGCGGCGGCGTGCGAGTACGCGACGCGCTCACCGCGGTCGAAGCGATCAGCAACGCCGGCGGGCGGGCCGTGGTGATGTCGTACTGGAATGTGGTGCTGCGCTGGGGCGTCGACGCGTTCGCGCGTGATCTGGCGGCGGCCGGCGGGCACGGCATCATCACCCCGGATCTGATTCCCGACGAGGCGGATGAGTGGTTCGCCGCGTCGGACGCCCACGATCTCGACCGGATCTTCTTGGTGGCGCCGTCGTCAACGCCGGAGCGGCTGGCGGCGACGGTGGCGGCCTCACGCGGATTCGTCTACGCCGCATCGACGATGGGGGTGACCGGCGCGCGCGACGCGGTGTCGGTGGCGGCCCCTGAACTGGTGCGCCGCGTGAAGGAGGTGTCGGACATCCCGGTCGGGGTGGGTCTGGGCGTGCGCTCGCGTGAGCAGGCCGCACAGATCGCGGCCTACGCTGACGGGGTGATCGTGGGTTCAGCACTGGTCTCCGCGCTGGAGGACAGCGTCGACGCGGTCGGAAAGCTGACCGCGGAACTGGCCGACGGCGTCCGGCAGAGGGTCACCGCGTGACGACGACCGTCCTGGCCTACATACCCAGCCCGCCGCAGGGTGTCTGGCAACTCGGCCCGGTGCCGCTGCGGGCCTACGCACTGTTCATCATCGTCGGCATCGTGGCGGCGCTGATGATCGGCGACCGCCGCTGGGAAGCAAGGGGCGGCGAGCGCGGCGTCATCTATGACATCGCGCTGTGGGCTGTGCCGTTTGGTCTGATCGGCGGTCGGCTCTATCACGTCATCACGGACTGGTGGCGGTATTTCGGCGACGGCGGCGCGGGCCTCGCCGGGGTGATTCGGATTTGGGACGGCGGGCTCGGCATTTGGGGCGCGGTGGCGTTCGGCGGGGTCGGGGCGTGGATCGCATGCCGTCGCCGCGGTATTCCGCTACCGGCGTTCGGCGATGCGATTGCGCCGGGAATCATTCTGGCCCAAGGTATCGGCAGGCTGGGCAACTACTTCAACCAGGAGCTGTACGGCCGCGAGACCACCCTGCCATGGGGATTGGAGATCTACGAGCGCCGGAACTCCGACGGTCTCATCGACAACCTCAACGGCGTGTCGACCGGTGAGGTGCTGCAGGTCGTACATCCGACGTTCCTGTACGAATTGCTGTGGAACCTTTTGGTTTTCGTGGCGTTGATCTACCTGGACCGTCGGTTCAAGCTCGGGCATGGCCGGTTGTTCGCGATGTATGTCGCGGGTTACTGCCTTGGGCGCTTTTGGATCGAGCTGTTGCGGGTCGATGACGCGACGCTCATCGATGGTGTGCGGATCAACTCGTTCACCTCGACGTTCGTGTTCATCGGTGCGGTCGTCTACATCATGGTTGCGCCGAAGGGCCGTGAAGATCCGGCCACGCTCAAGGGTAAGCCGGTGTCCGGTGAGGACGTGACCGAAGAACTCGCCGCGGTGGGCGCGACGGCGGGTGTGGTGGCAGCGGCGAAAGTCGCCGTCGACGACGAGGAGAAAGCCGAGGACGGCGACGACGCGTCCAAGTCCGAGGCTGAGATCGAAGCGGAGAAGCTCACCGCCGATGTCCTCACCGCGCCATCGGAAGACATCGCCGAGGCGGAGGAGTTCGCGAAGGCAGGTGAAGAAGCCGACGAGGCGGAGGAGCTCGGTGCCGACGTTGCGGGTGTGCCGGCCGACGATCTAGCCGAGGCGGAGGAGTTCGCCGCGGAAGGCGAACCCGAGCCACTGGAGGAGCCTGACACGGAGTCGGAGGCCGCGGCGGAAGCCGAAGCGCTCGCCGAAGACGTCGAAGAAGCGCCTGCAGAAGACATCGTCGAGGCGCAGGAGTTCGCGGAGGCCAAAGAAGACGCCGAGACCGAGGCCGGCGTCGACGAGGTCGATGAAAGCGAAAACCTCGCCGCCGAACTCGACGAAGCCGCCGACGCAATGGCCGAAGAAGAGGCGGTCGGGAACGTAGCCGACGAAGCGGGCGAGCCTGAAGCCGAAGGCGAAGACCTCGCCGCCGAACTCGACGAAGCCGCCGACGCAATGGCCGAAGAAGAGGCGGCCACGGAGGCTGCCGACGAGGAGGCCGTCGAGCCTGAGGCCGGTGTGGGTGCGGTCGAGGGTGAGGAGGCCGTCGAGGCCGAAGCTGCCGCACCCGAGGCGCACGAGGCGGCTGTCGAGGGGCTGGAGGAGGCCGAGGACGTCGCCGCCGAGGTCCATGACGGCGCTGACGAGGCTGAGGAAGTCGACGAAGCTGCGGCGCCTGAGGCCGGTGTGGGTGCGGTCGAGGGTGAGGAGGCCGTCGAAACCGAAGCTGCCGCACCCGAGGCGTACGAGGCGGCTGTCGAGGGGCTGGAGGAAGCCGAGGACGTCGCCGCCGAGGTCCATGACGGCGCCGAGGAAGCTGACGAGGCTGAGGAAGTCGACGAAGCCGCGGCGCCTGAGGCCGGTGTGGGTGCGGTCGAGGGTGAGGAGGCCGTCGAGGCCGAAGCTGCCGCACCCGAGGCGTACGAGGCGGCTGTCGAGGGGCTGGAGGAGGCCGAGGACGTCGCCGCCGAGGTCCATGACGGCGCCGAGGAAGTCGACGAGGCGGCCGAGCCCGAAACCGACGAGGCAGCCGACGAAGCCGATGCCGAAGTGGTCGAAGCCAACACCGAGCAGGACACTACCGACACCGAACAGTCGAAGACCGTTTCTGTCGAACCAGCCACCGAGTCTGGAGGACGTTTACGCCGCTGGATTCGCAGGCGGCGAAGCACGTAACCGGCTCGGTTATCCACAACTGCGAATTCATCCACAGGTCTGGGCTGACGCCTTCCCGAGGAATCGACCGGCAGCAGAATCGGCGAATGGGGGTGCTGCGGACCCTCCCGCTATAGCGCGAGAAGTGTTGGTAGACAACATCATTGCGTGACTAGGACCATTGGGTGTCGGGTCCGCAGCGGGAGCGCCGCGCCAAGCATCCCATCGCAGTAGAGACCTTCACCCCCGGGGCGGATCGGCTGGTCGGGATTTGTCGGTGGGTGCTGTCATGATGCGGTTATGTCTTCGTCGACTGCATCTGAAGCCGCCGTGGGGTTGAGCTCTGTGGAGCGGTTGGATGTGTTGTTTGATGAGTTGGCGGAGTTGGCGGGTCAGCGCAATGCCATTGATGGGCGCATGGTCGAGATTGTGGCCGAGATCGATCGGGACCGGTTGTGGGGGTCGACGGGGGCGCGGTCGTTGTCGGGGTTGGTGGCGTGGAAGTTGGGTGCTTCGACCAAGACCGCTAATACGATCACTGCGGTGGCTCAGCGCTGGGAGGAGTTTCCGCGCTGCACGCAGAGTTTGCGTGAGGGTCGGGTGTCGTTGGATCAGGTCGGGGTGATCGCCGAGCACGGCGGGCCGGGTTCAGATGATCATTACGCGCAGTTGATCGAGTACGCCACGGTCAGCCAGTTACGCACGGCCACCAAACTCGAACCGCCCCGTGACCCCAAACCCGCCCGCGACTCTTACTACGACGATCCCCCTGAGCCTGAGGCCCAGCCGCAGCCTGCGCCGGTGCCTGAGCCGACGATCTCAAAGACCGTGGATGTGGACGGGTCGCATTGCTATCACATCACGCTGCCCGCGATCGAGGCCGCCAAACTCGATGCGGCGTTGCATGCCCATCACGAGGGGATGTTGGCTCAGTGGAAACACGACCGCGACACCATCGGCGACAGCGTTGAGCACCCGGGTCCGGATGCACCGCCGATGCCGACGTTGGGGCAGGCGTTTGTGCAGCTGGTGGAAACCAGCTGGGATGGCGAGGCCGCGCGGCGCCCGCACGGCCAACGCACCACCGTGATCGTGCATGTCGATGTCAAAGACCGCATCGCTTCGTTGCATCTGGGTCCGCTGCTGTGTGATGCCGATCGGCAATATCTGCTTTGTGATGCCAGTTGTGAGGTGTGGTTTGAACGCGACGGCCAACCCATCGGGGCCGGGCGCAGTACGCGTTCGATCAGTCGCCGGTTGCGCCGGGCGTTGGAGTATCGCCATCCCACCTGCGCGGTGCCTGGTTGTGGGGCCACTCGGGGTCTGCATGCCCATCACATCAAGCATTGGGAAGACGGCGGGGCCACCGAGCTCGACAACCTGGTGTTGGTGTGTCCCTATCATCATCGGCTGCATCATCGCGGGTTGATCACCATCACCGGGCCCGCTGATCGTCTCATCGTCACCGACAGCACCGGACGCACCATGAGCAACGCATCGCTGGCGCGCCCACCCACCAGCGCCCCACCCGCGGTGCCTCCATGTCCGGGGCCCACCGGTGAACGTGCCCAATGGTGGTGGTATGACCCCTTCGAACCCCCACCACCACCACTGAACTAACACCCACCCCGCCGATACCCAAACCACCCGGGGCACCGGCGGATTCGGGCTGCACATCCCCGCGCCGACGCGG
>JBNMRA010000017.1:0-118709 GCA_050205315.1 Mycolicibacterium pulveris | reverse complement strand
CGTAAGGGCATCGCGAGGACGCTGGCGACCGCCGTGTTGACCGGTGCCACCGCGGTGGCACCGGTCAACACGGCGGTCGCCAGCGTCCTCGCGATGCCCTTACGGTGTGTGACTAACGCGTCCGGGTGATCCATGTGGAAGAAACTACCGTGTTACCGGCGTGACGCAAGTGTGAGTTGCTCTTATTGTGCTCAAATTTTTTCTTGCTGATGCTCAAGAACACCCTGGAAGCCGGTCTAATAAGCGTTTGCTGGCACGAAAAGGCGCCCGCGCGTCGCGCCGGCCGCTTCAACCGGTTCTTCGGGGCAACCGGTGACGGCGTTACGCGCTCGGGTGGATCGCGACTTCCTGGGCCTTCACCGCGAAGTGAATCCGCTCGCCGGGCACCAACCGCAACTCGGCCGCCGATTCGGCGGTGACGTCAGCGGCCAGGCCCGGGGCGCCGTCGGGTTGGTCTTCGGCGCGGACCCGGATCGCCGGTCCGCGACTGTCGAGTTCGGCGACGGTCACCTCGACGGTGTTGCGCGGGCTGCCGTGGGGCCTGTCGCGATACACCGCGACGGCGGCTGGGTAGAACAGCGCTACCGCGGAATCGCCCGCGGCCAGGCCGGCCGCCAGGCCGCCGTGCCAGGTCGTCCCCGCCGGTGTCCGCACCGCACCGTCGGCGTCCACCACACCGTTGACCAGGTTCACCCCGGCGAACCGCGCGCCGAACCCGCTGCGCGGAGTCGCCAAAACCGATGCCGCCGAACCGCTTTCGGTGATCCGACCGGATTCCATCACCACCACCCGGTCCGCCAGCGTCAGCACGTCGAGGATGTCGTGGGTGACCAGCACCGCCGAGCCCCCGCTTTTGCCGAGCACCTTTCGCAACACCTTGCGCGCGGCGGTGGCGGCGGCCACGTCCAGCCCGGCCAGCGGCTCGTCGAGCAACAGCACGTCGGGTTCGGCGGCCAGCGCGCGCGCCAGCGCGACCCGCTGCGCCTGGCCCCCCGAAAGCTGACGCGGCATCCGGTCGGCCAGATCGGCCGCGTCCACCTCCGTCAGCCAGTGGACGGGCCGGCGGCTGCGCGGCGGAAACGCCACGTTGGCTGCGACGCTGCGATGCGGAAACAGCAGCGGGTCCTGCATCAACAGCCCGACGCGCCGGTCATGGATCGCGACGTGCACCCCGGCCCGCGTGTCGGTCAGCACCCGCTCCCCCACAGCCACCGCGCCGTGATCGGGCCGCACCAACCCGGCGATCACATGCAGCGACGTCGACTTGCCCGCGCCGTTGGGGCCGAGCACCGCCAGCACCTCGCCCGCGGCAACTTCGAATTCGACGTCCACGCCGCGGTTTTCGACCACGGCGCGCACGCTGATCCCGGTCACGATCGCCTACCAGGCACTGGCACCCCGCAGCCGCCGGGTGCCCAGCCCGACCACCACCACCGCGGCCACGGCGACCAACAGCAGCGAAAGCGCCACCGCGGCGTCGGGGTCGCCCTCCCGCTGCAGATAGATCTCCAGCGGCAGCGTGCGCGTCACCCCCTGCCGCGACCCGGCGAAGGTCAGCGTGGCGCCGAACTCGCCGAGTGAGCGCGCGAACGCCAGCACCGCCCCCGACACCAGGCCCGGCGCCAAAAGCGGCAACGACACCTTCCACCACACCGTCGTCGGCCCGGCGCCGAGCGTCGCGGCCACCACCTCGTAGTCGGCGCCGAACGTGCGCGCGGCGCCCTCCAGCGCCAGCACCAGAAACGGCAGCGATACGAACGTCTGGGCCAGCACGACGGCCGTCGTCGTGAACGCGATATCGACGCCCGCGGCCGAGAGGTACTGGCCGAGCAACCCGAGCCGGCCGAACGCGTAGAGCAGCGCGATCCCGCCGACGACCGGCGGCAGCACCAACGGCAACAGCACCAACGGACGCACGATGCGCACCCACCGGCTGGTGCTGCGGGCCAACACCAGCGCCATCGGCACCCCGAACAGCAGGCACAACGCGGTGCTCGCCGCGGCCGTCCTGAGGCTGAGCAGCAGCGCCGCCACCGACGACTCGCTGCTGATCAACGAGACAAAATCGGACCAGTCGACCTTGACCGCGACCGCGACCAGCGGCACCGCGACGAACAGCGCGCCGACCGCGGCGGGCAGATACAGCCATCGGGGCAGGGCCGGTGAGATGCTCAAACCGGCACCGCTTCCCGCTTCACAGCCAAACCTTAAGACACCGCACCGGCGTTGTTTCGCTACCGCGACGCCAACTCCGGGCGCGCCTGTTTCGCCCCCTAGCTACTGTCCAGTAACATTGGCCGCAACCCGCTGAGGTTCAGCGATGGTCACGAAGGAGGTCCTGGCGATGGAGGTCCTGGTCACCGGCGGTGACACCGATCTGGGCCGCACGATCGCGGCAGGCTTCCGCGACGCCGGACACCGGGTCGTGATCGCCGGCGCTCGGCGCGCCGACCTGGAGGTGGCCGCCAAAGAACTTGACGTCGACGCGATCGTGTTCGACAACACCGACCCGGCCAGCCTCGAAGGCGTCCGCGGGCAGCTCCCCCACCATCTGGACACGGTGATCAACGTGCCCGCCGCGCGCTGGGATGCGGGCGATCCGCGCGCTTACTCGCTGGCCGACCACGCGATGGCATGGCGGCACGCGCTGGACTCCACCGTCCTATCGGCGGTGCTGACCGTGCAGATTCTCGGCGATCACCTGCGGTCCGGCGGGTCGATCGTGACCGTGATACCCGCGCCTCCGGCGGACGGCAGCGCCGAGGCGGCGATCAAAGCCGCGGTGGCGGACTGGACGGCCGGCCAGACCGGCCACTTCGGCACCCGCGGCATCACCGTCAACGCGATCGCCGCAGGCCGCAGCGCCGAACCGGGCTACGACGGCCTGTCGCGCAAGGCGCCGACGGTGGCCGAGGAGATCACCCGGCTCGCGTTGTTTCTCACCACACCGGCCGCCCGCCACATCACCGGCCAGACCCTGCACGTCAGCCAGGGCGCAGCGGCCAGCTGGGAATGAATCCGGGCGGGGCGCGGTAGAACTACTGCGTGAGCATTCGACTCGGACTTCAGATACCCAACTTCTCCTACGGCACCGGCGTCGCGCAGATCTTCCCGACCGTGATCGACCAGGCGCAGGAAGCCGAGGCGGCCGGCTTCGACTCGGTCTTCGTGATGGATCACTTCTACCAACTGCCGGGGCTCGGCACCCCGGATGCGCCGATGCTCGAGGCGTACACCGCGCTGGGCGGGTTGGCCACCGCCACCGAGCGCGTCCAGCTGGGCACGCTGGTCACCGGCAACACCTACCGGAATCCGACGCTGCTGGCCAAGGCCGTCACCACGCTCGACGTGATGAGCCAGGGCCGGGCGGTGCTGGGCATCGGCACCGGATGGTACGAGCTCGAACACCAAAGCCTCGGCTACGAGTTCGGCACGTTCACCGACCGGTTCAACAAGCTCGACGAGGCGTTGCAGATCATCCTGCCGATGCTGGCCGGTGAGCGGCCCACGGTTTCGGGCAAGTACTACCGCACCGAGGAGGCGATGGCCGAACCGCGTTTCCGCGACCACATCCCGCTGATGATCGGCGGCAGCGGCGAGAAGAAGACGATTCCGCTCGCGGCGCGGCACTTCGACCACCTCAACATCATCGCCGGCTTCGACGAACTGCCCCGCAAACTGCAGGTCGTCAAGGACCGCTGCGCCGAAATCGGCCGCGACCCAGCCACACTGGAAACCAGCATGCTCGTCGTCGCGATCATCGACGAGAACGTCACGGGTGACGTGATTCCCGACGACTACAAACAGCAGGCCGTGTACGGCAGCCCCGAGCAGGTTGTCGAGCAGCTGAAGACCAAAGTGTTCGACGCCGGCGTCGACGGGGTGATCCTGAGCCCGGTGACGAACCTCAACGGCTATCAGCCCGGTGGGGTCGCCGCGGTCGGCGAGCTTCTCAAGCCGATTCTGGGCGGCTAATCTGAACGCCTGACGTGGGATATGCCACAGCTAACGGAATCGTCGATCTGAGGTTCACCCCACTACCGTGGTGGGTAGACCTGCACGTGAAGCACTTCGAGGAGCCCAATCATGAGCCATCCCGGAGCCACTGCATCTGATCGGCACAAAGTCGTGATCATCGGATCAGGGTTCGGCGGGTTGACCGCTGCCAAAAGGCTCAAGCGGGCCGACGTGGACGTCAAGCTGATCGCCAAGACCAGCCACCACCTGTTCCAGCCGCTGCTGTACCAGGTCGCGACCGGCATCATCCCGTCGGGCGAGATCGCGCCGCCGACCCGGATGATCCTGCGCAAGCAGAAGAACTGCCAGGTGCTCCTCGGCGATGTCACCCACATCGACCTCACCCACCAGACCGTCACGTCGGAGTTGCTCGGCCACACCTACGTCACCCCGTTCGACTCGCTGATCGTCGCGGCAGGCGCCGGGCAGTCCTATTTCGGAAACGACCACTTCGCCGAATGGGCGCCGGGCATGAAGTCGATCGACGACGCGCTCGAGCTGCGCGGCCGCATCCTGACCGCGTTCGAACAAGCCGAACGGTCCAGCGACCCCGCCCGCCGGGAGAAGCTGCTCACGTTCACCGTCGTCGGCGCGGGCCCGACCGGTGTCGAAATGGCAGGGCAGATCGCGGAATTGGCCGATCACACCCTCAAAGGTGCGTTCCGCCATATCGATTCGACCACCGCGCGGGTGATCCTGCTCGACGCGGCACCTGCTGTGCTGCCCCCGATGGGTGAGAAGCTCGGCAACAAGGCCAAGGCGCGGCTGGAGAAGATGGGCGTCGACATCCAGCTCAGCGCGATGGTCACCGACGTCGACCGCAACGGCATCACGGTCAAAGACGCCGACGGCACCATCCGGCGCATCGAATCGGCCACCAAGGTGTGGTCGGCCGGTGTGTCGGCCAGCCCGCTCGGCCGCGACCTCGCCGAGCAGTCCGGTGTGGAGATCGACAAGGCCGGCCGCGTCGTGGTGTTACCGGACCTGTCGATCCCCGGACATCCCAACGTGTTCGTGGTCGGCGATATGGCCCACGTCGAAGGGGTGCCGGGTCAGGCGCAGGGCGCCATCCAGGGCGGCAGGTACGCCGCCGACGTCATCAAGGCCCACGTCAAGGGCGCCGACCCGGCGGAGCGCGAGCCGTTCCAGTACTTCGACAAGGGCTCGATGGCCACCGTGTCCCGGTTCTCCGCGGTCGCCAAGATCGGGCCGCTGGAGTTCGGCGGGTTCATCGCCTGGCTGGCCTGGCTGGTGCTGCACCTCGTCTACCTGGTCGGCTTCCGCCGCAAGCTCACCACGCTGGTGTCGTGGACGGTGACGTTCCTTTCGACGCAGCGGGGCAACCTCACGATCACCGAGCAGCAGGCCTACGCCCGCACCAGGATCGAAGAGCTCGAAGAGATCGCGGCGTCGGTGCAGGACAACCAGAAAGCCGCGGTCTGACACCGCATCAATGACCTTGTGCCGTCGAGGCACTCGCGTGCGTGCCTGTCTGCGCTGATCCGGCCTGCGCACGCCACAGGTTAATTTGTTCGTCACATACAGACATTTGGCAGAAACACAGCCGCTCTAACGTCCCGAGTCGAACAACCGCACGTTGTCTGCGGGACATATAGGGAAAGGCTGTTCATGCGACTTCTACGACGCTCAGTGTTGGTGGCCGGAAGCCTCGCCGCCGCAACGGGCCTGGTACTGGCAGGCTGCGGAAGCAAGGCAGGTGAACCGGGTTCGGCCAACGCCGAGTCATGTGTCGACACCTCGGGGCCCAGTGTCAAAGTAGGAGCGCTGAACTCACTTTCGGGCACCATGGCCATCTCCGAAGTGACCGTCCGCAACGCGATCGATCTGGCGGTCGAGCAGATCAACGCCGCCGGCGGCGTGCTGGGTAAGCAGATCGAGCTGGTCGGTGAGGACGGCGCCTCGGAGCCGACCGTCTTCGCCGAAAAAGCCGAGAAGCTGATCAGCAGCGATTGCGTGGCCGCGGTTTTCGGCGGCTGGACGTCGTCGTCCCGCAAGGCCATGCTGCCGGTGTTCGAGAGCGCCAACGCGCTGCTGTACTACCCGGTGCAGTACGAGGGTCTGGAAGCCTCCGACAACATCTTCTACACCGGGGCCACCACCAACCAGCAGATCGTGCCCGCGCTGGACTATCTCAAGCAGAAGGGCGTCACGTCGCTCTACCTGGTCGGTAGCGACTACGTCTTCCCGCAGACGGCCAACCGCATCATCAAGGCGTACGCCGCGGCCAACGGCATCGAGATCAAAGGCGAGGACTACACCCCGCTGGGTTCCACGGACTTCTCCACGATCGTCAACAAGGTGCGCACCGCCGACGCCGACGCGGTGTTCAACACCCTCAACGGTGACTCCAACGTGGCGTTCTTCCGCGAGTACCGCAACGTCGGCCTGACGCCGCAGGACATGCCCGTCATCTCGGTCTCGATCGCCGAGGAAGAGATCGGCGGCATCGGCGTACAAAACATCACCGGCCAGCTGACCGCATGGAACTACTACCAGACCATCGACAGCCCGGTGAACAACGCGTTCGTGGCGGCCTACAAGGACAAGTACGGCGCCGACAAGCCCACCTCGGATCCGATGGAGGCGGCCTATGTCTCGGTCTACCTGTGGAAGAACACCGTCGAGAAGGCAAACTCATTCGACGTCACCGCAATTCAGGACAACGCCGGCGGCGTGACGTTCGACGCGCCGGAGGGCCTGGTCACGATCGACGGAGAGAACCACCACATCACCAAGACCGCGCGCATCGGTGAGATCCGCCCCGACGGGCTGATCTACACGGTGTGGGAGTCCCCCGGCCCGATCGAGCCCGACCCGTACCTGAAGACCTATCCGTGGGCGGCCGGCCTGGCCAGCTGAGCCCCTGATGGATGTTCTGATCGGGCAGCTGGCAACGGGTTTGAGTCTCGGCTCCATCCTGTTGCTGGCTGCGCTGGGACTGTCGCTGACGTTCGGCCAGATGGGCGTCATCAACATGGCGCACGGCGAGTTCATCATGGCCGGCTGCTACACCGCCTACGTCGTACAGCAGATCGTGTCCAACGCCGGTGCCTCACTGCTGATTTCGCTGCTGGTCGGGTTCCTCATCGGTGGTGCGCTCGGCGCCCTGCTGGAGACCACGCTGATCCGGCGGATGTACCACCGTCCGCTCGACACGCTGCTGGTGACGTTCGGCGTCGGGCTGGTGCTGCAACAGGTGGCGCGTGACGTGTTCGGTGCCCCCGCCGTCAACGTGGTCGCACCGGTCTGGCTGTCGGGCGGAGTGGAGATCTTCGGCGCGGTGGTGCCCAAGACGCGGATCTTCATCCTGGTGCTTGCCGTCGTGTGTGTCGCGGCGTTGGCGGCCGCGTTGAAGTTCAGCCCGATGGGGCGGCGCATCCGCGCGGTGGTGGCCAACCGCGACTTGGCCGAGACCAGCGGGATCTCCTCGCGACGAACCGACGTCACAACGTTTTTCGTCGGCTCCGGCCTGGCCGCGGTTGCGGGCGTGGCGTTGACGTTGATCGGGTCGACCAGCCCCACCATCGGGCAGAGCTACCTGATCGACGCGTTTCTCGTGGTGGTGGTCGGGGGCCTCGGCCAGCTCAAGGGAACCGTGATCGCCGCGTTTGGGCTGGGGCTGGTGAACTCGTTCCTCGAGTACAACAGCACCGCGTCGGTGGCCAAGGTGGTGCTGTTCGTGATCATCGTGATCTTCCTGCAGGTCCGTCCGCAGGGCCTGTTCACCGTACGGACAAGGAGCCTCGCGTGAGAACCGTTCTGGGCCGCTGGCAGACCTGGGCCGGCTTCGGCATCGCGGCCGTGCTGCTGTTCGCGGTGGCGCCCGCGGTGTTGTCGGAGTTCCGGCTCAGCCTGCTGGCCAAGTTTCTGTGCTTTGCGATCGTGGCGGTCGGCATCGGCCTGGCCTGGGGCCGCGGCGGCATGCTCGTGCTGGGCCAAGGCGTGTTCTTCGGGCTCGGCGGCTACCTGATGGGCATGCATCTCAAGATCGCCGACGCGCAGTTGCGCGGCGACGACGTGCCGGACTTCATGCAGATCGCCGGAGTGCGCGAACTGCCCGGCTACTGGGCGCCGTTCGCCTCCCCCGCGTTCACGCTCGCGGCGATCGTGGTGCTGCCGACCGCGATCGCCGCCGCGCTGGGCTTCGGTGTGTTCAAGCGCCGGGTCAAGGGCGCCTACTTCGCGATCCTGTCGCAGGCGCTGGCGGCCGCCCTGGCGATCTTGCTGGTCGGCCAGACCAGCCTGGGAGGCAGCAACGGGCTCAACAGGTTTCGCACCTTCTTCGGCTTCGCCCTCAACGATCCGGTGAACCGGCGGATGCTGTACTTCATCGCCGCCGCGGTGCTGCTGCTGGTGGTCGCGGTGGTGCGCCAGCTCATGGTGAGCCGCTACGGCGAGCTGCTGGTCGCCGTACGCGACGGCGAGGAACGGGTGCGGTTCCTCGGCTACGACCCGGCCAACATCAAAGTGGTCGCCTATTCGGTGGCCGCACTGTTCGCCAGCATCGCGGGCGCACTGTTCGCGCCGATCGTCGGCTTCATCGCGCCCTCGCAGGTCGGCATCCTGCCGTCGATCGGGTTTCTGATCGGCGTGGCCATCGGCGGCCGCACCACGCTGCTCGGGCCGGTGCTGGGCGCGATCGGGGTCGCCTGGGCGCAAACCGTGTTCTCCGAACGCTTTCCGTCGGAGTGGACCTACGCGCAGGGCCTGCTGTTCATCGTGGTCGTCGGGTTCATGCCCGCCGGCCTGGCCGGCCTCGGCGCGGTGTTCGCACGACGGCGCCTCCGCAAGCCGAAGCCGCCGCCACCAGATCCGGCGGCGCAACCCGATCCCGCACCCGACAGTGACAAGGTGGGCGCCTCCTCATGACGACCGACAACAGACCGGTCGCCGGCGGCAACGCCGGCATGGGCACCGAGTATCTCGAGATCCGCGGCCTCACCGTCGATTTCGACGGATTCAAGGCGGTCAGCGGCGTCGACCTCACCCTGTTCCAGGGCGACCTGCGATTTTTGATCGGGCCGAACGGGGCCGGTAAGACCACCGTCATCGACGCGGTCACCGGACTGGTCAGCGCCACCGGGTCGGTCAACAAGTCCGGTGTGGAACTGCTCGGCAAGAAGGTGCACCAGATCGCCCGGCTGGGCGTGGGCCGCACGTTCCAGACCGCCAGCGTATTCGAGCAGCTGACCGTGCTGCAGAACCTCGACATCGCCGCCGGTGCGGGCCGGTCGGTGTGGACGCTGCTGCGCCGCAGGCACGGGGTGCTGCCCGCAATCGAGGCCGCGCTCGACACGATCGGGCTGGCCGACTGCGCCGACAAGCCCGCCGGTGCGCTGGCTCACGGGCAGAAGCAGTGGTTGGAGATCGGCATGCTGCTGGTACAGAACGCTGACGTGCTGCTGCTCGACGAACCGGTCGCAGGCATGAGCCACGAGGAACGCGAAGAGACCGGAAACCTGTTGCGCCGCATCGGTGCCGAACGCACGGTCGTGGTCGTCGAGCACGACATGGACTTCATGCGGGCCTTCGCCACCTCGGTGACCGTGCTGGCCCGCGGACAGGTGATCGCCGACGGAACGGTCGCCGAAGTACAAGCCAACCCGAAAGTGCAAGAGGTCTACCTCGGCACCGCGGGTGCCGAGCTGGTCGAGGAGAACCACTGATGCTGCAGCTCGTCGACGTCCGCAGCGGCTACGGCCGCTCCGAAGTGCTGCACGGCGTCAGCATCGAGGTGCCCGACGAGGGTGTCGCCGCGGTGATGGGCCACAACGGGGCGGGTAAAACCACGCTGCTGCGCGCAGCGGTCGGGCTGCTCAAATGTAGCGCCGGCAAGGTGCTTTTCGACGGCGAGGACATCACCAAATTACGGCCGAGTGCCCGGGTGGCGCGTGGCCTCGGCTACGTGCCGCAAGGGCAACAGTCCTTCGGTCAGCTGACCACGATGGAGAACCTTCAGGTCGTTGCCGACGGCCGCAAGAACGGCAAGCAGATCCTCGACGAGCAGCTCGACCTGTTTCCGGCTCTGCGAGAGGTGCTGGCCCGCAAGGCCGGTCTGCTGTCGGGCGGGCAACGCCAGCAGCTCGCGATCGCCCGCGCGTTGATCACGCGTCCGAGATGCCTGATCCTCGACGAACCGACCGAGGGTATCCAGCCGTCGGTGGTGGCCGAGATCGAATCGGCGATCACCGATCTGACCGGCCGCGGCGACCTCGGCGTGCTGCTCGTCGAACAACACATCGGCTTCGCGCTCGAGTCCTCGCAGCGCTACTACATTCTGGAGGCCGGACGGCTCACCTCCAGCGGTACCGGCGGCTCGGCTTCAGAAACCGATGTGCGCGCCGCGATGGCGATCTAGAGCCGCTGCCCCTGCCAGGTCGACAGGTATCCGCCGCCGGCCAGCGCCAACGGCAGGCCTGAGATGTCGCCGTGCGCTTGCGGATAGTGCAATTCGCTGACACATGCCATCGGGGCGCCCAGCTCGTCGTCGCTGACCGAGCCGCTGCCCAGTTCGAGGCGGTGGCGCAACAACGGTGAGCCGTCGACGTCGGCGTGCAACGATCCTGACCAGAACCCCTGGCACTCACCGGATCTGCCGATCTGCACCCGTTCCCGGAGCCGGACCCGGCCGGACCCGGCCAGCTGTAGCCGGGTGGCGGTGAAGTGGCGTGAGGTCGCGGCGACGACGGTCGGCTCCGGATCGAGGTCGAGGTCACCGGCCACCTCGAGGTTCCAGACCGCACCCGACTCGACCGTCGACGGACCGGGCAGCGTCACCGTCGCCGCGGTCGTGCGCACCCGCAGCCGCGCGCCCGGCTCGACGACGACGCGCACAGCCAGCGTGTCGCCGCCCAGCGGGGTCGCCGCCGCCGACACCAGATGCACGGTGTCAGCCTCGGTGTGGCGTGCGGCCAGCCCCCCGGTGCATTCGATGCGCGCGCGACGGCCCGCGCTCGCGATGATCACGACGTCAGAGTGCACTAGACCGGCACCTGCAACTGCTGGCGCACCCAGGCCAGCACCGGCGTCGCCGCCGGGTCCTGCGTCAGCGAGATCAACGCCGTGGGCCGCTCGCCGCGCACCGCAACGGCGTCTCGGCGCATCACCTCCAGGTCGGCGCCGACCAGCGCAGCGAGGTCGGTCTTGTTGACCACCAACAGATCCGAGTACGTCACACCGGGGCCGCCCTTGCGCGGCACCTTGTCACCACCTGCCACGTCGATCACGAAGATCTGAACGTCGACGAGGCCCGAGGAGAACGTGGCGGTCAGGTTGTCCCCGCCGGACTCCACCAGGATCAGGTCCAGCCAGGAGTGGGCCGCGATCAGGTCGTCGATGGCATCGAGGTTGGCGGTGATGTCATCGCGGATGGCGGTGTGCGGGCAGCCGCCGGTCTGGACCGCCGCGATGCGCGCATCGGGCAGTACAGCGTGGCGGCGCAGAAAGTCGGCGTCCTCGGTGGTGTAGATGTCGTTGGTCAGCACCGCCAGCGACAGCTCGTCGCGCAGCTGCCTGCACAACGCCGCGACCAGCGCGGTCTTACCCGAGCCTACGGGCCCGCCGACCCCGATGCGCAACGGCTCCCCCGGCCGGCGCGGGCGTCTGGGCCGGTCGAGGTGGCCGTGGGGCTGACCGTCGAGGAAATGCGGTGGCATGGTGGGCCTTTCACGAGGCGAACAGGGGGCGTTCGCGTTGGCTGTGCCTTTCGGCCAGCACGTCGAGCAGCGGATCGGAGAGCTCGGCGAGCTCCTTGGCGGCTGCGGCGGCGAGCTGGTCGCACAACGGTGCCAGCTCGAACGTCACCGCCGCGACGTCGCCGGGATCCAGGGCCAGCAGCCGCTGTGCGGCGGTGGCCGAACCGGTCATCGTCGTGTAGATCACCGACAGCGCGGTGTGTTCGGGCAACATGGCGCTGGCCGCACCGACCGCGCCCGCCGCGACCACCAGATGCGGGGTGGGCCCGAGCCGCTGCCATGGGCCGTCGGGCCACACCTGCCGCGCCAAGCGAACCAAGCCGCGGCCCTGGGCGCGGGAGGCCTGCCGGGCCGCCGGAGCCGGTGTGCGGGCGTCGGTTTCGCGGTCGGCGGCGTCGATGTCGAGTCGTGCGCTGTGTACGGCCGCCGCGACCGACGCAGCAACCAGGCCGTGGGTGCGGATGCGGCGGCGCAGAAAAGCCCGCAGCGTCGCAAGGTCGCGCACTCGCCCCTCGACGATGGCCTGCTCGACGCCTCCGGAATGCACGTGGCCGCCGGCCGGTAACCGCGAGTCCGACAACGCCAACAGCGCCGCAAGGTTCGTCATCAGAACAGGAAATACCGTTGCGCCATGGGCAGTTCGGGAGCCGGGTCCGCATGCCACACGTCGCCGTCGATGCGCACGGTGAACGTGTCCGGGTCGACGTCGATGTCGGGCAGCGCGTCGTTGAGCGGCAGATCGGCCTTGCCGACCGCGCGCACGTCTTTGACCGCGACCATGCGGCGGCTGACGGCGAGCCGGTCAGCCAGCCCGTCGTCGACGGCTTGCGATGACACGAAGTGCACCGACGTGGCCGCGGCCGACACCGGGGCGGCGCCGAACATCGGCCGCGGCAGCACCGGCTGCGGTGTCGGTATCGAGGCGTTGGCGTCGCCCATTGCGGCCCAGGCGATCATGCCGCCCTTCAGCACGGCGTGCGGACGCACCCCGAAGAACGCCGGCTCCCACAACACCAGGTCGGCCAGCTTGCCCACCTCGACCGAACCGACCTCGTCGTCGAGCCCGTGCGCGACGGCCGGGCAGATCGTGTACTTGGCGACGTAGCGGCGCACCCGATTGTTGTCGGCCGCACCGTCTCCGGGTAGCGCACCGCGGCGGCGTTTCATCACATGCGCGGTCTGCAGGGTGCGGATCACCACCTCCCCGATGCGGCCCATCGCCTGCGAGTCGCTGCCGATCATCGAGATCGCACCGATGTCGTGCAGCAGATCCTCGGCGGCCATCGTGGACGGCCGGATGCGGCTCTCGGCGAACGCGAGATCCTCTGGCACAGCGGGGTTGAGGTGATGGCACACCATCAGCATGTCGAGGTGCTCGTCGAGGGTGTTGACCGTATGGGGCCGGGTGGGGTTCGTCGAGCTGGGCAGCACGTGCGGCTGTGCGGCCACCGTGATGATGTCGGGTGCATGCCCGCCTCCCGCACCCTCGGTGTGGTAGGCGTGAATCGAGCGTCCGTTGATCGCGCCGATCGTGTTCTCGACGAACCCGGCCTCGTTGAGCGTGTCCGAGTGCAGCGCCACCTGCACCCCGGCCGCGTCGGCGACGCTCAGGCACGCGTCGATCGCCGCGGGCGTCGACCCCCAGTCCTCGTGCAACTTGAAACCCGATGCGCCGCCGCGTAACTGCTCCCACATCGCTTCGGCGCTGACGGTGTTGCCCTTGCCGAGCAGCGCGATGTTCATCGGCCAGGTGTCCAGCGACTCCAACATCCGGCCCAGATGCCAGGCCCCCGGCGTGACCGTGGTGGCCTTGGTGCCTTCGGCGGGGCCGGTGCCGCCGGCGATCACGGTGGTGATGCCGGAGCCGAGCGCCTCGTCCATCAGCTGTGGACAGATCAGGTGGACGTGACAGTCGATGCCGCCCGCCGTGACGATACGGCCGTTGCCGGCGATGATCTCCGTCGACGGACCGACCACCAGGTCCGGATGCACGCCCGCCATGATGTCGGGGTTACCCGCCTTGCCGATCGCCACGATGCGTCCGTCGCGAATCCCGATGTCGGCCTTGATGATACCCCAGTAGTCGATGATGACCGCGCCGGTGATGACGGTGTCCGGCGCGCCGTCGGCCCTGGTGGCACGGGCCTGCCCCATCGACTCGCGCAGCACCTTGCCGCCGCCGAACACCGCCTCGTCACCGGCCAGGCCGGGCCCGCCGCTGCGGTCCTCGGTGATCTCGACGAACAGATCGGTGTCGGCCAACCGGATGCGGTCACCCGTGGTCGGACCGAACAGCGCGGCGTAGCGCGGCCGCGACAGCCGGGTCATGACGCGTCCAAGCGGCCGGGAGGTGACAGCGTCAACCCGTGCACTTCGCGTGCCCCGCGCAGCGGCACCAGCGTGACCTGTTGGGCGACACCGGGTTCGAACCGCACGGCGGTGCCCGCGGGGATGTCGAGCCGGCATCCGTGCGCGGCGGCGCGGTCGAATTCCAGTGCAGTGTTGGCCTGCGGCAGGTGCACATGGCTGCCGACCTGCACGGGCCGGTCGCCGGTGTTGACCACGTCGATCTCCAGACGCGTTGCGCCGGCGTTGATCTCGATGTCCCCGGACCCGAACACGACCTCACCGGGCACCATCGGTGCGCTCACGAGATCGGGTGGTGGACGGTGACCAGCTTGGTGCCGTCGGTAAACGTCGCCTCCACCTGGACGTCCTCGAGCATCTCCGGCACCCCTTCCATCACGTCGTCGCGGCGCAGTACCTCACGACCGCTGACCATCAACTCCGCGACCGTGCGGCCGTCACGGGCACCCTCGAGGATGTGGTCGGTGATCACGGCGACCGCCTCGGGGTGGTTGAGCAGCAGGCCGCGGGCCCGTCGCCGCCGCGCCAGCTCGGCGGCATACGACAACAGCAGCAGATCCTGTTCATGCGGCGTTAAGCGCATAGTCGGCGATATTGCCATGCCGCGCGCGGCCCGGCAGCGCGAGCGATGCGGTTGTTACTCCGCGGGCATGTTCTGCAGCCGCACCTGGCCGCGGGCCACCACACGATCGCGCCCGTCGGTGATGCTGATCTGCCACAGCTGTTGTCGGCGTCCGCGGTGGATCGGGTGCGACACCGCCGTGACCGTGCCCGAGGAGATCGCGCGCAGGAAGTCGGTGTTGTTGTTGACACCGACCACGTTGCCGCCGCCGTTCTCGGCCAGCCAGAGGTGGGCAGAGACACTGGCCAGGCTCTCGACGATCGAGCAGTACACCCCGCCGTGCACGATGCCGCCCGGCTGCAACAGCCTTTCGTCGATGGTCAGCTGCGCGGTTCCGCCGTCGGGGCTGAGCTCGACAAAGGTCAGACCCAGTTCGCTGTCGAATCCCTTGCCGAGATCGGCTTCATCGATGCTCACGCGAACGTGTCTACACGTCCTGTTCGCGGTCCTGTCGGCAGGGGTGGTGAGGCGTTATCGTCGGGCATGACTAAGAGCGCAAAAGATCTGGTGGCCGCCGCCAACGCGGTGGTACCCCGCATTTCGCCTGCCGAGGCTTCCGAGCTGATCGCCAACGGCAACACCCTGGTCGTCGACGTGCGCGACGCCCATGAGGTCCAGGAGAGCGGCAAGGTGGCCGGCGCCGTGCACGTTCCGCGGGGAATGCTGGAGTTCCGCGCCGACCCGGACTCCCCGTACCACGACGAGAGCTTCACCAGGGACAAGACGGTGATTCTGTACTGCGCCTCCGGCGGGAGGTCGGCGCTGTCCGGTCAGGCGCTCAAGGAGCTCGGCTACGAGCAGGTGTACAACCTGGGCGGCTTCGGCGACTGGGCGGACAGCGGCGGCGCTGTCGAGAAGCCATAACGAAGCCATAGACACAAAAATCGGACGGGCCCCACACCAGCGGTGTGGGGCCCGTCCTTGATGTGGACCGGGAGTCTCTGCAGCCCTCAGGACTCCGGTGCGGTCCGGTGGTCGACGTCCATGACCTGCCTAGGATAGGCAAGCCTTGCCTAATTAAGCAATACCTTCCCTCCGGCAACCCGCGACGTTCCGCGCACGGGCAGCCCGAACCCGACGAACGCGTCGAGCACGGCCTGTCCACGCTGCATCGCGGTCAGTTCACTGGACCCTGCCAGCAGCGGCACCAGGGTCGCCGCGCTCACCACGGCGGTGCCGACGACATGCCACATGGCCGGCACCGACATCGCGCCGTGGCTCACCGCCTCCAGCTTGGCGAACAGCGGCTCGAGGGCGCGGTGGCTGCGGTGGGCGACCCACGTGGTCAGCGCCGCCTCGCTGGGCAGCGCCACGATTCCGTCGCGCACCGGGTTGGGCGCGTGCAGTGACCGGCGGTCATCGAAGAACGGATCGGCCGGCAGTGCCCGCAGTGTCGGGTCGGTGACCCCGACCCAGTCGATCGCACCCTCGGAATCGACATGCACCCAGAGGTTCTCCAGGCCGGTATCCCACGCCCGTGCCTCCAGCACCAAAAGCGGTATCACGCGCCCGATCACGACGTGGGCAAGCGTGGCGGCCAGCTGGTGCGCCACCGCGGTGGGGCTGTCGGTTTCCTCGGCGGCCAGATCAAACATCGTCTGCAGACGGTCTGTGGTCAACGCCTCGCTCAGCGGCCACCATCGGCGCCGCGACAGGTCACCCATCACGGCCACGCCGTAGACCCGCGGACATTCGGGATAGAGCTCACGCAGGCGTCGGCTCGATTCGTGCAGTGGTAGCGGCCGCCTGATCGCCATGCTGGCGATCAGCGGATCGTCGACCGCGACTGTCATGCGCACCTCCCGATCGTGACTTAGGTTAGCCTTACTATAGTCATCGGCATCGTGGCGGCCAGACCGTGTGACTGGACTCACAAGCGGTCCAGAAGCGGTGGTGAGGACCGTCGCGAATATGCGGCGCAGGACATATCGGCCGATCCGTGAAGATCGATACGACGCAACGTAGTAAACCCGTAGTAAGCTGGCTTTACTGTCTGTAGGAGAAACCACTCGCATGCCCAAACTGACGCGGCTAGGGGACCTCGAACGCGAGGTGATGGACCATCTGTGGTCCGCCCCGGAGCCCCAGACCGTGCGGCAGGTCCACGAGGCATTGTCGGCGCGGCGCGACCTCGCCTACACCACGATCATGACCGTGCTGCAGCGGCTCGCGAAAAAGAACCTCGTCGTGCAGCACCGCGACGACCGCGCCCACCGCTACGCACCCACGCACGGCCGTGACGAACTCGTCGCCGGGTTGATGGTCGACGCCCTCGACCAGGCCGCGGACTCCGGCAGCCGGGAGGCCGCGCTCGTGCATTTCGTCGAACGCGTCGGTGCCGATGAGGCCGCGGCGTTGCGCCGGGCGCTGGCCGACTTGGAAGGCAAGGACGGCATTTCGCGGCTCACTGGCCATACGGGCTCCGGCTGAGAGACACTGACAGCGTGTCCGCGCTGGCCTTCACCGTCATGGCGCTGGTCCTGTCCGGACCAGTGCCCGCCATGCTGGCCCGTGCGTCGTGGCCGATGCGCGCGCCGCGAGCGGCCATCGTGTTGTGGCAGGCCATCGCGCTCGCAGCGGTGCTGTCGGCGTTCTCCGCGGGCATCGCGATCGCCAGCCGGCTTTTCGAGCCGGGCGCCGACGGCCTCCCGACCGCGACGGTGGTCAGCGAAATCGACGCGCTGGGTTGGCCGTTGTGGATCGCCTACGTGGTGGTTTTGGCGCTCACCCTGGTGATCGGAGCGCGGCTGATCGTCTCGGTGGTTCAGGTGGCCATCGCCACCAGGCGCCGTCGCGCACATCACCGCATGGTCGTCGACCTGGTCGGTAAGTCCCAGAAGTGCCGCCACCATCCGACCGCGGGCTACGGGCTGCGCATCCTCAACGTGGATCAGCCGCTGGCCTACTGTCTGCCGGGCGTGCGCAGCCGGGTGGTGGTCAGCGAGGGCACGCTGACGGCGTTGGCGGACAACGAGTTCGCCGCGATCCTGTCGCATGAACGCGCACATCTGCGGGCCCGCCACGACCTGGTGCTGGAGATGTTCACGGCGGTGCACGCCGCGTTCCCACGGTTCGTCCGCAGCGCCAGCGCGCTGGGTGCCGTCCGGCTGCTGATCGAGATGCTGGCCGACGACGCCGCGGTCCGCGCCGCCGGCCCGACCCCGCTGGCCCGCGCGCTGGTCGCCTGCGCGAACGGGCACACGCCGTCGGGCGCGCTGGCCGCCGGCGGGCCGACGACCCTGCTGCGGGTGCGCCGCCTCGGCGGCCGCGGCAACAGTCTGGCCTGGGGTATCGCGGCGTATCTGGCCGCCGCCGCGGTGCTGGTGGTGCCGACGTATGCGGTGGCGCTGCCCTGGCTGACCGAACTGCACCGGCTCTTCACAAGCTAGCCCCACCGGTCGCGTAGCGTTTCTGCGTTGCCCGAAGCCAAAAAACGAAAGGCTGCCTGAATGAGCTCGTCTGACGTGTCCTCCCCCGCTGCCACGACCGGCACCGCTCAGATCGGGGTGACCGGCCTGGCCGTGATGGGTTCGAACATCGCGCGTAACTTCGCGCGGCACGGCTACACGGTTGCGCTGCACAACCGTTCGGTCGCCAAGACCGATGCGCTGCTGGCCGACCACGGCTCCGACGGCAAGTTCGTGCGCAGCGAGACCATCGCCGAATTCCTTGCCGCGCTGGAGAAACCGCGCCGGGTGTTGATCATGGTCAAGGCCGGCGACGCGACCGACGCCGTGATCAACGAGCTCGCCGACGCGATGGAAGAAGGCGACATCATCATCGACGGCGGCAACGCGCTCTACACCGACACGATCCGGCGCGAGAAGGCGATGCGCGAGCGGGGCCTGCACTTCGTCGGCGCGGGTATCTCCGGCGGTGAGGAGGGCGCGCTCAACGGCCCGTCGATCATGCCGGGCGGCCCCGCCGAGTCCTACAAATCGCTGGGCCCGCTGCTCGAGGAGATCTCCGCACACGTCGACGGGGTGCCGTGCTGCACCCACATCGGCCCGGACGGGGCAGGCCATTTCGTGAAGATGGTGCACAACGGCATCGAGTACTCCGACATGCAGCTCATCGGCGAGGCCTACCAGCTGCTGCGCGACGGGCTGGGCAAATCGGCGGGTGAGATCGCCGACGTGTTCGACGAGTGGAATGCCGGCGACCTGGACAGCTTTCTGGTCGAGATCACCGCGAAGGTGCTGCGCCAGGTCGACGCCAAGACCGGAAAGCCGCTGGTCGACGTCATCGTCGACGAGGCCGAACAGAAGGGCACCGGACGCTGGACGGTGAAGTCCGCGCTCGACCTGGGGGTGCCGGTGACCGGCATCGCCGAGGCGGTGTTCGCCCGCGCGCTGTCGGGGTCGGTAGCCCAGCGCCAGGCCACCACCGGGTTGGCGTCGGGTGGCCTGGGCGAGAAGCCCGGCGACGCAGCGCAATTCACCGAGGACATCCGCCAGGCGCTGTACGCGTCGAAGATCATCGCCTACGCCCAGGGCTTCAACCAGATCCAGGCCGGCAGCGCCGAATACGACTGGAACATCACCCCCGGCGACATGGCCAGGATCTGGCGCGGCGGCTGCATCATCCGGGCCAAATTCCTCAACCGGATCACCGAGGCCTTCGACAACAACCCCGACCTGCCGACGCTGATCGTCGACCCCTACTTCCGCGACGCGATCGAGAACGCCATCGACAGCTGGCGCCGCGTCGTGATCAAGGCCACCGAACTCGGCATTCCGATCCCCGGGTTCGCCTCGGCGTTGTCCTACTACGACGCGCTGCGCACCGAGCGGCTGCCCGCCGCGCTGATCCAGGGGTTGCGCGACTACTTTGGCGCCCACACGTACGCACGGATCGACGCCGACCGCGACCAGAAGTTCCACACGCTGTGGAGCGGCGACCGCACCGAAGTCCAGGCCTAGTTTCTCCCGCGAGCTGGGCCCACACCGGAGGTAGGGGAACATAGAAGCCCCCAAATTCGGCCTTCGGACGGGCCCTCTGCGTCTGCTCGCCGAAGGGAAGTTGCCCACTAGACTCGGAGGCAAATGCGCTTCCTTGACGGCCACCGGCCGACCTTCGACCTGACCTACGACGACGTCTTCATCGTCCCCGGCCGCTCGGAAATCCAATCGCGGATGGACGTCGACCTGGCCACCTCGGACGGCTCGGGCACGACGATCCCGGTGGTGGTCGCCAACATGACCGCGGTCGCCGGACGGCGGATGGCCGAGACGGTCGCGCGCCGCGGCGGGCTGGTGGTGCTGCCGCAGGATCTGCCCATCAACGTGGTGCAACAGACCGTCGACTTCGTCAAGAGCCGCGACCTGGTGGTCGACACCCCGGTGGTGCTCTCCCCCGACGACTCGGTGTCGGATGCGACCGCGCTGATCCACAAACGCGCCCACGGCGTCGCGGTCGTGGTGTTCGAGGGCCGCCCGATCGGCCTGGTCACCGAGAACAACTGCGTGGGCGTGGACCGGTTCACCCGGGTGCGCGACATCGCGATCTCCGACTTCGTCTCCGCCCCGGCCGACACCGATCCGCGCAAGGTCTTCGACCTGCTCGAACACGCACCCGTCGACGTGGCCGTGATGACCGACGCCGACGGCAGCCTGGCCGGCGTGCTGACCCGCACCGCCGCGATCCGGGCGGGCATCTACACCCCCGCCGTCGACGGCAACGGCCGGCTGCGCATCGCCGCCGCGGTCGGCATCAACGGCGACGTCGGCGCCAAGGCCCGCAGCCTGGCCGAGGCCGGCGTCGACCTGCTGGTGATCGACACCGCCCACGGCCACCAGGTCAAGATGCTCGACGCGATCGCCGCGGTGACGTCGCTGGAGTTGGGGCTGCCGGTGGCCGCCGGCAACGTGGTCTCCGCTGAGGGCACCCGTGACCTGATCGACGCCGGCGCCTCGATCGTCAAGGTCGGCGTCGGCCCCGGGGCGATGTGCACCACCCGCATGATGACCGGCGTCGGACGGCCGCAGTTCTCTGCCGTCGTCGAATGTGCCGCGGCCGCAAGAGAACTCGGCGCCCACGTATGGGCCGACGGCGGGGTACGCCACCCCCGCGACGTCGCGCTGGCCCTGGCCGCCGGCGCGTCCAACGTGATGATCGGCTCCTGGTTCGCGGGCACCTACGAGTCGCCCGGCGACCTGATGCGCGACCGCGACGACCAGCCGTACAAGGAGAGCTACGGGATGGCCTCCAAGCGCGCGGTCGCGGCCCGCGCCGCCGCCGACAGCCCGTTCGACCAGGCCCGCAAGGCGCTGTTCGAGGAGGGCATCTCGACCTCGCGGATGGGGCTGGACCCGTCGCGCGGCGGGGTCGAGGACCTGCTCGACCACATCACCTCCGGGGTGCGCAGCACCTGCACCTACGTCGGCGCCGCCAACCTGCGCGAACTGCACGAAAAGGTGGTGCTGGGCATCCAGTCAGCTGCCGGGTTCGCCGAGGGTCACCCGCTGCCCACCGGTTGGTGACGCCGCGCCGCCCCGGAAACAGCGGTTACCATGAGTTCTCCACACTCGTCTACTCGAAAGGGAACCCGTGCCGCAGGCACCCGTCGAGGCCGTGAGTCTGTCGGCCGAGCGGCCCGGTCACGAGCCTTCCGACGCCGAGCCCTCTTCTAGCCGGCCGGGCGACGAGCCCGGCGCCTTCGAGGCGAGGCGAAGATGAGCCTCGCGATGTCGCTGCTGTCGATCGCGGCGATCATCCTGCTGACCGCGGGTACCGCGGTGTTCGTTGCCGCGGAGTTCTCGCTGACCGCGCTGGAGCGCAGCACCGTCGACGCCAACGCGCGCGACGGCAACCGCCGCGACCAGATGGTCGCTCGTGCGCACCGCACGCTGTCCACCCAGCTGTCCGGCGCACAGGTCGGCATCTCGATCACCACGCTGGCCACCGGCTACCTGGCCGAACCGGTCGTGGGCCGGCTGATCCGCCCCGGACTGGACGCGATCGGGGTGCCCGCGCACCTCATCACCGGCGTCTCGCTGTTCTTCGCCGTCGTCATCGCCACCTCGCTGTCGATGGTGTTCGGCGAACTGGTGCCCAAGAACCTCGCCGTGGCCCGGCCGGTGCAGACCGCGCGCTGGTCGGCCCCACTGCAGCTGATGTTCTCGACGCTGTTCACCCCGCTGATCCGCACCACCAACGGCACCGCGAACTGGATCCTGCGCCGGCTCGGCATCGAACCCGCCGAAGAGCTGCGCTCGGCGCGTTCGGCGCAGGAACTGGTGTCGCTGGTGCGCAATTCGGCGCGCAGCGGTGCGCTGGACCCGGTCACCGCGCTGCTGGTGGACCGGTCGCTGCAGTTCGGCGACCGCAGCGCCGAGGAGCTGATGACGCCGCGGTCCAAGATCGAAGCGCTCGACGCCGACGACACCGTGGCCGACCTGGTCGACGTCGCGATCAAGACCGGGTTCTCGCGGTTCCCGATCATCCGGGGCGACCTCGACGAGACCATCGGCATCGCCCACGTCAAACAGGTCTTCGAGGTGCCGATGGACCAACGCGCCACCACCCGCCTCGCCACGTTGGCGTTACCGATCGCCAAGGTGCCCTCGACGCTCGACGGTGACGCGGTGATGACCCAGATCCGCGCCAACGGGCTGCAGACCGCGCTGGTGGTCGACGAATACGGCGGAACCGCGGGCATGGTCACCGTCGAGGACGTCATCGAGGAGATCGTCGGTGACGTCCGCGACGAGCACGACGTCGAAGCGCCCAACGTGGTGCCCGCCGGACGCGGCTGGCAGGTGTCGGGGCTGCTGCGCATCGACGAGGTCGCCGGCGCGACGAACTTCCGCGCGCCCGAAGGTGACTACGAGACGATCGGCGGACTGGTGCTCGAGCGGCTCGGTCACATCCCCGACGAAGGTGAATCGGTGGAGCTCACCGCGTTCGACCCCGACAATGTCGTGGAAGACCCGGTGTGGTGGCTGGCCACCGTGGTGCGGATGGACGGTCGCCGCATCGACCTGCTCGAGCTGACCGAGCTGGGCCGCCGAAGCGACAACGGGGAGGCCCGATGAACGATCTGTTCGGGGTGATCCTGACGATCCTGCTGCTGGGCGCCAACGCGTATTTCGTCGCGTCAGAGTTCGCGCTGATCTCCGCGCGCCGCGACCGGCTCGAAGCGCTCGCCGAAAACGGCAAGAAGAGTGCGGTCACCGTCATCCGGGCCGGCGAGAACCTGTCGCTGATGCTGGCCGGGTCGCAGCTCGGCATCACGATCTGCTCGATCCTGCTGGGCCGCGTCGGCGAGCCTGCCGTCGCGCATCTGCTGGAGAAACCGTTCGACTGGGTCGGCATCCCCGATGCGGTGCTGCACACGGTGTCGTTCTTCGTCGCGCTGGCCATCGTGGTCACCCTGCACGTGCTGCTGGGCGAGATGGTGCCGAAGAACATCGCGATCGCAGGCCCGGAGACCACCGCGATGCTGCTGATCCCCAGCTACCTGCTGTGGATCCGGGTGGCCCGGCCGCTGATCGCGTTCTACAACTGGTGCGCCAACATGACGTTGCGCGCATTCCGCGTCGAGCCCAAGGCCGAGCTCGACGTCACCGTCTCCACCGTCGAGCTGTCGGAGATGATCGCCGAGTCGGTGTCGGAAGGGCTGCTCGATCCCGAAGAGCACACCCGGCTTACCCGCGCCCTGCAGATCCGCAACCGCGTGGTCAACGACGTCGCCGTTCCGCTGCGCGAAATCCGGGCCGTACCGGTGGCCCGCGCGGGCGCCGGACCGACCGTCGGCGCGATCGAGGACGCGTTGGCCGAAACCGGCTACTCCCGGTTCCCGATCACCGACACCGACGGCAACTACCTGGGCTACCTGCACATCAAGGATGTGTTGGCGCTGGTCAACGACCCCGACGCGGTGCTGGACTCCGCGATGGTGCGTCCGCTGCCGCGGGTGCCCGCGTCGCTGCCGTTGCCCGACGCGCTGTCGCGGCTGCGACGCAGAAACGCGCACCTGGCGTTGGTCACCGAGCGCGACGGCACCGTATCGGCGATGGTGGCGCTCGAAGACCTGGTCGAGGACCTGGTCGGCACCGTGCGCGACGGAACGCACCGTGTCTGAGGTCGCGCTCAGCGCTCCGGTGTCTGATGCCGCGCTCAGCGCTCCGGTGTCTGATGCCGCGCATTGGACCGCCCGGGCGCACGAGCACCGCCGGCGCGTGGAGGAGTTCCTGCGCAGGTACCGCTCCGCACCCGACGAACCGCATCCCGTCTGGGACTTCCTGTTCAACTACTACAGCTTGCGGCCGCGTCAGCTGCGCACCTGGCATCCCGGGTTCGGCACGGTGCTGACCGGTGCCGCCGCGCACCGCTATGTGGGCCGCACCGGATACGACCGCACCGACGGCGGCGTCACCGTGACCCGGGCCTACCTGCAGAGCCGCATCGACACGGTGCGGTTCATCGCGCGGTTGCTGCGCGCCACCGCCGCGCGCCCGGCGCGGCTGAACTGCTTCGGGCTACACGAGTGGGCCATGGTGTACCGCGCCTCGACGGTGCGCCACCCTCAGGTGCCGCTGCGGCTGGGCGCGGCAGGCACCGATGCCGTGGTCGAGTCCATGCCGTTGCGCTGCAGCCACTTCGACGCGTTCCGGTTCTTCACCGAACCGGCCGCCCGGCGCAACGCCGAGCACCTCACCCGGGACAGCCAGCTCAGCGCGGAACAACCCGGCTGTGTGCACGCGGCGATGGATTGCTACAAGTGGTCGTTCAAGCTGGGTCCGCTGGTCAACTCCGAGTTGGTGATGGACTGCCTGGAGTTGGCCGCCGATGCCCGTGCACTGGACATGCGGGCCAGCCCCTATGATCTCCGCGAATACGGATTCACGCCGATCGAGATCGAGACACCGGCCGGTCGGGCCGAATACGTACGAATCCAGCAGAACGTCGCCGACCGGGCCGCGCCGCTGCGCGCGGCCCTCGCCGATCGGTGCGACCTACTTCTCGCCGCGGCCAGCCACGAACCGGGCGACGCTGGCGCTGGCGGATAAACCCCAGCTACCGGTGGGTAAGCTGGAGCGACAGCTCAAGGGAGGAAAGATGACCGATCGCGTGACGGTGGGAAACCTTCGCGTCGCCCAGGTGTTGTACGACTTCATCAACAACGAGGCGCTGCCGGGCACCGACGTGGACCCCGACGGCTTCTGGTCCGGTGTCGACAAGGTGGTCGGCGAGCTGACTCCGCGCAACCGGCAACTGCTGGACCGCCGCGACGAACTTCAGGCGCAGCTCGACAAGTGGCACCGGCAGCGCGTCATCGAGCCCATCGACACGCCGGAGTTCAAAAAGGCCTACCACCAGTTCTTGACCGACATCGGCTACCTGCTGCCTGAGCCCGACGACTTCACCATCGCCACCACCGGGGTGGACGACGAGATCACCACCACCGCCGGCCCGCAGCTGGTCGTGCCGGTCACCAACGCCCGGTTCGCGCTGAACGCCGCCAACGCCCGGTGGGGATCGCTCTACGACGCGCTGTACGGCACGGACGTGATCTCCGAGGAGGACGGGGCCGAACAGGGCAGCAGCTACAACAAGGTTCGCGGCGACAAGGTCATCGCCTACGCCCGCAGCTTCCTCGACGAGGCCGTCCCGCTGGCCGACGGCGGCTGGGCCGAGATCACCGCCCTGCGGATCGAGGACGGGCAGCTGGTGGCCGCCCTCGACGGGGACCGGACCACGGCGCTGGCCGCCCCGGAGCAGTTCGTCGGGTACACCGGCGATCTCGGTGCACCACAGTGGTCGGTGCTGCTGCGCAACCACGGTCTGCACATCGAGATCCTCGTCGACCCCGACTCCCCCATCGGCTCGACGGACCGGGCCGGCATCAAGGATGTCGTGCTGGAATCGGCCGTCACCACGATCATCGATTTCGAGGACGCGGTGTCGGCCGTCGACGCCGACGACAAGACCGCCGCCTACCGCAACTGGCTGGGCCTGATGAAGGGCGACCTGTCGGCCGAGGTCAGCAAGGACGGCACCACTTTCACGCGCGTGCTCAACGAGGATCGCACCTACCGCACGCCCGACGGTGACGGTGAGCTGACGTTGCCGGGTCGCAGCCTGCTGTTCGTGCGCAACGTCGGACACCTGATGATCAACGACGCAGTCGTCGACAGCGACGGCAACGAGGTGTTCGAGGGCATCCTGGACGCATTGATCACCTCCCTGGCCGCGATCCACGGGCTGAAGGCCAGCGACGCCAACGGGCCGATGGTCAACAGCCGCACCGGATCGATCTACATCGTCAAGCCCAAGATGCACGGCCCCGACGAGGTCGCGTTCACCGTCGACCTGTTCAGCCGGGTGGAGGACGTGCTCGGCCTGCCGGCCAACACCCTCAAGGTCGGCATCATGGACGAGGAGCGCCGCACCACCGTCAACCTCAAGGCCTGCATCAAAGCCGCGGCCGAGCGGGTGGTGTTCATCAACACCGGGTTCCTCGACCGCACCGGCGACGAGATCCACACCTCGATGGAGGCGGGTCCGATGATCCGCAAGGGTCAGATGAAGACGCAGCCGTGGATTCTGGGTTACGAGGACAACAACGTCGACGTCGGTCTGGCGGCCGGTTTCGTCGGTCGCGCCCAGATCGGCAAGGGCATGTGGGCGATGACCGACCTGATGGCCGACATGGTGGAGCAGAAGATCGGTCAACCCAAGGCCGGTGCGAACACCGCATGGGTGCCGTCGCCGACCGCCGCGACCCTGCACGCGATGCACTACCACCAGGTCGACGTCGCCGCGGTGCAGAAAGAGCTGGCCGGCAACCGTCGCGCGAGCATCGACCAACTCCTCACCATCCCGCTGGCCAAGGAATTGGCCTGGGCGCCCGAGGAGATCCGCGAGGAGGTCGACAACAACTGCCAGTCGATCCTCGGTTACGTGGTGCGCTGGATCGACCAGGGCGTCGGCTCGTCGAAGGTGCCCGACATCCACAACGTCGCGTTGATGGAAGACCGTGCCACGCTACGTATTTCGAGCCAGCTGCTGACGAACTGGTTGCGTCACGGGGTGATCACCGAAGAGGACGTGAAGACCAGCCTGCGGCGGATGGCCGCCGTCGTCGACAAGCAGAACGAGGGCGACGACAAGTACCGGCCGATGGCGCCGGATCCCGACAACAACATCGCGTTCCTGGCCGCCCAAGAGCTGATCCTCTCCGGCGCTGAGCAACCGAACGGCTACACCGAGCCGATCCTGCACCGCCGGCGCCGCGAGTACAAGGCTGCAAGTGGGCAGGCATAGCCTTCCGGATCCCGAGGACTCCGCAGGCGACAACCAGCCTTCCGAATCCTCGGACTCTCAGACCGAACGCTTCGGGTCGTTTCGAGACGAGCCGGAGTACCGGACCCCCGCGTACGGCACACCGCAATACGGCGATCCCGGCGGTGAGCTGCCCGGCTACCGCGACCAGGACGTCGCCGAACCCGAACAGCCCGAACCGGACTCGGGCATTTCAGGTACGCCGCCGCCGCGCGGACCGGGCCGCTCGGGACCGCAACACAGCGGTGACTGGGAAGGCGGCGAATGGACCGGTAGCCACCGCGCGATAACCCCGAAACGGCGCGGGGTCAGCGTCGGCGTCATCGTCGCGCTGGTGACGGTCGTGGTGCTGGTTGGTGCGGTGATCCTGTGGCGGTTCTTCGGCGACGCGCTGTCATCGCGCAGCGACGTGGCCGCCGCCCGGTGTGTGGACGGTGAACTCGCCGTCGCCGTGATCGCCGACCCGTCCATCTCCGCGCAGGTTCAGACGCTGGCCGACAGCTACAACGAAACCGCGGCCCCGGTCGGCGACCGCTGTGTGCAGATCGGCGTCACCGCCGCCGGATCCGACCAGGTGGTCGACGGCTTCACCGGCACCTGGCCCGCCGAACTCGGCGAGCGCCCCGCCCTGTGGGTGCCTGCCAGCTCGGTCGCCGAGGCGCGACTGGAGGCCGGCGCCGGCCCGCAGATGATCAGCGACAGCCGGACACTGGTGCGCTCCCCCGTGCTGCTCGCCGTCCACCCGCAGCTCAAACCCGCGCTGGCCCAGCAGAACTGGGGCACCCTGCCGGGTCTGCAGACCAACCCGACCTCGCTGGAGGGGCTGAACCTGCCCGGTTGGGGCTCGCTGCGGCTGGCGCTGCCGCCGCGCGGCGACAGCGACGCGTCCTACCTGGCCGCCGAGGCCGTCGCCGCGGCGTCGGCTCCGGACGGCGCACCGCCGAGCGCCGGTGCGGGCGCGGTGAACACGCTGCTGGCGGGTCAGCCGCAGCTGCCCGACAACACCGCGTCGACCGCGATGGAGGCCCTGCTCAACGCGCCCGATCCGGCGTCAGCGCCGGTGCATGCCGTCGTGACCACCGAGCAGCAGCTCTACCAGCGCACCGCCGAGATGCAGGACGCGGCCGAAAAGGTGGCGGCGTGGCTGCCGCCGGGCCCGCCGGCGGTCGCGGACTATCCGACCGTGCTGCTCTCGGGTGACTGGCTGAGCCAGGAACAGGTCAGGGCGGCCAGCGAATTCGCCCGGTTCATGCGCAAACCCGAGCAGCTCGGGCAGTTCGCCGAGGCCGGGTTCCGCACCGAGGGCGGTACCACGCCCGAAAGCGACGTGCTCGACTTCGCGCCGCTCGCCGAGCCCCTGTCTTTGGGCGACCCCACCGCGCGTGCCGCCCTGGCCGCCGCACTGACCGCACCCGCGGCGAACCCCGCCGTGACGATCATGCTCGACCAGTCGATGCCGGCCGACGAGGGCGGCCGATCGCGGCTGGCCAACGTGGTGGCCGCGTTGCAGGCACGTCTGCAGGCGCTGCCCCAGACGTCGGCGGTCGGGCTGTGGACCTTCGACGGCACCGCGGGCCGCTCGGTGGTGAGCACCGGGACGCTGAGCGATCCGGTCGACGGCCAACCACGTTCGGCGGCGCTTAGCGCGGCGCTCGATTCGCAGTCGCCGTCCAGCGGCGGCGCGGTGTCGTTCACCACGCTGCGCCTGGTCTACACCGATGCGTCGGCGAATTACCGTGAGGGACAGCCCAATTCGGTGCTGGTCATCACCACCGGCCCGCACACCGACCGGACGCTGGACGGTCCGGGGTTGCAGCAGTACATCCGGGGGGCGTTCGATCCGGCGCGTCCGGTCGCGGTCAACGTGATCGACTTCGGCGCCGACTCCGACCGCGAGACATGGGAAGCCGTCACGCAGATCACCGGCGGCACCTATCAGAACCTGGAGAGTTCCACCGCTCCGGAGTTGAACGCGGCCATCGCCACGATGGTCGGTTAGGCCGGCGCCGACAACAGGCTCAGCGCCGACCTGGCGAACACGTCGGGCACCTCGACCTGCGGGTAGTGCCCGACCCCGGGAAGCTCGACGACCTCTGCGGCGGGCCGTAATTCGCGCAGCCCGTCGAGCACGTTCGTGGTCGCGACGATGTCGTCGAGCGCCCACAGAAAGCTCAGCTTCTTGGGCCAGTCGCGCACCGCGCCGTGCCAGCGCTCGGCGTACCGTACCCGCTCGTCGAGGTAGGAGATCAACAGGTGCGCGATGCGGTGACCGTCATTGTGGGCCAGCAGCGCCCACTGCGCCTCGGCCTCCGCCGCCGTCAGCGGATGTTCGTCGCTGAACAGGTTGCCGAACCCGCGGATGAACCCGCGGCGGATGAGCAGCCGGGCCAGCAGCGGGCCGAGCGGACCGCGCAGGATCTTCTGGCTGGGCCGCAGGCTGGCGCGGTCCAGGATCACGCTGCCGTTGCTCAGCACCGCCCGCTGTAGGTCAAACGGTAAGCGGCCCTCGAGATCTCGGGCCAGCAGTTCGGTGGCCACCGAGGTGCCCATGTCGTGGGCGATCAGCACGACCGGACCCGGATCGGCGTCGGCCACCACCGTCTGCGCGATATCGGCCTGTTCGAGCAGGCTGTAGCGGTGCGGGCGCGGTTTGTCCGAGAGGCCGAAGCCCAGAAAGTCCAGCGTCAGCCACGCACGCCCGTGCAGGTGCGGGACCACCTGCCGGTAGTCGTAGCTGCTCGACGGGTAACCGTGCAGCATCAGCACGGTCGGCCCGTCGCCGGGCGCCGAGCGCACGAAGACCTCACCGGCCGGCGTGGGTATCCGGCGCCCGCCGTCGCGCCACGCGGTCACGTCGGGGGGAAGCACCCCAGCGACCCTAGTCGCCGAACGTGGATTACCAACACGCTTTTTGCGCCCGGAGCGTGCATCGAGCACACACTCGCGCCAGAGATGCGTTACGCGAACGCCTCTACGGGCGGACACGAGCACATCAGGTTGCGGTCCCCGTAGGCGCCGTCGATGCGGCGCACCGGCGGCCACACCTTGGGCCGGTAGTCCTTGCCCAGCGGATAGGCCGCCTGCTCGCGGGTGTAGGGATGGTTCCAGTCCGACACCAGCAGGCACTCCGCGGTGTGCGGCGCACCGCGCAGCGGGTTGTCGTCCACCGGCCAGGTGCCGTTTCCGACCTTGTCGATCTCGGCGCGGATCGCGATCATCGCCTCGCAGAACGCGTCGACCTCAGCCAGGCTTTCGCTCTCGGTCGGCTCGACCATCAGCGTCCCGGCCACCGGGAAACTCATCGTGGGCGCGTGGAAACCGAAGTCGGCCAACCGTTTCGCCACATCGTCGACGGTGACGCCGGTCTGCTTGGTGATCGCGCGCAGATCGAGGATGCACTCGTGGGCGACCATGCCGTTCTTTCCGGTGTATAGCACCGGGTAGTACTCGTCGAGGCGGCGGGCGATGTAGTTGGCCGACGCGATCGCCGTCAGCGAGGCCGCCCGCAGCCCGACGGCACCCATCATCCGGATGTAGGCCCAGGTGATCGGCAGGATCGACGCCGAACCGTACGGCGCCGCCGACACGGTGTGCGCGTCGGGAAGCTCATCGGCCAGCGGATGGCCGGGCAGATACTTGGCCAGGTGGGAGCGCACCGCCACCGGCCCGACGCCCGGTCCGCCGCCACCGTGCGGGATGCAGAACGTCTTGTGCAGGTTGAGGTGGCTGACGTCGCCGCCGAACCGGCCGGGCCGGGCCAACCCGACCAGCGCGTTGAGGTTGGCGCCGTCGACGTAGACCTGCCCGCCGGCGTCATGGACCGCCGCGCAGATCTCGGTGATGTCGTGTTCGTACACCCCGTGGGTGGACGGGTAGGTGATCATCAACGCCGACAACCGGTCTGCGTGCTCGGACACCTTGGCGCGCAGATCGTCGAGGTCCACGTCACCGTTCTCCCGGCACCCCACCACCACGACCCGCATCCCGGCCAGCGCCGCCGACGCCGCGTTGGTGCCGTGCGCGCTGGACGGGATCAGGCACACGTCGCGTTCGGGCTGGCCGCGCTCGGCGTGGTAGGCCTGGATCGCCAACAGGCCCGCGTACTCGCCCTGCGAGCCCGCGTTGGGCTGCAGCGACACCGCGTCATAGCCGGTGATGTCGGTCAGCCACGTCTCCAGATCGGCGATCAGCTTGCGCAACCCGGGCGTGTCGGCGGCCGGCGCAAACGGATGCTGACGGCCGAACTCCGGCCAGGTGATCGGTTCCATCTCCGCGGCCGCGTTGAGCTTCATGGTGCACGATCCGAGCGGAATCATGCTGCGATCCAACGCAATATCCTTATCCGACAGCGACCGCAGGTAACGCATCATCTCGGTCTCGGTGCGGTAGCGGGTGAACGCCGGATGGGTCAGAAACGCCGACGTGCGCGTCGCGATGTCGACGCCGTCGAAGCCGGAGTCGGTCGGCGCCGCGGAGAACGCCGACAGCACCGCGTCCAGATGCGCGGCGGTGGTGGCTTCGTCGCACGCCACCGACACGTGATCGTCGTCGACACGCCACACGTTGATACCGCGGGCTTTGGCCTTGTCGCGAATCTCGTTGGCGCGTCCGGGCACCCGGGCCAACACGGTGTCGAAGAACGCGTCGTGCACCACCTCGACGTCGGCCGCGGCCAGCCCGGCGGCCAGCGCGCGGGCGCGATCGTGCACCCGGCGCGCGATCCCGGTCAGCCCGTCGGCGCCGTGATAGCTGGCATACATTGCGGCGAGCACCGCCAGCAGCACCTGCGCGGTGCAGATGTTGCTGGTCGCCTTGTCCCTGCGGATGTGCTGTTCGCGGGTTTGCAGCGCCAGCCGGTAGGCGGTCGACCCGTCGGCGTCGACGGACACCCCGACCAGCCGGCCGGGCAATTGGCGGGCGTGCTTGCTGCGCACCGCCAGGTAGCCGGCGTGCGGGCCGCCGAAGCCCATCGGCACCCCGAACCGTTGCGTGCTGCCGAACGCGACGTCGGCGCCGAGCTCTCCGGGCGGGGTGATCAACGTCAGCGCCAGCAGGTCGGCGCCGATCGCGACCAGCGCGCCGCGCTCGTGGGCCTGTGCCACCAGCTCAGTCCAGTCGACCACGGCACCGCTGGCGCCGGGCAGCTGCGCGATCACCCCGAAGAACTCCCCGTCGGGCAGCCCGCGGCGCAGATCGGCGCTGATGAGCTCGATGCCCAGCGGTTCTGCGCGGGTGGCCAGCACCGCGGCGGTCTGGCGGTACAGGTCGACGTCCACAGCCAGCCGGTTCGACGGGCCCTTGACCGCCCGGTGCATCAGCGTCATCGCCTCGGCGGCGGCGGTGCCCTCGTCGAGCATCGACGCGTTGGCCACCTCCAGGCCGGTGAGGTCGGTGACCATGGTCTGGAAGTTCAGCAGCGCCTCCAGCCGGCCCTGGCTGATCTCGGGCTGATACGGCGTGTAGGCGGTGTACCAGGCGGGGTTCTCAATGATGTTGCGGCGCAACACCGGCGGGGTCAGCGTGTCGAAGTAGCCCTGGCCGATCATCGACACCGCGACGGTGTTGGCGTCGGCCAACGCGCCCAGCTCGGCCAGCGCCTCCTCCTCGGTGGCGGCCGGCAGCAGCCGATCCAGGCCGGGCGCGCGCCCGTCGGAGCCGAGCGCGTCGAGGATGCCGGCGGGCACCGCCTTGTAGGCGAGTTCGTCGAGGGACGCCACGCCGATGGTCTCGAGCATGGTCGCGACCTCGTCGGCGTCCGGGCCGATGTGGCGGTCAGCGAAGTTGGGCTGGTGATGATCGAACACTGGCGAGTACTCCAGACACAGAAAGGTTGAGAACCGCTGGGTTCCTCTCCCTCTGTCGTCGACCCGGTCCGGGTGCCTGAGAGATTCGGCGCTGCTCCGACGGATCGGGACGACGCCTTTCCCCATGGGCGGGTAGGCGCGCGCCTACCGCTTTCCAGAGGCATCGGGGTCTCGTGCGGTCCTGGGTGCCTGAGAGGTTGACGGAGAGGTATTGCTCCTTCGGCGTCCGTGGCTGGTTGTCACGGAACTCTCCCGCACAAGGGCGATGCGCTGACGAGTTTACCGGCCGGTCCGCGCCCGGAACCGTGGGATGTGCGGCTCGCGCCGGAAAATCAGCCGATCTTGCGGTCGCGGTGCTTGCGCCGCGACGCCAACTCGTCCTCGGGTGCGGCGATGGACTCGCCGCCGTCGGCCCGCTCACCCGGAAAATCCGCGATCGCCCCGGTCAGCTCGCGCATCGCACCGGAGACGGCGATGCCGAACACCCCTTGGCCGCCCTGCAGCAGGTCGACGACTTCCTCGGCCGACGTGCACTCGTAGACCGTGGTGCCGTCGGAGAACAGCGTGATGTTGGCCAAATCACGAACCCCGCGCTGGCGCAGATGGTCGACGGCGACGCGGATGTTGTGCAGCGAAATGCCGGTGTCGAGCAACCGTTTGACGATCTTGAGGACCAGAATGTCCTTGAACGAGTACAGCCGCTGGCTACCCGAACCCGCCGCGCTGCGGATCGACGGGACGACCAGCGACGTGCGCGCCCAGTAGTCCAGCTGGCGGTAGGTGATGCCGGCGATCTGGCAGGCGCTGGGCCCGCGGTAGCCGACCAGTTCGTCGGGCACGGAGTCGTCCGGGAAAAGACCTGCCTGCACGGGTTCGCTGAGCTGTCCGGTGGTCGAAGTCGCTTCCGGTTCCGCGGGACCGCTCGCAGAGCTGAGGTCCAGCTGCTCCTGACGTGGCGTGTCTCCCACTTCCGAAATCCTCTCGCCGATCGAACCCGCTCCATAGTCCCGCGTGGGGCACACATTCGCCGGGCCCGAGTGTGTCGAGCATACGCTTTCCGCCGAGCCCGCGACTGTCCATCAGTGGACCGGCACGTCAAAGTATGGCTGCCCGCTTGCCGCTAGCAGGAAACCCTCGCCGCGTGTCGACGGCGACGAGACGCTTCCGTGACAAATGCCTTACTAGGTCGCCTTGAAGTCGTCGGGCGACACGCTGTCGAGGAACTCCTTGAACTTCTCCACCTCGTCCTCGCGGACCGCGCCGGTGGCTTCGTCGTCGCTCTCATCGGGAATCAACAGGCCGGCCTCGGCGAGCACCGCCTCTTCGACGTATATCGGCACGCCGACGCGCAACGCGATCGCCACCGAGTCCGACGGCCGCGCCGACACCTTGATATCCCGGTCGAAGATCAGGTCGGCGTAGAACGTACCTTCCTGCAAGTCGACGATCCGCACCTCTTTGAGCGAATGGCCAAGCGCACCAATGAGATCTCGGATCAGATCGTGCGTCAGCGGCCGGGCCGGCTCCACCCCCTGCTGTTCGAGCGCGATCGCCGCGGCTTCTGACTGGCCGATCCAGATCGGAAGATAGCGGTCACCGTTCGATTCGCGGAGCAGCAAAACTGGCTGGTTCTGTGGCTGCTCCACGCGAATGCCGACCACACGCACCTCACCCATCTGTGCCTGCCTTCCGCACCAAGAAGCCGTTCAAAACGAGTCTAATCCTCAGCGATCCAGAACGTCGCGTACAGCCGACTTGATCAGCGACGTGTGCAACATGATCGCCAGCGCGGCCACCTCGCGTGCGAGGTCGTCGCCGCGCTCCCGCGCGCCGGCCTTACCCGCCTTGGCCACCGGACCGGCGATCTGGGCGATCAGGTCGGATTGGCGGTCGGCCGCGGAGCGGAACGCCCGCAGATGGCGCGGCTCCACCCCGTATTCGGCCAACGCGCGGGCGCACTGGGCGATCACCACCGAATGTTCGTCGAAAAAACCCGCAGGCCCGGTGGTGATCACGCCGGCCTTGACCAACGCGGTCAAAAGTTCGTCGTCCACGCCGGAACGCGACAACAGGTCCTCGCGCGACAACCGCACCTGCGTCGGGGCCACCGAGGCCGCGGTGCTGACGTGGGCGGCCGACAGGTCGGTCGCGTCGTCGCCGGACACCGGCACCAAACGCGGTACGCCGTAAGCGGATCCGCTCTGCGGCGGCAGTTCACCGTCGGGCTGCGCGTCGAGCTGCGCCTTGATCACCTTCAACGGCAGGTACTGGTCACGTTGCGCGGTCAGGATGAACCGCAGCCGAGCGCAGTCGTAGGCGGTGAACCGCCGATAACCCGACGCGGTGCGCTCTGGGGTGACCAGCCCTTCGGCCTCCAAGAACCGGATCTTGGAGATCGTCACGTCCGGGAAGTCCGGTCGCAGCAGATCAAGGACCGCTCCGATCGACATCCCAGTGAGCGCGGGAGTGTCGGGCGCCGTCACTAGCTGCCTGGACCGCTGTCGTCGCTCCTGGGGCCGGTGAGAAAGACCAGCCGGAACTTGCCGATCTGGACCTCGTCACCGTTGGCCAGCACGGCCGAGTCCACCGGTTCGCGGTTGACGTAGGTGCCGTTGAGGCTGCCGACGTCGACGACCTGGAACTCCCCGCTTTCCAGCCGGAACTCGGCGTGCCGACGGCTCACCGTGACGTCGTCGAGGAAGATGTCGCTGTCGGGGTGGCGGCCCGCCGAGGTCGTGGGCTGATCGAGCAGGAACCGCGAGCCCGCGTTGGGGCCGCGTTTGACGACGAGCAACGCCGATCCGACGGGCAGGCCCTCGACACCGGAGACGGCGCCCTCGGCGCCGGCCGCCGCCGGGGCGTCCAGTTCGTTGAGGAAGTCGGCGCGGAAGACCGATGTCGTTTCCACGGTGACTTCGTCAGACGCCTGGTCAGCCCCAGAGTTCTTGTCCTTATCCGTCACCCGCTGCTCCTTACTGGCTGCTGTGGCGATACAGGGCCGAGCCCCAGCCGTAGTGCGTCTGATACCGACCGTACCGCGCAGTAGACGTCATTGTGCCCACCACCGCCGGATCCGCGGCCCGAGCCGCGTCCGGTGCCAGAAACCCTAACAACCGTCATTCGGACACTGTGGCGCGGTAGCCGTCGGCGTCGAGTAACCCGTCAAGAGCGTCGTCCACTGACGACGCGTCCACCTGCAGGTCGACCAGCCAGCCCTCACCGTACGGGTCGGAGTTGACCAGTTGCGGATTGCCTTCCAGATCGCCGTTGACGGCAACGACTTTCGCGCTGACCGGGGCGTAGAGATCCGACACCGACTTGGTCGATTCGACCTCGCCGAAGGATTCGCCCGCCGTCACCTCCGCGCCGACGTCGGGAAGCTGCACGAACACCACGTCACCCAACGCGGACTGGGCGTAGTCGGTGATGCCGACGCGCACGGTGTCGTCGCCGGTGCGCAGCACCCACTCGTGTTCCTCGGTGTATTTCAGGTCGGCCGGGATCTCGCTCACTGCGCTCCTAATTTCTCACTCACTGCCTTGACCTCATTTGACTGGCTGAGCGTATTGGCGGGGTTTCGGTTGCCGCAAGGCGGTCACGTCGACCCGGTCGGACTGCTGCACCGTCATCGTGCCTCCGACCCGCTCGATGCTGTCCTTCGCGCCGCCCGGAATGTTCATCGCCGCCGCCAACGTCGGCGGATCACCAATGGCCACAACGGTATACGGGGGACGCAGGGCGGCGTTGTCGATCACCAGCGCGCCGGGCGCGCCGGCCACCCAGGTGTCGACGCCCACCCGCACCGCGGTTTGCCCGCCCCGGATCTCCATCGCCTCCGCGCCGGCGTTGCGCAGTTCGTTGATCACGTCCAGCATCGTCTCGGCAGGCACGCCGGGTGTGGTGTCGGTGATGGTCAACGTCACACCGGGTCCGGTGGCCGGCACCGTGCCGATCATGATCGCCAGCGCGGCCAGCCGGGCCTGGGCGTTCTCGATCGCGGCCTGATCGCTGGTGCCCGACGCCTCCAGTTCGACCAACGTGCGCTGCAGTTCGGCCACCTCGGTGTTCAGCGCCGCTTCGCGTTGCTGCAGCGAGTCCAGCAGCACCAGCAGGTCGGCCGGTCGCGCGGTTTCCAGGGCGTCCCCGGATTCGTTCTGCCGCACCTGGGTCACGATCGCGACGCCGAGCAGCAGGCACAACAGCACCCCCAACGCGCCGAAAATCAGCTGTGAGCGCCGGCGCCGGCCCCCGCCGTCCCGCTCGTCACGGGGTAGCTCGTGTTTGCCGCCGCCCCGCGTGTCGTCGGTGTCGTCAACCATGTCTCACGCGCCAAACAATCTGCGCCGCAATGCGGCTGCGTTGCCGAAGATCCGTATTCCGAGTACCACGATGATCGCGGTGGACAGCTGGGTGCCCACCCCGAGCTGGTCTCCGAGGTAGACGATCAGCGCCGCGACCAACACGTTGAACACGAAGGACACCACGAACACCTTCGCATCGAAGATGCGCTCGAGGTACGCGCGCAGCCCGCCGAACACCGCGTCCAGCGCGGCGACCACCGCGATCGGCAGGTAGGGCTGGACGATCTCGGGAACGTCGGGCTGAAACACCAACCCGAGCACGATGCCGATGACGAGTGCGGCGATTCCGATCATGCGTGGTTACTGACCAATCTGCTTGGCGAAGTTGACTTCCCGCACCGAACCGGCGGGCACCGTGACGGTGTCGGCGGCGCTGACCTGCACCCCCACCCCGTAGGAGAGCTCCAGCAGCCGGAGGCGCTGTAGGCCGGAGCTGCGCTCGAAGATGTCCTTCATCGTGTTCGGCGGTCCGACCGCCAGGATGACGTACGGGCTCACGATGGGCTGATTGTCCACCAGAATGCCGCCGCCGGCCTGCCGGACGGTGACGTTGGGCCCGACGCGCACGCCGCCCACCGACACCGCCTCCGCGCCGCTGGCCCACAGCGAGTTGACCAGCAGCTGCAGATCGCGGTCCAGGATCACCTGCTGGCTGCCGGGCAGCCGTTGTTTGGAAACGTCGCTGAGGTTCTGCGAGCCGCCCGGTTCGGTGACCGTGATCGTCAGGCCGGGCCCGATCACCCCGGTGGCGGCCGCTGCGAAGTCCGCGTCGTCCAGCTGGTCCAACAGCTGCCGGCCGCGGGCGTCGCCTTCGAGGCGGCTGCGGCGTTGGGCGCCGACCTGGGCGGCCAACGCGTCGCGGCGGGCGGCGAGATCGGTGGTCGCGGACTCGGCCGACCGGACGCTGCCCGCGAGCGCGTGCTGAGTTTCACGCACACCGGTCGCGGTGCTGCGAGCCTGGGCCATCGCGGTGGCGAACACGACGGCGATCAGCAGCGCACCGGCGAGCTGCCACGCCCAGTTCTGCCACCGCGGACGGCGTTTTCCTGCCGCCGTGGCCTCGGCGGCTGCCGCGTACCCGGGGTCGAGATGTTCGGTCAGCAACGACCGCAGCAGCGACGGCACCGGGATCAGCGTCGGTTTGTCGGCGGCGTGGGCGCTGCGGCCGGCGTTGGGGTCGTATCCACCCAGCGATTCGCGGAAGCTCTGGGTCATCGCGACACCTTCGGCATCCGGCGCATCACCATGACCACCTGCAGCAGATACAGCACACCCGACCACACATACATGGCCAGCCCCCAGATCAGAAACGCCCACCCGCAGGCCAGTATTACCCGGCTCCACAGCGCATCCCACTGGCCCAGCAGGATCAGCGGCAGCCCCGACATCAACGCGAACGTCGCCGCTTTCCCGATGTAGGTCACCGGCAGGGCCGTGAGCCCCCGGCTGCGCAGCAGCGGCAGCGTGGCGGCCAGTACGGCGTCGCGGCCGATCAACGTCGCCACGATCCACCACGGCAGCGAGCCGTGGATCGCCATCGCCACCGGGACCACCAGCATGTAGATGCGGTCGACGGCCGGATCGAGCAACTCCCCCAGCCGCGACGACTGGTTCTCGACGAGCCGGGCGATCTTGCCGTCGGCCCAGTCGGAGAACCCGCTGAACATCAGCACGGCCACCGCCCACCCGGCGGCGTCTGCGACCAGCAGCAGCCACAGAAACACCGGCACCAACGCCAGGCGCAGCACGCTCAGCACGTTGGGCACGGTCAGCACCCGGTCGCGGCCGGGACCCGTGGTGTCCGGCGGCGAAGGCGCCCGGCCATGCGCCTCGGTCATGGGCTAAACCTAGCGGAACACCCCGGGCAGGCTAAGCGCCGAGAGCGAGTCGTCGGCGAGCGGATTGTCGTGGACCATGTACGTCCACGTCGAGGTCGGGCGGGCCAGTTTGGACAGGTCGATACCGGGTTCGTCTTCGATGGACTGCGCGGTCTCGAACGTCTGCTGAGCCGCCTCGATCGCGTCGGCGGCCAGCGAGGCGAACGCGTCGACCGCCATCCGGTGAAACTCGTCGATCGGGGTCTGGTTCCCCAGCGCGCGAAGGTGGATGCTCTCGCGGATGTCGGACAGGTACGCCAGGTGGTCGGCCCAGCCCCGGTCCAGGTGATACAGCATGATCAGCCGGCAGATTTTCTCCAGCTTCTCCTCGCCGAGGTCCTCGACCAGTTCGGCGTAGCGCTTCGGCGCCCGCTCTTCGAGCTCTTCGCGGGCAATCGCGGTGCGCAGCAATGTATCTCGACGTTCGACGATGATGGCCCGCTGCTGCGCGATCAGCTGGTTGTAACGCCAGTTGTTGGCGTGGATGTCGAGCATCCGACCCTCGGCGATGCGCTGCGCGTTGTCCAGCAGCGTCGCGGCCTTGGGGCTGACGATGCGGCCGGTGTCGTCGGTGTCCATCGGCAGCTTGTTGGGCTCGAGATGGGCGACGACGACGTCGTCTTCCCAGCTGGAGAAGAACACCGACGAGCCGGGGTCGCCCTGGCGGCCCGCGCGGCCGCGCAGCTGGTTGTCCAGCCGCTCGGTGTGGTGGCGGCCGGTGCCGACGACGTGCAGCCCGCCCAGTTCGGCGACCTCTTTCTTCTTGTCCGACTGGTCGTCGGCGTCGGACCCGCCGAGCCGGATGTCGGTGCCGCGCCCGGCCATCTGGGTGGACACCGTGACGCTGCCGAGTTTGCCGGCTTCGGCGATCACCGCGGCTTCCTCGGCGTCGTTCTTCGCGTTGAGGACGACGGCGGCGACGCCGGCCTTGACCAGGCGCCGGTGCAGGTCCTCGGATTCGGCGACGTCGTGGGTGCCGACCAACACGGGTTGGCGGGTGTCGTGCACCTCCTTGATGTGCTCGACGATCGCGTCGTTCTTGGCGGCCAGGGTGGCGTACACCCGGTCGGGCTCGTCTTGCCGAATGTTGGGGGTATTGGGCGCAATTGGCGAGACCGCGAGCTTGTAGAACTGGCGCAGCTGCTCACCGGCCGCAAGGGCGGTGCCGGTCATGCCGCACACCCTGGGATACCGGTTGATCAACGCCTGCACGGTGATGGTGTCGAGCACCTCACCGGTTTCGGTGGTCTCGATGCCCTCCTTGGCCTCGACGGCGGCTTGCAGACCGTCCGGCCAGCGCTGCAACTGGGCGATGCGGCCACGGGAGGCGTTGATCAGCCGCACCGCACCGTCACGGACGATGTAGTGCACGTCGCGCTGCAGCAGCACGTGCGCGTGCAGCGCCACGTTGATCTCGGTGAGCGTGCTGCCGACGTGCTCCTCGGAGTACAGGTCGATGCCGCCGAGTTTGGCCTCCAGTTTTCGGGCGCCGACGTCGGTCAGGTGCACGTTGCGGTTGTCGTCGTCGGTGTCGTAGTCGACGCCCGCGGTGAGCTCGCCGACCATCTGGATGATTTCGACCTTGGGCGTCTCCCGGTGGGTGGTTCCGGCCAGCACCAGCGGCACCAGTGCCTCGTCGACCAGTACGGAGTCGGCCTCGTCGATCAGGGCCACGTCGGGGTTCGGCGACACCAGGTCCGCGACGTCGGTGGCCAGCTGGTCGCGCAACACGTCGAAGCCGATCTCGTTCACCGAGGCGTAGGTGACGTCGCACTGGTAGGCCGCGCGTCGCTCGTCTGCGGTGGACTTCTCGGTGATCCACCCGACCGTCAGCCCGAGCGCCTCCAGCAGCGGGCCCATCCACTCGGCGTCACGCCGGGCCAGGTAGTCGTTGATCGTGATGACGTGCACGCGCCGGCCGCCGAGCGCATAACCGGCCGCGGCGATCGCACCCGACAGCGTCTTGCCCTCGCCGGTGGCCATCTCGACCACGTCGCTCGCCATCATCCGCAGCGCGCCGAGCAACTGGACGTCGAACGGGCGAAGCGCGGTCGTCCGTTCGGCGGCTTCGCGGGTGATGGCCAGGAACTGCGGGATGTCGGCGGAGTCGGCCAGGTCCTCGAGGTTCAGCAGCTGGGCGGCCTTGCGCAGTTGTTCAGCGTCGAGGCCGGCGGCCCGGTCGTCGAACTCGGCCGATTTGCGCACCTGCGCCATCGACTGTGCCTGGTCCCGATCGGTGCTCGCGCCGAGCAGTTTCCAGAACCGGTTGCTGACACGACCTGTCGTGCGGGTCTTGGTCTTGGCCACACAGATACGGTACGCGTCCGCGATTTTTCGTGTGCGCCCCGCGTTCGCGGTGAGCGTGCGTGAACTCGCGGTTTTCTGCGGCGTGTCGGGTTCAGACACGCACGCTCGCGGCAGATGGGGGGAGGCTCAGGCCAGGTTCGAGCGGCGCGGATAGGCCACCGCCGGATCGGTCAGCGCATTGACCACCGCGGGCACCCCCGCCGAGAACGCGCGCTGCAGGGCGGGCCGCAGCTCGGCCGGCGTCGACACCAGCTCGCCGTGCCCACCCAGCGCCGCGACCACCTCGTCGTATCGGGTGCCGGGACGCAGATCGGCCACCACCGAGTACCCGTACAGCATCTCCATCGGATGCTTCTCCAGCGCCCAGATGCCGTTGTTGCCGATCACCGAAACCACCTGCACCCCGTGGCGCACCAGCGTGTCCCACTCCATCCCGGAGAACCCGAACGCCCCGTCGCCCTGCAACAGCACCACCTGGCGCTCGGGTCGAGCCAGCTTGGCGGCCAGCGCATAGCCGGGACCCGAGCCCAGACAGCCGAACGGTCCGCTGTCCAGCCAGGCGCCCGGCACGTAGCTGTCGATGACGCGGCCGGCATACGAGCCGAAATCGCCCGCGTCGATGACCACGATCGCGTCGCGATCCAGCAGCGCCTTCAACTCCGCATACACCCGCATCGGATGAAGCGGCGCGCGGTCGTCGGCCAGTTCGGCCGCCTCGGCCTGCCGCGCGGTGCTCTCCACCGTGCGCAACTGGTCGATCCAGCCCGCATGCCCGGCCGGGGTGGCCGCCGCCAACGCGGCCAGGATCTTGCCCAGATCGCCGTACAACCCGGCCGCCACCTGGCGCGGATGCGGGCGCTGCGGCGCGACGCGGTCGGCGACCACAAGCTCGGTCTCGGCCCCGAACACCGCGCCGAAGCCGAGCCGGAAGTCCAGCGGTACGCCGACCACCAACGCAACATCGGCCTCCCCCAACGCTTTTGAGCGGGCCCTGGAGAACGCGAGCTCGTGGTCGGCGGGCACGGTCCCGCGGGCCATACCGTTCATCAGCACCGGAATCCGCAGCGCCTCAGCCAGATTCAGCAGCGCGGTCTCGGCGCGCCCCCACCAGACGTTGGTGCCTGCCATGATGACCGGCCGCTGCGCCTGCGACAGCAATCGCACCGCGACGTCGACGGCGTCCCCGTCCGGTTCGGCGTCCGCGGGCGGTTCCGCCAACGCGCCGGGTGCGCCGTCGTCGCGGGCCTCGCTGAACACGTGATCCATCGGGAAGTCGACGAACGCCACCCCCGAGGGTGCGCCGACCGCGGCGCGCAGCGCGTCGTCGAGCAACGGCCCGACCGCGTCGGGGGTATCCGCGGTCGCGGCGAAGCGCGCCAGCGGCGCCACGAACGGGACGTGGTCGATCTCCTGTAGCGAACCCTGCCCCCACCGCAGCGCCGGAGCCCGACCGCCCAGGACCACCAGCGGCGACTGGTTCTGCTGCGCGGCGGCCATCGCGCTCATACCGTTGGTGACACCGGGCCCGGCGGTGAGCGCGGCCACACCGGGCACGCGGGTGACCTTGGACCAGCCTTCGGCGGCGAACGCCGCGGTCTGCTCGTGGCGGGTGTCGATCAACCGGATGTTCTCGGCGCGGCAGCCGTCGTAGATCGAGAACAGGTGACCGCCCGAGAGCGTGAAGATCGTGTCGATACCGCTGGCCCGCAACCGCCGGGCGATCAGGTGACCGGCATTGACGGCGGCGGGGTCCGGAGTGTCGGTGCTCATACCCGGAGCATATTGCGGCCGGCCGGCCCCGAGCAGTTGAGCGCTCACCGCCGGCCGGGGAGGTATTTTGCCCGAATGGAAAGTTTCGTCCCGACGCTGGACTGGGGACATGAGCTGTGGACTTCGCTGATCTGGGTCGCGCGCGCCTGGGTGATCGCCGCGATCGCCACCCTGATCATGGTGGTGCTGATCGCCCGGTTCACCACCTGGGGACGTCAGTTCTGGCGCATCACCGGCGGCTACTTCAAGGGCCCGGAAAGCGTCAAGGTCTGGCTTTGGCTGGCCGCCCTACTGCTGTCGGTGATCGTGGGTGTCCGGCTGTCGGTGCTGTTCACCTTCCAGGGCAACGACATGATGACCAGCTTCCAGGTGGTGGCGTCCGGTCTCGGCACCGGCGACGCCGCCGTCCGCGACTCCGGCGAGGCCGGCTTCTGGATGTCGATGTTGGTCTTCGCGCTGTTGGCGGTCCTGCACGTCGCGCGGATCATGCTCGACCTGTTCATGACCCAGCGGTTCATGCTGGCCTGGCGGGTGTGGCTGACCGACCGTCTCACCGGCGACTGGCTCGACGACAAGGCCTACTACCGCAGTCGGTTCATCGACGACACGATCGACAACCCGGATCAGCGCATCCAACAGGACATCGACATCTTCACCGCCGGTGTGGGCGGGTTGCCCAACACCCCCAACAACACCTCGACGGCCACCCTGTTGTTCGGCGCGGTCAACGCCGTCGCCTCGATGATCTCGTTCACCGCGATCCTGTGGAACCTGTCCGGCACGCTGACGCTGCCGCTGGTCGATATCGCCGTTCCCAAGGCGATGTTCTGGATTCTGTTGGCCTACGTGCTGTTGGCGTCGATCTTCGCGTTCTGGATCGGCAGACCCATCATCTGGTTGTCGTTTCGCAACGAGAAGTACAACGCCGCGTTCCGCTACGCGCTGGTCCGGTTGCGCGACGCATCCGAGGCGGTCGCGTTCTACCGCGGCGAGCTCGCCGAGCGCGCGGGGCTGCGGCGGCTCTTCGCCCCGGTGGTGTCGAACTACAAGCGCTACATCAACCGGATGATGGGCTTCTACGGCTGGAACCTGTCGATGGATCAGATCATCGTGGTGCCGCCCTATCTGCTGCAGTTCCCGCGGTTTCTGTCCGGCGAGATCACGCTGGGCGCGATGACCCAGACCGCCGCGGCGTTCGGCAACATCGAGCAGGGCCTGTCGTTCTTCCGCAACGCCTACGACCAGTTCGCCGGATACCGGGCGGCGATCATCCGCCTGCACGGCCTGGTGCTGGCCAACGACGAGGGCCGCGCGCTGCCGGAGCTGACCACCAAACCCTGCGTCGACGGCACCGTGGAACTGACCGACGTGGAGGTCCGCACGCCCGACGGCAAGCAGCTGGTCAAACCGCTCGACATGCGGCTGGAAGTCGGCGACACGTTGGTGATCACCGGGCCGTCGGGCAGCGGCAAGACCACCCTGCTGCGCAGCCTGGCCCAGTTGTGGCCGTTCACCTCGGGGGCGTTGACGCGCCCGTGCGGGCCCAACGAGACGATGTTTCTGTCGCAGCTGCCCTATGTGCCGCTCGGTGACCTGCGCACGGTGGTGAGCTATCCGAGCGAGGTGGGCGGCATCGACGACGCGACGTTGCGCCACACGCTGACCAAGGTGGCGCTGCCGCATCTGGTTGACCGTCTCGACGAGGTCGACGACTGGGCCAAGGTGCTATCCCCCGGAGAGCAGCAGCGCATCGCGTTCGCCCGGATCCTGCTGACCAAACCCAAGGCGGTCTTCCTCGACGAGTCCACGTCCGCGCTCGACGAGGGCCTGGAGTTTTTGCTCTACGATCTCGTGCGCACCGAATTGCCCGACACCATCTTGGTTTCCGTCAGCCACCGCAGCACCGTGGAACAACATCACACCCACGAACTCAAGCTGCTCGGTGACGGTGAGTGGCGGCTCGGCCGCATCCAGGACGAGCCGGTACCCGTCTAGCCGCGGGCGGCGTGCGCGCCCTCAGCCGCGGGCGGCGCGCACGCCCGCGCGCCGCGCTGCGTGTCCACCCGCCCGCCGCCCGAAGAACGACCCCTCGCCCAGCTGCGTACCGCTGGCGTAGCCCTTGCCGTCCTGGGCGATGTTGGACGCGCACGCACCCGCCGCGTACAAGCCCGGCACGACGCTGCCGTCCTCGCGCAGCACTTCGCCGTCGATCGTCACGGCCAGACCGCCCATCGTGAAACCCGAGTACATCGCGACGCCCAGCGACAGGTCGAACGCGGCCCACGGGCCGTTGTCTTGGGCGGCAAGGTATTCGGGCTGCTTGTGGAAGTCGGGGTCCTCACCACGGGCCGCGTCGGCGTTGTAGCGCTCCAGCGTGGCGGCCAGGTTGCCTTCCGGAATGCCCAGTGCGGCTTCCATTTCGGCGACCGTCTCCCAGCCGTCGATGAATTTGATCAGCGGCATCTCGGGCATCTGCATGTGCGCTTCGTCGACGATCAGATAGGCCTTCTGCTCCGGCTGCTCCAGCACGAACGCCGATGTCCGCGAATGATAGGAGTCCTCGGCGACGAACCGCTTACCGTCCATGTTCACGATGACGCCGGTCAGCAGGATCTCCGGCGGATAGGCCGCCGCGGTGATGAACAGCTGGTCCAGATTCTTGGCGACGCCGCCCGCCGACACGCCCATCCGGATGCCCAGGCCGTCGTCGTGCGGGTTGCCCAGAATGTAGGGCTCCACCACCCCGTGGTGTTTGGTGCGGCGCTGCTGCCCCAACGCGGGGGTGTAGCGCGCGACCATCTCCGGGTTCATCGCAAACCCGCCCGCGGCGATGATCACCGCGTTGGCCTTGACGGCGCCGGTGTCGCCGAAGTGCTTCCAGGCCGCCCCGACCACCGCTTCGTCGTCGACGACCAGGTTGATCACCCCGGTCTCGTAGCGGATGTGCACGCCCAGGTCGGTGGCGCGTTTGAGCAGCAGGTCGATGACCATCGCGGCGCCGCCCAATTCCCCGGGCACCGGCACGGAGTGGCCCCGCGGCGCCGGTTTGGCTTGCTCACAGAACGGCCACACCTTCTCGTTGCCGGTGTAGGACAGGCCTTCGGTGCCCGGCGGGACCACCACCTTGCCGGGGTAGTAGCTGCGCTCGAACTGAAACCCCAAGTCCTCCAACCAGTTGAAGTGTTCGACGGAGCCTTCGCAGTAGGCGCGGATCTTGTCGTGTTCGGGCTCGCGCGACATCGCGACGAGGTACTTGTACATCTCCTCGGCGCTGTCGTCGTGCCCGGTGGCCTGCTGCACGGCGGTGCCGCCGCCGAGATAGAAATGGCCGCCGGCCATCGAGGTCGTTCCGCCCGCCGCGGCCGCGCGTTCCAGCACCAGCACCGACGCGCCCGCAGCCGCCGCGCTGACCGCCGCGCAGCCGCCGGCGATGCCGAACCCGATGACGAGGACGTCGACCTCGTCGGACCACGCGGCCACGTCGGCCGCCGCGACGGTGTCGGGAATGTCCAGTCCGCTCACTGTTGCTCCTGTTTGATGTAGTCGAAGAAGGCCCGTATCTCGTCGGGCACGTAGGCGATCTCGAGGTAGGGCACACCGGCGGCGGCGATGTAGGCGAACTCCATACCGCCCGGCATCACGCCGCGCTGCACCGCCTCGGCTCCCCGCTGTGCCAACGCCGCGTCCACGTCGTCGACCTCGACGCAGATGTGGTGCATGCCGGGGCCCGCGGTGTCGAGGAACTCCGTGTAGATGCTGTCGCCGCGCACCGGCGCGATCAGTTCGAGCTGGGTGTCACCGGCGTAGCTCAGCGAGATGGCCGCGACGAAATCCGCGGGGCGGCCCCGGTAGGTGCACGTATCGGGCGCGAAGTGCACCTCGGGCATGCGGATCCACTTCTTGGCGCCCAGCAGCGAGGTCAGCGCCGATTCCGTGGCGTCGAGGTCGCGGGTCACCCAAGCAATCTGGACAGGTGTCTGGGCAAGCATCGCGTCGAGGATATCGTCGCCCCGCGCGGAAGGCTAGAACGTGTTCTAGTTCAGCCCTCGCCGAGATAGGCCGCAAGGCAGCGGTCGGCCATCTCCCGCGCGGCGACGGGGTCTTCTCCCCCGGCCACGTTCGCGGCGCACCACCGCTCGCTGGACAGCATCAGGAACCGGTGACCGTCGTCGGTGCTCAGCCACTGCTGCCCGGCGGCCGGGTCGACGGATTCGCCCGTGCGCAGATGGATCGCCAGCCCGAGCACCATGGAATCCCAACCCATCCCGACGGCACCCGGCCCGTACATGCGCGAGATGTCGTCGTCCACGTGGGCGATGTGCTCGATCACCAACCGCGCCCGGTCCGGCCCCTCGCTGCTCACGGTGACGTCGATCCAACTGGTGCCGCCGCCGTACTCCCAGGTGGCGGTGAAGTTCCTCGGTGGGTCGCACGTCAGGATGGTGCCTCCGGCCTGGCCCTCCAACTGGTAGGAACCGCCGAGCCTCAAGTCACCGGAGATCGGCATCAACCACCGTGGAATCCGTTCGATGTCGGTGACCGCATCCCAGAGGTCTTCGGCGTCGGTGTCGTAGGACTGGCTGATGGTGGCGACGTGGGCCTGCCCGGTCTCCAGCGTCCGTGTCCCGAAAGTCCGCTGCACCGCGTTGATCTGGTAGTCGACGTTGACGTCGATCATGTTGTCTTCTTTCGCCGTTGTCGTTTGCCGCGCGCGATCTCGGTGCCGAGCGCATCGAGCTTTGGCGCCCAGAACCGGCGGAAGCCGTCCAGCCATTCGTCGACATCGCGCCACGCTGCCCCGTCAACGGCATAGAGCCGCCGTTGACCGTCCGGGCGCACTGACGTGAAACCGTTGTCGCGCAGCACTTTCAGGTGCTGCGATACCGCCGGCTGAGTGATCGCGAACTCGCTTTGGATCGCCGTTCCGATGGCCCCCGCCGACATTTCACCGTCGGCGAGCAGCTCGAGGATGCGGCGGCGCACGGGGTCGCCGAGGACATCGAACGCGTGCACCCGCTAAAAATAAAGCGGTGACTTATATAAGTCAATACTGAATTATCGTCGGTTACGGCAGTCCGACCGCGTCGACGTTGCTGGACGCCGCGGAGATGACGCCCTCGCGTGCCTGCTCGCTGGTCACATGCCACGACACCGCCGCCGGATACTGCCCCCACGTGCTGTTGAACATCCCGATGATCGCCGCCCGGCCGTCCGGGGTGACCACATACACGGGTCCGCCGGAGTCCCCCTTGCCGCTGACGACGCCGTTGGTCATCGTGAACCACCCGTTGTTGACCGATTCAATGGTTCCGCAGCTCTCCCCGGTCACCACACCGAAGTGGCAGACGGGCAGGCCCGGCGCCGGCACGATCGCCGGATCCGACACCAGCACCCGCCCGCCGGGCAGGACGTTGTTGACCATCACCCCGGGCCCCAGGCCGATGATCTGCCAGTCGGTGATCTGATGGTTGGTGTCGACGGTGGCGCCGTTGGGGGTGTTGTCGCGGAACTGCACCTGGGTGCCGACGAAGTTGCCGTTGCGGTCGCTGACGTGCCCGCTGCCCCGGCAGTGCCCGGCGGTGAACGCGACACGCGCTGCCAGATCGACAAAACCCAGCGTGCAGACGGTATTGTCTTGTCGGATCTCCATCCCGGGATACACCACCACGCCGGGCGAGGCGCTCACCGGCGCTGCGGGGATGGCGAGCGCGACGATCGGGGCGGCCAACGCTGCGATCGCGCGAAACGTTCGTCGGAGCATCTTGCGCACCGATCCTCTCGGGTAACAGGGTGACAACGGTACCGCTGTGTTGCGGTCTTCTGTACCCGAGCGAGAGAACTGATAATCCGCCCGACCAGCAGCAACCGCACCTACCCTTGGCCATCGCTCAAGATCACGGGAATGTTACGGCCCCGCTGAAAAAACTTGCGGCGGGAAATCAGGCGGTGAGTTCGGCCGCCGGATCTGCGACGCGGGGGGCGTCGGGCACGCGGTCTCGGGCGGGCCGCCACCCGGGCGGGCCGAACGCGTAACCGAGCTTGTCACGCCACCGCGTGGCCTGACGCATGTCGCGCAGGATCGCCACGTACTCGTAGGTCTGCAGCTTCCAGATGTTGTAGGTGTCGACCTGCTTGGTCAGGCCGTAGTGCGGCCGCGCGGTCTCGGGGGCGAAGGTGCCGAACAGCCGGTCCCACACGATGAAGATGCCGCCGTAGTTCTTGTCGAGGTACTGCTGGTCCATCCCGTGGTGCACGCGGTGGTGCGACGGGGTGTTGAAGATGAACTCGATTGGCGCCCAGAGCTTCCCGATGCGCTCGGTGTGGATCCAGAACTGGTAGATCAGGTTGATCGAGAAGCTGGCGAACACCATCCACGGCGGCACGCCCAGCAGCGGCAGCACCGCACGCAGGAACACATCGCCGCTGATGTTCCATTTCTGCCGCAGCGCGGTGGCGAAGTTGAAGTACTGGCTGGAGTGATGGGCCTGATGCGTCGCCCAGATCAGCCGCACCCGGTGCGCGATCCGGTGATAGACGTAATACATCAGGTCGACGCCGACGATCGCGATGACCCAGGTGTACCAGGCATTGGCGGGCAGTTGCCACGGCGCCACGTACGCGAACAGGGCCGCGTAGGCCAGCAACGCGACGAAGTTGAGCACGCCGCTGGTGCCGATCGACACCGCACCCATCGAGATGCTGGTCCAGGCGTCGGGCTTGGAGTAGGCGCCCGCCGGTGCCCGCTGCTCGTCGTGTGCCAGCTTGCGCGCCGCGGCCCATTCGATGACCAGCAGCAACAGAAAGAACGGCACCGCATACATCACGGGGTCGTGCATCAGGGGCGGCAGCACGTCCGCGAAAATCCCACTCCAGTCCAACGTCAGTACCTCCAGGCCGAAGTCTACGGTCTAGCGGAAGCTGAGCACCTGATCGCCCCAGGCGGTGCGCACGTCGGCGTCGAGGTCGTCGACCACCCGGTCCTGGGCGTCGATGACGAGGGTGGCCCGGTCGTCCTTGCGGTACGCAGGCCAGGCCGGATCACCCTGCGGACCCGTCGGCGTGGCGTCGACGGCGAAGTTCAGCCACCGGGTCCGGATGCGCGCCGAAACCGCCTTGCCCGCCTTCAGCCCGCCCAGCTTGAACGTCGGGTCCTTGGGCCCGGCGACCAGATTGCCCCACACATAGGGCAGTTCGGTGGCATGGGCGGCGCCCAGCCGCAGCAGCCGCAGCATCGGGGTGGTGAAGTCGAACCGGTACAGGTACACCGGCGCGACGTCGCAGTGGCCCTCGGCGAACCAGATCGACGGCATCCGGAAGCCGATGTCGCGGGCCACCCGCATGCCGATGATCTTGGTCTTGCCGCGGTAGGCCTCCCGGATCTGGGCCTCGCTCGGCAGCTGCAGGCCCGGCTGTTCGGCGGCGATCGCGGAGAACATCTCCCGGATCGCCTTCGGCGTGATCGGCATCAGCGGCGACTTCATCCAGCGAAACAGCGAGGCCTCGTGCTTGTTGGTGCCGATGATCAGCGGGACGCGGTGGGTGCGGCCTTCGCGGGCCAGCTCGACCGGGTGGGCGGGCACCAGATCGCCGTCGATGATCGGCGCGAAGGCCAGCGTGCCCGGCGTGGTGGACGGGACGTCGTCGAAGACCCGTTGGGCCGCGGCGGTGACGGCCGTGATCGGGACCGCATCCAGCCGGTGGGCCTCGTCGGCGCGCACGTCGAGCACGTCGAGGAACTGTTCGGCGACGCGCTGTGCACGCGTGCGGTCATAGACCGAGGTCGCCGGTGAGCTCTGCGCGATCGCGGCATGGAAAAGCCCGGCGGCCGCCGGGCTGGCCAGCAGGGTGGTGACGATCCCGGCGCCCGCGGACTCGCCGAAGATCGTGACCCGGTCGGGGTCTCCCCCGAACGCCGCGATGTTGTCGCGCACCCATTGCAGCGCGAACAGCACGTCGCGGATGCCGACGTTGGTGGCGAACTGGTCGCCGAACGACGACAGGTCCAAGAACCCCAGCGCGCCGAGCCGGTAGTTGAACGTGACGATCACCACATCGCCGGAGCTGGCCAGCGCTCGGCCGTGATACAGCGGCTGTGCCGAGGAGCCCAGGATGTAGGCGCCGCCGTGGACGCAGACCATCACCGGTTTCCCTGCGCCGGCATCGACGTCCGAGGCCGCCCACACGTTCAGCGTCAGGCAGTCGTCGCCCTGCGGTGCGCCCAGGTCGATCGGCAGCTTCGGGTCGGTCGGCTGCGGGCAGACCGGGCCGACCCTGGTCGCGTCGAGCGGCTCGGTCCAGCGCGCCGGCGCCTCCGGTGCGCGCCAGCGCAGCTCACCCACCGGCGCGGCGGCGTAGCGAATTCCCTTCCAGGATTTGACCGTTCCGTCGTCGATTCCGCGCACGGGCCCGTTGGCGGTGTCGACGACGAGCGCGTGATCGGTTGCGCGCCGTGCGTCGGCCGTCATGCGAACTCCTTGTGTCGGTGTATCTCGAGTAGTTCCAACCACTTCAGGCTACGCCGCACGCAGGCGCCGGAATCGACGTAAGGGCGGGTGCGACCTGGCACTTTTGCGCCCGAAGGTGAGTTTGGGCGCAGGTCGACTATTTTTGTCGCGTGCGCAACTGGGGGTTGCTCGGGGCAGCCATCGTCACAGAAATCGCCGCGACGTTGTCTCTGCGTGCCTCCCAAGGTCATTCGGCGTGGTTGGCGCTCGTCGTCACCGGCTATGTGGGGGCGTTCGTGCTGTTGACGATGGTGCTGCGCGGCGGCATGCCGGTCGGGGTGGCCTACGGTATCTGGGGCGCGCTGGGCACCGCGGGCACGGCGGTGCTGGCGGCCGCCATCTTCGGCGAGCCGTTCACCTGGCCGATCGTCGCCGGCCTCGCGTTGATCATCACCGGGGTGCTGCTCGTCGAGATCGGGTCTCAGCGCGCGTCGGCGGACGCGCCGTGATGTGGGCCGCGCTGGCGGGCGCCATCGTGTTCGAGGTGTTCGCGACGCTGTCGTTGCGAGCATCCGAGGGGTTCCGCAAGCGGGCGTGGATCGTGCCGGTGATCGCCGGCTACGCGGTGTCGTTCTACCTGCTGTGGACGACGCTGGCGCTGGGCATGCCGGTCGGCGTGGCTTATGGCGTGTGGACGGCCTGCGGGGTGGCGCTGGTCGCGCTGCTGGCCCGCCGGCTGTTCCGCGAACCGCTGACCCTGACGATGCTGCTGGGTATCGGGTTCATCGTCGCCGGCGTGCTCACGATCGAGATGGCCGGCCTCGCGCACTGAGCGCACCGGCCAGCAGCATGACCGCCACGCCCGCGACCGGAACGCTGAGCAGCCCGACCCGCAGGCTGGCGGCGTCGGCGACCAACCCGACCACCAGCGGGGCGACGAAGAAGCCGATCCGCATCAGCCAGGTCACCACGGTCAGACCGGTGCCGGCACGCAGCCCGGGTAGCTGGTCGGCGCGGTGCATAGCCGACGGGATCACCGTGGCCACGCCGAAACCCGCCGCCGCGAACCCGGCGATCGTGCCGGGTACCGACGGAAACGCCAGGGCCGCCCCCATTCCGGCGGTGGTGATGAACGCGCCGGCGCGGACCACCGCGCGTTCGCCGAACCGGTCCACCAGCGGGTCCCCGATCAGCCGCCCGACGAACATGAAACCCACCAGCGCGACGTATCCGAACGCCGCCAGCGCTCCCGGCGCGCCCAGGCCGTCGCGCAGATACAGGGTGGCCCAAGAGCTTCCGGCGTCCTCGACGACGGCCCCCGCCACCGCGATCACGACCAGCGCGAGCAACGTCGCATACACCCCCGCGCCCGCCGCTCCCGTACTGCGGGTGGGCGCCGAGTCGTCGCGGTCGTCGTGGTCGGGGCCGGTCAGCAGGTACCGGTAGGCGACGAGAACGACCGCGCTGAGCACGATCCCCACCGCGCCCAGGTGCACGGCCCGCGAGACGGTCAACGCGATGGCCGCCGCACCCGTCAGGCCGCCGAGGATCGCGCCCAGCGCCCATACCGCGTGAAACGAGTTGATGATCGACCGTCCGTAGCGTCGTTGCACACGTAACCCGTGCGCGTTCTGCGCGACGTCGGTGACCGCGTCGCACGCGCCGGCCAGAAACAGCGCGCCCGCCAGCGTCGCCGCCGTCGGCGCCACGCCCGCGGCCAACACGAACGCCGCGATTCCGGTGGTGCCGATCACTGCCACCCGAGCCGAGCGGAACCGGCGGATCAGCGCCCCGGCGGTCAACCCGGCCGCCAGCGCGCCCGCGGAGAACGCGGCGATCGCCGCGCCGAAGACCGCGTTGGACAGGGCCAGGTCGGCCTTGATCTCCGGATACCGCGGCAGCAGCGTGGCGAAGACCGCGCCGTTGGTCAGGAACAGCACCGCGACGGCGGTGCGGGCTCGCCGGTCCTGCGCCGCGGCCGCTGCCACCCGGTCGGGCGCCATGTTGGCACCTTACCGACATAACGGCGGCGCACCGCGGGTACACCGCGTCGGTGAGCTGCCGGGTGGATACGCAACAGGCAAGATTGACCGCATGACGGACCTGCCGCAGACGCTGGTCGAGTTGGCGCGGCGATACGGCGTGGCCACCGAATACGAGGACTGGGCCAGCCGACGCATCACCGTCGCGGAGGCCACGCTGGTCGCTGTGCTGGATGCGCTGGGCGTGCCGGCCGGCACCGAGCAGCAGCGCCGGGCCGCGCTGGCCGAACACGACCGCGCGTACTGGGCGCGGCCGCTGCCGCCCACGATCGTGATGCGCGCCGGAACGCCGGCGTCGTTCTGGGTGCACGTCACCCACGGCGATCCGGCGCCCGTATCGTTGCGGCTGGAGGACGGCACCACCCGAACCGGGCTGCGTCAACTGGAAAACCACAGTGCCCCATACGATCTCGACGGCCGGCTGGTCGGCGAAGCCAGCTTCGAGTTACCGCCCGACCTGCCGCTGGGTTATCACGAACTGCGGCTGCGACTCGGCGCCGACGACGTCAGCACCGCCGTGATCGTCACCCCCGCGGCGCTGGCGCCGCCGCAGGGGCTCGGCGCCGCCCGCAGCTGGGGGCTGGCCGTGCAGCTCTACAGTGTGCGCTCGCAACGGTCTTGGGGCATCGGCGATTTGACCGACATGACCGATCTGGCCGTGTGGTCGGCGGCCGTACATGCGGCCGGTTTTCTGCTGGTCAATCCGCTGCACGCCGCCGCGCCGACCGCGCCGATGGAGCCGTCACCGTATCTGCCGACGTCGCGGCGGTTCGTCAACCCGATCTACGTGCGGGTGGAGGCGATCCCCGAGTACGCCTATCTGCGCCGCCGCGGCCGCATCCGCAAAGCGCGCGAGCAGGTGCAGTCCGCTGCCGATCGCGGGGAGCTGATCGACCGCGACGCGGCGTGGCGGGCCAAACGCGCCGCGCTGCACGCTGTTTACGAGGTGCCGCGGTCCGCCGGCCGTGAACTGGCCTACGCCGCCTACCGCACCCGGGAGGGCGCCAGCCTCGACGACTTCGCGATCTGGTGTGCGCTGGCCGAGCAGTACGGCAACGACTGGCACGGCTGGCCGCGGGAGCTTCAGCACCCGGCCGGCGAAGCGGTCGCCGAGTTCGCCGCCGCGCACGCCGCCACCGTCGACTTTCACCGCTGGCTGCAGTGGCAACTCGACGATCAGCTCACCGCCGCACAGGCCACCGCGCGGCAGGCCGGCATGGGCCTCGGCCTGATGCACGATCTCGCCGTCGGCGTGGATCCCGACGGGGCCGACGCGTGGGCGCTGCAGGATGTGCTGGCGTTGGGGGTGACCGCGGGCGCACCGCCCGACGAGTTCAACCAGCTCGGCCAGGACTGGTCACAGCCGCCGTGGCGGCCCGACCAACTCGACCAGCAGGCCTACCGACCGTTTCGGGCGCTGGTCAACGCGGTGCTGCGGCACGCAGGCGGGGTCCGCATCGACCACATCATCGGGCTGTTCCGGCTGTGGTGGATCCCCAAGGGCGCGGCACCGACCGAGGGCACCTACGTGCGCTATGACCACGAGGCGATGATCGGCATCGTCGCGCTGGAGGCGCACCGCGCCGGCGCCGTGGTGGTGGGCGAGGATCTGGGCACCGTCGAACCGTGGGTGCGCGACTATTTGCGGCGGCGCGGGCTGTTCGGCACGTCGATTCTGTGGTTCGAGGCCGACCGCGACGGCCCCGATCCCACCGGCGGGCCGCTGCCGGCCGAACGGTGGCGCGAGTACTGCCTGTCGGCCGTCACCACCCACGATCTGCCGCCGACCGCGGGCTACCTGGCCGGCGAACACGTCCGGCTCCGCGAGCGGCTCGGCCTGCTGACCCGTCCCGCCGAACAGGAACTGGCCGACGACCGCGCGCAGCAGGCCGCCTGGCTCGACGAACTGCGCCGCGTCGGGCTGCTGGGCGACTCCGAGGACGTCGACGAGATCGTCGCCGCGCTGCACCAATATCTGGGTCGCACCCCGTCGCGGCTGCTGGCGTTGTCGCTGGCCGACGCGGTCGGTGACCGGCGCACCCAGAACCAGCCCGGCACCACCGACGAATACCCGAACTGGCGGGTGCCGCTGACCGGTCCAGACGGAAAGAAACTCCTGGTCGAAGACATCGTCACCGATGCGCGCGCCGCGCGGCTGGCCGAGATCATGCGCGCGGCGGTGCGACCTCCGGTGTAACGCGGTGCGGGTGTTCTCCGGTTTCCCATGTGTCACGACTGCGATATGTTCGCACCGCCACCGACTTAGGAGAGATCACGTGAACAAGCTCGTTGTGCTCAGCGGTGGGCTCGTGGCCGCCGGCGGGGCCGCCCTGGTCGGGGCGGGCATCGCGATGTCGCAGCCGGCCGCGTCCTCGACCCTCAACGTCGTCGGCGAGCCGTACAACAAGGCGTTACGGATCCTGCAGGCACAGGGCTACAAGGGCTACTTCGGCGGATCGTTCGGCAGCGTGCTGAGCCAATCCAATTGCCTGGTGGACACCCAGAAAGTGACCTCGAAGGGCCGCATCCTGCTGATGCTGGACTGCAGCCAGGCCGCCGCCGACCGGCTCGAGCAGATGGGTCCGTCGGGCGGTCCGAGGGTGGGATCCAACGGCGTCACCACCGTCACCCCGACCCCGGTGGTGCCGATCCAGGGCGCCCCGGGCGCGGGCGCGCCGCCTCCGCCTGCTTAACCTTCCACCATCCGTTTGAGGTTCTTCAGCGTCTGCCCCATGTTGCGGCCCACCTGCCGGGCGGCGACGCGGTCGGCGATCAGCCCGAGCAGGTTGCCCGCCGACTCGTAGGCCAGCCGGAAGTTCACCTTGGTTCTGCCGTCCGGGGTTTGGCGCAGCCGGAAGCGGCCCCGCTGTGACACCCCGGTGATCCCGATCCACGACAGCTCACGCGGCTGGTCGAACTCGACGACCTCCACCGACCCGCCGATCGGCACCGACCCGATCTTCCAGTGCACGGTGTAGCGCGCACCCACCCCCGCCGGAACGTCGGTCACGGTCTCCCACCGCTGCAGGCTGGCCATGAACTGCGGGTAGCAGGCCGGGTCGCTGACCACCCGCCACACCTCGTCACGGCCGGCGTCGATGATGCAATGCCGTTGTACGCGCATCGAATCAGCCGATCACCGGGAAGCGGCGCTGCGCGGCCAACCGGTCGACACCGGCCTGCAGGCTGCCGATCACCTTGTCGTGGACCACGTCGTCGTCGGCGTCGAGGATTTGTTCGGCCGCAATCGGCTCCTGCACCTCCACCGTGATCTTGGCCGGCAGCGGGATGTGCCCGGCGAGGTCACTGATCACCAGGCCCCACGGCGGCGCGATCGCGATCGGCACGCTCTTGAGCCGAAACATCTTGTCGACCCGCAGAAGTCGCGCCAACCACTGGCCGCGGCTGACGAACAGCACGCTCTCCTGCCCGCCCACCGCGGCCACCGGCACGATCGGCACACCGGCCTCGCGGGCCAGCCGCACATAGCCCTTGCGGCCGCCGAAATCGACCCGGTTGCGTTCCCACGACGGCCGGAACACCTCGTAGTCGCCGCCCGGATACACCAGCAGCGCCGCACCGGATTTCAGCGCCAGCTGCGCGTTTTCGTGGTTGGCGGCGACGGTGCCGAACTTGCGCAGCGACGCCAGCGGCGGCGCGGACACCACCAGGTTGTGCGCGAGCTGATAGAACGGGCGCTCGACACCGAAGTACGAACAGAACGCCAGCGTGAACACGAACGTGTCCGGGGGGACGTTGCCGCCGCTGTGGTTGCCGACCAGCAGCACCGGGCCCTCAGCCGGAATGCGGTCCAGCCCGCGCACGTCGGCGCGGAAGTACAGCGACGCGACCAGCCACAGCCCCGGCAGCTGTTCGCGGATGTAGTCGGGATCGCGTTGGTCCAGATCGGCCTTCGGAACCCGGCTGGTCACTTGATGTTTGGCCCATTCGAGCACGTCGCTGACGCCCGCCATGGGGAAGTAATTGACAAGCCCGGCGTACCTGAAACCTGCGTTCCCACATACTGCCCCTAGACTTGGGTACAAAGCTGTCTCGAAGGAGGCCGCCATGGCTGTTGTTCCGGCGCTTCGTCCGCGCCGTTTCCACCGGGAGATCGATCCGGGGCCGGTGCAGATCCAGGCCCGCAAGGTGCACTTCGACGTCGACGACATTCCGCTGCACTGGATACCCGGCCATCCGGTGGCCTCCAACGTGGTGAGCCTGCTCAACGTGGTGCTGCCCGCCGCGGAACGGTGGTTCGTCGACACCTTCAACGAGGCGTTGCCGCTGGTGACCGATCCGCATCTGGCCGACGACATGCGGGGGTTCATCGGCCAGGAGGCCACCCACGCCGACGTGCACGAGCAGGTGCTGCACGAGTACATGGTGGTCAACGGCATCGATCCCAAACCGATCCTCGACCAGATCGAGTACGTGTTCGAAAAGATGCTCGCGCCAAGCACTTCCACCGATCCCAAGCGTCGGCTCAACCATCTGTGCGACCGGCTGTGGCTGATCGCGGCGATCGAGCACTACACCGCGGTGATGGGTGACTTCGCGCTGAACTGCGCGTGGCAGGACCACGACGCCGATCCGACGATGGTCGACCTGTTCCGCTGGCACGGCAGCGAAGAGGTCGAGCACCGCAACGTCGCCCACGACGTGGCCGTCTACTTCCACGACAGCTACCTCGACCGGATCCGGGCCATGGCGATGGCGGTGGTGATGATCTTCGTGTTCTTCCAGCGCGCCGCCTGGTACCTGGTGCGCACCGACCCCAGCACCGACATCGGCTGGTGGAAGTTCAACCGGCTGCGGATGCGCGACTCCAAGCTGGGGCTGCTGCCCCGCTACCGCAGACTGTTCGGGTCCAACACGCTGATGTACTTCCGGCCGGGGTTCTCCCCGGAGCAGATGGGCTCCACGGCCCAGGCCGTGGCCTATCTCGCCAGCTCCCCCGCGGCCCGCGCCGCGCACATTTGATGGGGTTTCTGCGACGGGTCCGGCAGACACCGCCCAGCGCGTTCGGCCGGTTACGTCACGACGTGTCGCTGCGGATCGCCGATGCGGCGTTCACCGGGCTGTGGGCCATCTCCGGTACCGCACGCAAGATGACCCCGCCGGCTGTCGCCGACCGCACCATCACGCTGAAGGTGGCCGAGCGCCGCGTCGTCGCGCGCGATCAGGACGTCGTCGCCGTGACGCTCGTCGGCGCCGACGGCGGCCCGCTGCCGCGCTGGTATCCGGGCTCCCACATCGACCTGCACCTGCCCAGCGGGCGGATCCGGCAGTACTCCCTGTGCGGGGACCCGGCCGTCCGCGACGCCTACCGCATCGCGGTGCGGCGCATACCCGACGGCGGCGGCGGATCCGTCGAAGTGCACGACGCGCTGCAACCCGGTGTCCCCGTCACCACCCACGGGCCGCGTAACGCGTTCCCGCTGACCGTGCCCGGCTACGGTTCGCCGACCCGGCGCCTGCGGTTCATCGCCGGCGGCATCGGGATCACCCCGATCCTGCCGATGCTGGCGCTGGCCCAGCGCCACGGTGTGGACTGGTCGATGCTGTACGCCGGACGCACCCGCGACAGCCTGCCGTTCCTCGACGAGCTCGCCCGCTACGGCGACCGTGTCACGATCCGCACCGACGACGAGTCGGGCCTGCCGACCGCCGCGCAGCTGCTCGGTGACTGCCCGGGCGGCACCGCGGTCTACGCGTGCGGGCCCGCGGCGATGCTGACCGCCGTCCGCGCCGAGCTGGTCGGCCGCGACGACGTCGAACTGCATTTCGAGCGGTTCGCCGCACCGCCCGTCGTCGACGGCACGCCGTTCTCGGTGACGCCGGCCTCCACCGGTGCCGCGGTGCGCGTCGGCGCCGACGAAACGCTGCTGGCCGCGCTGAACCGGGCCGGCGTGCATGCCAGGTATTCATGTCAGCAGGGCTTCTGCGGCACCTGCCGCACCCGCGTGCTGGCGGTGGCCGACGGCGCCGTCGACCACCGCGACACGCTGCTCACCGACCCCGAACGCGACGACGGCATGATGCTGATCTGCATCTCCCGCGGCACCGCGGGCTCACGTCTGACACTCGACCTGTAGCCGCGTCCCCTACTATTTCGCCCATGCCGCTGGCCGAGGGTGCGACGTTCGCCGGATACACCATTGTGCGGTTGCTCGGGTCCGGGGGCATGGGCGAGGTGTACCTCGCCCAGCACCCGCGCCTGCCCCGCCACGATGCGCTCAAGGTGCTGCCCGCCTCGGTGTCGAGGGACCCCGAATACCGCGAGCGGTTTCACCGCGAGGCCGATATCGCCGCCACCCTGTGGCATCCGCACATCGTCGGGGTGCACGACCGCGGCGAGAGCGACGGGCAGATCTGGATCTCGATGGACTACGTCGAGGGCACCGACGCCGCGCAGCTGCTGCGGGAACGGCACCCGCACGGCATGCCCAGCTCCCAGGTCGTGGCGATCGTCACCGCCGTGGCCGACGCGCTGGATTACGCACACCAGCGCGGCCTGCTGCACCGCGACGTCAAGCCCGCCAACATCCTGCTCGCCTATCCGGAATCCGGTGACGAGCGGATTCTGTTGGCCGACTTCGGAATCGCGAAATGGGTCAACGATGTCAGCGGGCTGACCGCCACGAACATGACGGTGGGCACGGTGTCCTACGCGGCGCCCGAGCAACTCATGGGTGAGCGGCTGGACGGCCGGTCTGACCAATATGCGTTGGCCGCCACCGCCTATCACCTACTGACCGGGTCGCCGCCGTTCCACAACTCCAACCCGGCGGTGGTGATCAGCCAGCACCTGTCGGGGTCCCCGCCCGCGATCGCCGTGCGCCGCCCCGAGCTCGCGGACCTGGACCCGGTCTTCGCCAAAGCGCTCGCCAAGAACCCGAACGACCGGTTCCAGCGGTGCGCCGATTTCGCCCGCGCGCTCAGCCACCGCCTGTCGGGCGCGGTGGGCGACGACGACGGCACCCGCCTGGCGCCCGTCGCGCAGCCACCGAAACGGTCGTGGCTGCGGCCGGCGGTGATGGTGCCCGCGGTGCTGGCCGTGCTGCTGGTCGCCGCGGTGGCGTTCGCGCTTCTCGAGTTCCGCGATGCCCAAGACGCCAAGCGGCCCACCGCCGCCCCGACCCCGACGACCACGACGGTCGCCTCCGCAGCGCCGCTGCCGCCGCCACCGCCCTCGCCCACCACCACCGACGCGCCGCCGACGGCCACCACCGAGACGGTCATCGAGACGACCGCGGCCGCCACGCCCACTGCGGCTCCGGTGGTGATCGGCGCCGACTGCACACCGGTCGGGAGCACCGGCACCACCGAAGACGGCTCGACCGCGTACTGCTCCACCCTGCAGAGCACCGGCGCGTCGATCTGGTCGCTCACCGAGGGTGAGGTGCCCAGCCCGACGGTCACCGCCGCGCCGACCGACGAGCCGCTGCCGTTCGCAGAAGAGTCACCGGTGCGGGTGTGCATGGAGCAGACGGGACAAACCCGCCACGAATGCCGAAGGGATATCCGGGAAAGCAACGGACTGCCTGTGCTGCCATGAAATTCGCCGTCGTCGCACCCGTCGCCGCGGGGGTCACCGCAGACCCGGCGTACATGGCCGCATTCGCGACGCACCTGGAGGCCTGCGGGTTCGAATCCGTCGTCGTGGTCGAACACACCGTGCTGATGACGCAGTACACCAGCGTCTACCCGTATGACCCGTCCGGGCGCGTCGAGCTGGCGGCCGACTGCGTGGTGCCCGATCCGCTTGAGCTGCTGACGTTTCTGGGCGCCCACACCCAGCGGCTGGGCCTGGCCACCGGTGTGCTGGTGTTGCCGAACCACCACCCGGTGGTGCTGGCCAAGCGGGTCGCCACGCTCGACGCGCTGTCGGGCGGACGGGCCCGGCTGTGCGTGGGCGTGGGCTGGCTCAAGGAGGAGATCGAGGCCTGCGGAACCGATTTCGCGACCCGGGGCCGGCGCGCCGACGAGCAACTCGAGGTGATGCGGCTGCTGTGGGAGGACCACCCCGACGGGGTCAGCTTCCACGGCGAGTTCTTCGACTTCGACCATGCGATGTGTTACCCGAAACCTGTTGCGGCGGTGCCGATCATCGTCGGCGGACACAGTGCGGCCGCGGCCCGGCGGGCGGGCCGCCTCGGCGACGGCTTTCAACCGCTCGGCGTCGGCGGCGCCGACCTGGCCAGGCTGGTCGCCATCATGCGCGACACCGCAGCACAGCACGGGCGCGACCCGGACGCGCTCGAGCTGTCGCTGGGCCACAGCGTGACCAAGATCGACCGCGAGCGCGCCGACAAGCTGGCCGCGCTGGGCGCAGACCGCATCGTGCTGGCGATGCCGCCGATCACCGATATCGACGAGGCCCGCGACGTGTTGTCGGGCTGCGCGCAGCGGCTCGGGCTGACGCCGTGACTCTCGCGCTCGCCGACCGGCTGGCGCTGGCCGACCTGGTGCACCTGTACGCGTCGGCCGTCGACGACCGCAGGTTCGACGATGTGGTCGAGCTGTTCACCGAGACAGCCGAACTGCGGCTACCCGATCCGCCGCGGTCGTTGGAACCGGTGCGCCGCAACCACGGCCGCGACGGCGTGCGCGCGGCCATGGCCGCGCTGGGCGAGGTGACCCGCACCGAACACGCGATCGTCGGCGAGGTGTACGCCGCCAGCGGTGAGCCCGACTACGCGCTGGGCCGCATCACCTGCATCGCGCACCATTGGACGGTGGCCGACGGACGCGTCACCGACCTGGTCTGGCATCTGCGCTATGACGACGAGTACATGCGGACCAGGGCCGGCTGGCGCATCCACGGCCGCGCCCTGACCATCAACGCGATCGAGACCCGCCCGGTTCGTCGTCTTCGAGCGCCGCAAGCAACCGGTCGAGCAGCGGACGCTGACCCTTCAGCAGCTTGGACCGAGCCTGTGGCACGGAAAACCAACCGGCCCGGTCGATCTCGGGGAACTCCCTGAGCTTTCCGGAGCCTTTCGGCCACTCCAGCGCGAAGGTGTTGGACACGGTGCCCGCCAGGTCGAGGTCACCGCGCACCGCGAACGCGGTGATCACCTTGCCGCTGGGCTGCTTGAGCGGTGCGAAGTCGATGCGCGGCCCGACCGGTGCGGGCTTGCCCAGTTCCTCTTCGAACTCACGTTGCGCGACGGTCCACGGGTCGTCCCCTTCGGTGTACTCCCCCTTGGGAATCGACCACGCACCGTCGTCCTTGCGGGCCCAGAACGGCCCGCCTGGATGCCCGATGAGCACCTCGACCTCGCCGTCGGCGATGCGGTACAGCAGCAACCCGGCGCTGAGCTTCGGCATGACCCACCCTCTTATGCGAGCGTGCGTGTCTGCGGGCGACACGCCGAGCAGAATCGCGAGTTTGTGCACGCTCGCGGCCCGCGCAACGCCGAAATCAGTACTTGCGGTCGCCTTCGCTGCTGTCGAAGAACGCCCAGTGACCGTCGTCGGCCTTGACCTCCATCCGCCAGCCCAGCTCGGGGTCGGCCTTCTGGTCGACGAACCAGGCGTGCGCGTCGTCGGCGCTCTCGATGTCCTTGGTGTCGACGACATCACCTTGCGGGTTCAACACGCGATATGTAGCCATGCCGGTAGCGTTCCCGCTTTACCGCCGATTGAATCAGTGCGCCTTCGGCAGCGGGATACCCTCGCTGCTGGAGAACTGCGCATCCTCCTCGGTGGACAACCCGATCGACACCACCGAGCGGTCGAAGAACACATCGGTCAGATACGCCAGCGCCACCGCCCACCGGTTGACGAACCGCGGGATGGCGTAGAGGTGGTAGATCCGGGTCACGGCTTTGGCGGGGAACCCCGACAGCCGCACGTTGAGCGGGTTGGCGACCGCGTAGCGGGGCCCGAGGTCGACGACGAGGCCCATGTTGCGGTGCTTGTACTTCTTCGGCTTGCCGTAGCCCAGGCTGGCGGCCACGTTGCGGGCCAACAACTTTCCCTGCCGGGTGGCGTGCTGGGCAGTCGGCGGGGTGATCTTGCCGGGCTGGGTGACATCGGGTACGGCGGCGGCATCACCGGCGGCGAACACGTCGGGATGACCCGGCACCTGCAATTCCGTGGTGACCTTCAGCCGGCCCTTTTCGGTTGGCAGCCCCAGCTTTTCGATCAGCGGGGCGCCGGTCACTCCGGTCACCCAGGCCACCGTGTGGGTGCGCACCAACGAATCATCGCTGAGCACAACGTGTTCGGCGTGCACCTCTTTGAGCGTCACGCCCAACCGGACGTCGATACCCTTGGACTCGAGCACCCTCATCGCCGAGGCGCCCAGCTTCTCCCCCACCTCGGGCATCACCTGCTCGGCCAGATCCAGCAGCACGAACTTGACCGCGGCGGGGTCGAAGCCCATCTGCTTGGCCGCCGAGTCGGCGAGCGCGCGCAGCTGCGCGGCGAGCTCGGTTCCGGAGTACGACGCGCCGACGACCACGATGGTGCGCCTGGCCTCGGCGCGGCCCGGATCGTCGTCGACGTCGGCGAGCTCCAGCTGCTGCAGTACGTGGTCGCGCAGGTAAAGCGCCTCGGCCGTCGACTTGAGCCCGCGGGCGTGCTCGGCGAGCCCGGGCACGTCGAACAGCCGGGTCACCGAACCGGGCGTCAACACCAGCCGATCCCACGGCATGCTGCGCGCGCGCTCTTCGGGATCGACGAACGTGACGGTGCGTTCGTCGAAGTCGACGCGCTCCACCCTGCCGCGGATGGCCTGCACACCGCGCAGCGTGTTGGCCAGCGGAATGGCCACGAAGCGGGCGTCGACCAAGCCGCCCGCGACGTCCGGTAGCAGCGGGGTGTACAGCATGTAGTCGACCGGCGAGATGATCGAGATGTCGACCGGTTCGGCAGTGCCGTCGACGGTGTGCTTGCGCAATCTCCGGGCCAGGCTGCGTGCGCACTCGAAGCCGGTGAATCCACTGCCGACGATCACCACGGAGGTCATTGGCCTCCACTGTACGGACGCCGCCGCTGCTTCACATCCCTGACGCAGACGCCCATGCTTGACGTATGACCCGCCCGCGGCCGCTCCGTCGGTTCGATCCGTTTCGGCCGATCGACATGCTGACCTCGCTGTGGTCGGCGGCGGCGGTGGCGCCGGTCAGCGGCGCGACGGTGGCCTACCGGACGTTGTTCACCACGGTGCGCCGGCTGGTCGTGGGACGCCGGCTGACCGTGCGGCTCGAAGAAGGTGAGGTGACGCTGACCGTCACCGAGCTCGACTCCCGCCTAGATGCGCGCACGCTGTCGGTCGGCCAGCACGACGACGTGCGTCTGGCGGCCCGCGATATCCGGTACCGGGGGCTGCGGCTGACCGGCATCGCGTTCGGTCCCGATGTCGTCCGAGTGTCCGGGATGCTTCCGCAGTGGCGGATCGAGATCCCGCCCAAACGGCTCGAGGACGTCATCGGAGCGCTGAACGTCGTGGGCCGGCCGTTGAACCTCACCGGATTTCACCGACTGCTTTAGCGGTTGTTCTTTTTTTCGAGCCTTTTGCGACTTTTTCAGGCATAAATTCCTGCCACCGTCGACCATTTCCTGCCACGGGAATTAAACCGCTCACCTGCTGGTTGACCCGGATGAGCCCGCGCGAACGGTTCGAAAAGGAGCAATGCACCAATTTCGTGACGCGACTTTCGCCCGACGGCTCTACAACTGCAAAGGAAGGCATCGAAATGAAGAACTTCAGTTTAGCGACAATAGGTAGCGCCGTTGTAGCCGCGTTGGCCGCCGCAGTCATCGGGCTGGCCGCGCCGGTGGCAGCCGCGCCCACTGGCGATGCCAATGCCCAGGACACCATCGCGCGACTGACGTCGGAGGGCTACACCGTGATCGTGAACCGCTTCGGTAACGCCCCGCTGGATCAGGCCGAGGTGCTCTCGATCCGACCGGGAACGACTTACCAGCGCATTGACGCCGGCGCGCCGGTGCTCGGCAGCACTGACAACTTCGTCAGGCTGCAGGAAAGGACCGTCTACGTTGACGTCAGGTGACGTCCCGGTAGTCGCCAGATAATTCCCCCCACACGAAGGGGCACCCGCTCGGGTGCCCCTTGTCGCATTTGGGCACAATCCACATGCTGTGAAAGAACTGGCGTCATATCTGGACGGGCACCTGCGCGTCGTCGTCTCGCACGACGGCGACGGGCTGGTGTTCTCGACCCGATGCGACACCGACGAGCCGGTGACGGTGGCTGCGTCGCGGATGCCGGTCGCCGATTTCATCGCCAAGGGCGCCGGGCCGTGGCCGTGGTTCGACCTGAACCACAAGCGCGACGCGATGATTCGGGTGCTCGATGCCCTGGGCGTCGACCGTCCCGCGTGGACCGAGCCGTTACCCGCAGAGATCCTGGACCTGTTCGAGCGCGCACACCGCGGGGACTCGTCGGTGATCGAGCTGCTCGCGATGGGGTTCGACCCCGATCCGCTCGATCCCTGCGGCGCGTCACCGCTCTGGTACGGGGTGCGGTCCCTGTCGGCCGGAATCGTGGTCGCCCTGATCGACGCCGGCGCCGACGCCGGGCGCCGCATCGAGCTCTCGGCCCGCGGTGAGCGGTTCACCACGATCCTGCACGAGATCGTCCGTGCGGGCCGCACGGTGGCGCTGAACCACGCGCTGGCCCAGGGCGTGGACCCGTCGTTGGTCGACTCCGACGGCGCGACACCGATGCACGTCATCGACGGCGCCGACGATCAGGTCAACGCCGAGATCGTGCGTACGCTGGCCCGGGCGGGCGCGTCGGTCAACACACCCACCCCGGGCGGCACCCAACCGATCGAGCGTGCGGCACAGCAGATGCTGCCCGCCACGGTGGCGGCGCTGATCGAGCTGGGCGCGGAGGCGGGCCGTGGCCTCGACGCGCTGATGTCGTCATGGGGCGTGCATCGCGCGGGGTGCTGTGCCCGCGACGTGGTCGACGTGATCGACGCGCTACGGTGCGGCGGCGCCACCGTCACCCAGCGCCACCGCGAGCTGGCCTCCGCGGCGGGGGCGGCGCAGATCGAAGCCGCGTTGCGCGCTTAGATCCCCAGGAACGGCAACGGTATCGGCGAGGTCCCCGTCTCGAGAGACGACACCATCGCGGGGCAGAACATCGAGATCGCGATGCCGGTGAACATGGTGGCCGGCCCCAGCGACATACCGGCGGCGTCGGCGACCTGTGCGGCGACGTTGGCGGCGTTCTGTCCGGGCTCAGCCAGCATCGGGCAGACCTGGTGCCCGACGGCGACGGCGCGGCCCGGATCCCCCACGAACACACCGGCCTCGCCGACGGCGTGCAGGAACGCGTCCTCGACGGGGTCGGCCTGCGCAGGTGACGGCACGACGGCCGCGGTGGCGAGAAAACCAGCGGCCAACAGGGCGGCCGCGGCGGGTTTGCGAAGCACCCGCGAATCCTACGCGCTCCGCTCAGACCCCGGTCCAACCGGCGTCGATGCTTTCGGATACGTCGATGACCTTGGCCTTCTGCGACGCCGGGCTGTCGATCTCACCGGCGACGTGGGCCGCGATGAACCGTCTGATCTCGGCGTCGATGCCGGCCAGCACCCGCAACACCTCACCGCGCAGCGACTTGGACGTCACGTGGATCGCGATATCGGAGGGCCGCGGCTTGGCGACGTCGAGGATGAGAAGCAGCGGCGCTGCGGCCCGCGCGGTCGCGCTCAGCGCGATCTCGCCGAACACCATGAACTTGGGCTTGTCGATCCGCAGGTCGATCACCATGTCGATCTCCAGCGGGATGCGGATGTCGAAGGTGATCATCGCGCCGACGTGGCGGGTCAGCCGCGGCTCCTGGATGCGGACCTTGGCGGTGACCTTCGCGATCTTGCCGGGCCCCTGCGCGATCGGGCCCATCTCGAACTCGTCACCGGCGATCGCGGCGATCGCACTGCCCACCCGGTCTTCGGTCACCGCGATCTCGAAGAACTGGCGACCGAACTCTTCGTAGGTAATTTCATCGTCGACGTGCATGGTTCGTTTACCGTCTCACGTCCTGGACGCCTGCCGCGGATCCGCGACCGAATCGAAACAACCCGCGGTCAGCGGTTCTCGTCTTGGCTGCGCGCTTCGGCGCCGGTTTCCCCTACGTCCAGCGCGTCATCAGATGCGGTCTGGCCGACATACGTGCCGTCATCGCCACCCGATTTGCCCGCCCGCGAACGCGCGACGTGCTCGTCGTCCTCGATGTCGTCTTCTGTCTTTTCCTCGTCTTTTTGTCTGTCACGCGCGACCATGCGGTGTTTCTACCCGTCCCGGTCGTGCTCAAACGGCGGCCGGACCACTTCGCCGGCGTCGGAGAAGTAACGGATCCGGTTGACCGCGAACGGCCTGGTCGACACCTCCGCCATCAGCACATCACGGTGCCCGTCTCGTTCGATGCCGACGACCAGGTGGTGGCCCGCCGCGATCAGCTTGCGCTGCCGGGCACCGGCCAGGCGTGACAGGAGTTCGGTGCCGCCCATCGCAACGTCGTCGCCGAAGGTGATGCGCGCACCCTTGCCGAGCCGGCGCCGCAGCGCGACCTCGTCACCGGCGCGCGCATCGGACAGGAATTCGCCGAACCGGCGCTTGCCCTGGTGCCCGGGGCCGCGGAATCCGCTGAGGAAACCGAGCGCGCCGATCAGGCCCTGGTTGAGCAGCAGCCCTTTGGACAGCTGAAGACCCGGTGCGACGGCACGCGGGCCGCTGCCCAGAAACTGCGCAACCATCGCGGGAAGCTCCCAAAACGCATACAGCGCAGCAATTTTCAACTCGCCCAGATCGTCGGCGACGTCGTAGCGCAGATAGGCTGGTATCCGCATGGTCACCCCGGATCCCATGCGGACCCGCAGGTTCAGATCGCGGATCACCGTCGAGCCGACCACGATGTCGACGTCGCGGTCGAACGCGATGTCACGCGGGCCGATGAAGGTGTCGTAGAAGCGCGCGATCGCGGTGTGGCCGCGGTGCGGACGGGAACCGACCGGATCCTCGACGTGCGCGTCGAACGTGAACGCGTCGATCCACCGGTCACGGTCGCGTGCACCGGACGCCGCGGGCGATCGCTCGACGGCGACCAGCGCGTCCGCGCGTGAGATGGCCATAAGGTTGCCTACCACCACCGTCGGGCTCAGTCGACTAGTTCGCGACCGCCGGGCACACTGGTGGTAGCCGTGCATCGACCGTACGGCGCGGAGGAGGAACCGCCATGACCAGCAATGGGCCGTTCGGGATCGATCCCGAAGAGTTCGACCGGGTCGTCCGCGAAGCCGGTGAGGGGCTGCGCGACGCGCTCGACGGGGTCGGCAGGTTCTTCTCCACCTCCGGTGAACGCGCGGGGTGGGCGAACCTGATCGACGAGTTCACCCGGTCTTCGCGTCCGAAGCGGGAGCCCGAGACGACCGGGGAGACGGGCGACGGCGTCTGGGCCATCTACACCGTCGCCGACGACGGCAGCGCCCACATCGAGCAGGTGTATCCGACCGAACTCGACGCGCTTCGGGCCAACAAGAACAACACCGACCCCAGCCGCAAAGTGCGGTTCCTGCCGTACGGCATCGCGGTCAGCGTGCTCGACGCGGCGGCCGAATCGTCGGAGGACGACGCGTAGCCTCAGCCGTCCTTGACGGCCCGGACCAGCATCTTTGCGATCTTTACAGCAATTGCTGGGCACACCGGCCGATGGTGTGAACCCGCTACCGCACAACGCATCTCGGTGATCTCCCCGCACACCGAGGAGCCGATCGGCGAGACCCCGCACGCCGCACCCGAAGATGTCGACCGCGCGGTGCGGTGCGCCCGAGCGGCGTTCGACGACCACCGTGGCCGCGGTTGAGCGTGGCCGACAGCGATTACGGGTTGGCCGGCTCGGTGTGGACTTCCGACGTCGCGCACGGCCTGCAGATCGCCGAGCAGATTCGCACCGGCACCTACGGCATCAACATGTACACGCTCGACACCTTCGCGCCGTTCGGCGGGTTCGAGCAGTCCGGGATCGGCCGAGTTCGGCACCGAGGGCCTTTCGGAATATGTGGAGTTGCAGACGACGGTCAGCGCACAGAAGCTGCCGGACCTAACCTGACAGCTGCAGCGTGACCTCGGCCGGGCAGCACAGCTCGTTGCGCTGGTTGCACACCGCGACCTCGAGATCCACCAAGAGCCGTCCCGCTGCGTCCTGTCGTTTGGCGACCACCCGGGCCCGTCCCACCATCGTGTCGCCGGCGTAGATCGAGCCGACCAACCTGATCTTGCGGCGCACCACCCTGCTGTACGGGCCCGCCCAGTCGGTGGCGATGCGGTCGACGAACCCGGCGACGTGCATGGTGTTGACGAAGATCGTCGGATGCCCTTGGCGCCGGGCGTATTCCGGATCGTAGTGGGCGGGAAAGTAGTCCCACGTCGCACCGGGGTTCATCACCACCCGCTGGTAGTCGACCTGATCGGCCACCTCGGCAAGCTCGGCCGGGACCACGACATCCTGCCACGACACCGCGACGTGGGTGGTCACGGACGCTCCGCCGGGGTGAACCGGAACAGCGTGTTGCAGTTGACCGCGACCAATGTGCCGTCGCCGCGGTAAAACTCATCTCGGGTCTCGACGAAATGTCCTGTGCCCAACCGTGTCTGCTTCTCCGGCGACACCGACACCATCTCCTCCACCACGGATAGCCGATCCCCCTCGACGATCGGGGTGAGCAACTCGACGTCGTTGGACGCGTTGATGAACGTCGTGCCGGGCAGCGGAACCAGGATCGCGATCGAGGGTGTCGGCGGCTGCTGGGTGGGTAGCCACGGCGGCGGAATCAACCACCCCATCAACAGCGCGGGCGGCGCGAGCAGCCCACCCCATACCTCGCGGGCGAACTCCTCATCCCAATACGACGGGTTGGCATCGTGCACCATCGCGGCGAAGTGCTGGATCCGTGCACCGCTGACCGCGGTGCCCGCATACCGCGGCGGCGTCTTCGTTCCGACCATCCGAAGCGCGTCGTCGTAGGTGCCGAACGCGAACGCGTACCGGATACCCTGGCTCACAAGCGAAGCGCGTTCTCGCGTGGCGCCAGGTCCCATTCGAGTTCGCGCGACGTGAAGTACCAGCCGCCCCGCTCGTAGATGAGCCGGTCGGTGTACGTGCCGGTGGCCCAGAGGGTGCCGGCACTGCACAGCAGCGCGATACAACGCTGGGTGGCGTCCACGCCGTCCACCGCGATCTCGTGGTCGACGGTCACCAGCCGTCGCCCGGCGCCGCCGTCGAACGCGGCCCGCAGATCGGTGAACGACTCACCGCCACGCGTGTACGTCGCGCCCGCGTGCCGGAAGGTGGCGATCCACCCGGCCAGGTCACCGGCGGAGTACAACCGGTTGTGTCTGGCGTCGAGGTCGAGGATCGCCGCGCGCCCGGCAAGACCGTCAAGCACGTACTGCTGCTGGTAGGTCAACGTCATGGACGCCTCCACCCGAGGCGCGGTCGCCCATGGAGCTGCCGGACACGGACGACACATACCCCTCGCTCAACGGATGTGTCGTCCGCGCCCGGCAGGTGACCCAGGCGTACCCGCGACACCGGCACCTGAAACGGGCTCGTCTTGCCGGCGGATGTCACGCGTGCGCTGCCGCTGGATCGGGCCGGCCGTCGGCGGTGTACCCGAAATCGGTCGCCGACGGCTCGGTACCCGGATAGAACCGGTGCGCCCAGCGCCGCAGCGCGGCGTAGTCGCGGGCCTCCTCCGGGGCGAGGTTGGGCTTCTCCAGGTACTTCATGTTCTCCCAGGTGAAGAAGTCCTGCTTGATGACTTCCTGTTGCAGCTGAAGGAATTTCGCGGCACGGCCCGTCGGCTTGTCACCGGTGTCGCCGGGTTCGCGGACCGAGGCCTGGGTGTAGAAGTAATCGGTGTAGTCCTCGTCCACCGGGGTCTGGCCGGTAACCTGGACGGTCGCCACCAGCTCGGACGGAAACCGCACGACGCCCAGGCCCAGCGAGTAGTTGTCGTAGATGATCTTGGCGTCGACGGGCCCGTTGGGCGTCAGCCACGTCTTCGCCCGTCCCCCACCGAAATTCGCGCTCACCGTCGCATGCAGGTGGTAGCCGGACAGGTCGAAGGTCGCGGTGTGGGCCGGGTTGGCGGCCTTGTGCACGTACTGGACGTGATATGGGTCGGCGGCGTTCTCGATGATCATCTGCGCGTGCACCTTGACCCGGTTCAGCATCCGGGTGTGCGGGTGCAGCGGGTAGTACTCGCCGGTCTCGAGTTCGGGCAGCACCGGCGGCTGCCAGTACGGCGCCCGGCCGTGGCGTTCGTGCCACACCAGGATGAAGCCGTACCACTCGGTGCTGTGGTAGCTGCGGATGCGCACGTTCTGTTTGCAGCCGATCTTGCTGTACGGGATCAGCGCGTTGGTGCCGTCGCCGTTCCAGTGCCAGCCGTGCCACGGGCAGACGATGCGCTCACCCTCGACGGTGCCGCCGACGCCCATGTTCGCGCCGAGATGCTGGCAGTAGGCGTCGAGCACGTTGACCTGACCGGATCCGGTCCGGAATATCACCAGTTCCTCACCGAAATAGTGGGCGCGTTTGACCTGGCCGGGCGACAACTCGGAGGCGAACGCGACGATGAACCAGCCGGTCGGGAAGCGGTACGTCGACAGGCTGATCCCGCTTGACCCGAACTCGCGCTCCGACGGGTCGAGGGTGGGATCGTCGACCGTTTCCGTCACTGTTGTCTCCGTCCGCGACGCAGCACGGCAGACCGCGAGGGCCCGCCATTGCCTATTTTTACTATTTTAGGCGTTCTAAAGCAAGGACGACGCAGGAAGGCGGCGTGTGACGACGACGGAACCCGTTGATATGTCTGATTTGCGTTGTGGCAGAACGGATTTCCCGACGCCGGCCGCGGATCTTCACAACGTTCGACCGGATCCTGAAGGCGGGTTCGGCGCAAGACCAGGCGTCGGCTTTCGGTGAGGTGTTCGCGTACGCGGTCGAACTCACCGCCGAAAAACGGCGCAACCCGGTCGACGACATCTGGAGCACGCTGGCCACCGCGGTGATCACCGACGAACACGGCGAGCAACTGTCCATCCCCGAAACCGAACTCGAGAGCTTCTTCTTCGTGCTGGCGTTCGCGGGCAGCGACACCACGAAGAACGCGCTGGCGTTCGGGCTGCAGGCGTTCGTCGCCGACCCCGCCCAGATCGAGCGGTATCGCACCGACGAGTCGATCCGGTCGACCGCGGTCGAAGAGGTGCTGCGCTGGTCCAACCCGATCGCGTTCTGGACGAGTTGCTCTGCCGCGCCGACGAGATCAGCCTCGGACCGGCGCAGGTGTCACACCCCAACCTGACCAACAACATGACGATCTTCGACGCGCTGCCGATCACCGTGATCGCCCGCTAGCGCGGCGGCGGGTCACAGGCCCTTGGGGCGGGTGCCGATCACGGCGTCGGCGCGCAGCCGATCGAGGTCGACGTCGTCGAGCCCGCACAATTGCGTCAGCACCTCGGCGTTGTGCTCGCCCAGCGTGGGCGGTGCGCGGTACAGCCACGCGTCGACGCCCTCGGGCCGGGCGAACGGCGGACACGGATACAGGCCCGTCCCGGTGCGGGGATGGTCGAGCTTCTCGAAGAAACCGCGGTGCTGCAGCTGCGGGTTGTCGACCGCCAGCGACGGCGAGATCACCACCGCCGCCGGAATACCCCGCTGCACAAGCATTTCCACCACAGCGTCGGCCTCTTGTGACGCCAACCACTGCTCCAGCGACGTCTCCGTCCCGGTGAGCCCTGCCAGCGCGGCGCGTTGAGCCGGGGTGTGGGCGCACACCGCCACCCAGTCGTCCTGTCCCGCGCACCGATAGACGTCCTGGACCGCCGCGGTGTGTCCGCGGTTGCCCCGCCGCGCCATGACCTCGCCGAAGACCTCGTATTCCATTGTCTGCCCCGCGGTCACGTTCAACACGGATTCGATCATCGGCACCTCGACGAGCTGGCCGCGGCCGGTGCGCTCTGCGAAATCCAGGGCGGCCAGAAGCGCGAACGCGGCATGTGCGCCGGCGAGCGGATCGCACGCGCCGCGCGGCGCGATCGGCGGCCCGTCGGGCAGCCCGGTCACCCAGGCCAGGCCGGCGATCTGTTCCATGGTCGGTGCGAACCCCACCCGGTCCCGCCACGGGCCGGTCAGCCCGAACGCGGGCATCCGCATCATCACCAGCCGGGGGTTGATGTCCAGCAAGACGTCGGCGCCGAGACCGAACTGATCCATCACCCGTGGTGAGAAGTTCTCCGCCACCGCATCGGCCGTGCTCACCAACTGCTTGACCAGCCGCACACCCTGCTGCGACTGCAAATCCAGTGTCACCGAACGCTTGTTGGTGTTCATCGCGTGAAAGACCCAGCCGTACTCCCACCAATCGTCGACATCCTTGCGCATGCCGCCGGAGTACCGGATGCCGTCGGGGCGTTGCACCGACTCGATCTTGACCACGTCGGCGCCGAACGCCGCCAAAGCGTGGGTGGCGGCCGGACCGGCCCAGAACGCGGTGAAGTCGACGATCCGCACGCCGGCGAGCGGCCGCGCCGCCGACGTCGACGTGGCCTTCGATTCCCTTGGCGGCCAACGGAGTTCGCCGTCGGTGTCCCCGACCGTCGGTGCCCGGCGCAGCGGGGCCGGCCGGGCCTTGCTCATCAGCCACGGCGGGCGCGGTTGGCGAAAGCCCGCGGGGTTGTCCACGTACACGCCGCGCTGCTGCAAGTGGTCCATCTGCGGAATGGTCGCGCCGTTGCCCAGCGGCGCCAGCGGTAACCGGAACAGCTGTCCGAGCTCGACGATCTCCTCGACGGTGCGCGCCCGCATCCACGGGTCAATGCGCTCGCGAATCCACTCGCGGTAGTCCCACCGGCCCAGCTGGAACTGCAGCGCCGGATTCTCGGTGAACTCCGGGCAATCCACCATCGCCGCGAAGTCCAGCCACTGCTGACCGGTCACCATGCTTATGCCGACGTAGCCGTCCTTGGCCCGCTCGATCGACGGCACCTCGACCGAGCGCCGCACGGGCGGCACCTGCAGCAGCTGGCTGTGCAGCCACTCGCCGCTCTGCATCAGCGTCACCGCCTCGAGCATCGACATGTCGAGGTGACCGCCCGGCCCGCCGGTACGCGCCCGCCGGTGCAGGGCCAGCGCGCCGTAGGCGGACCACACCCCGCCCATGAACTCCCCCAGCTCACCGCCGATCGACATCGGCGGGCCGGCCGGGTCGCCGCGAAATCCGGTCAGACCCGACGCCGCCTGCAGGGTGAACTCCGTGGCCGGGCGCTGTGCCCACGGCCCGGTCCAACCGAAGTCGGAAACGGTGACGACGACGCAGTGCGGTGCGGTCTGCAGCAGCCGCGGTAGGTCGACACCCCGGTCGGGCGCTTCGGCGCGGTTGGCCGTCAGCACGACGATATCCGCACGTGCCAGCAGCTCGTCCGAACAGCTTGTCACACTGCGCTTTCCGGCATTGAGATAGCTGAACAGCGGTGAGTCGGTGCCCGCCGGCGGGACGGCACCGGTCAGCGTGTAGCGGCGGAACGGATCGCCCTGCGCCGGTTCGACCTTGACCACGTCAGCGCCGGCATCCACCAACAGCTTGCCGCAGTACGCGCCGGCGATCCGGTCGCTGATCTCCACGACGCGCAGGTCATCGAGCGGGGTGGGTGCTATGTCGCCCACACGCACGACCTCCCTTGTTTTTCGCCATCTTAGTAACTATTGGTGGATAGCCGGGTAAGTAAGGGGCGCTATCGCTGTTAACATTGCGGCGTCATGACAACACTGGGTATCGGTCCGGAAGCGCGCCGTCGGCTGGGCGCACGCAGAACCGCCGAGATCGTCGCCGACGAACTGCGTCGCCAGATCATCGAGGGTGAACTGGTCGACGGTGACCTGCTGCCCCGTCAGGAAGTGCTCGTCGAACAGTTCAACGTGAGCCTGGTGTCGCTGCGAGAAGCATTGCGAATACTGGAAACCGAGGGGCTGGTGTCGGTGCGCCGCGGCAATCGCGGCGGGGCCGTCGTACACGCGCCGGCCAAGGCGAGCGCGGCCTACATGCTGGGACTGCTGCTGCAGAGCGACTACGTGCCGCTCGCCGACCTCGGCACCGCCCTACAGGAACTCGACCCGATGTGCGCGGCGCTTGCCGCGCGCCGCCCCGACCGCGGCAAGACGTTGATCCCCAAACTCAAGAAGCTCAACGACGCGATGGCCGAGCACATCGAGGACGGCGCGCGGTTCACCGAGATCGGCGGCCAGTTCCACGACGAGATCGTGCGCGGCTGCGGTAACCACACGATGATCGCGGTGGTCGGCAGCCTCGAGACGCTGTGGACCGGGCACCTGAACTGGTGGGCCCAGGAGACCGCGGCGCGCGGCGAGTACCCGTCGTTGAGCAGGCGGCGCATCGCACTGCGCGTGCACACCAAGATTGTCGACGCCATCGAGGCCGGTGACGCCGAACGCGCCAGGAAGCTGGCCGCGCGCCACGTCGCCGACACCCAGACCTATCTGCTCGCCGGCGATCCCGAGCAGCGGATCGTGGCACTGTCGCCGCAGGCCCTGGCCCAACGCCAGCGCTGAAAGGGTCGCGTATGCGCACGGCGCTGATCACCGGCGGCAGCGGCGGCATCGGAAAAGCATGTGGCCGTAGGCTTGTCGCCGCCGGCTACGACGTGCTGCTGACCGCGCGGCGCGAGGCGCCGTTGCGCGCGGCGGCCGAGGAGATCGGCGCCCGCTACGTCGTCGCCGACGCGAGCGAGCCCGCGACGTTTCAGCCCGCCGTCGACGCGGCCGCGCGGATCGACCTGATGGTGCACGCCTCGGGCGTCCTCGGCGGCACCTACGCCCGCAAGCAGACCTTCGCGCAATGGCGTGCCACCATGGCGGCCAACCTGGATTCCTGCTTCGTGGTGACCTCGGCCGCGCTGCCGCGGATGACGCCGGGATCGCGCTTCGTGTTCGTGTCGTCGTCGGCCGCGCATGAACCGATGCGGGCCCGCACCGCCTATTCGGCTTCGAAGGCGGGGATGAACGCGTTCGCCGCGGCGCTGGCCCAGGAAGTCGACCGAGACGGCATCAACGTCCATATCGTCACCCCCGGACCCGTCGAGACCGACATGCTGCAGGACGTGCCGTTCGAGATGTACGCCATCCGCGCCGCCGACGTCGCCGAGGCGGTCGCGTGGCTGGACACCCTCGACCCGTCAGTGGATCTGCCCGAGATCAGGTTGCACGCCGTCACCCGCGGCCCGGCCGCACGACCACCGGTGGTTCCGTTGGAGGCCCAGCGCCGCGCCGCAGGTGATGTCACAGCGCCTTGACCGTCGGTGGCAAACCGTATAGCGCGGTGGCGTTTCCGCGCACGCCAGACGCTGCATTCCGTCCCCTCGGCTCCTTGACCCAGATTACTTAAAATAGTAAAGATAGAGCCTTGGCGCGCAAGATGCGCTGCCTCGGGAGGCGCAGGTGACGAACAGCATCGATTCCGACGATTCGATGGCCCCCGACCTGGCCCGTGACCCCTACGCGTTCTTCGCGCACAAGCGCAGCACCGAACCGGTGTGGCGGGGCACGATCATGGACACATCGGCGGCGCCGCCGGAGTTGGTATCGACCGAGGAATGGACGTTGTTCGACTTCGACAGCGTCTTTTCCGCCTTCCGCGACGGTGATGTGTTCGCCTCGGAGTTCTACGACAACACGATCGGGCTGGTGCTCGGCTCGACCATCCTGAGCATGCACGGTAAGCAACACCATGACCATCGCAGCTTGGTCGCCAAGGCTTTTCGGCAGAGCGCCCTCGAGTACTGGGAACCCGCGCTGATCGACCCGATCTGTGATCAGCTGATCGACGAGATCAAGGACGACGGCGGCGCCGACCTGATCCAGGCGCTGACGTTCGAGTTCCCCACCCGCATCACCGCCGCGCTGCTGGGTCTGCCGCAACAGGACCTGGAACTGTTCCGGCGGCTGTCGCTGGATCTGATCTCGATCAGCGAGAACATCGAGGCCGGGCTGGACGCGTCCGTCGAACTGGGCGCCTATTTCCAAGACCAGGTGAACCAACGCCGCAAGGCGAGCACCGAGGACATCATCGGTGACCTGGTCGCTGCCGAGATCGACGGCGAACGGCTGACCGACGAAGCGATCATCTCGTTTCTGCGGCTACTGCTGCCCGCCGGGCTCGAGACCACCTACCGGTCCTCGAGCAACCTGCTGTACCTGCTGCTGACGCATCCCGATCAACTGGACGCGGTGCAAAAGGATCGCGACCTGATACCGGCCGCGATCGAGGAGGGTCTGCGCTACGAAACCCCGTTGGTGTCGGTGCCGCGCAACACAACCCGTGAGGTCGAGGTGCATGGCGTGCGCATTCCAGAGGGCGCGCAGGTCAACCTGTGCATGGGCTCGGCCAACCGCGACGAGAGCCGATGGCCCGACGCAGAGGTTTTCGACATCCATCGGGACCGCAAACCCCACATCTCGTTCGCGGGCGGCATCCACAGCTGCCTGGGCTTGAATCTCGCCAGGGTCGAGACACGCGCGATGTTGACCAGCCTGTTCGACCGCGTGACCGATCTCGAACTGGCCGACGACGTCGAGATCGTGGGCATGCCGTTTCGCTCCCCCACACAGCTGCCGGTGACCTTCCGCGCCGCAGCCGGCATCGCGCGCTAGTACTGGCCGAGCGGGCGACACACGTTGGTGATTGGGTTCCAGTATTCGCCCGGGGCGCAGGCCAACGGAACGGTCGCCACCGGCCCTCGGCAGACGTTGTCGACGGGATCCCACCACTCTCCGGCCGGGCAGTTGAGCGGTTGCGCCGTCCCGATGGCCGAGGCCATCACCGACAAGGCGGCGACCGGTGCGAACGCGACTGCGGCGATTGTCGAACGACGAATGAGTTTTCTCATGGGTCATCCTGCCCCATCCACCGCCGGCTGAAACCCCGGCATCGACGAAATGGTCGGATCCACCCGCGTTTTCACACCACGATGCGCAGCTGTTGCCAGCCGCGCACGGTCGACGTCGGCGCCAGTTGCGCAGTTTCGTAATCGATATCCCATTCCGGCCAACGATTCAGCAGTTCGTCGAGTGCGACGCGGCCTTCCAGCCGCGCGAGGTTGGCGCCCAGGCAATAGTGCAGCCCTTTGCCGAATGTGAGGTGGGAGATGTTGGGGCGGTGGATGTTGAACGTGTCGGGATCGGGGTAGCGGCGCGGATCACGGTTGGCGGAGCCGAACAGCAGCAACATCGCCGCCCCGGCCGGCACCGTGGTGCCGTAACACTCGAAATCGCGCGCCATGTAGCGCGCGACGTGCGGGCCGGTCGGCTCGAAACGCAGCGTCTCGTCGATGGTGCGGGTCAGCAGCGACCGGTCCTCGACCACCTCGCGACGCTGATCCGGATGCTCGGCAAGCACTTTGGCCAGCCAGCCGATCAGCCGCCCGGTGGTCTCGTTGCCGGCGCCCGCGACCACCTGGGTGTAGTGCAGCACCTCTTTGCGGGTGAGCCTGCGCGTGACCCCGTCCTCGTCGGTGAACTCGACGTTGAGCAGCGCGGTCATCAGGTCATCGGACGGGTTCTTGGAGCGCCACTCGACATAGTCGGCATAGATGCTGCCGTCGGCGATCTTGTCGGCGTTGGCCACCTTCATCGGTGCGCCCGGCTTGGTGCGAAGGTTGGCGTCGTTGGCGTCGCGCACCGAAACCTGTTCGGACTCAGGGATACCCAACAGCATGCCGATCACCCGCATCGGCATCATCGACGCGAGTTCGGCGATGATGTCGAAGCCGTCGGAGCCGACCAGCGGATCAAGGCAGCCCACGCAGTAACGCCGGATCTGGTCTTCGATCTCGGCCATCCGTCGCGGGGTGAACACCCGCGACATCAGCCCGCGCAGCATCGTGTGGATCGGCGGATCCTCGAACATCATCACGCCCTTGGGCATGTCGAAGTCCGACTTGATGAGTTCCAGGATGTCGCTGCGCTGGTTGGAGAACGTCTCCCAGTCCCCAAGTGCCTTCTCGACGTCGGAGTGCCGTGACAGCGCCCAGAAGTCGTAACGCTCGTTGTAGTAGATCGGCGCCTCTTCCCGCAGCCGCGCGTACGTCGGGTACGGGTTGGCGGTGATGTCGACGTCGTAGGGGTCGTAGTAGACGTCGGTATCGGAGCCGGTGTTGGTGACGCTCATCGCTTCCTCTACTTCAGCAGGCTGCCGGCGTCGACGGGCAGCGTGACGCCGGTGATGTAGCGGGCTTCGTCAGACGCCAGGAACAGCACCGCGTTGCTGATGTCTTCGGTCTCCACCCACGGGACCGGCAGGAAATGGAAGGACTGGCACACCGGTGCGAGGTCGTCGGGCCCGGGATCGTCCAGGTCGGGACGAAACATCCGGTAGGTCGGCTCGTTCATCAGCAGCGGGCTGTTCACATGGGTCGGGTGCACGGTGTTGACCCGGATCGAATGCTGCCCCAGCTCGACGGCGAAGGTGCGCATCAGGCCGACGACACCGTGCTTTGCCGCGATGTAGTGACCGACCTGCGGATAGGCCTTGAGCCCGCCGACCGAGCTGGTGATGATCACCGAGCCGCCGCGACCGCCGGCCAGCAGATGCGGAACACCGGCCTTGACGGTTTTCCAAACGCCCCCGAGGTTGACGTCGAGCGTCTCGGACCAGGACTCCTCGCCCATCTTGTGCAATTTGACGCCGACGGTGCCGATGCCGGCGTTGGCCACGATGATGTCGAGGCGGCCCAATTGTTCGACGCCGCTGTCGACCGCGGCCTTGAGCGCATCGAAGTCCCGGACGTCGACCTCGGCGGTGACGATCCGGCGATCCAGGCCCTTGACCAGGTCCGCGGTCTCGGCCAGATCTTCGGGGCTGGCCGCCGGCGCCGGCGAGCCCTCGAAACCGCGGCAGATGTCGACCGCGATGATGTCGGCGCCTTCCTGGGCGAGGCGCACCGCATGGCTGCGGCCTTGGCCGCGTGCCGCCCCGGTGATGAACGCAACCTTGCCCGCTACTCGCCCCGCCATGCACGCTCCCTCGTTGTTGGGCGATCGCCCAACATTTATGCTGGGCCTATGTCTAGCAGCCCCGTTGACCAGGGGTCAAGGGTTCCTCGCGAGTCCGCGACGCGCCACGCGTTGATCGAGGCGACGGCCCAAGTGATGCTGGAAGACGGGTACGCCGCAGCCACCTCGCGGCGCGTGGCGGCCAGGGCCGGCGTGAAACCCGCGCTGGTGCACTACTACTTCCCGACCATGGACGACCTCTACCTGGCGGTGTTGCGCGCCGGCGCCGAGGCCAACCTCGCCAGACAGCGCCAGGCGCTGTCCGAAGACCAGCCCCTGCACGCGCTGTGGCGGCTCAACAGCGCACACGGCGCACAACTGTGGATGGAGTTCATGGCGCTGGCCAATCACCGCAAGGAGATCCGCAGCGAAATCGCCGCGTACGCCGATCGTTTCGGCGAGGCCGAGGAAAGCGTGCTGGCGCTGGCCTTAGGTGCGCACGACGTCGACGTGGACGAGTTTCCGCCGGTGGTCATGTCGATGATGTTGACCAGCCTGGCCCGGGTGCTGCTGCTGGAGCGCGGGCTGGGCATCACCCGTGGTCACGCCGAGGCGCACGCGTTCATCGAACGACACCTTCAGCGCTACGAAATCCCCACATAGTGACCCAAACCGCAAGGTCACCGCGGGGGTGACCAGCACCACACTGACTTGAGCTAACCTAGGCCGGAATGAGAAGTTATACGGGCTAAGTACGCACGCCGGAATACGAACTTCAATACAGAATCAAGGGGCGCGATCAATGGACGGTATGGGTCGGAGGCGATGGATGTGATGCGCCTCGCCAAGCGGGTGTGGATTCCACTCGTGATCATCGTCGTGGTGGCCATCGCCGGGTTCACCGTCCAGCGCATCCGTACCTTCTTCGGCGCTGAGGGCATCATCACCACGCCGAAGGTGTTCGCCGACGACCCCGAGCCGTTCGACCCCAAAGTGGTGACCTACGAGATCTTCGGCACCGGCACCTACGCCGACATCAACTACCTCGATCTCGACGCCAAGCCGATCCGCGTCGACGGCGCGTCGCTGCCATGGACCCTGACGTTGCAGACCACCGCCCCGTCGGCCGCCCCAAACATCGTCGCTCAAGGCGACGGGCAGTCCATCACCTGCCGGATCACCGTCGACGACGAGGTGAAGGACGAGAGAACGTCTAACGGCGTCAGTGCCCAGACCTTCTGCTACGTGAAATCCGCATGAGTCAGCCGACCAGCGAGGCGCCGACAGACGCCTTTCCGCCGGTGAGGCACGCCGCACGTCCGTTCATCCCGCGGATGATCCGCAAGTTCGCGGTGCCGATCATCCTCGGCTGGATCCTGCTCATCGCGGTGCTGAATGTCACTGTGCCGCAGCTGGAGACGGTCGGGCAGATGCGTGCGGTGTCGATGAGCCCCGAAGAGGCGCCGTCGATGATCGCGATGAAGCGCGTCGGCACGGTCTTCGAGGAGTACGACTCCGACAGCTCGGCGATGATCGTCCTGGAGGGTGAGGAACCGCTCGGCGACGACGCGCGGGCCTTCTACGACAAGATCGTCGACGAGCTCGAGGCCGACACCAAGCACGTCCAGAGCGTCCAGGACTTCTGGAGCGATCCGCTCACCGCCGCGGGCGCCCAGAGCAACGACGGCAAGGCGGTCTACGTCCAGGCCTATCTGGCCGGTAACCAGGGCGAGAGCCTGGCCAACGAATCGGTGCAGGCGGTCCAGGACATCGTGGCCGGCATCTCGCCGCCGCCGGGTGTCAAGGCGTATGTGACCGGTCCCGCCGCGTTGAGCGCGGACCAGCACATCGCCAGCGACCGCAGCATGCGGCTGATCGAGGCGGTCACCTTCACGGTGATCATCACGATGCTGTTGCTGGTCTACCGCTCGATCGTCACGGTGCTGATCACGCTGGTGATGGTGGTGCTGCAGCTGGCCGCGACCCGAGGCGTGGTGTCGTTCCTCGGATACCACGAAATCATCGGGCTCTCACCGTTTGCGACCAACCTGCTCGTCACGTTGGCCATCGCCGCGGGTACCGACTACGCGATCTTCCTCAACGGCCGATATCAGGAAGCGCGAAGTGCCGGCGAAGACCGAGAGTCGGCGTTCTACACCATGTTTCACGGTACCGCCCACGTCGTGCTGGGTTCGGGCCTGACGATCGCCGGCGCCACCTTCTGTCTGAGCTTCACCCGGCTGCCCTACTTCCAGTCGCTGGGGGTCCCGCTGGCCATCGGCATGGTGACCTGTGTGTTGGCCGCGCTGACCCTCGGGTCGTCGATCATCACCGTGGCGACCCGGTTCGGCAACCTGCTCGAACCCAAACGGGCGATGCGGGTGCGGGGCTGGCGCAAGATCGGCGCCGCCGTCGTGCGGTGGCCCGGCCCGATTCTGGTCGCCACGATCGCGCTGTCGCTGGTCGGCCTGGTCGCGCTGCCCGGCTATCACACCAACTACAACGACAGGACCTACCTGCCGGCGGACCTACCCGCCAACGAGGGCTATGCGGCCGCCGACCGGCACTTCTCACAGGCCCGGATGAACCCCGAACTGCTGATGATCGAAAGCGATCACGATCTACGCAATTCGGCGGACTTCCTGGTGATCGACAAGATCGCCAAGGCCGTCTTCCGGGTTCCGGGCATCTCCCGGGTGCAGGCCATCACCCGGCCCGACGGCAAGCCGATCGAGCACACCTCGATTCCGTTCCTGATCAGCATGCAGGGCACCACCCAGCAGATGAACCAGAAGTATCTGCAGGACCGCATGGCCGACATGCTGGTTCAGGCCGATGAGATGTCGAAGACGATCGAGAACATGGAACGGATGTCGGCGCTGACGGTGCAGATGGCCGACGTCACCCACTCCATGGTGACCAAGATGCAGGACATGACGGTCAGCGTCGCCGAAATGCGGGACAGCATCGCCAATTTCGACGACTTCTTCCGGCCGATCCGTAACTACTTCTATTGGGAACCGCACTGCTTCAACATCCCGATCTGTTGGGCGTTCCGGTCGGTCTTCGACACGCTCGACGGCATCGACACGATGACCCACAGCATCCAGGACATGCTGCCGGACATGCTGCGCCTCGATGAGCTGATGCCGCAGATGGTCTCCCTGATGCCGTCGATGATCGAGACGATGAAGACGATGCGCACGATGATGCTGACGATGCACGCCACCCAGAAGGGGCTGCAGGATCAGATGGCGGCCATGCAGGAGAACTCCACCGCCATGGGCGAGGCGTTCGACGCGTCGATGAACGACGACTCCTTCTACCTGCCACCGGAAGTGTTCGAAAACGAAGACTTCAAGAAGGGCATGGAGAACTTCATCTCACCGGACGGACAGTCGGTTCGCTTCATCATCTCCCACGAGGGCGATCCGATGACCCCGGAGGGCATCGCCAAGATCGAGCAGATCCAGCAGGCGGCCAAGGAGGCCATCAAGGGCACCCCGCTGGAGGGCTCCAAGATCTACCTGGCCGGCACGGCCGCGGTGTTCAAGGACATGGCCGACGGCAACGTCTACGACCTGACGATCGCGGCGATCGCGTCGCTGGCGCTGATCTTCATCATCATGTTGCTGATCACCCGCGCCGTGGTCGCGGCCGCGGTGATCGTCGGCACGGTGGTGCTGTCGTTGGGCGCGTCGTTCGGCTTGTCGATCCTGATCTGGCAGCACATCCTCGGGATCGATCTGCACTGGATGGTGATGGCGATGTCGGTCATCATCCTGTTGGCGGTCGGCGCCGACTACAACCTGTTGCTGGTGGCCCGCCTCAAGGAGGAGCTGCATGCCGGCATCAACACCGGCATCATCCGCGCGATGGGCGGCAGCGGCTCGGTGGTGACGTCGGCGGGCCTGGTGTTCGCGTTCACGATGATGTCGATGGCGGTCAGCGAATTGACCGTAATCGGGCAGGTCGGCACGACCATCGGGTTAGGCTTGCTGTTCGACACACTGGTGGTCCGCGCCTTCATGACGCCGTCGATCGCGGCGTTGTTGGGCAAATGGTTCTGGTGGCCTCAACGGGTCCGTCAGCGACCCGTACCATCGGCGTGGCCGAAACCCAAAGAGTTAGCACAGTCGGGGCAAGAAGGAGGGCAGCTTTGAAGCGCTCGATGATCGCAATAGCGTTGGCCGCAGCGGGGCTGACGTTTGCAGCGCCGGCATCGGCTGACGTCGACACCGCGTTCGCCTCCGAGCTGCACGGCTACGGCATCTACGGTCAGCGCGACTTCAACGCCTGGATCGCCAAGATCAGCTGCAAACGGTTGCGCGAGAACGTCGACCACAACGCCAACGACTCCGCGGAGTTCATCTTCAACCAGCTGCAGCGGGGCAGCACCACCGAACAGGCATGGCAGTTCCTCGGCGCTTCGTTGCGCACCTATTGCCCGGACAAACTGCCGATCCTCGACGACGCGACGCGCTAACAAGGAGCCGAATAGTGTTACGCAAAGTCAGCACCGCCCTGGCCGCGGCCGCCTGCGCCGCAGTGCTGTTTCCGGCATCGGCGTCTGCGGACGCCACCGAGGACTATCCGATCCCCAACCGGATGCTGCGGACGACGTGCACGGTCGATCAGTACATGGCCGCGGTCCGCGACACCGACCCGGTGTACTACGAGCGCTACATGATCGACTACAACAACAAGTCCCCCCAGGTTCAGCAGGGTGCGCGCGACCGCATCTACTGGTACTTCTCGATGGATTACCCGGGCCGCCGCGCCTATTCGGAGAACATCGCGACCAACATCTACTACGAGCAGATGGCGTTCGCGTGGCCCAACTGGGCGAAGCTGTTCTTCAACAACAAGGGTGTGGTGGCGCACGGCACCGAGGTGTGCGCGGACTACCCGCCGCACAATCCGTCCGTCTGGACCTGGTAACCGCTTACGGCAGGGCGCTGACCAGAGAGCTCAGCACATCGGCCATCGGATCCTGCTCGGACGCAACCGGATTGGGGTCGGGCGCTGCTTCGGCCGTTGCCTCCGCGGCCGGAGCCGACCGGTCGCCGGTGTAGACGGGCGCGGGCTGACTCGGCGGCGGCACGTCAGCAACCCGGTGGATCTTCAACGCCGACGTCGGCGCGTCCAGCGGTACGACGGTGACCGACTCCACCGACGTGGTGGCCGCCGGTGCGCTCTCCGCCGAGGCGGCGTCCGGTTGCCCGCTCAGCTCGGGGGCCACCGCGAACAGCGCGATCACACCGGCCACCACAACGGTAGCGGCGCGCAACGGAGCCAACCCGCGCCGACGGCGGACCGCCGGCCGGGTGACGGGTGCGGTGTCGATGTCGTCGAAACCCATGTCGTGCAACCATTCCCGCAGCAGCCACGCGTTCGCTGCGACGTCATCGGTGTATCGGAGCGCGACCGATTTCACGACGTGGCCGCTGGCGTCGGCGATGGCCAACGCGCCGCGCACCGCACCCTGATACCCCGCGATGTCACCGTCGTCGCCGGTGACGTCGACGTGGTCATGGTCGACGACGGCCGGGCGCGCGCCGGTCGGTTCGCGCAGTGCCCAGCAGATACCGGTCGAGGTCATCGAAAGCCCGAGCACTGTTTGCACCGCTGCCCCATCTCTTTGTCGATCCGCCGCGCCTACCGCCAATATCGCCGCCCGAGCCGTGGCGTTACCGCGCCCGCCCGCGCTGAGGCCTGCGTCGCGGCGCCTCTACAATGTTGCGCACGCTGTGTCACCCACCGGTTTGCCTGATCAACAAAGGTAGTTCGCCGTGGGGCACCCCAATCTGGTAAAAACTAAGACGGTCTAACTCTGTAGGGAGGAGCTCCGCCGAGGTGGTTGGCTGGTGAGCACCCCCACTGTCGATTCCGCACCTGCGCAGCAGCCGCACGTGCGGTCCCTGGTCGCCACCTGGATCCGGCGCCTGGCGGTTCCGATCATCATCGGCTGGGTCCTTCTGATCGCCGTTCTCAACGTCTCGGTGCCCCAGCTCGAGGTCGTCGGGCAGATGCGCTCGGTGTCGATGAGCCCCGACGAAGCGCCCTCGGTGATCGCGATGAAGCGCATCGGCGAGGTCTTCGAGGAGTTCCAGTCCGACAGCTCGGCCATGATCGTCATCGAGGGCCAGCAACCCCTCGGCGACGAGGCCCGCGCCTACTACAACGAGCTGATCGACCGGCTCGAAGCCGACGACAAGCACGTCGAACACGTCCAGGACTTCTGGGGCGACCCGCTGACGGAGGCCGCCGCGCTCAGCGCCGACGGCAAAGCCGTCTACGTGCAGGTGTATCTGGCCGGCAACATGGGCGAGGCGTTGTCCAACGAGTCGGTGGACACGGTGCAGAACATCGTCGCCGATTTGCCACCACCGCCGGGTGTCGACGTCTACGTCACCGGCGGATCGGCGTTGGTGGCCGACCAGCAGATCGCCAGCGACCGCAGCGTCCGAATCATCGAGATGGTGACGTTCGCCGTCATCATCACGATGTTGCTGCTGGTCTACCGGTCGATCATCACGGTGCTGCTGACGCTGGCGATGGTGGTGCTTGCGTTGGCAGCCACCCGCGGTGTGGTGGCGTTCCTCGGTTACCACGACCTGATCGGGCTCTCGACGTTCGCGACCAACCTTCTGGTCACCCTGGCCATCGCCGCATCGACGGACTATGCGATCTTTCTGACCGGTCGCTACCAGGAAGCGCGCACGGTAGGACAGGACCGGGTCGCGGCGTTCCACACGATGTACCGCGGCACCGCGCACGTCGTGCTCGGCTCCGGTATGACGATCGCCGGCGCGACGTTCTGCCTGTCCTTCACCCGGCTGCCGTATTTCCAGTCGCTCGGCGTGCCGCTGGCGGTCGGTATGACGACGGCGGTGTTCGTCGCGCTGACGCTGGGCGCCGCGATCATCATCGTGGCCAGCAAATTCGGTTTGCTCGAACCCAAGCGCGCGATGCGGATCCGCGGCTGGCGCAAGATCGGCGCCGCCATCGTGCGCTGGCCGGCCCCGATCCTGTTCGTGACGGTCGCGATCTCGCTGATCGGTCTGCTCGCGCTGCCCGGCTACCAGCCCAACTACAACGACCGCCAGTATCTGCCGCCGGACTTGCCCGCCAACGAAGGTTTCGCAGCGGCCGAACGGCACTTCTCCCCCGCCACGATGAACCCCGAAGTGCTGCTCGTGGAAAGCGACCACGACCTGCGCAACTCGGCGGACTTCCTGGTGATCGACAAGATCGCCAAGGCGGTGTTCGATGTGCCGGGCATCGGCAGGGTCCAGGCGATCACCCGCCCGAACGGCAAGCCGATCGAGTTCAGCACGATCCCGGCCCAGATCAGCCTCGGCAGCGTCACGCAGGACCTGAACCGCAAGTACATGCAGGACCGCATGGACGACATGCTGGTGCAGGCCGAGGAGATGCAGACGACCATCGACACGATGACCCGAATGATGTCGTTGATGGGCGAGATGAACGCGACGACCCACCGGATGGTCGAAAAGACCCGAACGATGACCCTCGACGTGGTCGAACTGCGGGACCACATCGCGAATTTCGACGATTTCTTCCGCCCGATCCGCAACTACTTCTACTGGGAACCGCACTGCTTCAACATTCCGATCTGTTGGACGCTGCGGTCGATCTTCGACACCATCGACGGCGTCAACGTGATGACCGACAACGTTCAGGCGCTGCTGCCGGAACTGGAACGTCTCGATGCGCTGATGCCGCAGCTGCTGGCGCTGATGCCCGAGCAGATCGAGACGATGAAGAACATGAAGAAGATGATGCTGACCATGCACGCCACCCAGGCCGGCATGCAGGATCAGCAGGCCGCGATGTCGGAGAACCAGTCCGCGATGGGCGATGCGTTCAACAACTCGTGGAACGACGACACCTTCTACCTGCCACCGGAGATCTTCGACAACGAGGACTTCAAGAAGGGCATGGAGAACTTCATCTCGCCCAACGGGCACGCGGTGCGGTTCATCATCAACCACGAAGGTGATCCGCTCAGCGCCGACGGTATCGACCGCATCGATGCGATCAAGCAGGCCGCCAAGGAAGCCATCAAGGGCACCCCGCTGGAGGGCTCGACGATCTACCTCGGCGGCACCGCGTCGGCGTTCAAGGACATGCGCGACGGCAACAGCTACGACCTGATGATCGCGGGCATCCTCGCGTTGGCGCTGATCTTCACGATCATGCTGCTGATCACGCGCAGCGTCGTCGCCGCAGGCGTCATCGTCGGCACCGTGGTGCTGTCGCTGGGCGCGTCGTTCGGGCTCTCAGTGCTGCTGTGGCAACACATCCTGGGCATCGAACTGCAGTTCATGGTGATGGCCATGGCGGTGATCATCCTGCTGGCCGTCGGCGCCGACTACAACCTGCTGCTGGTGGCGCGCCTGAAGGAAGAGCTGCCCGCCGGTGTCAACACCGCGATCATCCGGGCGATGGGCGGCAGCGGGTCGGTGGTGACCGCCGCCGGCCTGGTGTTCGCGTTCACCATGTTCTCGATGGTGGTCAGCGAGTTGACCGTGGTCGCGCAGGTCGGTACGACGATCGGGCTGGGTCTGCTGTTCGACACGTTGGTGATCCGTGCGTTCATGACGCCGTCGATCGCGGCGCTGCTGGGCAAGTGGTTCTGGTGGCCCCAGGTGGTGCGTGCCCGGCCCAGGCCCGTGCCGTGGCCCAAGCCTCTAGTTCGACGTTGAATCGTGCGGTGACTGGGGGCGTCTGCGGGTGGCGCCCCACAGCCCGACGCCGATCCCGATGACCGCGCCGCCGAGGCCGAGCGCGCGCTGAGACGGCTTCATGTCGTTGTGCACCCCCCACCCGCCGAGCAGGTCGGCGGCGTCGGCCCCGCCGGAGGCCAGAAACCAACCCCGGGTGTTGCGCCCGCGCAACGCTGCCGCGGTCAGCAGCCCGCCGATCAGCGCGTCGCGGTAGCCCATCGAACGCAGCAACAGCTGCGCCGTGGGCGTGGGTTCTTCGGCGTCGCCCCATAGCCGGTTGGCACGCAGCGGGTCGACGAGAAATGAGACACCTGAGGCGAGGCGGATGCTGCCCGCGATGAGCGCGGCACGATCGATCGACATGGCTGGAGCCTAAGTGCTCGCCCCCGTCGTCGGGTGGAAACGCAGACCGCTGTGCTCTCGCAAGGCTTGCACATCGCAAGTATTGCGCAATGCAATACTGAGATCCGTCGAGCATGAACTGGAGAGGCGAGATGGACGAAGCGTCGATCGCGGCAGCGATCATGTCCGGACCCGATGCGATCATCGCAGCCGACAGTGAAGGTGTCGTCACGTTCTGGAACGCTGGGGCGCAACGGATCTTCGGCTTCACCGCCGATGAAGCGGTGGGGCAGTCGCTGGATCTGATCATCCCGGAGCGGTTGCGGGCGCGGCACTGGGAGGGCTGGAACAAGGTGCTGGCTACCGGGCAAAGCCGTTATGGCGCTGGGGATCTGCTGTCGGTGCCTGCGCTACGAAGCGACGGAACGAGAATCTCGGTCGAGTTCACCATCCATCCCCTGCGCGACGGGGACGGCGGCGACATGTGCGGTTTCGCGGCAACGCTGCGCGACGTCACCGCAAAATTCGAAGAGACCAAGCGGTTGCGTCGACAACTGGCGGCCCAGCCCTCGCGTTAACCGCGCGACTGGAGTAGCGTTTCTACAAAGCGTACTTGTAGAAACAGGGGGGCCAGCGGCCCCGTCTCCGCAGAAGGGAAGAGAACCCATGGCTATCGCCGACCGCACGACGCGCACCGTTTGGGAAGGTCCCCTGGCCACCGGCTCCGGGCGGTTGGAATCCGGCAGCGGGGCGCTGACGGGACGCGATGTCACCTGGGCCGCGCGCACCGAAGAGCCCGGCGGCATAACCAGCCCCGAAGAACTGGCCGCCGCGGCGCATTCGTCGTGCTTCTCGATGGCGCTCGCGCTGAAACTCGGTGAGCACCAAGCCCGGCCGCAGAAGCTTGACGTGCAGGCGACGGTGACGCTCGACGAGGTCGACGGGTTGCCGACCATCGTCTCCTCGGCACTGCAGATCAAGGCCGAAGTTGAGGGAATCGACGCCGCAGATTTTCAGAAGGTGGTGGACGAGGCCGCCGCTCTGTGCCCGGTGTCGCGGCTGTTCGCCAGCGCGAAAATCAGCGTCAACGCCGAACTGCTGGCCCGGGAGTCGGCATGAACGCCACCTTGAGCGCGGCGCTGGAGCAGGAGCACCGCGTCATCGACCAAGGCATCGAGCTGTTCGCCGACAGCGCCCAAGAGGTCACCGCGGAGCATCGTGACGCGCTGCGAAATGCGGTGGCCGTGCTGCGCCGGCACATCTACCTCGAAGAGGAGTACCTGTTTCCGCCGCTGCGCGCGGCGGGCATGGTCGGGCCCGTCATGGTGATGGTGCACGAGCACGCCCAGATGTGGCCGCTGTTGGACCAGATCGACGAGAGCCTCACGCACGCCAGCACAGCCACCACTGCCCAGCTGTGCCGAGAACTGCTGGCGCTGCTGGGCGCCCACAACTGGAAAGAAGAGCGAATTCTCTACCCCCAGGCCGACGACACCCTCTCTGCCGCCGACCGGGACGAGCTGACAGAACTGGTCGCTACCGCCGAGGTCCCGGACGGCTGGGTCTGCCACGGAGCCTTGAAAGGTGACCAACCCGTCTCTTGAGCCAGTCCACGGTGCACACTTATGGCCACTGGCTATAGGCGAGCACAAAGGAGGCTGACGTGGCGGCTCTGATCGAGAATCCCGGGATCGTGGTCGGCGTCGACGGATCGTCGACGTCGAAGGTGGCCATCGGCTGGGCCGCGCGCGAAGCCGCGCTGCGTGGTGCGGTATTGACATTGGTGAACGTGATCAACCCGATCATCACCACGTCCCCCCACGTCCCGCTGCCCGTCGACCTGCACCAGTGGCAACAGGAGATGGTCGGCCACTACATGGACGACGCGGTCAAGCTCGTCGAGTCCTATGCCGCCGATCGCCGACCCGCCAACGTCAACACAGAGGTGTTCTTCGGGTCCACCGTGCCCACCTTCGTCGACATCTCGGAAACGGCGGACATGATCGTGGTCGGCAACCGGGGCCGTGGCGCGGTCGGCAGGCTTCTGCTGGGCTCCGTGACGTCCGGTCTGGTCAACCGCGCGCGCTGCCCGGTGGCCGTCATCCGCGACGACGAGGCGGGCACACCGGACACCGCGACCGCGCCGGTCCTGGTCGGCGTGGACGGCTCCCCCGGCGCCGACTACGCCACCGACATCGCGTTCGAGGCCGCGTCGCTGCGGGGCGTGGGCGTCGTGGCGTTGGAGGCGTGGAGCGACACCGTCATCGAACTGCCCGGCCTGGACTGGGAGACCGTGAAGGCACACGAGGAACAGCAGCTGACTGACCGGCTGTCGAGCTGGCAGCAGCGCTACCCCGATGTGAAGGTGACCCCGGTGGTGGTGCGTGACGAGCCGGCCCGCCAACTCATCGAGCATGCCGAGTCCGCGCAGCTGGTGGTCGTCGGCAGCCGTGGCCGCGGCGGGTTCACCGGCATGCTGCTGGGGTCGGTCAGCTCGGCGGTGGTGCAGGCCGTGCGTACGCCGGTGATCGTCGCGCGGCCGCGGTAATTCTCAGGGCCGCGTCAGTGCCCAGGTCATCAGCTGCGCGACGTGGTCGACCACCACATCCGGTGGGGTCTGGTCGGCCAGCAGGTGCATGGTCACCGCACCGCGGATCGTGTTGAGCGTCAAGTCGATATCGATGTCCGTGCGTGTGTCGCCGCGTCTGATGCCGGTGTCGACAAGCGCGGTGAGTGACGCGCGCAGCGGGGTCAGCAGACCGTCGACCAGACCCGGCAGCGCAGTATCGGCGTCCGCGTCGGCCATCAGCCCCGCGATGCCGGCGCGCACATCGGGCCGGCAGGCGTAGTCGACGATGGCGCCGACGAAGATTTCGAGGTTGGTGTGCAGCGGTCCGGGAAAGGTCGTGGGCCACTCGGGTGTTGCCGAGGCGAACAACGCTTCGGAGACGAGCGACGCCTTGACCGCCCACCAGCGATAGACCAACTGGCGGGTGACGCCGGCGCGCTTGGCGACGTCGGAGAAGGTCAGCGCCGTGTAGCCACGTTCGTCGAGCAGTTCGCGGGTGGCGGCCAGGACGGCCTCGTGGCGCTGCGGATCGCGCCGCCGACCCGGGCCCACGTCGGCGTAGTGGGTCAGGACAGCTCCTCGGCGACGTTGAAGTACGCGGTGTAGCGGGCGGTGCGCTCGCGGATCGCGTCAAGCGTGAGGCCGGTGGCCTCGAACGTGTACGGGTGACCGTGCCCCTCGCGCACGTGGGTGCGCAGGAAGTTCTTCATCGCGTCCTCGACGTCGGCGGAGAAGTTCCAGTCGAACGCGGCATAGACGGCCTTGGCCGCGCCGATCGGGTCGGTCATCAGCTCACCGAACTGGAGGTCGACCACCCGATCGGCCGGGACGACACCGTTGGTGCGGGCGTCGACGCTGCGCTCGAGCCCGCCGAGGATGAACTCGAAGAACTCGGTGGCCATCCTCGGGTGGTCGATGTCGTCGGTGCCCAGTTTGCGCAGCGTGGCAAGCAGGCTCGTGGTGGAGGCCATCACCTTGGCGGGGTCGCGGTGGGTCTGCACCAGCACCGCCTGCGGGTATTCGGCCATCAGTTCGGGCAGCGTCCAGCAGTGAAACGGGGTTTTGATCAGCCAGCGGTTGCCGGGAGCTTCGCTGGCCAACAGTTCGAGGTAGCGCCGGTGCCAGGTGTAGGAGCCGGCGACGTGGCCGTCCTCCTGCGCGGTGTACAGCAGCCATTCCAGGTAGGAGGGCACCTGGTACTGGGTGGGAAAGATCGCCGAGACGAAGTGGCTCGCGGTGATGCGCACGCACTCCTGGGCAAGTTGAGCTCCGAGCTGGTGCACGGCGCGGAACTCGGGAATCACCATGTCGACAAGCTCGAACGTCGCTTCGGTCTGGGCGATCCGCGGGTCGGTCAGGTAGGTCGCGGTGCGTGGCGGCGGCAACGGCTGGTCGACCTCCCAGGTCTGCGGCACGCGGTGGTCGGGGTCCTGGGCGAGTAGATCGAACAGCATGGTGGTGCCGGTGCGGGCCTGACCCATGATCACGATCGGCGGGGTGATGTCGCGGTCGCGGATCTCGGGGTGCCTGCGGTGGTGGTCGACGATGCGCAACCGGTTGACCAGGTACTGGGTGATCTCGCCGTGCACGACCATCTGACCCATGTCGTGCAGGTTGGCTTCGTGGTCCAGCGAGTCCAGCAACACGTCGAGGCCGGTGCGCCAGCCGTCGCCGCCGAACAGCGCGTCGTCGCCGAAGTCGCGCAGACCCGTTGTCTCGGTGGCTGATTCGATGAAGCCCTGGGCGTTCATGCGGTGACCTCGGCGAGGTCGGCCACGGTGACGGTGACATCGGGCGGGTCGGGGTTGTCGAGCCATCGCAGCACGATGAAGCCGCGGCGGCGGCCGCCGGTGTCCAACCAGTTCGGCACGCCGGGGTCGTCGGCGGCGATCACGACGCGCACGGTGCCGTCGGGTCTCGGTGCGAAGGACGCCTGCGTGCCCGAGCTGCGGGTGCGGAACGGCTCGAGGCACTCGTGCCAGACGCTTTCCAGGGTGATCGACCAGTAGCGGGTGTCGGGAGGATCGATGGCGAGCACCAATGCCTGAGCGTCCTCGAGGTCGAATGCGCCGAGCATGTAGAGGTTGTCGGGGGTGGTGTTCTCCGAGCCCAGGGCGGCCGCCTCGGAGGTGACCAGCTGGTTGGGCTCGGACAGAAGTTGCGGCAACACGGTGCGGTGCAGGGTCATCAGCTTGAACGCCGTCCACATGAAGGCGCTCAACTGATCGGCGAGCGCCTCGTCGGTGAGCTCGGCGACCGGCTCTGCGGGCTCGATCTGGGCGATCTCGTAGGTCGCGATCCGCTCTGCTCGGCGGTCGGAGATGTACTGGCGCACGACGACGGCCGAGGCGTCGTCGGGAATCTGCACCCAGTGCTCGCCGGTGCCGGGATCGCTTGCGGCGAGCACGAATTCGAAGGTGCCGTCGGCTTTGACGTTCAGGTCGGTGTCCGAGACGTACGCCGCTTGTCGGCGCGGGGTCAGCCCGGTGCCGGCCATCACCTGAAATCCCAAGTAGGTCACCGTCTCTCGGCGACCGCGCACCCGGTAGGAGCGGCCCGGGGTGAGCGCACACAGGTCGTACTCCCCGTCCGGGTTGGGTCCGCCGACCTGGCGCAGCGCCGTGGCCATCGGAAAGAACCGCGGCACTTCGGGATCGACGTCGAGGGTCAGCTCGCTGCACAGCGCGATGACTCTCGACAGCACGCGGTAGCCCTCGAGGCGTTCGCGCTCGTTGCGGGCGTCTTCACGAACGACTTCGCCGAGGTGTCGGAACATGTCCAGGAGCGCGTCCCAGGCGGCGTCACTGCGTGGTGTGGTCACATGGCACCAATTCGTCAGCGGGGCAACCGGCGCCAATTAACGTACACAGTGTCATGTAATTGCGGAGGTGGATACACCGAAATGGGCCACTCATCGCTTAGATCTGCACAGGTCAGCAGGACCGAAGTCCGCTATTTCCAACTATAGTTGTGTTACTCTAACTTTAGTTGTACCCAGGGAGGCTCCGCCATGCAGCTGAACCGGCCATTCGCCACGGTGACGCCGACTTTGGACGGCGACGTGCTCGCCGTGTTGGCGGCCGCTGACGTTACATTCACGATCTCTCAGATCCGGCGGGTGCTGGCCACGGTCTCAGGTGAAGGCATCCGTAAGGTCCTCACCCGCCTCACCGCTCAAGGTGTTGTGCTACACGATCAGGTCGGCAGGACGAACACTTACCGGCTCAACACCGAACACCTTGCGGCGGAGCCGATCCTGGCGCTGTCGCGCCTGCCCGCGGTGTTCCTTAGTCGGTTGGAGGAACATCTGGCGGCGTGGCAGGAACCACCCGTCTACGCCGCGGTGTTTGGTTCCGTGGCAACCGGGCGCATGACACTCGACAGCGACATCGATTTGTTCTTGGTGCGTGCGTCATCGCCGGAACCGGTCGTTTGGGAGCACCAAGTGACAGAACTCGCGCGATCGGTCACCGCGTGGACCGGCAACGACTGTCGCGTCGTCGAGTACACCGTGGACGAGCTCCGCTCCGCAGCCGCGGCTGGGGAGCCGCTGCTGAACGAGGTAGCTAGACAGGGTTTGACCGTCGCCGGGGAGCGATCGTGGTTGAACAGTCAGTTGGGTCGGATCGGTGAAGGCGCGGCAGCGAGGAGAGCCTGATGGCAGGTACGCGCGATTGCGATGCCGCTGTGATCGCGGGCCGCCTGTCCAAGGCTGTCGAGTTCTATGACGCCGCTGCGCATTTGGAAGATGACATGCCCAACGCGGCGGGCGATCTGTTCGTGGACGCCGGCATCGCCGCCTCCGATGTCATCTGCTGTGTCCGGCTCGGTGTGCATTCGAACAGCGGGGCCCACAGTGACGCGATAACGCTCCTGGCGCGGGCGCACAAGGGATTTGAGAAGTACCTGAGCACACTTCTCAACTTGAAGAGCAAGGCGGCCTATACCCACCAAGCGTTGTCCACCGCCGAGTGCAGGAGGATGAATCGCGCAGCCTCGCATCTTGTCGAGGCGGCCAAACGCGCCGTAGCGGCGGCAGGGCGGTAGCCGGAAACCGCCTCTCGCCTGGTCGGGCTGACAGGATTTGAACCTGCGACCACTTGACCACCAGTCACCGGAGCGTCTGATGACGGACGGTGACCTATTTGCACAGCAAGGCGGAGCTTTCGGCTATCGACGGTCGAAAGCGAATGCAATCGAAGCGAACGCGTTGCCATCGGCTACCGTTCAACGGTAAGTGTGAAAGCTGTTGATACGTCAACACGTTCGCTCTTCTTATTGGCCCTCACTCACCACGACAGATTGAGTTTCCGCGACCATCTCACTGCCCAACGCCCCATCACCGCCGACGAGGTCGGCTACTGGATAAGCGACGGCGGCGGCGTTCGCAGTTTGTGCGCTTCACAGTCAAGAGCGACCGTCCGCACCCTCGCCGCATGCAAATTCATCACCCACAACGGGCACCATCGATGGTCAAGTTGTTCCTTTGCCGTAACAGGCACCATCGGTCACATGCCTACTGACGTGGGCTGGCCGACGCTGAGCAGCCATGGGTGCTCCGGTGACCCCTACCGACGTCGCCTGCCAAAATCACTATGTGGAAGTCACCGAGATCGCTGGCTACCGGGTTATCCGCCAACTCGGTGCCGGCGGCATGGGGCAGGTGTTCCTGGTCGAACATCCCCGCCTGCCCCGTCGAGACGCACTGAAACTCCTTGACGCTGGGGTGTCGAGGAACGATGACTTCAAAGCGCGGTTCCAGCGCGAGGCTGACCTACTGGCGCAGCTGTCGCACCCGAACATCGTCACGTTGTACGACCGCGGCGAAGTCGAAGGCCGACTGTGGATCACGATGGAGTTCGTCGACGGCACCGACGCGGCACAGTTGCTCAAAGCACGAGGCTGTCTCGAACCCTCTCTTGGCATTTACCTCGTCGCAGGCGCGGCCGCCGCGCTCGACCACGCGTGGCGCAAACAGCGCATCACCCACCGCGACGTCAAGCCCGCGAACATCCTTGTCGGCATCGACACCGACAGTGGCTCCGAGATCGAGGTCGTGAAGCTCGCGGACTTCGGCATTGCAAAAGCCGCCGGCGAGTCGCCCTCTCTGACCTCGACCGGGATGACGATCGGCACGATGCAATACATCAGCCCCGAAGCAATCGAGGGCGAGGAGGTCGATAACCGCTCTGACATCTACTCCCTAGGGTGCACCGCGTTCCACCTGCTGACCGGACAGCCGCCATTCAGCGGGACGTCCATCGCCTCGGTGATGTCGGCCCACCTAACTAAACCAGCGCCACCGATCAGCAAGGTTGCATCGTCTCTGCCAGAAGAGCTAGACGTCGTCTTCCAGCGCGCACTAGCGAAGAGACCAGGCGATCGATATCAGTCCTGCGCCGAGTTCGTAGCCGCGCTGCAAGCGGCGACGAGAGACGCCGACGGGTATCCGGCGTTCGCCCCGACCATGGCGGCTGAGGCGTTTGCCCTCCGCACGGTGGCATCGACACCGTCGACCCCGAAGCGAAACGGCAAAGGTCCCGCGCAGGCGGCGACTCCTCGGTCGCGCTCCCGGGCCACCGCAATCGCGGCGGCCGGCATCGCAGCTGTCACAATCGCTGCCGGATCGCTGGGTGCGTTCCTGCTATTAAGGGATACCTCCGACACCGCGACATCCCCGCCGGCGAGTCCTACCGCGGCCACGACCCCGACCGCTGCGACCCCGCCGGGAGTAACTACACCACCCTCGTCCGCGATGCCGACCACTACGACCGCAGTGGTCCTCCCGGCGTACCCGCCCGTTGACTCGGGCTGTACAGGCACCGTCCTTGCACATCATGATTTCGAGCATCCACAGCTCGGTCCGATGCGCATCTTCCTTCTTATGGGAGAGAACAAGTTCCAAATGGATGTGGGATGTGTAGCCGCCGTTATGCCTTCAGGAGATGTGCTCCCACCGATTTCGGTTGATGCTGGCCTCGGGCTCGAGTTCCCTGATCCAGCCACCGATGCCACGGGCAATCTTTTCATCGAATTCCGTTCAATGTCAGCCCATGCACCGTCGCAAGTCCTCGTGTTAGTTCCCAGTCCCTACGGATTCCGCGAACTAGGCAAGGATCTCATCAATATCGAGCTTGTCGGGCCCGGCGCCGACGGCAAGTACGCGCTCCAGCACTCCATGAATGACTGCACGCCCTCGTGTGCACAAGGAACCTGGACCGACGAAACTCTTACGTGGGACGGGAGCAACTACGTCGCGTGACATGCCGTGGGCTGCTCGACCGACTTGCGATCCAGCAGTCTCGCTGTCGATCTACTCCGACGCCAAACACGACGACCTTCGCGCCGCCGGCGCCGCCCTCTTCGGACGGATCCTGGTCCATTCAGACCGCAAGGGTCGCTGCTGAGCCCACTGGCTGTGAATTACGAGATAACCCAGAACTAGAAAACCGCTCCGACCGAGGTCAGAGCGGGTTTTTTGGTCGGGCTGACAGGATTTGAACCTGCGACCCCTACACCCCCAGTGTAGTGCGCTACCAAGCTGCGCCACAGCCCGCGACCGCCGCCGGGATCGCCGGCAGCGCTCGAAAGCCTACCGCAGGGTGGTGGGCTCTCCCCAACCCGCCTTCGCCGTCGTCGCGGGCTCCCCGGCCACTTCCGGCGTCTGCTCATCGGGCACGAACCGCGGGGCGCGCGACGTCCGCCACGCGAACACCAGAGCCGTCGCCCACGCCACGGTGATCGCGGCGTACACGCCCGTGGACCACGGCCACTCGATGCCGAAGTAGTGCACCAACTTCTGGCTGTTGGTCAGCACGATCACGCCGCCGACCGCCGTTCCCAACAGCGCCGGGCTGATCCGGCTGACCAACCACGCCGCGAACGGTGCCGCCACCACCCCGCCGATCGCCAGCCCCGCCACGATCGGCAGGTTGTGGATGAACTCGTCGCGCAGGCCGATCACGAAGCCCACCGATGCCGCGGCGGCCACCAGGAACTCCGACGCGCTCACCGAGCCGATCACCGTGCGCGGCGCGGTCTTGCCGCGTGACAGCAGCGTGCTCGTCGTCACCGGCCCCCAACCGCCGCCACCGGACGCGTCGATGAACCCGCCGAACAACCCCAGCGGGCTCAGAAACCGTGCTCGGTGCGGCGTCTCCCCGTGCCGCAGCACCGGCGGGTTGCGCAACGAAAACCGCAGCACCACATAGGTTCCGATGGCCACCAGGATGCCCGCCATCAACGGCGCCGCATGCTCGGTCGACAACGACGACAACACCGTCGCGCCCAGGAACGCCCCGACGGCGCCGGGCACCCCGAGCTTCAGCACGATCGACCAGTCGATGTTCTTGAACCGCCAGTGCGACAACCCCGACGCCAGCGTGGTGCCCACCTCGGCGAGGTGCACCGCGGCGCTGGCCTGCGCGGCCCCGACACCGCTGAGCACCAGCAGCGTGGAGGCGGTCACGCCGAATGCCATGCCCAGCGCACCGTCGACCAGCTGGGCACCAACGCCGACGAGCGCGAAGATCAGAAGCGAACGCATAGGTTCGACAGCTTTCGATTAAGTGGTCATGCGCAGCGCGTGACCGGAGGGACGAGTGGGCGCGGGTCAGGTGCGCGCGCAACACCACTCGTCGAAAGCCATCAGCCGTCGGGACGGCCAGAACGGCTCCAGCGCGCAGAGGGCCGACGGTGAGATGCGGAACTCGCGTTCAGCCACCTGTCTTCCTCTCGCGGTCGCGGATTTACCGCAGCTTACCCAAGGGGTCTACAGCGTCAGCAATCGGTACAGGCCGATTGTTCCCACGACGACGATCACCGCCCGCAACGCGTTCGGGGACAGCCGCCGCCCGTAGTTGGCGCCGAGGAATCCGCCGATCAGCGAGCCGGCCGCGATCAACCCGGCCGCCGCCCAGCTGATCCGGTCGAACGCGACCAAGGTGTACGCCGCGGCCGCGACCACGTTGACCACCAGCGACAGCAGGTTTTTGGCCGCGTTCATCCGCTGGATGTCCTCGGGCAGCAGCGCCCCCATCGCCGCGATCAGCATGATGCCCTGCGCGGCGGTGAAGTAGCCGCCGTAGACGCCGATCGCGAATGTCGCAGCCACCAGCGCCACCATCCGCCCGGCCGACACGTGGTCGACGGAGCGCCCGGCCGCCTCGGCCCGCCGTCGCGCATACGCCTGAATCCGCGGGCCCACCACCACCAGCACCAGCGCCGCGACCAACAGCGCCGGCACCACCTGCTCGAACACCCTCTCGGGTAGGTGCAGCAGCAGCCATGCGCCCAGGCCCGCGCCCACCAACGAAGCCGGAAGTTGCCACGCCAGCCGTCGCCCCTGGCCGCGCAGTTCGCGCCGGTATCCCCAGGTGCCCGACAGGCTGCCCGCCACCAACCCGACCGCGTTGGACATGGTCGACGTCACCGGCGGATAGCCGAGTGCCACCAGTGTCGGAAACGTGATCAGCGTGCCCGAGCCGACGAGCGCGTTGATCGCGCCAGCGCCGAGGCCGGCCAACGCGATCAAGATCATGTCGACGACGGGCACTGAGCCACCCTAATCGTGTCACCGGGAGCGGGCGCCGCGCTTTTCTCGGACCCGCACGTTGATCCGGATCGGGCTGCCCTCGAACCCGAAGGTCTCGCGCAGCCGACGCTCCAAAAACCGTCGATAGCCGGCTTCGATGAAGCCGGTGGTGAACAACACGAACGTCGGCGGACGCGCGGCGGCCTGGGTGGCGAACAGGATGCGCGGCTGTTTGCCGCCGCGTACCGGCGGCGGCTGCGCCGCGATGACTTCCTTGAAGAACGTGTTCAGCCGTCCCGTCGGCACCCGGGTATCCCAGGACTCCAGCGAGCGTTCCAGCGCGGGCACCAGCTTCTGCACCGCCCGGCCGGTCTTGGCCGAGATGTTGACCCGCGGCGCCCACTGCAGCTGCGCCAACTCCCGGTCGATCTCGCGCTCGAGCAGGTAGCGACGGTCCTCGTCGACCAGGTCCCACTTGTTGAACGCCAACACCAGCGCGCGGCCCGCCTCGATCACCATCGACAGCACCCGCTGGTCCTGCTCGGTCAACGGCTGCGACGCGTCGATCAGCACGATCACCACCTCGGCCGCGTCGATCGCGCCGTGCGTGCGCACCGACGCGTAGAACTCGTGTCCGCTGGCCTGTCCGACCTTGCGCCGCAGCCCGGCGGTGTCGATGAACCGCCAGAGCTTGCCGTCCATCTCGATGAGCGAGTCGACCGGATCGACCGTCGTGCCCGCGACGTCGTGCACCACCGACCGCTCATCGCCGGCGAGCCGGTTCAGCAGCGAGCTCTTGCCGACGTTGGGCTTGCCCACCAACGCCACCCGACGCGGTCCGCCTCCCCCACTCGCCGCCAGCTCGGACACCGCGGGCAACGCGTCGATGACCTCGTCCAGCAGATCGGCCACCCCGCGGCCGTGCATCGCGCTGATCGGGTGTGGTTCGCCCAGACCCAGCGACCACAACTCGGCGGCGTCGGCCTCCCCGCGTTCGCTGTCAACCTTGTTGGCCGCCAAGAACACCGGCTTGCCGGAGCGTTGCAGCAACCGGGCCGCCGCCTCGTCGGCCGTCGTCGCACCGACCACCGCGTCGACCACGAACACGATCGCATCGGCGGTGCGCATCGCCACCGACGCCTGCTCGGCCACCAACTGCTGCAGCCCCTTGGCGTCGGGTTCCCAACCACCGGTGTCCTGCACCACGAACCGCCGGCCCGACCAGACGGCGTCGTAGGACACCCGGTCGCGGGTCACACCGGGCACGTCCTGCACCACGGCCTGGCGCCGGCCCAAGATCCGGTTCACCAACGTGGACTTGCCGACGTTCGGCCGTCCGACGACGGCGACCACCGGCGGCGCCGCGGTCTCCTCGATCGCCTCGGTGACCTCGTCGGCGCCGATCTGCCAATCGCTTTCGTCGCTCCACGTGCCGTCAGCGGTCATGGCGTCGCCCCCGCCCGGTCCCGGACGAGCTGCAACAGATGCGCGACGACCTCGGACGCCGACATGTCGCTGGTGTCGACCATCACGGCATCGTCGGCGGCCCGCAGCGGTGACACCGGACGTGTGGAGTCCAGGTGGTCGCGGCGCTGCACATCGGCCAACACCGACTCGTAATCATCAGCCAGGCCGGCGGCGGCGTTCTGCGCGTTGCGCCGACGCGCACGCTCCTGCGCCGACGCCGTCAGAAAGATCTTCAGGTCGGCGTCGGGCAACACCACGGTGCCGACGTCGCGACCCTCGACCACGATGCTGTCGGGTCCCGACGCCAGCTCGCGTTGCAGGCCGACGAGGCGGGCCCGCACCGCGGGCACCGCGGAGACCGCCGAGACCGCCTTGGTCACCGCATCACCGCGGATCTCGGCCGAAACATCTTCTGCGTCAAGGTAAGCCTTGTCCTCATCGGGGCTGTATCCGACCGACAGCGGCACATCGGCTGCGGCCATCTCGATGGCCGGCGTGTCGTGCAGGTCCACCCCAGCGCGCACCACCGCCAGCGTCACGATCCGGTACATCGCGCCCGTGTCGAGATAGCGCGCACCCAAAGCGCGCGCCAAACCCCTTGCCACCGTTGACTTTCCCGTCCCCGCGGGGCCGTCGATGGCGATCACCAACGTCGAGCTCACAGTCCGACCGCCTTGTACAGCTCGCCGAGCTCCTTTTGGGTCAGCACCCGGATGCTGCCGGGCCGCTGGTCGCCCAGCGACACGGCGCCGATGTCGGTGCGCACCAGTTCCTGCACCGGATAGCCGACGGAGGCGAGCAGTCGGCGCACGATGCGCTTACGCCCCTCGTGCAGGGTCAGTCGCACCAGCGTCTTGCCCGGTACTTTGTCGACGATCGCGAAATCGTCGACGCGGGCGGGCCCGTCGTCGAGTTCGACACCGGCCCGCAACTTGCGGCCCACCCCACGCGGCACCGTGCCCAGCACGGTCGCCAGGTAGGTCTTGGGCACCTCGTAGGACGGGTGCATCAATCGGTGCGCCAGCTCACCCTCGTTGGTCAGCAACATCAACCCTTCGGTGTCGGCGTCGAGCCGACCGACGTGAAAAAGCTTCTTGTTCCCCCGCACCCGGTGCTCGACCAGGTCGCCGATGCAGGGCCTGCCCCGGTCATCCGACATCGTCGAGTGCATGCCCTTGGGTTTGTTGATCGCCAGGTGCACCAGCGTGTCATCGAGCCGCACCCGGGCGCCGTCGACGCGGATCACCGAAACCTGCGGGTCGACGCGCGTGCCCAACTCGGTGATCACCTGGTCGTCCACCTCGACGCGGCCGTCGAGGATCATCTTCTCGGCGACGCGACGTGACGCGATTCCGGCCTGGGACAACACTTTCTGCAGCCGCACACCGTCGGGTTCAGCCATCCGAATCCTGGTCCACATCAAACGACATCGGCTGCTCGGGTGACGCAGCGCCGTTGAGCTTCATGAAACGCGGTTCCTCGCTGAGTGATTCGCTCAGGTCGTCGATCACGTCGACGTCGGGAAGCAGCGGTGCGATATCGGGCAGGTCAGCCAGCGACGTCAAACCCAGCCGCTCCAAGAACAATTCGGTGGTCGCGAACGTCACGGCGCCCGAGTCCGGGTCGTTACCGGCTTCGGTGATCAGCCCGCGCGCCATCAGCGTACGCATCACCGCGTCGACGTTGACGCCTCGCACCGCGCTCACCCGCGCACGGGTCACCGGCTGCCGGTAGGCGACCACCGCCAACGTCTCCAGCGCGGCCCGGGTCAGCTTCGAACGTGCCCCGTCCAGCAGCAGCCGTTCGACGTAGGGCGCGAAGCGGGCCCGCGTGTACATCCGCCAGCCGCCGCCGGCCTCGCGCAGGTCGATGCCGCTGTCGCGGGCGGTGAGCTCCTCAGCCATCGAGCGCAGCTTCTCGGCCACCCGGTACGCCGGCTGATCGGTGGCCGCCGCCAGCTGCTCGACCGGCACCGGGGTGTCGACCACCAACAGCAGCGCCTCCAGCACCGCGCCGAGCTCGGAATCCTCCAACTCCGGCGCGGTCGCGACGTCGATGCCGAGGTCGGCATCGGTGGCGAATTCAGCGTCGTCAGTCATAGTGGTCTACTTCCGCCGCGAGGTGCTGTTGGGTCGGACGTTCCCCGGTCCACGAAATTTGGAGCACACCAAGCGGTTCTGGTTGTTCGAATGCTACTGCCCTGGCCCGGTACAGCTCGAGCAGCGCCAGGAACCGGCCGACGATCTCGATCGGGGCCGCACAGTCGGCCACCAGGTCGCGAAACGACGCCCACTGCCCCACCCCCCGGCGCTCCAGCAGCCCCATCAGGTTAGCCACCTGCTCGGGCACCGACACCGCCACCTGGTGCAGATGGTCGAGGCCCACGGTCGGCACCGGTCGCGGCGTGAACGCGGCTGCTGCGATCTGCGCGAAGGCCTCCGCGTCGACGCCGAGCATCACCTCGGGCAGCAGATCGGAGTAGCGCTCCTCCAGCGCCACCGCCCGCGGATAGCTGCGCAGCGCGGCGGCCTCCAGTTCGGCGAACATCTCGGCGACGTGCTTGAACGCCCGATACTGCAGCAACCGAGCGAACAGCAGGTCACGGACCTCGAGCAGTTCGAGGTCCTCCTCGTCGTGCACCTCACCGGCGGGCAGCAGCCGCGCGGCCTTCAGATCCAGCAGCGTGGCGGCCACCACCAGAAACGCGGTCGTCTCGTCGAGCTCGAGCTGCCGCCCGATGGCCTTGGTGTAGGCGATGAAGTCGTCGGTGACCTGATGCAGTGCGACCTCGGTGACATCAAGGCGGTGCGCGAAGATCAGCTGCAGCAGCAGGTCGAACGGGCCCTCGAAATTACTGAGCCGGACCTGGAAACCCGACTGTTCGGATTGGTCCGGTTCGGTCTGGGCGTTCACGCGCCAAACCGGTCGATGACTTCGCGAGCCAACGACCGATAGGCGACCGCACCAGACGATTTCGGCGCCCAGGTGGTGATCGGCTCACCGGCCACGCTGGTCTCCGGGAAGCGCACCGTGCGGGTGATCACGGTGTCGAACACGAGGTCGCCGAACCGCTCCACAACTCTGGCCATCACTTCGCGCGAGTTTACGGTGCGCGGGTCATAGCGGGTGATCAGGATGCCGCTGATTCCCAGCTTGGGGTTGAGCCGGTCGTGCACCTTGTCGACGGTGTCAGTCAACAGCGCCAGCCCGCGCAACGAGAAGAACTCGCATTCGGTCGGGATGATCACACCGTCGCTGCAGGCCAGACCGTTGACGGTGAGCAGGCCCAGCGACGGCTGGCAGTCGATCAGCACGTAGTCGTAGCGGTCCAGCACCGGGTACAGCGCACGGGCCAGGGTCTGTTCCCGGCCCACCTCGTTGACCAGCTGGATCTCGGCGGCCGACAGGTCGATGTTGCTGGGCACCAGGTCCATGCCCTTGACCCGGGTGTTGACGATCACGTCGTCGATCGACACCCGCGGCTCCACGAGCAGGTTGTGCACGGTGTGTTCGAGCTCGTAGTGCGGAACGCCCAGACCCGCCGACAGCGCGCCCTGCGGGTCCAGGTCCACCAGCAGCACCCGGCGGCCGTACTCGGCGAGGCTGGCACCCAGGTTGATGGTCGACGTGGTCTTGCCGACGCCGCCCTTCTGGTTGCACATCGCGATGACCTTGGCCGGGCCGTGCACGGACTTGGGTTTGGGCTCGGGGACCGGACGCGGCGGACGGCCGGTCAAGCCCAGTGGCGTTTCGCCGTCGTCGGCGCTCATGCGCGACCACCCCTGGTCAGGCACGGCACTCGCATGGCGAACATCCGGGCAAGTTTAACGGGACAAGCGTCCCTGGTCAGGCAGACCCGCTGGGCGACATGCAGGGCGGTCAGGCCGCGACGGGCATAGGGTGGCGCCATGGCGCTGAAGCAGAAACTGCCCTTCCTTCGCTGGTCGGTGTGGCGCTTCGCGATGGGCATGCCCGGCTTCGTCAAAACGGGTCAGATCGGTGATGGCCGTGAACAGGCATGCGCGGCGTACGTGGAGCAGCACGCGCGCCGCGGTGACGTCGACGATGTGTTGTCCGCGATCGACGACTTCGCCTATCAGAAGTCGATGCTGATGAACGTCGGCGACGAAAAAGGTGCCCTGCTCGACGCCGCCGTCCGCCGCGCCGACCCCCGCCTGATCCTCGAACTCGGCACCTACTGCGGATACGGTGCGCTGCGGCTGGCCCGCGCGGCCCCGTCGGCCAGGGTGGTCTCCGTCGAGTTCGCCGCGGCCAATGCCGAGGTGGCCCGGCGCATCTGGGCGCACGCCGGGGTCGACGACCGGGTCACCTGCGTGGTGGGCACGCTCGGCGACGGCGGCAAAACCCTCGACGCGCTGGCCGACGAGCACGGCTTCGCCGCGGGAACGTTGGACGTGATGTTCATCGATCACGACAAACGCGCGTATCTCCCCGACCTGCAGAGCGTGCTCGACCGAGGCTGGCTGCATCCCGGGTCGATCGTCGTCGCCGACAACGTCCGGATCCCGGGCGCGCCGAAGTACCGCGCGTACATGGCCGAGCAGCAGGGCAAGCTGTGGAACACCGTCGAGCACAAGACCCACGTCGAGTACCAGTCGATGCTGCCCGATTTGGTGCTGGAGTCCGAATACCTCGGACCTTAGCTGGTGACTTCCAGGCAGCGGGTGCCGGCGATCAACCCGTTAAGGCGTACCGGTAGGGCTAGCGGGCCCGCGGATGGGCGCCCGCCCACACCTCGCGCAGTGCGGTGACGGTGACCATGGTGTAGATCTGCGTCGTCGTCACCGACGCGTGGCCCAACAGCTCCTGCACGACCCGGACATCGGCGCCGCCGTCGAGCAGATGGGTGGCGAACGAGTGCCGCAGCACGTGCGGTGACACCGCGGCGGTGATGCCGGCGCGTTCGGCGGAGTCCTGCAGCACCTGCCATGCGCTCTGCCGTGACAACCGGCCGCCGCGCGCGTTGAGGAAGATCGCCGGGGTGCCTTTGCCGCGACGCGCCAGATCGGGGCGGCCCCGCACGAAGTACGCGTCCAGCGCCGCGACGGCGGGCCGGCCGATCGGCACGAGCCGGTGCTTTCCGCCCTTGCCGCGCAACAACACCGACCGCGCCTGGGTGTCGACGTCGTCGACGTCGAGCCCGACGGCCTCTGAGATGCGGGCGCCGGTCGAGTAGAGCACCTCCAGCAGCGCCCGGTTACGCAGCGTCAGCGGGCCGTCGGCCTCGCTGTCACCGCCGGCGGCCTCCAGCAGCGCCAGCACCTCGTCGATCGTGAGGCTCTTGGGCAGGCGCCGGCTCGGCGTGGGAGGTTTGACGGCGCGGGCCACATCGTCGTCGGTGAGCCCTTCGGCGGTGGCGAACCGGTGCAGGCCGCGCACGGCGATCAACGCCCGCGCGGCCGACACCGCCGACAGGGCCGTCGTTCCGGTGTCGGGGTCGCCGCGCCGCAGCGCCACCAGGAAGTCGCTGACGTCGGTTTCGGACACGTCGGCCAGATCGGCGATTCCGCGCAGCGTCAGGTGCTCGGTGTAGCGGCGCAGATCGCGGCGATAGGAGCTCAACGTGTTGGCCGCGACGCCACGCTCGATCGTCAGGTGGTCCAGGTATCCCTGCACCTGGCCTTCCAGCGCGGTGCGCAACGTGGTCACAAGATGCCCTTGCGGCGCGCGAACGCGGTCGGCCGGTCTGTCCACGGTGTGTCGACGGGCCGCAGTGATGACACATCGCCCATCGCGTGGGCGGCCAGAATCCCGCCTACCGCAATGGAATTGACGATCTCACCGAACAGCACCATCTGCACCGCCTGCTCGAGCGGGTACCACTGCAGCGTGAGATCGGCTTCTTCGTCGTGGGCCTCGGGTCGGCCGACGTCGGTCAGCCCGGTGGCCAGATACACCCGCACGCTCTCGTCGGATGTCCCCGGCGCCGAGTCGAGGTCGACGAGCGTATGCCACGTCGATGCGGCCAGCCCGGCTTCTTCCTTCAGTTCGCGTGCGGCGGTGATGTGCGGCGGTTCGCCACCGACATCCAACAACCCGGCCGGCAGTTCCCACAGCCGCCGGCCGAACGGGTGGCGGTACTGGTAGACGAGCATGACGTTGCGGTCGTCGTCCAGCGCGAGCACCGCCACCGCACCGTAGTGCTCGACCACCTCACGCCGCGCGGTGTGCCCGCCCGGCATCCGCACCTGGTCGCCGCGCACAGCGAGGACCTTTCCGACGTGGAGGGTCTCAGAGGCGACGGTCTCGAAGTCGTGCTCAGCCACGGACTTGGGACTTTTGCAGTTCGGGCTCGCCCAGCAGCTGCCCGATCTCCTCGGGATGCTCGGATCCGTTGGCGTGCTCCGGGATGTCCATACCCGGAAGCCGTTCCTCTGCTTTGTAGTTCAGCGCCGCCCCGACGAACGCGACGAACAGCGGATGCGGACGGGTGGGCCGGCTCTTGAGTTCCGGATGGGCCTGGGTGCCGACCAGGAACGGGTGGATGTCGCGGTCGTACTCGACGAACTCCACCAGGTGGCCGTCCGGCGAGGTGCCCGAGAACCGCAGCCCGCTTTCGGCGATGCGGTCGCGGTAGGCGTTGTTGACCTCGTAGCGGTGCCGGTGGCGCTCGGAGACCTCGGTGGCCTCGTAGGCCTGGGCCACGATCGAATCAGGTTCGAGCACGGCCGGATAGGCGCCCAGGCGCATGGTGCCGCCCAGATCGGCCGCACCCGAGACCGCGTCGCGCTGGTCGGCCATCGTGGAGATCACCGGATCGGGGGTCTTGGGGTCGAACTCGGCGGAGTTGGCTTCGGTGAGCCCGACCGAGCGCGCCGCCTCGATCACGATGCACTGCAATCCCAGGCACAATCCGAGTACCGGCAGCTTGCGTTTGCGCGCGTAGTTGATGGCACCGATCTTGCCTTCGATGCCGCGGATACCGAACCCGCCGGGCACCAGAACCGCGTGCACGTCGTCGAGCGCCGCCGCGACCCCGCTTTCGCTTTCGCAGTCATCGGAGGCGACCCAGCGCATCTCCACCTTGGCGCGGTGTTTGAACCCGCCCGCCCGCAGCGCCTCGGTCACCGAAAGGTAGGCGTCGGACAGGTCGATGTACTTGCCCACCAACGCGATCCGCACCGTCTCGTGCGGTTCGTGGACGCGCTGGAGCAGGTCGTTCCACTGCGTCCAGTCGACGTCGCGGAACGCGAGGTTCAGCCGGCGCACCACATAGGCGTCGAGTTCCTCGCGGTGCAGCACCTTGGGGATGTCGTAGATCGACGGGGCGTCGGGGGTGGAGATCACGCCGTCGACGTCCACGTCGCACATCAGCGCGATCTTGTTCTTCAACGGTTCGGGCACGTCGCGGTCACAACGCAGGATCAACGCATCCGGGGTGATACCGATGCTGCGCAGCGCGGCCACCGAATGCTGCGTCGGCTTGGTCTTCAGCTCACCCGACGGCGCCATGTACGGCACCAGCGAGCAGTGCAGAAAGAAGCAGTTCTCCCGGCCGACCTCGTGGCGGACCTGCCGGGCGGCCTCCAGAAACGGCAGCGACTCGATATCGCCGACGGTGCCGCCGATCTCGGTGATCACCACATCGGGCCGGTGTCCGTCGGCGTCGGGTTCGGCCATCGCCACGATGCGCCGTTTGATCTCGTCGGTGATGTGCGGGATGACCTGAACCGTGTCGCCGAGGTACTCGCCGCGGCGCTCCTTGGCGATGACGGTCGAATACACCTGCCCGGTGGTGACATTGGCCGAGCCGGTCAGATCGCGGTCCAGGAACCGCTCGTAGTGCCCGACGTCGAGGTCGGTTTCAGCGCCGTCCTCGGTGACGAACACCTCGCCGTGCTGAAACGGGTTCATGGTGCCGGGGTCGACGTTGAGGTACGGGTCGAGCTTCTGCATCGTCACGTGCAGACCCCGCGCGGTGAGCAGCTGGCCGAGGCTCGAGGCGGTCAGGCCCTTGCCGAGGGAAGAGACGACCCCGCCCGTTACGAAAAGGTGCTTGGTGGCAGTTTGCGGGTGCTTGCGTAACGCGGGCAAAAGCAACCTCCGTGACGACGGGCAGGGCTTACTTTTCTAGGCCGTTCCTAGAGCTTGGGGCCTGCCGACCCACGGAACCCCACCCTAACACCGAGGGCGACACCACGTCGGTGACGCGCCGTCGGGGGTACCGATCTGCGCGGACGTCACTGCGGGACGGTGACCGAGGACGCGCCGGCCCCGATGCCGTATTGGCCGGGCCGCGCGCCGTTGGTGAGATCGCTCAGCGCCAGCACCGAGGTGATCCGGCCGGCCTCGACGTCGACGTCGTCGACGGTGCTGATCGCCGAGTTCAGGGCCGGGTCAGAACGTGTCACCGCGACGGCGGCGGTGCCCGATGCGGAGCCGTCGCGGCCCACCAGGACGGTGCCGGAGCCGTGCGGAGCCAACCCGGCCGCAAACCGTGCGACGGTGGGCCCGCGGTTTCCGGCGTCCTCGCCGAGCGCGCCGCCGGTGACGATCAGCGCGGTGTTGGCCGGGCCCACGCGCTGGTCGCCGTAGGTGATGAAGCCGGTGTCGCGCAGCGTCGCCAGCACGGTGTCGCGCTGCATGTCGTCGACCGGCGACACCTTCGGATCCCGGTTGATCAGCAGGGTGATTCCCAACAGGTCGCCGGCTTGTGAGCCCTGGTCCACCGAGGCGGTGTTCAGCTGCTTTCCGGCGGGCACGATCGGCGAGTTCACCACCGACAGCAGTTTTTCGGCGGAGTTGGCGGTGACGAATTCCTGTGTCAGCGCGATGGTTCCGGTGACCGTTCCGCCTGCCTGGCCGATCAACCGGGTCAACGCGTCGACGTCGTCGTCGGTGGCGTCCGGTGTGCGGAACAACACCACCGACTTGTCCTTCATCGTGTCGCGAAGGATCCGCGGCGACATCTGCGCATCGAATTCATCGGCTGCGCTGAGCTTTTCGTTGAGCGCGTTCTTGTCGGTGTGCAGCGTGTCGATCTGGTGCTGCAGGTCTCGCTTGTCGTCCTGCAGACCGGACAGCACCGTGTTGGACAGCAGACCAGACCCCAGCGCGACGCCGACCGCCAGGGCGAGGAAGACGGCGGCGAGCGAGATCGCGTGTGTGCGTAGGGAAATCACGCGCTACTCCTCGATGACTAGATGGCTAGGTGACCCAGCCCTGTACCCAGAGCAGGAACCGGTTCCAGTAATCGGCGACCCAGTCCAGCAGGGCCGCATCGGCGCGGGCCACCCACAGGGCGACGATCACCGCGACCAGCATCGCGAGCACCAGCATCGCGATCGCCCCGCCGGAGACCCTGCTGCGGTACAGCGTGGCGACGGCTTTGGCGTCGACGAGCTTCTCCCCCACCTTCAGGCGGGTCAGGAACGTCGACGGGTTGCTCTGCTGGCGTGAGCGGTCGAAGAACTCCTCGATGCTTGCGCTGTGGCCCGCGGTGACGATCAGCGACGCGCCGTGGTGATCGCACAGCAGCAGCGCGAGGTCGGCGGCCGACCCGGCGGCCGGGAACGTCATCGCGCCGACGCCCAGGTCCTGGATCCGCTCCAGCCCGGGCGCGTGACCGTCGGCGTCGGCCGGCAGCACCACCTGTGCGCCGCAGCGCAGCACCTCGGCGCTCATCTTGTCGGGATCGCCGACGATGAGCTGCGGTCGATAGCCCGCCTTGCGCAGCACGTCGGCTCCGCTGCCGACACCGATCAGCACCGGTTGGTACTCCTTGATGAACGGCTTGAGCGCCTTGAGGTCGGCGGCCGAGCCGGTGCCCTCGGCGACGATCACCACGTGGCGGCGGTTGAGGTCCACGTCGATGTCGGGGATGCCGATACCGTCGATCAGCAGCGGGCTCTCGCTGCGGATGAACTCGATGGTGTTGCCCGCGAAGGCCTCGAGGTGGGCGACCAGCCCGCTCTTGGCCTCGTGCATCAACTCGTGGATGTCGTGGTCGGTGCGTTCCACCCCCTGCACCAGTAGTTTGTCCCCCGAGTACACGCCGCCCTCGTGCAGGCGCACCCGGGCGCCGTCCTTGACCTTCTTGAACACCTCATCGCCGGTGTTGTCGAACAAGGTGACGCCGTTGGCGACCAGCACCTCCGGCCCCAGATTCGGGTAGCGCCCGGAGATCGACGGCGAGGCGTTCACGACCGCGGTGACGCCGGATTCCACCAGCGCGTCGGCGGTGATGCGGTCCAGATCCAGCGCGTCGATGACGACGATGTCGCCCGGCGTGATTCGTCGGAGCAGCCTCTCGATGTCGCGGTCGACGCGGGCCGTGCCGATGATGCCCGGGCGTGAGCTGGCATTACGAGATAGCAGGGCTGACATCTTCATGCGGCGATTCTGTCGAGATCACCGAGCTATCTGTCGGAGGCGCGCCGTAACACCAGCCTCACAAGTTATGTTTTGTCACAATTGCAACACGTCGCGGTGTCGAGACTGCGAACCGATCGCGAACCTCGGGGTTTCGACGATCTGGCCGCCGTCTCGATGCGCCGAGACGGGTCTCAGCCCGCGTTCGCGTCGCTTCGTGCCGCATCCAGCAGTTCCCTGGCGTGTGCGCGGCCGCTGTCGGATTCCCCCAGCCCGGCCAGCATGCGCGCCAACTCGGCCACCCGGTCCTCGTCGTCGAGGCGGCGCACCACGCTGGCCTTGTTGCGACCGTTGCCGCTGTCGACCACGAGATGCACGTCGGCGTACGCGGCGACCTGGGGCAGATGGGTCACGACGATGACCTGATGTGTGCGGGCCAGCCGCGCCAGCCGGCGTCCGATCTGGACCGCGGCGCGCCCGCCGACGCCGGCGTCGACCTCGTCGAAAACCATCGTGGTGCCCTGGGCGGAGGCGGCCAGCACGACTTCCAGCGCCAGCATCACGCGGGACAGCTCGCCGCCGGATGCGCTCTTGTGCAGCGGGAGAAGCTCGGTGCCCCGGTGGGCGGCGAAACCGAACTCGACGGCGTCGACGCCGTGTTGACCGGCGTGCACCGGCTGGCCCGACGGCAGGATCAGGGGTGCCGAGTCATCAGCGCGGGCCGGCAGCGGGGCCACCGACACGGTGAACTCGGCGCCCGCCATCGCCAGCCCGGACAACTCGTCGGTGACAGCCTTGGACAGGCCCTTGGCGGCCTTGATGCGCGCCTTGGTCAGGTCGGTCGCCGCGGCGAGGACCTTGGTCTGCAGCTCCGCGACGCGGCGCTCCAACCCGGCGAGCGCCTCTTCGGACACGTCGAGCTGCACCATACGGTCGCGGGCGTCGCGGGCCCACTGCAGCACACCGTCGATGTCGGCGGCGTACTTGCGGGTGAGCGTGCGCAGCTCGCCTTGCCGAGTCAGCTTGGTTTCCAACGTGCTGGCGTCGCTTGGCAATTCGGACAGGTAGTCGCCGAGTTCGGAAGCAACGTCGGCGATCGTGGTCAGCGCTTCACCGAGTCGCTCGGCAAGCGCGCGCAGCGCGGAGTCGTCGGTACCCTCCAGTCCGGACTTGGCCTGCCCGACGCTGTGCGTGGCCGACGCCGCCTCGTGCGACGGATCGTCCTCGGGTCCGCCGGCCAGCGCGGCGCGGGCAAGTTGGGCGGCTTCGCGCAGCGCGTCGAGTTCCGACAGCCGCCTGATGTCCTCGACGAGCGCATCGTCTTCACCGGGTTGCGGTGCCACCGCGTCGATTTCGTCAAGCCCGAACTTCAGCCGATCGGCCTCCTGCGCCATCTCCCGGGCACGCGCTGTGCGCTCCGCGAGGTCCCTGCGCGCCGCCAGCCAGTCGTCGCGCACGGTGCGGTAACGCTTGAGTTTGGTCTCCACGTCGGCGAAGCGATCCAGCGCCGCGCGCTGTTCGTCGGGGCGCATCAGGCGAAGCTGATCGTTCTGTCCATGTAAGGCAAGCACTTCGGTGGTGAAGCTGCTCAGCGATTTCGCCGGGACGCTGCGCCCGCCGAGGTAGGCGCGTGAGGGCCCGTCCCGGCTCACCGAGCGGGCCGCGATGACGCTGCCGTCGTCGTCGCGCTCGGCTCCCGACGAGTCGAGGATCTCGTCGATGACGGCAGCCACCCCGTCGCCCAGTTCGGTTGTGGTGAACCGACCTTCGACCACCGCGCGGTTGGCGCCGGTGCGTACCCGGGTGGCGTCGGCGCGGCCCCCGCCGAGCAGGTGCAGGCCGGTGACCACCATCGTCTTGCCGGTACCGGTCTCACCGGTCAGCACCGTGAGCCCCTGATCGAACTCGGCGGTCGCGGTGCTGATGGCGCCCAGTGCCTCGATACGGATCTCGGATAGCACTACTGTCCGCGCCACCCCGTGACCGGCAACCGGAACTTGCGCACCAGACGATCGGTGAAAGGTGCGCTGTCAAGGCGCACCCATTTGACCGGGGTGCCGCAGCGGGTGACCTCGACGCGACCGCCCGCCGGCACCACCATTTCGCGGCGGCCGTCGCAGAACACCAGCGCGTCATGACCTCGGCCCTCGATCTCGATCGCGATCGCCGCGTCCGGGCTGGTCACCATCGGCCGCGCGAACAGCGCGTGGGCGTTGTTGGGCACCACCAGGATTGCCTCCAGGTCCGGCCACACGATCGGGCCGCCTGCCGAGAACGCCCACGCGGTGGACCCGGTCGGCGTGGCGACCAGCACGCCGTCGCAGCCGAAGGACGACACGGGACGCCCGTCGACCTCGAGCACCGCGCCGAGCACCCCGAGCCGGGGACCTTTTTCCACGCTGGCCTCGTTGAGCGCCCAGCCGCGGTGCACGATCTTGCCCTCGACGCGCACGAGGACGTCGAGCGTCATCCGTTCTTGCACGCTGTAGTCACGTTTGATGATCCGCTCGAGCACGCTGTCGATGGAGTCCGCCTCCGCCTCGGCGAGGAAGCCAATGCGGCCCAAATTGACGCCCAGTACCGGGATTTCGACGTTGCGAGCCAGCTCGGCGCCGCGCAAAAAGGTGCCGTCGCCGCCGAGCACGAGGACCAGCTCGCAGCCCTCGGCGGCGCGTTCATCGGCGTCGACCACCTCGATCTCGACACCGAGGGCGCGGATGTCGTCGGGTGACAGGTTGGCGGGCCCGCGGTGGTCGACGGCCTCCGCGGACAGCATCCGTAGCCCGATCCCGTTGTCGCCGAGGACTTTATGCACGCGGCGCGCCACCTCGGTGACATCCTCACGTGCGGTGTGGGCGACGAGAAGCACAGCGCGGCCGTTGGTCATTGCGGACCCTCCGCGATGGCGCGGGCCACCGCCTGCTCGAGGGTCTCGCCGTGCAGGGCCCGGTCGGTGCGGGCCCGCAGATGCAGGAAGTACTCGACGTTGCCGGACGGGCCGGGCAGCGGGCTTGCGGTCACGGCCACGGTGTGCCACTGCAGTTCGGCCGCGCGACGCGCGACAGCGAGCACCGCCTCGGTACGCAGGCCCGGATCAGAGACCACCCCGCCCGCACCGACGCGGTCCTTGCCGACCTCGAACTGAGGTTTCACCATCGGCACGATATCGGCGTCGGGCGCTGCACATGACGTCAGCGCCGGCAGCACCGTTGCCAGCGAGATGAACGACAGGTCGGCCACCACCAGATCGACGGTGCCCCCGATCGCGTCGGCGGTCAACTCCCGCACGTTGGTGCGTTCCATCACCGTCACCCGTGGGTCGCGTCGAAGCGGCCAGGCCAGCTGCCCGTAGCCGACGTCGACGGCCACCACTTCGCGGGCACCCCTGTCGAGCAGGACTTCGGTGAACCCCCCGGTCGAAGCCCCGGCATCCAGACACCGTCGCCCGTCGACCGCCAGCGCGAAGCGGTCCAACGCACCGAGCAGTTTGTGCGCGCCACGGGACACCCAGCTGCGTTCGTCGGCGTCGACGGTGAGGGTGGCGGTGACCGAAACCGCGGTCGCCGGCTTGGCGGCCGGCATCCCGTTGATGCTCACCCGCCCGGCCCCGATCAGTTCGGCTGCCTGCTGGCGAGAGCGGGCCAGCCCGCGTCGCACCAGCTCGGCATCAACACGTGCCCGCCTCGTCACGGACGGTCATCCCTTCTCGACCGATTCCAGCGCCTGAACCAGCAGTTCATGCGCCTCTTCCAACCGGGCCGCGAGGGCGTCGATGTCGGCGTCGGCCAGCTCGACACCGTCTTGGGCGGGGTCGGGCAGATCGGCCAGCAGTGCGGCGATCTGGGCGCGAATCTGGTCCGGGTCGGTACTCATGTCGATACTCACGCTAGTCGATGCGGCGGACCGACCAGGGACCACCGCTGCAGTGCTTGTCGTGCGGTGTCGTCGCCGGCGGTCACGGTGACGGCGCTGCCGTCGAGTTCGGCGCTCCAGACCGCGCTGGCGGTGGCCCGGACCACCGACAGCGGATCGGATGGATCGCGTCCGGTGGCGTGCACCACCACTTCAGCGGAGTCGACGTCGACATGCCAGGCGGGGTGCGCGTCGATGCGCAGGATGTCTGGGCGGGCGTAGAGCGAGCGAAGGTCCGCAGCGAGGTAGTCGGGTCGTTCCTGCGCCGCGGCGCGGATGAGTTCGTCTGCGGTGCTGACCCCGCTGAGCACCATCAGGCTGGGCAGACCGGCCGCATTGGCACCCGCGATGTCGGTGTCGAGCCGATCGCCGACGACCAGCGGGGCACGAAAATCACCGCGCGCCAACGCATCTGCGAAGATCGTGGGTTGCGGCTTTCCGGCGACTTGCGGTTCGGCGCCGGTCGCCGCGCGCAGCGCCGCCACCATCGATCCGTTGCCCGGCAACAGACCCCGTTCGGACGGCAGCGTCAGATCGACGTTGGCCGCGACCCACAGCGCACCGCTGCGGATGGCCAGCGCCGCTTCGGCCAGATCCGGCCAGCCGGTCTGGGGCGAATGGCCCTGTGCCACCGCGACCGGACCGTCCGACCACTGCCGAACCGGTTTCAGTCCGACCCGGCGTAGTTCGGCGGCCAACGCATCGGTGCCGACGACGAGAACCACTGCGCCCGGCCGTAACTGGCTGCCCAGCAGGTTTGCGGCGCTTTGCGCGCTGGTCACCACATCGTCGGCTCTTGCCGCGAAACCCATCGCATCGAGATGCTGGGCGACCTCTGCCGGATCCCGCGAGGCGTTGTTGGTCACATACAGCGTGCGGGCATCGACCGTCGCGAGCGTTTCGACGGCGCCGGTTGTGGGTTCGTGCCCGCGGAAGACGGTGCCGTCCAGATCGAGCAGCAGGCAGTCATGGTCCTGGACAAGCGCACTCACGTCAGCTCAGCTCCGTGATGCGGTCTTCGGCGTCGGTGGCGCCGTCGACGTCGGCGGCCGCGGCGTGGATGAACCACTGCAGCGCGTCGCTTTCCCGGCCCAGCGCCAGCAGGGTTTCGGCGTAGACGTAGAACAGCCGCGCCGCGGTCTGCCCGGTGCGGGCGGGGTCCAGCTGCGGTGACGACAGCAGCGCCAGCGCCTGCTCGTGCTGTCCGAGGTCCGACCGCGCGCCGGCCACCACGATGCGCAGTTCGTCGGCGTCGTCACCGGTCAGCTGCGCGGCTTCGGCGCTGCGCGCCAGCTCGATGGCGCGTTCGGGACGCCCGACGCCGCGTTCGCAGTCGGCGATCAGCGGCAGCAGCGACGAGCGGCTGCCCATCCGCCGGGCCGCGCGCAGTTCGGCGAGCGCCTGCGCCCAGTCGCCGCAGTGGTATGCGGCGATGCCGACCGCTTCCCGGACGGCCGCGATCCGGCCGGCGCGGGTCTTGGCCGCCTTGGCATGGGCGAGCGCTGTCTCAGGATCGTCGAGGAGCAGTTCGCCGGCAGCCACCAGATGCTTGGCCACCAAATCGGCCGTCGGACGGTCCAAAGTTGTGAGCTCTCGGCGTATTTCGGGGGAAAGCTGGTTGGCTTCGATGCCGTCGGGAATCCGCGGGCCCGATGCCTGCGGCGGTTCGCGGTCGGGTTTCGGCTGCGAACGCCGAGCGCGGTTCGGGCCCGACGAACGCGGTGCCGAAGAACGCGGACGGCGCGCGCCGTTACCGCCTTGCCTGTCCTGAGCCACGTATGCCTTTCTACCGGATCCGGCGACGCCTGAGAATGCGACATGAATTGTCGCAAATAGAATTACCCCCCACGCAATTGTGGGGGGTAATCCTAATTTGTGTTCGGCGGTGTCCTACTTTTCCGCCCGGGTTGGGCAGTATCATTGGCGCTGGCAGGCTTAGCTTCCGGGTTCGGGATGGGTCCGGGCGTTTCCCTGTCGCTATGGACCGCCGTAACTCTATTTTGTTGTTTTTTGGTGGTTGTTTTTGGTGGTGGGGTGTGAACGCGTGTTTGGTGTTTGTGGATGGTGTGTGGTTGCGAGTGTGGGTAAGTTTTCGGCCGGTTAGTGCCAGTTCCCTGCGCCCATTGCTG
>JBNMRA010000016.1:0-119308 GCA_050205315.1 Mycolicibacterium pulveris | reverse complement strand
TTGTATGTGGCCGGGGCGGGCCTGGCGCACGGCTATGTGGGCCGGGCGGGGTTGAGCGCGTCGCGGTTTGTGGCGTGTCCGTTCGGCGGGCCGGGTCAACGGATGTATCGCACCGGGGATCTGGTGTCGTGGGGTCCTGATGGGCAGTTGCAGTACCTGGGTCGTGCCGATGAGCAGGTCAAGATCCGCGGTTATCGCATTGAGCTGGGTGAGATCCAGGCCGCGCTGGGGCAGTTGGAGGGTGTGGAGCAGGCGGCGGTGATCGTGCGTGAGGACCGCCCCGGTGACAAGCGGCTGGTCGGCTACATCACCGGTAGCGCTGATCCGGCCGAACTGCGGATCCAGCTGGGTGAGCGGCTGCCCGGTTACATGGTGCCCAGCGCGGTGGTGGTGCTGGACGTGTTGCCGTTGACGGTCAACGGCAAGCTCGACAAGCGGGCGTTGCCGGCTCCGGAGTTCGCCGAGGCCGATCACTATCGGGCCCCGACCAACCCGACCGAGGAGATCCTGGCCGCCATCTACGCCCAGGTCCTGGGACTGCCCCGGGTGGGCATCGACGACTCGTTCTTCGACCTCGGCGGCGATTCACTGCTGGCGATGCGCCTGGTCGCCGCGATCAACAAGACGATGGATACCGGCCTTGTGGTGCGCGCGGTGTTCGACGCACCCACGGTCGCCCAGTTGGCGCCGCGGTTGAGCGGCGACGACGACCTCCTGGAGCCGCTGGTCGCCGGTGAGCGACCCGCGGTGGTGCCCTTGTCGTTCGCTCAAAGCCGGCTGTGGTTCATCGACCAATTACACGGGCCCTCACCGGTTTATAACCTCGCCGTGGGCCTGCGCCTGGAGGGCCGCCTCGATGTCGACGCGCTCGGCGCGGCGTTCGCCGACGTGGTGGTCCGCCATGAAAGCCTGCGCACGGTGTTCCCGGCGGTCGACGGTATACCGCAGCAGCAGATCGTCGCCCCCGAACTGGCCGAGTTCGGCTGGGACGTCGTCGACGCCAGCCAATGGCAGCAGAGCCGGCTGGACGAGGCGGTCGAGGAAACGGCGCGCCACAGTTTCGACCTGGCCAAGGAGATCCCGTTACGCGCACGGCTTTTCCGTGTCGCCGACGACGAACACGTGCTGGTGGCCGTGGTGCACCACATCGCCGCCGACGGCTGGTCGATCACCCCGCTGGTGGCCGACCTGGGGGTGGCCTATGCCAGCCGCTGCGCCGGGCACGCCCCGCCGTGGCAGCCGCTGGCCGTGCAGTACGTCGACTACACGCTGTGGCAGCGCGCCCAACTCGGCGAGCTCGAGGACAGCGCCAGCCGTATCGCTCAACAGCTGAGCTTCTGGGAAGACGCGCTGGCGGGCATGCCGGAACGCATCGCGTTACCGACCGATAGGCCCTACCCGCTGGTGGCCGATCAGCGCGGCGCCCGGGTTGCGGTGGACTGGCCGGCCGAGCTGCAGCACCGGATCGCTCGGGTCGCGCGTGAGCACAACGCGACCGGCTTCATGGTGATGCAGGCCGCGCTGGCGGTGCTGCTGGCCAAGCTCAGCGCGAGTTCCGATGTGGCGGTGGGCTTCCCGATCGCCGGGCGCCGCGACGCCGCCCTCGACGAACTGGTCGGCTTCTTCGTCAACACGTTGGTGCTACGCGTCGACCTGGACGGCGACCCCACCGTCGCCGACGTGCTGGCCCAGGTGCGGGCGCGCAGCCTGGCCGCATTCGAGCACCAGGACGTGCCATTCGAACTCCTGGTGGAGCGGCTCAACCCGACGCGGTCGCTGACCCATCATCCGCTGGTCCAGGTGATGCTGGCCTGGCAGAACGTGCCCGGGCAGGGTGATGACGCGGTCGGCGAGGTGACACTGGGCGATCTGGCGGTCACCCAGCTGCCGCTGGACACCCACACCGCGCGCATGGACCTGTCGTTCTCACTGGCGGAACGCTGGGCCGAAACCGGTGAGCCAGCGGGTATTTCCGGCACGGTCGAGTTCCGGACCGATGTGTTCGACACCGCCAGCATCGAAGCCCTGATCGAACGCCTGCACCGGGTGCTCGACGCGATGACCGCCGACCCCACCCGCACCCTGTCGGCGATCGATGTCCTCGACGCCGACGAACATGCCCGCATCGATGTGATCGGCAACCGCCCGGCGCTGACCGAGTCGGTCGCCACGGACTCGATCGTGGCGTTGTTCGAGGCGCAGGTCGCCCGCGCACCCGACGCGGCCGCGGTCAGCTTCGACAGCCGCGTGATCACCTACCGCGAACTCGATGAGGCCGCAAACCGACTGGCCCACTTGCTCATTGGCCGCGGCGTCGGACCCGCGCAGCGGGTGGCGCTGCTGTTTCCCCGCTCGATTGAAGCCGTCGTGGCGATCTTGGCCGTGCTCAAGACCGGCGCGGCATACGTGCCCATCGATCCGTCGGTGCCCGACGCCCGGCTGGAGTTCGTGCTCGGCGACGCGGCACCGGTGGTCGCGGTCACCACCGCCGATCTGACCGACCGGCTGTCCGGGCGTGGGCTGGTCGTCATCGACGTGGACGCCCCCGAAATCGGCAACCAGCCCAGCAGCGCGTTACCGGGACCGAGTCCGGATGACATTGCCTACCTCATCTACACCTCGGGCACGACAGGGGTGCCCAAGGGCGTGGCGATCCCGCACCACAACGTCACCCGGCTGCTGGCGGCGATCGACACCCGGCTGGAGCTGCCGCCGGAACAGGTGTGGACGCAGAGCCATTCATTGGCGTTCGACTTCTCCGTCTGGGAGATCTTCGGTGCCCTGCTACACGGTGGCCGGTTGGTGATCGTCTCGGATTCGGTGGCACGGTCACCGGAAGAGTTGCACGACTTGCTGATCGACGAGCAGGTCAACGTGTTGAGCCAGACGCCATCGGCGTTCTACGCGCTGCAGGCCATCGACGAGCTGACCCCCGATTCGGCGTCCGATCTGGTGCTCGACGTGGTGGTCTTCGGTGGGGAGGCACTGGAGCCGCCGCGGCTCAAGACGTGGCTGGACACCCACTCACACGCGCCGCGGTTGATCAACATGTACGGGATCACCGAAACGACCGTGCACGCCTCGTTCCGCGAGATCCTGATCGGTGACATCGACAACGCCGTCAGCCCGATCGGGGTGCCGCTGGCGCACCTCGGTTTCTTCGTGCTCGACGCCTGGCTACGGCCGGTGCCGGTCGGCGTGGTGGGGGAGCTGTACGTGGCAGGCGCCGGGGTGGGCACCGGCTATGTGGGCCGACCGGGGTTGAGCGCAACGCGGTTCGTCGCGTGTCCGTTCGGCGGACCCGGCGCCCGGATGTATCGCACCGGCGATCTGGTGTGCTGGGGCGCCGATGGCGAGTTGCGGTACCTGGGCCGCGCCGATGAGCAGGTCAAGATCCGCGGCTACCGCATCGAGCTCGGCGAAATCCAGGCCGCCCTGGCCGAATTGGACGGGGTCGAGCAGGCGGTGGTGATCGCCCGCGAGGACCGTCCCGGCGACAAGCGCCTCGTGGGGTATGTGACCGGAATCGACGACCCCGCCGGGCTGCGCGCACAGCTGGCCGAGCGGCTGCCCGCATACATGGTGCCCGCCGCCGTGGTGACGCTGGACGCGCTGCCGCTGACCGTCAACGGCAAACTCGACACCCGCGCGCTGCCGGCGCCGGAGTACTCCGACGTCGATCATTACCGCGCCCCGGCCAACCCGGTCGAAGAGATCCTTGCCGGCATCTACGCCGAGGTCCTCGGGCTGGAGCGGGTCGGGGTCGACGACTCGTTCTTCGACCTTGGCGGCGACAGCATCTCCGCCATCCAGGTGATCATGCGCGGCCACGCCGCCGGTCTGGTCGGCCGCCCCCGCGACATCTTCGTCCAGCAGACGGTGGCGCGGCTGGCCCGCGTGGTCCGGCTGGCCGACAGCACCAGCGGCGAGGTCGACGAGGGCACCGGCTCGGTGATCGCAACCCCGATCATGCAGTGGCTGAAGGGCGTGGAAAGCACCGGCGGTCCGATCGACGAGTTCAACCAGACCGTGCTGTTGCAGGCGCCCACCGAAGTCACCGAAGCCGACGTCGTGGTGGTGCTGCAGGCGCTGCTGGATCGGCATGCCATGCTGCGCCTGCGCGCCGAGGACGACGGCGCGGGCGGATGGTCTTTGACTGTGCCCGAAGCGGATTCGGTAGACGCGCGGGATCTGCTGCGATCGGTGGACGTGCTGACCGATCAGGCGATCGTGGCGGCGCGGTCGCGGCTGAACCCCGCGCAGGGGGTGATGCTCAGCGCGCTGTGGGTGGCCTCCACCGGACAGCTGGCGTTGATCATCCATCACCTCGCCGTCGACGGGGTGTCCTGGCGAATTGTGCTGGAAGACCTCAACATCGCCTGGACCCAGCACCGCGGCGGACAGCCGGTGCTGTTGCCGCCGGCGGGAACATCCTTTGCGCGTTGGGCCCAGGTTCTGGCCGAGCACGCCCGCGACCCCCACGTCGTCGCGCAGGCCGACGCGTGGCGACGGGTGGCGGCGATCCCCGCGGCACTGCCTGCCCCGCAGCCCGCGGAGGACACCTTCGCCACGGCCGGATATCTGACCGAGCTGCTCGATGCCGAGACCACCCACATGCTGCTCGGCGAGGTGCCTGCCGCGTTCCACGCCGCAGTGCACGAAATCCTGTTGATCGCCTTTGCTTTGGCGTGGGCGCAGTACCTGGGCACCGACGGCGCACCGATCGCGATCGACGTCGAGGGCCACGGTCGAGACGAAGATGTGGCGCTGGCAGGTGACGGCGCCGAGCAGCATATCGACCTGTCCCGCACCGTGGGCTGGTTCACCGCCAAGTACCCGGTCGCCCTGAACCTCGGCGGGCCGGTGGGCGGGCTGCGCTGGACCCAGGTGGTCGCCGGGGACGCCGCGCTTGGCGCGGTGATCAAAGATGCCAAGGAGCAGCTGCGGTCCCTGCCCGACGGCCTGACCTACGGTCTGCTGCGCTACCTGAACCCCGATGCCGACTTGGCCGGGGCCGACCCGGTCATCGGCTTCAACTACCTTGGGCGCCTTGGCGCCCCGGCGGCCTATGCATCCGGTGACGTGTGGCGGTTCAGCCAAGAGGGTTTGTCGCTGACCGCCGCGGCGGCCGCGATGCCGATCTCGCTGATGCACACCGTCGAGCTCAACGCGGCCACCATCGACACCGACACCGGTCCACACCTGAACGCGACCTGGACGTGGGCGCAGTCGGCGCTGGACCGCACGGCGGTCACCCGGATCAGCCGGTTGTGGTTCGACGCGCTGGCGGGTATCTGCGCGCATGTCCGACGTGGCGGCGGCGGGTTGACGCCCTCTGACATCGCGCCAGTACGGTTGAGCCAGCAGCAGATCGACGAACTGCACCGCCAATCTCCGATCGCCGACGTGCTGCCGTTGACCCCGCTGCAGCAGGGCCTGCTCTACCACGCCGGCATCGCGAACTCCTCGGGTGACGATGTGTATGCGGTGCAACTCGACATTGCGTTGAGCGGGCCGCTGGACCCGCACCGCCTCCGCGAAGCCGTGCAGGCGGTGGTCACCCGCCACCCGCATCTGGCCGCCCGGTTCTGCGCACAGTTCGAGCAACCGCTGCAGCTGATTCCCGCTGATCCCGAAGCGCCGTGGCGATATGTCGAATTAGAAGGCGCCGGCACCGATTCCGACATCGACGCGCAGATCGAACGAATCTGCGCCGACGAACGCGCAGCGGTGTGCGATCTGGTCCACCAGCCGCCCTTCCGGGTGGCGCTGATCCGTGTCGCGGCAGAGCGCCACCGCTTCGTGCTGACCAACCACCACATCGTGCTGGACGGCTGGTCGATGCCGATCCTGATGCAGGAAATCTTCGCCGGCTACCACGGCCACCGGCTGCCGGCGGCCTCGCCCTACCGCACCTTCATGACCTGGCTGTCCGAACGGGATCGCGCTGCGGCGCAGGCGGTATGGCGTGAGCTGTTCGCCGGCTTCGAAACCCCGGTCCTCGTCGGCCCTCCGCAGCAGCTCGGGTTCGCGCGGCGCCGCGTCGACGTGTTCCGGGTCCCGGCCAAGACCACCCGCGGCATCACCAAACTGGCGCGGTCACACCACACCACCGTCAACATCGTGCTGCAGGCCGCATGGGCGGTTCTGCTCGCCTCGCTGACCGAGCAGCACGACGTCGCATTCGGCACCGTCGTCTCCGGCCGGCCGCCGGAGGTGCTCGGCGCCGACTCGATGGTGGGCCTGCTGATCAACACGGTGCCGGTGCGCGCGACCCTGGCCCCCGATACCACACCGTCGGACCTGCTCAACCAGCTGCAGACGGTTCACAACGACACCCTCGAGCACCAGCATCTGGCGCTCAGCGACATTCACCGGATCACCGGCCAGGAAAGGCTTTTCGACACCGTCTTCGTCTACGAAAACTATCCGACCGACACCGGCACCGCACCGGCCGTCGACGGGCTGGCCATCACCGGGTTCAGCAGCCGCGACTTCTACCACTATCCGCTTGCGGTGCAAGCGGGGCCGGGCCGCGAACTCGAGCTACGCGTCCAATACGACACCGATGTGTTCGACGCAGAAGGTATCGACGCGTTGATGGAGCGGTTCAAGCAGGTGCTCGTGGCGATGACGGCGCACCCGGGTCGGCGGCTGTTGTCGATGGATGTGCTCAAGCCGGGTAGGCATTCCCGGCTGGGCCGGTTCGGCAAGCCGGCACCCAAGACCCAGCCGGCGGCCCCGGCATCCGAAGCGCGCGCCTACAGCGCCCCGTCCACGTTGGTCGAGCAGATCGTGGCCAGCATCTACGCGCAGGTGCTCGGGGCGGACCGGGTCGGGGTCGACGAGTCGTTCTTCGACCTGGGTGGTGATTCGCTGGCGGCCATGCGGGCGGTCGCCGCGATCAACACCGCACTGGACGTACACCTCACTGTGCCAACGCTGTTGGAGGCCCCGACGGTGCGCGACCTGAGCCGGCTGTTGGACGACGAAAGCTCGGTGCGTGGGCCCTCGTAGATCACGTCACCACAGCAGAGGCAGCAGCCGATAACGCGCCTTCTGCGCGTACTCGCGGTAGCCGGCCAACTCCTCGGTGAGCATCTTCTCTTCGTCGCCGATGCGCAGCACCAGCGCGCACACCCCCGGGATGACCGCGAGCAGGCCCCAGTAGGACCCCAGGGCAAGCGGGAAGCCGACGATCGTGATCACGTTGCCGGTGTACATCGGGTGGCGCACCAGCCCGTATAACCCGGTATCGACGAGCTTCTGGTCGGACTCCACCTGCACCGTGGAGGCCGCGAAGCTGTTCTGAATCACCACCAGGCTGGTGACACCGAGCCCGATGGCCACCAGGACGTCACCAGCCACGCTGATCGCCGCCGGAACCTGCGACCAGCCGAACCGATGGTCGAGGGTGCTGACGAGCACCATCGCCGCCAACGACAGGTACCAGCCTGCGATGAGCAGCTTCTGCACCGTTCGGGTTTCGGCCACCGGGCCCGCCCGCTTACGCCGTTGCATCGCCTCAGGATTCGTGCGCAGCAGGTACATGCTGGGAAGCCACGTCGAAAGGGCGAACACCGCCAGAAACGCCCACGCCTGCCAATAGTCGAACGTTCCGGCCAGACCGAACAGCACCAGGCCGAACACCGTGATCTCAACAAGCCCCAATACCAGCATCTTCAGAAGGGCTTTCACACAACCTCCATACCGTCCGTCGCAGCCAGGTTCGCGGCGCAGAGCTAAAGCTACCGCCGGTGTCCGGACCCGCACCGCCCGGCACACGGATGTACCTGTTCCCCGGCGCAGTCCGATCCGTTAACTTTGCGATAGCGAACCGCGTGGAAGTTGCCGGTTCCCTGGATCAACACGTATGAGGTGCGATGAGCTCGTTGGCAGCCGCGCTTGCCAAGCGGTTATCGGGCAGCGACAAGTGTCTGGTCGTGCTGGACGACGGACAGTGGCGGCGCCATCCGTGGCCGGAAGTGCACGCACGGTCGCAGAACGTCGCCGAGTGGCTGCGCAACGACGACGTCACCGCGCTCGGGCTGGCCGGAGACCCCACCGTCGAGCTGATCGCGGCGATCCTGGGTGCGTTCCAGGCCGGCGTCGCGGTGTCGATCGGCCCCGGCCCGGTGCGCGGCGCCGACTCGGATCAGTGGGCGCAGACCACCCTGACTCGATTTGCCGGCATGGGCATCAGCCACGTGCTGAGCCACGGATCCCACCTCGAGCGGCTGTCGGCCGCCGACGGGCAGCTGATCGTCAAGGAACTCGACGCCCTTGCGCCCGTGGGCCGTTCGACGACGTTCACCGCCCCCGAGGATGCGGCTGCGGTGGCGATCCTGCAGGGCACCGCCGGATCGACGGGCACCCCGCGCACGGTGCAGCTGTCACCGGACGCCGTGCTGGCCAACCTCAGCGGGCTCAACGCCCGGATCGGTGTGACAACGGCCGACGTGGGCTGCTCCTGGCTGCCGCTGTATCACGACATGGGGCTGAGCTTTCTGCTTGCGGGCGCGCTGGGCGGCACCGACGTCTGGCAGGCGCCGACCGCGGCGTTTCAGGCGTCGCCGTTTCGCTGGTTGAACTGGCTCACCGAGAGCCGCGCCACCATCACCGCGGCGCCGAACATGGCCTACGGATTGATCGGTAAGTACTCACGGCGCGTCACCGACGTCGACCTGGGCAGTGTGCGGTTCGCGCTGAACGGCGGTGAGCCCGTCGATTGCGAGCTCACCGCGCGGTTCGCCGACGAGATGGCCCGCTTCGGGTTCCACGCCGGCGCGCTGGCACCGTCATACGGGCTGGCCGAAGCGACTTGTGCGGTAACGGTTCCCGAGCCCGGTCGCGGTCTGATCGTCGACGACGCCGGCCATGCGGTGCTCGGCGAGCCGATACCCGGCATGTCCGTGCGGATCGAACCGCGCGACGACGGGTCCGACGTCGGCGAGGTGATGATCCGTGGGTCGTCGATGATGTCGGGCTACCGCGGCGGTGAGCCGCTGGGCGCCGACGAATGGTTTCCGACCGGCGACCTCGGTTATCTGGTCGACGGCGGCCTTGTGGTCTGCGGGCGCGCCAAGGAACTGATCACCGTCGCGGGCCGAAACGTGTTTCCGGCCGAAGTCGAGCAGGTGGCCGCCGCGGCGCCGGGAGTGCGTGAGGGAGCCGTCGTCGCCGTCGGCGTCGGCGAGCGGTCGGTGCGCCCCGGCGTCGTGATCGTCGCGGAGTTCCGCGGCCCCGACGAAGCCGACGTCCGCGCCGATGTCACCCGGCGCGTCGCCTCCGAGTGCGGCATCGTGCCCGCCGACGTGATCTTCGTTCGCCCCGGCACGCTGCCCAGAACGACGTCGGGCAAGCTGCGCCGGCTGCAGGTGAAACGCGACATCATCGCCCAACGCGACTGAGCCCGCGCGGGTTCGCCGAGCCTGAACACAGATCGCGATTTCGGCGAATAAGGCGATCTGTATGCAGTCTCGGCGCAAATGTCGTGCGAAGGGCCGCGGGTCAGCGCACCTTGACGACGACCTTGCCCTTGGCGGACCGGTCCTCCAGCGCGGCGATCGCATCCGCGGCGCGCTCGAGCGGATAGATCACCGGCTCGGGCGCTGACACCGTGCCCGACGCCAGCAGCTGCTCCAGCTCGGCCCACTGCTCGGAAAGATAGTTCGGATGGGTGAAAGTCCAAGCGCCCCAACCGACACCGACCACGTCGATATTGTTGAGCAGCAGCCGGTTGACCTTCACGGTCGGGATCTCACCGCCGGTGAACCCGATCACCAGCAGCCGGCCGCCGGGCGCCAGCGAGCGCAGCGAGTCGGTGAACCGGTCACCGCCGACCGGGTCGACGACGATGTCCACCCCGCGCCCGTCCGTCAGCTCTTTCACCGCGTCCTTGAAGCCGTCGGCGAGCACCACATCGGACGCGCCGGCGGCGCGGGCCACCTCGATCTTGTCCTCGGTGCTCACCACCGCGATCACCCGTGACGCGCCCCACGCCGGCGCCAACCGCAGCGTCGACGTGCCGATGCCGCCGGCCGCCCCGTGCACCAGCACCGTCTCGCCTTCGGCCAGCCGGCCCCGCGTCAGCAGGCCGTGGTGCATGGTCAGGTCGTTGAACAGCAGGCCGGCGCCCGCTTCGAACGACACGTTGTCGGGCAGCTTGAAGACCCGTTCGGCAGGCAGCGCGACCACCTCGGCCATCGCTCCGCACAGCATGGTCAGCGCCGCGACCCGGTCACCCGCGCTCACGTGCGCGTCGGCAGGGGCGCTGCGCACCACGCCGGCGACCTCCCCGCCCGGGGTGTAGGGCATCTCCGGTTTGTACTGGTAGAGCCCGCGGGACTGCAGCACATCGGGAAACGCGACACCGGCCGCGTGCACGTCGATGACAACGGCGTCGCGACCATCGGGCTCGTCGAGCTCGACGAGCTTCGCGGCCTGTGGCCCGTCCAGGCTGGCTATCTGAATTGCGCGCATGGCGCCCATTTAACCTGCCCGGTTGCCGGTCATCGGAGCCGCCGCCCGTTGGGGCGAATCGGCGGTACCCACCAGCCAGACCCGAAGAGAAGATAAGCTAACTTATCCGGCAGCGTTGCTGAAATTCGATCGGAGCACCCATGGGACGTGGTCAAACCGCGAACATGCAGGCAGGAACCTTCGCCCCCGCGCAGGCATTGCCGCCGGGTCGGCCGGTCACCGTCCGCTCGACCGACGGCACCCGCCTGCACGCCGAGGTCTTCGGGCCCGACGACGGGCAACCGATCGTGCTGGCGCACGGCATCACCTGCGCGCTGCGGGTGTGGGCCCACCAGATCACCGACCTGTCCCGCGACTACCGGGTGATCGCCTACGACCACCGCGGTCACGGTCGCAGCGGCGTTCCGCCGCGCCGCGACGGATACAGCCTCGACCACCTCGCTGCCGACCTGGACTCGGTGCTCGACGCCACAGTGGCTGCCGATGAACGCGCCGTCGTGGCGGGCCACTCGATGGGCGGCATCGCGATCACCTCGTGGGCCGAGCGCTACCCCGACCGGGTGTCCGATCGCGCGTCCGCCGTCGCGCTGATCAACACCACCACCGGTGACCTGCTGCGCGATGTGCGGCTGCTGCCGGTGCCCGCGCCGCTCGCGGGCGCCCGGATCGCCGCCGCCGGAACGTTGCTCAAGACGTTCGGCGCGACGCCGGTACCGCGTGCCATCCACGGTGCGAACCTGCGTTTCCTGTCGATGCTGGCGGTGGGCCGCGACGCCGACCCCGCGATCGCGGCGTTTGTGCATGAGCTGTTCGCCGCCACACCTGCGGCCGGCCGCGGCGGCTGGGCCCGCACGCTCGTCGACCACCTGGGTCCTCAGCACATCGGGCTCAACAACCTCGTCGTGCCGACCCTGGTGATCGGCAGCGAGAAGGATCGGCTGCTGCCGGTCACGTCGGCTCGTCGCATCGCCCGCGAGGTGCCCAACCTGGCCGAGTACGTCGAGCTGTCCGGCGGGCACTGCGCGATCCTGGAGCGCCCGCAGGAGGTCAACCGCCAGCTGCGCCTGCTGGTCGATTCGGTCGCCGCCAAGCGCCGCGTAACCTCTTAGGCCGTCAGCGCCCGGTGCACTTCGCCGGCCGCGCGCCGACCGGAGCGCACCGCTCCGTCGAGGAAGCCGGTCCATTCGTCGGCGGTCTCGGTGCCCGCCCAGAAGATGCGGTCGACCGGCTTGCGCAGCCACGGCCCGTACGTGGTCCACGATCCGGTCGGCACCGCCGCAGTAGGCCCGCCGGGAGCGAATTCCTCTGCGCCCCAACGATGGTCGAGATAGTCGATCGGGTTTGCCGCGGCATCGCCGAACAGTGCGGTGAAACCGGCCAGCGCACGCTCGCGGCGTTGCCGGCCGGACAGCGCGTCAAACGAGCGGGCATCGGTGAAACCCAATAGGATTCCGGGGCCGTCGTCGCCGGGGCTGACGTCGAACGTGATGAAGACCGGGCCTTCGTCGGAAAGCGCCTCACCCGAACAACCGTTGGCCCGCCAGAACGGCGTCTCGTAGGCGACATAGGCCTTGCTGAGATTGCCCTGGGGCCAATGGTTTACCAGCTTCTCGTGCTCCGGTGGCAGTTCAGGCAGGAACGTGATGCCGGCCCGGTGCGCGGGCGGGACCGCCACGACAACCGCTTTGGCCGTGACATCGCCGCGATCGGAGCCGACCGTCAGCGTGCCGTCGGCGTGGCGCTCGACACGGCGCACCACGGCGTTCAACACCACCCGCGGCCCGAGTTCGTCGGCGATGCGCAGGGCGATCTGCTGGGTGCCGCCCGGAAACCGGTCCTGCTGGGCGCCGCCCTCGACGTCGAGCATGCGACCGATACCGCCTGCGGCCTTGACGTACCGCGCCGCGTGCAGCAGCGACACCTCGTCGGGCTCGGCGCCCCACGTCACCCGCGCCATGATCGCCATCAGATCCCGCGTCGACGCGCTCGCGCGCACGTAGCGCAGCCAGTCGTCGAGGGTCTTGGAGTCCAGGGTCTCGGCGATCGGCGAGGTCCACGGGGCGTCGACGGGCACCCGGCGGCAGACGCGGTCGAACCGCCACTGAATCCGGGACACGTCGAGCAGTTCCAGAATCGACAGCCGCGGAATTGTGCTGCGGTAGGAGCGCACCCGGCCGCGCCAGTGGATGAGGTTCTTACCGCGCACGTAGGTCGGCTCGGTCGGGCAACCGAGCTCTTCGGCGAGCGCGACGACGGCGTCCTGCGTCGGGCCGACGAACGTCGCACCGAGATCCACCGGCACCCCGGCGATGGTCGCGGTCATCGAGCGGCCCCCGACCCGGTCGCGGCCCTCCAGCACCAACACGTCATATCCGCGTCGCGCCAGCTCCCGCGCCGCCGTGAGCCCCGCGAACCCGGCGCCGACGACCACGACGTCGGCGCGGGCGGGCAGGGCGGCAGGGGTCACCCGATTAGGCTCTCACGTCGTGAAGGTCATGACAGCGCTGTTCGGCCCAACAGATGCGATCGAGCGGGCGCAGGCACTGCGCGATGCCGGAGCCAGCGGTGTGTTCACCTTCGAGGGTCCGCACGACGTGTTCGCGCCGCTGACGCTGGCGTCCACGGTGGCCGGCCTGGACCTGCTGACCAACGTGGCGATCGCGTTTCCGCGCAACCCAATCCAGCTCGCGCATCAGGCCAACGACATGCAGTTGCTGGCCCAGGGCCGCTTCACGCTGGGCCTGGGCACCCAGGTGCGCGCACAGGTCGAGAAGCGCTACGGAGCGGCGTTCGAGCGTCCGGTGGCGCGGATGAAGGAGATGGTCGGGGCGCTGCGCGCGGTGTTCGACGCGTGGAACACCGGTGCCCGGCTGGACTTCCGCGGCGAGTACTACCGGCACACCCTGATGACGCCGACCTTCAACCCCGGTCCCAACCCGTACGGGCCGCCGCCGATATATCTGGGCGCGCTGGGCCCGCGGTTGACGCGGGCCACCGCCGAAGTCGCCGACGGCCTGTTGGTGATGCCGTTCGGCTCGAAGCGGTTCCTGCACGAGGTCACGATGCCGGCCGTGCGCGACGGGCTGGAAGCTGCCGGGCGCCGCGCCGTGGACTTCGCCGTCATCCCGGAGATCATCGTGTCGGTGGACGACGACGACCACGCGGCGGCGCGCCGGCTGTTGGCGTTCTACGGGTCCACCCCGGCGTACCGACCGGTTCTGGAGGTGCACGGCTGGGGCGAACTTCAACCGGAGCTCAACACGTTGTCCAAACAGGGCCGCTGGCAGGAGATGGCCACTCTGATCGACGACGACGTGCTGCACACCATCGCCGCATGTGGCAGCCCCGCACAGGTCGCCGCGCATGTGCGCGACCGCGTCGACGGGGTGTCGGATCGGATCTGCCTCTACCAGCCGGGACCCATCGCGCTCGAGTCGTTGGCCGCGATCGTCGACGCGTTGGGTGGCTGACACATATCGTGGTACTCAGCAGGACCAAAGGAGGTTCGAGATGAGTGGCTCACAGCGCACGGACGGGCTGACGGATTACTCCGATGTGCTGATCCTCGGTGCCGGGATCTCGGGAATCGGCGCCGCCTACCGCGTGCAGGAGAAGAACCCGACGGCGTCCTACACCGTGCTGGAGCGGCGGGCACGCATCGGCGGGACGTGGGATCTGCACACCTATCCGGGCATCCGCTCCGACAGCGACATCATCACGCTGAGCTACCCGTTCGAACCGTGGACCCGCCCGGAGAACGTCGCCGACGGGCCCGACATCCGCGATTATCTGGAACAGACCGCCCGAAAGCACGGCATCGACAAGCACATCCGGTTCAACACCCATGTGCTGTCGGCGGATTGGGATTCGACGACCGACACGTGGACGGTGCGGGCCGAGCAGGACGGGGCGCCGAAGACCTACCGCGCGCGGTTCCTGTTCTTCGGCACCGGCTACTACAACTACGACGAGCCGTACCGCCCGGATTTCCCCGGCCTCGACGAGTTCGCCGGTGATGTGGTGCATCCGCAGCACTGGCCGGAGTCGCTGGACTATGCGGGTAAGCGCATCGTGGTGATCGGCAGCGGCGCGACGGCGGTCAGCATGATTCCGACGCTGACCGAAACGGCCGGCCACGTCACCATGCTGCAGCGCTCGCCGACGTACATGTTGTCGACGCAGCGGATCAACCCGGTCGTGCAGACGCTGCGCAAGCTGCTGCCCAAGCGGCTCGGCTACCGCGCGGCCCGGTTCTACAACACGCTGTTCACCGTTTTCGTCTACGGGTTCGCCCGGGTGGCACCGAAGCTCAGCAGGCGCTACATCCGAAACCACGCCAAGAAGAACCTGCCCGAGGGCTATCCGGTCGACGTGCACTTCAACCCCCGCTACGACCCGTGGGACCAACGGCTGTGCGCGATGCTGGACGACGACTTCTACGAGGTGATCAGCGAGGGCAAGCTGGACGTGGTGACCGACCAGATCGACCGGATCGACGCCACCGGCATCGATCTGCGGTCGGGGGAGCGGATCGACGCCGACGTGATCATCACCGCGACCGGTATCCAGTTGCAGGCGCTGGGCGGGGTCGCGTTGAGCATCGACGGCGAGGAGTTCAAGCCGCAGGACCGGTTCGTCTACAAGGAGCACATGCTCGAGGATGTGCCGAACCTGGCCTGGTGCGTCGGCTACATCAACGCCTCGTGGACGTTGCGCGCCGATCTGACGGCGCGCGCGTTCGCACGGTTGATCTCCTACATGGACGAGCGCGGTTACACCCACGCCTACCCGCATCTGGGCGAACGGCCGATGAAGGAGAAGCCGGCGTGGAACATCAACGCCGGCTACGTGCAACGCACCGGCCACGAGCTACCGAAGTCGGGTACCGAACGGCCCTGGAACGTGCGGCACAACTACGTGTTGGACGCGATCGATCACCGCTTCGACCGCATCGAGGAGTCGATGGTGTTCGGCCGGGTCAGCGTCGCGCCGGCGAAGGCCAGCTGATTGCTTGTGATTTCGGTGCGCAAACCTGCGCTCAACGCTGGTTTGCGCACCGAAATCACCGACTACGGCGCGACGGTGAACCAGTCGGCGAAGCCGGACGGGTCGTGGCGGCCCAGCGCGCCGTGCTCGAACAGCCCCCACCCCTCGACGGTCTTACCGCCCTCGGTGCACATTGCGCGGCCGACATGGTCGATCACGCCGAACATGGCCTTGCCGTTGACCGACGGGTCGGTCATGTCGTAGGTCAGCCGCTCGGTGAACTTCTCGCCCTTCCACACCCCGTGCAGCCAGTCGGAATCGCCGCCGTATCCGCCGCCGATGTGGATCGGCACCGCCAGCTTCGACTCCACCTCGAACACCACCGGCTTGCCTTCGGGCGTGGTGGCTTCGATGGTGGCGCCGTAGGGAATTCGCGTACCCGAGGTGTAGTGGATCTTCACCCTGGGCCAGCCGAGCTGTTCGACCCGCCCGTCGCGCCAGACCCGGGTGCAGTCGTTGAGGCTGCGGAACCCGGTCGGATCCTCCTGGATGATCAGCACGATCCCGTAGTCGTCGAACGCCATCGGCACGTAGAGCCACCACATGCCCTCGAACGGGGGATCGGCGGGACGCCCGGCCGGCTCGGGTTCACCGCTGGGCCGGATACCCCACGAGCGGTCGCGGGTGCCGATCCATGTCGACGGGTCGACCGCGATCTCTTCGCCGTCGACCACGATGGTTCCGCTCCAGCTGCCGACCTGCGCGAAACGCTGCGCGTCGAGCGTGATCCTGGTTCCGGTGCGCAACAGGTGGCGTTGCTCCTGCACGACGGGAAACAGGCCCTCCCACGTCAGGTCGACGGCGATGCCCTCGGTCTCCTCGAGCACCACCCGCAGCTTGTTGAGCGGTTCGGTGACCTCGATGCGATATCCCATCACGTGCTGGTTGAGCCGGTCGGAATCGATGCCGTCGGACAGGTGCACCGCGGTCTGGACATCGCTCGGCTCAATGTCGCCGCCGCCGCGGCTCCGGCGACGCACCAGCACGAACGCGTCCTTGACCCCGAGGTTTGGGTAGTAGCCGATGCCGGTGATCAGGAAGATGTCGCCGCTGCGGTCGTGGGCGTTGAGATAGGCGCGGTCGTAGAAGTTGCGGTCCGAAGACCCCGGCCAGGCGATCGGCTGCGGGATCTGGTGTACCGGAAATTCGTCGATGGGTCCGAGCATCAGGCCTCTCCTTCGATGAGCCGCTTGAGCAGCGCTCCGTGATAGAACAACGATTCGACGTCGTCGGGCTGCTCGATCTCACCGAATCGGACCCGCCGGGCGCTCGTTCGCATGAACACACAGGCCCAGATCACCCCCGAGTAGACGTAGAACCAGTGCAGATCGCCCAGTTCCACGCCGGTGCGTTCGGTGTAGGTCGCCTTGACGTCTTCTTCGCGCATGAAGTCGGGTAGACCGGGCAACCCGGCCAGGCCGGCAAGTTCTTGAAACACCATGTGGGCGAAGATCATCCACGCGACGTCCATTTCGCGCGGCCCCAATGTGGCCATCTCCCAGTCCAGTACGGCCACCGGCGCAAATCCGGAGTAGAGCACGTTGCCGACCCGGGAGTCACCCCACACCAGCACCGGGTCCGTGGCCGCGACGTCGGCCGGCCAATTGGCTTCCAGCCATTCCAGCGCCTGCTCGACCAGCGCTGAGCGCCCGATGTCGGGTACCGCGAACTGATACCAGGCTTTCAGCCAGTTGAGGTTTCGCCGTAACGCGTTGTCGTCGGAGCCGTCGTCGAGAAACCCGAACGTGATCTGCGGATCGGGAATCGAATGCACCTGGGCCAGCACGTCGACGGTGTTGTCCTGCAGTTCCCGTCGTTGTTCGGCGGGGGAGTCGAAGAACCAGTTGCCGCCGAAGGTGTAGGGCATCACGTCGGGTGGCACCCGACCCTCGACGTAATCCATCAGAAAAAACGGCGTGCCCAGTATCGACCCGCTGTTCTCCAGCCAACGCACCGGCGGCACCGGCACATCGGTCTGCTCGCCGACCAGCCGGATGACGTCGAACTGGTGATCCATCCGGTAGGACGAGAACACCGGAACGTCTTGGGCCGCGGGCGCGACGCGGGCGACCCACTTCTGTTCCCGGGGCTGCCCGTCCTGTTCCCAGCGGCCGGTCAAGATGATGGTCTCCGAGGACATGCCGTTGGCGTCGACGCCGCTCTCCACGGTGATCTGCGGGGCGACGCCGCCGGGCAGCACCGTCGAAAGCCACCGCGACATCACATCGGGCAGCGTGCTGACGTCACGACTGGAATGTTCGAGGCGGCTGACATCTTCGACAGCCGGTTCGCTAGCCATCAGGAACCATCCTTCGTCGACCCAAATTACGATACGGTAAGTAGCGATATGAAAGCAGACCTGTCATCGGTTGACAAGCCCCCCGGCGCCGGACGGCCCCGGGACCCGCGCATCGACGCCGCGATCTTGCGCGCCACCGCGGATCTTCTTGTGAAGATTGGTTATTCGAACCTGACGATGGCTGCCGTCGCGAAGCACGCGGGTACCACCAAAACCGCGCTGTACCGCCGCTGGTCGAGCAAGGCCGAGCTGGTGCACGAGGCGGCGTTTCCGGCCGCACCCACCGCGATCGAGACGCCGCCGGGGGACATCACCGCCGACATCCGCGCGATGATCGCCGCGGCCCGCGACGTCTTCACCAGCCCGCTGGTGCGTGCCGCGCTGCCCGGGCTGATCGCCGACATGGCCGCCGATAGCGAGTTGAACGCCAGGGTGATGGACCGGTTCACCGAACTGTTCGCCGCGGTTCGGATGCGGTTGGCCGACGCCGTACAGCGCGGCGAGGTGCACCCCGACGTCGACCCCGACCGGCTGGTCGAGGTGATCGGCGGCGCCACCCTGCTTCGCGTGCTGCTGCAACCCGATGAGCCCCTCGGCGACGACTGGGTTGAGCAGACCGCTGCCATTCTGGTTCACGGTGTGGTGGCATAGCGGGGTGTCTGCAGTAGAGCCGTTTCCGTCCGACTGGCGCACCGGCCTGGTGCTGGTACCGCACCCCGACGACCCCGAGTACGGCATCGCCGCAGCGGTGGCCAAGTGGACCGCGGCGGGCAGGAGTGTGTCCTACGCGCTGGCCTCACGCGGTGAGCGTGGCATCGACGGGATGGCACCGGAACGGGCCGGGCCGCTGCGCGAAATCGAACAGCGCCGCTCAGCGGCGATCGTCGGCGTCGACGACGTGGACTTCTGGGATTTTCCGGACAGCGAGATCCGCGACACCGCGGCGCTGCGGGCCAAGATCGTCGAGAAGATCACGGCGCTGGCCCCCGACGTCGTGATCACGATCTACAGCGGCCCGCAGTGGGGGCCCGGCCAGCCGAACCAGCGAGACCACATCGAGTTTTCGAATGCCGTTGCGGCGGCCTATGATTCGCTTACCGAGCCGCCGCGCTGGTTGTTCGAGAACGGACCGGAGCTGACGCACGGGGAGACCGTCGACGGCTATCTGGAGCACGCGGTCGCGGCGCTGGCCGCACACGAGGAGTACCTGTCGGTGCTCGATCCGGACACGCCCGTCGTCGAACAGGCCCGCAAGCAGGTGGAGATGGCAACCCCGCCCCATCCCGACTTCGGCGGCGCGCCGACGGTGGGTTTTATCCTCAAGCGCCCCACTAGCCTCTAGCCGCGAGCGTGCGTGTTTGCGCGCGACACGCCGGTATTCGGGCGAAGTTCACGCACGCTCAGCGATCGATCTGTCGCTTGTTACGTTCGGTCACCGCGCGGAACTGGTCACCCAACCCGTCGAAATCGCGGTGCTGCGCGAACGCGATCCTCTCCTCGGCCGCCAACGCGGGATCGATCACCGCGGCCGCCCCGGTGGTGTAGATCTCCTTGAGCCCGAGCATGGTCGGACCCGGAACCTCGGCGATCTGCGCTGCCAGTTCGACGGCCCGGTCCAGCAGCGCGTCGTGCGCGACGACCTCGGTCACCAACCCGATCCGCTCGGCACGTGACGCATCCACCACCTCGCCGGTCATCGAAAGCCGTCGCGCCATCGCGAGGCCGACCACCTGGGGCAGCCGTGCGGTCATCCCACCGCCGGGCAGGATGCCGACGCGGGCGTGGGTGTCGGCGAACACCGCCCGCTGCGATGCGATCAGGAAATCGCAGCCGAGCGCCATCTCGAGGCCGCCGGTGAACGTCGCGCCGTTGATCGCGGCGATGATCGGGGTGCGCATGTCGGCGGTCGCGCTGATGCAACTCTGCGACCGAAACTCCTCGAAGTAGGCCGACCCGTCGCGCTGGGCCTCCTTGAGATCCACCCCCGCACAGAACGCCGGGTCGGCGCCGGTCAAGACCACGGCGCGGACATCGTCGTCGGCGTCGGCCTGCGTCAACGCCGCGTACAGCGCGCGGATCAACCCGCGGCCCAGCGCGTTGCGGGCGGCGGGGCGATTCATCGTCAGCACCCGCACCGGGCCGTGGTCGGTGACGAGGACGAGTTCTTCGGTGGTCATCCCACGAACGTAGCGGCAGGGGCTTCGCGCTGGACCTCGACCAGCACAACCCCTAGCATTACGTTACGAATCCGTTTCGTATCGAAAGGACGTGGCATGGCGCATCCGGACGTGATCGTGGTCGGCGCGGGCCCGTCGGGGCTGGCGCTGGCGTGCGGGCTGCTGATGCAGGGCGTCGACGTGCGTGTCGTCGACAAAGCGAGCGGTCCGGCGACGACGTCACGGGCCAATTTCCTGCACGCCCGCGGATCTGAGGTGCTCGACCGGTTGGGTGCCCTCGGTGATCTGCCGCAGCGCTCGGTGCGGGCCATGCGCATCACCGCCTACCTCGCCGGCAAGCCCGTGATGCGGCTGCGCTTCGGCGACCCCGGAATGGACACGGCCGCACCGCCGATGGTGATCTCACAGGCGGAGGTCGAGGCGGCGCTGAGGGACCGGCTGACGGCGCTCGGCGGCACCATCGAGTGGGACACCCCGCTGGTGAACCTGAGCCAGCACGACGCCGGTGTGGTTGCCACCCTTGGCACCGGTGAGGACGCGCACGCCCCGTGGCTGGTCGGCTGCGACGGCGCGAGCAGCGCGACGCGGCGTCTCGCGGGTATCGGATTTCCGGGCGTCAAGCTCTCCGAACGGTTTCTGCTCGCCGACGTCGGGCTGGACTGGGACCTCGACCGGTCGGGCACCTCCGGCTGGATCCACCCCGACGGGATGATCGGCGCGATGCCGATGCCCGACGACATGTGGCGCGTGATCGCCTACGACCCCGAACTATCGGCCGAGAAACCGACGGACGCGGAGATCCTCGCCCGGCTAGAACGCATCCTGCCCGAACGCACCGGTCGCGACGTGCGGGTCACCGACGCCGAGTGGCTGTCGATGTTCCGGGTACACCGCCGGCTGGCCGACACCTATCGGCGGGGTCGTGTGCTGATCGGCGGCGACGCCGCCCACACCCACGCACCGTTCGGCGGCCAGGGCATGCTGACCGGGCTCGGCGATGTCGAAAACCTCGCCTGGAAGCTGGCTCTGGTGGTCGCCGGGCGCGCGGACACCGCACTGCTGGACACCTACCAGGCCGAGCGACGGCCGTTGGCCACCGAGGTGCTGCGCGACACCAGCACCGTCACCAAGGTCAACATCGCGAACGGCGCGCTGGGCCGGTTCGTGCGCGACCGGGTGATCGTGCCGTTGGTCAACCTGTCGTGGGTGCAGCGCTCGGTGACCTACCGCACCTCGCAACTGTGGGTGAATTACCGGGGTGGTCCGCTCGCCGAAAAGCGTTGGTGCGCCGACAAACCCCGCCCGGGCGATCGTATCGCCGACGTGGCATGCCGCCGCGTCGCCGACGGCGAGCTGACCCGGCTGTATGCCGAGCTCGGCGGGCACTGGGCGGTGCTGATGTCCGCCGGCGACGACACCCTGTCCGCGACCGCCCACGCCCACCTCGGCGAGCGGGTCGTCATCCTGCGTGGTGACGGCGCACAACCCGACGCGATGCTGATCCGGCCCGACGGGCACCTGGGCTGGCGTGGCCGTACCGATACGGAGTTGGCCGGGTGGCTGCAGCGGGCGCTGGGCGGGGGAGACGTGCGGTGACGGCGTCGACGTCGGCGCGGGGGCGTCCACGTGACCCCGGGCTGGACACGGTGATCCTGACTGCGGCGCTGGAATTGTTCATCGCCCAGGGGATTTCGGCGATGAGCATCGAGCAGGTCGCCAAACGCGCCGGTGTCGGTAAGCCGACCATCTACCGGCGGTGGTCGACTAAGGAGCGGTTGGTGGCCGACGCGATCGAAAGCCTCGTCGGCGCCGAGATCCGCTGGCCGGACACGGAGCAGATTACCGCGACACCGTTGCAGCAGCTGGTGAGACGCAACATCGACGCCGCAGCCCGCACCGCCGCCGATCCGGCTTTTCGCGCGCTGGTCGCCCAGATCTACGGTTCGGCGGTCACACATCCCGTGCTGATGCAGACCTATTGGACCCACCACATCGTGCCGCGGCGGCGGTCGGTGATCGCCATGTTGAAGCGCGCACAGGACGACGGCATCGTGGCGCCCGACGCCGATCTCGACGTCATCGTCGACATGCTCGCCGGCGCGGTGACTTACCGTGTGCTGCAACCCGATCCGCCCAACCTCCGGCAGATGAAGCGCTACCTGATGGCCACGTACCGACAGGTCGGTTTACTGCCGTAACCGTCATGCTCCGCGAGCGACCGCCGTTGTACGCCACGTCGCGGCGTGTCGACGTGCAAACACGGCCGCTCGCGCAAGGAAACCTCAGTTCAGGAACTGGTCGGCGTTGTTCGCCAGGTCCAACAGCGGCTGCGGCAGCGCGCCCAGCGCAAAGGTGATGGCCGCGGTGACCGTGACGACGGCCGTGCTGAGCACGCTGGGCACCACCACCGTCGGCGGGTCGGCGGGCGGTTCGGTGAAGAACATCAACACGATCACCCGCACATAGAAGTACGCCGCCACCGCGCTGGCGATCACGCCGACGATGACCAACGGCATCGCGCCGCCCTCGGCCGCCGCCTTGAACACCGCGAACTTGCTGACGAACCCGCTGGTCAGGGGGATGCCGGCGAACGCAAGGAGAAACAGCGAAAAGACCACGGCCACAACGGGATGACGGCGACCCAAGCCCGCCCACCGGGCCATCGCGGTGTCCTCTTCATCGGCGCCGTTGCGGACCAGACCCACCACGGCGAACGCACCGACGGTGTTGAACCCGTAGGCGAACAGATAGAACAACGTCGAGGACACCCCCGCGTCGTTGCCCGCAACCACCCCGGTGAGGATGAAACCGGTGTGGGACACCGCCGAGTACGCCAGCATGCGTTTGACGTCGGCCTGGGTGATCGCGGCCACGGTCGCCACGACCATGGTCAGGATCGCCACCGCCCACAGTGCAGGGCGCCAGTAGTCGTGCAGTAACGGGAACGCGACGTAGAACAACCGCAACATCACGCCGAACGCGGCGATCTTGGTGGCCGCGGCCATGAACGCGGTGACCGCGGTGGGCGCGCCCTGGTAGACATCGGGCACCCAGGCGTGGAACGGCACCGCGCCGATCTTGAACAGCACGCCCACCAGCAGCAGCGCGATGCCGATGAGCGCCAGCGAGGTCTTACCCGTCCCGCTTTCGATCACCGAGGCGATTCCGCGCAGTTCCAGGGTGCCGGCGTAGCCGTACAGCATCGCGACGCCGTAGACGAAGAACGCCGACGAAAACGCGCCGAGCAGAAAGTATTTCAGCGCCGCTTCCTGCGACAGCAGACGGCGGCGGCGGGCCAGCCCGCACAACAGATACAGCGGCAGCGAAAGAACTTCGAGCGCTACGAACAGGCTCAGCAGATCATCGGATGCCGGAAAGAGCAGCATGCCGCCGATCGCGAACATGGTCAGCGGGAACACTTCGGTCTGGATGACACCGGCCTTGGTGGCCACCTGCTCGGCCACCCCACCCGGCACCGCCGACGCCTGCGGTGTGAAGCCGTCCAGGCTGCGGCGTTGGTTCTCGCCTTCCGCCAAGGCGGGGATGTGCCGTTCGGCGATCAGCAGGATGCCCAGGACACCGACGAGCAGAATGGTGCCCTGCAAGAACAGCGCCGGGGCGTCGATGACCACGGCGCCCATCACCGCCGCCTGCCCGACGCTGCCGCGCATATCGCGGGCCACCAACACCACGGCCACCAGCGCGGCGACCAGACCGCTGAGGCTGAGCGCGGTTTGGACGGCGTACCGACGTTGCCGCGGCAGCAAGGCCTCGATCAGCACGCCGGCGATGGCCACCCCGAACACGATCAGCATCGGGGAGACAAGGCCGTATTCGACGACCGGTGGGGAGAGGGTCATGGGGTCGGCCCTTCCGCGATCTGGGGTACCGGATCAGGCTGGTCGATGGTGGTCAGGGTGTGGGTGACCGCGGGGTTGATCACGTCCAGTGCGGGTTTGGGATAGACCCCCAGCACCAGCAACAGCGCGATCAGCGGTGCGACGACCAGGATTTCGCGCGGCACAAGGTCGCGGAGCCGGTCCTTGTCGTCGGCGAGTTCGTCGGGAGCCGGGCCGGTCATCATCCGCTGATAGGTCCACAGGATGTAGATGGCCGACAAGACCAGCGCGGTCGACGCGAACACCGCCAAGATCGGGTATCGGGTGAATGTGCCGATGAGCACGAGGAACTCGCTGATGAACGGCGCCAACCCGGGAAGCGACAAGGTGGCCAGGCCGGCGACCAGGAAGGTGCCCGCCAGCACCGGCGCCACCTTCTGCACCCCGCCGTACGCGTTGATCAAGCGGGTTCCCTTCTGCGTCACCAGGAACCCGGCGATCAGGAACAGCGCGGCCGTCGAGAGGCCGTGGTTGATCATGTACAGCGTCGACCCGGACTGTCCCTGGCTGGTCATCACGAAGATGCCCAGAATGATGAACCCGAAGTGCGATATCGACGTGTAGGCGATCAACCGCATCACGTCCTTCTGGCCGATCGCCACGATCGCGCCGTACACAATGCCGATCGTCGCCAGCGTGATGATCAGCGGCCGGAACACCGTTGCGGAATCCGGGAACAACTGCAGGCAGTACCGCAGCATGCCGAACGTGCCGACCTTGTCCATCACGGCCATCATCAGCACCGCGCTGGCGGGCGTGGCCTCCACCGCGGCGTCGGGCAGCCACCGGTGGAACGGCCACAGCGGCGCCTTGATCGCGAACGCGAACATGAAACCGAGGAACAGCAGGTTCATCACGGCCGGGTTGACGACGAACTCGCCGCTGGACACCGCGGCGACGATTTCGCGGAAGTCGAACGTGCCGCCGGCGAACGCATCGCTCTGCGCGGTGACCACGTACAGTCCGATCACCGCGGCGAGCATGATCAGCCCACCGAAAAGGTTGTACAGCAGGAACTTCACCGCTGCTTTGCCGCGGTTCTCGCCGTGGCCGAAGCCGCCGATGAGGAAGTACATCGGGATCAGCATCGCTTCGAAGAACACGTAGAACAGCAGGATGTCGAGCGAGACGAGCGACATGATCACCATGCCCTCGACGGCCAAGGTCAGCGCGAAGTAGGTGTGCGTGGAGCGCCCGCCCCATGCGGCGTGGTCGCGGACGTCGTTCCAGCCGGCGATCAGCAGCAGCGGCACCAACACCGCGGCCAGCGCGACGATCGCCAGCGCGATGCCGTCCAGGCCCAGGATGTATCCGGTGCCGAACGACGGTATCCAGCGGTGGGATTCGACGAACTGATATTGCTCACCGCCGGGATCGAAGCGCACCGCGAGGAACACCGTGATGACCAGCACCACGAGCGAAACCACCAGCGCCAGCCACTTGGCCAACACGCGCTGCGCCGCCGGGAGCAGGATCACCACCGCGGCGCCGACGATCGGCACCGCCCACAGCACCGTCAACCACGGAAACGAGGTCACCACAGCTGCACCGCCAGGATCGCGCCGGCCAGCAGCATGGCGCCGGCCAGCATGGACAACGCGTAGGAGCGGGCGAACCCGGTCTGCAACTGCCGCAGCCCTCTCGAGGTGCGCGACACCAGGGAGGCGAGCCCGGTGGCCACCCCCTCGACGGCTTGGTCATCCATTTCGACCAGCGACCTGGTCAGCCTCTGTCCCGGAACCATGAACACCTCTTCGTTGAAGGCGTCGCCACCCAGATCGGCCCGGGCCGCCACTGTCAGCAGCGAACCGGCGGGCGCCTCGTCGGGCACCGGCCGGACGCCGTACATCCGGTAGGCGATCAGGATGCCGACCGCCACCACGGCCAGGATGATCGTGGTGACCACCCAGACCGGCGCGATGTGGTGCACTTCGTGTGCTCCGACAACGGGTTCCAGCCAGCGTTCGAGGGTGCCGCCGATCGCGAATGCCGCACCCGATCCGACCGAGCCGATGGCCAGCAGGATCATCGGCCAGGTCATCACCTTCGGTGACTCGTGCGGATGTGCTTGAGCGGCCCAACGTTTCTCGCCGAAGAATGTCATCAGCATCACCCGGGTCATGTAGAACGCGGTGATGCCCGCACCGAGGATCGCGGTGCCGCCGAGGATCGGGCCCTTGACACCGCCCGCGCCGAGCGCCGCTTCGATGATCCCGTCCTTGGAGAAGAACCCGGCCAACGGCGGCACGCCGATGATCGCGAGGTAGCCCAGCCCGAACGTCGCGAACGTGATCGGCAACGCCTTGCGCAGGCCGCCGTAACGGCGCATGTCGACCTCGTCGTCCATCGCGTGCATCACCGACCCGGCCCCCAGGAACAGCCCGGCCTTGAAGAAGCCGTGGGTCAGCAGGTGCATGATCGCGAACGCGTAGCCGACCGGGCCGAGGCCGGCGGCCAGCACCATGTAACCGATCTGCGACATCGTCGACGCCGCAAGCGCTTTCTTGATGTCGTCCTTGGCGCAGCCGATGATCGCGCCGAACAGCAACGTGACGGCACCGACGATCACGACGGCCAGCTGCGCGGTCGCCGACAGCTCGAACACCGGCCCGGAACGCACGATCAGGTAGACACCGGCGGTCACCATCGTGGCGGCGTGGATGAGCGCCGACACCGGCGTCGGACCTTCCATCGCGTCACCGAGCCAGGACTGCAGCGGCACCTGAGCCGACTTCGCGCACGCACCCAGCAGGAGCAGCAGCCCGATCACCGTCAGCGCGCCGTCGCTGACGTCGGGCGCGGCGGCGAAAACGGCTTCATACGAAATGGAGCCGATGTGGGCGAACATCGCGAAAATGGCGATCGCCAGGCCCATGTCGCCGACGCGGTTGACGACGAAGGCCTTCTTGGCCGCGGTGGCCGCCGAGGGCTTGTGCGCCCAGAAACCGATCAGCAGGTACGACGCCAGGCCCACGCCTTCCCACCCGACGTAGAGGCCGAGGTAGTTGTCGGCGAGGACCAGCAGCAGCATCGCGGCGAGGAACAGGTTCAGGTAGGCGAAAAACCGTCTGCGGCCGGGGTCGTCGGCCATGTAGCCGATCGAGTAGATGTGGATCAACGAGCCGACGCCGGTGATCAGCAGCACGAAACACATCGACAGCTGGTCGAGCTGCAGGCCGAAGTCGACTTGCAGCTCGGCCACCGGCACCCAGGAGAACAGGTGCTCGTGGATCGTGCGGTGTTCGGCGTCGCGGCCGAGCATGTCGGTGAACAGCACCGCACCGACCACAAACGACGCGATCGACGCCGCACAACCCAAGAGATGACCCCAGCTGTCGGTGCGTCGGCCGCCGATCAGCAGTATCGCGGCACCCACCAACGGAAGGGCGATCGTAAGCCACACCGGAGTTGTCATCATCCCTTAGTGTTTCAGCAGGTTGGCGTCGTCGACGGAGGCCGAGCGGCGCGTGCGGAAAATGGTCATGATGATCGCCAGGCCAACCACGACCTCGCATGCGGCGACAACCATGGTGAAGAACGCCACCACCTGGCCGTCCAGCTGGCCGTGCATCCGTGAGAACGCGACCAAGGCCAGGTTGGCGGCGTTGAGCATCAACTCGACGGACATGAACATCACGATCGCGTTGCGGCGCAGCAGCACTCCGCTGGCGCCGATGGTGAACAACAGCGCCGACAGGTACAGGTAGTTGTCTGGGTTCATGTCTCACCGTTCCCGCCGTTGACCGAGGTGACGGAACGCTTCTGCAGGATGGGGCTCACGGACAGCTCTGAATCGGAGCCGTCGGGCAGGCGCGCCGCAACGTCGACGGCGTTATAGCGGGCATAGACACCGGGATTGGGCAACGTCGTCGGATAACGGCCGGGTTTGAACCGCTCTTCGGCGAGCTCGCGCTGACTCTTGCGACGCGCGAAGCGTTCCCGGTGCGCCAGCACCATCGCGCCGAGCGCGGCGGTGATCAGCAGCGCGCTGGTCAGCTCGAATGCCCACAGGTAGCGGATGAAGATCAACGCCGCCAAACCCTCGACGTTGCCGCCGGCATTGGCCTGTGCCAGCCCGACGAACCCGCCAGCCGAGACGTTTCCGATTCCGGCGATCATCAGGATCCCGAAACCGACACCGAACACGACCGCGGCAACACGTTGTCCCCGAATGGTTTCCACCAGAGACTCCGCGGAGTCGACGCCGATCAGCATCATGACGAACAGGAACAGCATCATCACCGCGCCGGTGTAGACCACCACTTGGACGACGCCGAGGAACAGTGCGCCCTGCGCGATGTAGAACACCGCCAGCACGATCATCGTCATCGCCAGGAACATCGCGGAGTACACCGCCTTGGGCGCGATCACCACGCCGAGGGCGCCGATCAGCGCGACAGCGCCGAGCACCCAGAACAGCACCGCTTCGGTGGTCGTGGTGCGGCCCGCGGTGTCGGCGGCCATCGAGGCCACCCACTCGAGCGTCATCGGATGTCCTCGGTGACCGGCTTGATGTTTCCGAGGTAGTAGTCCTCATCGGTGCTGCCCTCGGCCATCGGGTGCGGCGGCGGCAGCATTCCGGGTTCGAGCGGGGCCAGCAGCTTGTCCTTGCCCAAGATCAGGTCGGCGCGGTTGTCGTCGGCCATTTCGTAATTGTTGGTCATCGTCAACGCGCGGGTGGGGCAGGCCTCGACGCAGTAGCCGCAGCCGATGCACCGCAGGTAGTTGATCTGGTAGACGCGGCCGTAGCGCTCACCGGGCGAGTACCGTTCCTCCTCGGTGTTGTCGTCACCCTCGACGTAGATGGCGTCGGCCGGACATGCCCACGCGCACAGTTCGCAACCGATGCACTTCTCCAACCCGTCGGGGTAGCGGTTGAGTTGGTGCCTGCCGTGATAGCGGGGCGCGACCGGACCCGGTTTCTCCGGATACTCCTCGGTGATCGGCTTTTTGAACATGGTCCCGAACGTGACCGCGAAACCCGCTATCGCGTCGAAAAACTTACGCATCGGCTCGCTCCTTCGTTGCGGTCGGCTTCTCAGGAACCGGCAGCGGCGGTATGGGGAAAATCTCGGGATCCAGCTGCTGGGTGGGGGGTTTGCGAGTTGCCCTGCCGCGCACAGTTCTCCACAGCACGATGACGATCAGCAAAGCGATGATCGCACCAGCCGAGAACACCACCGTGGCCATCTCGTCGACGCCGTTGTTGCGCAGGGCGCGCGCGACGGCGACGATCATGATCCAGGCCAGTGAAATCGGGATGAGCACCTTCCAGCCCATCGCCATGAACTGGTCGTAGCGCATCCGCGGCAGCGTGGCGCGCAGCCAGAAGTACATGAACAAAAAGCCCCACACCTTGAGGGTGAACCACAGCAGCGGCCACCAGCCGGTGTTGGCGTCGTCCCACATGTTGATCGGCCACGGGGCGTGCCAGCCGCCGAGGAACAACGTGGTGGCCAACGCCGACACGGTCGTCATGTTGACGTACTCGGCGAGCATGAACATCGCGAACTTGATCGACGAGTATTCGGTGTGGAACCCGCCGACCAGCTCGCCTTCGGCTTCGGGCAGGTCGAAGGGCGCCCGGTTGGTCTCGCCGACCATCGAGGTGACGTAGATGACGAACGACGGCAGCAGCAGGAAGATGAACCAGATGCCGTCCTGGGCGGCCACGATGCCCGACGTCGACATCGTGCCCGCGTAGATGAAGACCGCGACAAAAGACAGCCCCATCGCGATCTCATAGGAGATCACCTGGGCGGTGGAACGCAGCCCGCCCAGTAGCGGGTAGGTGGAACCGGATGCCCAGCCGGCCAACATGATCCCGTACACGCCGATCGAGGTGGCGGCGAGGATGTAGAGCACGGCGACGGGCATGTCCGTGAGCTGAAGCGCGGTGCGGTGCCCGAATATCGACACTTCGCCGCCCATCGGGATCACCGCGAACGCGATGAAAGCCGGGATCGCGGCGATCACCGGCGCCGCCAGGTAGATGAACTTGTCGGCACCGGCGGGGATCAGTCCCTCCTTGAGGGCCAGCTTGACGCCGTCGACCAGCGACTGCAGCAGCCCGCGCGGTCCAACACGGTTCGGGCCGAACCGCATCTGCATGCGGCCCAACAGCTTACGTTCGATCAGGATCGCCGCGAGGACGGTCAGCATCAAGAACGCGAAGATCGCGACCGCCTTCACGACGATCAGCCACAACGGGTCGTGCCCGAACAGTGTCGGATCCGGATGGGTCATTGCGCTACCCGTTCTATCGAAACCACGGCTCCGGCTGTCACGCCCAGGCTCTGGTGCACCCCGGAGCCGACGGAGTTCATCGGTAACCACACCACGCGGTCGGCCATGTCGGTGATCACCAGCGGCAGCGTGATCGCCCCGCGGTCGGTGCTGACCCGCACCGAATCCCCTTCACCAGCGCCGATTTCGGCGGCCGTCGGCGCCGAGAGCCGCGCGACCGGCGCACGCGCGGTGCCCGCGAGGTGGGGTTCGCCGTCCTGCAGGCGTCCCGCGTCGAGCAGCAGACGCCAACTCGACAGCACGGCCTGACCCGCGTCCGGTGTGGCCGGCGGTGCGGCCGGCACCTGTGGTGCGGCGGGTCGCGGCCCCGCCCAGACCCCCAGCCGCACCATCTCGTCGACACCGACCGATGGGTCCGCCATGTTCAGCGCGACCCCGAGTTCGTCCGCCAGGTAGTTCAGCACGCGGGAATCCGGAATGGCGTTGGTCTGCAAGGACGGTTCGAACGGGCGAAGCCTGCCCTCCCAGTTCAGGTAGGAGCCCGCCTTTTCCACCACCGGCGCGACGGGGAAGACCACATCGGCGACCGCGGTGACCGCGCTTTCCCGAAGCTCCAGGCTGACCACGAACGGGGCGGCCTCGAGCGCGGCCAGCGCGGCGTCGGGGTCGGGAAGGTCGGCGAGCTCCACACCGCCGACCAGCAGGGCATCCAACTGGCCGCTGCGGGCGGCCTCGAGGATCGCCGACGTATCACGGCCGGGTGTGCTCGGCAGGTCGTCGACATGCCAGGCCTCGGCGGTCTGCGCGCGTGCGGTCGCATCGGCGACGGGCCGCCCGCCGGGCAGCAGGTTCGGTAGGGCCCCGGCCTCGGCCGCGCTGCGCTCGCCGGCGCGACGCGGTATCCAGGCCAGCCGGGCACCGGTCTGCGCGGCCAATCTGCTTGCGGCGGAAAGGGCGCCGGGCGAGGTGGCCAGGCGTTCACCGACGAGGATGATCGCTCCCGGCTGCTTCAGCTGTTCGTCGTCGGCCAGTCCGTCGAGGGCGGCGGCCTCGCCGCCCGGCGGCGCCGCAACCAGGCGGCCCCCCATCTTGGTGAGGCTGCGGGTGGCGAACGGGGCGACGGAGATGACCTGCAGCCCCTTCTTGCGGGTGGCCTTGCGCAGCCGCAGAAAGACGATCGGTGATTCCTCTTCGGGCTCGAAGCCGGCCAGCAGCACCGCGGGCGCGTTCTCCAGGTCGGTGTAGGTCGCCGTCATCGGCTGACCGGCGACATCGCTGGCCAGGAAGTCGGCCTCCTCGGCACTGTGCGGGCGGGACCGGAAGTCGATGTCGTTGGTGTTCAGCGCGATCCGGGCGAACTTGGCATAGGCGTAGGCGTCCTCCATCGTCACCCGTCCACCCACGAGCAGGCCCGTGCGGCCGTTGGCCGCCGCCAGGCGGGCACCGGTCACCGCGAGTGCCTCCGCCCAGGAGGCGGGCCGAAAACTGCCGTCCTCGTCACGGATCAGCGGGGTGGTGATCCGATCGCCCTGGGTGGCGTAGGTGAACGCCCAGCGACCCTTGTCGCAGTTCCATTCCTCGTTGACCTGTGGATCGTCACCGGCCAATCGCCGCATCACTTTTCCGCGGCGGTGATCGGTGCGCTGGGCGCATCCGGACGCGCAGTGCTCGCACACGCTGGGGCTGGACACCAGGTCGAACGGTCGGGCCCGGAACCGGTACGCCGAGCCGGTCAGCGCGCCGACGGGGCAGATCTGCACGGTGTTGCCCGAGAAGTACGATTCGAACGGTTCACCCGTCGCGATGCCGACCTGTTGCAGCGCACCACGTTCCAGCAGGTCGATGAACGGGTCTCCGGCGATCTGCTCGGAGAACCGGGTGCAGCGGGCACACATCACACAGCGTTCGCGGTCCAACAGCACCTGCGCGGAGATGTTGATCGGCTTGGGGAAGGTCCGTTTGACGTCCTCGAAGCGGGTTTCCGGGCGGCCCGCGGACATGGCCTGGTTCTGCAGCGGACATTCGCCGCCCTTGTCGCACACCGGGCAGTCCAGCGGGTGGTTGATCAGCAGGAACTCCATGATGCCCTGCTGGGCCTTGTCGGCGACCTCGGAGGTGAGCTGGGTGCGTACCACCATGTCCGGCGTGCAGGTGATCGTGCACGACGCCATCGGCTTGCGCTGCCCTTCGATGTCGACCAGGCATTGCCGGCACGCCCCCACCGGATCGAGCAGCGGGTGATCGCAGAACCGCGGAATCTCCACGCCGATCAACTCGGCGGCCCGAATCAGCAACGTGCCCTTGGGAACACTGACCTCGATGCCGTCGATGGTGAGGGTCACCATCTCGACGGGCGGATCTTCCGCGCGGCCCTTCTCCGGGCCGTTTCGGGGATCGTCGCGTCTGCTCGCCGGAATGGTCATACGGACACCCCTTCGGTGGCCATCAACGTCGAGGCGTGCGGGTCGAACGGGCAGCCGCCGTCGAGATGGGCGATGTACTCGTCGCGGAAGTACTGGATCGAGGAGACGACCGGCGCCGTCGCGCCGTCACCCAACGCGCAGAACGCCCTTCCGAAGATGTTGTCGGAGATGTCGAGAAGCTTCTCCAAATCGGCTGCGGTACCGGCACCTGTCTCGAGGCGCTCGTAGATCTGGATGTACCAGTAGGTGCCCTCGCGGCACGGTGTGCATTTTCCGCACGACTCGTGCGCGTAGAACTCGCTCCAACGCCGAACCGCCCGCACCACGCAGGTGGTTTCGTCGAAGATCTGCAGCGCCTTGGTGCCGAGCATGGTTCCGGCGCCGGCCATGCCTTCGTAGTCCAGCGGTACGTCGAGGTGCTCATCGGTCAACAGCGGCGTAGACGAACCGCCCGGTGTCCAGAACTTCAGCTTGTGGCCCGCGCGGACGCCGCCGGCGTACTCGAGGAGTTCGCGCAGCGTGATGCCGAGCGGCGCTTCGTACTGGCCCGGGTTGGTGACGTGCCCGGACAGCGAATACAGCGTGAAGCCAGGCGATTTCTCGGTGCCCATCGACCGGAACCAGTCCACCCCGTTGAGCACGATCGGTGGCACGCTGGCGATGGATTCCACGTTGTTGACCACCGTCGGGCAGGAGTACAGCCCGGCGACGGCGGGAAACGGCGGACGCAGTCGAGGTTGGCCGCGCCGGCCCTCCAACGAGTCCAGCAGCGCGGTCTCTTCGCCGCAGATGTAGGCGCCGGCGCCGGCATGCACGATCAGCTCCAAATCGAACCCGGAGCCGCCGATGTTCTCGCCGAGGAAGCCAGCCTCATAAGCCTCGGCCACCGCGGCGTTGAGCCGCCGCAGCACCGGAGCCACTTCGCCGCGCAGATAGATGAACGCATGCTGTGCCCGAATCGCGTACGCGGCGATGATCGCGCCTTCGATCAGGAAGTGCGGCGTGGTCAGCATCAACGGAATGTCTTTGCAGGTACCGGGTTCCGACTCGTCGGCGTTGACGACGAGGTAGTGCGGCTTTGCACCGGCGCCGGTCTGGTCGCTCGGCAAGCCTCGCTCCTGCGGAATGAACGACCACTTCGAACCGGTCGGGAAACCCGCACCGCCGCGGCCCCGCAGCCCGGAATCCTTCACGAGCGCGATCACGTCATCGGGCTCCATGGCCAGCGCCTTCTCGAGCGCGCGGTATCCGCCGTGCCGTCGATAGGTGTTCAGCGACCACGGCTCCGGTTCGTCCCAGAACTTGCTGAATACGGGTGTCAATGGGGTCATCTCGGCGAATCCGTTGCGTCTGGGTTGGTCTCGGGTGTGTCGGGCTTGGGCGGCACCGTCGCCGACGGGCCCGGCGCCGGAGCGTCCTGTGTGGCCTGGGCCGCTGCCTTCTGGTCGTCGGGCGCGTCGCCGGGTATCGGCGGGGCGTCTGGCTCCGGTGCGGTCATACCTCGTTCACGCGCGACCCGCAGGCCGGCGAGCGTGGCGTCACCGATGCGGTCGCCGCCGGACCGCGGATCGGGGAGGCCGGCCAGCGTGCGCGCGGTCTCCCGGAACGTACACAGCGGCGCGCCGCGAGTGGGCTCGGGCGGGTTACCGGCGCGCAACCCGTCGACGAGATCACGCGCGGACGCCGGTGTCTGGTTGTCGAAGAACTCCCAGTTGACCATCACGACCGGCGCATAATCGCATGCGGCGTTGCACTCGATGTGCTCCAACGTGACACGACCGTCTCCGGTGGTATCGCCCGCGGAAACACCCAGATGGTCCTGGAGCGCATCCAGGATCGCGTCACCGCCCATGATCGCGCACAACGTGTTGGTGCACACGCCGACCAGATAGTCACCGGTCGGAGTGCGCCGGTACATCGTGTAAAACGTGGCCACCGCAGTGACTTCGGCATCGGTGAGGCCTAACTGCTTGGCACAGAACGAGATACCGGCATTGGTCAGGCAACCGTCCTCGGCTTGCACCAGATGCAGCAGCGGCAACAGCGCTGAACGCGGTTGCGGATAGCGCGCAATGATCTGCTCGGCATCGGCGGCCAGCCGCGCCGTGACGTCATCCGGATATGACGTCGGCCCGTCGATCGGGGGACCGGGTTCTTCGGGTCGCTGACCGAGCTCGAAGAAAATGCTCACCTATCCACCCCGCCCATCACCGGATCGATCGACGCCACCGCGGTGATCAGGTCGGCGACCATGCCGCCCTCGCACATCGCCGCCACCGCCTGCAGGTTGTTGAACGACGGGTCGCGGTAGTGCACGCGATAGGGGCGGGTGCCGCCGTCGGACACCATGTGGACGCCGAGCTCGCCGCGGGGCGACTCGATCGCGGAGTACACCTGCCCCGGCGGTACCCGAATGCCTTCGGTCACCAGCTTGAAGTGGTGGATCAGCCCCTCCATCGAATGTCCCATGATGTTCGCGATGTGTTCGGGTGAGTTGCCCAGGCCGTCCGGGCCGACTTTCAGGTCGGCCGGCCACGCCAACTTCTTGTCCTGCAACATCACCGGGCCCGGTTTGAGCTTGTCGAGGCACTGCTCGACGATCTTCATCGACTCGTGCATCTCTTTGACCCTGATCAGGTAGCGGCCGTAGGAGTCACAGCCCTCGTCGGTGATGACGTCGAACTCGTAATCCTCATAGCCGCAATATGGTTGGGCCTTTCTCAGATCGTGGGGCAGACCGGTGGAGCGCAGGCACGGACCGGTGACACCGAGCGCCATGCATCCGGTCAGATCCAAGTAGCCGATGCCCTGTGTGCGAGCCTTCCAGATGTAGTTCTCGTTGAGCAGGTCCTCGAGGTCCTTCACCCGTTTCGGCAGCAGCTCGAGCAGATCGCGGATCTGGGGGATCGCGTCGTCGGGCAGGTCCATCGCCACCCCGCCGGGGCGGACGTAGGCGTGGTTCATCCGCAGCCCGCTGACCGCTTCGAAGACGTTGAGCACCAACTCGCGCTCGCGGAAGCCGTAGAACATCGCGCTCATCGCGCCGAGTTCCATACCGCCGGTGGCCAACGCGACCAGATGCGACGAGATCCGGTTGAGCTCCATCATCATCACCCGGATGACGCTGGCCCGCTCCGGGATGTCGTCGGTGACGCCCAGCAGCTTCTCGACCGCCAGGCAGTACGCCGTCTCGTTGAAAAACGGTGAGAGGTAGTCCATCCGGGTCACGAAGGTGACCCCCTGCGCCCAGTTGCGGAACTCCAGGTTCTTCTCGATGCCGGTGTGCAGGTAGCCGATTCCGCAGCGGGCCTGGATGACCGTCTCGCCCTCGATCTCGAGGATCAGGCGCAGCACACCGTGCGTCGAGGGGTGCTGTGGGCCCATGTTGACGACGATCCGTTCGTCGGCGTGCGTCGCCGCGTCCCTGGCGGCCTGCACGACCTGGTCCCAATCCTGGCCGCCGACAACGACAACCGGTCCGTCATCGGATGCGCCCGAGGGGTGAGTACCGCCCTGCCCGGGCGGGGTGGGGGATGCGCTCATCAGTTGTAGGCCCTCCGCTGATCGGGCGGCGGGATCTCGGCGCCGTGGTATTCCACCGGGATGCCGCCCAACGGGTAGTCCTTGCGTTGCGGGTGCCCGACCCAGTCGTCGGGCATTTCGATGCGGGTCAGCGACGGATGGCCGTCGAAGATGATCCCGAAGAAGTCATAGGTCTCGCGTTCATGCCAGTCGACGGTCGGATACACGCCGAACAGCGTCGGGATGTGCGGATCGGCATCCGGTGCGGCCACCTCCAGATGGATCCGCCGATTGTGGGTGATCGACATCAGCGGGTAGAACGCGTGCAGTTCGCGCCCGGTGTCGTCCGGGTAGTGCACCCCGCTGACGCCAAGGCACAGCTCGAAGCGCAGCCCGGGATCGTCGCGCAACGCCTGCGCGACCACGGGTAGCTGCCCGCGGAACACCTCCAGTGTCAGCTGGTCGCGGTACACCACCACCCGCTCGATCGACTCCCGGTAACCGTCATCACCCAGCGCGGCCTGCAGCGTGTCGACGACGTCGTCGAAATAGCCGCCGTACGGCCGCGGTGAGCTGCCCGGGAGCTCGATCGGCTGGACGAGGCGGCCGTAGCCCGATGTGTCACCGGTGCCCTCGACACCGAACATGCCGCGGCGCACGCCGATGATGTCGGGCGCGTCAGCCGAGGCGCCGGTTTCGTTATCGCTCACCGCAGCAAACCCTTGAGTTCGATGGTGGGCGGCACGGCCAGCGCTGCCTGCTCGGCTTCGCGGATCGCCTCTTCGCGGTTGACGCCGAGCGGCATCTGCTGAATCTTGTCGTGCAGCTTGAGGATCGCGTGCAGCAACATCTCGGGCCGCGGCGGGCACCCGGGCAGGTAGATGTCGACCGGGACGACGTGGTCGACGCCCTGCACGATCGCGTAGTTATTGAACATCCCGCCCGACGATGCGCACACGCCCATCGCCAGCACCCACTTGGGCTCGACCATCTGGTCGTAGATCTGCCGCAGCACCGGCGCCATCTTCTGGCTGACCCGGCCCGCGACGATCATCAGATCGGCCTGCCGCGGCGTGGCGGAGAACCGTTCCATCCCGAACCGGGAGATGTCGAACCGCGGGCCGGCCGTGGCCATCATCTCGATCGCGCAGCAGGCCAGGCCGAAGGTCGCAGGCCACAACGAGCCCTTCCGGATGTAGCCGGCGACCGTCTCGACGGTGGACAGCAGAATCCCGGCGGGCAGCTTTTCCTCTAGTCCCATGTCAGGCCTCCCCGCCGCCATACGTACGCGTAGGCGACGAACACCGCCGCCATGAACAGCAGCATCTCTACCAGCGCAAACAGCCCCAGGCTGTCGAACGCCACCGCCCACGGGTACAAGAACACGATCTCGATGTCGAAGATGATGAACAGCATCGCGGTCAGGTAGTACTTGATCGGAAACCGTTGACCGACCCCGAGGCGTGACAGATCGTCGGGCGGCAGCGGCTCGATGCCGCACTCGTAGGCCTCCAGCTTCGAGCGGTTGTAGCGGCGCGGACCGACAAGCAATGCAATGCCTACCGAGCCGACCGCGAACACCGCCGCAATGGCGCCAAGCACCAGGATTGGCGTGTACAAATCCATACCGCGAAATCGCTCCCTCGTGGGCTGTCGATGTGAGCTTACCCACACCCTAGCGGGGTTTGCGATTACCGCCACACGTTTTGGTTAGTATCGCTACTAGCCGGTCTGGCTATGTCGTCATGCCTTGAATAGGCAAGTGCGACAGCTTATTTCGTCGGTTCTGGCTATCGCACCGGGGTGCGCAGCAGAGACACCACGGCATCACCCAACCGGATCGGATCGATCGGGTGGGGGACCGCGGCCTCCGCGCGCGACCACCGGGCCAACCAGGCGTCGTCCGCGCGGCCGGTGAGCACCAGTATCGGTGGGCAGTCGGCGATCTCGTCCTTGAGCTGTTTGGCGATGCCCATACCGCCGGTCGGGGCGGCTTCGCCGTCCAGGATCACGAGGTCGAACCCGCCTTTGTCCATCTGGCGGATCACCATCGGGCCGGTGGCGACCTCGACGTAGGTCAACTCGGGCAGGTCGGGGTGCACCCGCTTGCCCAGTGCCAGCTGGACCTGCTCCCTGACCCGTGGATTGTCGCTGTAAACCAGGATCCGCAACGGACGCGATGACTCGACCATGCGCCGATGGTACGGCTAGCCTTCGTGCCGGAACACGATGTCGCCCGAGATCGTCGCAATGTCAACGATCATGCCCATCAGGTTGCCGTCGACGCCGAACTCCTGGCGGTTGATGCGGGTCTGGGTGCGAAACCGCACCGACCGATCGTCGAGCACCGTGACCGAAGCGGTGAGCGACAGCGGTTTGGTGGTGTTCTTGATCGTGAGTTGCCCGCGCAGCTCGACGGTGTCGGCGCCGGTGGCCGTCAGCCCGTTGATCTCGGCGGTGACGTCGGGAAACGTCTGCGCGTCGAAGAAGTCGGCGGAGTGCAGATGGGTGTCGCGCTTGCGGATACCGGTGCGCAGCGACGCGGTTCGGATCGCGATGCGGCCGAAAATCGTTGGTCCGCCCGTGAGTTGCGCCTCGCCGCGCACGTCGCTGAAGCGACCCGTCACCGGCACCAGCCCCCACATCGACTTGACGCGGATGCTGACGCTGGACTTGTCGGGCACCACGCGCCACTGGCCTGCCGAGGTCGGGTCGTCGAGGAACTGCTGCAGTTCTGTCATCTCACGGTCCCATCGAGTAGGGGGCTGATCTCATTTGGGTCGAAGTACTCGTCGATGCGGCGGATCAGCCCGTCGTCGCCTACCTTGATCACGATGCAGACCCGCATCGCGATCAATTCGCCGTTGCGGCCGTTGGCGTGCAGGATGTGCCGCTGTACGAACCCGCCGTCGAACAGTTTGCGCTCGAGGACCTCGTAGCGACGCTCGGTCGTGGCGTCCAGAAACCAGGTGATCACCCGCAGCGCCCGGTCCTTGTCGCGGTCGCGGTCGGCGACCTTCCAGACCACGACGTCGTCGCTCCACAGCCGCCGCACCGCAGCGATGTCACCCCTTTCGATGGCGCCGAACAGGCGCTCGGCGACATCGGCGACGACGTCGGGGTCGGCGGCCATATCAGTACCCCTCAAACTCGATTCGGGCGCGTTTATAGCCCGTGGCGGGGCGTGAGCGCGCCGAAATCACTCATTTGGCGTAGCCGGGGTGGGCGATGGCGAGCCGGTGCCGCACCAGCGTGCGCAGGACGGGCAACAGCTCGGCGGCGCGGTCGTCGAGCTCACCGGCGCGGATCGCGGCGGCCAGCTGCGGTTCGTCGGGATAGCCGATCTCGGCCAGCGCGGTGGTGACCTCGGATGCCGACGTGTCGAGCAGCTCGCGTTCGACGATGCGCAGCACGTTGGCCGCGACGCGGGCGTGGAAGTTGAGCTGGGCGGCGTTGGTCAGCGCACTGTCGGGGCCGGTGGCGGTGCGGACGTCGTCTTCCAGGAATCCGGCGACGGCGGCGACGAGTTCGGCCGCGGTCGGCCGGCCGTACAGCCAATTCATCGTGGCCCACCACCTTCCAGCAGATCCAGCACGTCCCATTCGGTTTCGCTGACCCGTCGTCCGATCGCGGCGAGCTCCACCGACTCCGTCATCCCCGACAGGTGCCGCTCGGCCTGGTATCGGCAGATGACGCCCCAGCGCAGGGTCGCCACGGTCAGCCACCATCGGAACGCGTCGCGGTCCAACGTCACACCCGCGGCCGATTCGTACTCGGACAGGAAACTCTCGACGCTGCCCAGCCCGCCGGCGCCGAGATGTTCGGGTGCCCCGAACCGCCACGCCCGGATGCAGAACCAGGCCAGATCCTCGTAAATTTCGCCGACATGCACCAGCTCCCAGTCCAGCACCGCGGCCAGGCCGTTGTCGTCGACGATCAGGTTGCCCATCCGAAAGTCACCGTGCACCAACACCTGCGGCGTGGGTGCGGGACGGTTGCGCGACAGCCAGCGAAACGCCCACTCGAACGTCGCTGTGGTGTCACCCATCTCGTCGAGGCGGTCGCGCCACTCGGAGAGCTGGTCCGACGGCGGCACGTCGATGCCCCGGTAGTCGGCGCGGTGGATCGCGGCCAGCGCCTGGGCGCATTGCTTGAGCAGCCGCTCGCGTCCGCCGTCGTCGAGGGTGCGGTAGATCCTGCGCACGATCGTCTCACCGTCGATGGCGTCGCAGATCAGGTACGGATTACCCAGCGCCGCAGCGGAGTTGTCGGCGGTGCGGATGTGGGGGACGGGGGCGCCGGCAGCTGCGGCGCGCTGTTGCACCGCGGCCTCCAGCTCCATGCTGGCGTGCACGTCGTCGGGTGGGCCGGTGCGCAGGATCAGCGCGACGCGCGTATCGGTGACCGCGTCGAAGGCCCACGTGGTGCGGCTCGCGCCGCCGGTCAACCTGTGCAGGTTCTCGACGACGACGTCGCTGCCGAGCACCGGCCGCAGCACCGACTCCAGGGCTTGTTTCACTTGCGGCCGAATCCGAAGAGCCGCTGCGCCACCCGGCGGATCTGAATCTCCTCGGCGCCCTCGGTGATGCGGTAGCGCCGATGATGACGGTAGATGTGTTCGAACGGTTCGTGCCGGCTGTAGCCGACGCCGCCGAACACCTGCATCGCGCGGTCGGCGGCCTCGCACACCAGCCGGTTGGCGCGGTAGTTGGCCATCGACACCTTGTCGGACACCTCCATGTGATGGTTGCGGTCCAACTCCGTGGCGGCGTACCGGACCAGCAGCCGCACCATCTGCGCCTCGGTCTGCAGCTCGACCAGCGGCCACTGCACCGCCTGGTTCACCGACAACGGCTTGCCGAAGACGGAGCGTTCGTTGGCATAGGCCACCGCCCGGTCGATGCAGTACTGGGCCGCGCCCAGGCTGCTGGCGGCTTGCCGGATCCGGTTCTCGTGCAGGAACGTCTGGCCGACTTCGAGCCCCCTGTCGACTTCGCCGAGCACCGCGTCGGCGGGCACGCGCACATCGTTGAGTTCGACCTCGCCGTGATCGGTCGGCATGTTGAACGTCCACCAGTAGTACGGCACGGTGAAGCCCGGCGTGTCGGTCGGCACGAGGAACGCCGTGATGCCGCGCGCCTGGCCGTCTTCGCCGGACGTGCGCGCGAACACCAGGTCGTGGGTCGCGCGGTGCACGCCGGTGTTGAACCGTTTGGCGCCGTTGATCACCCAGCTGTCACCGTCGCGCACCGCACGGGTCTCCATCCAGGTGGCATCCGAGCCGTGGTTGGGTTCGGTGAGGCCGAACGCCATCGACCGTTCGCCGGTGATCAACGCCTCGGTCCAGTCCTTCTTCTGCTCGTCGGTGCCGAACCGGTCCATCATGATGACCTGCGGGAAGTTGCCGACGATCGACGACTCGTCCTGTAGATCGTTGTGCAACCCAAGGCCTTTGTGCGCCAGGTGTTCCCGGATCACGGCCATATCGAGGTTGCTGCCGTCGCGGCCGCCGAACTGCGACGGCAACCCGTAGCGCAACCAACCGGCCGCATCGGCGCGCCGCCGCATCTCCGAAAGCAGGTCCTCCCACGCGCGCCGCGGGATGCCGCCGTTGTCCCAGTCGGTGCGGGCGTGCTCGCGGCGGTGGTCGAAGTACTGAATGTGCTCACGTTCCAGCGGTTTGATCTCGGCCTCGATGAACGCGTCCATCTCGGTCAGCAGGGTCTGGAGGTGGTCGGGGAGACTGAAATCCATGGTGATTCCTTTCAACTGGTTCGCCGAGCGCACGGTTGTTCGCGGGTCCACTCGCATTTTGTGTACAAAAACCGTGCGCTGGGCGGGCGGGGGCTAGCGGCCATACAGGGTCTTCTTCCAGATCTTGGAGAGGGTGGCAATCGCGTCCTCGTCACCGATCTCCATACCCAGACCCGACGTGCCGACGAACACGGTGGTGAAGTTCTCGAACAGCAGCGCGATCGCGGCCGCGGTGTGCTCGGGGTGCAGGTCCGCACCGTAGCCCTGTTCCTGTGCCCGGCGCACGGAGGCGGCGACGACCTCCATACCGAGTCGGCGAAACTCGTTCTGCACCAGCGCGAACCGTGGCTGGGTGGCGGCCAGCTGGGCGACCGCGATCATGATGCCGATGTTCTGCTTGAACATGTTCCAATACCCGGTGACCACCGAATGGAAGAACGAATCATCATCCGGTGAGTCGGGCAGCGTCAGGTTCGACCCCGACGGGGCCACCACGTCGTGAAGGAACGACTCGGCCAACGTGGCCAACAGGTCTTCCTTGTCGGCGAAGTAGCGGTAGAACGCCGCGGGCGACTTTCCGGCCGCCGAGGTGATATCGCTCAGCGTCGTCCCGTGAAATCCGCGTTCGGCGAACAGCTTCCGAGCCGCCTGCTCGATGGCCTCACGGGTCTGGCGGCCTTTGGCGCTCAGTGTCGCAGCTGCTCCCGTGGGCACGTCGCTCAGTCCAGTTTCCGGTCGCCGGCGCGCAACAGCGAGCTGGGTAGCTCATGTCCGACGACGCGCTGCGCCACTTCGGCGGCGGCGATCGCGGCCGGCAGGTCGACGTCGACGTGGATTCCGCTGTCCCGCAGCAGATATACCAGGTCTTCGGTGGCGATGTTGCCGCTGGCGCCGGGTGCGAAGGGGCAGCCGCCGAGCCCGCCGGACGATGCGTCGAGCCGGGTGACGCCGGCGCTGACGGCCGCGTAGGCGCTGGCCAGCCCGGCGCCGCGGGTGTTGTGGAAGTGCGCGCCCAGGGGCCGGTCACCGACCAGTGGGCGGATTCGGTCGATCAGCTCGCTGACCCGGCGCGGCGTGGTGCTGCCGATGGTGTCGGCAATGGCGAGCCGGTCGGCCCCGGCGGCGGTGGCCGCGGTCACGATGTCGACGACGCGCTGCGGCGGGGTCGGCCCGTCGAACGGGCAGTCCCACGCGGTGGCGATGATGACCTCGACGGACACCCCGCTGTCGTGCGCGATAGCGACGATCTCGGGGATCTGTGCGGTCGCCTCCGCCGTGCTGCGCCCGACGTTGGCGCGGCTGTGCCCGTCGGCGGCCGACACCACGTACTCGATCGACGACAGGCCCGCGGCGATCGCGCGCTTGGCGCCGTTGGGGCTGGCCACCAGCGCGGAGAACTCGATACCGGGGAAGTTGTGCAGCTCTGCGGCCAGCTCTGCCGCGTCGGCCAACGCGGGCACTTTGGTCGGCGACACGAACGCCGTCGCCTCCATCTCCCGCACGCCGGTGGCGGCCACGGCGGCCAGCAGTTCGAGTTTGGCGGCCAGCGGAATGGGATCTTCGATCTGCAGCCCGTCGCGCAGCGAGACGTCGCGGATGTCGACATGGGCCGGTAGCTCGCTCATAGCGTTCCCTCCGCCCGCAGCGCATCGAGTTCGTCGGCGGACTTGCCCAGCAGGCCGCGGTAGATTTCGTCGTTGTGCTGACCGGGGGTGGCCGGGCCGGCGTTGCGTACGGTGCCCGGAGTGTCCGAGAGCACCGGCACGATGCCAGGTCCCAGCACGGATCGTTGGACGCGTTCGTCCCAGTGTTCGACCAGCATGCCCCGCGCCCGCAGCTGCGGATCCTCGACAACCTCGGCGACGGTGTTGATGGGACCGGCGATCACGCCTGCGGCGCTGAGGGTTTCGATGATGTCGTCGGGTGCCCGGGTCGCCGCCCAGTCGCCGATGATCTTGTCGAGTTCGTCCTGGTTGCGCCCTCGGGCGCCGTGGTCGGCGAACCGGTCGTCGGTGGCGAGCTCGGGGCGGCCCATCGCGCCGCAGAGCCGGCGGAACACGGTGTCCTGGTTGGCCGCGATCACCACCCAGCTGCCGTCGGCGCTGCGGTAGATGTTCGACGGCGCGATCCCTTCCAGCCGGGTGCCCGACGGCCCACGGACCACGCCGCCGACGTCGTAGTCGGGAATGGTGGACTCCTGCACCGCCAGACACGCCTCGGTCAGCGCCGCGTCGACGACCTGGCCCTCACCGGTGACCGAGCGGCGGTACAGCGCGGCCAACGCACCCTGCGCGGCGAACATGCCCGCGAGGCTGTCGCCCAGCGAAAGCGCCAGCCGTGGCGGCGGGCCACCGGGAAAGCCGTTCATGTGCCGTAGGCCGCTGGCCGCCTCGGCGACCGAGGCATAGCCCGCCTTGTGTGCTTCGGGTCCGGTCTGCCCGTAGCCGGAGACGCGGACCAGGATGATGCCGCGGTTGTGTTCGCGCAGCACGTCATAGCCGAGGTTCCACTTCTCCAGCGTGCCGGGCCGGAAGTTCTCCACGATCACGTCGGAGCGCTCGACCAGGTCGAGGAACAGCGTCCGGCCCGCCTCGGTGCGCAGGTTCAGCGTCACGGCTTTCTTGTTGCGCGCGTGCACCGTCCAGAAGAAGTGGTGTCCGTCGAGCTCGGCCTGCCCCCAGGTGCGCAACGGGTCAGGTGCGCCCGGCGGCTCGATCTTGATCACCTCGGCACCCATGTCGCCGAGCAGGCGCCCGGCGAACGGCCCGGAGATCAGCGTGCCGACCTCGATGACGCGGATACCGTCCAGCGGACCGGTCACGCTCATTGCGAAAACCCGTGTCTGTGCAGCCAGTCGGTGACGACGCCGACCGCTTCGCGCAGCTTGTCGCGCTGGTCGGCGCCCGCGTAGTAGTGGTTCGCGCCAGGGATCTCGTGCATCTCCTTGTCATGATGCCCGATCGCCTCGAAGAGCCTGCGGGTGTGGCTCGGGGTGCAGGCATCGTCGGCCAGGTTGCCGATCACCAGCGTCGGTATCGCGATGTCGGCTCCGCACTTCACGGCGTCACCGTTGGCGTCGTCGTAGCTCCACTGCGACAGCCAGCTGCGCAGCGTGCAGAACCGGGCCAGGCCGACGGGGGAGTTGTTGACCACCTGTGGGTCGCCCAGATAGCAGGTGCCGGGCTTGCGTTCGTTCGGGTCGACGGCCGGGTCCAGCCAGCGTGGATCGGCCATGGTGCCGTGCACGACGAACGCGAACTCGTCATCGGGCCGGCCCGCCGCCTCGAGTTCGGCCAGCTTGTCCTTGACCCATTTGGTGATTCGGCGGTTGCGGTCGATCTGCGCCTGGCGGTAGCGGGCCAGGAACTCCTCGGTGTAGGGCGGCTGATTCGGGTTGTCCGGATGGTAGAGGTCCAGTTCCGGATCGCGCTTGGACGGATCGGACTCGTCGAGGATCGATGCGTCGAGCCACTCGGTCAGGGTGCCGTGGCGGCTGATGTGGGCGGCCAGCAGCATCAGCCCGTCGGCGGGGATCAGATCGAGCTTGGTCAGATCGGGGCCGTCGCCGGACGGGCTGGCCGTGATGGTGGGGTGTTGGGCCTGCTGTTGGTAGAAGACCGACAGCGACCCGCCGCCGCTCCACCCGGCCAGCACCACCTTCGAATAGCCCAACCGGTTCTTGGCGTCCTTGATGCACTCGCCGAGGTCCTCGACGACCTTCTCCATCAGCAGCGCGGAGTCGGTGCCGCGGAACCGGCTGTTGCAGTAGATGACGTGGTGGCCGGCGCGGGCGAGCCCGTTCATCATCGGCAGATAGGCGCCGCCGCCGATCGGGTGCATGAACACCAGCACGGTGTCGGACGGTTTGTCTTTGGGTTTGAGCAAGTGGCTTTCCAGCACCACCAGTTCCGCAACGCCGCCGTACACGTCGCGCACACCCGAAGTGTTCTGGTAGGCAACGAGATACGGGATGCGGTCGTACGCGTGCTTGACCGCGGCCATCAGTGCTGCCCCAGATCGTTCGCCAGCACCTCTGCCGACGGCACCAGCCGTCGCCGGGTATCCACCGCGATCACCGACCAGTCCACCCTCTCGTAGTCGTCGAACTTGCGCCGCGCACGCTCGCGGGCCTTCTCCGGTGCGCCGTGGTGAACACCTTGGGGCGCATGCGAAATCAGTCCGGGCGGCATCGGGATGCCGTAGAGCGATCCGCCATGAAAGAACGCGATCTCGTCGTAGTCGACGTTGCGGTGATACCACGGGGTGCGTTCGGTGCCGGGCACGCTCTCGGCGGGTTTGGGCAAAAAGTTCATCACGTACACACCGGTGGCCTCCATGAACAGGTGCACGGTCGGCGGTAGGTGCACGCTGTCGGAGGTCACGACGTTGTAGTCCTCGATGTTGAAGGTGAACGCGAAGTTGTCACCACGCCACCCTTCGACATCGAGCGGATGATGTTGGTAGTAAAGCGATGTCGGCCCACCGGGTATCGACGGGTGCATCAGCCGCACCTCGTATTCGCCGTCGACGGTGGGCCCGTCGTCCATCGGGGCGGGCTCGGGAAGGGTGGCCTGCGACGGGTCGAACGGAAAATGACGTCCGAGGTAACCCGGTGGCGGCACGCGGAACTCGTCGGTGGCTTCCACCATCAACATGGTGGTCTCGGACGCGGGTACGTGCCGCCACGTGCACGCCTTGGGCAGGTACACCCAGTCGCCCGTCCGATAGGCCAGCGGGCCGAACTCGGTTTCCAACAGGCCTTCTCCGGCGTGCACGAAGCACAGCAGGTCGCCGTCCACATAACGGGTGTAGAACGGCATGGGTTCGCTGCGCCGGCTCAGCGACACCCGGCAGTCGACGTTGGAGAACAGCAGCAGCGGACCGCCCGCCGCGTCGGCGGCGTCGCTGGGCTTGAGCTGGCTGGACAACACGTCGAGAGGGCGCAGCGGCCCGCTGCTGCGGTACGCGGTGGGATCGTTGCGGCGGTACATGTTCGCCGTGCGGCCGGTGAACCCGCCGCGGCCCAGTTCGTCGTCCTTGAGCCCGTCGAGGTCGGCGTGCAACCGCCGCGGAGTTCGCCCTTTACGCAGGTGAACGAATGATTCCATGGCGACTCCCTCGACGCGGCCGAACAGAACTAAAACTGACTTTAGTTTTACTTCTGGTCCGTGGTCAATCGGTGAGGTCGACGCGCACGGTGAGCAGGTTGGTGCCGAACGTGCGCACGCCCATGCTGTTGAACTGGGGCAGCGACCGCAGCCGCTCGTGCGGGTCGTCGTCGGGCATCAGGTGCGCAACGCCGTTGTGCCAGCGCCCGTTGAGCCTCACCCGCACATTGGGGTTGGCCTTGATGTTCTGGATGTAGTGCGACTTCTCTCCGAACTCGGAAACGAACCAGAACTCGTCGCCGACCCGGCTGCCGCCCAACGGTGTGCGCCGCGGTTGACCGGATTTGCGGCCGGTGGTCTCCAGCAGTGTCTGAAAGGGCATCAGTCGCGTCACCCGATTCGCGACGTTCTTCTGAAACAGTTTGGTGATCCGGTCGCGCAGGTCCTCGGCCATGGTTCCCCTTCGGTTAGATCATTGCAGTGCGTGGCACTTTCATACCCAGTCTGAGGGCTCCGGCCAGTTCCCGACTGGTGTCGTAGTCGAACACCACGTGCCCGGCGATCACATCGACGTCACGCCGGATGCGCTGCAGCGGGTTGTCCACGAAGTGCGCGCTGGCGCCGGACGCCTCCAGAACCAACCCGATCACCGCCCGCGATTCGGCCACGATGTGCGCGGCGGCCAGACGCGCCGCTGCGCGCACCGGGCGCGCGATCTCGTCGCCCGCGCCGACGGCGGCCTCGATCTCGCCGACCGTGTCGGCCAGCAGGGCGCGCAGCGCGCGCAACCGCACCTCGGCTTCGGCCAGCCGGGACTGCGCGATCGGTTTGTCCTTCTGCATGACGCCCTCGTACGCCAGCACACGCGCCGACAACCGCTCTGCATAGATCTCCACCGCGCGTTCGGCGCTGCCCAGCGCGGGCATCGCGGCCAGCAGCGCCAGCGCGGGCACCATCGGCCACCGGTAGGTGTGCGCGCCGTGCAGCGCGGCGCCGGGCGCGGTGCCGGTGTAGATGTCGGCGACGCGCACCAGGCGGTGGGCGGGCACGAACGCATCGGTGATCACCACGTCGTTGGAGCCGGTGGCGCGCATGCCGTCGGTGTGCCAGACGTCCTCGATCGTCACCGCGTCGATGGGCAGCAGCGCCAGGGCGGGATAGATCGCGTCGTCCGGCCCGCACAACGCTCCGACGATGATCCAGTTGCCGTCCATCACCCCGGTAGCCCAGGACCATCGGCCGCTCAGGCGCACCCCGCCGGGAGCCGGCACGCCGCGTCCGGTGGGGGCCAGCGGAGCGGGTGCCAGGAACGGGCGCGTCGCGAACGCCTCCTGCTGCGCGCGTTCGTCGAACAGCGCCAGCATCCAGTTGTGCAGTGCGTAGAACCCGATCGTCCACGCGCTCGACGCGCAGCCGTGCGCCATCCGCCGCACGGGGTCCAGGATCGACGGAAACGGCGCCTGCTCACCGCCGTAGCGCGCGGGCACCAACAACTCGGTGAACCCGGACGACATGACTTCTCGGACGGTGTCCGGGGGCAGCCGCCGCAGCCGCTCGGCGTCGGCGGCGCGATCGGCGAGCCTGGCCACGAACTCGGCGGTGATGGCGTCGGCCGCGGAAACCGTGGGCATATCGCGCGACGCTACCATACTTTTTTGTATGGAATCAGCGCCGCAGCATGATGTCGAGGAAGCGTTCGCGCTGGTCGGCGGCGCGCGAGCTGGCTGGCCGGCCGGACAGATGCAGAAAGCCGATGCCGGCCGCGAAGGTGGCGTTGGCGCGCACATCGGCATCTTCGGCGTCGAACCCGTAATCGAGAAACGCCTGGCGCACCGCATCCAACACCCGCTGGTCCGACGCGCGCACGCTGGCAGCCACCGCGGCATCGGTGCGGGCCCACTCGCGCATCGCCCGTTCCAGCGTCCAGTGCCGCGCTGTGACCAGCGACGCCATCATCTGTGAAAGGCGTGCGCGTGGCGGTATGCCGCTCGCGTCGGCGAAGAACCGCCGATCCTCGTCGCGCAGTTCGCCCCACGCCGTCACCAGCGCGGCGCGGTAGCTGGCCATATCGGAGAAATGCCAGTAGAAGCTGCCTTTGGTGGCCCCGACCCGCGCACACAACCGGTCGAGTTTGAGCGCCTTGATCCCTTCCTCGGCGAGAATCGTGTAGCCGGCCTCGATCCAGCTGTCCACCGACAGCCGCGCCGCGCGCCCACTGGCCATGAACCGCAGCCTACGACCCCAAAACGACGCCCGCCGACCCCTGATCACCGTCGTTGCCCGGGGCCGATTTCGGGGGACGGTCGACCCGCGAAAAACGGCCGACGCAGCCGGTCGGGCTTTCTCACATGGTGGTCACATGTTTTACTGCACACGCGACAACTGAAGTTTCTCGGTCCGTTCGGCGGCCCCGGGTCAGTCGAGCGGGCACGACGACGCAGTAAAGACATCGCTGCGCCGTCGATGGCGATCGCTCGATCGCGGGGGAATGGCGTGTTAACCGGCATACCGGAAATGGATGGAATTGCAGTATGAGCTTCATTGACAAGATCCGCGGCCCCTGGGCCCGTCGGCTCACGGTGGCCGCGGCGGCGGCGGCCCTGCTGCCCGGCCTGGTCGGCCTCACCGGAAACTCCGCCACCGCCGAGGCGTTCTCCAGGCCCGGTCTGCCGGTCGAGTACCTGATGGTGCCCTCACCGTCGATGGGCCGCGATATCAAGGTCCAGTTCCAGCCCGGCGGGCCGCACGCGGTGTACCTGCTCGACGGTCTGCGCGCCCGCGAGGACTACAACGGCTGGGACATGGAGACCCAGGCGTTCGAGTGGTACTACGACTCGGGCCTCGCAGTCGTGATGCCGGTCGGCGGGCAGTCCAGCTTCTACACCGACTGGTACCGGCCGGCCTGCGGCAACAACGGCTGCCAGACCTACAAGTGGGAGACCTTCCTGACCAGCGAGCTGCCGCAGTGGCTGTCGGCCAACCGCGGTATCTCGCCGACCGGCAACGCCGCGGTGGGCCTGTCGATGTCGGGTAACTCCGCGATCATCCTGTCGGTCTACCACCCCGAGCAGTTCATCTACGCCGGGTCGTTGTCGGCGTTCCTCAACCCGTCTGAGGGCAGCTGGCCGTTCCTGATCAACATGGCGATGGGTGATGCCGGCGGGTTCGACGCCAACGACATGTGGGGCCGGACCGAGGACCCCAACAGCGCATGGGTCCGCAACGACCCGATGGTGCAGATCCCCAAGATCGTCGCCAACGGCACCCGCCTGTGGGTGTACTGCGGTAACGGCACGCCCAGCGAGCTGGGCGGTGCGAACCTGCCCGCCGAGTTCCTCGAGGGCCTGACGATCCGCACCAACCTCACGTTCCGCGACAACTACATCGCCGCGGGCGGCAACAACGGCGTGTTCAACTTCCCGCCGTACGGCACCCACAGCTGGGAGTACTGGGGCCAGCAGCTGCAGGAGATGAAGCCTGACCTGCAGCGCCACCTCGGCGCCGCCTGACCGGTTCGACAGCACGCGAAGGTGCCCGCTGCCATCCGTGCCGAGTGTGGGCTCGATCGACGCAGATCCGGTCAGCGCCGTGTCGCAACCCCACATTCGGCGCCTGGGGGCGGGCGCCCGGGCTCAGAACCCGCCGGCGACCCGCACCACACCGCCGGGCGTCAGTGCCAGCGCGCCCTTGTCGTTGGCGCTGGCTTCCGACGCTAGTCCGGTTATTTGAGCTCGGCCGACGACAGGCCCAGCAGGCGGCGTGCGACCACCAGCAGCTGGATCTGCTGGGTGCCCTCGAAGATGTCGAGGATCTTGCTGTCGCGGGCCCACTTCTCCAGCAGGGTCTGCTCCGAATAGCCGATCGTGCCGGCCAATTCGACGGCCTTGAGGGTGATGTCGCTGGCGACGCGGCCCGCCTTGGCCTTGCCCATCGAGGCTTCCTTGGAGTTGGGAATGTCGTTGTCGGCCTGCCACGCCGATCGCACCATCAACAGATAGGCCGCCTCCCAGTCGGACTCCATCCGCAGGAACTCCGCGGCCGGGGCGCTCTGCGCGTGCGAGGGTTTGTCGTAGGAGATCTCCACGCCCGCCTCGGTGAGGATCTTGCGAAGTTCCTCCAGCGCCGCGCGGGCGATGCCGACGGCCATCGCGGCCACCACCGGGCGAGTGTTGTCGAAGGTCTCCATGACCCCGGCAAAACCCTTCTCCACGTGGATTTCCGGGCTACCGAGCAGGTTGTCCTTCGGGATCCGGACGTTGTCGAAGCGGATCACCGCGGTGTCGGAGGCCTTGATGCCCAGCTTGTCCTCGAGCCGTTCGACGGTGACACCGGGATGTTCGCGCGGAACGATGAACGACTTGATCGCCGCACGCCCCAACGACTTGTCCAGCGTCGCCCACACCACGATGTGGGTCGCCCGTGAGCCGGCGGTGACGAAGATCTTCTCCCCGTTGATCACGTACTCGTCACCGTCGAGGGTGGCGGTCGTGGACACCGCGGCCGAGTCGGAGCCGAAGCCCGGTTCGGTGATGGCCATCGCCGCCCAGACGTCCTTGCCGAGCCGCTCCAGCTGCTCGGGGGTGGCCACGCTGCTGATCGCGGCGTTACCGAGCCCCTGCCGTGGCACCGACAACATCAATGCCACGTCGCCCCAACTGATTTCCATCACATTGAGCACCGCGGACATGTTGGCGCCGTTGTGGTTGGCTGACTTGGGCGCGTCGCCTTCGCGGAACGCCTCGGCGCCGGCGAACGCGATGGTCTTGGCCTCAGAGATGCCCTCGAACAGGGTGGCCAGCGTGTCGAGTTCGACCGGGTATTCGTGTTCGCGCAGATCCCACTTGCGTGAGATCGGCCGCAGCATCTCGGCGGCACCCTGATGCGCCTTTTCGATGACCGCCTCGAGTTTCTTCGGCAGTTCCAGATTGATTGCCATGGTTCGTCTTTCGGATAGGCCGGTCAGATAACTACGACGCCCTCGGCGACGCCGATCGCGCGCAGATCGCGGTACCAGCGTTCGACGGGGTGTTCCTTGGTGTAGCCGTGGCCGCCGAGAAGCTGCACGCCGTCGAGGCCGATCTGCATGCCCTTGTCGGTGCCGAGGCGTTTGGCCAGCGCGGCTTCCCGGGCGAAGGACAATCCCTGGTCGGCGCGGGAGGCGCCGCGCCAGGTGATCAGCCGCAGCCCGTCGAACTCGATCGCCATGTCCGCGCACATGAACGCGACCGCCTGCCGGTGGGCGATCGGCTCACCGAAGGCGTGCCGCTCCTTGACGTAGGGCACCACATAGTCGAGCACCGCATGCGCGGTGCCGACCGCCAACGCTGCCCAGCCCAGCCGCGACAGCGCGATGGCCTCCGAGTAGTCGTCATCGGTCGCACCGTCCTCACCCAGGCGTGCCGACAGCGGCACTTTCACCCCGTCGAGGGTGACCCGGCCGAGAGCTGCGGCGCGGATGCCCATGCTGGGGTCGGCGGTGACGGTGAGCCCCTGCGATGACGACTCGACGATGAACAATGCCGGCTTGCCGGCCAATTGTGCTGCCACGATGAAGATTTCGGCGTTCGCCGCAGCTGGAACCAGCGATTTGACGCCGTCGAGGCGGTATCCGCTGGGGGTGCGCACAGCCGTCGTCTTCAGCGCCGTCGGATCGAAAAGCGGATGTGGTTCGGCGATCGCCACACAGGCCTGGGGTACGTTCTCGCCGGCGAACTCCTTGAGGTAGGTCGCCTGCTGATCGGCGCTGCCCCAGTGGGTCAGGGCCGATGCGACGCCCGCGGGCGCCAGGATCGGCAACGCCAACCCCATATCGCCGTAGGCCAGCGCCTCGGCGACCAGCACGTTGGTGACCGCCGCCCGATGCCCGGCGATGCCGTCGAAGTTCTCGGGCACGTTGATCGCGGTGATCCCGAGCTCAGCGGCCTTGCCGACCAGGTCGTCGGGATAGGACGCCGAATCGTCGGCTTCGCGCGCGGCCGGACGCATCACCTCTGCTGCGAACTCATTGACCGTCTCGACGATCATCTTCTGTTCGTCGTCGGGCGTGAGGTCGAAGTAGTCCGATCCGCTGGTCTTCAGCCGGGTCGGCCCGCCGGTGGCGCCCTTGACTCGCTTGAACTGGCGGGTGGCCGCCCCGGCGGCCGAAAACGCCTGCTTGACGCCGTACTTGAGGCCGCGGTTGAACGGGTCCCGCAGCTTGTAGCGGTCGAGGAACTCCTGGCCGACCAGCGGCGTCACCAGGGCCAGGCCCAGATCGGTCGCGGTGCGCTTGTGTTTGTGCAGGCCGACGGCGCTCTCCTTACCGGTGCGCTTGGGCCGTGATCCGTTTTTCGACGGCAGGGTGTTGGTCATTGTCAGCTGCCTCGCTATGGGGATTGTCGTTCGCACTTACCGAACTGACTCCAGAGTAAGGTATCTGAACTGACTGCTGAGTAAGATCATCGGCTTTGTAGCGGAACTCACAGGCACCGACCGGCTCGGCCGCTGTGGTTCTCGCAGCGCTCCCCGGAACGAGCGACGGCCCCCTCGTTGCCGAGGGGGCCGTCACCGTTACATCACTGCGCTCAGCTGGCGCTGCCGGAACCCGAGCCGCTGTCCGAACCCGAACCGGCGTCGCTACCAGCGTCGCTGCCCGCATCGCTGCCCGCGTCGCTGTCCGCGTCGCTGCCCGCGTCGTCGCCGTCGGAGACATCGTCGCCGAGGTCGCCTTCGTCGCCGAGGTCGCCTTCGTCGCCGAGGTCGCCTTCGTCGCCGAGGTCGCCTTCGTCGTCGAGCTCGCCTGCGGCATCCTCGCCCTCGAGCTCGCCTGCGACCTCGGTCTCGTCATCGGCGTCCGTGACCTCGGTCTCGTCGGCGTCCGTGACCTCGGTCTCGTCTTCGTCAGCGACCTCGCCCGAAGCAGCGCCCTCATCCGAGCCCTCATCTGAGTCCTCGCCCGCACCCGTACCGGCTCCTTCGCCGGAGCCGTTGTCGGTGCCGGTGCTGATCGGAACGAGGTCACCTTCGCCGAGGCTGAATTCAGTCGGCGCACCGTTCGCAAACGCGGTGGTGGTCTCCGAGGGGGCCGGCGGCGACAACGCGTCGGCAATCTGGTTGGGCAGCGTCACCAGGAGGTAGGAAACCAGGCCCCGGTTGATCAGGCCCATCCACTGCGTGGTGGTACCGGCCGGCGTCATCCCGTTGAGAAGAGCGTTGAGCGCCTTGGCCGGCAGGTTCACCAGTTCGGTCGCGGCAGCCACCAAGTCGCCGTCCGCCAATGCGGATCGCGTGGCATCCAGAACCTCCGCGGTTTGCAGGCCCACGCCGACGAACGGCTCGAAAAGTGCCTTGGTGACGGCGAATTCGGACACGACATCGAGCAGCTCCGGCAGCTTCTCCGCGCCGGGGAGGGCGGCCACGAACTGAGCCGGGATGGACATAACGGGAATCAGCGGGCGAAGCCCGCCCAACACCCGCAGCACGAACCAGCCGTTGGTCTCGGAGAACGCCTCGACGAACTGACCCTGCGCCAAGTAGGTCAGCGTCTGCATCACGACTTCCGGGAACTGCGTCGCGGCCAGCGTCAGACCCTCGATGGTGCCGGTGAGGGCCGTGTCGATCACCGGACCGAAGTTCGTTGGGAAGCCGACGATCTGATCCAGCAGCGGTTCCGGATTAAGGGTGTTCTGCAGGACGATGTTGGCGATCTCCTGGATGATGTAGCCACTGGCCAGCGCCTCGGTGAGCGAAATCGCCGCCCCGACGGAGTCTCCGCCCAACTGCACCAGGTTTTCCAACGTTGATTCGATGGTCTGCCGCCAGACGACCAGCGGATTGGTCGCCGCCGTGAGTTGAACTGCCGCCTGCGCCGCGCGCTCCTGGACATCTTGGATGTCGGGGAGCGGGCTTATCGGACTGGCTGCGATGACGCCGGCACTGGCCACCGCGACGCCAGCAACCAGGAATTTGTTGCTGCGGCGACTCGATGGTGATGGGCCAGGCGTCAGGTCGAAAACCGGCGAGTCGGCATGAACTGCGAGTTGCACGTTATCTCCTGTTGTGCCTGTGAATTTGCCAAATGGCAGCTGAAGATTAGCTTAGGCTAACCTTAGATGCAAGTGATTCGTATGGCTAACCAACGGTGGTTTTCGGGGTCGGCTCAGCCACGGCGCGGCGGCCGGGAAACCCAAGAGTTCGCAGCTGAAACGCGGTACTTGCGATGTCACGAAGCGATCGTCGGGAAATTTACAGCACAGTCAGTCACGATGGGTGCCTACCTTTGGGGCGTGCGTGTGACCTCCGCCACGCGGGGCCGGACCGCGCGTTGCAGAATTGCTGGCAGGCCTAGGCCGAAGAAAGCCGGCCCAGCACCGCGTCATGCAGCAGGCCGTTGCTGGCCACCGCGCTGCCGCCATGCGGACCGGGTTGACCGGCCAGGTTGGTGAAGGTGCCGCCGGCTTCGCGCACCAGGATGTCGAGCGCGGCCAGATCCCACAGCGACACTTCGGGTTCTGCGGCGATGTCGACGGCCCCTTCGGCCAGCAGGCAGTAGGACAGGAAGTCGCCGTAGCCGCGCACCCGCCACACGTCGTCGGTCAACCCGATGAAGCTCTCCCGCAACCCGCGTACCGCCCAACCCGACAGGCTGGAGAACGACAGGCTCGCCGACCCCAGGTCCTCGACCCGTGAGACGGACAGCCGGCGCTGCGGCTGTGCGCCCGCTTGCGCATGGGCGCCGTGTCCGGCCAGTGCCCACCAACGACGTTGCAGCGCAGGCGCACTCACCACCCCGAGTACCGGCACACCGTCCTGCAGCAGCGCCAGCAGCGTCGCCCACACCGGCACACCGCGCACGAAGTTCTTGGTGCCGTCGATCGGGTCGACCACCCACTGGCGCCCGGTGAACTCCGCGGCGCCACCGAACTCCTCGCCGAGCACCGCGTCGTGGGGTCGGTGTTCGCCCAGTCGGCGCCGGATCAGCGATTCGACATCGAGGTCGGCGTCGGTGGCCGGCGTCAGATCAGGTTTGGTTTCGACCACGAGGTCGACGGCACCGAAGCGTGCCGTCGTCACCGCATCGGCCTCGTCGGCGAGCGTCAACGCCAACGTCAGGTCATCGGCCTCAGAAGTCATGCCTGTGGTCCTACCATGTCGGTGTGTGGGAATTCCTGGCGATGTTGCTCATCGTGGGCGCGATCGTCGTCATCGCCGGACCGATGATCATGCGTCGCCGCGGCGCCGGCGCCGACTGGCCCTCGGGCACCCTGCTGGTCACCGGCGTCAGCCCCCGCCCGGCCGACGTGTCCGGGCAGCAGTACGCGACGATCACCGGCGTCATCAACGGACCCACGGTCAACGAGCACGTGGTGTATCAGCGTCTCGAGGTCGATGTCGACAACTGGCCGACGATGGGCGCGCTGTTTCCGGTCGTGTACTCGCCGAAAAACCCCGACAACTGGCGGTTCGCCCCGCAGGAGGGCCCGCCGGCATCCGACCCGCCGCCGCCTGCCGGTTGAGCCGTCGTCAGCGGTGCCCGATCCGCAGCAACTCCACGATGCTGGTCACCTTCACCCGTGGCCGGCCGTGCGGTTCGCCCGCTGAGCGTTCGTGCTCGTCGATCAGCTTCCAGTGGTCGGTGGTGATCACCTTGGGCTGGCACTGCGTCAACCACCGCGCGAGCTGCTCGGCGTGATCGGCGTCGCGCTCGGGCAGTTCGGCGGCGCGCAGGTCGGCGATCAGGGTGTCGACGGTCTCCTGTGAGTCGCTCTTGTTGCTGCCGATCACGCCGGTGGGCCCGCGCTTGATCCAGCCGACGACGTACTCGTTGCGGCTGCCCTCGACGCGTCCTTTGGTGTGCGGGATGGTGCCGCTGCGCTCGTCGAACGGCAACCCGGGGGTGGGCACGCCGCGGTAACCGACCGCGCGCACCACCAGCTGGGCCGGCACCTCCTCGCGCTCACCGGTGTCCTTGGCCACGACACGGCCGTTGTCGTCGACCAGCTCGTTGCGGCCCAGCACGATCGACTCCACCCTGCCGTCGCCTTTGATCTCGATCGGGGAGGTGCGGAACCGGAACACGATGCGCCGTTTGGCGCCGCGCGGTGGCTGCTCGGCGTATTTGCGCAGCACCTTGATGTTGTTGCGGACAGTTTTGCCCGCCGCCTCGAGATCCTCGTCGGTGATGTCGGCGACGTCCGCGGGATCCACGATCACGTCCACGTCGGCCAGGCCCTCGAGGTCGCCGAGTTCACGCAACTCCAGCGTCGTGAACGGAGCCTGGAGCGGGCCGCGCCGACCGACGATGAGAACCTCCTCGACGCCGCGGTCGTGCAGCACCTGCAGCGCGTGGTCGGCGATGTCGGTGCTGGCCAGCACATCGGGGTCGGTGACCAGGATGCGGGCCACATCCAGCGCCACGTTGCCGTTGCCGATGACCACGGCGCGCCCGTTCGACAGGTCCGGCGCGACCTCCTCGAAATGCGGATGCGCGTTGTACCAGCCGACGAAGTCGACGGCGGCGACGCTGCCGGGCAGGTCCTCGCCGGGGATGCCGAGCGGCCGGTCGGACTGGGCGCCGACGGCGTAGACCACGGCGTCGTAGCGTTCGGCCAGCTCGGCGGCTTGCACGTGCTCGCCGACCGCGACGTTGCCGAAGAAGCGGAACCGCGGGTCTGCTGCGGTCGTCTCGAACTTGGCGCTGACCGACTTGATCTTGGGATGGTCGGGTGCCACGCCGGAGCGCACCAGACCCCACGGGGTGGGCAGCATCTCGAGCATGTCGACGCGCACGTCTCGCTTCTGATCGGTGTCTTCTTGGGCATCGGCGAACTTCAGCAGCGACGCCGCGGCGAAATACCCCGAGGGGCCCGAGCCGACGATCGCCACGTGATATGGACGCATACTCAACCTTCTGTAGGCCGTGTCACTGCCCCGGCGAGACGCAGGGGGCTGTCGCGTCATCGCGGGCTGGTTACCCACCCGATGCTAAACGTGCAGCACGCCCGTTGCCGCCAGTGAGGGAGAACCGACACGCCGGTACGCTGATTTCTCGTGGATGCCGACCGTCAAGCCGATATCGCCGCCCTGGACTCCACTCTGACCACGGTGGAGCGGGTGCTCGACATCGAAGGGCTGCGCAGTCGGATCGAGAAGCTCGAACACGAAGCCTCCGACCCCAGCCTGTGGGACGACCAGAACCGCGGGCAGAAGGTCACCAGCGAGTTGTCCCACGCCCAGGGCGAGCTGCGGCGCGTCGAAGAGCTGCGCCAGCGCCTCGACGACCTGCCGGTGCTGTATGAGCTGGCCGACGAAGAAGGCGGCGCCGACGAACTGGCGGAGGCCGACGCCGAGCTCAAACAGCTGCGCGAGGACATCGAAGCGATGGAAGTGCGCACGCTGCTGTCGGGGGAGTACGACGAGCGCGAGGCGGTTGTCACGATCCGGTCCGGCGCCGGTGGGGTGGACGCGGCGGACTGGGCCGAGATGCTGATGCGGATGTACATCCGGTGGGCCGAAAAGCACGGTTACCCGGTCGAGGTGTTCGACACCTCCTACGCCGAGGAAGCAGGCATCAAGAGCGCGACGTTCGCGGTGCACGCACCGTTCGCCTACGGCACGCTCTCGGTGGAGCAGGGCACCCATCGGCTGGTGCGGATCAGCCCGTTCGACAACCAGAGCCGCCGTCAGACCTCGTTCGCCGACGTCGAGGTGTTGCCCGTGGTGGATACCACCGACCACATCGACATCCCGGAAAGCGATGTGCGCGTTGACGTGTATCGGTCCAGCGGCCCGGGTGGCCAATCGGTCAACACCACCGACTCCGCGGTCCGGCTCACCCACATTCCGACGGGTATCGTGGTGACCTGTCAGAACGAAAAGTCGCAATTGCAGAACAAGGTGGCTGCGATGCGCGTACTTCAGGCAAAGTTGTTGGAGCGCAAGCGTTTAGAAGAACGCGCTGAGCTCGACGCGTTGAAGGGTGACGGCGGCAGTTCATGGGGCAACCAGATGCGCTCCTATGTGCTGCACCCGTATCAGATGGTCAAGGACCTGCGCACCGAATACGAGGTCGGCAACCCGGCGGCCGTTCTAGACGGAGATATCGATGGATTCCTCGAAGCCGGAATTCGTTGGCGTAACAGACGAGATGACGACTAGCGAGATCGCGTTTTCGCCGGCGCAGGGCTGGCATGACTTCTGGCACGGCAACATCGGCGAATGGATCCTCACCAAGGGTCTTCGCATCACGCTGTTGCTGATCGCCGCCGTGCTGATCGCGCGGTTCATCAACTGGACCGCGCAGAAGGTGACCCGACGCCTGGAGGTGGGTTTCGAAAGCGGTGACACGCTGGTGCGCTCGGAGGCGTCCAAGCACCGGCAGGCCGTCGCGTCGGTGATCTCGTGGGTATCGATCGTGCTGTTGGGCGTGGTGGTCGCCGTGCAGATCACCAACATCGTCGACGTGCCGGTCGGCTCGCTGGTGGCGCCGGCCGCGGTACTCGGCGCCGCGCTGGGCTTCGGCGCCCAGAAGCTGGTCCAGGACCTGCTCAGCGGGTTCTTCATCATCACCGAAAAGCAGTACGGCTTCGGTGATCTGGTGCAGCTGAGCATGGTCGGCGCGCCCGAGGACGCGCAGGGCACCGTGGAGGATGTCACGTTGCGGGTCACCAAGCTGCGCACCGCCGACGGCGAGGTGTTCACGATTCCGAACGGCAATATCGTGCGCTCGTTGAACCTGTCCAAGGACTGGGCGCGCGCGGTGGTCGACATCCCGGTGCCCGTCAGCGCCGACCTCAACCGCGTCAACGATGTCCTGCACGAGGTGTGCGAGACGTCGATGGAAGACCGCCTGCTCAAGGATCTGCTGCTCGACGCGCCGTCGCTGATGGGCGTGGAGAGCATCGGCCTGGACAACGTCAACGTCCGGATGGTGGCGCGCACGCTGCCCGGTAAGCAGTTCGAGGCGGGCCGGCGCCTGCGGGTGCTGGTGGTCCGCGCGTTGGGCCGCGCCGGTGTCGTCACGCACACCGAGGCGGCGCCGGTGGTCGACGCCCTGCCGCATCCGGCAACCGCGGAGCGATCCGATGGCTGAGCGAAAGTTTCGCGTTCCGAGCCATCTGTTCGGTGGCCGGGTCCGCACGTCGACGGTCGCGCTGATCGCGGCGTTCGTGGCCGTGTTGTGGCTGCAGGAGACCTACGAGCCCCCACCGGAGCCGCCCCCGCCGGCGACGCAGTTCGTCCCGCCGGGCTTTGTCCCTGACCCCCGCTACACATGGGTGCCGCGCACCAACGTGCGCCCGCCGACGGAGACGTCGTACCCGACGACCACGACCACCACCACAACCACGCCGACGCCAACGACGACGTCGCCGACCGAGACCACGCCGACCACCACGGAGCCCGGGCCGCTGGTGCCGCAGATCGAGCCGACGCCGACGACACCCGAGACGCCGGGGCCTCCCGCGCCGTTCGCGCCTGACGAGCCGCCGGTGACGACGACGGCTCCACCCAGCTAGTCCCGCTACACTGGCCGATCGTGATCACCCTCGACCGAGTTTCCAAGCAGTACAAGTCATCGGCGCGCCCGGCGCTCGACAACGTCTCGGTCAAGATCGACAAGGGCGAGTTCGTCTTCCTGATCGGTCCGTCGGGGTCGGGCAAGTCGACGTTCATGCGGCTGTTGCTGGCCGAGGAGACGCCGACGTCCGGCGACATCCGCGTCTCCAAGTTCCACGTCAACAGGCTGCCCGGCCGGCACATCCCCGGTCTGCGCCAGGTGATCGGCTGCGTGTTCCAGGATTTCCGGCTGCTGCAGCAGAAGACGGTCTTCGAAAACGTCGCGTTCGCGCTGGAGGTGATCGGTAAGCGCGCCGAGGTGATCAACCGGGTGGTGCCCGACGTGCTGGAGATGGTCGGGCTGTCCGGTAAGGCCAACCGGCTGCCGGCCGAACTGTCCGGCGGCGAGCAGCAACGCGTGGCGATCGCCAGGGCGTTCGTCAACCGGCCACTGGTGTTGCTGGCCGACGAGCCGACCGGCAACCTCGACCCCGAGACCAGTAAGGACATCATGGATCTGCTTGAGCGCATCAACCGCACGGGCACGACGGTGCTGATGGCCACCCACGACCATCACATCGTCGACTCGATGCGGCAGCGCGTCGTCGAGCTGGAACTGGGCAGGCTGATCCGTGACGAGCAGCGCGGCGTCTACGGAATGGACCGCTAGTGCGCTTCGGCTTCCTGATCAACGAGGTCCTGACCGGATTTCGTCGTAACGTCACCATGACGGTGGCGATGATCCTGACCACCGCGATCTCGATCGGCCTGTTCGGCGGCGGGCTGCTGGTGCTGCGGCTGGCCGACCAGTCCCGCGACATCTATCTCGATCGGGTGGAAAGCCAGGTCTTTTTGACCAACGACGTCTCCGCCAACGACCCGACCTGCGACGCCGACCCGTGCCAGGCGCTGCGCGAGCAGATCGAGAACAGAGACGACGTGCGCTCGGTGCGTTTCCTCAACCGCGACCAGGCGTACGAGGACGCCATCCAGAAATTCCCGCAGTACAAGGACGTCGCCGGCCGCGACGCGTTTCCGGCGTCGTTCATCGTCAAGCTGGAAAACCCCGAGGAGCACCTCGAGTTCGACGAGGCCATGGTCGGCCAACCCGGTGTGCTCAACGTGCTCAACCAGAAGGATCTGATCGACCGGCTGTTCGCGGTTCTCGACGGCATCAGCAACGCGGCGTTCGCGGTCGCATTGGTGCAAGCGGTCGGCGCGGTGTTGTTGATCGCCAACATGGTTCAAGTCGCGGCCTACACCCGTCGCACCGAGATCGGCATCATGCGGCTGGTCGGCGCCAGCCGGTGGTACACGCAGCTGCCGTTCCTGGTGGAGGCGATGCTCGCCGCGCTGATCGGGGTGATCATCGCGATCATCGGGCTGATCGTGGTGCGGGCGTTGTTCCTGGAGAACGCGCTCAACCAGTTCTATCAAGCCAACCTGATCGCGAAGGTCGACTACGCCGACGTGCTGTACTTCAGCGCGCCGTTCATGCTGTTCCTGGGGCTTGCGATGTCGGGTGTCACCGCCTACGTCACGCTGCGGCTCTACATCCGGCGGTGACATGGCCAAGAAAGCCGACCCGTCACGGTCCAGCAACAACAAGGTCGTCGCGACCAACCGCAAAGCGCGCCACAACTATTCGATCTTGGAAACCTTCGAGGCCGGGATCCAACTGGTCGGCACCGAGGTGAAGAGTTTGCGCGACGGGCAGGCATCGCTCGCCGACGCGTTTGCCACCGTCGACGACGGCGAAGTGTGGTTGCGCAACGTGCACATCCCCGAATATCACCACGGCACCTGGACCAACCACACCCCGCGACGCAACCGAAAACTGCTGCTGCACCGCAGAGAGATCGATCGGCTGATCGGGCGGATCCGCGACGGCAACCTGACGTTGGTGCCGCTGTCGCTGTATTTCTCCGACGGCAAGGTGAAGGTCGAGTTGGCGTTGGCCCGCGGTAAGGAGGCCCGCGACAAACGCCAGGACCTGGCCCGCCGCGATGCGCAGCGCGAGATCACCCGCGAACTGGGCCGCCGCGCCAAAGGCATGACGTAACCCTTTTCTGCGCGAGCGTGCGTGTTTGCGGGCAACACGCCGGTTGGTGGCCGCATTTCGCGCACGCTCACCGACGGACAGCGTTACCGTCGGTCCCATGATCCCGGGGGGCCGGTGGGCGTGTCGCTGAGAGGTTATCGGCTGCGGTTCGCCGTCTTGGTCGCCTCACTCCTGTTGGTCGTGGTCAACGCACTGGCACCCTGGGGATATCACTTGGCTGAAACCGGGATGGTCGCGCTGCAGGCGGTCCTGGGCATCGTGATCGTTGTCCGTGGTTTTCTGGTTGCGCGCAGGGTCGACGGGCCGTTTAGGTGGTGGCGAGTGCTGATCGCCGCCGCTTGCCTGAGTTGGCTCATCGGTGAGTTGATGTGGTGGACGGGCGGAGGCTCAGACGACGGGCGAGTGGCAGGCGCGCGGGAGATCGTGGCGTATCTGCTGCCCGCGGTGCTCATCTTTGTGGCTGTCGTCGTATTGGGCCGCGTCGGCACTGGCGTCGGCGGCGGGGGCACCGACGACGGTCCCGACAATCCGGTGCGCGAGCATTCCACCGTCGCCTCCGTGTTGGACGGCGTCGTGGCCGCGCTCGCGTTCTCGCTGCTGTCCTATATCGCCGGCTACGGCGGGTTGGCCGCCGCGGCGTTCCCGCGGTCGAACAACCCCACCGTTCTGCTGATCTATTCGCTGCTGCAATTGTGCGCTGTGGTGGCGGGGGTGTACTTTGCCATCCTCTACCGGCCCGGTCGGCCGTCTCGCGCGAACTGCCTGCTGTTGACGGGCGGGGTCATGATCCTCACGTCCGCGGACCGGATGGTGGCTTACTTTCGGACCGTCGGTGTCCAGAACGGCGATCTGTGGGGTGGCGGCGCGTTCGTGATCGGCCTCGTGCTGGTGATCTTTGCAATGGCCGAGCCGGCGCCACGGCCGACGACACCGGCAGACACCGGCGAACGGCTGATGGACTGGGTGCAGCTGACCCTGCCGTACGCCGGGTTCGCCGGTATTGCAATGCTTTACGGCTATCACGTGCTGATCGGTCAGCAGCTCGATGTGGTGCTCGTGGTCGGAGCGGTGGCAATGGTCTTGCTTGTCGCGGCGCGCCAGGTGTTCGCGATGCGCACGCAGCAGAAACTGACGGTGCGGCTGTACGACACGCAGCGCCGGCTGGCGCATCAGCTGCACCACGACGCACTGACCGGACTGCCCAATCGGATCCTGTTCGCGCAACGGCTCGACGAAGCGATGCAGCACGGCCGGTTCGTGTTGATCTTTCTCGACCTCGACGACTTCAAAGACGTGAACGACCGGTTCGGGCACGCGGCCGGTGACGAATTGCTCCGCGCCATCGGCCAGCGCCTCAAACGGTGTGTGCGCGACACCGACACGCTGGCCCGCATCGGCGGTGACGAGTTCGCGATTCTGCTCGACGGCCACGTGGACGAACTCGAGGCGGCGGCGGAGCGGCTGCGCGTCGGGCTGCGTGATCCGTTCGCGGTGCACGGGTCCTCGGTGCGGGTCAAGGCGAGCATGGGAGTGGTCAGACCCGGAATGGACGGCGCGGCGCAGAGTTCCGACGATCTGCTCAGGCAGGCGGACATCTCGATGTACGCCGGCAAACGGCTCGGCAAGGACACCGCGGTCGTCTATCAGCCGTCCTCCGCGGCCACCATCGACTTTGCGAGCGCGCTTCGCAGCGCCGACGGCGATGCCCCGCCGGGCTTCCGGCTCGTCTACCAGATCGTGGTCGGATTGCCGGACACCGTTCCGGTAGCCGTCGAGGCCTTGGCCAGATGGACCACGCCGACCGGAATCGAGATGTCGCCCGAGACGTTCGTCGCCGCGGCCGAAGCGGCCGGGCTGGGAGCAGCCCTCGATGCGCTCGTGCTCGACTTGGCGTGTCGCGAGGTTCGGCAAGCGGGTCTGGATCTCGACATCCACGTGAACATCGGCGCACGACGGCTGGATAACCCCGCGTTCGAGCAACAGGTGCGGCAGGTCCTGACGCGGCATGGCCTGCCGCCGGGCCGGCTGGTGCTCGAGATCACCGAGACCTTGCCGATCGTCGACCTCGCGCACGCCGCCACCCAGATCAACCGGCTCAACGCGCTCGGGGTGAAGGTCGCTCTTGACGATTTCGGTGCCGGCTTCAATTCGCTGACGTATCTGCATGCGCTTCCGGTTCATATCGTCAAGCTCGACCGCGGTCTGGCCTCCACCGATCCGGCCAGAGACATGACGCTGTACCGGTCGGTGATCGGACTGTGTCACGAATTGGGCTTGCGCGTGATCGTCGAAGGTATCGAATCTGTCACGCAGCGCGACACGGTGTGCCGCGCGGGCGGCCGTTTCGCGCAGGGCCACCTGTTCGGGCGGCCGGTACCGATCTCCGAGCTATTCGCGAGCGTGCGGATCTAGCAGGGCAGCCCGCCGACCGCCGGAAGCATTAGGCGATACTGATCGCAATTAATTAGCCAGTCGAATCGTAGGAGCGTCACCGTTGACAGAAGCGACGAGTTCGGCCGAGACGCTGACCACTGCATTTTTCGAGCGTCGCGGCGACAGCTTTCACCCGCGACGGATCGCCAGGGGCGGCTGGGGTCCGCTCATCAGCGGTCACGTGGTCGGCGGCCTGTTGGGGTGGGCCGTCGAGCAGGTTGTCGACGACCCGGACTTTTTGCCCGCGCGGTTGACGGTCGACCTGCCCAGGCCGGCGGCCATCGCGCCTGTCGAGCTGCAGACCGGTGAGATCCGCAACGGAAAACGTCTGCGTCTGGTCGAAGCGGTCATTCGCCAGGACGAGAAGGTCGTGGCGCAGGCGAGCGGTCTGTTCCTTCGTCGCGGCGAGCAGCCGACCGGAAAGATCTGGTCGCCGCAAATCGAGATGCCGCCGATTCCAACACAATCCGGACCGATCGACAACCCGCTGTTCCTGCGCACCTATGGCTGGGGGTTGTCGGTACAAAATCCCGACGAAACCTGGCCGGGGGAGGGCGGTCCGAAGTACACATGGTTGAAGTTGGTGAAACCGCTGTTCGACGACGAGCCGCTGACCCCCTTCACCCGGGTAGCGATGGCCGCGGATGTGACTGCGTCGCTGGTCAATTGGAGTTCGGAGGGGTTGAAGTTCATCAACGCCGACTACACGCTCACGCTGAGCCGCTTGCCGGAGGGGGCGGTGATCGGGTTGGCATCGCAGAGCCATTCGACCCAGGATGGTATCGCGACCGGTTCGGCGGTCATTTTCGACGAGATCGGCGAGATCGGCAGCAGCATCTCCGTGTCGGTGGCGCAATCAGGATTCGCCCCGCCGTCTCGCTGACCCGCCCCTCCTCGCTGCGCGAGTGTGCGTGTCCACGGCCGACACGCCGCGCCGCGGCGGCATTTTGCGCACGCTCACCGATGGAAGCGCTACGTTCGGCGGCGTGAGTACTTCGCGCCCAGTGACCGTCCTCGACAAATCCAGCGTGCTGGCCGGGCTGTTCGCGGTGTGGGACGACATCGCCGCGCTTGCCGCGGGCCTGCACGACGCGCAGTGGCAGGCGCCGACCGCGCTGCCCGGCTGGACCACCCACGACGTCGTCGCGCACATGGTCGGCACCGAGTCGATGCTGCAGGGCATGGACACGCCCGACGCCGATGTCGATGTATCCACTCTCGAGCATGTCCGCAACGACATCGGGGCGATGAACGAACGCTGGGTGCTTCGGCTGCGCCAGAGCAGCCCCGCGGAGTTGCTCGAGCAGTTCCGTGCCGTCACAGCCGACCGGCGTGAGGCGCTGACGGCGATGGCTGAGGATGACTGGAACGCGGTGACCATGACCCCGGCCGGTCCCGACAGCTACGGACGGTTCATGCGGGTGCGGGTGTTCGACTGCTGGATGCACGAGCACGACATCCGCGACGCGGCGGGGCTCCCGGCCTCCGACGCCGAGCTGGCGGGTCCCGCCGCGGAGCTGGCCCTCGACGAGATGGCGGCCAGCATGGGCTTCGTCGTCGGCAAGCTGGGCGGGGCGCCCGACGGGTCGCGGGTGTCGATCGAGCTGACGGGTCCGCTGGCGCGCACGATCAACGTCGCGGTCACAGGCAGGGCACAGGTGGTCGACGACTTCGGCGCCGAGCAGCCCACGGCGACGATTCGCCTGGACGGCCTGCTGTTCACCCGGCTGGCTGGCGGACGCACCCCGCTCAACCACGGCGCCGTCACCTACGGCGGAGACGAGGCCGTCGGCCGGCGGATCGTCGAGCACCTCAACTACGTGATCTGACGCACGACCCGTCTGCGAAAAACGCGGGTCCGGGAAGATATCGGTGGAGCACCTTGTTGATCAGGGCGTACCATGAATGGTCCTGCCGGTTGCGGCAGGTGATGTTTGGATAACTAGACAAGGGGCTGAACGGTTTCGACTTCGAGTGTCGAATCAAGGGAAGCGTGCCGGTGCAGGCAAGAGACCACCGTAAGCGTCGTTGCAACCAATTAAGCGCCGATTCCAATCAGCGCGACTACGCTCTCGCTGCCTAAGCGACAGCTAGTCTGTCAGCCCGGGAGAGCCCTCGACCCGGTGTCTGGCATCAGCTAGAGGGATCCACCGGTGAGTCCGGTCGCGGGACTCATCGGGACAACCAACAGCGACTGGGATCGTCATCTCGGCTTGTTCGCGTGACCGAGAGATCCGAGTAGAGGCATAGCGAACTGCGCACGGAGAAGCCTTGAGGGAACACCGCAGGACCCGGGTTCGATTCCCGGCAGCTCCACTTGTTCGAAAGCCCGGCCGTTGGTTGGCCGGGCTTTCGTTGTTTTTGGTGTCTTCGGTTTTGGGCGTGGTGATGCCGGCGCCGTCGAATGGTTCGGGGCGCTGCGATGTTTCGCGCGGGCGGTTAGGCCGCTTGGTGTCCTGGGGGTGCGGGTCCGCCGGGTTCGTCGGGTCCGGGGTCTGAGCCCGCGGGTTGGTCTTGGTCTTCGGGGTCGTCGGGTCGTAGGAGGCGTTCGGGTCGGTGGTAGTAGTTGATGCGGGCTTGGCCGGTGTCGAGGCCAGGTGGTGGGATCCATTCGACTTCGCCGCGTTCGTTGATGCGGGTGCTCCAGCCGTTGTCGTCGTTGACGCTGCGGTTGTCGGGTCCGCAGGCTAGTGCGAGGTCGTCGACGTTGGTGTTGCCGCCGTGGGCAAAGTCGGCGTTTGCGTGGTGGGCTTGGCAGCCGTAGGCGCCGACGGTGCAGCAGGGTTTGGTGCATCCGCCGTCGCGGGCGATGAGCATGATGCGTTGGGCGGGGGAGGCGGTGCGCCGGGTGCGGAACAGATTCAGTGCGGATCCGGTGGCTTTGTCGAAGATGGCCAGGTAGTGGTTGGCGTGGCCGCCCATGCGGATCACATCGTTGATGGGGATGACGGTGCCGCCGCCGGTGGTGCCGATACCGGCGCGGGATTCGAGGTCTTGCAGGGTGGTGCGGATGATGACCGAGACCGGTAGCCCGTTGAGTTGGCCGAGTTGCCCGCTCATCAATGCGATGCGCCCGACGGCGATCAACGCGTCGTGCTGGCGCTGGGCCAGGCTGCGGTGGTCGTTGTCGATCTGGGCCTGGGTGGGGGCACCGGAGGTGCAGGGTTGGGGATCAGCGGGGTTACACATGCCCGGTGCGGCGTATTTGGCGAAGATCGCCTCCCACACCGCCCACGCCTCCGGAGTCAGTGTGGCGCGCAGTTCGACCATGCCGTCGGGGCCTTGTGGGGACTTTGTGACCCCGCGTTTGCGGGCGCGTTCGGTGTCGGTGGGCTCGGGGCCGTCTTGATCCAGTAGGAACAGCCGAAGATCAGCGGTGTCGGTGAGTTCTTTGGGTCCGACTTTGACCGCGGTGCGGACCAGGTCGACTTCGAATTGATCACGGGTGACCGCATCGACCCAGCCGGGCAATTTGGCTATGGATTTGCGGATGACCTCGAGGTGTTCGGCGTTGATCAGCCCGTGGGCTTGGGCGGCGGCGGTGGCCGGTAACGCCGCCGGCAGTGGCTGGCCGGTCATCGCCTGGCGTGGGGCCAGTAGTTCCGTTTCGGTGACGCGCCGGTGGGCCTCTTTGGTCGAGATGCGGTAGCGTACCCGCAGCACTTCTTTCCACGAGCACGCGCCCAGTTCGCCCGGGGTGGTTTCGCACTGCAGCCGTGACAACAGACGCTGACGCATCGTCGGCAGCTGACACGACAATGTTTCGACCTCGTCGAGGGCGGCCAGCAGGTCCGGGCGGGTCAACAGCTCCAGCTCACAGGCGGCGACCTTTTCATAGGCCGCAGACAGTTCGGCGATCGCCGCCTGCAACCCGCTACCCGACATGACCCGAACGTACATTCGAACACCGACAAAACAGGCTGAGCGGCTGATGGACCACGGGCGCGGCAAATCCCCTCTGGGTAGATCGTTGCGGTGGAGTGCCTTTCTACGTCGACCAATGGAAATCTGGAAGTCAGCCAGCAAAGTTCCATTTTTTCGTTGGTAACTCACGACCGCCACGCGATCAAGATCAGCGCACCACTGGCGCCCACGGCGATCAGCAGCGCCACCAGCTGGTTGATCCGGACCCGGCCCCCTATGACAGCAGGGCTTTCCCGCAGCGGCTCGAGGAAGAACCGTCCAACGCCGTACCACGCGAGAACCGCCAGCGCGAAACTGCCCGCGGGAGTGCCCGTGGGCCACAAACCGACGAAGGCCGCCAGGCCGAGCACCCACCATGCCATCTCGAGGAATTGCACCGGGATGCGTCGCTTACGCACACCCAGTGTGTCGTGCAGCAGAACACCGAACGGCCCATTGGTTTCCCGCCCGGCGCAACAGCCGTTGCACACGCAACCCAGCCGGATGCAGAAGCCACCCGCGAGTACGCCGACGGCCATCTGATCCCACAACACGGCCGCTGGTACGTCGATCACGGCGGCAGAGATCACCGAGACGGGGACGAACGTCAGCAGGGCCCCGAAGACGCTCATCCCGCCGGATGCGGTGTGCCACAACGCGCGTGGTGAGCCCGCACCGAGGTAGCGCGGCGCATGGACGAGCAAGTGATACAACCGTGCGCCGATCAAGCCTGCCAGCGCCGAGGCCATCGCCGCCAACCCCACCCGCAGCGGCGACAGCCCGGCCGTGTCTGCCATCGCCGCCGTGGCCAGCGTGCCCACACAGATGCCCACTGCCAGAAGGATTTTGTACGAGTGGACCCGCCAACCCGCGATCGTGAGGAACCGCGGAAATCCCGACACGGCGACGTCCGATTCACCCGACGACCGCACCGACTGTCCTCAGCAGTTCGATCCCGACCCCAAGCGCACCGACCGCGAGCGCGACATCGGCGACATTGAACGCCGGCCAGAACCGCAGGCACACGAAGTCCGTGACCGAACCCCGCAGCCAGCGTTCCACGACGTTGCTGAGCGATCCGCCGACCAGCAGCCCGACAAACACGTGCGAAGACGGTAGCGCCGCGGCGGCGATCATCAACGCCCCGGCCGATACGGCCCAGAGCCCCAGCGTGTTCGGCGCAGACCTGGCCGATCGTGCCAGCCACAATCGTCCCGCCACGACCCGCAGACTTCCGAACGGCCCCAGCCGCACGACGTCGAACTGGGGGCTGCGAACCAAAAGCTTCACCGCTTGATCGGTCGCCAGCACGACGACCGCGGTCAGAACCAGCTGCATTTCAACCACGCATGTTCGAAAGTCGCTCGTGATGGTGCGCCGTTCCGAATTGAACGTGTGCCACGCGCCCGTCGGCATCGATTCGAATCGTGGTGGGCCAGCACCGCACTCCGTACCTGCATGCGATCCGCTGCTGGTGGTCCTGCACGAGAGGGTAGGTCAGCCGCAGGCGCTTGCGGATCTCGTCGACCGCCTCGGCGTGGACGCCGCCGTGAACGCCGATGATGAACGGCGCCTGCCGGCCGCCCTGGTGCATCTGCTGGAGGCGCTGCAGCTCTGAAAGACATGGCGCGGACCATGATTGCCAAAAGCTGAGAAGCACATCGCGGCCGCGAAACCGGTGTAGCGCATGCTGATGCTCGCCGTCTTGGAACCTGATATCGGGTGCCGACGCACCCGGTGAGACAGCCAGCCGGAGTGCACGAAAGCCCGACGGCGCCGACGGGCCAGCGCACTTGTCCAGCGCGGCAACGACTTCGTCGGGCTGGGGCTCGCCTTCGTGCTTCCAGACGAACTCTCGCCCGGAATTGATCAAATACACCGACGGCAGGCGGGAGACTCCGAACGTCGTTGTCCAGCCGCCCTCGTCGTCCTGGGTGACGTGCATTGCGGGAAGACCTTCACGAGGCAACCCGAGCCGGCGTTCCACCTCGCCGCGAGGTGCGTCGAACATGCCGTTCGACACCACGACAACGACCGCCACCGAAGAGCTGTCGCGCGCCCGGCGCAATGCCTCGAGGAGCGGCTGAAGCGGCCGATCCCGCTGATCATCCACGAAGTACACCAACGCATTTCGCCGCACCGAGGTGTCCCCGGGTAAGGCGGCCACGCTTGCGTGCCCGGCGATCGCCTGGCTCAGCGGGACCGCGTCGGCCACATCGGGCCGCCAGATCGGCACCGTCACCGGCCCCCACCACGACGGAATGTCTATCGCGAACTCCGGTTCCTGCACCTGACACGTCGTACCGGCCGCGACGCTCGACTGCTGACCCGACGGTCCGATCTGACTGCCCTCGATGCGCAGGCAGACCTGGCTGACGTTGGTGAGTCCTGCAGGCGTGGCGAGGATAAAGCGGTGCTCGTCGGCCACGGTTTTCTGCACGCCTGACCAGATGCTGGCGGGATGCGAGTGCTCCACCCACGTCCAGACGAAGCGTTCGATGGTGCCGGCGGGGACCCAACTGTTCAGTGCCGTGAACGCGGCCCCACCGTGGGTCTCCTCGACCGCGACCACCGGCGGACGGCGGTTCTGGCTGCGAATCTCGCCGCGTACCAACGCGATCTGGGGGGTGATGTCGACGGCCGTGTAGGAAGCCGACGCGGCGGCGTCGAATGCGCGCAGCCCGCGGGTGAGCGCGTTTCTGGCGTCGTCGAAAACGCGGCGGATCGCTGGTCGGTTCTGCACGAGCGCGGTGTCGAGTTCGGCCGTCACGACGCTGGTCGCCCTGCTGTGCGGGATGAACCACGACTCGTCGACGTCGGGCTCGCCACCGCGTTCGAGGCTGATGCCCTGGCTGCTCGTATCCAGGACCAATACGACGCGCTGTTTGAAGCTGACGAACCCGTTGGGCGCCCACACGGTGTCGGTTTCTGCCGCGACTCGCCCGGCGATCTCGATCGCGCCGGCCTTGAAGGTCAGCGTCGGCCCGGAACTGAACCGCAAGCGGTACTTGACCGAAACGGATCCGCCGAAGATGGTGCTGAGCGTGAAGGTCAACGGGGGTCGGTTTCTGACCGCCTGACGGATGGCCTCGACGTCGATGAAGGTGTTGACGTGTTCCTTGCTGACCGCGAAGCCGAATCCGCTTGCGCCGAGGAAGGATTGCGTGAGCCCTTGCAGCCCGCCAGGTGGAGCCGGAGTGCCTGAGAATTGGTACGGCAGCGCGATTATCTGGCCGAGCCCGGCCCCGATGCCCTTGAAATCAGCGAACGCGAAGTCGTGGGGCAGATCGACGGGCAGCAGGGACACGCCTTCGCGAATGAACTTGCGGACCTCAGCGGCGATTCGGCTCACAGCCGGCGGGGCCAACCCGCTGCCCGGCGCAGCGATGAAGTCGATCTTGGCGTCCTGCGCCGACGGCCGGATGAGCAGCCGACGTCCGGTTCCGTACGGTATCTGGCTGACATCGAACGTCGCGTGCACCTCGCCGTGCACCGATGGCGGCAGCTCCGTCGTGCCGGGGTCCGGGTAATACTGCGCCCGGACCGCCGCCCGAATGACGACCTCGGTGGACGAGCCGCCCGGCACTGTCACCGAGATCGACGAGATCTGCAGTTTGGCTCTGCCGCGCACCACGTCCGGGGGCAGCTCGATTTCCCAATCCCGATCGAACCCCTCGAATGCGTCCTCGAACCTTCGCACGGCGCCAGGGGGTGCGGTCGCCGTCAGTTGGCCGCGCAGATCGGCGAGCCCGCGGCCCGAGGTGGTGCGCTGGTAGGCGACCAACCAATCCGCGAACGCCCCGACGTCCGGGCGTCTGCGGCGAGGGTCACCGATGCGCGTGGACACACTGTGCATCAGCTTCAGCGGCGTGTCCCCGTCTCCGTTCTGGTGGAGGGTTCCCAACAGGGCGTTGATCTGTCGCACGGCGATGTGCACCGCCGCGGGGTACTCGCCGGTGAACGGATTGGCCATGGCTGCCTCGCTACGGGATCGGGGTGAGCCGCACAGCCAGCTCGGCGTAATCGACTCCGTCGGCGCGCTGTGCGGTGATCGGGACCGACGCGTTTCCCGGCGCATCTCCGATGACGAGGCCGATGCCGTTGGCTTGACCGGTGAAACGCAACGTCTGGTTGTAGTTGGTGATGGCCCCCGACGCGATGGTGAACATCTGCACGACCATCTCGTTGACGGCCGAAGTGACCGTCTGCGACAGCGCCGTGCCGGCTTCCGTGCCGGCTCCTGAGGTGACGGCGCCGAACGCGGACACCGCGAGGTAGGAAACCGAACATCCTTCGACGGTGATGGACGCCGCGCCCGCGCGCTCGATGGACACCGCTACCGGCTGCTCACCGGTCGGAGGGCTCAGCAAACCGAAGAACTCGTGGTAGATGAACGTGCCGTTGATCGCCGTCAGGGCCGCGTTGTTCAGGCCGACGACACCGAGTGAGGTCATCGGGTTGCCGCCGTAGGTCGCCGTGCGGGTCGGCGATCCACTCGGCGGTAAGAACCCGCCCCGATGCGCCCACCGCATGCCGACGACGACCGCGGTGGAATCGGCAGATGCGGTATGGGTCCATGTCGCCGTGGCGTTGGTCGTGCCGGCCCCGGAACCGCCGGTGCCTGCGGCGTCGAAGGTCGGCGGAGGGAGGGTCGTGCCGGCGACAGGCGCCGACGGTAAGGACGCGTCGCCGTCGGCGAATATGGCCTTCGCCGTGTACGTATAGCTGGTGGCTGGGTCGAGTCCGGGGTCGTCGTGGCTGAGCAGCGACGCGACCACCTTGAACCGATAGGGCGGGTCCGCCGGTCCCATCGGGTTCACCCTGGTCCGTTCGAACTCGATCTCCGTTGCCGTTTGGTCGATCATCCACGTCAGCGTGATGACGCTCATGCTCTTGCCGGCGGCCGATTCGATCACGGGTCCGGGTTCTGGAGTGTCAATACGGTCAAGACCAAAAACTTCATCGCAACCGGCGAACCCGAGCAGCAGCACCACCGGCACGACGATGGCCGGAACAATGAGCACGAGCAGCAGCCACTCGGACATCAGAAGGTTGAGCATATTCCGCACTGCCCCACACCGCGGGCCTTTGACCCAGATGGCCGGGCAGTTCGGTAGAGAGTTCCAGCGGCCAGGAGACGGCTTGCGCCGAGAACTGGAAAACGTTGGCGGCAAATCCTTTTGGCGAGGGCGCCGAGCACAGCTCGCGCGGTTCGCTGAGGGGCGTCGGCTATCTCCGGTCGAGGTCCCACTGGCCGAAGTCGGCCGCGAGCACTTCGTTCTCGTCGACCTGGGTGCCGGCCATCGCGATACCGGTGTCCGGTCCGGTGACCACCACCGCCTGGTACAGCACCGCTCGCGGTTCGCGCTTGTCGCCGGACCACGCCCTGGTCTGCCAGGCCCACCAGTGCCCGGCCGATGTCGACGGACCGATCACCCCGTCGTCGATCGCCCACGCGCACACCCGCGCGTGCCCGTAGACACCGGTGCGCTCCACGCCGATGACCGAGTTGATCCCCCGAAGCCACTCCGCGGCAACGCTTTTCCAGGTTTCGAGGTCGATGTCCTCGTCGATGCTGAAGAAGATCGGTGCGGATGCCGGACCGCCGGCCGCGGCGTGTAGCCGCAGCGCGGTCTGCGCGTCCGCAACGCCACCGTCATATCCGCGGGTGTAGTCCGACGGCGTCGGCCAGCCCGGCTTGCCGTACTGATAGCAGCTGACGACGTGCAGACCGGCCGCGCGTAGCGAATCCGCGTACTCGCGGGTGACCGGCTTGAAGTCGAAGTCGGCGCCGGGCCGCAACTCGGACACATAGACCAGGGCCCCGTCGTAGCCGGCCGCCTTGATCGCGTCGGCTGGTACCTGGCGGTGGGTGAAATCGACCAGGCGTAACGGCTGGGCCGCCGCGGTCGGCCCTGTCATGGTCGCTGCGGCCGCGAGCACGACGGGCGTGACGGCGGCGTAGCTGAGAAGCTCACGTCGCGACCATGACCGAGGTCCGTCGGGCACGGCGCGATGGTAACAACCGCCGCTGCGTCTTACGCTGGGGCACATCGCGCGCACCCTCAACGGATTGAGGTGGCAATGGTCAGGATCGCCATATCGACCGTGCTTCTGCTGGCAGGGATCACGTCGTGTGGCCACGCGTCGTCGCCCGCTGTGATCGACGCTCCGCGCAGCACGCACGCACCACCGGTGGCGAGCGCCCCGGTGCCCACGCCGACGCCGACGATCCCCGCCACCCCCGACATCCCCACGATCTCCGAGGCGATCAACGAGGCGATCGCCGCCAATCGGTTACCCGGCGCCGTCGCCGCGGTCGGGCACGGCGGCAAGGTCGTCTTCCTGCGGGCCTACGGTGTGCGCAAACTGCCCGGTGAACAAGGACTCGACGGCCGGCCGGCTCCCGCTGAGCCGATGACGCCGGACACGATCTTCGACCTCGCGTCGCTGACGAAACCCATCGCCACGGCCACCGCCGTCATGCAGCTGTACGAACAAGGAAAGGTCGAGTTCGACGACCCCGTCCAGAAATATCTGCCCGCCTTCAACCCGGACAACGATCCGCAGCGCGCCAAAGTGACCGTGCGGACGCTGCTCACCCACACCTCAGGTCTGCCCGACGTCCTCGACCTGCGCGGCCCATGGGGACTTGCCCACGCCGACAAAGCAGAAGGCCTCCGTCGGGCGCTGAACGCACCGCTGCAATCGCAGCCCGGTGAGGTGTTCCGCTACTCCGACATCGGCTTCATCCTGCTCGGCGCACTGGTCGAGAACGTCACGGCCCAGGCATTGGACGCCTACGTTCAGCGCCATGTCTTCGCGCCGCTGGGCATGTCCGACACCCGCTATCTGCCGCCGGCGAAAGCCTGTGGGCCACACCAGATCAGGGGAGCGGCGCTGACGTGGGCGCCCGGAGAGCGCCCTGAAGCCTGCCCGGCGGGCACCTGGAGCACCGAGTTGTTGCCGCGGATCGCTCCGACCGCGCTTGACGAGGAATACCGCGAAGATCCCGACAAGAACCCCGACTTCGGCCGGCTGCTTCGGGGAACCGTGCATGACCCGGCGGCGCGTCGCATGGGTGGGGTCGCCGGATCCGCGGGGGTGTTCTCCACCGTGCACGACGTCAGCCGCTACGCACAGGCGCTGCTGGACCGGCTGGCGGGTCGCCCGAGCCCATTTCCGTTGCAGCAGGCCACCTTACGGCTGATGACCACCCCACAGCAGCCCGGCCATTCGACCGACCAGCTGCACGCAGCCAACGACGTCGCCCACGCTGTCGGCCCGAGATATCCGGCGGTCAGGGGCCAGAACCTGCGCGGCTTCGGCTGGGACATCGACACCGGCCACTCCCGGCCGCGGGGCACGATCTTCCCGATCGGCAGCTTCGGCCACACCGGCTTCACCGGAACCTCGCTCTGGATCGACCCGGGCTCAAACACCTACGTGGTGTTGTTCACCAACGCAATCCATTGGCGCGGCAGCCGGCCCGTGTCGGATCTACAGGGTGCGGTGGCGACGGCCGCGGCCCAGGCGCTGGGCCTCTGAGGGCTCCATCGGGTGCGGTGTCATCGCCCGGGCGGCCACACCGACCGCGACAGCGGAAAGTACGTGCCAGGCACCGTGGAACTGCCACAGGCTGTCCGGCCGGCACAGCGGTGACCCCGAACGTCCTGCGGCATAAGCGAGCAAGCCCAACGCGAAGACCCCGGCAGCCGTCGCCCACAATGACCGTCGCACCCGCAATCGGCTTCGGGCCACACCGGCGGCGCAGATCACGACGAGGGCGACGATCGGCCAGTCGTGGGCGGTCTGCGCCCACGGCGGTTGCGGTCCGTGGTAGGCGAAGCTGCCCAGCCCCACCGTCACCGCCGCCAACCCGGTGAGGGCCGCCAGCATGGCCGTCGTTCGCATCGCCCACCACAGCACCACCATCCCGACGACGACGTAGGCCAGGCTGGTCACCGCCAGAACGGGCTGCGCCAGCGCGACGCCGGCCACGCGTTCACAGTCCGTGTGCCCGAGGGTCGCCCGGGCGGTGAAGATGTGCATCGGCCACCGTAACCCGCCTGCCGTGAGAACATCGCCTGGTGACCGTGGTTCTCGCACTGCGCTGCGCGGACGGCCTGCTCAAGCATCACTATGACAACTTCATCGAAGCCGTGCCCGCCATGGCGGCCGGCGGCGCGACACCGGCGAACGCAGCGTCGACTACGGTCTGGTCGCCGCGCTTCGGGTGCTCGGCGCGTTGGACGTGTCGTCGCCCAGCGTCGGCGGGCCCATGGACCTCTGCCGGATCACCGCAGACGGGGCACATCACCTCGACAGCGAAGAAGTCGACGAAGTCCGCGCCCAAGTCGGCCGGTGGTTGAGCCTCGAGGAACGTGCACTCGACGACCTGTTTGACTGAAGCGCTTCGGGATTCAGGCGCGGCTATCCGTGCTGCCAGCGCAACTCGTCAGGAGATGGTCAGCAGGACGTGGTCGACGCGTGTCCGCGTATCGGCCGGCAGGCCGCCGGCCATTTCCGTGACGAACCGGCTGGCCAGTTCCCGGACCTTGATGTTGGTCTCCTGCGAGCGCCAGACCAGGATGTCGAACGCGCGGTCCGCGCTGATGCCGTACGCGGCCATCAGCAAGCCCTTGGCCTGCTCGATCACCGCGCGAGCCTCCGTCACCTTGGAGAGCGCCGCGCTGATGTCGGATTGCATGGTCTCGGTGTAGTCGACATAGAAGCCGGATGTGCCGACGACCTTGCCCGCCTCGTCGACCATGCGATCACCGACGACGATGACCCAGTGGGTCCGCCCGGCGGTGTCGACGATGCGGTGTCGGCTGCTGAACGGTTCCCCGCTCACCACCCGCTCCAGCACCGCGGCGACCTGCTGACGGTCGTCCGGGTGCTTATGGCTGAGCAACAGGTCGGTGGTGGGCGTGACGGTGCCGGGCTCGTAGCCGTGCATCCGCTCGATGTTGTCCGACCATTCCCACCGCTGCTCGTCGGTGTAGAAGCGGAAACTGCCGACGCGCTGTGGTTCGCCGGTCCCCACCGCAAGCTCGACCGCCTCGTGGCTCGTGTCGAGATCGGCCGCCGTGGGTTCGCGGGGTGTCGCGGTCACAGCCTGCGTCGGTATCCCGCTGTCACAGGTGCCGTCGCGAGGATGTAGCAGCATCAGGTCCCACCCCTCGCGTCGTTCCTGGGCTACCACAGATAATTATCTATGGCCGCACATATAGATTTTATATAGCAGCACCAGTGGGCTTGTGCAACGCAGCCGGCATATGTTGATCTTCTTGCGGCGCACATTTGCTCAGCACGTCAGGATCTTTCACACGCGATGACCGACGACGACATCAGAGATGGGGTCAGAAAGGCCGGCCCTCCACCGTCTGACCGCGGGGTGTATGGCATCTCGGTGGCCGCCGAACTGTCCGGTATCAGCGCGCAATCGTTGCGGCTCTATGAGCGTCACGGCCTGGTGACTCCGCAGCGCAGCCCCGGAGGGACCCGCCGCTACAGCGCCGACGACCTGGTGCGCCTGCAACGAATCAGTGAACTCGTCGACGCGGGGGTCAACCTCGCCGGCATCGGTCGCATCCTTTCCCTCGAGGACCGCAACGCAGCCCTCGACGAACGCAACGTCACGTTGGAGGGCGACAACGCCGCCTTGCGCGAAGAAAACCCCGGTCGCTGAGCCCCCAACATCTCAAACCACTGCCGCAGATACGTGCTGTGGCGCCGGTGAGTTTTGTTCCGACCGACGAGCCGGCGGCCCAGGGCGCCGAACACGCTCAGGTACCTGCTGCGTGGCACCTTGGCCGCCACCAACCCGACGAGGATGCCGAGCAGAAACGCCCCGCGGGCGCGTCTGGTGGTCCTCTGCACCGCGATCGCAGCGAGAAAGCCGAACGTCGTCCCGGCGGCGGCGACCACGATGAGCAGAAGGGTCAGCGCTGCTGCCGCGGGCACCGTCAAGTCGCACCTCGTAACCGTCGTTCGCGAATCGGTGGCCCGATCAAACCACCGGCTGCGCCGAATCAGCCGGTCGTGACCAAACCGAGCGTGAAGCGTTAGCGGCCCGCAGCCACGCCTGCCCGGGCCCGCCCGTCGGACTAACCAGCCGCCTGAAGCGTGATCTCCGAGATTTCCGTGCGGCTCTGGCCCGCGGTCGTGCCCAACGTGGAAATCCACACCAGCACGTTGGACGTCTGGGTCCGGTTATCCACTTCGATGCGGTTGTGCCCCGGCTGCAGCGCGGTGGTGGGGGTCAGCTCGGTGGTGTCGGACAGCGCCGTCGGATTTTCGGTCGGTGACGAGCGGATCTGCACCTCGGTTCCGGTACTGGACACGTCGATCGTGACCGCGCTGAGCTCGGTCGGTTCGGCCAGATGCAGCACCAAACCCATCCCCTCGATGAAGTTCGGGAACGGAACGGCGTCCCGGTACGTGACCGTCGACCATGCCGTGGCCGGGTTGCCGTCGATCGCCAAATCGGCGTCCTGCGGATTGTCGGGGGCGCCGCCGGGTGCGAACACCGTCGCGCTGAGCGGTTTGATGATCGGCCCCGGCCGGGACCCGGAGTCGAACCCGTCGGTGAAGTAGGCAACGGTGAACGCGGCAAAGACGATCACGGCGACCAGCGCGACGACGGCGACGAGTAACCCCTTACGGCCCGTCTTCGTCGGCTTCTTCCTCGCTGGCCGGTGGCGGCGGCCCTCGTCCTGAGACGACCGCTTCTTCGGACGGCTACCGGCTGACACGTTGACGATGGTGTCGGCGTCCAGCGTGCTGCCGTCCCAGACCCCGCCGACCTCGACCTCGTCGCCTTCGGCGAGTTGCCCCGCGACGAGTTGAGTCTGGATCTCGACCGGAACAGGTTCACGGCGGTTGTCGATCGGGTTGTGCGGCACCACATGAAACGACAACACCCCGACGTCATGTCGTGCGTCGACGACATTCTGCGCCACACCGCGCGCTGTCCCGCGCACCACCAGGCGCTCGAGCCGCTGCGTGGACGCCTGGCCCGACGTCGACGGCGGTGAACCGGGCTGCGGTTGAACACCGGGCGCTGCGAGGGCTCGCGCGAAGTCCAGGCAGGTCCGGTATCGCTGGTTGGGGTCTTTGGCCAGCGCCTTGGTCAACACGGCGTCGAGGTGGGCGAGTTCGGGTCGATGATCTGAGAGCCGCGGCGGTGGTGTGTTCAGCTGATGGCTGATGACCACGGCGGGGTTCGCGTCTTCAAACGGTGGCTTGCCGGTCAGCAGATGAAAGGTCGTGGCCGCCAGCGCATATTGATCTGCGCGCCCGTCGAGCGGCTTGCCGAGAAGCTGCTCGGGGGCCACGTAGTTGATCGTTCCCATCGCGACGTTGTCTTTGGTGAGGTTGCTGGAGTCGTCGATTCTGCGCGCGATACCGAAGTCGGTCAGCAGCACTCTGCGACGTTGGCCATCGGATGCGGTGACGAGGATGTTCTCCGGCTTGATGTCACGGTGCAGCAGCCGACGCTCGTGGCCGAAGTCGAGTGCGTCGGCCACCGCTGTCACGATCTCGGCCACCTCGGGTTCCGGCATACCGCGGGAATAGCGCTCCCGAAGCAACCGTCCTGCGTCGGTGCCGTCCACGTAGTCCATCGAGATCCACAGGCGACCGTTGAACTCGCCTCGGTCCAGTACGCCGACGATGTGCGGATGCCAGAGCGTCGCGGCCAGTTCGGCCTCGCGGATGAACCGCGCCCGGAACTCCTCATCGGCCCCGGACGATGCCGACAGGATCTTCAGCGCGTCGTGCCGAGGGAGCCGCGGGTGCTGGGCGAGGTAGACCTCGCCCATTCCGCCAGTGCCGAGCAACCGCTGAATGACGTAGCCCGCGAAGATCTCACCGTGGTTCAACGGCATGCCCGAAAGCCTACAAACCGGCACTGTCGGGCCGTGAATCTCGTGCCTGACCAGAGGGTTTACTCCATTGCCTTGCCGTGTGCGGGCCGGCGAAAAACATCGGTAAGTAGGTCTTGCCATGCTTAGGCTTACCTAATAGGCTTCCAGAAAAGTTAGGTGAGACTTAGCTTGCTTGACGCGGTCCGACCATCGAGGTGGCTTAGGTTGTTCGTTTGTCTGTGCACGGGTGCTACCAGTGAGTTGGTCGCTGACGCGGTAGCCAAAGGGGCGCTCACCTCGAAGCAGGTCACCGCGGCGTGCGGCGCCGGGGCGGACTGTGGACGCTGCCGGCGAAATCTCCGCGCGATCATCGCCAGCGTCAACGGCAAAACCGGCCCGCACGGACACGGCGGACCGTCGTTCGGCACACAGAGCTGCGCGATGGGGCCGGCCGCGTGCACCGACCACCACGCGTGTGCGGCGACGGGCAGCTAGCCTCAGCCGTCGCGGGATCGGGACCGGGTCAGGCGCCACCGGCTGGGTTTGGGCGTCTGGTGCGACTGGGTCCAGTCTTCCCACATGATTTCTTCCGGGGTCGCCGGCAACGGGTTATCCGACACCGACCAGCCAAGCTTCTGCACTTCTGTTGTGCTCCAACGAAGTAGCGAGCCGTCGTTGCCGATCTGCTGAGCCAGCAGGGTTCTGTCGTCGGGATTCAGCCGGTCGCTGAACGCCTGCATGGTGTTCTTCAGCTGCCGGTAGGGGACCGCGTCGTCGAATTGCTGACATAGCTCCCGCAGCTGCTGGCGGGCGTGGTCAAGCGGGGATTGCGGCGGCGAATCGGCACCCGCCGCCGGCGCGGCACGCCGCGGCTGCGCGTGTGGCCGCGATTCTGCTGCCGCGGGTGCAGCGCTGCGAACACCGCCGTCGCCGGCCAGCTCTCGGTACTTGACCCGCAGCTCGTCGTTCTCCGCGATGGCCGCCAGCGCGGTGTCGCGCCACCACTTGAGGTGATATTCGACGAGCTTCGTCTCGCAGGCAGGGCATACCGCAACGGGCTGCGCTTCGGTCCCCAACCTGGTCGGGCCGTCGAACGCTGCTCCACAGAGCGCGTGGTCGGCGCGGCCGTCGAGGTAGTCCTCGTGGTGCACGACGGAATCAGGTGCATTCCGTACGTAGCTGTGGGGCGGTTCCACATATCGAAACCTAGTTGACCATCTGTGCGAAGTCGGCGAGATCGGCCGAACCCGTCTGTACATCAAGGCAACTCGCAAACGGTGCCCAGCCGCAGCGATCGCCGCCCGTTCACCGCTTCGATGCGCACGCAGCGGGTACCAGATGGTGACGGTCGGCATCCGCAGCGCCGCCCCGGTCGAAAGGCACCGTATGTCCATGGCAGACGATTTCCGCGCGACGCACGTGTGCGGCTGGGATCAGGTCGCGCTCAAACCTGCGCCGCGCATCCGGATGGTTCCCCGCAGGCGCGTACTCGGCGGCGTCGGGATGGTCGCGGCGGCCGCCGTGCTGGCCGCGTGCGGATCGGAGAACTCCGGCCGATCCGGTGGAGACGACGGCTCACCGACCGGCGCCGCACCGTCCGTCGACCCCTCGGTCAGCCCGGCCCGGCTCGGCAACGCGACCAGCGGGATCGACGAAGTGCAGGGCTGGCAGGAGGAGTTCTACAAGGACCTGCACCGCTATCCCGACGTGTGGCCCAACGAGGCGCGCACCGCCGAGAAGATCACGCGCAAGCTCGAACAGATCGGGATGGACGAGATCCTGCAGATCGGGGGCGGTGTCGTCGGCATCATCCGCAACGGCGACGGGCGCCGCGTACTGTTTCGCGCCGACATGGACGCGCTTCCGGTCACGGAGGACACCGGCCTGGAGTACGCCTCCACCGAGCAGGGAAAGATGCACGCCTGCGGCCACGATGCGCATGTGGCGTGCGGGCTCGGCGCCGCTGCGCTGCTGGCCCGCAACAAAGGCGAATGGTCCGGTACCTACCTCGCGTTGTTCCAACCCGGCGAGGAAACCGGCATGGGCGCGCAGGCGATGGTCGACGACGGCCTGGTCGACAAGCTGGCCGGCGACAAGCCCGACGTCTGCCTGGCTCAGCACGTGCTGACCACGCCCGAAGCCGGCCAGGTGGCCACCAAGAGCGGGCCCGTGCTGTCCGCCGGAGACAGCCTCAAGGTGACCGTCTTCGGGACGGGCACCCATGGTTCGATGCCGCATCTGGGGGTCGATCCGGCGGTGCTGGCCTCGGCGATCGTGATGCGGCTGCAAGGCATCGTGTCGCGGGAAATCGCGCCGGGCGATTTCGGCGTCGTCACCGTGGGATCGGTGAAGGTCGGCGACTCACCCAACGTCATCGCGGACCGCGCCGAGTTGCTGCTCAACGTGCGTACCTACGACGCCGCCGTGCGCGACACGATCCTGGGGGCCATCGACCGGATCGTCCGCGCAGAATGTGAGGCGTCGGGCTCGCCGCAGGAACCGACGTTCGAAACCATCGCCGCGTTCCCGCTCACGTCGAACGACCCGAATGTGACCGCGGCGGTGAGCACGGCGTTGCGCCAGGCGTTCGGCGACGACCGTGTGCACGAGTTGGAGCCGGTTCCGGCGTCCGAGGACTTCAGCCGCATTCCGTCGGCCTTCGGTGTGCCTTACACGTTTTGGGGCCTTGGTGGTTTCCTGCCGGGTATGCACGTGGTGGGGAACCACAACCCGCAGTTCGCGCCCGCGATCCAGCCGACCCTGCGCACCGGAACCGAAGCCGCGATCGCCGCCACGCTTGCCTACCTGGGCTGAGCACTATGTTGTTCTGAGGCCCAGCACTTGGCTGCGCCGGGTGAACCGACCTTTCAGGAGTGGCCAATGGGCGTCTATGCGGTGACGGGATCGGCGTCGGGAATGGGGCGCGCAGCTGCCGAACAGTTACGGGCCGACGGTCATACCGTGATCGGCGTCGACCAGCGGGACGCTGACGTGGTGGCTGATCTCTCCACCGCGCGGGGCCGTTCGGAGGCCGCCGCCGCGGTGCTCGACCGGGTCGACGGCCGCCTCGACGGCGCAGTCCTTGCCGCCGGCGTCGGCCCGCTGCCAGGCGCCGATAACGTTGCGTTGATCCTGTCCGTCAACTACTTCGGAGTCACCGAACTGCTCGACGCATGGCGGCCAGCGCTGGCCGCATCCGGCAACGCCAAAGTGGTTGTGGTCGCGAGCAACTCGACGACCACCATGCCGATGGTGCCCAACCGTGCCGTGCGCGCCCTGCTCGACGGCGACCTGGACCGTGCCGTGCGCAGGCTGCGGCTGTTCCGTTCGGCGGCACCGTCGTTGGCCTACGGCGGCTCCAAGATCGCGCTCTCGCGTTGGCTGCGACGCACGGCCGTGCAACCCGCATGGGCCGGCGCCGGCATCAGGCTCAACGCGCTGGCTCCCGGCGCGATCCTGACACCGTTGCTCGAGAAGCAGCTGGCGACCCCTCGGGAAGCCAAGACGGTACGGGCGTTTCCGGTACCGGTCGGAGGCTTCGGCAGCCCAGACCAACTCGCGCAATGGATGGTCTTCATGCTGTCGGATGCCGCCGATTTCCTCTGCGGCAGCGTGGTATTCGTCGACGGAGGCTCGGATGCCTACTTCCGTTCCGACGACTGGCCGACCCGCGTGCCGACGCGCAGGTTGGTACGGTACGGACTCCAGTTCTGGCGCGGTAGCCGACGTTGATTCCATCTCCGGCAGGTACCTGAATGTTCATCGTCGTTCTCGGCACGGTGCTCGCACTGATGCACCTGTACCTGTGGAAGCGCCTGATCAAGGACACCACCGAGCCGGGGCGCACCCGATGGATCCTGACGGCCGTGCTCGTCGCGCTGGCGGCACTGTTGTCGGCGACGCTGGTGCTGCCGCGCGTCATCGGTCTTGACTCCGCGTGGTACGCCTGGCCCGGCTACTTCTGGTTCGGCCTCGCCGCGTACCTGTTCCTGACGCTGCTGGTGACCGAACCGGTCCGGCTGCTGCTACGCGGCTGGGTCAAACGCGATGCGCCGAAGGTCCAGAACGGACATGAGCCGGCGATCAACCGGCGGGTGTTTCTGGCCCGGGCCAGTGCCGTGACGGCCGGCGCGGTATCGGTCGGGCTGGTCGGAGTCGGCGGCGCCCGCGCGCTGGGCCCGCCCGACCTGCTGCAGCTGCCGATGCACCTGCGCCGGCTCGATCCGGCGTTCAACGGGTTTCGGATCGCGGTGGTGTCCGACATCCATCTGGGCCCGCTGGCGGGTCGCGCACACACCGAGCGGATCGTCGAGATGATCAACGGGGCCGAACCGGACCTGGTGGCAATCGTCGGCGACCTGGTGGACGGAACCGTCGAGGAGCTCGGCCCGGCCGCAGCGCCGTTGCGCGACTTGACGTCCCGGGAAGGGACATTCTTCGTCACCGGCAACCACGAATACTATGTCGCCGATCCCGAATCCTGGCTGCGCGAACTCGAGCGGCTCGACGTCCAGTTGTTGCGCAACGAGAGCACCGTGATCCGGCGTGCCGGTGCAGCATTCGACCTGGCCGGCGTCAACGACATCGCCGGCGGCCAATCGTCTGACCCGCCGGATCTGGATCGGGCACTGGGCCGGCTCGACGCGTCCGGGCCCACGATTCTGCTTGCCCACCAACCGGTCATGGTCACCGAGGCGGCCGCACGCGGGGTGGACCTGCAGTTGTCCGGGCACACCCACGGCGGCCAGATGTGGCCCTTTCACTACCTGGTGCGCGCCGAACAACCCTCGCTGGCCGGGCTGTCCACCGTCGGAGACACCCAGCTGTACGTCACCAGGGGCGCCGGGTTCTGGGGCCCGCCGGTGCGCGTCGGCGCGCCGCCCGACATCACCGTGCTCACGCTTGCGGCCGACGCGATGTGAGCTCAACAGGTCAGCAGCAGACAGCCCGCGATCGGTCCGCCTCCCGCGGCGGCGACGGCCACCTCGGGTCGTCGAGGCAGTTGGCGTTCACCTGCCTGACCGCGCAACTGTAGACAGGCCTCGTGTAACAGCCAGTACCCGTGCATCCGCCCTGCCGAAAGCTGGCCGCCGTAGGTGTTCAGCGGCAGCGCACCGTCGAGCGCGATGCGGGCCGCCCCGTCCACGAACGGGCCCCCTTCGCCGTCGGCGCAGAACCCCAGCGCCTCGAGCCAGGCGATCGTCAGAAACGTGAAACCGTCGTAGAGTTCGGCCACGTCGACATCGGCCGGGGTGAGATCCGTGCGCGACCACATCTGGGCCGCCGCGTCGACCGAGGCCATCTTCGGGAAGTCGTCGCGGTGAAACCACCCTCCCGAACCGTACGAGCCGCCCAAAGCCTCCACCGCGACAGCAGGATTCGGGCAGTCGGGCGCATAATCGCTGTGCGAGACCACCACGGCGATCGACCCGTCGACCGGAACATCGCAGTCGAACAGCCCGAACGGTGTCGAGACGGGACGTGCCGCCAGATAGTCGTCCATCGTCATCGGCTCGCGGTAGGCGGCGCGCGGGTTGAGCGCGGCGTTGCGCCTGCTGTTGACCGCCAACCAGCCCAGCTGTTCCTTGGTCGTGCCGTACAGCTCCATGTGTCGCCGACAGTGCATGGCCAACCAGTTGGCCGCCGAGTAGGCATGCGCGGCCAGCAGCTCGTCGATGTCCTCAAATGGCTTGAGCTTCCTGCGTGTTCCGGGCGTACGCGGCGCACCGGGCGGGTCGGCCAGCGGGTTGCGCTCCGACGACGGCGGTGCCTGGGTCATCGTGCCGCCCAGCATCTGAACCGTGCGATAGATGAGCACGTGTCGGGCCCGCTTCTCGGCAACCGCGCGGCACGCCGACATCACCGGGGTGAGCAGCCCGCCGGTGTCGAACCCGGACGTGTAATTGGGCACGTCGATACCGAGTGCGGCGGTGACGTCGGCCAGCCCCACATCGCCGAGCGAGGCGATGCCGTCGATATCGTTCGCGGTCAGCCCGGCATCCTCGATCGCGGCGCGGGCGGCGTCCAGCGTCAGGTCCAGGCCCGGAATGCCGGTGCGCCGCCCGACCTGCGAGATGCCCAGACCGCTGATGATCGCGTCCTTCTCGAAATGGCTCATCGGGTGGACCGTCCGTTTCATCGGAAGCTAATTTTGTAACGACAGCTGTTCGGAATGTACTTTGCTTGACATGCCCGACCACGCCCCACCCGCGGTTCCCGCGCGCGTTCTGCCCAAGTTGACCGAACAGAATCGGGCCTTCTGGACCGGCGGAGCCGACGGACAGCTCCTCATCGCGCGGTGCACGAAATGTGCGATGTGGGTGCATCCGCCGGCGTCCGACTGCCCTGAGTGCAGCGGCGCGCTCGTCGCACAGCCGGTGTCGGGCCAAGCGACGGTGTTCAGTTACACCGTCAATCAGCAGCCGTTCAACCCCGCGGTACCGGTGCCGTACGTGGTCGCGATCGTCGAACTCGTCGAGCAGGCCGATCTGCGCATCGCGACGAACATCGTGGACTGCGACCCGGATTCGGTGCGCGTCGGCCTACCTGTGGAGGTGCGCTTCGAACGCCAAGACGCCGGCGACGACGCCGTCTACGTCCCGGTGTTCGCGCCCCGCTAGTTCTCTGTCAGGCCCATCAGCTCGGTGACATGGTGATCGCGTCCGGCCGTGTAGCCGCCGTCGACCGCGATGGTCTGCCCGCTGACGAAGCTGGCGTCCGAGGACAACAGGAACGCCGCAACGGCGGCGACCTCCTCGGCGCGGCCGAACCGGCGTAGCTTGTGCTCGTGGCGCAGCGCCTCGCGTGGTGTCTCCATGCCGGGCATCCCGAGGACCGCGTCGAACATCGGCGTCTCGATGAAGCCCGGACAGATGGCGTTGACCCGAATTCCGCTCGGGCCGTAGTCGATAGCGGCGTTTTTGGTGAGCAGGTTGACGCCTCCCTTGGAGGCGTTGTACGCACTTCCGCCTGCGGTGCCCTCCAGGCCCTCGATACTTGCCAAGGTGACCACGGCGCCGCGTTCGCCGTCGATGCGGTCCTGCTGCATCATCTGGCCCAGCGCGGCCCGCAGGACGACGAACGTGCCCTTGAGGTTCACGTTCAGCACCCGATCCCACTCCTCGTCGGGCAGCAGGTGAATCGGGCCTCCGCCGGCCACACCGGCGCTGTGCACCACGCCGTCGAGCCGCCCCGCCGCCGTGACGACGTCGGCCACCGCGGCTCCGACCGCATCGGTGTCGAGCACGTCGACGCGGCGGTAGGTGAACCCGTCCGCGCCGAGATGCGGTGTGTCGGTGGCCGAATCGACCCCCACCACGGTGGCCCGCTCGGCGAGCAGCCGCTCGGCGGTGGCCTTTCCGATCCCGGATGCCGCACCGGTGACAAGTACGCCCTTGCCTTCGAACCTGCTCATCGGTCTCCTTTTCGCAACGGTGCCAGCAGCGCTTCGAGCCCGTACTCGAACACCGCGTCATAGTCGGTCGGGGACCGCAGTGCGGCCACCAGTTCGCGGTCGGGCCAGTCGTCGCCCCACAGCGTCGGATCTTCTTCGTCGTGCTTGGCTCCCCGCACAGCGGTGAATTGCATGACCGCCGAGGAGATCACGTGCACCTGCACCGCACGAAGGAACAGTGCGGCGTCGGTGCCGGTCATCCCCAGCTCGGCCAGCTCGATGGCCAGGGTCTGCTGGATCGGCAGGAACAGCAAGGGGGTCCGGTCGCGTTCGTGGGCGACGGCAAGCAGGTGCTGGCGCTCGATCAGCGCACGCCGCTGTGCGCGCGCCAGCGAGGCGATACGGTCGACGGGCGTGGCGCCGTCGACCGGTAACTGGGCCATCTGGCTCAGCAACCGGTCAACCAGGCTGTCCAGCAGCTTGTCTCGTCCGCCGACGTGCCAGTAGATCGAGGTGACCGCTACGCCGATCTCCTCGGCCAGGCGGCGCATCGTCAACGCGTCCACCCCGTCGAGCTCGATGAGACGAGCCGCCGTCTCCAGAATCGCCTCGGCGGTGGGCTTGGGTGGTGAGCCGGTCAGGGTGTCTCACCTCCGGTGATGCGCTCCGATGTCGGTAGGTCCAGATAGCGTTCCAGGTTGCGGTGCATGTTGATCACGCGGCGTTCCTCGTTGGACAGGGTCAGGTGGGTGAAACCGGGCTGGTGCAGCCCGCGCTGAATTCCGGGCAACACCGAGATGTCCTGGGTCAGCACGACCCCGGGATGTGCTTCCTGCGCCGTCATCCGCACGTCGGCGGGTTTCAGCCGCGGCGAACCAGGCGGCATCCGCGTCCACAGCATCAGCACCAGCTCACCGTGGTCCGGATCGGGACCGGGAAGCGCGGACATGACCGTCAGGTGGTCGGCGTTGGTCAGCAACGTCATGTTCGGAAAGACGTTGTACTGGTGCAGCCGCATCAGCTGATCGGTGCTCGCCCAGCCCAATTCGACCCCGCGCTGCGCGGCGAACGCGCGGGTGCGCTCGGCGATCACCTCGGCCACCGACTCACCGGGCCGCGGGCGGCCCTCGGGCAGCGGGGTGCCTTCCTCGACCCCCATCAGCGCGCCCTGCGTGTAGACGTAGGCGTCCCACACCTCGCGGCTCGAGAGGGTGTCCTTGAGCTGTGGGCTCTGCACACCGTACAGCTGTTCGGACTTACCCGTGTGCCCCCAGATCACCTGCGGTGCATGCACATCGTCCATGCACCGGCGCAGCTCGGGGTGCAACGTCTGGATGTGGTACGTCTCGCTGTACCCGTCGGCGATGGTCTTCCAGTTCGCAGCCACCTCGATCGTCATCGTTGCGTAGCAACGGTAGTCGCTCAGCGCGTTCCATGCGATGTCGGACGGTACCTCCTCGAGGAAGTCGGCCAGCGGCATCGCGTGCACATCCAGGTTGACGAAGACGAGGCGCTCCCACGTGTCGACGCCGGCGGGGTGCAGCGGAAGCTCCGACATCCGCAGCGCGCCGAAGCCTTTGCGGTTCGGTACCCGTTTGAGCGCGCCGGACAGATCCCACGTCCAGCCGTGGTAGCCGCACTTGAGCTCACTGAGCCCCGAACCCGTTCCGGCGCAGAGCATGTTGCCGCGATGGCGGCATACGTTCTGGAACGCGCGGAGTTCGCCGTCGTCGCCGCGGACGATCAGCACCGAGTACGGTCCGCACCGGTATTCGAAGTAGTCGCCCGGTTCGGCAACGTGGTCGACGGAACAGGCCACCTGCCACACCTTGGGCCACAACCGCTCGACTTCGCGTGCTGCGAACGCCGCCGAGTGATACCGCTCGGCCGGTACCAGGGTGGGACGTTGCGGCGGCGCGCCGATCGCGTCATCGTCTCGGCTGCGGGGCGCGACACCGCCGTGCTCTCCGGTGCCCGCGGTCTGGGTCGTCATGGAAGCGTCCCGCCTGTCTGAAGTCGACGACATCGGCCTGTAACGGTGTTACATTGCCACTGTAGCGGCCGGTAGGGGACCCGAGGAGTGAATCGTGTTCGATCTGAAGATCACTGGCGGAACGGTCGTCGACGGCACGGGCGCTGACCGATTTCAGGCCGACATCGGCGTCAAGGACGGCAAGATCGCCGAAATCCGCCGCCGCGGACCGCACGACCCGCCGCTGGAAGGCGACGCACGCGAAACCTTCGATGCGACCGGAAACATCGTCGCGCCCGGGTTCGTCGACATCCACACCCACTACGACGGTCAAGTCAGCTGGGACGATCTGCTCGAACCCTCCAGCAATCACGGCGTGACGACGGTCGTGATGGGCAACTGCGGCGTCGGCTTCGCGCCGGTGCGCCCCGGTCGTGAGGAATGGCTCATCGAGTTGATGGAGGGCGTCGAAGACATTCCGGGTGCGGCGTTGTCCGAAGGCATCAGCTGGGGCTGGGAAAGCTACGCCGAGTACCTCGACGTGATCGGCAAACGCGAACTGGCGGTGGACGTGGGCAGCCAGATCGCCCACGGAACCGTGCGCGCGTATGCGATGGGGGAGCGCGGTGCGCGCAACGAGCCCGCGACACCGGACGACATCGCGGCGATGAGCAGGCTCGTGCGGGAGGCCGCGGAGGCCGGCGCGCTGGGTTTTTCGTCGTCACGCACGCTTGCGCACCGCGCGATGGACGGCGAACCCGTGCCGGGTACCTTCGCTGCCGAAGACGAGCTATTCGCCCTCGGACGCGCGATGGCCGCAGGCGGTGCCGCGGTGTTCGAGCTCGCCCCGCAAGGCGCGGCGGGCGAGGACATCGTCGCACCGAAGAAGGAGCTGGAGTGGATGCGCCGGCTGGGCGCCGAAATCGACTGCGCCCTGAGCTTCGCGCTGATTCAGGTCGACGCCGACCCCAACCTGTGGCGAGAGCAGCTCGAGATCAGCGCGGCCGCCCACGACGCGGGTAGCCGGCTGTACCCGCAGATCGCGGCGCGCCCGTTCGGGATGCTGTTGGGCTTTCCCGGTCATCACGCGTTCACCCACCGGCCGACCTACCGACGGCTGAAGGCCGAACACAGCCGCGAGGACCTCGCCGCCCGGCTTGCCGAGCCCGCGGTCAAGGCGGCGATCCTCGCCGAGGACGACCTGCCCGCCGACCCGAACGTGCTTTTCGACGGAATGTTCGCGTTCGCACAACATTCGGTGGAGCGGCTCTACGCGCTCGGCGAGCCGCCCGACTACGAACCCACGCCCGACCGCACCGTCGCCGCGATCGCGCGCGAGCGCGGCGAAGACCCATTGGCGACCATGTACGACCTGATGCTCGAATCCGACGCGGCCGCAATGCTGTTGCTGCCGTTGTACAACTACGCCGACGGCAACCACGACGCGATTCGCGAGATGCTCACCCATCCCGCAGGGGTTTTGGGACTGTCCGACGGCGGCGCGCACTGCAGCATGATCTGCGACGCGTCATATCCCACGTTCCTGTTGACGCATTGGGCGCGCGACCGGCACCGCGGTGAGCAACTGCCGCTGGAATACGTGATCCGCAAGCAGGCTCACGACACCGCGGAGCTGTTCGGGCTCACGGACCGGGGCACGATCGCCGTGGGCAAAAAGGCCGACATCAACGTGATCGACATGAATGCGTTGACGCTGCACGCCCCTCGGATGGCCTACGACCTACCCGCAGGCGGCCACCGGCTGGTGCAGGGCGCGTCCGGCTACCGCGCCACGATCGTCAACGGTGTGGTGACCCGGCGCGACGGCGCCGACACCGGTGCCCGGCCCGGCCGATTGGTGCGCGGCGCCCGCTGAGCTGGCCGGCCTTTGGCCGTTGGTGCGATCCCGGGCTGACCGACAGTAGGCTCTACGTCAGCGATGGGCGGACCGGGCCGCACTGCCCGATGACCGGCCGGGTGTAAGGAGAACGTGTGGTCACGCTAGACCGGCTGGTAAACGTGCTGGGCAGCTACGGGGTTCGCCTGCGCTTCTGTCCGGTGCCGCGGTCCACGGAGTTGGGCAGCGTCGCGATGCACGAGGTTGCCGGCGGCCGCACCGTCGTGGGGGATGTGCTGCTGGCCATCGGCGCCCGCTCGGTGAAAGAAGCTGTGCGGTGGGCGGTTTCGGCAAGGGCGGTGGTCGTCCTGCTGCGCAGTGGCGACGACGATGCCACGTTCTCCGGGATGGCCGAAGGTGTCGCTGTGATGGTGGTAGATCCGAGCGTGTCCTGGAGCGAGCTCGCGGCAGTGGTGTACGGCCTGGTGCTGGAAGGGCGAGAGACCGAATCAGGGCGTGGCCCAACGGATTTGTTCGCGCTCGCCGACAGCCTCGCGGAGGCCACCGGCGGTGCGGTGGCCATCGAGGACCAACTGTTGCGGGTGTTGGCCTACTCCAGAAATCAGCAGAACGCCGACCCGGCGCGCACAGCGACGATCATGGACCGGCAGGCGCCGGACCGGTTGCGGGAATTCTTCAGGGCCCACGGGGTTTACACGCACCTGGCGGCATCCGACGAACCGCTGTACATCGGTGAGCACCCAGAGCACGGGCTGACCGGCCGCATGGTGGTGGCGGTGCGCTCCGGGCGCGAACTCCTCGGTTCGGTCTGGGTGGCTTGCTCGGCACCGCTGAACGGGCAGGCGCGGACGGCGCTGGTCGATGGCGCCCGCACGGTGGCACTGCACCTGCTGCGGTCGCGGGCCAGCGCAGACCTCGAACGGCAGGTCGAATCCGAACTGGTGATACGACTGCTCGAGGGCAACGCCGACACCGCATCGCCGGTGAGCAGGTTGGGTTTCTCGCCAGGACCGCTGCGCGTGATCGCGATCCAGGCCGTCAACGGTGCCGAACGAGATGCCGCGCTGCTGCTGGCGTTCGACCGCGCCACCACCGGGTTCGGTTGGTCACGCCCGGGCCGCAGCGCGTTGGCGGGTAACACCGTCTACACCATCCTGCCCGGCGAGGACGTCGACGCCGCCCGGCGCTGGGTGGCCGCGCTGCGCGCCGCGCTGCCCGACCGGGTCACGCTCGCGGCGGGGATCAGCAAGCCCGCACAGCTCACGGAGTTGCCGGCAGCCCGCCAAGAGGCCGACGAGTGCCTGGCACTGCACCAGACCTGCTCAGCGGGCTCGGCGCCACCTGCCTACGACGAATCATGGGATGAGATCTTGCTGCAACGGCTTCGCACGGCGGCCCGGGCGGGGCGTTCACCCGACCGTGGTCCGGTGGCCGAGCTGCGCAGGCACGACGAGGCGCACGCGACCGGCTACGTGGCCACGTTGCGGGCCTGGCTGGAAGCCCTCGGCGATCCGGCCGAGGCGGGCCGTCGGCTCGGGGTGCACGAGAACACCGTGCGCTACCGGCTGCGCAAGATGGGCGAGATCACCGATCTGTCACTCGACGATGCGGGCAAGCGGCTGGCGATGATGATCGAACTCGCCGCCACCGACGTGGATCACGATCCGCTGAGCAACGGGTAAAGAGCCGGTCGACCCAGGTGTTGCCGCTCTGAGCAAACACCCGGCTCGGTGTTGTCGGATCGCCACAACCTGGCAGCGCAGCGTTGTCCGTTCCGGGCAATCGCCTCCTCGCCAGTAGCGGCACTATGGATACTGCGAGCCAGATTTTTCAGCGGTGGAGGTAATGATGGGCGGCGACCGGTTGGACGGCGGGCCCCGATCGGCGATCGTCGTCGGTGCGGGCATCGTCGGGCTGTCGACCGCGTGGTTCCTCCAAGAGCGCGGGGTCGAGGTCACCGTCGTGGACCGCAGCGGTGTCGCGGCGGGTGCCTCCTGGGGCAACGCCGGCTGGGTTTCTCCCGCGTTGACCCTGCCCCTGAACTCGCCTGCGGTGCTGCGCTACGGATTGCGGTCGCTGCTGGACAAGGCCGCCCCGCTGCACATTCCGCTCAAAGCCGACCCCGCGCTCATGACGTTTCTGATGCAGTTCGCGAGAAGCTGTCGGAAATCGACCTGGCGGCGCGCGGTTCGGGCGAACGTCCCGCTCAACGAGGAAGCCATCGAGGCGTTCGACGTGCTGGTGGCCAACGGGGTCGACGCACCGGTGACCGACGCGCCGATCACCGCGGTGTTCCGCAGCACCCGTGCCGCCGAGCACATGCTCTCGGAGATGCGTGAGCTCGAAAAGGCCGGGCAGGAGTTGCATGTCACCGGGCTGTCGGGTGCGGCGCTGCGCGAGCAGGTGCCGCTGGTGTCCCCGGTGATCACCGCCGGGCTGAGCATCGACCATCAGCGTTTCGTCGATCCCGGCCGGTTCGTCCACGCGCTGGGTCGCGCCGTCGTCGAGCGGGGTGCCACGATCGTCACGAACGATGTTGACCACGTTGACAGTTCGGCTGCCAGGGTGAAGGTGTCCGCTTCCGGCGCTGATGTGCTCACCGCCGACGCGGCCGTGATCGCCACCGGCGCCTGGCTGTCGAAGTTGGCGGGCCGCCAGGTGCGGGTGCCGGTGCAGGCCGGCCGCGGCTACTCGTTCACCGTGCCCGTCGACCGCCCAGTGGTCGGCCCGATCTACCTGCCGGACGCGCGGGTGGCGTGTACGCCTTACCAAGGCGCGCTTCGGGTCTCGGGCACCATGGAGTTCCGTGATCCCGACGACGCAGTGGTCAGCGAACGCGTCGACGCGATCGTTGCGTCGGCGAGCCCGTTGCTCGACGGCGTGCGATGGGCGGAGCGCAGCGACGTCTGGGTGGGGCCGCGCCCGGTGACGCCCGACGGCCGGCCCCTGATCGGTGAGGTGTCGCGCGGCGTGTATGTCGCGGGCGGCCACGGGATGTGGGGTTTGGCGCACGGCCCGATCACCGGCCGGTTGCTCGCCGAACACATCACGACCGGCAAACAACCCGAGGCGCTGCGCGAGTTCAATCCGCTGCGCCGAACCGGTAGGTAGCCCAGGCGCAGCCCGGCGGCCTTCGCCACCACTTGCGGTCACGTCGTCACGTATCGCGGTGGGCGCACACTCCGATCTGACGACAACCCATCTCTTCTCACCACTGTTGAAAGGACGAAAATGACATCTTCCCAAACGGTTTGGCTCACCCCCGACGCGCACAACCGGCTGAAGGACGAGCTGGCCACCTTGCAGCAACTGTTCGATGAGGTCGGCGAGGACGGCGACGACGAGAACACCGCCGCGGTTCAGCGGGCCCGCCGGGCCCGGATCCAGCAGATCCACGACCTGCTGGTCAACGCCGTCGTCGGGGAGGATCCGCCCAACGACGGGATCGCCGAACCGGGAATGGTCGTGACGGTGCGCTTCGACGACGACGAAGACACCGAAACGTTCCTGCTCGGGGTGCGCGGCGCCGAGCACGGCGAAATCGAGGTCTATTCGGTGCAATCGCCACTGGGCTCGGCGATCGTCGGCGCGCGGCCGGGCGAGCAGCGCACCTACACCTTGCCCAGCGGAGCCACCGCCACCGTCACCTTGCTCAAGGCGGTCCCGTACGGGATGCACGCCGCGGAAGACGTGAAGGCCGACGCGACGTAGCCCGCAACGGTCAGCTGCTGCGGTCGGCTTCGGGGCGTGCGCTGGAGCCGACCGGCGACTCCTCGTTGGTGGTGTGTCTGCCGACGTGGGATTCGGCGCGCATCCGGGCGATCATGTGCGGGTAGTGCAGCTCGAATGCGGGCCGCTCCGAACGGATCCGCGGCAGCTCGGTGAAGTTGTGCCGCGGCGGCGGGCACGACGTCGCCCACTCCAGCGAGTTGCCGTAACCCCACGGGTCGTCCACGGTGACCGGCTCGCCGTAGCGCCAGCTCTTGAACACGTTCCAGGCGAACGGCAACACCGACAGGCCCAGAATGAACGCGCCGATTGACGACACCACGTTCAGGGTAGTGAACCCGTCGGTGGGCAGGTAGTCGGCGTAGCGCCGCGGCATACCCTCGTCGCCGAGCCAGTGCTGCACCAGGAACGTGGTGTGAAAACCGATGAACGTCAGCCAGAAGTGCAGCTTGCCGAGTCGTTCGTCGAGCATGCGCCCGGTCATCTTCGGGAACCAGAAGTAGATGCCCCCATAGGTGGCGAACACGATCGTGCCGAACAGCACGTAGTGGAAGTGCGCCACCACGAAGTACGAGTCGTGGACGTGGAAGTCCAGCGGCGGGCTGGCCAGGATCACGCCCGTCACACCGCCGAGCACGAAGGTCAGCAGGAAGCCGATCGCGAACAGCATCGGCGTCTCGAAGGTCAACTGACCTCGCCACATCGTGCCGATCCAGTTGACGAACTTGATACCGGTCGGCACCGCGATCAGATACGTGGTGAACGCGAAAAATGGTAGGAGCACGGCGCCCGTGGCGAACATGTGGTGCGCCCACACCACCATGGACAGCGCGGCGATACCGATCGTCGCGTAGACGAAGGTGGTGTACGCGAAGACCGGTTTTCGGGCGAATACGGGCACGATTTCGGTGACGATGCCGAAGAACGGCAGCGCCACGATATACACCTCGGGATGCCCGAAATACCAGAACAAATGCTGCCACAGCAGCGCACCGCCGTTCGCGGGGTCGTAGACGTGCGCACCGAGGTGGCGGTCGTAGGCCAGCGCGAACAGCGCAGCCGTCAGGATCGGGAACACCAGCAGCACGAGGATCGACGTGACCAGGATGTTCCAGGTGAAGATCGGCATCCGGAACATCGTCATTCCGGGGGCGCGCATGCACACCACGGTGGTGATCATGTTGACCGCACCCAGGATGGTGCCGAGGCCGGCCACACCGAGCCCGAAGATCCACAGGTCACCACCGGCGCCGGGGGAGTGGATCGCGCTGCTCAAGGGCACATAGCCGGTCCAGCCGAAGTCCGCGGCCCCACCCGGGGTGATGAACCCCGAAAGGGTGATCAGGCCGCCGAACAGGAACAGCCAGTACGAGAACGCGTTGAGTCGCGGGAACGCCACGTCGGGTGCGCCGATCTGCAGCGGCAGCACCAGGTTGGCGAACCCGAACACGACAGGGGTCGCATAGAACAGCAACATCACCGTGCCGTGCATGGTGAACAGCTGGTTGTACTGCTCGTTGGAAAGGAACTGCAGTCCGGTGGCCGTGAGCTCGGCCCGCATCAGCAGCGCCATCAGCCCGCCGATGAAGAAGAAGGCGAAGCAGGTGACGACATACATGATGCCGATCAGCTTGTGGTCGGTGGTGGTGATCAGGTTGTAGATCAGGTTGCCCCTGGGGCCCAGCCGTGCCGGAAACGGCCGGCGGGCCTCGAGTTCGCCAACTGCGGGCGCTTCGGCGGTCAAAAGGACCTCCCTCCACCGAAATGTGCGAAAGAGTCGCTTCTTCATGCTAGTGAGTCCTCGGCGGGGCCAACAGTCTATTAGCGAAATGTCGGGCGCGCGTCGGCCTGTGCGGGTGGGGTTCAATTGCTGACGTGGCCGGTGCCAGACCAGCGGGACGCCCGCGCGACGCGTCGATCGAGCAGCGGGTCTTCACCGTTACCCGCGAGTTGCTGGTCGAAATCGGTTGGGACGACCTCAGCATGCGACAGATCGCCGCGCGCACCGGAGTCAGCCGATCGAGTCTGAACCGCCGCTGGTCGTCGAAGGCGGAGCTGGTGTTGCACGCAATACTGGGCGCAACGCCGGATCTGGCGCCCTTCGCAGGCACTGACCGGCTCGGCTGGATCGACTGGGTGGTGCGCGGTAGCCGTGAGCTGTTCGCCCGTGCGGAGGTGCGGGCCGCGGTGCCGGGCCTGCTGCTCGCGATGTCACAGAACGACGAGCTACGCAGGCAGTTGTGGAGCACGTTCAGCGGACCGGCGGTCGCGCTCTTCGCCGGGGACCGGGCGGGCGGTCCGGATCACGAACGCGATGCTCGGGCGGTGATGGCGATGGCTGCCGGTGCCGCTCTCTTCCTGACCACCGTCGCCGTCGAGGACGACACCGACGAGTTACACGCCCGGATTTCCCGCATCCTCACCGATGGGCTGTCGGGAGAACGACGCGACGATGGCCTCAACGGGTGAACGCCATGTCAGGCCGAAGTCGCGGATCGTGCCCGAGTCATCTGTCGGTGTCGCCGCGGTCAGCAGTAGCGCGGCTTCGTAAGTCAAACCATCACCCATCGGAACGATCGCCGACATCGCCTCGGCGATCCTGCTTCCCGCACGAAACACCCCGGGGCTCATCGGAACTCGGGTGAACCGCCGGCCGGTGCCCCGCTCCAGTGCGTCGATCATGTCGTTGAACGGCACGAGGATGCCGCCGCACACGTAGCGGCGAGGTCCTCGGCCGGGCGCCATGATCGCCGCGTGCACGTCGGCGACGTCGCGCACGTCGATCATCTGCATGCCGCCGCGCAACCTGGGCGCGACACCGAACCGCGTGATCGGTGCCCAACCGCGTTCGGTGACCCCGGGTGCGGTGTGAAACGCCGGGCCGACCACGCTCGACGGATACGTGACCACCACCGGAGCGCCCTGCTCCTGTAGTCGCCGTGCCACGCGGTCGGCGTAGCCCTTGGTCTGCGCGTAATCGCTGCGTCCCGCGCTGGTCGGGGTGTCCGAGCCGATGACACCGTCGGGCGGTGGGAACAGTGCGCTGTAGCTGCTGATCGACACCACCGGGTCCAGGCCGGCGTCGACTGCACGGGTCAGCACCGCTTCGGTGGCGTAGGCGTTGATCTCCCACATCAAGGCGCGGCGACGGCTGTCGGTGCCGACGACGCCGGCGCCGTGCAGCACCGCATCGCAGCCGTCGAGCAACGCGTCGATGGTGCGCAGGTCCCGAACGTCACCGGTGATCAGTTCGATGTCGCCCACGTCGGCCAACCGCTGCAATACCGGCGCGCCGTCGTCATGGGGGGCGACGAGCAGACGCACCCTGTGACCGTCGGCCAGTAGAGCGCGTACGCAGTGCGCGCCCACGTATCCGGTGCCGCCGGTGACGCTGATGAGCATCGTGCCATATTACGGTACCGCTGGCATCGGAAGCGGCGGGCCTCCCCGCCGCGGCTATGCGCGTGCGGTGTTCTCGACGATGATGTCGCAGGCTGCCTTGTAGAACGCACTGATCAGCGTCGAGTAGGACAGCTCGAACGGATAGATCATGTGCACGTCCAGCGGTTGCGGCGTCCACTCCGGCAGGACGGGCACGATGGTGCCGTCGCTCAGCTCGGCGGTGCAGATGATCTGCGTCGGCATCGCGCCGATGCCGAGCCCCTCGAGGATGTACTGCTTGCACACCTGAAAGTTGTTGGCGCGCGCACGCACCGGCGGGCTGAGCTCGTGGCGGCGCTTGTTCCTGGTCACGGTGAGCTTTCGCTGCCCGCAGAAGCCGAAGTCGATGAACGGCAGATCGTTGAGTTGGGCCGGTTCGGAGATCGGCGTGCCGACACCTTCTACGAATTGTGCTGATGCACAGAGGAACAACTCGAGGTTGAAGACCTTGCGTGCGATCAGCGTCGAATCCTGCAACGGTCCCGTGCCGAACACCACGTCGAACCCGTCGCGGACCGGGTCGACGTTGTTGTCCACCAACTGGATGTCCAACCGCGAGTGGGGATGGCGTCGCAAGAACGTGGCGCCGACCCGCGACGCGTAGTCGATGCCGACGAAGATCGGTATCGCCACCCGCAGTTCGCCCCGCGGTTCCTGCTTGCTGCGCTCCACCAGCGCACGCACGCCGTTGGCCTCGGTCAAGACGTTCACCGCGTGCGCATAGACCTGCTCGCCGAGGTCGGTGACGGTGATCTGGTGGGTGTTCTTGCGCAGCAGCTTGATACCGAGGTCGGATTCGAGCTTGGTGAGCTTGCGGCTGGCGGTGGACTTGGGCATGCCGAGCAGCGCGGCGGCCTTCGAAAGGCTTTTGCTCTCGACCACCTTGGCGAATACCAGCAGGGCGTCGAGGTCGAACGGCAGGTTCTGCTCCATCTGTTGCAAATATGCAACAGGGCGTTGCGTTTCTGCACCGGATTTGCCGGATCGTCCGTTCCAAATATGCAACAGGGTGTTGCGTTTCTGCGGCTATCTCCGGTCATCCGCGGACGTTAGCGTCGGCGCTTGAGGAGGCCTGATGAGTCGCGACAGCCTGGTGACCAAACCCGCGAGCGGACATTGGACGGACGCGTATCCCGAACTCGGACGCGGTCCGGTATCCCTCGAAGACTGCGTCTCCGAAGAGTTCTACGACAAGGAACGCGAGCACATCTTCCGAAAGACCTGGCTCTACGTCGGCCGGGTCGAACGGGTACCGAAGTCGGGTAGCTACTTCACGCGCGAACTGAGGTTCCTCAACACCTCGATCATCGTCGTGCGCGGCAAAGACGGGGTGATCCGCGCCTTCCACAACATCTGCCCGCACCGGGGCAACAAGATGCTCTGGGAGGACGACCCGTTCAAGGAGGTCGAAGGCCGAGCGCCGTTGCTGTATTGCCGGTTCCACGGCTGGCGCTACCAGCTGGACGGGTCACTGCACTCGGCGACACGGAAAGACCTGCTGCTGGACTTCGACGCCGACAACTGCCGGGTGCCCGCGGTGCAGTGCGAAGTGTGGGAAGGCTTCATCTTCATCAACCTCAACCCGCACAACACCGAGCCGCTGCGCGACTTCCTCGGCGAGTTGGCGCACGGCATCGAAGGCTACCCGTTCCAAGGTCCGCACCAGGTCTACAAGTTCACCGCCGAACTGCAGTGCAACTGGAAGATCTTCCTCGACGGCTTCGCGGAGAGCTACCACGGCCCGTATCTGCACGCATCCTCGTTCGGCACCTTGACCGCGGAGGCCAAGGAGGCGCTGGACAAGCCGAACCCGTTCACCGACGCGCTGGCCTACCAGCTCAGCGGGCCGCATCGGATGTTTTCGTTCTCCGGTGAGCCGTCTCGAAAGACGCCGTACTCCAAGCCCATTGAGTGCGTGTTCGAAGCCAGCGCGGCGGGCCCGTGGAACAAGCGCACCGACCGGGGCCCGATGCCGCCGGGCATGAACCCCACCCGTTCGGAGAAGTACGGATTCGATTCGTTTCAGTTCTTTCCGAACTTCGTGCTGATCTTCGGCGCATCGGGTTTCACGGTGCACACCCACTGGCCCACCGGGCCGCATTCGCACCTCTTCGAAACCGAGATGTACTACCAGCCGCCGACGACCCACAAGGAGCGGCTCGGCCAGGAGCTGACGGTGACGTTCCTCAACGACATCATCCTCGAAGACGCCAGCCCGTCCGAAGGCCTGCAGGCGATGCTCAACAGCGGGGCGCTGACGCATTTCACGATGAACGACGAGGAGATCCTGTTGCGTCATTTCCACAAGGTGGTCGCCGACTACGTCGACGCCGGCGAGAATGCGAAGGTCGGGCAATGACGAATGCCGCTCTGCCGCCGGAGTTCTCGCAGCTCGAACATCTGGTCCCGGAGTGGGCGATCGAGGATGGACACGCGCGCTACGTCAAACGCGTGAACTCCTCCATGTCGGAGATCCAAGCGTTCTACGACCAAGTCTTCCCGTGCGCCGAGGAAGCCCTCGCCTACATCGACAAGTTCGACTACGCCGAACCGCTACCCGATGATGTCGCCAACCTGCGTAACCTGCTCTACTCGCTGATCACGGTTTCGCTGGCGGTGGAGCTGTGGAAGCAGCCGCGGGTGAAGCACTCGGCCAACACGATTCTGACGAGGGTGAGTTGATCGCATGGGAGTTGTCTCCACAGAACTCGACGTCGTCGACCGCACCCCGCGAATCGGCAGTGAGATCAGAACCGATCTCGACACGTTGATCAGCGGCCGCCAAGCCGCCAACATCCGAGCCATCCTGGAACAGCGCGGTGTGGTGTTCTTCCGTGGACTCGACATCAGCGACCAGCAGCAGGTCGCCATCGCCAAGACCCTCGGCAACGTCGTGGCCAACGAGGGCGAGGACGGCATCTACAAGATCTCGCTGGACAAGAATGTCAACCAGCGCGCCCAGTACCTGAAGGGCTCGCTGTTCTGGCACTTCGACGGTTCTCTGCAGCCCTATCCGAACCTCGCGACGCTGCTGCGGGCGATGAAGCTGTCCGACACCGGTGGGGACACCGAATTCTGCAATACCTATGCGGCGTACGACGATCTGCCGCAGTCCGATAAGGACGCCATCGCCGAGCTGCGGGTGGTGCACAGCGCGGAGCGGTCCCAGTACTACGTGACCCCGGAGATGAGCTACGAAGAGGTCGCGTTCTGGCAGAAGTCGCCGACAAAGGTGTGTCCGTTGGTGTGGACGCACCAGTCCGGCCGCAAGTCGCTGCTGCTGGGAGCGACGGCGGACTACGTGGTCGGTATGCCGGTGGAGGAGAGCCGCGCATTGCTTGCCCGTCTTCGCGATTGGGCGACCCAACCCCAGTACGTCTACCGGCACGAATGGCAAGTCGGCGATCTGCTCATCTGGGACAACACCGGGACCATGCACCGGGCGCTTCCGTATGCCGAGGACAGTGGACGGTTGATGCACCGCACTATCCTGGCCGGCGAAGAGCCGCTTCTCTGATCCAGGCGGCGCACCGAAGGGCAACCATGACCAAAGACGCTGACGCACCTCTGCTGACCCCGCTGACCGCCGATGAATGGGGCGACGACGAGTACGCGGCGGTCGGCGCGCTGACGGGCGTCGCGGGTGACCAGATACCGCGGGCGGGGTCGGGCCACGACAGGGACCCGCTGAACTTCGACATCCTCGGGTTGCTGGCCCGGCACCCCAAGATGGCGCGGGAGTTCTTGAACTACAACGGTTTTCTGCTGCTTCATGGTGAGCTTCCGGTGCGCTTGCGTGAGCTGGCGATACTGCGCCTCGCCCACGCTCGCCGGTCGGCCTTTGTGTGGGGCGAACACGTGCGCATCGCCATCGCGGGCGGAATCACCGAGGAGGAGATCGCCCGGCTGGCCCGCGGCAACGACGGCTTCGACGGCGTGGACCGACTGGTGCTGGAGGCCACCGACCAGATACTGGTCGACGGGCACATTCACCCCTCCACGTGGCAGCGCCTGGTCGATGAGACGGAAACCCACCAGGCGATGGAGCTCATCTTCGTGGCCGGAACCTATGCGATGCTGGCGACGGCGTGTGACACCTGGCGGGTCGCCCCGCCACCAGGCAGCCCGGCGTTGCCTTAGACGGCCAGGGCCGCCCGATCTTCGTCGGCGAACGCGTCTTCGAGCTGAAGTGGCGAATAGTCGACGTCGATCTCGGCCAGCGGCCGTCCCCGCGCACTGTTGATCGTCCCGAGCCGGCGCATGCCCTTGTCGGCGGCGTAGGTCTGGAACTCATCCATCGTCAGGTCGAACGGGATTTCGTCGTAGATCGCGAACGCGTCTTCGGTGTTGGCCAGCGCCAGCGGGATGAGTTCGTTCATCCGCGTCTCGAACACCGCCCAGTTGGCGTCGTCGGCGGCGACGTGGCGCCGACAGGTGAACGTTCCCCAGGCCATGTGGCGGCGCTCGTCATCGCCGATGCGCCGCACCAGCTCCTGCATGCCCGGAAGGATGCCGCGGTCCACGCAAATCCGGTGCCACGCATAGTATCCCGTCAAAGCCATCATGCCTTCGATGACGTGGTTGTACGTCGCCGAAGCCCGAACCTGGGCGGCCGGTGAGGGATCGGTGGCCAGGGTGTCCAGGGATTCGGGCAGCTCCTCGTAGAACATCTGCCGGTAGGACGGCAGATCGTCGAGGTAGTGCTGCAGGTCGCCGGTCATGCCGACGGCGTCGAGCCACATGCGGAACACCTGCGTGTGTTTGGCTTCCTCGAACGCGAACTGCGTCAGGTACATCTCGTCGCCGAGCCGGCCTTCGGCCCGCATGGCCGCCATGAACGGCTGGATGTCCTGGGTGACGGCTTCCTCGCCGGCGATGAACTGGGCGCACAACCGGGTCGCCCAATCGCGTTCCAGCTCCGACAACGCCTCCCAGTCCTCTCGGTCGCGGGAGAAGTCGATGTCGGCGGGATCCCAGAACTTGGCGTTGCCTCCCGCGAACAACTTCAACGGCAGGCTGTCCCAGTTCAGCCCGCCGGAGACAAGTGAGTGTGAGTAGTTTCGTGTCATGGGCCTGACCTCCGCGGCCCATCCTAATGTGAGTCAGCTCACAATCAAGCGTCGTGGTCGTCGGTCGGCCGGGGCTGTGCCCGCGCGCGCCAGGTGCGGTAACCGCGGTGGGTCGCGACGGCGCCGACGACGGCGGTGACGCACCACACCGCGATCGCCGCATAGACCAACGGCGACGACAGGTCCGCAATCGATGCGCCCAGCGCCGTGTAGACGAACGCGCGCGGCGCGGACCCGATGAACGCTCCGACGGCCATCTGCCACAACGGAACTCCGAACGCGCCGAACGCATAGGACGCCAACGCGTCGGAGACACCGGGGATGAAGCGCTGGCCGACGACCGCCCACAGACCACCGCGTTCGATCAGCCCGTCGAGGCGCTCGGAGCGCTGCGCGCCGAGCAGGGCCCGCGCACTGTCTTTGCCCGCGCGACGTCCGATCAGGCTGGCGATCGAGGCGGTCCCGACCGTCGCGCCGAGCGTGACGAAAACCCCGAGCACCGGCCCGAACAGCAGGCCGCTGCCCGCCGCGAGGATCGGGCCGGGCACGAACAGCGCGCCGAGCCCCGCCGAGACCACCACATACGCCAGCGGAGCGGCAGGACCGGTGGCGGCGACCGCGTTTCGGATCGCCTCGACGTCGATCACACGCGCGACTGCGACCAGATAGAACAGCCCCAACAGGAACGCCGCGACCGCGATCAGGCGCACAACGTGGTGGCGACGCGATGTGGGCGCCGGGTCTTCGATGTCGGTCATGTCGAATGCGATTGTTCCGCACCCGGCGTCGCGGTCAGGGCTGCGGGTAGGGCGCCCAGCGTCTGTCGTAGCCGGCCTTGCGTAAGGCGAGTTGCTCCGCACGCTGCTGTTCGGTGATGAAGTCCTCGGGCGGCAGATAGTTGCGGAGTTCCTCGTGGGACATCACCCGCTGATCGAGGATGCGCGGCCGGTTCTGGTCGGGGTCCGGCCCGAGATCCTGGAATCGGATCGAGATCGCGCCCTGGTTCAGGCCGCCGGTCGAGATCCAGTTCGCCGCACCGGGATCGGTCGGGGAGATGACCACCGTGTAGGTGCCGTCTCCGTTGGCGATGGCCTGTTCGTTGTTCAGGCTGGTTTGTTGGTTCCAGTAGTCGTCGGTGATGGTCCAGATGTCGTACGTCGGAACGATGAAGTAGCCGGCGCTGCCGGGATCGATGGTGAGCACCAGCACTTCGTCGTCAGCCAGTCGATAGTGGCCGGTGCTCTGTAGCTGGTTGGCGAGAAACTCGGCGTTGGACGACGGTTGAGCGAGCACGTTGGCCTCGCGCGGCTGCCCGGTCTCCGGATCGGTGCTCGCCAACGCCATGTACTTGGCTTGCTCGTTGACCCCGCGCACCAGCAGGATCACCGCGGTGAACGCGCCGCGCAGCACCGGCGGCATGTACGGCAGGGGCGGCACCAGCGACACCAACGTCGTCAGGAACCGGTTGGTGCTGACCTGCGGACCGAGGAACACGAAGCCGCCGATCTGTGCGAACAAGCTGTTGGGCGGGCCGGAGACACGTTCGATCGACAGGCTCATCGGCGTCTCTTCGTTCCAGTTGCCCAACGTATCTCGCGCGGCGATCAGCGTGGAGCCGGACGTGAGCTGCAGATGGTTCTTACGCCCGTCGGCCGGTTCGGTGCTGACCGTGATCACGAAGGTGCCGTCGTCATTGATCTCGAGATCGTCGACGGTCAGGATCGTCGAGGTGGTGCCCGCCAGCCCTTCCAGCACGCTGAACGTGGTGTCGGCCGGGCGACCGTCTTCGGTGAGATCGTGGAAGCGGCCGGTGATCACGTACTCCGACGATGCGCTGACGGCCATGAACCGGTAGATCGTGTCCGGGTTGTCGTAGAGGATCCGCGACCCGCCCGCGCGCTGTCCGTACCAAATGTGCGGTGGGGCGACCTGGGTGACCACCGTCGGGGTCAGCGGGTTGAGCAGCTGCTGCTGATACGCCGCGGCCATCGCGTATTCGTTGACCGCCTTGTTGAGCGCGGCCAGGCTGCCCTGGTCGAGGCCGCCGGGGTACTGACGGTGTGCGGCGAACAGAAAGCCCAGCCGCAGCACGACTTTCATCATCGCCACGGGTAGCGAGTTGGCGGTTTGTCGGGCGATCCGTTCGGCGGCGAGCTGCTGGGGCGTGCCCAGCGGGCTGACGGTGGTGGCGTCGGCGGGTTGTGACGTCGTCACGGTCGACGCGGCGGGGCTGAGCGATGGCGTGCTCGTGGTGCCGATCTCACGCCTGGCCCAGGCCAGCATCGCCCACAGCGCGGCCGGCTGTTGCGGTGCCGGCGGACCGTCGGCGGCCTGTGCGCCAAAACCCAACGCGGACAGGACCGATGAAGCCATGGTGTCGATGCGCGTGGTGGCCGGTGCGCTGACGACGTCGGGCTCGGGCGTCTCGGTGACGACGGTCGCGACGATGTCCGTCGGCTCGGGTTCCGGCTCCGCGATCACCTCGGATACCGGTGCCGGTTCCTGTTCCTCGATCGGCTCAACAGCGTTCGTCGCATGTTCGTCGGTGTCCTCGACGGGTTCGTCGCCATCACCGGCTTCGTCCTCGTCGGTGTACTCGGCGGGTTCGTCGACCTCGTCGTCCTCGTCCTCGTCGACATCACTGTCGTCGTCGACCTCGTCGCTGACATCCGTATCGTCGTCGTCCGGTGCCGTGTCGGAAACGGCGGCTGATTCCGACACCGACGCACTGGTGCCGTCGGCGTCGGCGGCCGTGCCGTCCTCGGCGACCGCGACGCCGGGGCTGCCGGCGATCGCCGCGCCGACCCCCAGCGCGACTGCCAGTGCGCCGACCCTGCCGATGAATCGTCCGTAGGTGTTCGCGGTCGTGGTCAACGAAGGTGTCCTTCCGCCAATCCTCCAGCGAGGGCCAATGGATTGACGGTATGGCGGTCCGACCGCTTCTGCACGCACTTTGGCCGGTTCTGTTTGCTGCGAGGTCTTCCGCCGTCGCCACCATTCATGTACCATTCGGTACATGATTACCGCATGCGCGATCGAGATCGACGCGCCGGCCCACGTCGTGTGGGAGGTGTTCAGCGACGTCGAACGCTGGCCGGAATGGACGTCCTCGGTCGCCCGGCTCACCGCCTTGGACGGCCCACAGTTGGCTGTCGGCAGGCGCTACGAGCTCAAACAACCCCGGATGCCCAAGTTGATCTGGGTGGTGACCGAGCTTTCGCCTGGCAGTGCCTGGAGTTGGGAGCAACGCTCGCCCGGCGGGCTGACCGTGGCGCGCCACGATGTGACGCCGATTTCGGACCATCGCACCCGGGTGCGTCAGCAGATCGACCAGCGCGGTCCCGTCGGCGTCGCGGTCGGCGTGCTCATGCGCCGAATGACCAAGCGCTATCTGGATCTCGAGGCGATGGGCCTTAAGACCCGAAGCGAGCAGCTCTACCGCCTCGATGGCGCGACCTCCTGACGTCGAGCGGCGCAGGGAGCTGCTCGACGCGCTGGTCGCCGAGTTTGCGAAAGCCGGCATCGGCGACCGTTCGCTTCGTGAGATCGCCGCCGCCGTGGGCACCAGCCACCGCATGCTGCTGCACCACTTCGGGTCGCGCGACGAACTGCTGCTGTCGATCGTCGAGGAGGTCGAGCGCCGCCAGATGGCGCTGCTGACTGAGCTGCCCTCCGAGCCGGACCAAGCGATCGCCGCGATGTGGGCGAACCTGCGACGGCCCGAACTGCGTCCGTTCGAGCGGCTCTTCTTCGAGTGCTACGCGCGCGGCGCACAGGGCGAGCAGCCGTTCGCCAGGATGTTGCCCGGCGCCGTCGACGCGTGGCTGGCCCGCGCTGCCAGCGACGGCACCGAGCTGGATCCGGCGCTGACGCGCCTCGGGCTGGCAGTGGCCCGGGGTCTGCTGTTCGATCTCGTGGCCACCGGGGACGTCGACGGTGTCGACGCGGCAGCCGGCGCGTTCGTCGACCTGATCCGCACGCGGTCTACTCAGGCTTGAGGATCGGCAACACTTCGCTGTTGGGAAGGCTGGCCAGCACATCGGTTGTCGCGAGCAGCTTCGAGGCGCGTATGCCGCTGCAGATGATCACCCGGCCCTGCCCGATCACGTTGGTGTCGATCAGGATCGGCCAGTCCGGCGGCAGGCCGATGGGCGTGATGCCGCCGTATTCCATACCGCATCAACGGCGGGCACGAAGGTGAGCCGAACGACCTCCACGGCTCACTCCTCGCTGCTGCGGCGGTCGCCGATGAATTCCAGCAGGCGGGGATCATCGGAGGTGAACCGGTCCACCTCTTCGCCGCCGTCGCAACGCAGCAACGCCACGCTTACGGCGCCGTCGCGCATGGACAGCACCTCCCACACCGCGCCCGTGTCCTGCCAGCGCTGAAGTTCTGCGACCCGATCGATGTCCATCGACCTACCATCCCACGCATGAGTGGCCGCCCACGCGTGAAGCTCGCCCGGGTGTATGACGACCCCGCTTCCGACGAGGGCGCGCGGGTACTCGTCGACCGGTTGTGGCCGCGCGGGATGCGCAAGGGCGACCCGAGGGTGGGCCGCTGGCTACCGGAGGTGGCCCCGTCCGCCGAGTTGCGACGCTGGTACTCGCACAAACGTGAGCGGTTCGACGAATTCGCCACCCGCTACGCCGAGGAACTCGGATCCGACGAGGGGGCCGACGCGCTGGCCGAGCTGCGGGACCTGATGCGCGACGGCCCTGTCGTGCTGGTGACCGCGTCCCGCGATCTGGATATCAGCCAGGCGGCGGTATTGCGGAAGCTGCTGTCCTAAGGTGGATGTCGACCATGTGCTGCCCTTATGTAGGTAATGCTTGCCTAACTTCTTGCGGTAGGGTCGGAGGTCGATGACCGACATTGAAGAGGCGCCGACTCCGGTGTTGCCGCGCGAGCTGACAGACATCTCCGAAGAGGTCCGCGAGGTGCCGGCGCCGGCGACCCCGATCGTCGCCGAGCCCTACGCCGCGCGCCTCGTCGATCCCGATACCGACGCGGAGATGATCTCGGAGTGGATGAACCGCCCGCATCTGGTCGAAACGTGGGAGTACGACTGGCCGCCTGCGCGTTGGCACCGCTATCTGACCGCACAACTTGCCGGTCAGTACTCGCGGCCGCTGCTGGGCTTCTTCCGCGGTAAGCCGTTCGGCTACATCGAGCTGTACCGGGCGGCAAAGGATTCCATCGCTACCCGGTACGACGCCGACCCGCACGACATCGGGCTTCACGCCGCGATCGCCGACGCCAGGTTCGTCAACCGCGGAATTGGGCCGATCGTGCTGCCCCGCATCGTCGCCAGCATCTTCGAGTTGGAACCACAGTGCCGGCGCATCATGTTCGACCCGGACCATCGCAACACCGGGGCGCGTCGGCTGTGCGAGTACACCGGATGCGAGTTCCTCGGTGAGCACGATATGCCCAACCGCCGGATGGCGCTCTACGCACTGCCGCGCACCCCGCGCTGACGGGTCAGGGCAGCTGGCCGAACTCCGCGTAGCCGTCGTAGTCGGGCTTCATCGCCGCGGCGACCAGCTCCCACAACACCTCGTCGGTGCCGCCACCGACCCGCGCCAGCTTCATATCGCGCCACCACTTACCCAGCGGTGTCTCGTCGACGAGATAGCCGGAACCGCCGAAGATGTGCACGCATTCCGACAGCACCTCCTCGCCGAGCCGCGCCGCGTTGACCTTGATCGCGGCCGCGGTGCGCAGGTCGAGTTTGCCGGTTGCGGCGATGCCGTCGAGCGCGTAGCGCAGCATGTCCACCCGCGCCTGCAGGTCGGCCATCCGCATGCGCAGGGCCTGGTGCTCATAGAGGGTGTGGCCGAACTGACGACGGTTCATCATGCGCGCCAACGTGATTCCCAGCACCCGCTGGCATGACGAGGACACCTGCCCCGCGATGGACAGCCGTTCGTGCGCCAGGCCCCAGGAGATCGCCGCGAGGCCGGTACCGGCGCGTGCGACCAACGCGTCGGCCGGTACCCAGGTGTCGATGTGCACGGCCGCGGTGTCCAGCGGTCCGGCGCCGACCTTGCGGTAGGGCGCCTGCACTTCGCACTGCGTGAGCGGGACAGCGATCACGACGACGCTGCCGTGCCTGCTGTTCGGGTCGTGGTCCACGCTGCGGGCGACCACCATCACATGATCGGCGATCGGGGAGAGCGAGACGAACTTCTTGATGCCCTTGACCTCGAAACCGCCTCGCACCGAACGCACTTCGGTTCCGACGATCTGCAGGTCCGAACCGCCGGACTGCTCGGATGCGCCGATGCACAGCAGCGCCTCACCGCGGATGGCCTGCTCGGCGATGTTGCGCAGGTAGTCCGATTTTCCGAACCGGCGCAGGATCGCGATCGCCGAGTCGTGAAGGCTGACGCCGACGGCGATGCCGGCCGAGCCCAGCCTGCCGAGGGCCTGTGCGAGCGCGATGATTTTGGCGACGTCGGGTTGGTGACCGTTGGACCATTTCTGTGCGAACACACCGGACTCACCGAGGTATTCGATGAGCTCACGCGGAAACCGTTCGGTGGCTTCGGCTTCCGCCGTCCACGCGGTGACCCGGTCGTCGAACACCCGCTCGAGCAGCGCGGAGTAGTCTTCGGTCACCGGTGCGTCGACGGTGGCGGTCATCAAATGGCCCCTTTCAGAGTGCGTTTGGCTTCCAAACGGCGGAGCTTGCCCGATGAAGTGCGCGGTAGCGCACCGGGTTTCAGCAACACCACGTCGGCTGGCACGACCCCGAACTGGGACGCGACGCGCGCGACCACGGCGCTGCGGGCAGCCGGTTCGTCGTCTCCTTTGAACTCCGCGGCGATGACCAGTCCAGGCCGGGCCGATGCCTCACCCGTGCCGATCGCGACCACGCAGCCGTCGCGCACCCCGTCGATCTGGGCGGCGATCCGCTCGATCTCGGTCGGAAAGAGGTTGCGGCCCGCCACCGTGATGAGCTCTTTGGCGCGGCCGCAGACCACCAGCCCGTCATCGGTGAGGTAGCCGAGATCCCCGGTGGGCAACCATTCCTGCGGGTCGATTCGGCCGTGGCCGACGTATCCGGTCATCAGCGAACTACCGCGCACCTCGACCTCGCCGATTTCGCGGCCGGCCACGTCGGTGGCGTGGCGCTGGTCGGTGTTGCAGCGGACCTCCATGCCCTCGATCGGGTGGCCGAGCACCGCATAGCAGCGGGTCGAGTTGCCCGCCTCGGAGGTCACGGTCACCTCGTCGACCCGAAGACCCGTGCGGAGTTCGGGAATCGTTACCGCGCAGGTGGATTCGGCCAGCCCGTAGGATGGCGCCAGCGACGCCGGGTTGAAGCCGAAGCGCGTCATCTCGTCGGCGAAGCGCTGATAGCCCTCGGAGTCGACGGGTTCACCACCGTTGAGCGCGAAGCCGAGGTTGCTCAGGTCATATCCGGACAGGCTGCCTGCGTACTTGCCGATCAGGTTGTACGCCATGTTCGGCGCCGCCGTCACCGTGGCCCGACTCTCGGTCAGCCACTTGAGCCAGCTGAACGGCGACCCGGCGAAGGCCTGCGTCGGCGCTTGCCACAGGTCCGCCTGGCCGAGCATGGCGACCAGGACGAAGGTCAGGCCCATGTCGTGGTAGATCGGCAGCCAGCTGTGCAGCCGGCAGTGCCGGTCGATGTCGACCCTGTCGACCAGACCGCGCAGGTTGGCCAACGACGCCGCAGGCGAAATCCGCGCGGTGCGAGGCGTTCCCGTCGACCCGGCCGTGCCCTGCAGGATCGCGACGTCGGCGCGGTCGGGTCCCGCGAAGGTCGTGGAGCGCCGCGGGTGGGCGGCTTCGGCGAGGTCGTGCACGACGACCGTGTCGGCGAACCGGCGCAGCAGGGCCAGCTCGGCGCCATGGCTGAACACGGAGGTGACGCCGATGGAGCGAAACCGCTCGAGGGTGGTGCGGGCCCACTGATCGGGGTCGGCGCGCCGGATCGGTCCGGGCAGGATCGAGACTGCGGCGCCGGCGATGAAGGCGCCGGGGATCGCGGCGAGGAACTCCACCGTCGGATCGCCCACCACGCCTACCGCTGCGGCTTCGTCGTCGGCGATGCGCTCGGCCACGTTCTCGGCGCGCGCGTACACCTCTGGCCAGGGGTGGCGGACCCAGTCGCCGTCGCCGTCGAGTACCGCGACGCCGGTTGAGGTGCCCGTCATGGCCGCCGATAACGCTGCGGCTAGTTCGGTCACGAATTCTGTTGTGTGGTGGGAACCTTCGCCAGGATGGCAGCTTCGAGATCGCCGACCGTGTCGCAGCTGAGCAGGTCTTCTTCTTCCAGTGCCACCCCGAGGCGGTCTTCGATGGCCACCATCCCGACCGCGAACGCGACCGAGTCCAGACCGACGTCGTCGATCAGCCGGGATTCCCGGGTGATCCGGCTGATGTCGACGTTCATATCGTCGCGCAAGATGTCGGTGAGCGCGGCGCTGACTGCTTCCGGAGTAGAAGGCTTCACGGCGTGCGACGGTACACCGTCGGGTCAGGTAAGGCTAGGCTTACCTCGATGTGTTTCGCGGCTCACTCTGACGGAACGGGGGACCAGCCATCGGCTCAGATCAGCGGGCTCCGGGCCGCTCCACCCGCGGGTATCCGCGTCGGCTGTGGCGGGCCGCGGCGACCGCGGTCGCCGTCGTCGGCAGTTGGTTGCTCGCGGTCGTCGCCGCCGGTGTGGCCGCGGTGTGGCTGGCCGACGTCCGGGTTCTGGGGGCCGTTGCGCTCGTCGTGTGCCTGCTGACCGCCGCAGCGGGAGCGTGGTTCGTGGCCCGCCACACCGAGCGCCGACAGCGCTACGTGGTGGCCACGGCGCTCGTGAGCGTGTTGGTGTTCGCGGTTTCGGCGGCAATGATCGTGCTGCGCCCGTTGCCGAGCGACGATCTGGCGAACCGGTCAAGCGCCGTGCCCGAGGATGTGCGGTATTGGGATCTGCGCACCGGATCACACCTGGCCTACCGGCACCTGAACGCAACGGGTCCGTCGCGGCCCACCCCGGTGATCTTCCTCGGCGGCGGGCCAGGCGAAGCGGTCGTGAACAATCCGACGAAGGCGGAGCCCTACCGGGACCTGACCCGCCTCGGCTACGACGTCTACTTGTACGACCAGATCGGCGCCGGGATGTCCGCACGGCTCACCGACCCGGCCGGCTACACCGTCGGCCGCCATGTCGCAGATCTGGAGGCGATCCGCGATCACCTCGACGCCGACCAGGTGATCCTGATCGGCGCGTCGTGGGGCGGCAGCTTGGCGGCCAGTTATCTCGCTGCCCACCCGGCCCGAGTTGCGAAGGCGGTCCTGACATCTCCGGCCCCGATGGACTATGCGCGATGGCCCGACGCCGGTGACATCACGGCCCACCTGCCCGACGGGCCGCGTCAGCGCGCGCAAAGCCTGCTGCCCGGCCATCCCCGGTTCGTGACCTGGTACGGGCTGGGCATCATCAATCCGCTTGCGGCGCACAACCTGGTGTCCGACCATGAAGCCGACGCCTACTTCGACACCTTTCTGAACATCGTCCGCCCCGCGACCGTATGCGATCCGGACAACCTCCCCGATTTCTACGAGACCGGAAACGGCTTGTACGCCAACGTGTTCACCACCCGTGATGCGGCATCGGGCACGCAATCGCAAGTGCGCGAGCAACTCCGGGTCAACCCCACTCCGGTTCTGGTCATCACCGGTGAGTGCAACTACGTCCCGTGGGCGCCGACCGCCGAGTACGCGACGACGCTTCCCCGGGCAACGCTGGTGTGCCTGCCCGACGCGGGCCACGCTGTCGAACTGGATCAACCGGACCTGTACCGCCGGGCGGTGCAGGACTTTCTGCTCGACCGGCCGGTTGACGCACCGGCTGTACCGCCGAACCCGCCGTGCCGTTCATCATCGTGACACCGCGGCCGGCACCAATTCGGCGGTGACCAGGCCGTGTTCGGCGGTCAGCTCGTCGACGACGTCGAAGCAGGCCGAGATCCGCTCAGGCGTGTCGATGATCACCGTGCTCACCGGCACCTGCCGGGAAAGCTGAATCAGCTTGTCGCCGTGCGGCTTGTGGTCACCGTGAAAACCCCAGACGCCGCGCAGCGCGGTGGCGCCGCTCACCGCGGCGGACCCGTGCAGGCGCCGCACGAGCGCCCGGTGGATCGGCACCCCCTGATACAGCGTCGCCTCGGAGGTGCGGACGGTCAGCTTCTGCGACAGCGGTCGGCCATCGTCGGCGGGCGGCAACGCGGGCGGGCGCGCTATCAGCCGGCCATCGCGTTTACACAGCTGCGCTCGTTCGACCGTCACGAACGGATCGTTCAGAACGGTGCGCAACTCGGCGCTGGTGTCGTCGACCTGCGCCGCGCGCCCGACCGCGGTGATCATCACCGGCACCTGTCGGTTGCGGCCGAAGAACCGCGCCTGGCGACGCTCTCCTCGCTGGGTGCCGTCGACGCCGAGAAATGCAGTGGCACCGGCGAATCCGCGGCGGTACAGGATGTCGCACACGGCGCGGTAGGCGGGTTGCCCCGCCACCCGGTCGTAGCGGCCGACGTAGACGGTCACCGTCGCCGCCTCCGGCGTCGTCGCATCCGACCCGGCGACGGCACGGACGCGCTCCAGGGTGATCAGACCGTCGGTCAGCATCGCGGCCGCCTGTTCGGCGAGGCCGTGCATCTTCTGCGCGGTGTCGACCGCGGTGACGACGAGCGGCGGATTTTCAGACAGGGTCAGGGACCGGTCGGTGCGCAGCTGGTGGCGCGGGCCGAACCCGGCGATACCGCGCAGCACGACGCTGGCCGCGACCGCGGCGTCGGCGTAGCGCTCGACGAGCGCCTCGGCCAGAAACCGGTGTCCCGCCCGGTGGCGTTCACCGAAGTAGCAGGTGAGCTTGACGTGATCGTCGGTCACAGGGACGTTCCCAGCCACGAACCACATGCCGCCGCGGCAAGTCCCAACACCAGGCTGACCCCGATGTTGGCGACCGCCGAACCAAGCTGGCGTTCTTCGCCGAGCCGGTGGGTCTCCAGCATCCAGGTCGAAAACGTCGTGTAGGAGCCGACGAACGCGGTGCCCGTCAGCAAGGCGAGGTGCGGCGGCAGCGCCAGGCCCGCCAGAAACCCGAGCAGCAGCGCGCCGCTGATGTTGACCACCAGCGTGCCGTACGGAAAGGCGCTGTTGACCCGTCTCGACACCGTGCGATCGACGACGAGACGCAGCACCGCTCCGAGGCCTCCGATCAGCGGCACCGCGGTCCAGACCGCGACCGTCGTCATGGGCGCACCCGAACGTGGCGCACCATCGCGGTCGCGACGTAGAGGGCCACCAACCCGGCCGCGACGCTGGCGACCGTGTAGCCCGCCGCCAGCGCGTAGTGGCGGTGCTCGAGCATCTTCAGCGTTTCGACCTGCATGGTGGAGAACGTGGTCAACCCGCCGCACAGGCCGGTGCCCAGCAGCGGACGGCGGTAGCTGGAGACCGGCAACCGTTCGAGCAGCCGGGTGGTGAAGTAACCCAACAGAAATGCGCCGACGATGTTGGCGACGAACGTCGGCCACGGCCAGCGTCCCGGGTCGGGCGCGGCGAGGGTCTCCAGCGCCGCGCGGGCGACCGTGCCGAGCGCACCGCCCACGAAAACCGCGACGAGCTCACGGCCGTCGTAACCGAACACAACGCAGAGTATGGCGGTACCGGCGCGCGTCATGCGGCGGTGTGGAGCACAATCGGGTTCATGGCGGCCAACCCGCGTGCCGGTCAGCCGGCGCAGCCCGAAGACCTGATCGACGTCGCTGCGGTGGTCACCGCGTACTACACGACCGAGCCGGATCCGGCCGATCCCGATCAGCGGGTGGTGTTCGGCACGTCGGGACACCGCGGGTCGAGCCTGGACGCGTCGTTCAACGAGGCGCACATCCTGGCCACCACGCAGGCGATCGTGGAGTACCGCGCCGCGCAGGGCACCACCGGTCCGCTGTTCGTCGGCCGGGACACCCATGCGCTCTCGGAGCCGGCGTGGGAGTCGGCGCTGGAGGTGCTGGCGGCCAATGATGTTGTGACAATGGTGGATTCGGCTGACCGATATACGCCGACGCCCGCGGTCAGCCACGCCATCCTCACCTACAACCGCGGCCGCAGCGACGGTCTGGCCGACGGCATCGTCGTCACGCCGTCGCACAACCCGCCGCGCGACGGCGGCTTCAAGTACAACCCGCCAAGCGGCGGCCCCGCCGACACCGACGCGACCGGCGCGATCGCCAAACGCGCCAACGAACTGCTGGCGGGCCGGCTCAAGGACGTTCGCCGGATCTCGTTGGCGCGGGCGATGAGCGATGTGCGCCGCCACGACTACCTCAACGCCTACGTCGAGGACCTGTCCACCGTCGTGGACATGCACGCCATCAGCGCCGAAGGTATCCGCATCGGCGCCGACCCCCTCGGCGGCGCCAGCGTCGACTACTGGGGCGCGATCGCCGAGCGCTACCACCTGGACCTCACGGTGGTGCATCCGTACGTGGACCCGACGTGGGCGTTCATGACGCTGGACACCGACGGCAAGATCCGGATGGACTGCAGCTCACCGCATGCGATGGCACCCCTGGTCGCCAACCGCCACGTGTATCAGATCGCGACCGGCAACGACCCCGACGCCGACCGGCACGGCATCGTCACCCCCGACGAAGGCCTGCTCAACCCGAACCACTACCTGGCGGTCGCGATCGAATATCTCTACACCCACCGGCCGGACTGGCCGGCCGCGACCGCGGTCGGGAAGACCACGGTCAGCTCGTCGATCATCGACCGCGTGGTCGCCGGGCTGGGACGCAAACTGGTCGAGGTACCGGTCGGCTTCAAGTGGTTCGTGGACGGATTACTCGGCGGCACCATCGGTTTCGGCGGTGAGGAAAGTGCGGGCGCGTCGTTTCTGCGGCGTGACGGAACGGTGTGGACCACCGACAAGGACGGCCTCATCCTGGCGCTGTTGGCCTCCGAGATACTCGCGGTCACCGGCTCCACGCCGTCGCAGCGCTACCACGCGCTGGCCGAGAAGTACGGCTCGCCGACGTATGCCCGCATTCAGGCGCCCGCGGACCGCGAGCAGAAGGCGCGGCTGGCGGCACTGTCGCCCGAGCAGGTGACGGCCACCGAACTGGCCGGCGAACCGATCACCGCCAAACTGACCGCCGCGCCGGGCAACGGGGCTCCGCTCGGCGGCCTGAAGGTGACGACCGAGAACGCGTGGTTCGCCGCGCGCCCGTCCGGCACCGAGGACGTCTACAAGATCTATGCCGAATCGTTCCGCGGGCCCGAGCACGTGGCGGAGGTGCAGGAGGCCGCCAAGGAAGTGGTCAATAGAGTCGTCCAATAGGGTCGCCGGTGTGAGTTCATCGGCGGCGGCTGCGCGCACCAAGGAGCGGTTGCCTCCCGAAGTCTGGGTGCTGATCTTCTCGAACGCCGTGATCGCGCTGGGCTACGGGGTGGTGTCGCCGGTGCTGCCGGAGTACGCCCGCCATTTCGGCGTGGGCATCGGCGCGGCGACGTTCGTGATCACGGCCTTCGCGATGATGCGGCTGTTGTTCGCGCCGGCCGCCGGGCAGCTGGTGCAGCGGCTGGGGGAGCGGCGCATCTACGTCAGCGGGTTGCTGATCGTCGCGTTGTCCACGGGGGCGTGCGCGTTCGCACAGACCTACTGGCAGCTGTTGCTTTTCCGCTCGGTCGGCGGGATCGGCTCGACCATGTTCTTCATCTCGGCGCTGGGGTTGATGATCCGGATCAGCCCGCCCGACGCCCGCGGGCGGGTAGCGGGGATGTTCTCCTCGGCGTTCCTGATCGGCTCGGTGGGCGGTCCGGTGCTGGGCAGCCTGACCGCCGGCTTCGGGTTGTCGGCGCCGTTTCTGATCTACGGCGGTGCGCTGACGATCGCGGCCGCGGTGGTGTTCATCAGCCTGCGGCACTCGTCGCTGGCCACGCCCGAGCCGGACACCCAGATCAAGGTCACCTTCGGCGAGGCGTTCCGTAATGGGGCGTACCGCGCGGCGCTGCTGTCGAACTTGGCCACCGGGTGGTCGGCGTTCGGTCTGCGCATCGCGCTGGTGCCGCTGTTCGTGGTCGAGGTGCTCGGCCGCGGTGTCGGCACGGCGGGGCTGGCGCTGGCGACGTTCGCGATCGGCAACGTGGTGGCCGTGATTCCCAGCGGGCATCTGTCGGACCGGGTCGGGCGCCGGATCCTGCTCATCATCGGGCTGACGGCGGCGGGCGTGGCCACGATCGCGGTCGGGTTCAGCGACAACCTGACGGTGTTTCTGGTCACGGCGTTTCTGGCGGGTGCGGCGACGGGGATGTTCACGTCTCCGCAGCAAGCCGCCGTGGCCGACGTGATCGGCAACAAGGCCCGCGGCGGTACCGCGCTGGCGGGGTTTCAGATGATGGCGGACCTGGGCTCCATCGTGGGCTCGCTGCTGGTCGGGCAGATCGCCCAGCACATGTCGTTCGCGTGGTCGTTCGTGATCAGCGGCGCAATCCTGCTGGCTGCTGCGGTGGGCTGGCTCTTCGCACCCGAGACCCGCAGACCATCGGCCGAACACACACCGCCGCGCCCGCTCGGCCCCGAAGCCGCCGGCGAGCTGCCCTGACCAGCGATTTTGAACGGTTAGCTGGCAGTGGTGTAACTTCGATGGGCACGACACGGGGCTATGGCGCAGCTGGTAGCGCACCACACTGGCAGTGTGGGGGTCACGGGTTCGAATCCCGTTAGCTCCACCACGTTCGAAAGCCCGGCCGTTGGTTGGCCGGGCTTTCGTTGTTTTTGGTGTCTTCGGTTTTGGGCGTGTTGGTGTGGGCGCCGTCGAATGGTTCGGGGTGCTGCGGTGTTTCGTGTCGGCCGTTAGGCCGCTTGGTGTCCTGGGGGTGCGGGTCCGCCGGGTTCGTCGGGTCCGGGGTCTGATCCCGCGGCGTCGGGTTCGTCTTGGTCTTCGTCGTCGGGTCGTAGCAGGCGTTCGGGTCGGTGGTAGTAGTTGATGCGGGCTTGGCCGGTGTCGAGGCCAGGTGGTGGGATCCATTCGACTTCGCCGCGCTCGTTGAT
>JBNMRA010000015.1:0-119315 GCA_050205315.1 Mycolicibacterium pulveris | reverse complement strand
CAACCGCGGCGCCTCATCCAAATACTTCTTCGGCAAATGATTCTTGAACATATCCGGCGGCTCGACGATGTGATCATCAACGCTCACCAGAATCATGTCGTCCTTGTTCATGCCTGTTCCCTTCGTCGGGGTCGTCGCTGACCCCCACCCTAGATCGACAAGGTTCTCTACCAGAGAAAACTAGCTTCTCTAATCGCGAGAATCAATGTCCGAAACCGCCCGCAAGGCCTTCAGGCAGCGCCGTTGGCCACCGCTCGGCACCGCTGTGACCGGCGCGTCTGACCTGTGGGATTGACCTTCCGCGGTAAAGGTGGAAATCTATTAGCCAAATATGAGAACCTGATTCTCGTGAGCGAGAGGAAGCTATCGGTGCGAGTGCTGCCGCTGCCTGCCGATCAGTGGGATGACGCGGTCGACCACGCCCTGTCCAGCATCCCCGCCGAGCGGCGCAGCCCCGACCAAACGGGCAACCTGCTGGCCACCCTCGTGCGTCACCCGAAGCTGACGCGGGCGTTCCTGCGCTTCAACAGCCACCTGCTGTACTCCTCCACGCTGCCGGCACGGTTGCGCGAACTGGCCGTGTTGCGGGTGGCGCATCGACGCCGCTGTGAGTACGAGTGGCGCCACCACGTGCGCATGGGCCTGGAGGCCGGGTTGACCGACGACGTCATCGCCGGAGTTCAGCGCGGTGAGGCCGTCGACGAACTGGACCGCGCCGTGCTGGGCGCTGTCGACGAACTCGAGGATGCATCGGAGATCTCCGATGCCACGTGGACGACGTTGTCCAAACACCTCGACGAGCGTCAGCGCATGGATCTCGTCTTCACCATCGGCTGCTATGGCGCACTTGCCATGGCGATCAACACTTTCGGCGTAGAACCCGACTCCGAAACGCACGCAGAGAGGTAGACACCATGGCATTTTTCCCCAAACCTGCTGAGGGCAGCTGGACCGAGCACTGGCCCGAACTCGGCACCGGGCCAGTGGATTACACCGACTCGATCGATCCCGAGCACTGGAAGCTCGAACAGCAGGCCATCTTCAGGAAATGCTGGCTGAACGTGGGCCGGGTCGAACGGCTGCCCAAGAAGGGCAGCTATTTCACCAAGGAGATGCCGTCCGCGGGTAAGGGCACCTCGGTGATCATCGTCAAGGGCACCGACAACAAGGTTCGCGCCTTCCACAACATGTGCCGCCACCGCGGAAACAAGCTGGTGTGGAACGACTATCCCGGCCAGGAAGTCTCAGGCACCTGCCGCCAGTTCACCTGCAAGTACCACGCGTGGCGCTACAGCCTCAGTGGAGAGCTCACCTTCATCCAGCAGGAGGGCGAGTTCTTCGACGTCGACAAGGCCGACTATGGGTTGGTGCCGGTGCGCTGCGAAGTGTGGGAAGGCTTCATCTTCATCAACTTCGACGACGACGCCGAACCGTTGACCGACTATCTCGGTGACTTCGCCAAGGGCCTGGAGGGCTATCCGTTCCACGAGATGACGGAAACCTATTCCTACCGGGCCGAAGTCAACGCGAACTGGAAGCTGTTCATCGACGCGTTCGTCGAGTTCTACCACGCACCGGTCCTGCATATGAAGCAGGCGGTCAAGGAGGAAGCCGAAAAGCTGGCCAGCTTCGGCTTCGAGGCGCTGCACTACGACATCAAGGGCAGGCACTCGATGATCTCGTCCTGGGGTGGGATGAGCCCGCCGAAGGACCCGAACATGGTCAAGCCGATCGAACGGGTGCTGCACAGCGGGCTGTTCGGCCCGTGGGACCGGCCCAAGATCAAGGGCATCCTGCCCGACGAGTTGCCGCCGGCGGTCAACCCGTCGCGTCACCACGCCTGGGGTCAGGACTCGTTCGAGTTCTTCCCGAACTTCACACTGCTGCTGTGGGCGCCGGGCTGGTACCTGACCTACCACTACTGGCCCACCGACGTGGACAAGCACATCTTCGAGTGCACGCTGTATTTCGTGCCCGCGACCAACACCCGGGAGCGGCTCGCCCATGAGCTGGCGGCGGTGACGTTCAAGGAGTATGCGTTCCAGGACGCCAACACCCTCGAGGCCACCCAGACGATGATCAACACCGGCGTGGTCAAGGATTTCCTGTTGTGCGACCAGGAAGTGCTCCTGCGCCATCTGCACAAGACGGCGTGGGATCACGTGAACGCCTACAAGAAGGAGAAGGGTCTCACCAACGGCCAGACCTCAACCAGCGCGAGCGAGAAGGACGCCATCAATGCCTAAGTTGCCGGAAGAATTCGCCGACCTCGAGCGGTTCACCGACTGGTGCCTGCCCACCGAGGAAGAGCGTTACCAGAAGCGGCTGTCCTCGACCATGGAGGAAATGCAGGAGTTCTACGACAATGCGTTCCCCCGCCTAGAGGCCGTCATGGAATACTGCGACGCCAGGTTCCCCTTGGACGGAATGCCCGACGACGCAAAGGCGCTCATCCACATGATGCAGTCACTGGTCAACGTGTCGTTCCCGATCGAGGTGTGGAAGCAGCCGCGCGTGCTCGACAGCGGCGCCACCTACATCACCTGCATCGGGGAGCCGGTGGTTTAGCTTGTGCTGACCCTCAAAGCAGCAGGCCTGCTCGACGTCGACGCCGGCGAGATCGTGCGGCCCGGGATCGTCCGGGTCGACGACGGCCGCATTGTGGGCATCCGGGGCTCAGCCGAAGGTGAGATTGTCGATCTGGGTGACGCGGTCCTGCTGCCCGGCCTGATGGACATGGAGGTCAACCTGCTCATGGGCGGCCGGGGCGAAACCCCCGGCCTGTCCCAGGTGCAGGATGACCCGGCGACCCGGGTGCTGCGCGCGGTCGGCAACGCCCGCCGCACGCTACGCGCCGGCTTCACCACGGTGCGCAACCTCGGGTTGTTCGTCAAGACCGGCGGTTATCTGCTCGACGTCGCGCTGGGCAAGGCCATCGACGCCGGCTGGATCGAAGGACCCCGGGTGATCCCGGCCGGACACGCCATCACCCCGACCGGCGGGCATCTCGACCCGACGATGTTCGCTGCGTTCATGCCGGGTGTGCTCGAGCTGACGATCGAGGAGGGCATCGCCAACGGGGTCGACGAGATCCGCAAAGCGGTGCGCTACCAGATCAAGCACGGCGCACAGCTGATCAAGGTGTGCTGCTCCGGCGGCGTGATGTCGTTGACCGGAGAGGCGGGGGCGCAACACTACTCGGACGACGAACTGCGCGTGATCGTCGACGAGGCACACCGCCGCGGGCTGCGCGTCGCGGCCCACACCCACGGCGCGGAGGCGGTCAAACACGCCGTCGCGTGCGGCATCGACTGCATCGAGCACGGCTTCCTGATGGACGACGAAGCCATCCAGATGCTCGTCGACAACGACCGCTTTCTGGTGACAACCCGCAGGCTGGCCGAAGCGATGGATGTGTCACGGGCACCAAAAGAGTTGCAGGACAAAGCTGCCGAGATGTTCCCGAAGGCCCGTACGTCGATCAAAGCGGCCTACGAAGCCGGGGTCAAGATCGCCGTCGGCACCGACGCTCCGGCGATCCCGCACGGCAAGAACGCCGACGAGCTGGTGACGCTCGTCGAGTGGGGCATGCCGCCGGCAGCGGTGCTGCGCGCGGCGACCGTCGTGGCGGCGGATCTCATCAACAAGCCGAACCTGGGTCGTCTCGCCGAGGGCTACCTCGCCGACATCATTGCAGTGCCCGGCGATCCCCTCGCCGATATCAGCGTTACACGAGACGTCAACTTCGTAATGAAGGGCGGTAAGGTCTTCCGACATGACTCGAACTGACGATCTGGTCGAGATCCAGCAGCTGCTTGCCAAATACGCCGTCACCATCACCCAGGGTGACATCGAAGGCCTGGTCTCGGTGTTCACCCCGGACGGGACATACAGCGCGTTCGGCTCGACCTACACGCTCAACCGCTTCCCTGAGCTCGTCGACGCCGCACCCAAGGGCCTGTTCATGACGGGCACGTCGCTGGTTCACCTGGATGAGAACGATCCGGACAAGGCGTCGGGAACCCAGCCGCTGTGCTTCATCGAGCACTCCAAACACGACATGCGCATCGGCTACTACAACGACACCTACGTCCGCACCGACGACGGCTGGCGGCTGAAAACCCGTGCCATGACGTTCATCCGGCGCAGTGGTGACCACGACTCGGGCCGCCCCCATGCCATCGGCAGGCCGGAAGCAGGATGAGCGAGCTTTTCGAGCCCAACGCGTTTCGCACCGCCCTGCGGGAATGGCTCGAGGCCAACGACCTGACGCCCCCGGCCGGCGACGACTCGCTGGATGCGCACCAGGCTCAGCATCTTCGGGTGTTGAAGGCGCTCTACGACGCGGACTGGATGCGTTACGGATGGCCGGAGTCCGCTGGCGGGCTCGGCGGCCCGGAGATCCTGCGGGCGATCGTTGGTGAGGAGATCGTCGGCCGCGGAATCGACCACCCCGGACCGTATTCCATGCTCGAAGTGCTGACGCCGACAATGATCGACTATGCGCGACCCGAACTGGCCGCCGAGATGGTGCCGAAGCTGTTGTCCGGTCAGGAATCGTGGTGCCAGGGCTTTTCCGAGCCCGGATCCGGCAGCGACCTCGCGTCGCTGACCACTCGCGCCGTGCAGGATGGCGACAACTGGATCATCAACGGCCAGAAGGTGTGGACGAGCTTTGCCCAGTACGCGACGCGGTGTGTCCTGCTCACCCGCACCGACGGACCGGACACGCCGAACCATGAGGCCATCACCGCGTTTTTCGTCGACCTGGACACCCCGGGTGTGACGGTTCGGCCGCTACGCACCATGCACGACGTCGACGAGTTCTGTGAGGTGTACTTCGACGACGTCGCGGTGCCGGCGGACCGGATGCTCGGCCAACCGGGTGACGGTTGGCGACTGGCCATGGACCTGCTCCCCTACGAGCGCTCGACATGCTTCTGGCAGCGCATCGCCTACCTGTACTCACGGTTCGACGCGTTGATCGGAGAGGTGAAACGCCTTGGCCAGGCGGTGGATTCGGATCTCGGGGAAACCTACTTGGCGCTGCACACGCTGCGTTGCCGATCGCGGGCCACCCAGCACCGGCTCGCCGACGGGCACAAGCTCGGCGCGGAAACCTCGATCGACAAGGTGCTGCTCGCCGGCGCCGAGCAGCAGCTCTACGACACCGCACGCGATCTGCTTCCCGGCGTGATCGAGCTCGACGACAACCCATGGCGCACCGAATATCTGTATTCGCGGGCGGCCACCATCTACGGCGGTACCGCCGAGGTGCAGCGCAACATCATCGCCCGTCGCCTCCTGGATCTCGGGAAGGAGTGACCGTGGAAACTCTGGACGCCAAGTCGCTCGCGATGCTCGAAGACACGTTGCGCAAGACGATGCTGTCGACCTCCGGCGCCGAACTGGATGCGGCGCTGGCCGACTTGGGCTGGGCGGACATGCTGTCCGACATGCCCGACCTGGCGATACCGCTGGTGTTTCGGTTGCTCGGCGAAACCGGTTCGCACGCCTCGGTTCTCAACGATGTCCTGCTGGAGACCATCGGTGGCCTACCCGGCGGTACCCCGCCGATGCCGTATGCGGGTGGCAGCTGGGTCGTGTGGGAACGCGGCGGGGCGAGCGATACAACGCTGGGTGGTCTGCCACTGCGCAAGGTGCCCGACGGCGAGACGATGCGGTTGGGCGAGACGCGGCGGGCGGTGGGCTGGTGGCTGGTCGGTTCGGCCAGGGCGATGCTCACGCTGGCCCGCCAGCATGCATTGGACCGGGTCCAATTCGGCAAACCCATCTCGTCGTTCCAGGCGATCCGACATCGGCTGGCCGAGACGCTGGTGGCCATCGAAGGCGCCGAGGCGACGCTAACCCTGCCCGGCACCGAAAGCCCAGACCTGACCGCGATGTTGGCCAAGGCCGCAGCGGGTAAGGCCGCGCTGACCGCGGCCAAGCATTGCCAGCAGGTGCTCGGCGGTATCGGCTTCACGGCCGAGCACGACCTGCACCGCCATGTGAAGCGTGCTCTGGTGCTCGACGGGCTGCTCGGTAACACGAAGGAGCTCACCCGCAAGGTCGGCGCGGGGTTGCGTGCGCGGGGCTCGGTGCCGCGCCTCGCACAACTCTAATTTCTCCGCGAGCGTGCGTGTCGGAGGGCGACACGCCGTCGTTTTGCATGACTTTACGCACGCTCACCGTCGCCGCGTGAACACTCGCAAGTACACCAGGGAGTGCATCAGGGTGTGCCCACCCCGTCGGCGAGCGTGCGCAAACTCGCGGTTAGGCTCGGCGTGTCGGCCGCAGACACGCACGCTCGCGCAAATTATTTCAAGTTGGCCTTCATCTCATCGAGGTTCACCAGCACCGGCCAGCCGCTGACGCTCAGCGCGTTACCGTGTCCGGTCTGATGAATGTCGAACACTGACTGGATCGCCGCGTAGAAGCCCTGCACATCCAGCGTCTGGTTCACCGCACGCTTGGCCTGGCGCAACGCGAACGGCGGCATCTTGGCGATCTGCTCGGCCAGCGCCCTGGTCTCCGAATCGAGTTGGTCGCGGGGTACGACGCGGTTGACCATCCCGGTGCTGGCCACTTCCTCCGCGGTCATCGCCCGGCCCGTGAACAGAATCTCCTTGGCCTTACGGGGACCCAACTCCCAAGTGTGGCCGTGGTATTCGACACCGCCGATGCCCATCAGCACCACGGGGTCGGAGAACTGCGCGTCGTCGGCGGCGATGATCAGATCGCACGGCCAGCACAGCAGCAGGCCACCGGAGATGCACCTGCCCTGCACGGCGGCGATCGACGGTTTCGGTACGTTGCGCCAGCGCAGCGTGTACTCGAGGTAGCGCTTGGCCTCGTGCTGGATGATGAAGTCGAGGGTGATTTTGTCGGGCACAGGTCCGCCGCCGCGCAGATCGTGTCCGGCCGAGAAGTGCTTTCCGTTGGCCCGCAAGACGATCACCGAGACATCGTTGTCCTCTGCGGCGCGGGTCCAGGCCGCGTCGAGTTCGTCGAGCAACTCGGGGTTCTGGGCGTTGGCGGCCTCCGGACGGTTCAAGGTGATGGTCGCGATGCGGTCGGCCACGTCGTAGTCGATATACATAGTGAGTCCTTTAGTTGCGGGGCAGGCCCAGCAGCCGCTGGGCGATGATGTTGCGTTGGATTTCCGACGTTCCGCCGGCGATGGTGCCGCCGAACGAGCGCACGTAACGCTCGAACCAACCGCACCGGTACGCGTCGAGGTGCTGTGCACTGTACGGACCGGACATGGTCGGGTGAGTCAGACCGTCTGCGCCGGTTGCGTCCAGCGCGTATTCGGAGGCCTGCTGCGATGCCTCTGAACCCATGAGCTTGAGCACCGACAGCGCCGACGCGTCCTCCTCACCGCGAGCGGCCCGGGCCAGCGCAACCGAGCCGAGCAGGCGAAGCGCCTGATTGTCCATGACCAACGTCGCATACCGGTCGCGGTCCAGCGCGGATGCGGGCCGGAAATCCTCGACCAGCTCGGCCAGCCGATCGGCGTAGCTGAGCCACAACATGTTCCGCTCGTGTCCGAGCGAACCGCTGGCCACCCGCCAACCCTCGTTGAGAGGTCCGACGAGGTTCTCGGCCGGCACCCGCACGTCGTTGAAGAAGACCTCGTTGAAGTCCAGGTCGTCTTGGTCGCACACCGATGCGAACGGCCGCCGCACCACGCCTGGCAGGTCGGTCGGGATCAACAGCACGCTGATGCCCTTGTGTTTGGGCGCATCGGGATCAGTGCGCACGAACGTCAGCAGCACGTCTGCGTCGTGTGCGCCCGACGTCCACACCTTCTGGCCGTTGACCACGAAATGGTCGCCGTCTGCACCGGATACGAACTCAGCGCGGGTGCGCAGCGACGCGAGGTCGGATCCCGCGCCGGGTTCGCTCATGCCCAGCGAGGCGGTGATCTCGGCGCGCAGGATCGGCACCGCCCAACGACGCTGCTGTTCGGGTGTGCCGAACGTGATCAGCGACGCCGACACGATCCCGACGCCCTGCGGATTGAACGTCAGATAGACACGTCGCCGCGCCAACTCCAGCTGGTGCACATACTGCTGCAACAGCGTGGCGTTGCGGCCGCCGAACTCCGGCGGATGCCCGGGCAGCAACCAACCGTTATCGAACATGAGGCGCTGCCAGTCGCGCGCCCAGGCAGGCACGTCACTGCTGGAATGCGAACGCGCGAGAGCCTCGGCGTCGGAGGGAAGGTTCTCGTCGAGGAACGCGTTGAACTCCGCACGGAATGCTTCTACGTCAGCGTCAAACGTGAGCTGCACAGCACTCCCGGTGGATCAAATTTTTGGTAAGGCCTACAGTTATCAACAAAATGAGAATACTATTCTCATCGTGAGAAAGTTACAATCTCTGACACGTTGGCCGCGAGGGGGTCGAGGACCGCAATGGCAAGGCGTTCTCCGGTACAGTCAGTTCATGTTCTCCCAAATCGGCACGCATCTGAGCCGCCGGTGACCAGCCCGAGCGAAGAGCCGGCCTGGAAGCAGCGGGCGGTCGAGCGATCGATCAAAACCGCGAAGCTGCGAGCCGCGCAACGCGTGCAGCGCTTTCTGGACGCGGCGCAGGCGATCATCATCGAAAAAGGCAGCACCGACTTCACGGTGCAGGAAGTCGTCGACCGTTCGCGGCAGTCGTTGCGGAGCTTCTACCTGCAGTTCGACGGTAAGCACGAGCTGCTGCTCGCGTTGTTCGAAGACGCGCTGAGCCGCTCGGCGGACCAGATTCGCGCGGCCACGACCACCGAGGACGAACCGATCGAGCGGCTGAAGGTCGCGGTACAGCTTCTCTACGAGTCCTCGCGGCCCGACCCGACCGCCAAACGCCCGCTGTTCACCGACTTCGCGCCGCGACTGTTGGTCTCACATCCCTCCGAGGTCAAGATCGCGCACGCACCGCTGCTCGCGCTGCTCACCGAGCTGATGGAAGAGGCCAGCGCCGCCGGTCAACTTCGCGAGGGCATCAACCCGAAGCGGATGGCCGCGATGACGATGCAGACCGTGATGTTCGTCGCGCAATCCAGCGGTGAGGCCGACGACACGGGCACCGCTAACCCGATCACCGCCGACGAGGTCTGGGACTTCTGCGCCAACGGGTTCGCCGCCGAATAGGCCGAGAATCACATTCTCGTGAGAACTACGTTCTCGCTAACGAGAAGCTGACTTACACTGGACGGGTGCCCGATCTCTGGCAGGATCTGCTCGGCTGCCTCGATATCACCGCGCAGGGCGCCGACGACGGGGCATTTCAGGGCCGCAATCAGAAACTGGACTACTACCGCGTCTTCGGTGGTCAACTGCTCGCGCAGTTTCTCCGGATCGCGTCACTGAGCTACCCGGACAAGGCGATCAAGTCCCAACACGCGGTATTCGCCAGCCAGGGCCGCGCCGACGAACCGATCGCCTTCGCGGCGACCCGCCAGCATCAGGGCCGCTCCTTCGCCGTTATGACGATCACCGCCACCCAGAGCCACGGTGTGGTGGCCACGTCGTCGATCTCCATGCACGCCAACGAAAGCGGTCCGCAGCATCAGGAAATCGAACCGGTGCCGCCAGTGCTCGGTCCCGAGCACGAACTACCGCTGGACCTGATTCCGTGGGAGACGCGGGCGACAGTCGATCTCGACACCACGACCACCGGTCCCCCGTCGTTCGAGTTCTGGATGCGCACACCGCCGGTAGACGCGGAACTGGCACCTGCGCTGACCGCGTACGCCACCGACCTGACCCTCATCGGCACCGCGCTGCGGCCGATGCCGGGCGTCGGGCAGCGCGGAAACGGCACGGACTTCACCTCGGCGGTCACCTCGCACACCGTCTGGTTTCACCGCACCTTCAACACCGACGACTGGCTACTGCTGCGCCAGCACAGCCCTGTGCTGGCGCACGGTCGCAGCTTCGGTCGCGGCGATGTGATCACCGCCGACGGCCTGCTCGTGGCGTCGTACGCACAGGAAGCACTCGTGCGTTTCCGGACGTCAACGCCATGATGAGAAGAACGTTCTACTAAGCGGAGAGTATAAATCGCCAAAAATGGTCAGCTTGTTGACACCCTTGGGGGCGAATGCCAAAGTTGTGAGACAAAAGTCAGCCCCATGTCTTATTTGACCCTGGTCCAGCGAGAGGCGACCCGTGACGATCAGCGCTGAAAACCCCGGTGTGCAACACGCCGCGACGGACGTCGAGTTGTACTACGACCCCTACAACATCGACATCAACATGAACCCCTACGCGGTGTTCGCCCGTCTGCGCGAAGAGGCACCGCTGTACTACAACGACAAACACGACTTCTATGCGCTGAGCCGTTACGACGACGTCAACAAAGGCGTCATCGATCACGAGACGTTCATCTCCGGGCGGGGTGCCCTGCTCGAGATCATCAAGTCCGGGATGGAGATCCCGCCTGGCACACTGATTTTCGAGGATCCACCGATCCACAACATCCACCGCAACCTGCTGTCGCGGGTATTCACCCCACGCAAGGTGCAAGCGCTGGAACCGCAGATCCGTGAGTTCACCGCGCGCTGTCTGGATCCGCTGGTGGGCACGGGCCGGTTCGACTTCGTCAACGATCTCGGCGAGCAGATGCCGATGCGCGTCATCGGCATGCTTCTGGGCATCCCCGAAGAAGACCAGCGCCGCGTCACCGAACACGGTGAAGCGACCCTGCAGAGCGACAACGTCGACCTGATGGCCACCGGCGAGGTGTTCGCCGAGTTCATCGACTACCGCACCAAACATCCCTCCGACGACATCATGACCGACCTGCTCAACGTCGAGTTCGAAGACGAAACCGGCACCGTACGCAAGCTGGGCCGTGAAGAGCTGCTGATGTACCTGACCGTCATCGCCACCGCGGGCAGCGAGACCACGACGCGTCTGATCGGTTGGGCCGGAAAGACACTCGCCGATTACCCCGATCAGCGCGCCGAGCTGGCGGCCGATCCCAGCTTGATACCACAGGCGATCGAAGAGATCCTGCGCTGGGAGCCGCCCGCCCTGCAGATGGCTCGCTACGTCACCCGTGACGTCGAGTACTACGGGCAGACGGTGCCCGAAGGGTCGGCGATGCTGATGCTGGTGGGAGCGGCCAACCGTGACCACCGCCGCTTCCCGCCGAACGGTGACGTCTTCGACATTCACCGAGAACAGCGCTCGCACATGACGTTCGGCGCGGGTACTCACTTCTGTATGGGCAATGCGCTCGCGCGCCTGGAGGGCCGGATCGCCCTCGAGGAGATCCTCAAGCGGTTCCCGACGTGGGAGGTCGACTGGCCGAACGCACGTCCATCAGAGACCACGGCCGTTCGCGGCTGGGAATCCATGCCCACCTTCGTATCTGAGGCGTGAGCACCACCAACCCACCCAACCGACACCAAAGGGATTGAAGAGTATGGCAGGACGTGTAGAAGGCAAGGTCGCGTTCATCACCGGCGCAGCGCGCGGTCAGGGCCGCGCACACGCCGTGCGGATGGCCCAGGAGGGCGCCGACATCATCGCTGTGGACATCTGCAAGAAGATCGACACAGTCGACCTGATCGAGGCCTCCACCCCGGAGGACCTCGCCGAAACCGCCGATCTGGTCAAGGGATACAACCGCCGCATCTACACGGCCGAAGTGGACGTCCGCGACTACGACGCGCTCAAGGCCGCGGTCGATACCGGCGTGGAGCAACTCGGCCGGCTCGACATCATCGTCGCCAACGCCGGTATCGGAAACGGCGGTCAGACGCTGGACAAGACCAGCGAGACCGACTGGACGGCGATGATCGACATCAACCTCGGCGGGGTGTGGAAGACCGTCAAGGCGGGTGTGCCGCACATTCTCGAGGGCGGCCGCGGCGGCTCGATCATCCTCACCAGCTCAGTCGGCGGCCTGAAGGCCTACCCGCACACCGGCCACTACGTCGCCGCCAAACACGGTGTGGTGGGCCTGATGCGGACCTTCGCCGTGGAACTCGGCGCCCAGAACATCCGTGTCAACTCGGTGCACCCGACGAACGTGAACACGCCGCTGTTCATGAACGAGGGCACCATGAAGCTGTTCCGGCCCGACCTGGAGAACCCGGGCCCCGACGATATGAAGGTCGTCGGGCAGTTGATGCACACGCTGCCGATCGGCTGGGTCGAGCCCGAGGATATCGCCAACGCGGTGCTGTTCCTGGCGTCGGACGAGGCCCGCTTCATCACCGGTGTGACGCTGCCGGTCGATGGTGGCAGCTGCCTGAAGTAAAGGCCGACAGCCGTGACGATCGCGGAGCTTTCGCTGCCGCGGGAATGGGACGAGATCACCGCGGATTGGATGACGGCCGCGCTCGCGCGTGATCATCCGGGCGCCGTGGTCGACACGGTGACGGTGGCGCTTCGCGACGACGGCACCAACCGGCGGGCCCGGTTGGCGTTGACGTACTCGGCGGGCTCCGGGCCGGCGACGGTGTTCGCCAAGGCCGTCGACCCGGAGCACGCCGATCTCGTTGCGCTCACCAGCGGGCTGTTTCACGAGCCACGGCTGTTCATGTCGGGCATCGAGTTGCCGCTGGACCACCCGGCGGTCTACACGGCGCTGATCGACGAGGACGCCAGGAATTTCCTGATCATCATGGAAGACGTCGTGGCTCGCGGCGCCGACCCGCGGGATTCCACGCGGCCGATGACGATCGACCAGGTGGCCAGCGGGGTACGTGGGTTGGCGCGCATGCACAGCCAGTTCTGGGGTGAGCGCCTGAGCACCAACCCGGCGCTGAGCTGGGTCGAGCCGTTCGTCGCATTCGAAGGGCTCGAGTACGCGCCGCTGCACATCGCCCACGAACGGCTCGGCGACAGCGTTCCCGCCGAAATTCCCGCGCTGAGCGGTACGGAGCTGTTCGTCGATATCTGGGCGCGCTACATCGGAACCCTCACCACGTCGGAACAGACGCTGTTGCACGGTGATCCGCATATCGGCAACACCTACGTGTTACCCGATGACGAGGTCGGGTTTCTGGACTGGCAGATGGCTCGGCGCGGCAACTGGTCGCTTGACGTCGGCTACTTCCTGCAGGGCGCGTTGACGATCGAGGACCGCAGGCGCGCTGAGCGGGACCTGCTCGCCGAGTACCGCGATGCGCTGACCTTGCCCGCCGACGAACGGCCGACCGCAGAAGAGGTGTGGCTGCGTTACCGGGCCTCCGTCGCGCACGGGCTGGCGATCTGGATGGCGACGCTTTCCGGGGGCGACGCGTGGCAGGGTGCGGACATCTGCCTGGCGTTGGCCCAGCGATACTCCGCGGCGTTTCTCGACCTCGACACCCGGGCAGCGCTGGCAGCCCTGGATTAACCACCCCGGGCTACAGGCTTCCCACCTCCAGGTCGAGGTAGGCGGCGAACTTTGACCGCGCCGCTTCCCGCTTGGCCGGAAGCCACTCGCGGGGCCACATCCCCTCGGGGGGCGTATAGCCGCGCAGCACCTGCTTGGCGACGGTGGCTTTGTGCACCTCGGTCGGGCCATCGACCAGCCCCATCACGGCTGCGCCGTGGATCATCTGGAACAGGGGCATCTCATTGGTCACGCCTATCGCTCCGTGTACCTGCATCGCGCGCCATGCGATGTCGTGCAGCATGGTCGGCATGACGGTCTTCACCGCCGCGATGTCCTTGCGCACTTTGTTGTAGTCATTGTATCGGTCGATCTGCCAGGCTGTGTAGAGCACGAACAGCCGGAACTGCACCAACTGGGCATATGAGTCGGCGATGAAGCCTTGTACGAATTGCTTGTCCGCCAGTCGACTGCCTTGTGTCTCACGGCTCACGGCGCGCTCACACATCATGTCGAGCGCCTTCTGCGCGAACCCGATGGTGCGCATCGCATGGTGGATCCGGCCGCCGCCCAACCGGGTCTGGGCGATGACGAACGCCTGCCCCTCGCCGCCCAGCAATGCTTCCGCGGGCACCCGGACGTTGTCGTAGTGAATGAGTGCGTGGGACCCCGCGTTGTCAGGTTCGCCGAACAGCCCCACATTGCGCACGATGTTGACCCCCGGTGTGTCGGTCGGCACCAAAAACATCGACATCCCCTGGTACGGGCTGACGTCTGGGTTCGTTACCACCATCACGATCAGAAACGACGCGGTTCTGGCGTTGGAGGAGAAGAACTTCCACCCGTTGATCACCCACTCGTCACCGTCCCGGCTTGCGCGGGTTTGAAAGCGCGTTGGATCAGAGCCCCCCTGTGGTTCCGTCATCGAGTAGCTCGAGAACAGTTCGCCGTCGAGCAGCGGCTGCAAATAGCGTTGCTTCTGCTCGTCGGTGCCGTAGTGGGCGATGATCTCGGCATTACCGGTATCAGGGGCCTGACAGCCGAAGACTATCGGGGCCCATTGCGAACGTCCCAAAATCTCATTCAGCAGGGCCAGCTTCAGCTGTCCGTGGCCCTGGCCGCCGAGTTCGGAACCCAGATGAGTGGCCCACAGACCCTTCTCGCGCACCCTCTGCTTCAACGGGTCGATCGCTTTGCGGCGAGCATCGGTCAGGGGCGCGAACTCGAGGCCGGGCCAAGCCAGATCCAACGGCTCGACCTCCTCGCGCACGAATTCGTCCGCCCAATCCAACAACTGCTGATATTCGGGATCGGTTTCGAAGTCCCAGGCCACGCGACCTCCCATGTCTCGGCGTCGGCTCCTCAATAGATAAGACCGAGTCAACTATTTTTGTCAAGAGATGCGGATCCATGAAATAGTTGACTAGGTCGCATGTCTGTGGCTAGGTTGCATATAACATTCGGCCGGCACTGACCGGCCCTTCGGAAAGTGGAGGTCATGTGACCGCTTTCGCCGGTGCCACAACGTATCCCGATATCCGCGATCAGGACCGCGCATGAAACCACTGCCCGAGCTGCTCGACATGACGGGCAGGGTCGCGGTTGTCACCGGCGGCAGTCGAGGCATCGGCCGGTCGGTTGCAGAAGCCTTCGCGATGGCCGGAGCGGATGTCGTGATCGCGAGCCGCAAACTCGACAACTGCGAACGGGCGGCGAAGGAGATCGAGGCCGCCACCAGCCGGCGTGCGCTTCCGGTCTCCTGCCACATCGGGCGGTGGAGCGATGCCGACGCTCTTGTCGAGGAGGTCTACGCCGCGTTCGGCCGGTGCGACGTGCTGGTCAACAACGCCGGAATGTCGCCGGTGTACGACGACCTCCCGTCGGTCACGGAGGAGCTCTACGACAAAGTTCACGCGGTCAACGCTCGCGGGCCATTCCGGTTGAGCGCTCTGTTCGGGACTCGAATGGCCGAGGGTGACGGCGGCTGCATCATCAATGTGACGACGGCCGGCACGCTGCGACCGGACCCCACCGACCTGCCGTACGCGATGGCCAAGGCGGGACTCAATGCGCTCACGCTCGCGCTCGCCGGCGCCTGGGCGCCCAAAGTCAGGGCGAATCTGGTGATGCCCGGCGCATTCGACACCGACATCTCGAAGTCATGGGGCCCCGAAATGCAGGCCCAGGCCGCTGCATTGAACCCGATGAAGCGCATCGGGCAGCCAGACGACATGGCTGCGCTGTGCGTCTTTCTGGCCAGCGATGCGGCGAACTACATCAACGGCGCTCAGATCCTCGTCGACGGCGGACTGTTCCGCACGCTGTAACGACGCTGCAATAACCGAGTGGTTGAGGAGTACTGATGGCAGGACGCATGGACGGCAAGATCTCGTTCATTACCGGTGCGGGGCGTGGCCAGGGACGAGCACACGCTGTACTACAGGCGCGCGAAGGCGCCGACGTCATTGCGGTCGACATCTGCGAGGACATCGAGTCGAACCCTTACCCGATGGCGAGCTGGGATGACTTGATCGAGACGCAGCGGATGGTCGAGAAGGAGGGGCGGCGCTGCGTTGCGGTCAAGGCCGATGTCCGCAACCGTGATCAACTGGCGGATGCGGTGAGCCAGGGACTCGCCGAGTTCGGCCGGGTGACCACCGTCATGGCCAATGCGGGCATCCTGCCGATGGCCATGGGAGATCCGCAGCCGCTCGACTTCCAAGATGCCGTCGATGTCGACCTGATCGGCGTGATGAACACGGTTGCGGTCACCGTCCCACACCTGGTCGCCGCCGGCACCGGCGCTTCGATCATCATCACCGGCTCCACGGCTGCGTTGATTCCGAACACCGCCAACGACGTGAACGACCCGAGGCGCATCATGGGACCCGGCGGTGCTGGTTACAGCTGGTCCAAGCAGACACTTGTGGGCTATGCACAGCAGATGGCACTTCACCTGGCACCCACTGGTATTCGTATCAACGTCGTACATCCAACCAATTGCAACACCCACCTGATGAACGCCCAAGGCATCTACCAGTTGTTCCGGCCCGACCTGCAGGGTGAGGTGAGCAAGGAAGACTTCCAGCCGGCCTCCGAGTTCTACCACGCCCTCCCCACCTCATGGCTCGAACCCGAGGACGTGGCCGAACTCGTGCTCTTCCTCGCCTCGGACGCGTCGAAACACATGACCGGCACCAGTATTCCGATCGATGCGGGCTGCATGATCAAATGGCCTAACGGGCCCGGGCAGTGAGTCCGCGGACGTGATCCCCGGCTAGGCCACTCAGGTGAACAACACCGACATCCGCACCGGGTTGAAGTATTCCTTGAACAAAACGATTTTGTCGGAGTCGAACTCGAACACGGAGATGTAGGAGTTCTGGTAGCGCCCCTCTCGGCCTTTCAGGGGACTATCGCTGTGGTATTCACCGATGAGGGTGTCAGTGCCGCTGACGTCGTACCACCGATCGAAGACGAAGTTCATTCGTTCGAACATGACCGGCACCGTGGAACGGAGCCGTTCGACGACGACCGACGCTCCCTCGGCCGGCGGCATCTCGTCGACGAAGGGTGCGAGCATAACCGCGTCCGCCGCCAGCTGAGAGGCCACTCGGTCGAAGTCCAAATTCCCTATGCTGACAATGAAATCCGACGCTATCGCAACACGTCGGTCAAATGCGGACGGCACAGTGGCTCCCCTTTCCGTCAGGTGACCGCACCCGCAGCCTTGAGTTCGATGATGCGGTCCCAGCCGAGGCCGAGTTCCTCCAGGACCTCGTCGGTCTGGGCGGCGAAGTCGGGGGCGGGCCGCGGATTAGATGCTTCGACGTCGAACTGCACCGGGTTGGTCACCAGATCCAGGCCTCCTGCTGCACAGATATATTCGTTCTCTCGAACTTGGGTGTCGCGAGCGACTTGTAAGGTGTCCTGCACCGGTGCCCATGGTCCGGCCAGCGTGGCGAACCGCTCCGTCCAGTCGGCCAGCGTCCTGGCAGCGATGGCCTCGGTGAGAATCTTGACCGCCTCCGCCGTGTGCTTGGCGATCGCGTCCGTATCGGCGAATCGGACGTCGTCGACCAACTCCGGCCGGTCGATGTGACGACACACGTCGGCCCAAAACCGGGCCGGCTGCATCATGACGAACGAGATGTATCGGTCATCGGCCGTCGCGTACAGTCCCACAAGCGGATTGGTCGGCGAGCCATGCGCTCCCGGTGGTGGCGCCACGAGTTGTTGGCCGAGGTGATTGGTCAACGCGACAGTGTGGCTCAGCGCCCACAGCCCGCTACCGAGCAACGAGACATCGACGACTGACGGTTGGCCATTTCGCTCGCGGTTGAACAGCGCCGCCGCGATTCCGGCCGCCAGGTTGGTACCGGAGATGGTGTCGCCGTACGCGGGCCCGGGTGGCGTGATCATTCCGTCCACACCCTGCGGGGTGATGGTGGCCGCCGCGCCGGACCGGCACCAGAACGCGGTCATGTCGTAACCGCCTTTACCCGCTTCAGGGCCGCGCGGGCCGAACGCGCTGCCGCGCGCATAGATGATGTCGGGGTTGATGGCTCGGATATCGTCCACGTCGATCGCGAACTTGGTGCGGTGGTCCGGTAGGAAGCTGGTCAGGAAGACGTCCGCGCGTCGCACCAGCGCCTCCAACACCGACCGCCCCTCCGGACAGGACACATCGAGGCCGATGCTGCGCTTGCCCCGGTTGGCGTTGTCGACGTTCGGATTGGGGTCGTCGGTGACCTGCAACGTCCCGACCTGGCGCAAACCTCGTTGCGGATCGCCGGTGACCGGATGTTCGATCTTGATGACGTCGGCGCCCCACTCAGCCAGTACCGCACCGGCGGTGGGCACAAAGGCATACATCGCGACCTCGACGACGCGGACACCTTCCATCGGCTTCACGCGACCACCTCCGCGAAGGTCTTCCGCTCGAGATACTCTTCCAGCCCGGCGACGCCCATCTCTCTGCCGATACCTGATTGCTTATAGCCGCCGAACGGGCTGTCTGGGGCGGAGTAGTTGCCGCCGTTGATGCTGAAGGTCCCCGTCCTGATCCGACGCGCGATCGAGACCGCCCGATCTCGGCTGCCGAACACAGCTCCGGAAAGGCCGTAGGCGGAGTTGTTGGCGAGGCGCACCGCATCGTCGTCGTCGTCATAGGGAAGGACAACCAGCACCGGTCCGAATACTTCTTCCTGGGCGATCTCGCTGTCGGGATCGACATCGGTCAGCAGGGTCGGCGCGTAGAAATAGCCGGGATCGAGGCGCTGCCCGCCGACCACCAATGTCGCACCCGCCGCGACCGCGCGCTTGACCATCGCGTCGACCTTGTTGCGTTGCCGCTCACTGATCAACGGCCCCATGAAAGTCGCGGGATCCGCCGGGTCACCATGAGTGATCAGCCCGAAGTTCTGACGCACCAAATCGACGATCTCGTCATGGTGCGCCCGCGGTACGAGCAACCGTGATGTCTGCGCACACCCCTGACCAGCATGTGAAGTGATCATGAAGGCCGCCATCATGGCGCACGTCGAGAAATCGGCGTCGTCCAAAATGATGGCGGCCGACTTTCCGCCGAGTTCCAGGAACACCCGCTTGACGGTCGTGCTCGCCGAATCCATCACCCGCCGCCCCGTCGCGGTGGAGCCGGTGAACGATATGACGTCCACGTCCGCACTCTCGGTCAGAGCCGCACCGACCTCAGGTCCCGCAGCGCTCAACACGTTCACCACTCCCGGCGGGATGTCGGTCTCCGTGGCGATCAACTCCCCCAACGCCAGCGTGACCAACGGCGTGTCCGGAGCACCCTTGAGCACAACAGTGCATCCGGCGGCGAGCGCCGGCGAAACCTTGGCCAGTGCCAGTTGATTGGGGTAGTTGTAGCCGATGATCGCGCCGACGACGCCGGCCGCCTCCTTCTCCACCCAGCGGTGGTGACGCTGTCCCATGCTGTCTATCTCCCCGAGGTCCTCCGACATCGGATACGTCTTGAGCAGATCCGCGTAGTACCGCACGACGGCGATCGGCGTCTCGAGTTGCGGGCCGTCGACCAGCATGCCGGTTGCGCCGACTTCGGCGATCGTGAGGTCGCGCAGTTCGGCTCGATGCCGCACGAGCGCGGAGTGCAGCTGATCGAGACACCGAACCCGGAGATCGACGTCGGTAGACCACGACGTGCCGTCGAATGCCCGGCGCGCGGCGGAGATCGCAGCAGCTGCGTCGGACGCCGTCGCATTCGGTGCATATCCGATCACCTCGCCGGAGGCGGGGTTTGTCGACGGGAAGCTGGCTGTCCCAGCCACCAACCGCCCGTCGATCAGCATGTGTCTGGCGATCTGCTGATGCGCGTCATCGGCGACATCCGTCGAACCCCTGCCGTTTGTGGTTGCAGCCGCTTCCGGTGCGCTCATCGAGCCTCCCTGACGTGTTGAGTGGGCCGGCGACATCACCTGCCCGAGCGAACATTACAGCGGTAAACTAGCGAAATCCAGAAAACAGTTGACTCGGTCGCATGTCTGCGCTTAGCTAGGGGCAGATTGGTCCATTGCAGGCGATTCGCCGTGCGGTGTAACCGCAGTCGAGACACGCGCGCAGCCGGGAAAGGAAGACTCGATGAGGGTTCACGTCAACCCCGAGCGGTGCCAGGGGCACACATTGTGCGCCATGATCGCGCCCGACTCGTTCGAACTCAGCGAGGTCGACGGCACCTCGTCGGCCGTTTCCGAAGAGGTCGCCGCCGACCACCAGGAAGCGGTGATGGAGGCGGCGCGGTCGTGCCCCGAGCAAGCCATCACCATCACCCACGTTCCGTCACTGGAGAAGACGCCGTGACAGACGCGATCGTCGAGGCCGAGGACCGCGCGAAGCACCACTATCACTTCGATCGGCACAGCCCCGATTACCGCCATCGCTTCGAGCAGGTCACGGCCGAACTGCACCAAAAGTGTCCCATCGCATGGTCGGACACCTACGGCGGTCACTGGGTAGCTAGCAGCAACCATGCGGTGTTCGAACTCGCCCGCTGTCCGCACATCTCCAACGACCACGACATCAACCATGAGCGTCGCGGCTACCAGGGAATCGCCATCCCGCACAAGGCGATTCCATTGCGTGGCGGCATGCTGGAGATGGACCCACCCGAGCACCGCTGGTACCGCAGCATGCTCAACCCCTACCTCTCGCCCGCCGCGGTCAAGCGGTGGGAACCTCTCATCCACGAAGTGGTACGAGCAAGCCTCGACGAAAGAATCGAGGAAGGCCGAATCGACTTCGTCGATGATCTGGCCAACATCACCCCCGCCGTGCTGACCCTGGCGATGCTCGGTATTCCACTGCGCGACTGGCGGATCTACAGCGAGCCGACGCACGCGCTGGTCTACACACCGGAAGATTCGCCGGAGGCGCCGCGCGTCGCCGAGGCGAACATGCAAATGGCGATGGAACTGATGACCCACGTCAACGAGATCCGCGAACATCCACGGCACGGGATCATCAACGGCCTGGTCAACATGCGGGTCAACGGCGAGCCGCCCCCCGACATGGACATCCTCGGGATGCTGACCCTTCTCATCGGAGGTGGGTTCGACACGACCACCGCGCTGACCGCACACGCGCTCGAGTGGCTGGGCGATCACCGCCACGAGCGTCAGCGCCTCACCGACGAGCGCGACACGCTGCTGGATTCCGCGACCGAGGAGTTCCTGCGTTTCTACACACCCGCCCCCGGGGACGGCCGCACATTCACTGAGGACTTCGAGTTCGAGGGGATCCGCTTCAGGGAGGGTGAGCGACTCTACATCTCCTACGCGATGGCGAACAGGGACTCGGCCGTGTTCGATCGGCCGAACGAGATAATTCTGGATCGGAAGGCCAACCGGCACTTCGGGTTCGGACTAGGCATTCATCGTTGCATCGGGTCGAATCTCGGCCGTATGGTGTTCAAGGCGATGCTGACCGCGGTCCTCGACCGCATGCCCGACTACCGGTGCGATCCGGACAACACCGTGCACTACGAGACCATCGGGACAATCCAAGGCATGCGCCACTTGCCCGCCACGTTCACCCCCGGCCCGCGTCTGGGGCCCGGCCTCGACGAAACGCTCGACCGGCTCCAGCAGATCTGCGACGAACAAGGGGTGGCACGCCCCATCACCGAACATCGCGATGTCGTCCGCATTGGCTAGCGGCACCGCAACCACGGTAGGGTCGGACCGTCGCCCGGTGCCGGCGCCAGACGACGTCAGCAGCTTCTTCTGGGCCGCCGCCGCCGAGCACCGGCTTGTCCTGCAACGCTGCCACGGATGCGGAATGCTGCGGTATCCGCCCGAAATCTGTTGTGTGCACTGCCAGGCTGACTATTTCGATCACGTCGAGGTCACCGGGCGCGGTGTCATCTACTCCTATGCAATAGTTGACCGCCCGCTACATGTCGGGTTCGTCGACGCGCTGCCCTACGTCGTGGTGATGGTTGAACTCGACGATCAGCCCGAACTCAGGATGCTCACCAACCTCGTCGGCGTGGAACCTGACACTCAGTTGCGCTGCGGCGCAGAGGTCGAAGTCGTCTTCGAGGACCGCGGGACCATAACCGTGCCGCAGTTCCGACTTGTGGACGACCGCCGATGACGGCGTTGGCACGGCCTGTCGCGATCGCCGGTGTCGGTTATTCCGACCTGACACGTAAGGGTGAGCCCAATCCGAACTCGCTCGCGCGCGCCGCGGCGAAGGCCGCACTTGACGATGCAGGTCTGCTACCGGGAGACGTCGACGGCATCTTCGAGTACAAGTTCGGCCCCGAGTCACCCGGCGCCCAGGACATGGCGCGACTGCTCGGTGTGCCCGACCTGGCGGCCTTTGCCGATATCTTCCCGACGAACCCGTCTGGACTGGCGGGAGCGCTCGCGGGCGTGATGGCGGTCGCCTCCGGCGCGTGTGAGACCGCGCTGGTTTACCGCTGTCTGACCAGGGCCGCCGGCCACCAGGGCGGCGTGGCGAACGGGCCGGAGGCCATCAGCGGCCGCGACCAGTTCCTCACCCCCTACGGATATCTCGGTGGGATCCTGGTCAACCTCGCGCTGAAGAAGAGGCGCTGGATGGCCGAATTCAACTGTTCCGAAGAAGATTTCGGACATATCGCGGTCAACGCTCGACGGTGGTCGGCGCTCAACGAGCGCGCGGTCCTCCGCGACAAGGTGACCATGGAGGACTACTTGTCCTCGCGGATGGTGGCTGATCCGCTCCGTGTGCTGGACTGCGACTATCCGGTCAACGGCGCGGTGGCGTCGGTGATCACCACAGCCGAGCGCGCTCGCGATCTTCGCCGACCCGCTGTGCTGGTCGACGCGATGGCCTATGGCACCGGCCGCAATGCCGACTGGGTCTTCGACGTCGACTTCCTGCACGGAGGTGCGTTCGCCTGCGCAGAACGGTTGTGGCAGCGGTCGTCAGTGACATTGTCCGACGTCGATGTCGCACAGCTCTACGACGGGTTCACGCCCGTCACCGTCGCATGGGTCGAAGCTCTCGGCGCCTGCGACCGTGGTGAGTTCGGCCAGTGGGTGGGCGATGGCAGCCGCATCGGGCCGGGCGGGGATTTCCCGATCAACACCGCCGGCGGCCAGCTCGCCGAGGGACGGCTACACGGCATCGGCTTCCTCAACGAGGCGGTTCTGCAACTGCGAGGACAGTGCGCGCAACGGCAGGTCGTCGGGGCGCAGGTGGCCGTGGTGGCCAGCGGCCTGTACCCGCAATGCGGAGCAATGGTATTGACGGCGGCATGACAGAAGGCGTTGACATGGACAACAACGGCGGCGACAAGCTGTGGCGCCCTCCTCCTCGGCGCAACACCCAGAAGGTGTCGCACCTGCTCGCCGCAGACCTGCGACGCCAGATCCTCAACGGCCAACTCGCCGCCGATCAGCAACTGCCCTCGGAGGCAGACCTCACTACCGCGCTGCAAGTATCACGCGAAACACTGCGCGAGGCACTGCGCATCCTCGAGTCACAGCAGCTGGTCGAGGTCAAGCGCGGGCGCGGCGGCGGCACCGTGGTGCGGCGCCCCGGCCTGGAAGCCGTCGGCCAGTACGTCGCGCTGTTGCTTCAACTCCGCAAAGCCACAGTTGCCGACCTCGAGGAGGCTCGCTCCGTCATCGAGCCGCCGGCCGCCGCATGGGTAGCGGATCGGGCCGACGAGAACGACCTGGCACTCCTGGTCGAACTGCACGACGCCGAGCGGGCCGCGCAGGACAATCCGCTGGAATTCGTCGCGGCGATGTCCGATTTCGATCAAGCGGTGACCGAACTGTCGGGGAATCAGACCCTCGCCGTCATCGCCGGCGTCTTCCGCGATATCTACGCCGGGCAGGTGTACTCGGCGATCGGCGGAACCGATCAGGCCTCCGCCGAACAGGTCGCCCGGCGAGTGGTGGTCAGTCACAGTGCCTTCATCGATGCGGTCCGGCGCCACGACACGTCGCTCGCGCACAGCACATGGAGCGACTACCTGTTCACCACCGGGCGAATCCTGGTGCGCCGCAGCATCAGCCGACAACCGATCGACATCACGCCGCTATGGCGGGCACAGGCCGGTCGGGCGGGCGCCGACCCGGCGCCGCGCCGCGCCCTGGTCGTCGCCACCGAGATCCGCGCCCGGATCGCAGAGGGGTTGCTGCGGGAGGGCGATCGGCTACCACCGCTCGCCGACCTGGCCCAGGAGTTCGACATCTCCCGGCCGACACTGCGGGAAGCCCTGCGAATCCTGGAGACGGAGTTCCTGCTCGACCTGCGCACCGGTGACCGGGCTGGTGCCACCATCCGCTTCCCGTCCACCCGGGTGGCTTCCCAACTCGCCGGCATCGTGCTGGAGGCACGGGGAGCCACCCTCTTCGACTTCTTGCAGGCGCTGCGAGTGATCGAGCCGGCAGTCCTTGGTCTTGCGGCGTCGCGGATCGGCGCGAGGAAGCTGGATACGCTGCGCTCCGTCGAGGCGCAACTGGCGGCCTCGATCGACGACACCGCACGGTTTGTGACGACCTGGCGGGAAGCGGAGATGGTCGCGTTCTCGGCGGCGAAGAACCCGGCGCTGACGGTCATCGCCGAGATGACGCACTGGGTGCGGATCGGTGTGGAACCCACGGTGACGGCCGATGCCAAGGGTCTGCCCTGGGTCAGCAAAACAAACCGGCGCGCGCAGGCGCTGTTCGCCGAGTTCGTCGCGGCGGCTGCCGAACACGACGTCTCCAGGGCTACCCAGGCCTGGGAGGAGCACTTGGCGATCACCGCGGTCTGGTTCGAGGAGTCCGGGGTCGGCAAGCGGCTGATGCTCGACATCATGGATTAGCTTGTGCCCCAGCAGATCAGCACGACAGAGAAGAGAGAACGATGAACACCGATGACCTGATCCTGGTGAGCGTCGATGACCACGTCATCGAGCCTCCGCATCTCTTCGAAGGCCGGGTGCCGAAAAGGTTCGCGGATGCGGCGCCGCGGTTCGTTCGTCGGGACGACGGCACCATGGCGTGGCGGTACGAAGGTCAGGAAATCCTGAACACCGCTCTCAACGCCGTCGCCGGCCGTCCGCCATCGGAGTTCGGTCTCGAACCGACGTGCATCGAAGAGATCCGCTCCGGGTGTTACGACATCGGTGACCGGATCAAGGACATGAACGCCAACGGCGTGCTCGGCTCGCTGTGTTTCCCCTCGTTCCCGCGGTTCTGCGGCCAGCTGTTCATGGACAGCCCGGACAAGGAGCAGGCCGCTGCCATGGTGCGCGCCTACAACGACTGGCACATCGACGAATGGGCGGGCACCCATCCGGGCCGGATCATTCCGCTTGCGATGCCGATGATCTGGGATCCTGAGGCCAGTGCCGTCGAAGTGCGCCGCGTCGCGGCCAAGGGCTGCCACGCGGTTACGTTCTCCTCCAGCCCCTATGACCTCGGGCTGCCCAGCCTGTACGAGGAGCACTGGGATCCGTTCTGGCAGGCGTGCGCGGACGAGGACGTGGTCGTCTGCATGCACCTGGGCTCCAACTCAAAGCCCCCGATCACCTCCCCCGACGCACCCATCGAACTGGTGTACACGCTCTCTCCGGTCAGCCTCTTCTCGGCTGCCGCCGATCTGCTGTGGAGCCCGATCTTCCGGAAGTTCCCGACGCTGCGGGTCGCACTGTCGGAGGGCGGCATCGGCTGGTTGCCGTACTTCCTCGAGCGGGTCGATTACATCTTCGGCCACACCAAGCACTGGACCGGTATGGACCTGGGCGGTCGACTTCCCTCGGAGATCTTCTCGGAGCGCGTGATCCTGTGCTTCATCGACGACGCGGTGGGCATCGAGAACCGACACCGGATGAACATCGACAACATCACCTGGGAATGCGACTACCCACACTCTGACAGCACCTGGCCACACGCACCTGAGGTACTGATGAAGTCGCTCGACGGGGTCAGCGACGAGGAGATCGACAAGATCACGCACCTCAACGCCATGCGGCACTTTTCCTACGACCCATTCACCCGCATTCCGCGGGAGCTCGCGACCGTCGGGGCGCTGCGGCGCGAGGCCGCCGACTGGGACGTCACCATCCGTTCCGTCCGGCACCTGCGTCCTGAAACGGCGTCAATGGGCCCGGCGTTCTGATGAAGCTGCGGGACAAAGTTGTCGTCATCACCGGCAGCGGTGGTGGTATCGGCGCCGCGTGTGCACGACGTTTCGCCGATGAGGGCGCGAAAGTCGTTGTCACCGACGTGGACTCCGACGGTGTCACTAGGGTGGCAAGCGAGTTGGCGACGGTGGGTCTCGCGGTCGATATCACCGAGGAGGGAAGCGTCCACGCGGTCGCCGAGCTGGCCCGCCGCACCTACGGCCAGATCGACATCTGGTTCAGCAACGCGGGCTACGCAGGTCCGCCGCGCGCTGGTGATCTGTCCGACGACCAGCTGTGGCAGCTCAACTGGCAGCTGCACGTCATGTCGCACGTCTACGCGGCCCGGGAGGTGTTGCCTGCGATGCTCGATCGTGGTGACGGATACCTGTTACAGACGGCGTCTGTCGTCGCGTTGGCGCTGCATCCCGACAAACCCGCCTACTCGGTGACCAAGCATGCCGCGCTTAGCTTTTCGGAATGGCTTGCCGCCACCTACCGACGGCGGGGGATCAAGGTGTCCTGCTTCTGCCCAGGACCGATGTTGACGCCGATGCTGATGGCCGACGGTGTGCCGCCCGACCATCCCATTGTCAAAACCGCGGCCACCCCCGAACAGGTGGCCGACCGACTGGTCGACGCGATCGACGTCGAACGTTTCCTGATCCTCGACTCACCGCTCGGCCAGGACTGCCTGACCGCAAAGGCAACCGACTACGAGCAGTGGGTCCAGGACATGGCCCAACAAACAACAGCGTGAGGCAGGAGCACCATGGCAGAGAGATTCATCCAGGTCGTCTATTCCAACCCGGCAGAAGGTAAGACCGACGCCGAGTTCAACGAGTGGTACGACAACGTGCACGTGCCCCAGCTGCTCGAGATCCCGGGGATGCTCTCAGCCAGGCGGTACGACTTGCATGACGCCGAAATCTACCGATTCCCTGGGGGTTTCGTGCCCGAGCATCGCTACATGTGCGTCTACGAGATGGAGGGCGACGTCAACGCGATCATGGAGAAGGTCGTGGCGGGCGTTTCCGATGGCCGGATCGACATGGGCAGCTGCCTGGATCTACCGGGTTCACGCATGTCGTTCTGGCGTCCCCGCGGCGAGAAGGTGGGGGCGTGATGACCGAGACGACGTTAGATGCGGGAATCGACGCTGATTCGTTCGGTCGGTGGCTCGACACCCAAGGTGCACCCGGAGAGGGCGAGCGCCCGGAGTTCACACAGCTGACCGGCGGTTCACAGAACGTCCTCTATCTGCTGACCCGCGGTGACACCCGCATGGTGATGCGGATGCCGGGTCCACGCGCGGACGATAAGCGGCTCAACGAACTGCTTCGAGAGATCCGGCTCGTGCGCGCGTTGAAGGGGACCGACGTCCCCCACGCGGAACTCATCGCCGCCGACCAACGCGGCGAGCTACTCGGCAAACCGTTCTACGTGATGGCCGAGATCGACGGGTGGAGCCCCATGGACGGTGGCTGGCAACCGCCGTTCGACACCGATCTGGAAGCTCGGCGCGGTTTGGCGTTTCAATTGGTCGAGGGCGCGGCGAAATTGGCTCGCGTCGACTGGCGAGCGCAAGGGCTCGAAGGTTTCGGCAAGCCGCAGGGTTTTCATCAGCGTCAGGCAGACCGGTGGCTTTCCTTCCTGAGTGGGTTCCAGGTTCGTGAGCTGCCGGGGCTCGACGTGGCGGCGGATTGGTTGAGGGCCAACGGGCCTGAACATTTCACGCCGGGCATCATGCACGGGGACTACCAGTTCGCCAATGTGATGTACGCACACGGCGCACCGGCCCAGCTGGCCGCGTTGGTCGACTGGGAGATGACGACCATAGGCGACCCGCTGCTGGACCTCGCCTGGGCTCTGTTGGGCTACGACGGCGAGGAACCGCGGAGCGATTTCTACCTCCCAGTGGAGGGTATGCCCCGGCGCAGCGAGTTGCTGGAACACTACGAGCAGATCAGCGGATTGCCCACCGACAACATCGACTACTACCTGGTATTGGCCAATTTCAAGATCGGCATCGTGCTCGAGCGGACCTACGCCGCGGCAGTGACCGGCGACAACGGCGACCCCAGGGTCAAGGAGGCCTTCGGTTCAATGGTCTTGCAGTCGATCGCCACCGCAGCCGACCTGGCACGGTCCATGCCGAAGTGAACTGACTCGCCCTCGACCTCAGCCGGGGAGCGAGTCGGACACCAGCACGCACGCCCAGCCGTTTCCCGAAAGTCCCCGATCATGAGGGTCGGGGTGGTTCGATAGACACCTCGGCGTACTCGTCCGAAGGGCTGGGGTGTGAAGCGACTCAATGGCATGGACGCCATGCTGCTGTACACCGAGACGCCGAGCCTGCACACGCACACGCTGAAGGTGGCGGTCGTGCACGCGGCGAGCTACCGCGCCGAACACGGCTCGGAGTTCACCTTCGAGGTGTTCCGCCGTACCGTCGCGCGACGGCTCCATCTGCTGGATCCGCTGCGCTACCAACTGGTCGACATCCCGTGGAAGCTGCACCACCCGATGTGGCTGCAGGACTGCCCGGTCGACCTCGACTATCACCTGCGGCGGGTCAAGGTGCCCAGTCCGGGTGGCCGTCGTGAACTCGACGAGGTGATCGGTCAGATCGCGAGCACACCGCTGGATCGCAGTCGCCCGTTGTGGGAGTTCCACTTCGCCGAGGGCATGGCCGATGACCGCTTCGCGTTGATCGGCAAGGTGCACCATGCGCTGGCCGACGGCGTCGCCTCGGCGAATCTCCTTGCCCGCTTGATGGACCTGGCCGGTTCAGCGCGCGACGAACACGACGACTACGTCCCGTGTGAGCCGCCGTCGAAGGCCGAGTTGCTGCGTGCAGCGGGCCGTGACCACGTGCAGAACATCGCAGCGTTGCCCGTCCTGATGCGTGACGCGGTACGCGGTGTGGTGCGGTTGCGGCGCCGGCGGCGGTCGCGGCGGCCGGACGCGCCGCAGGACAAGGCCAAGCTGTTCAAGACGCCGTCGACGTTCCTCAACCACGTCGTGTCCCCCACCCGTACCTTCGCCACGGCGACCCTCGCGCTGGCCGAGGTCAAACAGACCGCCAAACAGCTGAATGTGACGTTCAACGACATCGTGCTCGCCACCGCGGCCGGTGGCCTGCGAGAACTGTTGCTGCGCTATGACGGACGAGCCGACCGGCCGATCCTGGCGTCGGTCCCGGTCGCCACCGACCGCTCCCCTGACCGGATCACCGGCAACGAAATCAGCGGGCTGACCGTATCGCTGCCCGTGCACATCGACGATCCGCTCGAGCGGGTCCGGTTGACGGCGCTGACTACCGCGAACGCCAAGGAAGTTCACGATCTTCTCGGCCCCCGCCTGCAGGGCCAGGCGATGGAGTACCTGCCGCCGCCGTTGACGCCGGCGCTGTTCCGGTGGCAGTCCAAACGCGCCGCACACAACAGGGTGATGAACGTCGCAATCTCCAGTGTGGCGGGACCCCGCGAGCACGGCCACATCGGTGGTGCCCGGGTCAGCGAGATCTACTCGGTGGGTGTGCTTTCCGCGGGCAGCGCGTTCAACATGACGGTGTGGAGCTATGTCGACCAGGTCGACATCGCGGTGCTCTCCGACGATCAGACATTCGACGATGTGCACGAGGCAACCGACGCGATGGTGCACAGTTTCAACGAGATTCGAGTGGCCGCCGGATTGACACCTCTGACCACCGTCGACACGGCCATGGCACCGGCCACCGCCGATCGCTAGGTGACGAGGTCGCGCAGGTCGTTGCGCAGTATCTTACCGGTGCTGCCGCGCGGCAGTTCGTCGAGAATCCGGATGTCGCGCGGCACTTTGTAATTCGCGAGGTTCTCCCGCACATACTGCTTGAGGTCGTCGGCGGTGACGGTGGCTGCGCGAGCGAGGACGACGAACGCTGCCAGGCGCTGGCCGTACTGCTCGTCGTCGACGCCCAGCACGGTCGCCTCACCGACCTGCGGGTGGGCGGCCAGCACGTTCTCGACCTCGATCGGGTAGACGTTCTCTCCGCCGGAGACGATCATCTCGTCGTCGCGGCCGACCACGAACAGCCGTCCGGCGTCGTCGAGGTAACCCATATCCCCCGACGCCATGAAGCCCTCGTGGAAGTCCTTGGTGGCACCGGAGGTGTATCCGTCGAACAGCGTGCCGCTGCGCACATAGATCTGGCCGGTCTCTCCGGTCGGTAGCTCGTTGAACTCCGCGTCGAGGATCCGGATTTCGGTGCCGTCAGCGGCGGTTCCGGCCGTATCCGGTGCGGCCCTCAGGTCCGCGGGCGTGGCGGTCGCGATCATGCCGGCCTCGGTGGCGTTGTAGTTGTTGTAGATCACGTCACCGTATTGATCCATGAACTTGATCACCACGTCGGGCCGCATCCGCGAACCCGAGGCAGTGGCGAACCGTAACGACCTGCCGCTGTAGCGGTTCCGGACATCGTCGGGCAGATCCATGATCCGGTCGAACATGACCGGAACGACAGCCAGCCCGGTGGCCTTGTGTTGATCGACCAGCGCCATCGTCGCTTCCGGGTCGAACTTGCGTCGGGTGACGATCGTGCAGGCCAGCAGTGCTGCGAACAACAGCTGCGAGAAGCCCCACGCATGAAACATCGGCGCGGCGATGACGACGGTTTCCTCGGCGCGCCACGGTGTGCGGTCCAGCACGGCCTTCAGATCGCCTGCGCCACCGCTGCCTTCCCCGCGTCTGGCGCCCTTCGGTGTCCCGGTGGTCCCGGACGTCAGCAGGATGATGTCGCTCTTGCGGTCGGCGGGTGCGGGCCGTTCGCCGGCGTGCTTGTCGATCAGCGCGTCCAAGGTGAGCTGGTCAGTCGGGGTATCGGTCCACCCGAGAATCCTCGTGGCGTCGGCATTGTCCGCCATCGCACGGTCCACCGTGGCGGTGAACTCCTCGTCGTAGATGATGACGTCGGCGCCTTCGCGTTCGATCACCTCGGCCAACGCCGGCCCGGCGAAGGAGGTGTTCAACAGCAGCACATCGGCGCCGATCCGGTTGGCCGCCACCAGCGCCTCGATGAACCCGCGATGGTTACGACACATCACCGCAACGGATTTCGGGCTCCCGCCCGCCAAACCCTGCAACCCCGCTGCCACCGCGTCACAGCGGTCGTCGAGCTGACGCCACGTCAGCGTGCCGCGTTCATCGACCAAGCCCGGACGGTCGGGGCAGCGCTGGGCTGCCACGGCGAAGCCGACCGTCGCGGTCACGCCCACGCGGCGCATCGCCGCACCCATGCGCACGTACTTGTCGGGGCGCATCGGTGCGATCAACCGGGCCCGCCACAGGGTCTGCAGAAGTCCGAAACTGTCGGCCATGGCGCTCATCCCAGCACCGGAAACCGGCGCTCGCTGGCCAGTTCGTCCAGCGCCGCCTGCATCACGGCTCTAACGTGCAGGTCGACGGCTTCGATGTTGGGATCCTCGCCGAACTCCGCGGTGACATCGATCGGATCGAGGACGCGGGTGACGACCTTGGAGGGCAGCGGCAGATTCGGCGGGAAGAACACCGACACCCCGAACGGGAACCCGACACTGATCGGCAGGATCTCGGCGCGCAAGCGCTTGAGCCCGATGCGCCGGGCGATCGAGTCGCCACGCGCGAGGAACAGTTGTGTCTCCTGGGCGCCGATCGACACCATGGGCACGATCGGGACTCCGGCCTCGACGGCGGTCCGGACGTATCCCGTGCGGCCGGCGAAGTCGATCACGTTCTCGGTGAACGTCGGGCGGTAGGAGTCGTAGTCGCCGCCGGGGAACACCAGCACCAGGGCGCCCTCCCGCAACGCCTTGGCTGCGTTTTCCCGGCTGGCCCCGATGACGCCGGCGCGACGCAGCAGGGTGCCGACAGGTCCGACGAAGATCGCGTCATGCCCGAGCGTATAGACGGGCCGATCGAAGCCGAACTTCTCGTAGAAGGCCGGCGCGAAGACAAGCACGTCGGGGGTGAGCATGCCGCCCGAGTGGTTGGACACCACAAGCGCTCCGCCCGCGGCGGGGATGGCGTCGAGGTCGCGGACCTCCGCACGGAAATAGCGCCTGATGACCGGGCCGACCCAGTCGGTGATGCGCCGGGTGAACTCCGGATCCCACTTGGCGACCTCTGGCCTGCCCGTCCCGCTGCTGCCCATGTCTTTTTGTTCCGCTTCTCGAGGAAACCCAAACCTGGCCGAACGGCCAGCCGCAACCTGCGGATATGCTACTCTCCGAAAAAGAGAACGCAGTAGCCCGGGTGGAGGTCGATGTCGGACACGGTGCTCGTCACGGGTGCGTTCGGCCTTGTCGGATCCGCAACCGTGCGGCGGCTGGCCCAGCTGGGACGCCGTGTGGTGGCTACCGACTTGGACAACCCCGCCAACCGCAAGGCGGCCGCCAAGCTGCCCCGCGATGTCGAAGTCCGCTGGGCCGACCTTACGGACCGCGGCCAGGCCGGCCGGCTCGTCGCCGACGTGGCGCCCGCGGCCATCATCCACCTCGCCGCGATCATCCCGCCCGCGATCTACCGCAACCCCAAACTGGCGCGCCGCGTCAACGTCGACGCCACCGCCACGCTGGTCGAGATCGCCGAGGCCCAACCCACACCGCCGCGATGGGTGCAGGCGTCGAGCAATGCGGTCTTCGGCTCGCGCAATCCGCACCGCTCCGACGAGCCGGTACGGGCCGACATGCCGATGAAGGCGTCCGACCTCTATAGCGCGCACAAGATCGAGGCCGAGAAGATCGTTCGCGCGTCGAGCCTGGAATGGGTGGTGTTGCGGCTGGGCGGAGTGCTCACCGCGGATCCGTCGGCGATGGCCTTCTCCACCGACGCACTGTATTTCGAGAGCCTGCTGCCCACCGACGGCAAGCTGCACAGCGTGGACGTCCGCGACGTTGCCTGGGCCTTCGCCGCGGCGACGACGGCTGACGTCGCCGGGGAAATTCTGTTGGTCGCCGGTGACGACTCACACCTGATCAGGCAGGGCGAGGTCGGGCCGACGCTGGCGGCCGCGCGCGGGCTGAAGGGTGGGCTGCCGCCGGGCCGGCCCGGCAACCCCGACAGCGACGACGATTGGTTCGTCACCGACTGGATGGACACCGCCAGGGCGCAGGAAGCCCTGGGCTTCCAACATCATTCGTGGGACGACATGGTCCGCGAGATGCGCGCGAACGCGGGCTGGACCCGTTACCTGCTGCGGCCGCTGGCTCCGCTGGTCCGGATGATCCTGGCGCGCCGCGGCGCCTACTGGAAACAACCTGGCCGGTATGCCGACCCGTGGGGCGCCATCCGCTGCAAGTTGGGCGAACCAGGTCCCGACACGCCGTAGGGTGCGCACGTGGACAACTTCGACGGACGCGCAACGGTCATCACCGGCGGTGCCAGCGGCATCGGCTTCGCCACCGCACGAGAATTCGCCCGCCGCGGCGCACGAATCATGCTCGCCGACATCGACCAGACCGCGCTCGACGACGCGGTGGCGGCCCTGCGTGGCGACGGCGTCGACGCCCACGGTGTGGTGTGCGATGTCCGCAAGCTCGACGACGTCACACATCTGGCCGACGAGGCCTTCGGCGTGTTCGGTGACGTGCACGTGGTGTTCAACAACGCCGGCATCGCCTACGCGGGCCCGATCGCGCAGACCAGCCACGACGACTGGCGTTTCGTCATCGACGTCGACCTGTGGGGTCCGATCCACGGTGTCGAAGCGTTTCTGCCGCGGCTGATCGCGCAGGAGGCCGACAGCCACATCGCGTTCACGTCGTCGTTCGCCGGGCTGATCCCCAACGTCGGGCTTGGCCCGTACTGCGTTGCCAAGTACGGCGTCGTCGCGCTGGCCGAGACGCTGCAACGCGAGGTGCGGGCCAACGGCATCGGCGTCTCGGTGCTCTGCCCGATGATCGTGGCAACCGACCTGATGGCCAACACCGAGCGGGTCAGGAGCTCGGAATATGGTCCGCCGTCGTCGTCCGCTCAGGAACTGCCGATGGCGTCGACCGATCCGGATGTGCGGGCGGAGGACGTCGCACGCCTGACGGCCGATGCGATTCTGGCCAACCGGCTCTACATCGTCCCGCATCAGGCCGCGCGGGCGTCGATCCAGCGCAGGTTCGAGCGCATCGATCGCGCTTTCGAGGACCAGATCGCCGAGGGTTGGACCCATTAGCGGGCGCTTAGCGGGTTGATTGCCCGCACCATGTGGCTGTTGCGAAATGCCGGTCGGGGTACTTGGCCTTGACGGTCGATCACGAAACGATGAGGTATGGCTCGTTCGTATCGTCCTGTGGTGCGTGATCAGGAGTTCCTATTGCCGCCGAATATGGCGGACTGGCTTCCTGATTCGCATTTGGTGTGGTTTGTGCTCGATGTGGTGGATCGGCTTGATACGTCGGGGTTTCACGCCGCCCGCCGCACTGGAGGGGTCGGGCGCGCCGGGTATGACCCCGACATGCTGGTGGCATTGTTGATCTACGCCTATGCCTGCGGGGAGCGGTCCTCGCGGCGGATCGAGCAGTTGTGCGCTGATCATGTGGCCTATCGGGTGGTATGTGCTCAGGATCGGCCTGATCACAGCACGATCGCGCGGTTCCGCGCCGCCCACGACCAGGCGTTCACCGACATGTTCAGCCAAGTGCTGCGGTTGTGTGCTGAAGCCGGGATGGTGTCGGTTGGGGTGATCTCCATCGATGGCACCAAGATCGCGGCCAATGCCGCTAAATCAGCCAATCGTTCCCATGATTGGGTGCGCGAGCAGTCCCGCCGGATCGCCGAGAACGTGGTGGCCGAGGCCGCTGCGGTGGATGCTGCGGAGGACGCTGCCGAGGCCGCCAATGGCGGCCCCCAGTCGGTGCCCCCGCAGTTGGGCACCGCGGCGGGTCGAGCTGCGGCGATCAAGAAAGCCATGGAAGAGATCGCTCGTCAAGACGCCCGTGATGCAGCCGCCGACGCCGCCGATACCCAACGGCAGGAGCAGTATCTGCGTCAGGTCGAGGCGGGACAAACTCCGACGGGTCCGCCACCGGCGGGCATCGACAAGGTCCGGCTCTATGAGGCCAGACTCGTGCGCGATCAGCAGCGGCTGGCTGACCTGGGCGGCGGGGGTGGTAAGCCCATCACCGAGCGGCGCAGCGATTTTCGTAGGAGCATCAAGCGCTGGCAGGCTGGCTTAGCGCAGGCCCGCGCTGAACAGGCCGCCGGCGTGGCAGATCAGCGAGGATCAGCAGCGCGCCTCCGTGACTCCAATGCGGCCCGACGAGGCCATAAGGGCGGACCCCAGGTTAATTTGACTGACCCCCAGGCCCGGCTGATGACCGAGGGCTCCGGCGGCGGAGCGGTGCAGGGTTACAACAGCCAGATCGTGTCCTCTGATGACCACCTGGTGATCGGTGTGCACGTGTCCCAAGACGCCAATGACACCGACTGCTGGACGCCTGCACTGGCCGCGGCGACCACTGCGACCGAGGCGCTGGGCAAGACGATCGGACTGGCGTTAGCCGATGCCGGCTACTTCACCGAAAACAACCTCACCAGCGCGGGCCCACCGCGGTTGATCGCCACCGGCACCCGACGCGACATGAACCACGAGGCCAAACACAACCCGAGCGACGGGCCACCACCGCCGGATCTGTCACCGCTGGATGCGATGCGGCACAAGATGCGCCAACCCGTAAACGTCCAGCAATATAAACGCCGATCAGCCACCGTGGAACCCGTCATCGCACACCTCAAAGACCGAATCGGCTTACGGCGCTTCGCCCGCCGCGGTCTCCAAGCCGTCACCGCCGAAGTACATCTGGCCGCCGCCGTACTCAACCTCACCCGCCTGCACCACAGAGCGGTCGCCGGGTAAACGCCCGATAGCCGCACACAGCCGTTACCCCACGTCAGTACTCACCGGCCATCGCTCACAAATTGCGACAGCCACCAGATGCGTGCGATCAACCCGTTAAGCCCTAGCCGAGCTGATACTCGCCGGTCTCCGGGTGGTGGTACCAGCCGCACGACGCTTGTGTACCGCCGTCGACGTGGATCGTCTGCCCGGTGATGTAGCCCGACATATCCGACGCGAGAAAGACTGCGACGCTGGCTATTTCGTCGACGTGGCCGGCACGTCCCATCGGAATCATCCGCTGATTCGCCGGGTCCAGCCCAGGTGACAAGTGCATGAGACCCTCGGTGACGGTCAGGTCCGGAGCCAGTGCGTTGACTCGAATGTCGTGTGGCGCGAATTCCAGTGCGGCGGTCTTGGTGAAGTTGATGACGCCGGCCTTGGCGGCGGCGTACGCGGCGTAGCCGGGCGCGGCGCGCACACCTTCGATCGACGTCACGTTGATGATGCTGCCGGGTCGTCCGGCGTCGACCAGGCGCCGTGCGATCCGCTGCGTGCACAACAGCACATGGCGCAGGTTGCTCTTGTACAGCGCATCCCAGCCGTTCTCGGTGGTGTCCAGCAGCGGTGAGAAGAACGTGCCGCCGGCGTTGTTGACCAGGATCGACACCTCACCGAGTTCCGCGACGGTGCGCTGCAGCGCGGCGTCGACCTGTGCGCTGTCGCGCACGTCGGTGGTGATGCCCAGCGCGCCAATGCTTTCCGCCGCGGCGCTGCAGGTGTTCGGGTCGCGTTCCCAGATGGCCACCGACGCGCCGAACGCGGCTAAACCTTCGGCGATGCCCTTGCCGATGCCCGCGCCGCCGCCGGTCACGACCGCGACGCGGTCTGTCAGCAGGATGTCGGCTGGATCGATGGCCACGGCGTTGAGGCTAACCCGTTACGCCTTGGCCTTGCTCGGGCCCATCGCCACCACGCTGCCGATCACGCCGCCGGCTTCGAGGTCGGCGATCTCGTCGTCGGTCAGGCCGAGTTCGGACAGCAGCTCGTGGTTGTGTTGGCCGAGCAGGGGTGCGGACTGTACGTGCACCCGCTCGGGCCCGCGTGACATCTTGAACGGCAACGTGCTGTGGGGGGTGCGGGCGTTCACCGGATGCCCGACGTCTTCGAAGAAGCCGCGCGCGGCCAGTTGCGCCAGTTCGGTCTGCCGATGTGGCTGCATCACCTTGCCCACTGGCACGCCGTGGTTCCAGAGGGTTTCGACGATGTCGTCGCCGCCGCGTACCGAGCACCAGGCGCTGAGGTGCTCGTCGATGGTGTCGTGGTGGGCGCGACGGCCCGCCGTGGTGGCCAGTTCCGGGTGCGACGCCCATTCGGGGCTGCCGAGCGCAGCCGCCAGACCGGTCCATTGCTCGTCGGTCGCCACGGCCACCGCGACCCAGCAGTCGGCGCGGCCGAACTCGTCGATCTCGTTGGTGCGGTAGAGGTTTTGCGGTGCGGCGGTCGGGCCGCGGTTGCCGTCGCGTTGCAGCAGGGCGCCGTACGCGGAGTACTCGATGACCTGTTCGGCCGCGACGTTGAGCGCGGCGTCGACCATCGCGGCCTCGACCAGCACGCCCTGCCCGGTGCGGCGACGGTGCTCCAGCGCGAGCAGCAGCGCGTTGAGCGCATGGATGCCCGCGTTGGGGTCGCCGACCGAATACGGCTCGTACGGGTTGCGGTCCGGGTATCCGGTCAGCCAGCTGATGCCCGATGCCGCCTCGATGACATAGGCGAACGCCGGGTTGTCCCGCCACGGACCGTCGAGACCGAAGCCGGGCATCCGCAGCATCACCGCGTCCGGCCGAACCGCTTGCACCGCAGCGAAGTCCAGCCCGATCTGGTCCAGCACCCGTGGGGTGAAGTTCTCGACGATCACGTCGGCGGTGGCGATGAAACGGTTGAGCAGGTCGCGTCCGGCTGCGCTTTGCAGGTCCAGCGTGACGCCCCGTTTGTTGGTGTTGAGGCCCGAGAAGATCGGCGACTTCTCCCACCATTGGTCTTCGGTGACCGGGATGCCGGCGATCAGGCGGGTGCCGTCGGGACGGCGGGTCGACTCGACATGGATCACGTCGGCGCCCAGCATCGCCAGCAGGTGGGTGCACGACGGGCCGGCCCAGAAGGTCGTCATGTCGATGACGCGCAACCCCTCGAACGGTAGCTTCGCCGAAACGGCGCGATCTGTAGGGGATTTTCGTCCCGAATGTCCCTTCGGGCGGTACTGCTCGGTGTGTTCGCCCAGCCGAGGGGCGGGCTCGGGGCCGCGCAGCACCGCGGGCTGCATGCGGTAGGGCGGGCCGGGCTGATCGAAGCCGTCGCGGGGGTTGGTGACAAACGAGCCGCGTTCGCGGAAATGGTCCAGCCCGACGGCGTTTTCGCCGTTGGCCACCGGGGCGTTGGGGATCCGGAATGCGGTCGCCAGGTCGCGGATCTCCTCGACGGTGTGGCTCGCGACCCACGCATAGAGTTCGTCGGCCTTCTCGTTGGCCTGCTCGGTGATCGACAGCGGCGACTCCTCGTCGATCCAGTCGTCGTGGCCGGTCATCGCGCACAGGTCGAACCACTGCTGCGCGGTGCCGCAACCGATGTCGATCAGCCCGTCCTTGGCCCGCGCGATCCCGGGCACCGTCAACCGTCGGGCATCACGCCACGGCCTACCCAGCATCTCGTAGTAGGACACCGGATAGTAAGTCAGACCCAGGATCTGGGTCTCCAACATCGACACGTCGACGAGCTCGGCACCACCGCGCAGCCGCGACGCCAGCGTCGCCGCGCTCGCGTACGCACCGGCGAGGTACTCGCCGACCTGCCCGCCGACGTACACCGGGGCGCGGTCGGCCGAGCCGCGGCCCAGCCCGACGATGCCGCCCGACCACGCCTGCAGCGTGAACTCGGTTGCGGCCCGGTCGCTCCACGGTCCCTGCAGCCCGAACGGGGTGATCGACGTGACGGTCAGATGCGGATGCGCCGACCGGATCGCCGCCGGCGTGCACACCACATGTTCGGCCACCGACGATCCGCGTGACCACACCACCGCGTCGGCGTCGGACAGCAGCGCGTTGACGAAGTCGATGTCGCTGTCGGGGTCGGCCACCACGCTGTGTTTGGCCCCGGCCAGGAAGCTGAACAACGCACCGTCTTCGCCCGGCTCGATCGCAGCGCCGGACGCCGACCATCGGCGCAACCAGTCCCCTTGCGGCGGCTCAACTTTGATCACCTGGGCGCCGCCGTCGGCGAGCAGCTTCGTGCAGTAGGCGCCTGCGATACCGGTGGAAAGGTCGACGACGACGTAGCCGTCCAGTGCTGCCACTAGTCCTTCTTCTTGCGGTTGGACTTGCTCAGCCGGAACTCGGCGGGAAACCTCATGTCGTTGTCGTTGACCGCGTCGGCCAGCCCGCTGTCGATGGCTTCGTGCATGTCCAGATCGTCGGTGTCGTCGTTGGCCGCGCCGCTGCCCATCGACTCGAAGAAGGCCGACAACAGGCTGCCCATGTACTCACCTTGGTGTTGTTTGAACACCTCGAAGAAGATCTTCTGCTGAAACACGGTGTCGACCGGCCGGTTTCGGGCGCACGCCCGCGCGTACTTGTCGACCTCGGCCTCGAGCTGATCGCGCGCCACCACCTTGTTGAGGAAGTTGCACTGGTACATCTCCTCGGCGGTGAACGGGCGCCCGGTGAACACCATCTCCTGGAACTTGCGCAGCCCCATCATCTGCACCCACGTCCACATCCGCGGACCCCAGCCGTAGTACCGGAACGAGGGATGCCCGAACAGCGCGTCGTCCGAGGAGATCACCAGATCCGCGTCGGCGCACTGGTAGAAGTGCCAGCCGTAGCAGTAGCCCTTGGCCTCGACGATGCTGATCTTCTTGAGCTCCTGCAACGGCCGGTTACCGGCCTGCACGTTGGCGTACCAGGCGCTGATCGTGGCCCCGTGGCGAAACGAGCCCTTCGGCGGGTAGGTGACCTCACCGACGCCGTCGTCCTCCAGGCGCAGTTCAGCCAGTCGCAGATCGGTGTTGTCGTTGCCCTCCATGAACTCCGGAAGGTCCGCGCCGCTGCCGAGGTTGTCGCCGACGCCGCGGATGACCACGACCTTGACGTCGTTGTCGACGGTGGCCGCGCGCAGCAGATCCGCGTAGCGCAGCCGCGCCGCCGACGTCGGCGCATTGAGGTACTCCGGCCGGTTGAACGTGATGGTCGCGATCTTGGTCTTCGGGTCCTTGCTGTAGAGGATCAGTTCCTCGGGCTTGGGCCGACTTCCGTTCTCCGACATGTAGTTCCCTTCAGCCGATACCGACGCCGGCGTTTTCGCCCGCACTGTTGGCCCGAGCGCCCATCGACGAAGGGCTGCTGGTCAAAACCTCTGGTCCGTCGGCGGTGACGTGCACCGCCTCGCGTCCGAAGACCGCGCCGACCCCGGCTTCCCACACGTAGGCGGTGACGGCCAGCACCATGCCGGGTTCGAAGATCTCCTGCGCGCACGTCTCTCGTAGCTGCGGGGTCACCACCGGCGGGTCGAATCCCAGACCGAGACCGTGCGCGACCGGCATCACGGGCAGCCGCTCACCGGTCGCTTCGTAGACCGCCAGCAGTTCGCTTGCCGGCGAACCCGGACGGCAGGCGGCGATCAACCGCTCCCGCAAGTCATCCCAACGGTCGTAGAGTCCCGCGACCGCCGAACCGTCGACGTCGCCGACCGGCCAGGTGCGCCCCACCTCACCGAGGTAGCCGTCGGCGAGCACACCCGCCGAAAACGCGACCAGGTCACCGTCTTCGATGCGGCCGTCGCTGCGGGCGCGCTGCCACGGATGTTCCTTGCTGGTCGCCCACGCGCCGTCCTGGGTGGCCGGCGTGGTGACACCGCCCGCGGCCATCGCCTCCATCAGCGCGCCGGTCAGGGTCTGCTCGCTGACCCCGGCGCGCAACTCCGCGCGGGCCGCATCCAGCGCTGTCTCGGCCACCGACAGCGCGCCGCGCAGCACCGCGATCTCATCGGCGGTCTTGATCCGGCGCGCCGCCCGCAGGGCAGGTTCGGCGTCGACGATCTCGGCGTTCGGAAACGCCATCGGCAGCAGCTGCGCGAACGTCGGTGTCAGCGAGTCGGTTCCGACGCGCTGCACGGTCGCCGCACCCGGCAGCGCCTTGAGCACCTCGACCAGCGTCATCGGGTTCCACGCCAAACCGTAGAGGTTCTCGTGGGGGATCTCGTCGGGGATCCCTTCGTCCCAGGTGCTGTTGAGGTAGATCTCCCCGGTCGACCGGACGACCTCACAGATCGGCCCGAACGGGCGGGTGCCCGCCACCCACAGCTGCGGGGCACCGGTCACGTACCGCACGTTGGCCTGCCGGCCCAGCACCAGGATGTCGATGTCGCGGGCTGCCATCTGGGCCAGCGCCCGCTCGCGGCGGCCCCGGCGCAGATCCGCTGCGTCGGGCAGAATCTCGAGTGCCATTCAGATCCGATCCTGTCCGTAGGGTGCGTAGGGGTAGTCGGTGATGGACTGGTAGCCGTCCTCGGTGATCACCACGATCTCCTCGCTTCGGTAGCCGCCGGTGCCGTCCTCCCACACCACGGGTTCCAGCACCAGCAACATGCCCGCGGGATACACGAAGTTGTCGTCGAACTCCTCGCCGAGATCGGTTCCGATCATGGGCATCTCGGCGGCGTTGGTGCCGATCCCGTGGCCCAGATAGAAGTGCGGCAGCCACGGCTTGGCGCCGCCGTTGGCCGCGATCGCCGCGCGCGCCAGATCGCCGTTGGTTGCACCCGCCTTGGTGACGGACAGTACGGCGGACATGATCTCGCGCCACTTCTCGAACTGCGCGTGCTGACGCGCGGACGGTTCGTCGCCGACCAGCCAGGTGCGGCCGAAGTCGGAACAGTAGCCCTGATAGGTGATGCTGACGTCGGTCCACAGCACGTCGCCGCGTTCGAGTTCACGTTCGGTGGTCAGCAGCGGCAGCGCGAGATCGCCGGTGGTGGTCCACACCGAGCCGCTGGTCTTGGTGGTCGGCATCACCTGCCAGATGGCCTCGAGCATGTTGGCCGTCGCGCCCAGTTCGAAGGCCCGCCGGACGAACGCCGCCGAGAGGTCGATCTGCCGCACCCCCGGCGCGAGCGCCTTCTGCACATCGACCATGGCCTCTTCGGTGATGCGGCACGCGTTGCGCACGCATGAGATCTGGTCGGGTGTCTTGACGAGCTTGGCGGGTCCGACCACCTGCGCGGCGTCCGACGGTGGACCGGACGGAAACAGTGTGCTCGACGCGCGGCGCATCGCGCCGGTCATCTCGTCGACGGCGACGGTGCCCCGGGCGGGCACCAGATCGGCCAGCACCCGGGCGAACTGCTCGACACCCTCGTCGAATTCGAGATACAGCGCGGGATGCACGTGGTCGTCGGGCACCTCGCATTGCGACGACGATCCCTCCCGCAGCGGCATGAACAGGTGCGGATGCGGATCGTCGGCCAGCACGATCGCGACCGGGCGTTCCACGTGGGACAGGCCGGCGTCGAGCAGCGGCCAGCTGACCCCGGTCGCGTAGACGACGTTGCCGTTGCCGATCAGAACCAGTGCGTCGACACCTTTTTCGCGCATGGAGTCGCGCAGCCTGGCGCCGCATTCGCGGTACATCCGGGCCCGGTCGGGAACCTCCGGGATGTCGATCAGCGTGGACTGTGCAGCTGCGAACGTGGTCACGAAATCCCCAGGAAGTTCTTGATGTTGGTGCTGACGATCTTGACAGCATTCTCGGGTCCGACCGCGTCGACGACGGTCCGCAGCGACTTCTCCGAGTAGCCGAACGTGGATTCGTTGTGCGGGTAGTCCGAGGACCACATCACGTTGTTCACGCCGATCTTGTCGATGAGCTCGAGCCCGAGCGGATCGACCATGAACGACGCGCTCATGTGGTTGTCCCAGTAATGGCGAACCGGGTGTCCCAGTTCGTGGTTGAACATGTGCCGATACGAGGCGAGCATGTGCTCGGCGTCCTGCAGAGCTGTTGGCACCCAGGCGATGCCGCCCTCGAACCATCCGATCTTGAGCTTGGGATGGCGGTCGAGAATGCCGGAGAAGACGTACTTGGCGAACTGTTCGCGGAACGAATCGACGTTGACCATCATCCCGACCACGACGCTGTTGTGCTGGCACGGCGTCTTCGGCGGCGTCTCACCGATATGGTGGCTGACCGGCAGGCCGGCGTCTTCGATCTCATCCCACACCGCGTCCATGTCGGTGCTGCCGTAGTCGTAGATGTTGCCGTCGTCGTCCTTGCCGGGGTTCAGCGGCAGCAGAAAAGTTTTGAGCCCCAACGACTTGAGCTCTTCCAGCGTGCTCCTGGTGCCCTTGGGGTCCCACCAGTTGATCAGCCCGACGCCGTAGAAGTGGCCTTTGCTGCGTTCCTGTAGGTCGGCGATGTGCTCGTTGTAGATGCGGAACACGCGCTCGCGCAAGCCCTTGTCGGGGTAGTGGAACAGCGCCAGCACGGCGTTCGGGAACGCCAGCTCCTTGTCGATGCCGTCTTCTTTGAGTTCACGGACGCGGGCCTCGATGTTGTTGGTCGCCGCGCCGGCCAGGTCGTCGTACTGCATCAGCACCCGGCCGAAGTCGCCACCGGTCCAGGCCTTGCCCTTCTTCATTCCGACCATGTATGCGCCGTCCTCGTACCAGATGCGGGGCGCGGCGCCCTTGAGCTCGTCGGGGAAACGTTCGTAGAAGATGTCCTCGGCCACCGAGATGTGGTTGTCGGCCGAGAAGATCTCGGTGCCGGTCGGCAGCCCGAAATCACCTGTGGCGTGACCCTTGCGGTGCTTGGGGGCGCCGAAACCCTCTGGGGGATACAGGGTGGTGATTGGCGTCGAAACTGAGTGGGACATGGGTACTACTCCAATCGGGCTGAAAGGACGGACCTGGCTACCAGGCCACCGGAAGTTCGTAGACGCCGTAGGCGAGCCGGTCGTGTTTGAACGGCACCTCCTCGATCGGCACGGCCAGCCGCAGGGTCGGGATGCGCCGCAGCAGGGTGTGGAACACGATCTGCAGTTCGGCGCGGGCGAGCTGCTGGCCTACGCACTGGTGCCGCCCGTAACCGAAGCCCAGCTGCTGGGTCGCGTCGCGGCCGAGATCGAGCTTGTCGGGCTCGGGATAGGCGGTCGCGTCCCAGTTCGCCGGGGCGAGGTCCAAGATGATGCCCTCGCCCGCGCGGATGGTCTCCCCGGCGATCTCGATGTCCTCGAGGGCCACGCGCCGCTGCCCGTTCTGGATGATGGACAGGTAGCGCATCAGCTCTTCGACCGCGTTGGCGATGAACTTCGGATCCTCGGAATCCCGCAGCGCGGCAGCCTGTTCGGGGTTCTCCAGCAGCGCGAGTACACCGATGCCGATCATGTTGGCGGTGGTCTCGTGGCCGGCGATCAGCAGCCCGGTACCCAGCTGCGCGGCTTCCTTGACGCTGATCTCGCCGGCGTTGACGCGTTCGGCGAGGTCTGACACCGCGTCCTCGGACGGGTTCTCCATCTTGGCCTTGACGAGGTCGCTGAGGTATTTCGCGAGGCTCATCGCGCCCTTCTGACCGTCCTCGGCCGAGGCGTAGCGGGCCAGGCCGACGTTGGCGTGGTGCTGGAAGAACTCGTGGTCTTCGTATGGGACACCGAGCATTTCGCTGATCACCCGAGTCGGCACCGGCAGCGCCAGCTTGGCGACGATGTCGGCGGGTTGCTCACCGGCCAGGATGTTGTCGATGCACTCGTCGGTCACCTCCTGGATCGCCGGGCGCAGACCCTCGACCCGCTTGAACGTGAACGGCTTGGACAGCATCCGGCGGAACCGGGTGTGCTCCTCGGCGTCAGAGGTGAACACCGACCGCGGCCGTTTGTAAACCGTGGACAGCATGTGCTCGTTCCAGTGCGGGAAGCCCTCGATCCGGTCGTCGACGCTGACCCGCGGGTCGGCGAACAACTCGCGCGCGACCGCGTGACCGGTGATCAACCACGGTGTGGTGCCGTTCCAGATCCGCACCCGCGACAGCGGTTTGGCCTCCCCCATCTTGAGCATCTGTGGCGGCGGGGCGAACGGGCAGCGCGCGTCGCGCTCCATCGGATATTCGGGGACGTCGGCTGCCGTTTCAGCCGTGCCGGTGGTCAATGTGTCGGACATATGGCCTCTCGTCACTTCTCGATGTGGATGGCTAGTGCAGGGCAGGCGGCGGCGGCCTTGCGGGCGTTGTCGGCGTCTTCGCCGTCGGGGCTGTCGTTGAGCAACACGACGACGCCGTCGTCGTCGCGCTGGTCGAAAACCTCGGTGGCGTTGAGCACGCACTGCCCGGAGGACACACACTTGTCTTGGTCGACGGTGATCTTCATGTCACATCCGCCCTGTGACGGGTGCTTGCCACAGGCCGACGATTGCGTCGATCAGACCTGAGGCCACCGAACGCCAGTTCGTCCGTGCGGTGTCGGCGCCCTCGGCGAACGCGCGCTCGAAGTCCGCGCAGGTGTGCATCATCAGGTTGCGGACCATGATGTTGCGTTCGGCGACAACGGCCATCGGCAGGTTCGGCAGGCATCGGGTGATGCCGCCGACCACCTGCTGCAACGCCGACGATCCGAGTGCGTCCCGCACGACGATCTTCTGGTAGGCCGGATCGGCCAACGCCTGCGCCGCGAACCGCGCATACCAGGTGGGGTTGCCGAGCTGCTCCAGGTGCTCGGTCAACGAGCACACCATGCATGCGATCCAGTCACGCAACTCCGTGGAGTCCGCGGTCTGGGCGACCATCCGCCCCAGCAGTTGCTCGATGGAGATCCGGTGCTTCTGCTCGATCGCGCGCACCAGGTCGAGTTTGGTGCCGAAGTGGTAGCCGACCGCGGCGTTGTTGCCCTGCCCGGCAGCTTCACTGACCTGCCGGTTGGAAACGGCGTACACGCCGTGCTCGGCGAAAAGCCGCTCGGCCGCAGTCAGAATCGCTTCGCGCGTGATGCTCGCGCGATCACTGCGAACGCTGCGAACACTGCGGACTGTGGTCACGGTCACTAGTCAACCGCGCCGCGCCCCTTAAGTCAAGCGACTGATTTAAGTTCTCGTCACCCTCCTCGCTGCGGGCGCATAGAGTGCGTTGACCATGGCCGTTTCCCGATTCACCGACAACGGTGGCGTCCGGCTGCACTTCCTGGACTCCGGTGGCGACGACCGCGGCGCACCGATCGTGTTCGTGCCGGGAATGACGTGTGTCGCCGAGGACTACGCCGAGGTGCTGCCGGCGTTCGGTCGGCGGACCGTGGTCGTCGAGATTCGAGGTCACGGCCGCAGCGGCGTCCCGGCCGACGGGTACGACGGGCCGACGTTGAGCTCCGATGTCGGTGCCGTCGTGGACGCGGTGACCAGCGGACCCGTTCACCTGGTGACCTTCTCCCGAGGCACGGCATATGCGATCGGGTGGGCACTGCGCCATCCCACACGGGTGCGCTCACTGGCGATCGGCGACTACATCCCCGAGGAACGGCTGCTACCGCCAGGCGCCCCGCGCCGCCTGCTCGACGGACGTTGGCGCGGAACTCCCGTCCGGGACCGCGTCGACTACGACGCCGCGATCAAGACCTTTGAGCGCGCTCGCGCCCGCTCGTTCTGGAATGAGCTTGCCCGGCTGCGACTTCCGTTGCTCGTGGTGCGCAGCGGCGAACGAGTTCTGGTCACCGACGAGCAGTGGTCGCGCTATCGCCGAGAGTTCCCCGATGCGACGTTGATCGAGTTCAGCGACTCACCCCACGACATCTTCCGCCCGGACCGCCGCAGGTTTGTCCAGCTGGTCCGAGACCATGTCGACCACGCCGACGGCCGCCCGAGCTAGTTCGCTGTGTCGGATTTCGGTTTGCGCACGATGACTTTGCCCGCGACGGTGCCGCCGTCGACCGGAAGGATGGTGCCGGTGACGTAGCGCGAGCGGTCGGTGGCGAAGTAGAGCGCCGCTTCGGCGACATCCTCCATCGTGCCCTCCCGCTTCAGCGGACGGTCGTTGCGCATCTGCTCGCGGATCGCGGCCTCGAACTGCTCGAGCTTTTCGCGATCCTCACCCGTTGCCGACTTCCGCACGATCGCGGTGCGGATGTTGCCCGGCGCGATCGCGTTGACGCGTATCTCGTTGTGGGCCAGCTCGATTGCCGCCGACTTCGTGAACTGGATGACGGCAGCCTTCGACGCCCGGTAGGTCATCACGCCACCGCCGGCCTGGATGCCGCCGATCGACGTCAGGTTGATGATCGACCCGCCGCCGTGCTGCGACATGTGCCGGGCGGCGTCGCGGGTGCCTGCCATGACGGCACGCACGTTGATCCGCATCACGTGGTCGAAGTCGGCCAGATCGTCGTCGAGGAAGCGGCGGTGCATGGTGCCCGACACGCCGGCGTTGTTCACCATGATGTGCAGGCCGTCGAACCGGTCGATCGCCGTTGACACCAGACCGCTGACCTGTTCGACCTCGGCGACGTCCGCCTCGACGAAGTGGGCGCTGGCGCCGATGTCGGCGGCCAGGGCGGCACCGGCGTCGCGGTCGACGTCGCCGATCAGGACCTTGGCGCCCTCGGCGACGAACCGGCGGGCCAGCCCTTCGCCGAGGCCCGACGCGCCGCCGGTGACGACCGCGACCTTGCCCGAAAGCTCACCCGTCATGACCCTCCTCGTTTTTCGGCCAAGAACTCCAGCAGCAACGCGTTGACGACGTCGGGCTGTTCGATCTGCGGGCAATGCCCGGCGGCATCCACGACGGCCGAGCGGGCGCCGCGGATCTGGCCGGCGATCTCGGCCGCCCAGCCGGCTGGCAGCAGCTTGTCGCCGCCGCCCTCCACCACCAGCGTCGGCACGGTGATGCGCTCGTAGGCCCGCGTGCTCGACGGTAACGGCGGCGCCTCCAGACCAGGACGGCGAAACCTCGCCGCGGCCAACGCTTCCCACGCTCCCGGTGCGATGCTGGCCTCGTAGCGCCGTCGCACGTAGGCGTCATCGGCGGGATAGGACGGGCTGTAGAACAGCGCTTCGACGATCTTGCGCATGGCCGGCAGCGTGGCGTCGTAGTCGTAGAGCGCCGCGGAGAACTCGTTGCGTTGGATCTCACCGCCGCCGCAGATCACCACCATGGCACGAACGGGCAACACCGGCGATGGCGAGGTGATGTCGACGAACAGGTTCACCGCGCCCATCGAGTTGCCGACGAAGTACGCGGAGTCGACCCCCACTTCCTCGCAGAACCGCGCGATGTGGCGGATCCGCATGCCGCGGCCGTCGTTGAAGTCGACGACTTTGGCCGTATCGCCGAAGCCGAGCATGTCGGGCGCCAACACGCGGTGGTGTGCAGCCAAGGCGGCGATATTGCGCTCCCAGCCGAGTTCGGCACCGGCGCCGAACTCGCCGCCGTGCAGCAACACCACCGGATCACCTTGCCCGGCCTCGAGATAGCTGGTGACGAGCCCGTCGACCAGCACGGACTTGCGTTCGAACGCCGTCATCGGCTCACCTACTTGATCGCAATCGGGCTGACGGGTGCGCCGACCGCGCCCACCACCTTCAACGGTGGTGCGATCAACTGGAATTCGTAGACCCCGTCGGCAGCGCAGTCGGCAGCCAGGCCGGTCAGATCCCAGTACTCACCCAGCATCATGCCCATATCGCGCAGACACAGCATGTGCATCGGCAGGAAGGTGCCCGCCACGCCGTTGGCCGGGTCGGGGTCTTCCACCATGAGATTGTCGGCGGCGACGGCGGCCACCTCGAGGTCGTGCAGCCAGGACGCGCATGTCCAGTGCAGACCTGAGCCGGGTTCCTCGCCGTCCCCGGTGGACAGGAACCGCGTCCACCATCCCGTATGTACGACGACGATGTCTCCACGCCGGATCTGCACGTTCTGCTTGGCCGCGATGTCGTCGAGTTCGGCCGGGGTGATCGGGTTTCCGGGCTCGCAGAACACCTCCGCGCCACGGTGGGCGACCACGTCGAGCAACACACCGCGTGAGGTGATGCCCTTGACGTCTACCTTGTCGATACCGCAATGGAAGGCGCCGAAGCTGGTCACCGAGTCCGCCGGGAAGCCGTTGTAGAGCTTGTCCTCGTAGTAGACGTGAGACAGGGCGTCCCACTGGGTGGCCGCCTGCAGCGGCATCACGATCATGTCGTCGTTGAACCGGAACGGGTTGTCGACGAAAAACGAACTGAGCTGTTGGGCAACGGAGTTGCGTAGCCAGTTGGGCGCGTACTGGCACAGCGTGTTCGCGTCACCGCCGTCGACGGTCATCACGTGAATCGGGTTCTGCCGGAACTGGAACGCGCCCTGCGGTCCCGACGAGCCGAAGTCGCCGCCGAGCGAGATGACCTTGCCCTGCCGTACCGTGGCCGCGGCCTCGGCGACCTTGTCCTGGGTGATGAAGTTCAGCGTGCCCAGCTCGTCGTCGTCGCCCCACCGCCCCCAGTTGCGAACCTCGTCGGCGACCCGGCGGAAATCCTTCATAGTGGCCATCGTTGGTTTCCCGTCGTCATCCTCGCAGTACCGACCCGGCGAGGTCGGTGTCGCCGATTGTGCCACCATCCACCCAGATCACCTGTCCGGTGACATAACTCGCGGCGCGGCTGTTCAAAAACACCAGCACGCTGGCTTGTTCGTCGGGTGTCGCGGTCCGGCCCAGCGGCGTCTGGAACGCATCCAGGAACTCCTGCCCGTAGGCGCTGCGCAACTGGTCGAGGATCGGCGTGTCGGTGACCCCGGGCGCCGTGCAGTTGATCCGGATCCCGTTGGCGCCCAGCGCCGCGACGTTGGCCATGCCGTAGAGGATGATCGCCTCCTTGGACAGCCGGTAGCCGCCGCCGTCGGCGACCGCGTCGGGATGGGCTTTGCACCATTCGATTCCGTCGTCCATCGTCTCGGTGGCCACCAGCCCGGCGGTGACGTCGGCGTTCTGCCGGTAACCCGACGCGGCAAGCGACGACACGTTCGCGATCGCCGATCCTGGCGGCATCGACGGCACCACAGCCTCGGTGAACCTGCGCGTACCCAGGAAGTTGATCGTGACCACCCGCAGCGGATCACCGATGCCCGACGACACGCCGGCGACGTTGAACAGGGCGTCGACGCGGCCACCGATCGACGCGACAGCGGCGTCGATCGAGGCCGGATCGGACAGGTCGAGGCTGATGAACTCGCCGAATCCCGCTGCGGGCGGGGTGATGTCGAGGCCGATCACCTCGGCGCCGAGTTCGCCGACCTGGCGCGCGACCTGCTCCCCGATGCCCGACGAGCATCCGGTGACCACGACCCGGCGGCCGTCGTAGCGCCACAAGTCGTCGATCTGTCCCATGGGTCAGCTCTGATCGGCGGCCGGGTTGCGGCTCGTCCACCCCTCCCCTGACTTCAGCTTCTTGGCGGCGGCCTCGATGCCCTCGGTCATCTCGTCCATCGCCAGCGCGACTTCGTTGGCGGTGTAGTTCTGCCGGCCGGTCGGTAGCCCGCCGAACGCGTAGCTCTCGTCGAACACCGGCGCCGTCGACTCGGGTCGCCGGGCCTCGGCCTTCTCCAGCACCGGTTCCAGACGCTTGGCCTTCTCAGCGGCGGCCTTTTCGTCGCGTTCGATGAACTCCGGCAGCACCTCTTTGCCCATCAGCTCGATGGACTCCATCGTCTCCTCGTGCCTGCGGGGCGTCAGCAGCAGGATCAGCTCATCGACACCGCTTTGTTCGTAGCCGCGCAGGAACTCGCGCACGGTGGCCGGGCTGCCGATCGGGCCGCGGTCGGGGCCGTAGACGATGCTCGGGTCCTTCTCGATCTCCTCGAGATGGCGCTTCCACACACCGGTGCGGCCCGGCGTGTGCATGCCGGTCATGTAGTAGTGCATGATGCCGAACGCGAAGAACCCGCCGCCCTTACCGAGCCGTTCGATCGCCTGCTCGTCGGTCGGGGCCACCATCATCGACAGATCGCCCCCGATGGCCAGGATGTTCGGGTTCATCTGCGGCGTCACCGGGACACAGCTCTCCTCGAATTCCTGGTAGTAGCCGTTGACCCGCTCGGTCAGCGGGCCGGGCCCGGTGTAGGCGAAACTCAGTGCACCGAGGCCCTTTTGCGCCGCCATCGAGACCGACGCCGGTCGGGTGCAGGCCACCCACACCGGAGGATGCGGTTTCTGCAGCGGCTTGGGTACGACGTTGCGCGCGGGCATCTCGATGTGCTGGCCGGAGAATCCGCTGAACGGTTCCTCGGTCATGCAGCGGATCGAGACCTCCAGCGCCTCCTCCCACATCGCGCGTTTGTCGGCGGGATCGATTCCGAACCCGCCCAGTTCGCCGACGGAGGAGGATTCACCGGTGCCGAACTCGACGCGCCCGTTCGAGATGAGGTCGAGCGTGGCGACGCGCTCGGCGACGCGGGCGGGGTGGTTGACGGCCGGAGGCAGGTGCATGATGCCGAAGCCGAGCCGGATGTTCTGGGTGCGCTGGCTGGCCGCCGACAAGAAGATCTCCGGCGCCGTGGAATGGCAGTACTCCTCGAGGAAGTGGTGCTCGGTCAGCCACACGGTCGAGAAGCCGGCCTTGTCGGCAAGCTCCACCTCGTCGAGACCGTCTTGAAAAAGCTGGTGTTCGTCGTCGTCACTCCACGGCCGCGGTAGCGGGAATTCGTAGAACAGCGAGATCTTCATTTGGTTACCTTTCGATCTTTATCGACGGTCGGGGTGTCGGTTGACTGGTTGGCGATGTGCTTGGCCGCCACATAGCCGAATGTCATTGCCGGGCCGATGGTTGCGCCGGCCCCTGCGTAGCTGCGGCCCATCACCGCAGCCGAGGTGTTGCCCACCGCGTAGAGGTTTCCCACGACGCTGTCGTCACCACGCAGCACCCGGGCGTGCTCATCGGTGCGTAGACCGCCGGAGGTTCCGAGGTCGCCGAGGATGATCTGAAACGCGTAGTAGGGCGGTTTGCCCAACGGGTACAGGTTCGGATTGGGCAGGGTCGGGTCACCGTAGTAGTTGTCGTATGCCGAGTCGCCGCGGTTGAAATCGTCGTCATGGCCTTTGCGTGCCAGCTCGTTGAACCGCTCCGCGGTTTCGCGCAACTGGGCCCGCGGCACGCCGATCTTGTCCGCCAGTTCCTCCCAGTTGGTGCCCTCCTGTACGACGCCGGATTCCAGCCACGCCTTGGGCACCTTCCACCCGGTCGGTACCGGCGCGAACGGGATCTTCGGGATCGGCAGGTGACCGGCGACGACATAGCGGTGAAACGAGCGGATGTCGGTGATCAGCCAGCACGGGATGTGGGTGACGCCGGTTTTGTGGCCCTCGATCATCGCGTGCGCGAAATCCATGTACGGCGCAGCCTCGTTGATGAACCGCTTGCCGGCGCCGTTGACCACGAACTGCGACGGCATCATCCGCTCGTTGAGCATGAACTGCAACCGGCCGTCGGGCCAGCAGATGGCGGGAAACCACCATGCCTCGTCGAGCAGTTCGGTGGCGGCGCCGACCTTCTCGCCGGCGCGGATGCCCTCACCCATGTTCGCCGGATTGCCGAAGCTCCAATCCGTGCCCTCACCGGCAAGCTCACGGACGCGGTCCAGCACCGGCAGATGCTGTGTGCGCCAGGCCATGTCATGGTCGAAGCCACCCGCGGCCAAAATCACACCGCGGCGCGCGCCGATGCGCTGCGCGCGGCCGTCGCGCTCGACCACCGCACCCGTCACGGTGCCGTCGACGTCGGTGATCAGCTCCGTCATCGGCGTGTCGAGCCACAGCGGGACGTTCTGCTGTTTGAGGGCCAGCCGCATGCGCGCGGCCAGTGACTGACCGATGGCGGCCATCCGGTCGCCGAACACCCGGGCGCGGAACATCCGCCAGATCAGCTTGACCAGCACAGCTTTGCCGCGCCAGTTCTGCCGCACCTGATAGAACAACCGAAGGTCCTTGGGCGCGAACCAGATTCCTTTGGGCGCCAGCGCCAACGGCTGCAGCAGGTGCTGTTCTTCCTCGCCGAGTCGGCGAAGGTCGATGGCAGGCACGTTGATGGTGCTGCCCAGTTCCGAGCCGCCCGGTAGCTCCGGGTAGTAGTCGGCGTAGCCGGGTTTCCAGACGAATTCGAACCAGGGGCTGAGCTTCTCCAGAAACTCCATCATCTCCGGTGCGGTGTCGACGTACTGGCGTAGCCGCTCGTCACTGACCAGCCCGCCGGTGATGCGCCGCAGATACTCCACCACACCGTCGGGCTCTGGGGTGTATCCGGCTTTCCGTTGTGCCGGCGCCCCCGGCACCCAGATCCCGCCGCCGGACAGCGCCGTGGAGCCGCCGAACTGCGGTGACTTCTCCACGATCAGCGTGTCGAGGCCGAACGCGTCGGCCGCCAGCGCCGCGGTCATGCCGCCACCGCCGGATCCGACCACAAGCACGTCGACGGTGTGGTCAAACACGTCAGACATCGAGCACCGCCGTCCTGACGGCAAAACCGGCGATCAACTCCGGCGCCGCGCGGTAGAACCGGTTCGTGGTGCGGTAGGGCCCGTGCGCGGCGAGCGCTCCGAAAGCCGCTACCCACGTGCGGATCTCATGCGCCGAGTGGCCGGCCTCCTTCTCGATCCAGGAGTTGGACCAACCGTCGACCTCGGCGAGCCGGTTGGTGTCGATCAGCTCGAGGAACGCGGCGTCCCAGTCGGGGTTGAGCGGTTGCAGCGGGCTATCACCGGTCGCGAACGTCTGAGCCGCCTCCATCACTGCCGCTTGGCGGGCATGGCGCTGCTCGGTGGTCATCGGCACCCCGTGCACGATGCGCTCCAGCGCAGCCGGCGGTGCGCTCGCCAGCGTCGGGACCGGCGGATCATGGGAAAGACCACCGGATCCCACCACCAGCACCCGTTTGCCGAGCGTGGCCAGGTAGGCCCCCACCGCGGCGCCCAGCGCGCGCACCCGCCGCAGCGGACCCAGCGGCACAGCGACCGAGTTGATGAAGATGGGTATCACCGGTCGCGCCGTCGCGTCGCCGAACAGCTTCTCCAACGGCTGCACCGTGCCGTGGTCGACGTCCATGCTCGCCGAGATCGCGATGTCGATCCCGGATTCCAGAACCGCTCGGGCACAGTCGTTGGCGACGTCGGTGGGCACGTCGAGCGGACCGGCGTGGGTTCCGTAGTCGCCGACTCCCTGAGCGGCCGTGCCGATGCAGAACGGCGGCATGGTGCGGTAGAAGAAGCCGTTGTAGTGGTCGGGCGAGAAGATGACGACCAGTTCGGGGTCGTAGTCGGTGACGAACTGACGCGCATCTGCCAGCGCCGCGTCGATCGCATCAAGGAGATCCTGCGACGGTCCCGGAAGATTCAGCAGCGGGCTGTGCGACATACAGCACACGGCCAGTGTTGTCATGAGAACCTGAACCTCCTTTCGGTGTCAGACAAAGCACGCCGAAGAGTGACTCGCTGGTCTCGGCCGCACGTTGGGCGATGCAGGCGGCCGCGATGCACCGGTCGGGACGCAGGAACAACACCGAGTCGGTGTAGGTGTCGAACCACCCCTTCAACGCACCGGTCTTGTCCCCGACCACCACCACATCGGCGTCGTCGTGCCCCGGCCAGTGCAGTTGGGTCATCGGTCGGGCCTCGACGAACTTGGCGCCCAGCGCCTTCCACCGGTCGAACGCCTTGTCTCCCAGGATGGCTCGCAGGTTGTTGCTCCAGCACAACACCGCGAAGCCCGGGCCGAGCACGTCGTCGAGCAGCACGTTCTGTTGGTCGCGGGTGTCGACGCGGGGCTGGATGAACAGGGTGCCGGTCGGTGAGTTCTCCCCCGCATGCTCGGCGTGAAACACCGCGCCCTGCTGATAGCGTGGCATCGGCTTGAACCGCATTTCGAGCACATAGCGTTTCAGCGTCGGCACCACCGATGCGGCGTGGATGACGCGGTCGCGCAGGCCGGCCACCCGCCGGTTCGTCGGTGAGATGACCCGACCCACCATGGTGGACAGGTCGATCATCGCCCTGGCATGTTTGCGGCGTTCGACGTCGTAGGTGTCGAGCAGCGCGTCGTCGGCCTGGCCGGTCACCACCGCGGCCAGCTTCCACCCGAGGTTGGCTGCGTCACGGATCCCGCTGTTGTAGCCCTGTCCCTGCCACACCGGCATCAGGTGCGCCGCGTCGCCGGCCAGCAGCAGCCGTCCCTTTCGGAACGACCCTGCGATGCGTGAGTGGTGCGTGTACACCCGGTGCCGGATGATGTCGACGCGTTCGGGATGCGGAACCCGTTGTGCCAGCATGCTTCTGACGAATGCCGGGTCGTCGGCTTGGGCGTCGGTCTCGTCGGGGTGGATCATGAACTCGAAGCGCCGGATGCCGTGGGCGATCGAGATCGAGACGTAGGGTCGGGCCGGGTCGGCGCCCACCTCGCTGTTCGGGTGACCAAGGGGGTCGTTGGCGACGTCGACGACCAGCCAGCGGGTCGAGGATGTGGTGCCGTCGAACGACACGCCCATCAGCCGGCGGGTGGCGCTGCGCCCGCCGTCGCACCCGACTACGTAGCGGGCCGCTACGGCATCCTGCCCGCTCGCGAACTTCACCGTCACGCCGTCGTCGGTTTCCACACACGTCTGCATCTGGTGCCCGAACCGGACGTCGACGGAGTCGAAACGCTCCAGGCCGGCGAACAGTTCGGCGTCGACCATCGGCTGCACGAACCCGTTGCGTTTGGGCCACCCGAAACGCGCGTCGGGCGGAGCCATTTCGGCCAGCAGCCGCCGTTTGGCATCGAAGAATCTCAGAATCTGGTTCGGCACGGTGTGCGGCAGCACCCGGTCGACCAGGCCGATGGACTGAAAGGTCCGCAACGCCTCGTCGTCGAGACCGACGCCGCGGGGATAGTCGATCAGCGTGTCGCGCTCCTCGACGACCACCGTCCGGACCCCTTGCAGCCCAAGGATATTCGCCAGGGTCAACCCCGACGGTCCGGCGCCGACGACCACGACATCGACCTGCTCGGTCATCCTTGGCGTCCCAGCAGGAAGTCCAGGTGCAGGCGGTTGAAGGTCTTGGGGTCCTCGTATTGGGGCCAGTGCCCACAGCCGGGCATCAGCTCGAAGCGGGCGCCGGGAATCATCGAGGCGATGCGCCGCCCCTCGGCGACGTCGGCGGTGGGATCGTCACTTGTCCACACCACCATCGTCGGCGCGGTGATCGCCCCGTACTCGGCGGGCCCGAGCAGGTTGCGCGCACGGATCTGCGGATCCTGCAGCGCCATGATGTCTTTCATCGCCGCGACAAAGCCCGGCTGCCGGTATACGCGCTGCCGGCTCGCGACGATGTCGTCGTAATCCTTGGACTTGTCGGCCATCAACCATTTGATGCGCGCCTGCACGGTCTCCCAGGTCGGGTTTTCCGCCGCGGCCATCGACAAGGTGACGATGCGCTTCATCACCTCGGGGTCGGCCTGCGAACCGCCCGCGGTGTTGAGCACCAACCTGTCGATGCGCTCGGGGTGATCGACCGCGGCCCTGGCCGCCACCCATCCGCCGAGGGATTCCCCGCTGATGTGGGCGCGCTCGACGCCGACAGCGTCGAGGACTGCGATCAGATGATCGACGTAGTGGCGCACCTCGAGCGGGTGGCCGGGTTTGTCGGTGTATCCGTGCCCGAGCATGTCGATCGACCAGGTCGAGAAGTGTTCGGCATGGGCTTCGAGGTTGCGGACGTACGCCTCGGCATGTCCACCGGAGCCGTGCAGGAACACCACCACGGGCTTGTCGGTGTCGCCGGCATGCAGATAACGGGTGCGCACACCGCCGGCATCGAGGTAGCCCTGTGAGAACGGGACGCCCTGAAGATCGCTCCAGACGCTCTCGAACTCCGACACGCTGACCCTCTCGTCGGCGAGAATCGAATTCTCGTAATTCGTAAGCACTTTGCTCATTTATCGCACACCTACGTGCACTATAGTCAGAGCATCACTCTCGCGAGTGGGGAATGTCAAGGGAAACCCAGGAGGCGACCGCGATGACGCCGGAGTCCAGCGCCATGCCCAACGGTGCTCCCGGATCGCAGACGTTGGCGCGCGGCCTGGCCGCGCTGCAGTTGGTCGCGACCGCGCGGGAGGGACTCACCGCCCAAGAGGTTGCCGACAGCATCGGCGTGCACCGGACGATCGCCTATCGGCTGCTGTCCACGCTGTCGCAGTTCCGGTTGGTGGCCAAAGGAGAAGACGGGCGCTATCGCGCGGCGGCTGCCCTCGCCGTGCTGGGGGCGTCGTTCGACAACAATGTGCGCCAACTCAGCTTGCCCACGCTGCGCGCGCTGGCCGACGAGATCGGCAGCACCGTGTCGTTGTTGGTCGCCGAGGGCGATCAACAGGTCGCGATCGCGGTGCTCGTGCCGACAAATGTCTTCTACCAGATGTCCTTTCACGAGGGCAGCCGTTATCCGCTGGAGCGTGGCGCGGCGGGGATCGCGCTGCTGGCCAGCATGCCGCCGCGTCCCGGTGAACGCGACCTCGTACCGCTGGCCCGCCAGCAGGGGTGGGTGATCACCCACGGCGAGATCGAGCCGAACACATACGGCCTGGCCGTCCCGGTACGCCGCCGGCCCCCGTCGCCGCCCATGTGCATCAACCTCATCTCGCATCGGGAAGACGTCGTGATCGACGGGCGCGATGCAGTGATCAAGGCGGCCAACGAATTATCCGCGATCCTCAGCTGAGGACGCGGCAGCCGAAAGGAGTTCCGATGACGGACTGGGATCACGACGTCGACGTCGTCGTCCTCGGCAGTGGCGGCGCGGGCCTGACGTCGGCGCTCACCGCTGCGGTGAACGGCGCTTCGGTGGAGGTCTACGAGAAGGCCGCGACGGTCGGAGGCACGACGGCGGTTTCCGGTGGCATTCTCTGGATTCCGGCGCATTCCCGCTCCGCCGACGGTGAGCTGACCGTCGAAGATGCGATGGCCTACCTGCGGGCGCAGTCGCTGGGCTACATGGACGACGAGCTGGTGGAGACGTTCGTGCGCACCGGTCCGCAGATGCTGGAGTTCGTGGAGGCAAACAGCGAGCTGCGATTCGAGATCGCCGAGGGTTTCCCGGATTACAAGCCCGAGCTGCCGGGCGGGCGTCCGGGTGGCGGACGCTCTCTGAACGCCAAACCGTTCGACCTGTCGCGCCTCGGAGAATGGCGTGACCGCATCACGTTGTTTCCCGCGGATTTCAGCAATGTCGGTATCGACGCCGAGACCCGCGCCCGGATCCATGCATCGCTCGACGACGATTCCGGTGACTACTGTGTGGCAGGCACGGCGCTGATCGCCGGACTGCTCAACGCTCTGCTCGACCGCGGTGTGGTGCCGCGGACCAACGCCAGGGCCGTCGAGCTCATCGCCGACGCGCTGGGTATCACGGGGGTGCGAATTTCCCAGGATGGCAAGGAGTTCAATGTGCGTGCCCGCCGCGGCGTCGTGCTCGGCACGGGTGGCTTCGAATGGGATCCGAAACTGGTCGAGGCATACCTGCGCGGCCCGATGCGCGGAGCGGTGTCACCACCCAACAACACCGGCGACGGGCTGCGGATGGCCATGGCGCACGGCGCGGACCTGGCCAACATGGGTGAGGCCTGGTGGGTGCCGATCGTGCAGCTACCCGGTGACACGTTCGAAGGTCATCCGCGTAGCCGAAGCGTGCGGTTGGAGCGCACCCGGCCGCGCAGCATCATCGTCAACCGCGCGGGTAAGCGGTTTCTCAACGAAGCGGGCGAGTACAACTCGATGGCAGGGCCGTTCCATTACCTCGACCCTCGACATGGTTACGCGAACGACCCGGCGTGGATCGTGTTCGACGCGCAGCATCTCAAGCGGTACGGGTTTCTTGGTGTGGAACCGGGCGGCCAGGCACCGGAGTGGTTTTCGGCGTCGGCGGACTTGGCCGAGCTGGAAGCCAAGACCGGTATCGACGCCGACGGTCTGGCGCGCACACTTTCCGCGTGGAACGACGCCGTCGGCCACGAGAACGATCCCGATTTCGGGCGTGGGTCAAGCGCTTACGACGGGTACTGGGGAGATGACACGGCGACGACGCCGGCGGGCAAGACGCTCGGCCCGATCGATACGCCGCCCTATTACGCCGTGCCGGTGTCGATCGGCGCGATGGGCACCAAGGGCGGTCCGCGCACCGACCGCGACGGCCGGGTGCTGCATGTCAGCGGCGCCGCCATTCCCGGGCTGTTCGCCGCCGGCAACGCGATGGCCGGGGCCACGGGCAAGGCCTACGGCGGTGCGGGCGGAACGATCGGCCCGGCAATGGTATTCGGTTACCGCGCCGGTCTGGCCGTCTCCGCACGTGCGTAGCGAGGGCTACGGCTCGACGGCGACCCCGAACAGTCGCTCGGCGGCGGTGTAGGCGTCGTCGTCGCCGTCTGCCACGGCGCGGGCCAGCCGATCCAGGTCGGGGTGGTTTCGCAGCAGCGAATGGGCCAGCGACAGGATCTGGGACCGGGCGCGTGCGGTGCGCCGCTCGGGGTTGTCCGCGCGATGATGAGCCTCGATGGCCTCGACCAGTTCGGCGATGCCGTCGCCCTGTGTGGCAACAAGTTTCAGGATGGGCACCTTGGTCTCACCACGGAGGTCGCGGACCGTTTGGTCGGCGCCCTCACGGTCGGCCTTGTTGATGACCACGATGTCGGCGACTTCCAACAGACCTGCCTTGGCGGCCTGTACCGCGTCGCCGCCGCCAGGATTGAGGACGACGACCGTCGGATCGGCCACGGCCGCGATCTCGATCTCCGACTGCCCGACCCCGACGGTCTCCAGCACGATCAGATCGTAGGACAGCGCGGCGAGCAGCCTGATCGCCGCAGGCACTGCCGCGGCCAACCCGCCGAGGTGGCCGCGTGCGGCCACGGACCGGATCAGTACGTCGGAGTCGTTGATATGGGCTGCCATTCGGATTCGGTCACCCAGCAGCGCGCCGCCGCTGTACGGCGAGGACGGGTCGACGGCCAGCACCGCGACCCGCATGTCGCGCTCGCGATACGCGCCGACCAGCACCCCCACCGTCGTCGACTTTCCGGCGCCGGGCGGACCGGTCAGACCCACGATTCTCGGCATGGTGACCGCACCGAGGGCGTCGAGAACTTCGCTGCGCCGGGAACTTTCGACCAGGCTGAGCAGCCGTCCGGCCGCACGGGTGGATCCGTTGCGCGCCGCCGCTAGCAGCTCCTCGATGGTCATCGCTTCCGCAGTCTACGGTGTCGCGACCTCGATCACGGTGGCCGATCCCATTCCGCCGCCGGCGCACATCGCGGCGACGCCGATACCCCCGCCGCGCCTGCGCAGTTCGTGTACCAGCGTGACGAGCATCCGTGCCCCGGTGGCGGCCACCGGGTGTCCGAGCGAACACCCGCTACCGCTGACGTTGACGCGTTCGGGATCGATGTCGAGCAACTTGATGGTGGCCACACACATCGATGCGAACGCCTCGTTGATCTCGAACACGTCGACGTCGGCGAGGGAAAGCCGGGCCCGCGCAAGCGCTTTCGGGATCGCCTCTACCGGCGCCAGCCCGGTCGACGCAGGGTCGACACCCACTGAAGCCCATGAGCGCACGGTGGCCAACGCCGGCAGCCCGAGCCGGTCGCTGGCGATCGCGAGCACCGCGGCACCGTCGTTGGCACCGCATGCGTTGCCGGCGGTGATCGAGAAGCCTTCGATCTCGGGGTGCAGCGGTTTGAGCGCGGCGAGCTTTTCGATGCTGGTGTCGCGGCGTGGATGTTCGTCGGTGTCGAACAGCCCGTGGGGCGTTTGCACGGGCACGATCTCGTGTTTGAACCGGCCCTCGTCAATGGCCTGGATCGCTTTGCGGTGTGAGCCCAGCGCCCATTCGTCCATCTCGGCGCGGCTGACCCCGGCCTTGACCGCCGCGTTCCAGCCGACGGTGATCGACATGTCCATGTTCGGCGCGTCCGGCCGGTCGGGGTGCGTGGGCGGAAGCCAGTCGATGAGTTCGTCACCCACCCGACGCGTGAACCTCGGGGACGTGGACGCCGAGTTGACACCGCCGGCGATGATGAGCTGGTCCATCCCGGCGCGGATGCTGGCCGCCGCACCCTGCACCGCGGCCTGTCCCGCAGCGCAGTGTCGGTTCACCGCGAGCCCCGGCGCCGCGGTCAGTCCCGCGGTGATCGCTGCGTGGCGGGCCACGACGCCACCGCCGTACAGACCCTCGCCGAGCACCACGTCGTCGACCGGATGTGAGCCCAGCTCGCCGACCGTCGCGCCCACGACGTGCTCGGCAAGCTGGTAGGCATCGGTGTCTCGCAGCGTGCCCTTCATCGCGGTACCGATGGGCGTACGCAACGCGGAAACGATCACGGCTTCGGGCATGTGGATTCTCCGTTTCGACCAGGACGAGAATGTTATTCTCTCAGCTGGAGAGTGCCAGTTGCAAGAAGGGGAACCATATGCAAATCGCAGGTAGCTCGGCGATCGTGGTCGGCGGCGCGGGCGGTCTCGGCGAAGCAACGGTTCGGCGCCTGCACGGCGCGGGGGCCAAGGTGGTGGTCGCTGACCTCGCCGACGACAAGGGCAAGGCGCTGGAATCCGAACTCGGCGTGCGTTACGTGCCCACCGACGCCACGTCCGAGGAGTCGGTGAAAGCCGCCATCGCCGAGGCGCAAGCGCTGGCACCGCTGCGGATCTCGGTGGACACCCACGGCGGTCCCGCCGGCGGCGGGCGGCTGGTCGGCAAGGACGGCACACCGCTGGCACTCGACGCGTTCGAGACCACCATCAAGTACTACCTGACCGCGGTGTTCAACATCATGCGGTTGAGCGCGGCGGCGATCGGCAGCACCGAACCGCTGGAGGAAGGTGGGCGTGGCGTGATCGTGAACACCGCCTCGATCGCCGGCTACGAAGGGCAGATCGGTCAGCTGCCGTACGCCGCGGCCAAGGGCGGCGTCATCGGCATGACGCTCAACGCCGCGCGTGATCTGTCACCGCTGGGCATCCGCGTCGTCACCATCGCCCCCGGCACCATCAACACGCCCGCCTACGGCCAGGCGGCCGACCAGCTCGAGCAGTACTGGGGGCCCCAGGTGCCATTCCCCAAGCGGATGGGCCGGTCGGAGGAGTACGCACAGCTGGCGCAGAGCATCGTCGAAAACGACTACCTCAACGGCGAGATCATTCGTCTCGACGGAGCGTTGCGGTTCCCGCCCAAGTGATGCTTGCGGGCAAGGTCGCGTTCGTCGCCGGCGCCAGCCGAGGCATCGGCGCGACGGTGGCTGCCGCGCTGGCCGGTGAAGGCGCGGCAGTCGCCGTCGCGGCGCGCTCCGAACACGAGGGCAAGGTGCCCGGAACGATTCACGCTGTCGCCGAGCGCATCACGTCTGCCGGCGGGCGCGCGTTACCGGTGCAGTGCGATGTCACCAGCGAAGAGTCGGTCGAGAATGCCGTCGCCGCAACGGTTGCCGAGTTCGGTGGCATCGACATCCTGGTCGCCAACGCGGGGGTGCTGTGGCTGGGACCGATCGAGTCGACACCGCTCAAACGGTGGCAGCTGTGCCTGAACGTGAACCTGACCGGGGTGTTCCTGGTGACGAAGGCCGTCATCCCGCACGTGCGCGCCCGCGGCGGCGGTTCGCTGATCGCGATCACCACCACCGGTGTCGAGATGATCGAACACGGCGCCAACGCCTACTGGGTATCCAAGGCCGCCGTGGAGCGATTATATCTCGGGCTGGCAAGCGATCTGCGGCCCGACAACATCGCGGTGAACTGCCTGTCCCCGTCCCGGGTGGTGTTGACCGAGGGCTGGCAGGCCGGCGGTGGCGGTATGCAGGTGCCCCCCGAGATGGTCGAGCCGCCGGAGGCGATGGCCAACGCGACGGTGCGGCTGGCGCAGCAGGACGCCAACGGTGTCACCGGCACCATCCAGCGCTCCGAAGCCCTCACCTTCTAGACCCACCGCTTTCCTCGGCGAGCGTGCGTGCCTGACGCCGACACGCCGCGTAATTTCACGATTTCACGCACGCTCAGCGCGAAGACTCCCGGAACGCACCGGGCGGCAACGAGATTCGCCGACATCGGGGCGCCGCCGTCGAGCGTGCGCAAACTCCGCGTATCCAACGGCGTGTCGCCCGCAGACACGCACGCTCGCGGTCGTAGGGAACGGGGGAGCTATTTCTTGTCGATCAGGCCGTCGACGATCTTGTTGAAGTCGGACGTACCGAACGACACGTACTCCGCGAGGTTCGCGTAGTCCAGCGACGCCAGCACCGACTTCTCCAGCTGCAAGTTCATCAGCCGCTTGGTGGCCTCCACGGCCTGCTGCGGAAGCTCGATTAGCTTCCTGGCACACGCGATCGCCTCGGCCAGCGGGTCCTCGACCACGTGATTGGCCATGCCGAGTTCGACGGCGCGCTGGGCCTTGATCCGCACACCCGTGAGCGCGAACTCCTTGGCCTGCAGCAGGCTGATCTGTGAACCCCACACGAGCGGCCCGCCGTCGGCGGCGACGAGCCCGATCGTGACGTGCGGGTCAGCGAAGAACGCGTTTTCGGCGATGTAGACGACGTCGGAAAGCGCCGCGAGGCTGCAGCCCAACCCGACCGCCGGACCGTTGACCGCGGCGATCACCGGGATGCGGCAGCGCACCATGCCGATCACGATGTCGCGGCCATGTTTGATCGTCTTCTGGCGCAGGGCCTCGTCGTTGCGCAACTCGTCGAGATAGTTGAAGTCGCCGCCGGCCGAAAACGCCCGCCCCGCACCGGTGATCACGGCCGCGCGCGCGTCGGCGTCCTCGTTGAGCGCGTCCCAGAGCCGTGCCAGCCCGACATGCAGCGCGTCGTTGACCGCGTTCAGGTCATCTGGCCGGTTGAGCGTGATGATGCGCAACGCGCCGTCGGCTTGAACGTCGATTTCGTTTGGCATGTCGTACATCAGGACCCCAATCCGAGAATGCGCTGCGCGATGATGTTCTTCTGAATCTGTGACGTACCGCCCATGACGCTTTGCGCCCGGCTGTACATGTAAGCGCCGAACAACTCCGGGTCACCGGTGCCGACGGTCGCCAGCGCCGCGTGGCCGACGGACTGCTCGACCCAGGTCATCAGCAGCTTGTCGAGTGACCCCTGAGGTCCGTGGGTGATGCCGTCGAGCTGCTCCGACAACCGTCGGCGCACATGCAACCGCAACATCTCGGTCTGCACCCACGCCCAGGACAGCTCATCGGGTGTCGTGCCATCGACACGGGATGCCAGCTGGCGGACCAGCTTTCCGTACCGCGCCGAGAAGCCCAGCGTCGAGGGCTCGCGCTCGTGGCTGACGACCGTCATCGCCAGCTTCCACCCGTCACCCGGTTCGCCGACCATGTTCTCGGCCGGCACCCGGGCGCCGTCGAAGGCGACCTGGCCGAACTCCTTGGTCACACCGCTGATCATCTTCAGCGGCCGCTGCTCGATGCCCGGCTGATGCATCGAGACGATGAACGCCGAAATGCCCTTGTGCTTTGGGACGTCCTTGTCCGTGCGGGCCAGCAGCAAACACCAGTCGGCCACATCGGAATAGCTGGTCCAGATCTTGTGGCCGGAGATGACGTACTCGTCGCCCTCACGGATCGCCGTCGTGGTCAGCGACGCAAGATCCGATCCCGCGCCCGGTTCGGAGAAGCCCTGACACCAGCGCTCGGTGCCGTTGATCATGCCCGGCAGGAACCGTTGTCGCAGTTCCTCGCTGCCGTGATGGGACAGTCCGACGACAAGGTATCCGAGGCTCGGCCGCGCGGGCGCACCGGCCTTCGCGATCTCCTCGTCGACGATCACGTCGTACACCGGAGGCAGATCCTGCCCGCCGTACTTCTTCGGCCAAGACGTGCCGAAAAAGCCTGCCTCGTACAGTGCCTGATGCCAGGCGCCCTGGGCGGCCCAGTACTCGTCCCCCGACGTCGGGAACTTGCCCTTCTGCTCGGCCAGCCAGGTACGCAACCGAGTGCGGAACGCGGCCTCCTCCGGCGAATCACGAAAGTCCAATGGTCAACTCCTCCAGCTTGACAGGCCATGTCTCGGTGGCGACCAGCACCCGCCGCAGGTACACATGCGCAAGACATTCCCAGGTGTTGCCGATTCCGCCGTGCACCTGGATCGACGTCTCGCAGACCGTCAGCGCCGCACGGGCACAGTAGATCTTGGCGACCTTGGCAGCTTCGACCGCCTCGGCGGCGGGCAACTCGTCGACCGCCCACGCCGCGTGGCGCAGCACGCTGATCGAGCCCTCGATCAGTGCAAGCGCGTCGGCCAACATGTGACCGACCGCCTGATACGAGCCGATCGTCGCGCCGTACTGTTCGCGGACCTTGGCGTACTCCACCGCAAGCGTGTGCGTTCCGCGCGCCGCACCCACCAGATCCGCACACGTGACGGTCAGCGCCAACGCGCGCCAGCGGGCCACCTCGTCGGCGTCGAGATCACCCAGCTCAGCCGGTGACTCCACCGTCCCGGCAAGCGCTTTCGTCAGGTCCACGCTGTCGTGCTGCGGGTCGGCGGCCGACCAGTCGCGCCCCAGGCGGCGGCTGAGGTCATCGGCGAGAACCGGCCCGATGAACGGCACGTCCACCAGCCCGCGGGCGAACTCCTCGGCGACGATGGCCACCTCGACCCCGGAAGCGCCGTCGGAGCGCAGCGTGCGAAACCCGGTGGCGTCCACCGCTTTCTCCAGCCGCGCGAGCCGGTCTGCATCGTCGAGATCGGCGACCGACCCGGGACCGAGGTCGTCGGCCAGCGCCGCGGCGGCTTGTCGCAGCTGTTGCTGCTCAGCCGTCAGTCGAACATCCATGCTGCTCCTTCAGCACTCGACGCAATACCTTTCCGGAAGGTAAGCGGGGAATCTCCGGGACGACAACGACCCGGCTCAAACGCTTGTAGGACGCCAACCGCTCGCCGACAAGGTCACACAACTCCTGGGCATCGACCTCACCTCGCGGTGCGACCGCGGCCACCACCGCTTCGCCGTCGCTGGGATGGTCGACCCCGAACACCGCACAGTCCTCGACGGCGGGATGTCCATGCAACACCGCTTCGATCTCGGCCGGTGCGACCTGAAAGCCACGCACCTTGATCATCTCCTTGGCCCGGTCGGTGATCCGCAGCCAGCCGTCGCCGTCGAGATAACCGACGTCACCGGTGCGATACCAGCCGTCCGAGAAGGCCTGCGCGGTCGCCGTTTCGGGCAGGTAGCCGCCCATCACCGAACCCGACCTGGCTTGAATCTCGCCGACCTCGCCGGGCGGCAGCGCTTCGCCGTCCTCCAGCGAGACGATGCGCACCTCGACACCGGGCACGGGCCGCCCCACGGTGTCCAGCCGCGCGCCCTGCAGCGAGTTACACGAGATGACCGGCAGTTCGCTTGTGCCGTAAGCGGTCACCCAGTTCGCCCCGGCCTTGTCGGTGACGGCTTCGGCGACGCTCTCGGTCACCGGCGTCGCGCACCACATGATGTAGCGCAACGACGACAGGTCATAGGAACCCAGCTCCGGGTGAGCGGCCAACGCCAGCGCGATCGGTGCGACGGCCATCTCGATCGTGATGCGGTCGGTTTGGATGTGCCTCAGCATCGCATCGATGTCGAATCGGCGGTGCAGCCGGATCCATGCCCCGGTGTCCAGGGCCATCACGATGTTCAGCAGGCCCAGGATGTGCGACGGCGGCGTCATGATCTGCATACGGTCGGCCGACGAGAGCCCCAGAGCGTCTCGCCAGTGCCGCACGGCAACGGCGAAGCCGCCGTGGGTGTGCCGCACCGCCTTGGGCATGCCGGTTGTGCCGGAGCTGAACACGAACAGCGCGTCGGACGCCGGATCGGGCACCGGCAGCTCGCGTGGCTCCGGTTCCACCGGCTCATCGAGGTGCAGCATCGGCATCACCTCGGCGAGCACCGGATGGTCGCCGACCGCGTGCGTGGGCGCGGTCAGCGCCAGCGCATCTTCAACCTCGGCGCGCCGCCATGCCGGGCTGAGCAGAACCGCCGCAGCGCCGAGCCCCCAGATCGCGCGCAACGCGATCACGAATTCCGGCCGGTTGGACGACATCAGCGCGACCCGCTGCCCCGCGGTCACCCCACGACGTTCCAGCGTGCCGGCCAGTCCGGCGGCCAGGGCGTCGAGCTGGGATCGGGTGTACTCGCGCTCTTCGAAAACGAGCGCGGTCGCCTCACTCACACCCTGTCCTCACTGGCTTCTGCCGAGTTCTACGATGTATGGAGAATAGCGTATCATTTATCGAGAATGATATTCTCAATTCTTAGAATCTCTATGCCAGGAGTGGTTCGATGACGGCAGATCCGACGCCTGACCCGCCCGCCGACGCCGGCGACGGACAGGTGACGATCGTCCTCGACCGAAAGAAGGTCTCGGTGCCGCTGATGGCCAACGAGACGCTGTTGGAAAGTGCCCGGCGGGCAGGCCTGTCCCCGCCGTTCTCGTGTGAGGCCGGCAACTGCGGCACGTGTATGGGCAAGCTGCTGGCCGGCCGCGCCACCATGCGTGTCAACGACGCCCTCGAACCCGATGAGGTCGAAGAGGGATACATCCTCACCTGTCAGGCCGTTCCGGAGACCTCATCGGTCAGCGTCAGCTACGACGAGTGAGCGGCGCGCGGGCCGCCGCTGCCGTGTTCGTCGACTCGTGGCGGTGGCCGGTAGTCCGGCTGGTAGCCCGCGATCCGAATCGGACTGCGCACCAACCGGAAATCACCTGCGGTGACGACCACCTCGGGTGTCGCCTCCAGCGCTTCGGGCAAGGTCCGCACCGCCGCCACCGGAATTCCGAGCGGACGCAGCCGTGCCTCCCAACTCGTCGCGGTGTCGGTGGCCAGCGCAGCCGATACCAACGCCAGCACCTCGTCACGGTTGGCCGCGCGCTCAGCCATCGTCGGGAAGCCCTCGATGCCGGCCTCCGCGCAGAACGACCGCCAGAACGCGTCGTGGGTGATGAACAGTGCCAGATATCCGTCGGCGGTCAAGAACAGTTGCGCCGGAACGTAATACGAATGCGCACCCATCGGATAGCGCAACGGCGGCGCACCGTCGTTGAGATAGGCCGACGCGCGGTAGTTCAGCTGCGACAGCATCACATCGCGCAGTGACACGTCCACTTGACCGCCGCGGCCCGAGACGATCTGGGCCAGCAAGCCCAGCGCCGCCGCCAGCCCGGTGGAATTGTCCGCCGACGAATAGCCGGGCAGCGTCGGCGGGCCGGCCGGGTCGCCGGTCATCATCGCGACCCCGGTCGCTGCCTGGATCACGTAGTCGAACGCCGGGTCGTCACCGCCGTCGAGGCCGAAACCGGTCAACGCCACGCAGACGATCCGCTCGTTGAACTGCCGAAGCGACTCGTAGGTCAGCCCGAGCTTTTTGATCGCCGACGGTTTCATGTTCACCAGCAGCGCATCGGATTCCGCGACGAGCTCACCGAGCCGCTGGCGTCCCGCCTCCGACCGTAGATCCAGTACGACGCTCTGCTTGTTGCGGTTCAGGCTGGCGAAGTAGCTGTCGGACACCTGTCGGGAGATCTCGCCCTCGGGCGGCTCGATCTTGATCACTTCCGCGCCGAGGTCGGCCAGCAGCATCGTCGCGTACGGACCGGCCAGCATGACGCCGACTTCCAGGATGCGGATACCGGCCAGGGGTGCGGTCACCGCACCGCCTTGGCGAGCTCGGCGATCACCTCACGCGTCCGGTACTTGGACGCGATCAGTTCGTCGCGGTTGTCCCCGATAGGCAGCAGCCGCACCGACAGGTCGGTGACGCCGGCGTCGGCGAACTGCTTGAAGCGCGCGAGGATGGCGTCTTCGTCGCCTGCCGCGCAGAGGTCGCCGACATTGCGGGCGTCGCCGCGGTCCAGCAGCCGCTGGTAGTTCGGTGACGTTTCCGCCTCGGCGAGAATGCGATTGGCACGGTCTTTGGCCGCATCGATTTCCGAGTTCGCGCACAGACAGACCGGGATGCCGGCGACGATACGCGGGGCGGGGCGGCCGGCCTCGGCGGCGGCCTTGTTGATCTTCGGCGCGATGTGCTCGCCGATGGCTTTCTCGTCGGCCATCCACAGCACGGTCCCGTCGGCGTGCGCACCGGCGATCTGCAGCATCACCGGGCCGAGCGCGGCCACCAGCACCGGCATCGGCGACTCGGCGCCCAGCACGGTCGGGTTGTGCACGGTGAACGTGTCGTTCTCCACGTCCACCTCACCCGGGCCGGCCAGCGCGGCGTTGAGCACCTCGAGGTAGTCGCGGGTGTAGGCGGCGGGCCGCTCGTAGGGAATGCCCAGCATGTCGCGCACGATCCAGTGGTGCGACGGCCCGACGCCCAGCGCCAGGCGCCCGCCGGTCCCGGCGTGCACGGACAGCGCCTGGCGCGCCAGCGCGATCGGATGCTGGGCCTGCAGCGGCACCACCGCCGTGCCCAGTTCGATGCGCGACGTCCGGCTGCCCATCAACGTCACCATGGTCAGGCAGTCGAAGTCGTTGGGCACCTGCGGCATCCACGCCGTGTCCATCCCGGCGGCCTCGGCCCACTCGATGTCGTCGAGCAGCTTTTTGACCTTGCGCGCCATATCGCCGCGCTCGGCCCCGATCATCACCCCGAGCCGCATGTCACCCTCTCCCAGTTGCGCTGTAGTGGTGTACACCCCCGGCGAGTTGAGGTCTTCACGTCTGCTCGCGCAAGGGGGAGGTCAGTTTGCGCACCTCGTCGACGAGGGTGTCCAGCGGTGTCCCGGTCGGAAAGACCGCGGCCGCACCGACGTCGAGTAGCTTGGGCACATCGCCCTGCGGGATGGTGCCGCCGACCACGACCGCGATGTCGCCGGCGTCCGCCGCGCGCAACGCCTCGACGGTGCGGGTGGTCAATGCCACGTGTGCGCCCGAGAGAATCGAAAGCCCAACCAGCGCAACGTCTTCCTGCAAGGCAATCGACACGATGTCCTCGATGCGTTGGCGGATCCCGGTGTAGATCACCTCGAATCCGGCGTCGCGAAGGGTGCGTGCGACGATCTTGGCGCCGCGGTCGTGGCCGTCGAGGCCGGGTTTGGCGACCAGCACACGGACCGGGCTGGTCATCAGAACACCACCGGCTGCTGGAACTCGCCCCACACCGACTTGAGCGTGGACACCATCTCGCCGACGGTGCAATAGGCTCCTGCGCAGTCGATCAGCTTGTGCATCAGGTTGTCGTCACCTTCCGCCGATCTTGCCAGCGCCGCAAGGGCTTCCTTCACCGCCACCTCGCTACGCTCAGCCTTCACCTTGCTCAGCCGCTTGAGCTGAAGGTCACGCCCCTCCGCGTCGAGTTCGTAGGTGGCGATCTCCGGGGGCGGTTCGTCGGCGACGAACTTGTTGACGCCGACGACGGGTCGCGCACCGGACTCGATCTCCTGGTGGATCTTGAACGCCTCGTCGGCGATCAGCCCCTGCAGGTAGCCGTCCTCGATGCAGCGCACCATGCCGCCGTGGGTTTCGAGATCGTGCATGATCTCGATGATCTTCTCCTCGGTGGCGTCGGTGAGGGCCTCGACGAAGTAAGAGCCGCCGAGCGGGTCGGCCACCTTGGTCACGCCGGTCTCATACGCGAGGATCTGCTGGGTGCGCAACGCGAGCGTGGCCGACTCCTCGCTGGGCAGCGCGAAAGGCTCGTCCCAGGCCGCGGTGAACATCGACTGCACCCCGCCCAATACCGACGCCATCGCCTCGTAGGCCACCCGGACCAGGTTGTTCTGCGCCTGCGGCGCGTACAGCGACGCACCGCCCGACACACAGCCGAACCGGAACATCGACGCCTTGTCGGTGGTGGCGCCGTAGCGCTCCCGCACGATGGTGGCCCAACGCCGCCGTCCCGCACGGTATTTGGCGATCTCCTCGAAGAAGTCGCCGTGGGTGTAGAAGAAGAACGAGATCTGAGGAGCGAACTTGTCGATCGTCATCCGGCCGCGCTCGACGACGGTGTCGCAGTACGTCACGCCGTCGGCCAGGGTGAACGCCATTTCCTGCACGGCGTTGGCGCCCGCGTCGCGGAAGTGCGCGCCGGCCACCGAGATCGCGTTGAACCGGGGCACCTCCGCGGCGCAGAACTCGATGGTGTCCGCGATCAGCCGCAACGACGGCTCCGGCGGCCAGATCCACGTGCCGCGCGATGCGTACTCCTTGAGGATGTCGTTCTGGATGGTGCCGGTGAGCTTCTCGCGCGGCACGCCCTTCTTCTCGGCCGCCGCGACGTAGAACGCCAGCAGGATCGCGGCCGTGCCGTTGATGGTGAAGCTCGTGCTGATCTGGTCCAGCGGGATGCCGTCGAACAGGATCTCGGCGTCGGCCAGCGTGTCGACGGCGACACCGACGCGACCGACCTCTTCGCCGTACTCGGGGTCATCGGAGTCATAGCCGCACTGCGTCGGCAGGTCCAGCGCCACCGAGAGGCCGGTGCCGCCCTGGTCGAGCAGGTAGCGGTAGCGGCGGTTGGACTCCTCAGCGGTGCCGAAGCCGGAGTACTGCCGAAACGTCCAAGTCTTGCCGCGGTAGCCGCTCGCGAAGTTGCCGCGGGTGAACGGGTAGGTGCCCGGCGCAGGCGGGTCGGCCGCCCGGTCGGCAGGCCCGTAGACGGGTTCGAGCGGGATCCCGGACGGGGTCTGTACTGGCTCGCTCATCATTGGATAACGTACTTGCAAAAAATGAGAATGCCAATACCGAGCCGTGCAAACACGCACGGAGCGAGGCCAACGGCTAGCGGCCCACTGAGCATCGCCGACCCTGTACACAGCGGTTATGGCACTTGCGTAAAATGAGAACGTCACTACCGGCGGGATGTGCCGTCGCGTAGCATCGAGGCGGCCACCCCGAGGAGGTCCATGTCCACCCTCACTGACCGCACGCTCGTCGTGTCCGGCGGAAGTCGCGGCATCGGTTTGGCGATCGCCCTCGCGGCGGCCGAACGCGGCGCGAACGTGGTGCTGCTGGCCAAGACGGCCGAACCCCATCCAAAACTGCCCGGCACCGTGCACACCGCCGTCGCCGAAGTGGAGGCCGCAGGCGGGAAGGCTATCGCGGTCGTGGGTGACGTGCGCAAGGAAGAAGACGTGCAGCGCGCGGTCGACACCGCCGTCGAGCACTTCGGCGGCATCGACGTCGTGGTCAACAACGCCAGCGCGATCGCCACCGAACCGACCGAGCAGCTGAGCGCCAAGAAGTTCGACCTGATGATGGACATCAACGTCCGTGGCACCTTCCTGCTCACCAAGGCGGCGCTGCCGCACCTGCGCAAGTCGGCCAACGCCCATGTGGTGACGTTGGCGCCGCCGCTGAACATGAACCCGCACTGGCTGGGCGCGCACCCGTCCTACACGCTGTCGAAATACGGCATGACGCTGTTGTCGCTGGGCTGGGCCGCCGAATACGACTCCATCGGTTTCGCCTGTCTGTGGCCCGAGACCTACATCGCCACCGCCGCGGTTGCCAACCTGGCCGACGGAGCGAACCTGGCCGCCCGATCGCGCGATCCGCAGATCATGGGTGATGCGGCCGTGGAGATCCTGTCCCGCCCGCCCGCCGACGTGACCGGCCAGTGCTACATCGACTCCGCACTGCTGGCCGAGGCCGGCGTCACCGACCTATCGCGCTACGGCGGCGGGAACGATCCCATCCTTGATATCTTCGTCGACAAATGAGCATCTCCCTGCTGCTCGAGATGGCGTCCTCGAGCGACCCCGACCGGACCGCGGTGGTGTCCGACGAACTGCGCCTGAGCACAACCGAACTGAGCGAGCTCGCCGACGGCGGCGCAGGTGCGATCACCGCATCCGGCGCATCTCACGTCGCCTATGTCGGTACCGGCGGTTTCATGTTGCCGCTGTTGCTGTTCGCGTCCGCACGGGCCGGTGTCGCGTTCACACCGCTGAACTACCGGCTCAGCAGCGACGGATTGCGCGAGCTGATCGACCGGCTACCCGCACCGCTGGTGATCGCCGACAGCGAGTACCTCGACGCCATCGCCGGCGCGGGTAAGCAAGTGATCGGCGCCGAAGAGTTCGTGGCCGCCGCCCGCACCGCCGAACCTGCCGCGGAGTTTCCCGATCCCGACGACGTCGGCGTCGTGTTGTTCACCTCGGGCACCACGTCGCGACCCAAAGCCGTTGAGCTGACCCACAACAACCTGACCAGCTACGTCACCGGCACCGTCGAGTTCGCGTCGGCTGAACCTGACGACGCCGCGCTGATCTGCGTGCCGCCCTACCACATCGCCGGCGTGGGGGCTGCGCTGTCGAACCTGTATGCGGGCCGAAAGATGGTGTACCTGCGCCAGTTCGACGCGCATCAGTGGGTGCGATTGGTGCGCGACGAGGCCGTCACGACGGCGACGGTGGTGCCCACGATGCTCGACCGCATCGTCTCGGTGCTCGAAGCCGAACCGGCCGACCTTCCCACCCTACGTAACCTGGCATACGGCGGCTCCAAGGTCGCGCTTCCGTTGGTGCGCAAGGCGCTGAACCTGCTTCCCCACGTCGGGTTCGTCAACGCATACGGCCTCACCGAGACCAGCTCGACCATCGCGGTGCTCTCCCCCGACGACCACCGCGCCGCTCTGGCCGCGGCCGAGGGCGCCGTCGCGCGTCGGCTCGGCTCGGTCGGTCAGCCGGTGCCGGGAATCGAAGTGCAGATCCGCAGCGAGAACGGCGACGTGCTCGGGGCCGGTGAGACGGGTGAGTTGTTCGTCCGCGGTGACCAGGTGTCGGGCCGCTACGCCGAGATCGGCTCGGTACTCGACGCCGACGGTTGGTTTCCCACCAAGGACATCGCCATGCTCGACGAGGACGGGTACCTGTTCATCGGGGGCCGCTCCGACGACACCATCATCCGGGGCGGGGAGAACATCTCCCCGGCCGAGATCGAGGACGTCCTCGTCGAACATCCGCTGGTGCGCGATTGCGCCGTCGTCGGGCCCGAAGACCCCGAGTGGGGCCAGATCATCGTTGCGGTGGTGGTGCCCGCCGACACCTCAGACGGGCGGGCCAACCCCGACCCCGAGGAGCTGCGTGCGTTTGTTCGACAACAGCTGCGCGGATCCCGCACACCGGACCGGGTGGTCTTCCGAGACGAGCTGCCCACCAACGCGACGGGCAAGGTGCTGCGTCGTGAACTGGTCGACGAACTCTCGCAGGCAAGCGCGAAAAACTAAGGAGCCGAACATGATCAAGAACGGCACTCGACTGCAGAGCCAGGTCTGCGACACCCAGGTGATCGTGGTGCGCAGCGCCGACAGCCTCGACGATCTCCGCGCAGGCGGAGCTCCGATGATCCCGCTGGACGGCGAAAAGGATGCCGGCGCCGCCCTGGATCCGCAGTTCTCCGACGGCAACGCGATGGGCAAGCGGTACGTCGACGACAACGGCGCGGAGGTGCTCGTCACCAAGGCCGGTGCGGGCACCCTGAGCGTCGGGACGACACCGCTGTCTCTCAAGGAAGCCAAGCCGCTACCCGCGAGCGACTGATACCTTCCATTTTGTGAGGCCACGCCGCCTGCTCGCCCGATATGCGGCAGGCCTTACGTCCGCCTATCTCCTGACGGTCGCCGAGGTCATCGCGATCGTGCTGGCCCTCAGCGGTCGGCGCGCCGCCACCGTCCCCAACATCGCGACCGCGGCGCTGCTCATCTGCATCGGTACGGCCACCGTTCTCGTCGGAGCGGTGCTCATCGTTCGGCCGTCGCTGCGCTGGCTTCGTGCGGGGCGTCAGCCCACCGAGGCCGAACGTCAGACCACGCTCAAAACGCTGCGCCGCCAGTCCGCGATCACCGTGGCGCCATGGGTGCTGACCGCCGCGGTGCTGATCCCGCTGAACCTCGAGGCGGGCACCGAGGTGCAGGTGGTCATCGCATCGGCCATCCTGTTCGGCGCCATCGCGACGCTGGCCACCGGATTCCTGTTCACGCTGCGCACTCTTCGCCCGATACTGGCCAGCGTGTCACCGGATGCGACGACGCCGATGCTGACCGCGCCGGGCGTGCGGGCCCGGCTGCTGCTGATGTGGACGGTCTGCACGGCGCTGCCCGGCTTGGCGATCGCGTTGCTGTTGTTCATGCAGTCACGCGGATGGATCATCGAGTCCACCACCCCGATCGAACTGGCGCTGCTGGTGCTCGCACTCGTAGCGGTGGTACTCGGATTACGGGCGATGATTTTGGTTTCCATATCGATCTCCGATCCGGTCGGGGAGGTCGTCGACGCGATGGCCGAGGTGGAGCGCGGCAAGATCGACCACGCCGTCGACGTGTACGAGTGGTCAGAGATCGGGCGGCTGCAACGGGGTTTCAACAGCATGGTCGCCGGGCTTCGGGAACGGGACCGGTTGCGGGATCTGTTCGGCCGCCACGTCGGCGAAGAAGTAGCACGTCGTGCCATCGACGCGGACGAGTCGTTTTCGGGTGATGAACGCGACGTCACCGTGCTGTTCGTCGATCTGGTGGAGTCAACCCAGCTGGCGGCGACGCGCGAACCGCACGAGGTAGCCGAAGTGCTCAACGACTTCTTCCGGATCGTCGTCGAGGAAGTGGACGCGCACCACGGTTTGATCAACAAGTTTCAAGGCGATGCGGCCCTGGCGGTGTTCGGCGCGCCGTTGCGGGTTGAGGATCCGGCAACCGCCGGCTTGGCCACCGCGCGCGCCCTGCGAGACAAACTACGCTGTCTGCCAGTGGACTTCGGCATCGGTGTGTCTGCGGGCCCGGTGTTCGCGGGCAACATCGGCGCGGAGAACCGCTACGAGTACACCGTCGTCGGTGACGCGGTCAACGAGGCGGCGCGGCTGGCCGATTTGGCCAAGGACTACGAGAGCCGGGTGCTGTGTTCGGCCGCGGCGCTCGAACGTGCCGACGACGCCGAGCAAAGCCACTGGGCGACACAGCATTCGGAAGTGCTGCTGCGGGGTCGCGCATCTGCGACGCAGCTGTGGATGCCGAAAGGTCACGATGTCGACGACTGATACCCCTTTCCCGACCTCCCCGCTGCGGGTGGCGGTCGCCAGCTTCATCGGCACCACGGTGGAGTTCTACGACTTCCTGATCTACGGCACGGCCGCCGCGCTGGTGTTTCCGAAACTGTTCTTCCCGCAGGCCTCACCCGCGATGGGACTGCTGTTGTCGTTCGCGACATTCGGTGTCGGCTTCGTCGCCCGCCCGCTGGGCGGCATCGTGTTCGGCCACTTCGGTGACCGGGTGGGCCGCAAGAAGATGCTGGTGTACTCGCTGCTGCTGATGGGCACCGCAACGGTGGTGATGGGCCTGCTGCCGACCTACGCCCAGATCGGCATCGCCGCCCCGATCCTGTTGACGCTGTTGCGGCTCGTTCAGGGCTTCGCGGTCGGCGGCGAATGGGGCGGCGCCACCCTGATGGCCGTCGAACACGCGAGCGCCGACCGCAAGGGCCTCTACGGCGCGTTTCCGCAAATGGGTGCACCGGCGGGCACCGCGACTGCGACGCTGGCGTTCTTCGCGGTGTCGGGACTGCCCGATGCGCAGTTTCTCGCCTGGGGATGGCGCATCCCGTTTCTGGTCAGCGCCGTGCTGATCGTGATCGGTTTGGTGATCCGGCTTTCGGTGACCGAAAGCCCCGATTTCGACGACCTTCGCCAACGCTCACAGGTGGTGCGGATGCCGATTGCGCAGGCGTTCCGCAAGCACGGCAAGCAGATCCTGCTCGTCGCGGGCGCCTACCTGTCGCAAGGGGTGTTCGCCTACATCTGCGTGGCCTACCTGGTGTCGTATGCGACGACCGTGGCCGGCATCGACCGCACCGCAGCGCTTTTCGGGGTGTCGGTGGCCGCCGTCGTGGCCATCGCGACCTATCCGATGTTCGGCGCGCTGTCCGACCGGCTCGGGCGCAAGCCGGTCTTCGTCGCCGGGGTGGTCGCGATGGGGCTGTCGATCTGGCCGGCCTTCGCGTTGATCAACACCGGTGAACCCGCACTGTTTCTGGTTGCGCTGCTGTTGGTCTTCGGTTTCGCGATGGCGCCGGCCGCCGGGGTCACCGGGTCGTTGTTCAGCCTCGCGTTCGACGCCGACGTGCGCTACAGCGGGGTGTCGATCGGCTACACGCTGTCGCAGGTGGTGGGTTCGGCGTTCGCGCCGACGATCGCCACCGCCCTGTACGCGGCTACGCACACCAGCGATTCGATCGTCGCCTACCTCGTGGTGGTATCGGTGATTTCGGCGGTGTCGGCGTGCTTTCTGCCCGGCGGCTGGTCGCGTCCGTCACGCGACGACGTCGAACTCGACGTGCAGGGCGGTCGGCCCGCTCATGCCGAGTAGCGGCTTCCACGGCGCCTGCCCGACGCGACGCACGTTCGGTATCCGTCGGGCCAGGATGATGAGCGCTTCGGCGAGTTCGCGACGGGCCAGGTTGGCGCCGAGGCAGTAGTGCGCCCCGCCGCCGAACGTCAGGATGGGAGGCGGGTCCTGGCGGGTGATGTCGAAACGGGTCGGATCGTCATAGATCGCCGGATCACGGTTGGCCGCATAGGTGTTGACGATGATGAACGTTGCGGCGGGAAAGGTGTAGTCGCCGATCGTGACGTCGTCGATGGCGCTGCGCACGGTGCTGCACATCGACGGGGAATGGCGCATCGTCTCCTCGACGGCGGGCATTGCCAGCTCGGGCCGGTCCTGAAGCAACGCCCACTGGTCGGGGTGGTCGCAGAGCACCTGCATCGACGCGGCCAGCTGGCTGCGGGTGGTGTCGGTGCCCGCGACCAGAATGCTGAACGCCAGCATGCGCAGTTCGCCTTCGTTGAGGCGGTCGCCGTCGTCCTCGGCGCGGATGAGCTCGGAGAGCAGGTCGTCGGTGAGCCGATTCCTTCGGCGCCCGATCATCTCGTCGATGTAGTCGTCGAACTCTCCCCACGCCTTCAAGATCGCGGGCTCTTCTTCGGCGAGGTCGCAATCGAAGCTGACGATCTTGAAGATGTCCTCGGCCCACCGGGAGAACTGTTGCCAATCTTCGCGCGGCGCGCCGAGCAACGCGCAGATCACCGGAATCGGATATGGCCGTGCGATATCGGCGACGAAATCACACCCGCCGTCGGTTGCGACACGGTCGATCAGCTCGTTGACCACGGTGTGGATGGTGGGTTCCATGCGTGCGGTCCCCCGCGGCGTAAAGGCTCTCGACACCAGACCGCGCAGCCTGCGGTGCTCATCGCCGTCCATGTTCAAGATGCTGCGGGTCACCCTGTCCCACAGCGGCCCCGAGGTGATTCCGTGCGCCGACAGATGGATGCCCTGGGGGATCCCGAATCGCGGGTCGCGTAGCACCGTACGGGCCATCTCATAGGAAATCACCTCGGGCCCAACGGGGCCCAGTGCGATGGGTGCTTCCTGCTGCGCGGCCCGGAACTGCGGATAGATCTGTTGCGGCGTGGCGGTGATGTCATAGTCCAGCGTCGGTAGCCCGGCCTCGAACACGCTGGGCTTGGCGGCACCGACGGTCACGACGGCGCCCCGGGCGCGAAAATCTTGAGCGGAAGCTCGGGCAGCGCGCAGGTGGCAGACGGCCAGGTGATCTCGGGGACGTACACCGGCGCGAGCTCGAATTCGGGTATCCGCGCGAGCCATTCGGTCACGACTAGCCTCAGTTCCATCCGGGCCAGATGAGCACCGAGGCAGCGGTGCGGGCCCCCGCCAAAACCCCAGTGCTTGTGCAGCTTTCCATCCATCACCAGCTCGTCGCCGGAGTGTTCGTCGCTGCCGTCGCGGTTGATGGCACCGACACAGAGCCGCACATTGGAGCCGGCGGGTAACGTGACCCCCGCGACGGTCACCTCCCGGGTCGTCACCCGCCCGAGCACCGGCGCAGCGGGCTCGAGCCGGATCATCTCTTCGACGAAGGCGCCGACGTCGCCGGGATTGTGTTGCAGATGGCGGCGCAGTTCGGGCCGGCGGGCCAGCTCCAGCAACGCAGCACCGATCGACGCGGTGACGGTGTCCAGCCCGGCGAGCACCATCACGAGCGACATCCCGGTCGCCTCGGCGTCCGACAACGGGTCCGCACCGTGCAGCAGGTCCGACAGTATGCCCTCTCGCGGTGACTTCCGCTGTGTTGCAACGGCTTCGGTGAGATAGCCGAACAGTTCCGCCGCCGGGGTCAGGTCCACGCTGTTCGGATCGGTGGCCAGGCTGACCGCGATGATCGCGTCCTTCCACCCGATCAGGCGTTCGCGGTCCTCGAGCGGAAGACCGAACAGGGTGAGGAACACCTGCGACGGGTACGGAGTTGCGAGGTCGGCCATCACCTCGCACTCGGCGCGCCCGGCGATCTCATCGATGATGTCGATCGCCTGCGCCTGCAGTGACGGCAACAGCTTGTTCAGCGTCTGCAGGCTGAAGTAGGGATGCAGGATGCGCCGGTAGCGGGTGTGCTCCGGCGGGTCGAAGCCCAGCGGCACCAGCGGTACCGGGCTGATCATGTCGTCGTACTCGGTTCTCGACGAGTAGGTCTCCGCATCCCGCAGCGCGGCAAGGACATCCTCGCGTCGGGTGAAGTAGAACCAGCCTTCGCCGTACAGCACCGGCCCGAGATCACGCAGCTTGGCCCATCCCGCGCCCCGGTCGCGCGCCATCGGTAGATCCTCGTAGAGGATCTGCGGCAGCCCGAGTGTTTCCGTCATGACACGTTGGTGGACAGGAACGTCAGCGGAAGCCCGAGCACCGCCAGGTCGATCTCGTCGAGATATGAGCCCTCCCCGGAGAAACCCTGCCGGAATCGGGTGGTCGACCCGTAGCGCTCGGCCACGGACTCGGCTGCCGAGGCGTCAGGCACGCGCAGTACGACGGTGTACACGCCGTCTCCCTGACGTTCGAGGAAATCGTTGACCTTGGCCGCCACCGATGCGGTCGATCCCGGAAGCGGGCTGATCAACTCGACACCCCTGTTCCAGTCCAGATGTACGCGGACACCGAGCTCGGTGAGCTCGGCCTCGTCGAATGTGAAGCCCAGCTCGGTGAACAGCTTCGCCGTCGTGACCCGATGTTCGGGTGTCACCGCGAACACCACGTGGTGCAACTGCGAACCGTCGGCGCTCATTTACGCACCAGCCCGCGCGGCTGAACCAGGCCGAGGTCCAGATGGGTGAGCCAGCCGGGCGGGCCGTCGCACACGTCGGGGATCGCGTTGATGGCGCCCATCGCGGTCCACGTATAGCCCGGATGTGTCATGGACCCGTCCGCTGCCACCAAGCCGTGCATCGTGAGTTCGGTCGGCGGGTCGCCCTCGATGGCGATGCGATAGCGGGTCCGGCCCCAGTCCCAGGCGGGGTCGAGTTGATCGGGTCCGGCGGTCAGGTAGATGGCGTGGTACACGATCAGCGGGTCGCCGTCGACCCAGCCGGTCCATTCGTGGTGTTGTGCGGCAACGGTTCCGCTCGGGATCGCTCCTTCGTCGTGCGGAATGTCCTCGGTCGCGACGGCGGCCTTCACGTCTGCGGCGGTCACGTCGTCGATGGTCACACCGAGGCCCTCGGCGACCATGTGCATCGACTGAGCGAAGAACGGCACCCCGAGACCCAGAATCGTTGGCTCCGACAGGAACTTGTCCTTGTCTTTGCCGAACCCCATCCAGTCGATGTGGTCCATCGGGGCGTCGGTCAGTACATTGACGACTTCCCAAACCTCGATCTTGTCGACCCTGCTGGCGACACGGGCAAGGGTCAGCGGAAGGATGTCACCCGCATACCCGGGATGGATGCCGCCGGCGTGGAATGACGTGCCGCCGTCTTGGCATGCGGCCCGGATCTTGTCGCCGCCCTCGCGGAATCGTTCGGTCGGATGGAAGAAGCCACTCGTGGTGACGACGTTCTTGCCCGAGCGCAGGAGCCGGCACACGGTGTCGATGTCCATGATCACCGGTGTGTAGAACACGCAGTCGGCGTCCAGGGCGATGACCGATTCGACGTCGTCGGTTGCGGTCACCCCGATCGGAGGGATGCCGGCGATCTCACCGGCGTCCTTGCCGGCCTTGTCCTTGTTGTGCACCAGAACGCCGACGAGATCGAACACCGGGCATTGGGCGAAATGCCGGACCCCGACCTGCCCGACATCTCCTGTCATCCACTGGATGACCCGGTACGTTTTCTCAGACATTGAGGACTCCCCGCGGAAGTAGCAGTGGCAGATCGTTATACGTGGCGATGCCCGCGGGCGCCGCCACAACGGCCGGAATGGCCGTGATCGCCGGCATCGCGACGATCGACAGCCCCAGCATGATGTAGTCGTTCAACGTTTCGCCGACGAAGTCGGCGGGCGGCAAAAAGCTCAGCGTGGTCTTGATCGTCGGGGTGCCGCGCACCTCGACGGTGTAGCCCATGTCGAGTTCCCAGTCCGGTTCCAGGGTCTGGCCTTTGCGCCACCGGCCACGGATCTCGATGACCGCATTGCCCCCGACGATGCCCAACCAGGCGACGTCGACGCCGGCAACGCAACCCTTGGCGATCGTCCAGCCACCGGGCAGGTGCAGGTCTTCGGTGGTCTGGGCGTATGCGACGTCGCATCGCACCTCGTCGAGTTCGACGCCGAGGGCGTCGGCGACCAGCAGCACGCCGTCGCGAAAGATCGCCGAGCCCTTCTCGGTGATCGAGGTGAGGTTCGGCTGGTCGATGGGATAGCCGAATCCCATCGGCTTTTCGGTGGCGGGTGAGTTGTAGATGGTGGTGTCGATGGCCTCTGTGACGCTCACCTTCTCCACGCGCTCCGAGAGCCCGGCCGACACGATCGCGAACAGCTGGATGAAGCCGGGGTTGATCCCGCTGCCGAAGATGGTCGATCCGCCCTGCCGGCACGCTTCGACGACGCGGTCTCGGCCCTCCCCCAGGAAGTGGCCGGTGATGAACTCCGATGTGGACACGATGTTGATGCCCGCGCGCAGGATTTTCACCATCTCGTCGACGTCGGCGAACATCGGGTTGTAGACGACGCAGTCGGGTTTGAGCGCCAGCAGGGCCTCGACGTCGTCGGTCGCAACCACCCCGAGCGGTTCGATGCCGCACAGGACCCCGACGTCGCGGCCCACCTTGTCTTTCGACCATGCGTAGCAGCCGACGAGCTCCAACTGCGGGTTGAGCGCGACGGCACGCACCGAGCGCTTGCCGACGTTGCCCGTCGTCCACTGCACGATGCGGTATGTCATGCCGCTGATCGCTCCGCCGGACTGAATAACACAGGCACGGAACGGAATCCCCGAGTGACGGAGCTGCCGTGGAAGTGCGGCGCACGGTCGGGGTCGAGCCGGAAGTCGGGCAGCCGCGCCAGCACCTGCTCGAGCCCGACCTGCAGTTCAAGGCGGGCGAGGTTGGACCCGAGGCAGCGGTGGACACCGGCGCCGAAGCCCAGGTGGCGGTTCTCCCGGCGATCAAGGATGCACTGATCGGCATCGGTGAACACCGACCCGTCCCTGTTGGCTGATGCGTAGTTGACGATGACCGATTCCCCAGGGCAGAACGTCTGGCCGTTCAGCTCGACCTCCTTGGCCACCGTGCGTGGAATCCCATGGATCGATCCGCCGAAGCGGATCAGTTCCTCGACCGCTCGGCCCAGGATGTCAGGCTCGGCGATGAGCCGGTCACGCTCTTCGGGTTTGGTGGCCAGGTAGTGGAAGGCGAACGACATGGCGCTGGCGGTGGTTTCGAGGCCGGCCTGCACCAGCAGCATCGCGTTGGCCACCACGTCACCGAATGGCAGCTTGTCCCCGTCGATCTCGGCCGACAACAGGACATCGATCATGTCGTCGCGCGGCGGCTGGGCCGAACGCTCCGTGATGCCGTCATGGAGGTGTTGATACAGCCCGCCCCAGGCGGCCATTCGCGCTTCTTCGGTATCCCCGTTGAGCGCGGTGTCGGTCAGCTCGACGCACAACGGGACATCCTCGATCGGCATGCCGAGGACGTACTTGAAGAAGACGATTCCTGGCTGCCGCCACGCCACATCGGCAAGATCACCGCTACCCGCTTCGATGAAGCCGTCGATCAACCGGTCGGTCTCATCACGGATCTGCGGGCGCAGCGCCTTCATCCGCGCCGGCGAGAAGTAGGGGTTGAGCACTTTGCGGAACTTCTGTTGCCGCGGGGGATCCAACGTGATCACCAAATCGCCCGCAAGTTGCTCGGACGCCTCCGGCGTCGGGTTGCTGGAGAAGTGCTGCCAGTCCTGCAGAATCCGGTAGCAGTCCTCGTAGCGCACGGCGACCCAGGCACCGCCCGGGGTTGCGCTGAGAAACGGTGTGTCGGTGTGGGCGAACGGCGCGCTTCGCCTCATCACCGAGTACACGTCGTAGAGGAAATCGTTGTCGTTGAAGTCCTCGTGGCGCAGATCCCAATTCGCCGCGTGCTCCTCGGCCGATCTGCGACTCACGGAGCCGAATCTTCCTGCTGTTGAGCGGCTTTACGGGCTTCGCTTTCCTCGTGGATGCGCACCAGCTCGCGGAACCCGATCCGGTCATACTTGGGCACCGGCTGGATCCCCCACTCGTCGCGGGCGGTGTCCTTGCCCTCGGCGCCTTCCGGCGGACCGAGCACAGGGTAGGGGACCTTGCACTCGAGGGTGTCGTCGGAGTAGCGGACTTTGAGCAGCCCGCTGCAGATCTCGGTCAGGCTCAGCGTCGGATAGCCGTACCACACCGCCATGAACGGCAACGTGAACGCACCCTCGATCACGAGGGCGATCAGGCAGACGAGCACCGCGCGCTTGATCCACTTGTGCATCCGCGCGTAGTACGGCGTGGTGCCGGGAGGCAGGTCCTCGGCGGGGTCCTTCTCGTCGGTGGCCGACGAGTCCGATGGTGACGTCATGGTTACTCCTTAACCTGTTCAGTCGGAGAAGATTTCGCGGTTGACGGTGTGTAGGTACGGGATGGCCAGGAACGGTGTGATGTAGAAGATGTCGTAGATCCACCATCCGATGACCGGGAACAGCACCCCGGCGTAGCGGACGTCGGCGTACATCGTCATGTTGAACACGTAGGCGCACCAGATCACCACGCCCATCCAGCAGGTGATGATCATCCACTGATGACCCCAGCGCTTCATCTGCAAAAAGCCGATCGCCGCAGCGCACCGCATCGCGAAGACGGTGAGGATCAGGCCTGCCACATAGGCCTTCTCGCCCGGCACGGCGGAACCGCCGACCCAGGGTTCGTTGTAATGCCAGAAGTAGGCCGCGTCGAACATGTGTCCCCAGCCGATCATCAACACCCGGTTGATCAGCGTGTGGTTGGCGACCAGATCCAGTGCCCAGCCCAGGCTGTTGAGCATGCCGTCGATCAACACCAGATAGCCGATCAGGGTGACAATCATCGGGCGCACCGACAGGCCGGCGCGCGCGGCCTGACGTTGCAGCCACACGCCGCGCATGAAGATCGGGAAGCCGATCAGGCCGGGCGCCCACATACCCATCAGCGCGGCGCCGACGATCATCCACTTGTCGGCCCGACGTTGCGCGAGCCGCGATTCTTCGTGATGGTCTTCGAGACTGACCGTGGCCGTGGCGGTCACAGCGACCACCACCCACGATCAAACGACATGTAGAGCTGAATGAGGAACATCGCCAGCAGATAGCCATAGATGACGATCTGCAGGATGATGAGCGCCTTCTTGCGCTGCCTCTCCTTGGGGTCCACGGGATTCCTTCCTAGTGCGGGTTGCTCGAGCTGTCGGCGCCGGCCAGGCTGGCCACGGCCACTTCACGGAGACCGTCGGTGACCGCACCGTCGCTGGACAGCGGCGCGAGGATGCAGGCTTCGGCGGCATCCAATTCGGTTGCGCCCGCGGCGATCAGGTGTGCGGCGGTGACCAGCACGCGGGTGGATGGCGGCTCGAAGTGAAACGCTTCGTCGGCGGTGCGGATGGCGGTCGCGCATGAAACCAGCCGCGTCGCGGTCTGCAGCGGTATGCCCGTTTCGGCGACGATGACCTCGGCCTCACGGTCGGGCGGAAGGTATCGCATCGGGAGGGTGACGAAGCGCTGCCGAAACGACGGTTTGAGCTCCTTCAGCGAGCTTCGGTAGGCCGGGTTGTACGAGCACACCAGCATGAAGGTTTCGGGTGCCTGGACGACTTCGGCGGCCCGGTCGAGGTAGAGCGTGCGGCGGTGGTCGGTCAACGAGTGCAGCACCGCCAGTGAGTCGTGGCGGGCCTCCACCACCTCGTCGAGATAGCAGATCGCTCCGGCCTTGACCGCCCGGGTCAGCGGTCCGTCCGTCCAGACCACGTCGCCGCCGGTGACCATGAACCGGCCGACCAGATCCGAGCTGGTCAGGTCGTCGTGGCAGCTGATCGTGACGACGGGCCGGCGCAGCAGCGCGCCCATGTGCTCGACCAACCGCGTCTTACCGCAGCCGGTCGGCCCGGTGAGCATGACGGGCAGGCGTTGGTGGTAGGCCTGCTCGAACAGCTGAACTTCGTTGCCGTTCGCGTAGTAGGTGTCGGTGGTCATCGGTGGTTCGAGCTCCCTCGGGTTGATGGTGGGGTTCAGGCGGCGACAAGTTCGCGGTGGACTTGGGCGAGCACTCGTGGCAGGTCTTCCACGCGCCGGATGCGTTGAGACCGGCGGGGGCCGAAGACCTCCGGGAGTGGGTCGACTCGGGTCGGCCCGACACCGACGTAGTACATCGAGACGCCTGCGTCGTTGGCCTCCTCGACCGCGTGCGCCGCGTCGGCCCAGGCGTAGCGGCCTTCGTAACCCTCGTCGGAGATCAGGCCGTCACCGATCACGATCACCAGACGGCGTTCGGACGGCTGCGCCAACAGACGACTCGTCAAGTGCCGCAACGGTGCCCCGAGCCTGGTGTAGCCGCCGGTGGACAGACCCAGGCGACTTGGCGGAACGAAGCGCCGATCGTCGAAGTCCTTGAGGCAGTTGACTTCGACCCGGTGCCGGGTGTTGCCGGTGAACACAAAGATGCCATGCCGCTCCCGGGCCTGCGTCATCGCTCGCGATAGTGCGTCGGCACAGGCCAATTCGAGCTTGAAGACCCGCCCGCCGTGCACGCCCAGCGACGAGCTGCCGTCCAACAGCAATGCGGTGCTGACGTCGCGGCTGCTGGGCAGCAGCTCGCGGAAGATGCGCGGCTCGATCGCCTCGCCGGTCGTGAGGTCGATGTAATGGTTCACATACTGGTCGACATCCAGGTCGGAACCATCTTCGAGGCGGTTCTTCATCGCGCGATGCGTGTGCTCCTCGAACCACTTACGCAGGTCGGCCGACACCACCCCCGGTTCCCGGTTGCGGCTGGGATGAGCGCGTTCGAGCACGGCGACGTGATCCCGCATGAAACTCTTCGTCCAGGCGTTCCACTCCGGGTAAGGGATACCGGGCCGATGTTCCGGCGTGAGATCGAGGTCGTTGTCCTGCGGCCGGCTCGGCGGCGGCAGGTTCGGGTTGCGCACGCCGCCGTCACCGCCGACGGGCACCGAGTACGGACGTGGCAGGCGCTTCTGCGTCGACGTCCACGGCATCCGGCCGAAGCTGCGCCGCAGCTTGTCCGACAACCCTTGCGGCACCGTGTATGCCAGCGGCAGCCTGCCCACGACGCCTGGCACATCGCCGATCGGTTGCCCGCTGCGCGCCATCGAGACCGCGCGTTCGAGCATCGCCTCAACAGTCATGTCGTCGGGCAACATGTCGAGATCGGGCAGCAGCCGCCGCGCCTCACCCACCAGCCCGGGCCAGTTGGCCGCGACCCAGCCCAGCGCGACACCGGCCTCGATCAGGGTCAGCGCACGAAGCTCACGGGCCGCCAACTCGTTGAGCCGGTAGTTGGCGAGCCGCTCTTTGGACGGTGAACACTGAAGCGCCACACCGCACGTCAGGGTTCGACGCGTCCAGTCGCGCGCCAGCGCCGGATACGGCACCTGGACGTAGTCGAGGCCCCCGCTCAGGCTGAACTGGCGGTGCTCGCCGGTCACCAACCGCACGCCCTCGCGGCGTTGGCCGCTCAACGCGACAGCCGTGACGGCGCAGCTGCGTTCGATCGCCAGTGCGTGTGGATCGGACAGGTCGGTCATCGCGGCCCTAGAACGTGCCGAGGCTGGAGAACATCCAGTACCAGAACCAGATCACGAGGGCGGCTCCGCCCCATGCGCCGACGTAGCGCAATATCTCCCAAATCCAAGCCCACACTTCGAACTCCTCAGTTGTTGTGTTGTCGCCCGCGTGCTTCCAGGCCGCGGACAGCGGTCGATACCAGCTTGGCCAGCATCGTGTCGCGGGTATCGGGGTTGTCGGTCGTTGTCAGCACCCCGTAGATGCCGAGCAGAAAGAAGGTCCCGCTGTAGAACGCGTCGACCTCCGGATGGACTTCGCCGTCGCCGCGAGCGCGTTCCAGTTCGCGCACCAGCAGGACGATCACAGGGTGGTCCGTCCATTCGTCCTTGTGCGGCCTTGTCGGCGAAAAGTGCAGCGCCAGCAGTTCCTTGAAAAGCAGCGGACCGAACCGGCATTCCAGATCGGTGACCAGGTCGACCACCGCGGTCAACGTGGTGACCAGATCATGGCGGTGTTCGAGGAAGGTGGCGAATTCTGCTGCGATGCGTGCCTCTTCGCGGCTTTCCAGCTCGAGGAGGACATGCTCCTTGCTGGGGAAGTGAAAAAAGAACGTACCGTGCGCGACGCCCGCCGTCGCTGCGATCACGTTCACGTCGGCGCCCGCCATGCCGGACTTCGTGAACTCGGTGATCGCCGCACCGAGGATCCGTTCACGAGTCTGCAGCCGTTGCGCTTTGCGCGCCGACATCTTCACCGGTGACGTCATGGTCTGCTCTTTGTAACGCACGTGCTGACTGAAGTCAATGAGTTCAGTCAGTTGAAATCAGTCGGAGAAGATCTCCCTGTTCACCGAGTGCAGGTACGGAATCGCCAGGAACGGGGTGATGTAGAAGATGTCGTAGATCCACCAGCCGACGACCGGAAGGATCACCCCGGCGTAGCGCACGTCTGCATACATCGTCATGTTGAACACGTACACGCACCAGATCACCACGCCCATCCAGCAGGTGACGATCATCCACTGATGACCCCAGCGCTTCATCTGCAGAAAGCCGATACCGGCCGCGATTCGCATGCAGAACACCGTGAGGATCAGACCGACTTCGAGCGCCTTCTCCCCCGGTCCGGCCGCACCGCCGATCCACAGCTCGTTGTAGTGCCAGAAGTATCCGGCATCGAACATCGCGCCCCAGCCATTCAACAAGACCCGGGCCAGAATCGTGTGGTGGGCCACCAGATCCAACGCCCAACCGAACACGTTGATCGCGGCATCGACGATGACGCAGTAGCCCAGCAGCGTCACCAGCATCGGCCGCACGGTCAGCCCGTCCCGTTGCGCCTTGCGCAGCAGCCACACACCCCGCAGGAAGAGCGGCAACCCGAAGATGCCCAGCGCTGCGGTACCGATCAGCACACTGCCCGAAATGAGCCACTTGTCGGCGTGGCGCTGAGCCTGCCGCGAGATCTCCATGTGTTCGTCGAGACCGCTGGCTGTCGCGGTCATCGCGGGCGGGTTCAAAGGCACCTCCTGAAACCGGTGGGTGCCATGAAGCTTGTCAGCGCGGTTGACTCAAGTCAACCAATCAGCGGACCTCGATGCCCCGCAGCGTCCTGGCGATGTAGTCGTCGAGCATCGCGCTCTGGGTCGGCCACTCGCTGGTGGTGGTCAGCAACGCGTACAGGCCGAGCAGGAAGAACACCGCGCTGTTCATGGGATTGACGTCGGAGGCGACCCGGCCGGCCCTCTGGGCGCGTTCGATCTCCTGGGCCACCCTGACGATGACCGGGTGCTCCTGGCTCTCGTCGGCGGGTCGGCTCTGCGAAAAGTGCAGCGCAAGGAAGTCTTTGAACAGCATCGCGCCGAGCCGGCGCTCGAGCCCCAGCACCAGCCGAACGGCCTCTTTGAGAATCGCCGAAAGGCTGCGTTTGGATTCTGCGAACCGGCCCAGTTGTTTGGCGATGCGCTCCTCTTCACGGCGCTCCAACTCGAGCAGCACGTGCTGTTTGGTCGGAAAGTGAAAAAAGAACGTGCCGTGCGCGACTCCGGCCGCCGCGACGATCGCGCCGACGTCCGCCTCGGCCATCCCGGCCCGTTTGAACTCGGCAATGGCCGCCCCCATCAGTCGCTCTCGCGTCTGCAGACGTTTGGCCTCACGTGCCGATGGCCTTTCCACCACTGCCATACCTTGACGATAGCAACACTTTTCTTGGCTCGACATCTGTGATTGACTGCAGTCAATTTCACGGAGGAGTCCGCATGGCGTTGGAACAGTTCAACCTCGACGGCCAGGTGGCGATCGTCACGGGCGCGGGTAAGGGTGTCGGACAAGGGATCGCCAGGGTGCTTGCCGAAGCGGGGGCGACGGTGGTCGGCACCGCGCGCACCGAGTCGGACATCGACGCGACGATCGCCGGCATCGAGGAGAACGGCGGCAAGGGGCTGGCCCTGGTCGCCGACGCGATGAGCCGGCCGGACGGTGAACGTGTGGTGAACACGGCGATGAAAGAGTTCGGGCGTATCGACATCCTCATCAACAACGTGGGTGGTTCGACGTTCGGGTCGTTTCTCGACATCACCGACGAGGACTTCCGGCACACCTTCGACTGGTGTGTCACGTCAGCGTTCATCATGAGTCAACTCGCCGCCCGTCACATGATCGAGGCCGGACACGGCAACATTGTCAACATCTCCTCGGGCTCAGCACGTTTCGGCATCCGCGCGCTTACCGCGTACTGCGTCGCGAAGGGCGGGCTCGAAGCACTCACTCGGGCGATGGCCCAGGAGTTGGCGCCGAAGATCCGCGTCAATGCCATCGCACTCGGCTCATTCGCCACCGAGGGACTGCAAAGCGGCCTCGATATGATGCCGGGGGCACTGGACACGATGCTCTCGCTCACACCGCTGCATCGACTCGGCGACGTCGAGGATCTCGGTCGGCTCTGCGTCTACCTATCGACCAAGGACTGCTACGCGACCAACGCCATCTTCCACGTCGACGGCGGGATCGACTCGAATAACCTGCCGCTGCCCATCCCCGACTACTGACCGAGAACGGATACCAGATGCGCAGAGTAGTCCAGTTTTCCACCGGCAACGTCGGGCAGCACTCGTTGCCCGCGCTGATCGGGCGTCCCGATCTGGAGCTCGTCGGGGTGCATGCCGCCAGCCCCGACAAGATCGGCAAGGACGCGGCTCAGCTGTGCGGGCTCAGCGAACCGACCGGGGTGATCGCGACCGACGACATCGACGCGCTCATCGCGCTGAAGCCCGACTGCGTGGTGTACACCGCGCTGGGCGAGACGCGCCCGATGGAGGCGATCGAACAGATGGCGAAGTTCCTGTCCGCGGGCATCAACGTCGTCGGCACGTCGATGGTGTGGTTGGTGACACCGAACCAGGCCGATGATTGGCTGCGAAAACCATTGGAAGAGGCTTGTGAGGCAGGCAATTCGTCGCTCTACGTCAACGGCATCGACCCCGGCTACTCCGGGGACACCGCAGCGCTCGCCGCGCTGAGCCTGGTCACCCGCGCAAAGTCCGTCGCCGTGCAGGAGGTCTTCGACTACGGCAACTACGATGACTACGAATACACGGGCACTGCAATGGGTTTCGGCGCCGGCCCCGACGATGAGCGCCCGATGGCGTTTCAGCCCGGCGTCGTCGCGTCGATATTCGGCGGGCTGGTGCGCAACCTCGCGGACCATCTCGGCGTCGAACTCGACGAGGTCACCGACCGCTACGAGCCCTGGTACACCGACAAACGCATCGAGTGCAAGATGATGACCGTCCAGCCCGGCCGGCTGGCCGGGGTGCGTTTCGCTGCAGAAGGGGTACGCGGCGGAGTTCCGATCATCACCGTGGAGCACACCACCCGGCTCACCCCCGAGGCGGCACCGGACTGGGAGTATCCGCCCGACGGCCATTCCGGCGTGCACAAGGTGATCGTGGAGGGTGAGCCGCGCATCGAGATGAGCACCCTGCTATCTCATCCGACGCTAGACGTCACCGAGGCAGGGTGTGTCTCCACCGCCGCACGCGTCGTCAACGTGATCGACTGGGTGTGCCGGGCCCCCAGCGGAATCATCGCCGTCGAGGACATCCCGCCGGCCGAGATGGTCCGCGGTTTGATGTGGTGAACAGCCTCGTACCGCCCACCGTGCGTCAGGCGCGGTGGCTGATTGTCGGCGGGATCTTCGCGATCGTGCTCGGCGGGCTACGCGGCTACACGTTTTTCACACACGGTGGCCTGGTCTTCCTGACGCTGAGCGTGCTTCTCGTCGGCGTCGGCGTGGCGTCGATTGCCGCGTCGGTGCTGCGGTTGCGGCGCGGCGATCCTCCGCCTGGCGACACCACCCGACGCTGATCCGATCACACCGCCGGAATATTGCGTTCAGGGCTGTGAACCCGACGAGACAACAGCCCTGACCGCAGAAATGAAAGCAGCTTAGGCTCGGTGACTGATCACCTCACGCCTTGGCGAGCTGCTTCTGCTCGTAGAGGCGCGCCCATTCCTTACGCGGACGTATCGACACGTCGACGTCGGCTGCGTTGGCGCGCAACGCTCCAACCGTTGCCTCAGCGCGCGGCGTCAGCTTGAACGGATCCCAGCTGAAGAACCGGCACGAGTTCTCCCAGGTGATCTTGTTGATGTCGGAATCCGATGCCCCCGCGGCGTTGAGCTCGGCCAGCACCTGCTCGGGCGCGTCGGGCCAGAAGCAGTCCGAGTGCGGGTAATCGCACTCCCACGCGATGATGTCGATGCCGATTTCGTGGCGCAGCTTCAGCGAGGTCTTGTCGGTGACGTAGCAGGCCAGCGAGTGCTCGCGGAAGACGTCGGACGGCAGCTTGTCACCGAAGTCGCGGCGCAGCCACTTCTGGTTGGTGTAGTGCCGGTCGGAGCGGTCGAGGTAGAACGGGATCCAGCCGATACCGCCTTCGGAGAACGCGAATTTCAGGTCGGGATAGTTGCGCATCGCCGGACCCCACAGCAGATCCTGCGCGCACATCGCCGACACCTGGGTGGCCAGGATGATCAGGTTGTCGATCGGGGCGTTGGGCGCCATGCTGATCGCGCCGAAGCCGGTGCCGATGTGCAGGCACATCACCACGTTCTCCTCGGACAGGGTGCGAAACACCGGTCCCCAGTAGTCCTCGTCGTGGTAGCTCGGCAGGCCTTCCAGATGGGGCAGCTCCGGCATGGTCACCGCCCGGCAACCCTTGGCCGCGACCCGGCGGATCTCGTTGCACATCCCCTCCGGCGTCCACGTCGGCAGGATCGCGATCGGGATGAAGCGGTCCGGATAGGACCCGGCCCACTCGTCGATATGCCAGTCGTTGTAGGCCGACACCATCACCAGGGTGACGTCTTCGCGGGTCATGTTGAGATGGCGCGCGGAAAACCCGGTGAACGTCGGGAAGCACATCGAGGCCAGGATGCCGTTGCGGTTCATGTCGCGGACCCGCTCGTGCACGTCGTACACGCCCGGACGCATCTCGGCGAACCCGGCCGGATCCCGGCCCCACTCCTCTGCCGGCCACGACACCACCGCGTTCAGCCCGCTGACACCCTGCGGGCGGCCCTGATACATCCACTGATCGACGCCCTTGTCGTCGGTCACCACGATCGGCGCCTCGTCCTTGTACTTCGCCGGCACGTGGCGCAGGAACATGTCGGGGGGTTCGACGACGTGGTCGTCAATGCTCACCAGGATCAGGTCTTCAGGTCGCATGCCTTCGCTCATACCCCAGTAGTACCGTCTAATGGCGTGACCGTCTCTGCGCTATCGGACAGAGTGTTGACCGAATCGGCCAACGAGGGGGCGCGCCGGGTCATCGACCTGCGCCGCGGCGGCCGGGCCCTGGGTGGCAGCTATCTGTACCACGGCGATGCGCTGATCACGGGATGGCATTCACATGATGTGCACCAGATCGAGTACGCGGTCGGCGGCGTGGTCGAGGTGGAAACCGACTGTGCGCACTACCTGCTGCCGCCGCAACAGGCGGCATGGATCCCCGTCGGGCTGGATCACCAGGCGACGATGAACCCCGACGTGCGAACCGTCGCGGTGATGTTCGACCCCCTGTTGATCCCCGACGGCGGTGACCGCGCCCGGATCATCGCCGTCTCACCGCTGATCCGGGAGATGATGCTCTACGCGCTGCGCTGGCCGATCGACCGCCCGCACGGCGACGACATATCCGACGGCTTCTTTCGCACCCTGGCCCATCTGGTCAGCGAAGCGCTGGATCACGAGGCCCCGCTGAGCCTGCCGACCTCCGAGCACCCGACCGTCGCAGCCGCGATGGCCTACACCAAGGAACACCTCGACACCGCCACCGTCGACGACGTCAGCCGCGCCGTGGCCGTATCCGAGCGCACATTGCGGCGCCTGTTCCAGGAAACGCTCGGAATACCTTGGCGGACATACCTGTTACATGCGCGCATGTTGCGCGCGATGGCGCTGTTGGCCGCGCCGGGACAGCCCGTGCAGGAGACCGCGTCGGCGGTCGGCTTCGATAGCCTCAGCTCGTTCACCCGCGCCTTCACCCAGTTCTGCGGTGAGACACCGACGACATACCGCAAACGCATTGGCGGCGAACGCCTTTAACGTCTTCAGCGTCGAATCTGCCCTTCGCGCAACAGCGCGTCGACGGCGGCCTGCCAGCGCTGCAGCTGCGTGGGCGTGGCGAACGGCTCAGGCAGATGCCGCTCGACGTGTGCGCGCAGGATGAAGGTGCCCAGCGCCAGCACAAGCGGGTTCAGCGTCGCCCACGTCGGATCCAGTCCGGGACGCGTCAACCCCAGTTCGCGGCGCTGTTGCCACCGGGCCGCACCCATGGCCGCCAGCGCGTCGAACAGTTTCCGCCCGAGCGGGCTGCCGTCGGTCAGGGCCCGTCCGACGTAGTCCACGACGTCGGGGTGTTCGATGACGAGCCGGGTCACCCGCTGTCCGATGTCGGCGATCGAATCGCCCGGCGGTTCGGTGACCGGCTCTGACAGGGTCTCGTTCACCATCGCCATCACGTAGTCGTCGACGGCCTTGATCAGGCCGGCTTTCGTCGTGAAGTGGTGTTGCACCAGGCCCAGGGACACGCCGGCGGTTGCGGCCACCGTCCGCAGCGACGTCGTCGCGGTCCCGGTGGTGGCAAAGCTGCGCAGCGCCGCGTCCCGGATTTTCTCGACGCTCGACCGTGCATTCGGCCCGGCGGTGATGGTCACCGTGACAGCGTAGCAATACAGCTGTATCGTCGATTCCGATACGCTTGTATTGTCGGCTTGCCGGCGGTCTGGACTCAGCGACATCGGAAGGCCAACAGGATGCAAAACCGCGAAGTGCGCAGCACGCCAACTCCAGGGGTGGTCGCGTTGCCGGTCACCGGTGCGAACGCGGCAGGCGATGGCCCCCTCGGTGCCTGCACCCGCGATCCGGATCGTTGGACGACGACCGCTGACGAGGGGGCCAAGGCGATCTGCCGGGCGTGCCCGCGACGCTGGCGCTGCGCGCAGGAGGCGTGTGAGACGCCGGCGGCCGAAGGGATCTGGGCCGGCATTCTGATTCCTGAGTCCGGCCGGGCCCGACGGTTCGCGCTGAGGCAGTTGCGGTCGCTCGCCGAACTCAACGGGTACCCGGTGCGGCGCCGCCAGGACGCGGTCGGGCAAACCGCCTGACGTCGAATTCCGCGTATGCGCGTTTAGAAATTGGCCGGTAGGTCAATTCCTCGGCATCTGAGTTGGATCGCCGATAGGAGAGCTTGATGCGCGGACGCACCTCCGCACCTTCCGACGACACCCGTTCCGAAGCGTGGTCGGAGGCCGTTGCGACGACCGGGCTCTTCCTGAACATCGCCGGGGTGATCGCGATCGCGGTAGCGCTGGCCAGCTGGACGGTCGGCGACGGAATGGTCGCCTTGGTGTTCGGCTTGATCGCGACGGTCGGCTTCGTCGGCAGCATCGTTTGCTTCGTCAGGCAGTCCGCCGAGCCGGAGATCGTTTCACCGAGCAGCTAACCGTCGAGATCTGCGCAACGGTCGTCCATTGGCCGTCCGAACGACCATCCCGCAGAAGTCGACGAACGAAAGTGCGCGAGGGGGGATTTGAACCCCCACGTCCAAAGGACAATGGCACCTAAAGCCATCGCGTCTGCCGTTCCGCCACTCGCGCAATGCGCTGATCGTACAGCTCCGTCTCGAACAAGAAATATGTCGGCGGCGTCCCATACCTTGAGTTCGAGGACAGGGGCGAAGAGTGCGTTCTGCGGAAGAGGTCGAAGCTGTACGTGGTCTGGCTGCAGCTGGATTCAATGACTGCGCCATTGCGCGGTTGACCGGCATACCACGCAGGACTGTGCGGGATCTGCGATGTCGCCCCGGCCGTCGGCCACGTAACCACGGCGATCCCTCACGTGGCTGGATCGAGCATGATTTCTCCGCGGTCGCCGCAGAACCGTATGCCTATCTGCTCGGTTTGTACCTTGGCGACGGATGCATTTCTCGTCGTCCACGGGCCTTCATCCTGCGAATCACGCTTGACGCGAAGTATCCGCCGGTCATCGAACGTTGTCGTCAGGCGATCGACTTGTTGATGCCCGGCCAGCATGCCCGTATCCTTCGTCGCTCTGATGGTTGCGTTGACGTGTGGCTGTACTCAAAACACTGGCCATGCCTACTTCCTCAGCATGGCCCCGGCAAGAAGCATGAGAGGCCGATCAGACTCGAGCCCTGGCAGCAAGCGCTCATCGACCAGGCAACCGAAGAGTTCGTTCTGGGCCTCATCCACAGCGACGGCTGCCGCGTCGTCGCCAACGATCGCGGGGTCCGCAGCATCCGGTACCACTTCACAAACCGATCCGAGGACATCCTGGGGCTGTTCACCGCCGCGCTCGACAAGCTCGACATCCCGTGGACCCGGTCGAGTAAGTACATCGTCTCCATTTACCGCAAGGCGGCCACTGCTCGGCTGGATGAGTTCGTCGGGCCGAAGGCCGTCGCGGTACCGTTGAATGGTGTCCACTACACGGCGTAGCAGACCGGCGCTCATCGCTTTGGTGATCGTCGGCGCCGCCGGCTGCCTGGCCCTGGCGTGGTGGCAGTGGACCCGCTTCGAGTCCACGGCGGGCGACTACCAGAACCTCGGCTACGCGTTGCAGTGGCCCATGTTCGCGGGTTTCCTCGTGTACGCCTACTACAAGTTCGTCCGCTACGAAGAGGCACCGCCCGAGCCGACCAGCCGCGACGCCGTCACCGAGATCCCCGCCGGGCTGCTGCCCGAACGCCGCAAGCCGGAGCCCGCCACCGACGGCGACCCGGTCTTGCGTGAGTACAACGCCTACCTCGCCGAGCTCGCAGAGAAAGACAAGGAACAGCCGACGACATGACCGAGACCCCTGCGCCCACCACACCGATCGACGCCATCCGCAAGGCACTCTTGGGCTACCGCATCCTCGCGTGGACGACCGGTATCTGGCTGATCGCGCTGTGCTACGAGATGGTGATGAAGTACGTCTACCACGTCGAGGGCCTGAACTGGATCGCCGTCGTCCACGGCTGGGTGTACTTCGTCTATCTGCTGTTCACCGCCAACCTCGCGGTCAAGGTGCGCTGGCCGATCGCCAAGACCATCGGCGTGCTGCTGGCGGGCACCATCCCGCTCGTCGGCATCGTCGTCGAGCAGGTGCAGACCAAGGAGATCAAGGACCGCTTCGGCTTGTAACCGGTTCCCTCGCGCCGACATCGGGTGCGACCGCGCCGACGGTCGCCGGGATCAGCACCGCAAGCAGCGCCGCGAGCGCGGCCATGGCCGCAGCGATCACCAGCGCGACCCGCAATGCCGTCAGCGACGGATACTGATGGCCCGCAACCGAGATCGTCATCCCCGCGAGCACAGCACCCACCACGGCGCTCGAGATGGATGTGCCCAGCGACCGCGCCAACGCGTTGATGCCGTTGGCCGCAGCGGTTTCCGAGATCGGCACCGCGGCGTTGATCAGCGCGGGCATCGACGTGAACGCGAACCCCACCCCAACACTGACCAGCACATTGAATACCGACACCTGCCACGCGCTGCCGATCAGCACCAGACCCGCCAGATATGAGCCCGACACGATCAGGCTGCCGATGATCAGCGTGAACTTCGGGCCGCGCGCCGCGGCAATTCGCGACGCGATCGGCGCCGACACCATCATCGCCAGCCCGCCCGGCGCCAGCCACAGCCCGGCCTGCAGCATGCTCTGGCCCAACCCATAGCCCGTCTCGGGCGGCAGTTCCAGGACCTGCGGCCCGATCAACGACAGCGCGAACAACGCGAAACCCACCGCGATCGATGCCATGTTGGTGCTCAGCACGGGCCGCTTCAACGTGGTGCGCAGGTCGACGATCGGCGCAGCGGTGCGAAACTGCCACAGCCCGAACAAGCCGAAGACGACGATCGACGCGACGAACATCCCGAGCGTCGTCGCGCTCGTCCAGCCCCAGTCGCCGCCCTTGGAGATGCCGAGCAGCAGCGCCACGAGCCCGACGGCCAGCCCGATCGTGCCGAGTGGATCGAACCGGTCGGTCGATGTCGCCGGGATCCGCGGAACCAGCACCGCGAACAGCAGACCCGACGCAACACCGAGCGCCGCGGCGAACCAGAACAGCGCGTGCCAGTCGAACCGGTCGGCGATGATCGCCGACAGCGGAAGCCCGAGCGCGCCGCCCACCCCCAGCGATGAGCTCATCAGCCCCATCGCGGTGCCCACACGGTGCGGCGGAACCGACGCCCGCAGCACGCTGATGCCCAACGGGATGATCGGGATGCCGAAGCCCTGTAGCGCCCGGCCGATGATCACCGGAAGCAACGCATTCGTCGTCGCCGCGATCAACGACCCGACCGTCAGCGTGGCGGCGCAGATCAGCAGGATCGGCTTGGGTCCGTACATGTCGCCGAGCCGGCCGAACACCGGGGTCGCCACCGCGGCGGTGAGCAGCGTCGCGGTGATCACCCACGACGCGTTGGCGGCGTTGGTGTGCAGCAGCGCGGGCAGTTCGGGGATCAGCGGGATGACCAGGGTCTGCATCAGCGACACGCTGATGCCCGCGGCGGCCAGAACCGCGACGACGATCGCCGGGTGCCGGGTGCGCACGCCGTCGACGCCTGGGGAAGCGAGACGGCTGCGCACCCCGGGGATGCTACCGATTAGATCGGCTATACAAAATTTGCGTCGGGTTCAGGCGCCCAACGTGAGCTCGTGACCGAACTTTTCGACAAATCTCGCGCACAAGCTCACGTTCGAGCAGCCAGTTCGCGCAGGGCCGGCAGCAGCGCGGTCAACGCTCGCCCGCGGTGCGACACGGCGTCCTTCTCGGCCGGGCTGAGCTCGGCGGCGGTCCTCGTCGCGCCCGCGGGTAAGAACACTGGGTCGTAGCCGAAGCCGCCGTCGCCGCGGGGCTCGCGCACGATGCTGCCGGGCCACGTGCCACGCACCACGGTTTCACCGGCGTCGTACACCAGCGCGCACGCCGACACGAACGCCGCGCCGCGCCGCTCGTCGGGCACATCGCGCAACTGGGCCAGCAGCAACGCGGTGTTGGCTCGGTCGTTTTCGGCAGCATCGCCGGTCGTGCCCGACCACCGCGCCGACAGCACGCCGGGCATCCCGTTCAACGCGTCGACTTCCAACCCGGAGTCATCGGCAACGGTGGCCAGCCCGGAGGCCCGAAATGCGTCGCGCGCCTTGGCCAATGCGTTGTCCTCGAACGTCGCACCGGTCTCGGGGGCCTCGTCGAACGGCGCCACGTCATCCAGGGACAGCAGCGTCAAACCGGACACCCCCGCGGTATCGAGCACCCGGTGCAGTTCGGCCAGCTTCTTGCGGTTGCGGCTGGCCACCAGCAGGCGCGTCAGCTTCCGAACGCCTTTTTCGGCGGCTCAGCAGATTCCGGCAGCACCCCGGGATACGGCAATTCCAGTGCCTGGCGCTGGATTTCGAAGATCTCCTCGCAGGCGACCATCGCGGCATCGAGCATCTTGTCCAGTGTCGAGCGCGGGAACGTCGCACCCTCGCCGGTGCCCTGGATCTCCACGAGCGTTCCGGTGTCGGTGGCGACGACGTTCATGTCGACCTCGGCGCGGGAGTCTTCGGTATAGGGCAGGTCGACGCGGATGCGCCCGTCGACGACGCCGACGCTGACCGCCGCGATCGCACACGACAGCGGCCGCGGGTCGCTCAGCTTGCCGGCCGCGGACAGATAGGTCACCGCGTCGGCCAGCGCGACGTAGGCGCCGGTGATCGCGGCGGTGCGGGTGCCGCCGTCGGCCTGCAGCACGTCGCAGTCGATCGCGATCGTGTTCTCACCCAACGCCGCCAGGTCGATGCACGCCCGCAGTGACCGGCCGACCAGCCGGCTGATCTCCTGGGTGCGGCCGCCGACGCGGCCCTTGACCGATTCGCGGTCCGAGCGATCGTGGGTGGCGGCGGGCAGCATCGCATACTCGGCGGTCAGCCAGCCCTGCCCGGTGCCCTTGCGCCAGCGCGGCACACCCTCGGTGACGCTGGCGGTGCACATCACGCGGGTCTCGCCGAACTCGACCAGCACCGAGCCGGCGGGGTGGGTGGTGAAGCCGCGGGTGATGCGCACCGGCCGCAGTTCGTCGTCGCGTCGGCCGTCTTCTCGTGTGGACACGGGCCCACCCTATCGGGGTCCCTACTTGCGGGGGACGTCGAACGTCTCTCCGCACACCACCGCGTGCACCGGGCCGTTGAACTCCGCCTTGGCCTCGCTGATCACGTCCTCGCGAGACGTCCACGGCGGAATGTGGGTCAACAGAAGTTCGCCGACGCCGGCCTGCGCGGCCGCGCGTCCCGCCTCGGTACCCGACAGGTGCAGGTTGGGCGGCCGGTCCGGTGAATGCGTCCACGACGCCTCGCACAGGAACACGTCGGCGCCGCGGGCCAGGTCGATCAGCGCGTCGCAGTAACCGGTGTCGCCGCTGTAGACGAACGTCGCCCCGGACGGATCCGCGAAGCGCAGACCGTAGGACTCGGTCGGATGGCAAACCAGCTTGGGCACCACGGTCAACGAGCCGATCGTCACCGACTGGTCATGGATCCAGTGGCGCACCTCGAACACGTCGGAGAAGTCGTCGATCTCGCCGCCCTCCGGTGAGGATGCCGCGCCCAACCGCGCCCAGGTGTTCGCCGGCCCGTACAGGATGCCGGGCTCCTGCGCCGGGGACGGGTGGTAGCGCCGCCAGACGAACAGCCCGGGCAGGTCGAGGCAATGGTCGGCGTGCAGATGCGAAAGCAGCACATGCACATCGTTGGGATCGGCATAGCGTTGCAACGCGCCCAGCACACCGCCGCCGAAATCGACGACCAGCGGCGGGGTATCCGGTGCCGAGATCAAATAACCAGACGCCGGCGAATCAGGTCCGACGACACTGCCGGAGCAACCGAGTACGGTGATTCGCACGTTCTCTAGCTTGCCATGCCCGTCACCGGTGTGACGAAGACATCGCGGGTTTGCGCTTGTTTCTTGGGGTAGATCACTTGCCGGCGCCGACGTGACGTTGAACAGGTCGAACACCGTCCAGCGACGGGCCGAGGAACCGGGCGGCAAGTGTGGTGAACGACTCAGGATCACCGGTCGCCTCGAAGATCCGCTGCGCACCGCCGCCGTCCGGATGATCGCGGTGCGGGTGCAACAAATCGAGTTCGGTGAGCACCCGCAGTAAGTCCTTGGCGGTCTCCTCCGCGCTGGACACCAGCGTCACATGCTCACCCATCGCCAACTGGATCAGCCCCGACAGCATCGGATAGTGCGTGCAGCCCAACACCAGGGTGTCGACCTCGGCGCGCTGCAGCGGTTCGAGGTAACCCTCGGCCAGGCCCAGCACCTGGCGTCCGCTGGTCACGCCCCGCTCGACGAAGTCGACGAACCGCGGGCACGCCACCGCGATCACCTCGGTGTCGCGCGCGGCGCCGAACGCGTCCTGGTAAGTCCCCGACGCGATGGTCGCCGCGGTGCCGATGACGCCGATGCGGCCGTTGCGGGTCGCGGCCACCGCGCGGCGCACCGCGGGCAGGATCACTTCGACGACGGGCACCGGCGCGTAACGCTCCCTGGCGTCGCGCAGGCACGCCGACGACGCGGTATTGCAGGCGATCACCAGCGCCTTCACGCCGCGCGCCACCAGGTCGTCGCCGATCGCCAGCGCGTGCGCGCGGATCTGCGGAATGGTCAGCGGCCCGTACGGTCCGTTCGCGGTATCGCCGACATAGATGATGTCTTCGTCGGGCAGCTGGTCGATGATCGCGCGGGCGACCGTCAGCCCGCCGACCCCGGAGTCGAAGATGCCGACGGGTGCGTCGACGGTCGTCACGACGGCAGGCGCGGCGGCTGCACCGGTTTCCGTAGCGCCCGCGCCTTACGTTCGGGTCCGGACAGCAGGTAGGCCGCGATGACGCCGGCGACCGCGCCGCTGAGGTGGCCCTGCCAGGAGACGCCCGGGGTGCCGGGCAGCACGCCGAGCAGAATGCTGCCGTACACCAGCAGCACCATCACGCCGACCACGATCTCCCAGATTTTTCGGGTGAAGAAGCCGAACACGATCAGAAACGCCAGCCAGCCGAAGATCAGCCCCGACGCGCCAATGTGGTTGGTCTCGCAGCGCACCCCGACGTACGGGCAGTGCGCGCCGACGTTGCCGATCAGCCAGGTGCCGAAGCCGCCGAGGATCCATACGATCGCGGTCGCGAAGATGAACCGCGACATCCCCGCCAGCGTCATCAGAAATCCGAGCACCAGCGCCGGAACGGAGTTGGCGATCAGATGATCCCAGTCCGAATGCAGCAGCGGGGCGAACAGGATGCCGGTCAGCCCGTCGCTTTCCAGCGGTCGGATCCCGTTGTCGTCCAGCCGATGTCCGGTCAGCGAGTCCCACAGCTCGATCAACCACAGCAGCACGACGAAGCTGAGAATCGTCAGGCCGCCGACCACCCAGGGCGGGCGGCCCTTCGGCTGCGCGGGCCCGGACGTGCCCGGATATCCGCCCGTGCCGGTCAAGCCCATAGCTGTCCTTCCAGCGCGTCTTCGGCTTCATCCAGGCTACCGGCGTAGGCACCGGTCGACAGATACTTCCAACCGGCGTCGGCGACGACGAACGCGATGTCGGCGCGCTGACCTGCCTTGACCGCCTTGGCCGCCATGCCCAGCGCGGCGTGCAGCACCGCGCCGGTGGAGATGCCGGCGAAGATCCCCTCGACCTGCACCAGTTCGCGGGTGCGTTTGATCGCGTCATAGGAGCCGACGGAGTAGCGGGTGGTCAGCACGTCGGGGTCGTACAGCTCGGGGATGAAGCCCTCGTCGATGTTGCGCAGCGCATACACCCCTTCGCCGTAGCGGGGTTCGGCGGCCACGATCTGCACGCCGGGCACCTGCTCGCGCAGATAGCGCCCGGTGCCCATCAGCGTGCCGGTGGTGCCCAGCCCCGCGACGAAGTGGGTGATCTCGGGCAGGTCGGCCAACAGCTCGGGTCCGGTGCCCTCGTAATGCGACAACGTGTTGGACGCGTTGCCGTACTGATAGAGCATCACCCACGACGGGTTCTGTTGTGCAAGCTCTTTGGCGTGCGCCACCGCGGTGTTGGACCCGCCTTCGGCCGCGGAGTAGATGATCCGCGCGCCGTAGAGCTCGAGCAGCTGACGCCGTTCGATCGACGTGTTCTCCGGCATCACGCAGATCATCTGGTAGCCCTTGAGCAACGCGGCCATCGCCAACGAGATGCCGGTGTTGCCGCTGGTGGGCTCCAGGATGGTCGCGCCGGGGGTCAGCAGCCCGCGGCGTTCGGCGTCCTCGATCATCCGCAGCGCGGGGCGGTCCTTGATGGACCCGGTCGGGTTGCGGTCCTCGAGCTTGGCCCACAACCGCACGTGCGGTGCGCCGTCGGCCCCGTCGTCCCAGTGCGGCGACAGCCGGCGCAGCCCGACCAGCGGGGTGTTGCCGAGCGCGTCGAGCAGCGACTCGTAACGCGCCAAGATCAGCCGCCTGCCACGGCGGGCAGGATCGTGACCGAGTCGCCGTCGGCGATCGTGGTGTCCAGCCCGCCGGAGAACCGCACGTCTTCGTCGTTGACGTAGATGTTGACGAAGCGGTGCAGCTTGCCGTCATCGACCAACCGTTCAGAGATCCCGGCGTAGTTCGACTCGAGATCGCTGATCACCGCGGCCAGGGTGGCACCAGATGCGGTCACCCGCTTTTCGCCGCCGGTGTGGGGGCGAAGGATGGTCGGGATCGAGACGGTCACGGTCATGGTTGCTCCTCATACTGCTCGACGATCTTGACGGGTTCTTCGGTGACGACGCCGTCGACGATGCGGTAGCTGCGCAGCTCGTATTCGTCGGGGTCACGCGTCGACACCAGCACGTAATGGGCGTCGGGTTCTTGGGCCAGCGAGACGTCGGTGCGGCTGGGATAGGCCTCGGTGGCGGTGTGTGAGTGGTAGATGACGATCGGGGCCTCGTCGGCCTCTTCCATCTCCCGGTGCACCTTCAGTTGCTCCATCGAGTCGAAGCGGTAGAACGTCGGGGAACGTTCGGCGTTGACCATCGCGATGAACCGCTCGGGCCGATCGGAGCCCTCCGGCCCGGCGATGATGCCGCACGCCTCGTCGGGATGGTCGGCGCGGGCGTGCGCGACCATCGCGTCGACCAGGTCGGCCCGGATCACCAGCACTGTCGTTGCCTTTCTGGGAGCCCCTCGGGGCGCGTCATCGCCCGAACGCTCCGGGCAACATGTCCCGGTAGGTCGGTATTCCGGCCACCGGCTCCGCGGCCAGCACGCCGACGAGCACCGCGCGGGCCAGGCAGTCCGCGGCGGCCGCGCCGATCGCGGTGATCAGCGGCGTCTCCGGCGACATCGACGCCGGGGTGGTCGGGTCCAGCGGCACCTCCACCGCCCCGGTGGCCAGCGCAAACACCGTATCGCCATCCAGCGGGGTGTGGCACGGCCGGATGGTGCGGGCCAGCCCGTCGTGCGCGGCGACCGCGACGCGCCGACAGCCGGCCTTGCTCAGCACCGCGTCGGTGGCGACGACGGCGATCGTGGTGTTGAGCGGGCTGAACTCCTGGTGGCGGCCGGCGTACGCGGCGATCTGGTCGGCCGGCGGCGCGACCAGGCCCAGTTCGGCGATCTGGTCGGCCAGCCACGGCAGCCCGGTCGCCGGGTCCACCACGTCACCGGCCGAGTTGACGATCACCACCGCCCCGACGGTCACCCCCGACTCGAGCGTGATCGACGCCGTACCCACGCCGCCCTTCAGCACGCCGGCGCGCGCTCCGGTGCCCGCGCCGACGGTGCCGACGGCCACCTCGGTGCCGGCGCTGGCCGCCGCGGTGTACCCGAACTCCGGCGTCGGCCGGCACGCCCAGCCGCCGACGGGCAGGTCGAACACCACCGCGGCGGGCACGATCGGCACCACCCCGCCGTCCATCGCTACCCCCCGCCCCTGCTCCTCCAGGAACCGCATCACGCCGTCGGCGGCGGCCAGCCCGAACGCGCTGCCGCCCGACAACACCACCGCGTCGACGTGGCGCACCGAGTTGCTCGGGTCGAGCAGGTCGGTCTCGCGGGTGCCGGGCGCACCGCCGCGGCCGTCGACGGCGCCGACGGTGCCCGGCGGCGTCAGCACCACCGTGGTGCCGCTGGCCCACCCTGATCCGAGGGTGGCGTCGGCGTCGATGCGGTGGTGCTGCCCGACGAGGATGCCGGCGACATCGGTGATCGAACCCGTCATTGTCTTCTTCCCATGAGTCCCAGAACCAGATACTCCTGCAGCACGGTCAGCCACTGGTACACGTCGAGGTGTCCGGCCAACGGGTGGTCGGCGGGCAGCTCGGCGGGCCCGCCGGATGCGACACCGAGCATGGTGCCCAGCGCCAGACGCATGTCGTTGACCGCGGCCACCCACGCGTGCGCGTCGTCCTCGGTCAGCTCGAGCTTGCCGCCGGCCTGCGGGACGGTGTCCAGAAGTTGCTGTGCAGCTTGACGTTTCGCGTCGATGATCTCGGGCTCGTGCAGGCTGCGCAACGCGCTGTTGAGCGACTCGGCGGTACCCGACCCGGCCGGATGGTCGGTCTGGGACCGGTAGAAGTCGGGCAGCAACCGTTTCATCGTCTCGTCTTCCGGCGGCGCGGAGTTTCCGGTGCGGATACCGGTGATCTGCTCGAGTTCGTCTGCGGGAGCGGTGGATTGGCGCTCGTCGAGCATGGCGATCATCGACGTGGCGAGGCTGTGCAGCAGCGCGGCCTCATGTGCGGCCAACGCCGAGCGAAACCGCGGGCCGTCGGCAGTGTCGACCCGCTTCCATTTACGCACTGTTCTGTCAGCGGTCCTGTTGCATGGTCGCCCACAAGCCGGCGGCATGGAGTTTGGACACGTCGATTTCCATCGACTCACGGCTGCCGGCCGACACCACGGCTTTACCTTCGTTGTGCACCTGCAGCATGAGTTTGGTCGCGTGCGGCTCGCTGTAGCCGAACAGCTTCTGGAAGACGTACGTCACATAGGTCATCAGGTTGACCGGGTCGTCCCAGACGATGGTCACCCACGGGACGTCGGCCGCCTCGTGCGTGGCGACGTCACGCTCCTCCCGGGTTCCCGGTCGAGCCTTGGCCGGCGTAACCATGTTCTTCAGGATAGCCGGGGCATATCGAGGGCCTTTAACTACTACGGTTGCGGTGTGACCCGGCCGCCTGTGGCGTTGTTGACCGACAAGTACGAGCTGACGATGTTGGCGGCCGCCCTGCGCGACGGCACCGCGCACCGCCGCACCACCTTCGAGCTGTTCGCCCGGCGCCTGCCCGAAGGCCGCCGTTACGGCGTGGTCGCCGGAACGGCCCGGTTCGTGCAGTCGTTGGCACAGTTCAGGTTCGACGACGCCGCGCTGTCGGCGCTTTCGGACTTCTGCGACGCCGAGACGCTGGCCTACCTCGCCGACTACCGGTTCAGCGGCAATGTCGACGGCTACGCCGAAGGGGAACTGTACTTCCCGGGCTCACCGGTGCTGTCCGTACACGGCACGTTCGGCGAGTGCGTGGTCCTGGAGACCCTGGCGCTGTCGATCTTCAACCACGACAGTGCAATCGCGTCGGCGGCTGCGCGCATGGTGTCTGCGGCCCAGGGCCGCTCGCTGATCGAGATGGGCTCACGGCGCACCCACGAACAAGCCGCCGTCGCCGCCGCGCGCGCCGCCTACCTCGCCGGGTTCACCGCCTCGTCCAACCTCGAGGCGCAGCGCGTCTACGGGGTGCCCGCGGTCGGCACCAGCGCGCACGCGTTCACGCTGCTGTACAGCAGCGCCGACGGTCCGAACGAGCAGGCCGCGTTCCGCGCGCAGGTCGCGGCGCTCGGCGTGGACACCACGCTGCTGGTCGACACCTACGACATCACCGCCGGCGTGGCCAACGCGATCGAGGTGGCCGGTCCCGGACTCGGCGCGGTGCGCATCGACTCCGGCGACCTGGGGGTGCTGGCGCGTCAGGTCCGCGAGCAGCTCGACCGGCTCGGCGCGCACCGGACCCGCATCGTGGTCTCCGGTGATCTCGACGAGTTCGGCATCGCCTCGCTGCGCGCCGAACCCGTCGACATGTTCGGCGTCGGCACCTCGCTGGTGACCGGCTCGGGTGCGCCGACCGCCGGCATGGTGTACAAGCTCGTCGAGGTCGACGGCATACCGGTGGAGAAACGCAGCAGTCGCAAGGAATCCCACGGCGGGCGCAAACAGGCGATGCGGCTGGCCAAGACCACCGGCACCGTCGTCGAGGAGGTCGTCCACCTGTATGGAGCGCCGCCCGCGGGCCAGCCCGGCCTGGTCGAGCGGCCGCTCACCAAGGCGCTGGTGCGCGACGGCGAGCCGGTCGGCGACCTCGGGCTGGGAACCGCGCGTGACCGGGTCCGCGCCGGGCTGGAAAGCTTGCCGTGGGACGGCCTGGCGCTGTCTCGGGGGGAACCGGCGATCCCGACCCGGATGGTCGCGCGCGCAACCTAGGAGGCACCACGGTAGACGTGACCGACCTGCTGGCCACCGCGGTCGCCTCGTTGGGCGGCAGCCAGCGCAGCGGCCAGATCGAGATGGCCCAGGCGGTGGCCCGCGCCTTCGAAACCGGTGAGCACCTGGCGGTGCAGGCCGGCACCGGCACCGGCAAATCGTTGGCCTATCTGGTGCCCGCGATCGCGCGCGCCCTCGACACCGACGAACCGGTCGTGGTGTCGACGGCGACGATCGCGCTGCAACGTCAGCTCGTGGACCGTGACCTGCCCCGGCTGGCCCAGTCGCTGGCCGACGTGCTGCCCCGCTCCCCGGCGTTCGCGCTGCTGAAGGGCCGAGGAAACTACCTGTGCCTGAACAAGATTCACAACGGTTCGGCCGCCGCCGAACCCGAAGACCGGCCGCAGGACGAGCTGTTCGAGCCGATGGCCGCCAGCGCGCTGGGCCGCGATGTGCAGCGGCTGATCGCCTGGTCGTCGGACACCGACACCGGTGATCGCGACGAGCTGACACCCGGGGTTCCGGACCGGTCGTGGTCGCAGGTCAGCGTGTCGGCGCGGGAGTGCATCGGGGTGTCGCGCTGCCCGTTCGGCACAGACTGCTTCTCGGAGCGGGCCCGTGACAAAGCCGGGCACGCCGATGTCGTCGTCACCAACCACGCGCTGCTGGCTATCGACGCAATCTCCGATGCGGCCGTGCTGCCCGAGCACCGGCTGCTCGTCGTCGACGAGGCACACGAGCTGGTCGATCGGGTGACGTCGGTGGCCACCGGCGAGTTGTCGGCGACGTCGCTGGGGGTGGCCCAGCGCCGCGCGGCCCGCCTGGTCGACGCCGAACTGGCGCAACGGCTGGAGGCGGCGACGGCCACGATCTCCTCCGCAATCCACGACGCCACGCCCGGTCGGATCGACAGGCTCGACGACGAGCTGGCGACCTATCTGACCGCGCTGCGCGATGCCGCCCACGGGGTGCGTTCGGCGATCGACACCAGCCCGGCCGATCCGAAGGCCGCATCGGCGCGAGCGGAGGCGGTCACCGCGCTGACCGACGTCGCCGATACCGCGTCACGCATCATCGACTCGTTCGTCCCGGCCATTCCGGACCGCACCGATGTGGTGTGGCTGGCCCACGAAGACAACCGCGGCAACGTTCGCGCGGTGTTGCGGGTGGCGCCACTGTCGGTGGCAGGGTTGTTGCGCGACAGGCTTTTCGAGCACTCCACGACCGTGTTGACGTCGGCGACGCTGACCATCGGCGGCACCTTCGACGCGATGGCGACGGCCTGGGGCCTGACCGGCGAGCAGACCAGGTGGCGCGGTATCGACGTCGGCTCCCCGTTCGAGCACGCCAAGTCGGGCATCCTCTACGTCGCCGCACATCTGCCGCCGCCGGGGCATCGCGGCAACGGGGCCGCAGCCGCGGCGTCGGCGACATTCAATAACGCCGAACAACTCGACGAGATCGCGGCGCTCATCACCGCGGCGGGCGGGCGCACGCTGGGCCTGTTCTCGTCGATGCGCGCGGCCAAGGACGCCGCCGAGGTCATGCGCGAGCGCCTCGACACCCCGGTGCTGTGCCAGGGCGAGGACACCACGTCGGCGCTGGTGAAGCGGTTCGCCGAGGATCCCGAGACGTCGCTGTTCGGCACGTTGTCGCTGTGGCAGGGCGTCGACGTGCCGGGACCGTCGCTGTCGCTGGTGCTGATCGACCGCATTCCGTTTCCGCGGCCCGACGATCCGTTGCTGACCGCCCGCCAGCGTGCGGTGGCGGCCCGCGGCGGCAACGGGTTCATGACGGTCGCCGCCAGCCACGCGGCGCTGCTGTTGGCGCAGGGCGCGGGACGGCTGCTGCGCACCGTCGAGGACCGCGGCGTCGTCGCGGTGCTGGACTCGCGGATGGCCACCGCGCGCTACGGCGGTTATCTGCGCGCGTCGCTGCCGCCGTTTTGGACGACGACCGATCCGACGCGGGTGCGTGCAGCGCTGCAGCGGCTGCGCGCCGGTGACTAAATCCACTCGCAGTTTTGCGCCCAAATGTCCCGTTGGGCGTATTAGGTATAGCGACATGGGTCGACGACATCTGGTGGGCGCGGTGATCGCGGTGTCGTCGGCGCTGCTCGTGGCCGCCTGTTCGACGACGGTGCCGGGCACACCCGTTTCGGTGTTCGCCGACCCGTTTCGCGTCGCGGGTATGCCCGCGACCGACGGGCCGACGGGGCTGCGGCCCGACCCTGCGAAGCCGACCCGCGAGGTCCAGGGCACCGACGGCGGCGACGTCGACGAACTCGCCCGCCAGGCCGTCAGCGACATCGAGGAGTTCTGGTCCAGCGCCTACCGCGAACCGTTCGGCGGCACGTTCCGCCGGGTGAAGGCGCTGATTTCGTGGGACGCCAACGGATTCGACAGCATCGCGTTCTGCGGCGGCGACACCTACGGTCTGGTCAACGCCGGCTTCTGCCACGACGACCGCACGATCGGATGGGACCGCGGCGAACTGCTGCCCGACCTGCAGCGCGCCCACGGCGACATGGGCGTCACGATGGTGCTCGCCCACGAGTACGGCCACGCCGTGCAGCGGCAGGCCGAGCTGGTCGGCGAGGCCACCCCGACGTTGGTCGCCGAGCAGCAGGCCGACTGCCTGGCCGGGGTCTACATGCGCTGGGTGGCCGAGGACAACTCGCCACGGTTCACGCTGTCCACCGGTGAGGGCCTCAACAACGTGCTGGCCGCCGTGATCGCGTTCCGCGACCCGCTGATGGCCGAGACCGACCCGGACGCCGGCCTCGACGAGCACGGCTCGGCGTTCGAACGGCTCTCGGCGTTCCAGTTCGGCTTCACCGACGGCGCGGCCGCATGCGCGTCGATCGACATGCGCGAGATCGGCCAGCGCCGAGGCGATCTGCCCGTGCTGCTCGACGAGAACGAGACCGGCGAGTGGGAGGTGTCCGAGACCTCGGTGCGCGCGATCGTCGACGCGCTGGACATCCTGTTCGAACCCGCCGATCCGCCGCGGCTGAGCTTCGCGGCCGCCGACTGTCCCGGCACCCGACCGAGCCCGCCGGTGTCGTACTGCCCGGACACCAACACCATCGCCGTCGACCTCGACGAGCTGGCCCGGATGGGCACCCAGGACGTCACCGGCGCCAGTGGGCTGGCCACCGGCGACAACACCGCCTACTCAGTGCTGGTGTCGCGCTACATGCAGGCGATCCAGCACCAGCACGGCGGCGTCGCACTCGACGACGCCGAGGCCGCGCTGCGTACCGCCTGTCTCACCGGCGTGGCCACCACGATGCTGTCGAAGTCGGTGACCACACCCGACGGCAACACCGTCGCGCTGACCGCAGGCGATCTCGACGAGGCGGTGTCGGGCATCCTCACCAACGGCTTGGTCGCCAGCGACATCAACGGCGAGTCGGTGCCGTCCGGGTTTTCCCGGATCGACGCGTTCCGCGTCGGGGTGCTCGGCGATCAGGACCGCTGCTTCACCCGCTTCTCCTGACAGCAAGTTCTAACCGCGAGCAGACACAGAATGCCCCTGATACCTGTCCAAATGGGGCCCTCTGCGTCTGCTCGCGCGGCGGAGTCTCTAGATGTGCTTGGTCACGCCGTACCAGGCGACGATCGCCTCCGACATATCGGTGGACCGGGTCAAAAACGCATAGGAGCGGATGAACGACTCGCCGACACAGCCGTCGATCTTGACCCGGAAATCGCTGACCATCACCCACGGCTCGGCGCCGCTGAACTCCTTTTTCGTCACCGGAACCACGTTGATCAGACCGGGTTTGAGGCCGACGGTGATGCCGCCGCCGATATTGCCGCCGACGCTGGGCAACACCCCGAGCTCCAGCGGCCCGGCGGCGTCGATGCCCAGAATTCCCAGCGACGGGTTGATGCCCGCGGTGCCGGTCAGCGAGACGCCGTTGGATGTGCTCATGTCGATGCCGCAGCCGATCTCGTAGCCGACCTCGAGGGTGCCCTCGGGACTGGTGCCGTCGTCGGGACCGCTCAGCTTGCCGGTGTAGGTTCCGCCGACCACGTACTCGCGCGACGACAGCGCCGTGGTCAACGGCGGAATCGGTTTCTGGGTCTCGTCCTTGGCGCCCAGTTCGAGACGCCAACCGTCGGGAGCCTCCTTCACGACCGGCGGCGTGGACGCGACCGCACCGTCGTCCGGCGGCGGTGGCGCATCAGGTGGCAGCGCACCCTCGGGTGGCGGTGCGGCCGGGGTCACGTCGACGACGGGCTCGATCGCCGGTTCGGCCGACGCCGTGCCGCCCGCCAGCCCGCCGATCAGTCCGCCGACCGCCAGGAGCGTGATGGCGCACCGCAACCCATTTCCAACCGTCACTGCTGAAATCCTTCGCCACGCGTCGCGCGTAATTGACGCACTGGAGGGCAACCTACCTGGGCCGCCGCGGCTGCTGTACGAGTGTCCGGATAATTGCGCGGCATCAGATCGGCATCCGCAACACGTAGCCGGCCTCCAGCGCGACCCACGGTGCGCGGTCGGGTCCGATCGCCACCCCGTGTGGCTCGCTGCCCGGCGGAAGATCGATCACCACGATCTCGCCCTCGCCGCTGACCCTGGCGAGCTGGTGTGACCCCCACAAGCTCACCCACACCCCGTCGTCGGGGTCGGCCACCACCGCGTGCGGTTTACCGGGCAGGTCGATCTCCTGGATCGCATCGTCGAGCGGGATGCGGCCCAGCTTCTCGGCGCGGATCTCGGTGAACCACACCGCGTCGTCGTGGGTTGCGGCGACCCCCACCGGACCCGCTGCCGCAGTGGGTAATTCGCGTACGGTCAGGCCCTCTGCCGGCGACAGCCGACCGATCGCGTTGGCCTGGTTGAGGGTGAACCACAAGGCGTTGTCGGGTCCGGTCGTGATCATCGCCGGTGCGCCACCGACCGAATGCCATTCGGTCACCTGCCCGTCGAGCGACATCCGGCCGATCTCCCCGGAAGTCATCGCGGTGAACCACAGCGCCGCGTCGGGGCCTGCGGTGATGCCGTACGGGCCGCGGCCCTCGCCGACGGAAAACGCGCTCAACTCCCCCGCCGTGGTGATCCGGCCGATGTGGTCGTCACCGGTGCGGGTGAACCACAACGCGCCGTCGGCGCCGGGGGCGATCAGCGACGGGCGGCTCTGCGCTGCGACGGGGAAAACCGTGACCTCACCCGTCGTCGTCACCCGCGCGATCGCGCCCGCGTGCACCAGCGTCACCCACAGCGCACCGTCGCTGCCCGCGGCCAGCGCGTACGGGCCGCCGTCGACGGCGACCTTGCGGGCCGAGGTCACGCCGACGTGACCAGGCCGAGCTCGTTGTCGCCGGCCAGCAGTGGGTGGTGCGGCAACACCCGCACCGTGTAGCCGACGGGTCCGGCGACCGGCAGCGGCGTGGTCGTCGAGAACACCGCGTTGCCACCGTCGGCGGTGCCGGTGTACTGCATCGGCACCGTCTCCGGATCCACCAGGGTGTTGCCGGCGTCGACGCGACCCAGTACCGCCTGCACCGTCACCTCGTCGGGTCGCAGATCGGCCAGCTGCACCTTCGCGGTCAGGGTGAGCTCCGAGCCGAGCAGCGGCGTGTCGGGCAGCCCCGAGCTGTCCACATCGGTGATCTGGATCTTCGGCCAAGCGTCCTGGGCGCGCCGCCGGTAGGCCGCCAAATCGCGGGCGGCGCCGAACGGCTCCCCGTCGGAGTTGGATTGCACTGTCTTGCGCAAGGATTGGGCCGCAGGCGCGTAGTACTTCTCGGTGTAGTCGCGAACCATCCGGGAGGCCAACACCTTTGGCCCGAGCACGATCAACGTGTGCCGCACCATCTCCACCCACCGCACCGGGATGCCGTGCTCGTTGCGGTCGTAGAACTTCGGCGCCACCGATTGTTCGAGCAGGTCGTAGAGCGCCGCCGCCTCGAGGTCATCGCGTCGCTCTTCGTCAGCGAGCCCGTTTGCAGTCGGAATCTCCCAACCGTTTTCGCCGTCGTACCACTCGTCCCACCAGCCGTCGCGGATCGACAAATTGAGCCCACCGTTGAGCGCGCTCTTCATCCCCGAGGTGCCGCAGGCCTCCAGCGGGCGCAGCGGATTGTTCAGCCACACATCGCATCCCCAGTACAGCTGACGGGCCATCGACATGTCGTAGTCGGGCAGAAACGCGATGCGGTGTCGCACCTCGGGCCGGTCGGCGAACTTCACCACCTGCTGGATCAGCGCCTTGCCGCCCTCGTCGGCCGGGTGCGACTTGCCCGCCACGATCAGCTGGATCGGCCGCTGCTCGTCGAGCAACAACCGCTCCAGGCGTTCGGGGTCGCGCAGCATCAGCGTCAACCGCTTATACGTGGGCACCCGCCGGGCGAATCCGATGGTCAGCACTTCGGGATCGAAGGCCGTTGCGATCCAACCGAGTTCGGCGTCGGCCGCACCACGTTCGGCCCACGACCGGCGCAGCCGCACCCGCACATCCTCGACCAGCTGGTTGCGCAGCTGCGAACGGATCCACCACATGTGGCCGGGATCGACCTGATGCAACCGTTCCCATACCGAGGGTTCCCGCGCACTGCTGAGGTCCTCGCTACCGAGCAGTTGACGACCCAGCTCCAGCCACTGCGGCGCCGCCCACGTCGGCGCGTGCACGCCGTTGGTGATCGAGCCGATCGGCACCTCGGCCGGGTCGAACCCCGGCCACAGCGGGTTGAACATGTGGCGGCTGACCTTGCCGTGCAACAGCGATACGCCGTTGGCCCGCTGGGCCAGCCGCAGGCCCATGTGGGCCATGTTGAACTTCGCCGGGTCCTCTTCGGCGCCGAACGCGACGATGCGGTCCAGCGGAACCCCGGGCAGCAGCCGCGACATCTCCCCTGCCGGGCCATCGGTGTCGCCGCCGAAATACCGTCTGACCATCTCTACCGGGAACCGGTCGATGCCCGCGGGCACCGGGGTGTGGGTGGTGAACACCGTGGATGAACGCACCACCGTCACCGCGGTGTCGAAGTCCAGCCCGGCGTCGATGAGTTCCCGGATGCGCTCGACACCGAGGAAGCCCGCGTGCCCCTCGTTCATGTGGAACACCTCGGGCGAGGGCCGGCCCTCCAGTTCGGTGAACGCCCGGATCGCCCGCACCCCGCCGATGCCGGCCAGGATCTCCTGTTTGATCCGGTGTTCCTGGTCGCCGCCGTAGAGCCGGTCGGTCACCCCACGCAGCCGGTGGTCGTTGTCCGGAATGTCGGAATCCAACAGCAGCAACGGAATTCGTCCCACTTGGGCGACCCAGACCCGGGCACGAAGCTGGTTTTGCTCGGGCATCGCCACGTCGACGAGCACCGGCTTGCCGCTGCGGTCGGTGAGCTGGCGAAGCGGAAGGCCCTGCGGATCCAGTGACGGGTAGCTCTCGTGCTGCCAGCCGTCGGCGGTCAACGACTGACGGAAGTAGCCCGAGCGGTACAACAGCCCGACCGCGATCAGCGGCAGGCCCAGGTCGGAGGCCGACTTGAGATGGTCACCGGCCAGGATGCCCAGGCCGCCGGAGTAGTTCGGCAGTACCTCGGCCACGCCGAACTCCATCGAGAAATAGGCGATGCCGTTGGGCAGCTCCGCGCCGTGGTCGAGCTGCTGCTGATACCACAGCGGCCGGGTCAGGTAATCGTCGAGATCGGCGACCAGCGCGTCGAGGCGGCCCAGAAACGATTCGTCGACCGCCAGCTCATCGAGCCGCTTCGGGCTGACCTGGCCCAGCAGCGCAACCGGGTCGCAGCCGACCTGCCGCCACAGCTCCTCGTCGATCGTGGCGAACAGATCCTGTGTGGGCTTGTCCCACGTCCAGCGCAGGTTGATCGACAGCCGTTCGAGCGCGGCCATTCGGTCGGGAAGGTGTGCGCGCACGGTGAACCGTCTCAGGGCTTTCACGCGAGACAACCTTACTGATCTTTCGCAGCGGCGCAGTCTGGAACCCTGATCGCTTCGGCGCGGGGGGTTGGGCGGCGCATTACGGTGGGTATAGGGCGGCCAGAAGGTTCTCGACAGGCTGTTACGCACAGGTCCGCGACAGTGTTAAGGAGTGGTGGGGTGGCTGGACGGATCGCAATCGATGACGTCGCGCCTGTCATATCCGGCGGTCGGTACCCGGCCAAAGCGGTCGTCGGCGAGATCGTGCCGGTGACGGCGACGGTGTGGCGCGAGGGACATGACGCCGTTGCGGCCACGCTGGTCGTGCGCTACCACGGCCGCGCCTACCCCAAACTGGCCGAGGATCCGCCAGGTCTGGTGCGCACCGCCGAAGCCGTGCCGATCGAGGAGGTCGTCACACCGGCCTCGCGGATCAAGCCGCAGCGGCTGCCGATGGCGACGGGCTCGACACCGGATGTGTTCCACGGTCAGTTCACCCCCGACGCGGTCGGTCTGTGGACTTTCCGGGTCGACGGGTGGGGCGACCCGATCGCGACGTGGCGCAAGAACGTGACCGCGAAGCTGGATGCCGGACAGAGCGAGGCCGAACTGTCCAACGATCTGCTGGTCGGCGCCGGCCTGCTGGAACGCGCGGCCGCCGGGCTGCCCCGACAGGAACGGTTTCCGCTGATCGACGCCGCGGCCCGGTTGCGCGAACCCGGCGATCCGTTCACCCGCGCCGGTGCGGCGTTGTCGGCCGAGGTGGCCGCGTTGCTGTCGCGGTTTCCGCTTCGCGAACTGGTCACCCGCGGCGAGCAGTACGGCGTCTGGGTCGACCGCCCGCTGGCGAGGTTCAGCGCCTGGTACGAGATGTTCCCCCGGTCGACGGGCGGATGGGACGCCAGCGGCAACCCCGTGCACGGCACCTTCGCCACGGCCACCAAGGCGCTGTCACGGATCGCGCGGATGGGGTTCGACGTGGTGTATCTGCCGCCGATCCATCCGATCGGCAAGGTCCACCGCAAGGGCCGCAACAACAGCGTCACCGCGGCACCCAACGACGTCGGCTCGCCGTGGGCGATCGGCAGCGACGAGGGCGGCCACGACGCGGTGCACCCGAAGCTGGGCACCATCGACGATTTCGACGATTTCGTCGCCGCGGCCCGCGATGAGGGTATGGAGGTGGCGCTGGACCTGGCGTTGCAGACCGCACCCGATCATCCTTGGGCGCGTGAGCATCCCGAGTGGTTCACCGTGTTACCCGACGGGACCATCGCCTACGCGGAGAACCCGCCCAAGAAGTATCAAGACATCTACCCGCTGAACTTCGACAACGATCCCGCCGGCCTGTACCGGGAAGTGCTGCGCGTGGTGCGGTTCTGGATCTCGCACGGCGTCAAGGTGTTTCGGGTCGACAACCCCCACACCAAACCCCCGGACTTCTGGGCCTGGCTGATCGGCGAAGTGAAGAACGACGACCCCGACGTGCTGTTCTTGTCGGAGGCCTTCACCCGCCCGGCCCGGCTATACGGGCTGGCCAAACTCGGCTTCACCCAGTCCTATACCTACTTCACCTGGCGCACCGCGAAGTGGGAGCTGACCGAGTTCGGCGAGCAGATCGCCGAGCACGCCGACTATGCGCGGCCCAACCTGTTCGTCAACACCCCCGACATCCTGCATGAGAGCCTGCAACACGGCGGCCCCGGCATGTTCGCGATCCGGGCGGTGCTGGCGTCGACCATGAGCTCGTCGTGGGGCGTGTATTCGGGCTACGAGCTGTTCGAGCACCGGGCCGTGCGCGAGGGCAGCGAAGAGTATCTGAATTCCGAGAAGTACGAGCTGCGGCCACGCGACTTCGAGGCGGCGCTGGCCGACGGCGAATCGCTGGAGCCGTTTTTGACCCAGCTCAACGAGATTCGGCGGGTCCACCCGGCGTTGCACCAGCTGCGCACCATCTCGTTCCACCATCCCGACAACGACGCACTGCTCGCCTACAGCAAGTTCGACCCAGCAACCGGCGACCAGGTGCTGGTGGTGGTCACCCTCAACCCGTTCGGCGCCGAAGAGGCCACCGTATGGCTGGATATGGCCGCGCTGGGCATGGAGCCCTACGACCGGTTCTGGGTGCGCGACGAGATCACCGGTGAGGAATACCAATGGGGCCAAGCCAATTACGTCCGTATCGATCCGGCCAGGGCCGTGGCGCACGTACTCAACATGCCGCAGGTCCCGCCGGAACACCGACTGAACCTGCTGCGTAGGGAGTGAGCACATGACGCAGACCAACCCACTCACCAGCCCGCATCTGAGGCCACACACCGCCGACCTCAATCGGCTGCTGGCCGGTGAACACCACGATCCGCATTCGATTCTGGGCGCGCACGAATACGACGACCACACCGTTCTTCGGGCCTACCGCCCGCACGCGCAGGAGGTGGTCGCGTTGATCGGCGGTGAGCGGTACCCGTTCACCCATATCGAGGCCGGGCTGTTCGCCGTCGCGCTGCCGTTCACCGACCTGGTCGACTACCGCCTCGAGGTGAGCTACGCCGGGCCCGACGGCAAGACCCACCGGCACACCGTCGCCGACGCCTACCGGTTCTTGCCCACCCTCGGCGAAATGGACCTGCACCTGTTCGCCGAGGGCCGCCACGAACGGCTGTGGGAGGTGCTGGGTGCCCACCCACGCCGCTTTCCCACGCCCGACGGCGTGGTCGACGGGGTCTCGTTCGCGGTGTGGGCACCGAATGCCAAGGGCGTCAGCCTGATCGGCGACTTCAACCACTGGGACGGTACCGAGGCCCAACTTCGGGTGCTGGGCTCCACCGGTGTGTGGGAACTGTTTTGGCCCGGTTTCGATGTGGGCGGCCTGTACAAGTTTCGGATCCACGGCGCCGACGGCTCGGTCAGCGACCGCGCCGATCCGATGGCGTTCGCCACCGAGGTGCCACCGCAGACGGCGTCGAAGGTGACGCACAGCGAGTACCGCTGGCGTGACGACGAGTGGATGGCCCAGCGGGCCGAGGTCAACCCGGTGTTCGAACCGATGAGCACCTACGAGGTGCACCTGATGTCGTGGCGGCCGGGGCTGAGCTACCGCGAACTGGCCGAGCAGCTCACCGAATACGTGGTGTCTCAGGGTTTCACCCATGTCGAGTTGATGCCGGTGGCCGAGCATCCGTTCGGCGGGTCGTGGGGCTACCAGGTGACGTCGTACTACGCCCCGACGTCGCGGCTGGGCAGCCCCGACGAGTTCCGCTTCCTCGTCGACACCCTCCACCAGGCCGGCATCGGGGTGATCATGGACTGGGTGCCCGCACACTTCCCCAAGGACGCGTGGGCGCTGGGCCGCTTCGACGGAACGGCGCTGTACGAGCATTCCGATCCGCGTCGCGGTGAGCAACTCGACTGGGGCACCTACGTGTTCGACTTCGGCCGCGCCGAAGTGCGCAACTTCCTGGTGGCCAACGCGCTGTACTGGTGCCAGGAGTTCCACATCGACGGGCTGCGCGTCGACGCGGTCGCCTCCATGCTGTACCTGGACTATTCGCGGCCCGAAGGCGGTTGGACGCCGAACGTCTACGGCGGCCGGGAGAACCTCGAAGCCGTGCAGTTCTTACAGGAGATGAACGCGACCCTGCACAAGGCGGCACCCGGCATCGTCACCGTCGCCGAGGAGTCGACGTCGTGGCCCGGCGTCACCCGGGCGACAAACCTTGGCGGTCTTGGGTTTTCGATGAAGTGGAACATGGGCTGGATGAACGACACCCTGGAGTTCGTCAAACGCGATCCCATTCACCGCAGCTATCACCACCACGAGATCACGTTCTCGATGCTGTATGCGTTCAGCGAGAACTACGTGCTGCCGATCAGCCATGACGAGGTGGTGCACGGCAAGGGCACGCTGTGGGGCCGGATGCCCGGCGACGACCACGTCAAGGCGGCCGGACTGCGCGGCCTGCTGGCCTACCAGTGGGCCCACCCGGGCAAGCAACTGTTGTTCATGGGCCAGGACTTCGGCCAGCGCGCCGAGTGGTCGGAGGAACGCGGCGTCGACTGGTATCAGCTCGACGAGAACAGCTACTCGACGGGCATTCAGCGCATGGTGCACGACATGAACGGCATCTACCGCAGCAGGCGGGCGCTGTGGTCGCGCGACACCAGCCCCGAGGGCTATTCGTGGATCGACGCCAACGACTCGGCCAACAACGTGTTGAGCTTCTTGCGCTACGGCGACGACGGCTCCGTGATGGCGTGCGTGTTCAACTTCTCCGGATCCGAGCACACCCGATACCGGCTCGGTCTACCGCACGCGGGCACGTGGCGCGAGGTGCTCAACACCGACGCCGACATCTACAACGGCGCCGGTATCGGCAACTACGGTGCGGTGGAGGCCACCGACGAGCCCTGGCACGGGCGTCCGGCTTCGGCGGTCATGGTGCTGCCGCCGCTGGCGGCCCTGTGGTTCGAACCCGCCTGACGTTGCGGAGGGAGGGAGGG
>JBNMRA010000014.1:0-139009 GCA_050205315.1 Mycolicibacterium pulveris | reverse complement strand
GTGGTGTCGGTTGGTGCGGGGTTGGCGGGTGGGGTCGACGGTTTTGGGTGGGTACCACAGGGTTTGGCCTAGTGATTCTTCGTCGTAGCGGCGCCGTGCTTGCCATTGTTCGTCGGAGGGACCGGCGGTTTGGTGGTTGGGGTTGCAGACCATGGTGAGCCGGTCGATGTCGGTGGTGCCGCCCCGGTCGTATTCGATGAGATGGTGTATATCGCAGTGGTAGCCGCATTGATCACAGCCGGGCATGGTGCAGCCGGCGTCGACGGCGTGTAGCACGATGCGTTGATCGGCTGACGCGAGGCGTTTGGAGCGGCCCAGAAACAGTGGCCGCCCGCACTTCTGGTCGTAAATGTAGAGGTAGTGGTGGGCGTGGGCGGCCATCGCGATGGCGGTCTCCATCGGCAGCATCGATCCGCCGCCGGTACGCGCAATGCCGGCCCCTGTCTCGAGTTGTTCGAGGGTCATGGTGATGATCGCGGTGACCGGCAACCCCCGATGCTGACCCAGCTCCCCGGACGCCAGCAGCGCACGCAGCCCGGCTTTGATCGCGTCGTGCTGACGTTGACCGGTGGTGCGGGTATCGGTGGCCGCCGCGACCGGATCGGGATCCCCGTCGACAGTGGGGATCGGGTCGGCGCTGTTGCACATCCCGGGCCGGGCCAGTTTGGCGAACAGGATCTCCAGATAGGCCCGGGCTTCGGGGTCCACACAGAACCGACCGCGACTCATCCCGTCGGCGTCCTGGGGACCCAGCACAAACTCGCTGCGCGCTTTACGGGAGCGTTCGCGGGTGGGCGCGTCATCGTGGGTGGCGTCGAACTCGGCGAGCAACGTCGCGGCCTCGCGGCGCAGCACGTCGGGGCGCTCGGCGACAGCGACCCCGGTCAGCTCCAGGTCGAAGCGGGCCCGTTCGGCGGCGGTGGCGGTGTCGGGCAGTTTGGCGATCGTGTCGCGGACGATGTCGACGTGCTCGGCGCCGATCAGACCATGGCGGGCGGCCGCAGCGGTCTCGGGCAGCGCGGGCTCGGTGGCGTGCAGATCGGCGGCGACCGCGATGCGTTTGCCGGCCTGGCGGGACGAGAGATGCAGCAGGTTGGCCAGGTGATCCCGCAGCCGACCCACCTGCACCGGCCACCGGCGGCGCAGCCCGTTGACGACGTCATGGCTCACGGTGTCCAGCCTGCGTTGGGCGGATTCCAGGCTGCACAACAGTTCGTCGAGCACCTCGGGTGCAAGCTCCTCGAACGGCAGCGCGGCCAACTCGGTGACCGCGGCCTGCAGGCGCGACCGCGCGCCCGCCGCCTCGTCGATCCCGGTCGCCATCGTCACCTCCCGCACTTCGAAAATCTGTTCGAATCGTAAACGAGGGGGCCGACAGACGACCGTCGCTCAGATACTCAACCGCCGATAGCGCTGCAGCCTGCGCATTCCCGCGGCGGGCACCGGGCCGTCGTGCGGCCGCAACGCGGCGTCCATGCGGGCGCGGACGTCGTCGACGTCGAACGCGGTCCCGATCGCGACCAGGCTGTTGGTTCGGGCGGGTTTGGATGTGGTCGCGATGTGCACCGACGTGCCGACCACGTTGACGACATAGTTGCGGGTCCGCGCGCCGGAGCGGATGCTGACGATGCCCTTGAGTCGGTAGACGCCCGCGGGCGGTTTCTCGAGCAGATCGATGAGCGCGCCGGGGTCGATGCAGCCCTCGCTGGTGGCGCTGACGGAATCGGCGTGGACATGATGGTGCGCGTCAGCGACCAGCAGTTCGCGAAACGACAGCTGCCCGACGCCTTCGTCGGCGTCGGCGACGTCGTACAGCAACGCGGGGTCCACCTGCCCGCCGATCGCGCCGACGAGGTGCACATCCGGATTGCGCTCACGGACCCGCGTTTCGATCCGGGCGAGCACGTCGGCGCGGCGCTCGGGCGGGATCTGGTCGAGCTTGTTGACCACGACCAGGGACGCCGCACCGTAGCGCGCCGGCGGCGTGTTGCCGTCGTCGACGGTGTCGAAGTGCGCGGTGACGTCGATGACGTCGACGATGCCGCCCGGCCGGATGCGATCCACCCCGCTGAACCGGATGATCTTCGATATCGCGACTGGATCGGCGAGGCCGCTGGCCTCGACGATGATCGCGTCGAGCCCCAGCCGGGGGTCGGCAAGCTTGGCCAGCGCCTCGTCGAGCCCGCCGTCGTCGGGGAGGCAGCAGATGCAGCCGCCCGCGATCGACGCCGGCTCGTCGACCTGTCCGGTAACCAGCGCGGCGTCGACGTTGAGTTCACCAAAGTCGTTGATGACCACGCCGATTCGGGCGCCAGGCGAGCGGAGAACATGGTTGAGCAACGTCGTCTTGCCTGCGCCGAGGTAACCGGTCAACGCGATGACGGGTATCGCTCCCACTGTGCTCCTTCCGTCCGGCCGGGGTCAGTGTACGGGTCATCCCACTCGCACCTCGTCGCCCGCGCTGACGGTGCCGACCTCGACCACCTCGGCGTAAACTCCGGCGCACGGCAGCCTTCCCGCGCCGGGAACCTCGATGCGATTGTGCTCCAGCAGATACCGCACCGCATTCGGAAGTCGTTCGGTGTCACCATGTCTGAGCGTCGGGACGGCGCAGCGGGTGGTGGGGCGGGTGGCGCGTAGCGTGACGTCCCCGACGCGGATCTCGGATCCCACCCAATCGTTCTCAGCGAAAGGCCCAGAGGCACCGTCCATCTCGACGACGATGTTCGGCCGGTACCGGATCGCTTCGGCTACGCTGACACCGATCGCGTCGAGCGTCGCCGTGGTGATCAAGTGCACCGGGGAGTGGTCGACGAATGCGCCGCCGGGGGCTGCCTGACCGAGTTCGAGCAGCACCGGGTCGAACTCGGCGTCGATGCCGTGCGCCAGCACCTCGAGCGGATCGGATCGTTCGAGCACCGCACCCATCGGCCGCTTCCCAGCGAGATGAACTCGACGCCCGAGCATTTCGGACAGCGGAGCGGCCGCGTCGGTGACCGGCACGCGGCGGCCGTCCGGCAGCGTCACCACGACGGCGCCGTCCTCGCTTGTCGCCGCCGCGCATTGCAGCAGCGCGCTCCACCGCCGGGGATGTTTGGCAGTGGCCACCCGCCCGGTCTCGTCGTCGATGACTGCGTACTTGCGGTCACCGTCCACGCCCACCGGGCCGACGCGGATCGCGTCGCAACGTTCACCGAGCATCGATTTGACCGGGTAGCGTTGCAGCCCGGCCACACGTCCTATGTTGGCGCTCAACCGGTTTCCGTTTCCTCAGCGGGGTCTGCCGTGAGGTGCTCCAGCAGCCCGGTGATGTCTAAGATCCGGTCGAAGTGGGCCGGCCGGTTGTCCAGATGCAACCGCACCCCCAGTTCGGATGCGCGCCGGTGAATCTGCAGCAGCGCCGACAGCCCGGTCGAGTCGAGAAACGTCAGCTCGGTGAAGTCAAGGTGCAGATCCTGCAGGCCTGGCTCGGTCTTCAGCAGGTCCGAAACGGTGCTCTCCAGGCGGGCGGCGTGCCCGAAGTCGACGTCACCCGTGACGGTTATGCGCGCCGACCGATCGGTGACTTCGGAAGTCCAGGTGAGTTTCACGCGTTCGGCCTGGTGGTCTGCGCGGACAAGGCGCTGCGCGCGGCGGCCAGCATGCGTTGGGTGCGGGGGAAGTCCTGCAGCTGAGCCGACAACAGCTCCAGTGCGGGAGTCAACGAGGCCGCCGGTACCCCGCGGGCGTCGAGCACCTCGGCGGTCCAGCTGATGAAGGTGGTGAACAACTCGTCATCGTCGACGTATAGCGCGGTCGCGAGGAAGTCGAGGATGTGCGCGATGTCGGCGGCGGTGTGTTCGCGTTGCGCCTCACTGTAGTCCCGCATCGCCGGGAAGCTGTGCTCCAGCTCGGCGACGGTCGACGTGACCAGTTGCGCCTTGGCGCCGCTGACCATCGAGTACTCCTGGTCGGCCAGATGCGGCAGGTCGGCCGACGGCGGGTTCGCGGTCAGGCGCAACCGGGCCACGCCCTCGTTCAGGCGCTGCGCGGCAGCGCGCGCGTCCGGCGCCCACGCATCGGCGCCGAGCAGGCGCGCATAGCGGCCGTCGGGGCCGAATGCGGCGCCACCGACGAGCACCGAGACACCCGCGGCCTGGCAGGCGCTGATCGCCGCGTGCGCGGCGGGCAGCCGGGTCGGGATCGAACACGACAGCGCGACGGCGTCGGGCGCGTACTGGTGAAGGTGGGCGATCAGATGCGGCGTCGGCACCTGGGCCCCGAGGAAATCGACCCGCCAGCCGCGCAGGCGCAGGACTTCCCCGAGCAGCCTGGCGGGCAACGCGTGCCATTCACCGTCGACGCAGGCGACGGTGACGCGGCCCGCGTGGGCGGCGGTCCGGGCCGCGGGGTGATGTGACAGCGCGGCGATGACGCGGTCGTTGATCGCGGTGGCGGCGTGTTCTTGAGCGACCGTGAGGCGGTCGGCGGCCCATTCCGTGCCGACCTTGCGCTGGACCGGCGCCACCACATCCAGCAGCGCGTCCTCAGGCGTGACACCGGCGTCCACCGCCTCGAAAACGGTTGCGACAGCGGCGTACTCGTCGCCGTCGAGAACCGCATCCCACAGCCGGTCGCGCGCCGCGTCGGTGGTGGTCACGTCGCACCTGCCGAAGACGTGTGGCGTGGCGCCGTGATCGCCACGACGGCCATATCGTCGTGCACCCGATCGGTTACCCACTGCGTCGCCAGCATCATCATCCGTTCGACGACCGCCTCCGCGGGCAGACCGGCACAGCCGGCCAACGCGTCGATGAGGCGCTCATCGCCGAACATCTCCGACCCGAGCGGACCGCCGCGCGCTTCGCTGAGGCCGTCGGTGTAAAGCAGGCATGTCTCGCCGGGCGCCAGCACGACCTCCGTCGACCGCGCGTGGAACTGCGGCAACGCGCCGACCAGCATGCCCCTGGTGTCTGCCTGCTCGACCGTTCCGTTGCGGCGCAAGATCAGCGGAGCGGGATGCCCGGCGCAGGTGAGCCGCAGCGTCAACCGACCGTCGTGGTCCGCGATGGAGGCGAGCACCAGCGTCGCGAAGCGGTTGTTGGTGGGCGTGAGGAGGGCGCTGTTGAGCAGCGTGAGCACCCTTTCGTGGTGATCGGCGAGCGGCGCCAACGCCTGCACGGTGTTGCGGATCTTGCCGCTGAGCACCGCGGCCTCCAGACCTTTTCCGCAGACGTCGCCGAGGACCACGAGCGTTTCGCCGTTCGGTCCGGCGTCGCGGTGAACGTCATAGAAGTCGCCGCCGACCAGCTGATGATCTTCGGATGCGCGGTAGCCGCCTGCCAGTTCGAAGTCGTCGAACCGATCCAGCTGCGGCGGCAGCAGCTCGCGCATCAGGGTGCGGGTGATCGCCGATTGTTCGGCATACAGCCGGGCGGCCGACAACGCCGCACCCGCGCGGGCCGCGAACAGCCGGGCGTACAGCTCCTCCCTGTCGCTGAACGCGGTCCGGGAGTCGCGGCGCAGCAGCACCAGCGCGCCGGCCGGAACGCCGTGGCCCGGTAGCGGCGTGATGAGCACCGATCCGACCGGCCTCCCGAAGTGGCCGGGGATCAGCCAGTCGGGCATCGTCGCCGGGTCGATCCAGCGCGACGGCACCGGTGGAAACCCGCGCAGTGCCTCGCCGAGACCCGCCACCTCGGCGGGCTGCGCAGCATCGACGTCGCGGTGTTCGGCGACATCGTCGGGTCCGCTACAGGCGACGCGGACCCGGTCACCGCTTTCCAGGGCGACGACGACCGCGGCGTCGGCCAGGTGGCGGGCCGCCATCTGGACCACGGCTTCAGTGCAGCGCTCGAAGTTCAGCGACGCCATCAGCACCGCTGAGGCGTTGTCGAGGAACGTCGCGCGCTCTTGTTCCTGCGTCAGCGCCTCGCGCAGCGATCCGTCGGCTTCCGCGATCAACCACCAGGCGATATCACCACCGGACAGCGCCGTGGGCCGAGCTTCGAACCGGCGGCCGTCGAGCTCGCCCGTCGCGGCTCGGTGCACGGCCTCCTCGTGGGCGCTTACCAGCCACGACGGCGCGAAGTCGGCCAGCCGGCGCCCGATCGCGGCGCCGGCCAGCACGGACGGCGTAATGGCGCTCAAGGCGCGAACGACGCCGGATCGGTCGACCACGACCACGGGATGCGGCACGGATCGCCAAGCGGCCTCGTCGACGGGTCGCGGGCTTTTCACGGAGTTGTCATGGCTCAAGCGTCAGCTCCGCGGTGTCGCCGGGCCGAGGTTTCGCCGCACCATGTAATGCAGCGTACGTGGCGACGTGAAACTCGGCGCCGACGTCGGTGAAGGCGTCAGCCCCCGCGGATTCGGCCCCTCGCGTATCCGAATCCTCGATGTGAATGTCGTCCAACGGTTCTCGGAGCGTTCATCCCGATATCGACGCGTCCGAACCGCTCCAGCAGCGGTATCTCGCAAGTCGTGAAAGATGTTGTCGGCGCCGACGCCGGCCCGTGTCTACAGCGCGAACGAGAAGCCGCCGTTGACGGGAATCGTCTGCCCGGTAATCCACGAACCGTGGTCGCTGGCGAGCAGGACGGCCAGCGCGGCGACGTCGTCGGGATTACCTGGCCGTCGGATCGCATAGCTCTGCAGGATCGCCTTGGCCTGCGGGGAGTCCGCGTTGTCGGCCCACAGTGGCTCGGTCAGCGGGGTGCGCATCGTGCCCAGCGCGATGTTGTTGGCCGTGATGCCGTAGCGGCCGTTTTCCACGGCGATGGATCGGGTGAATCCCGCGGCCCCGGCCTTCGACGCGGCGTAGGCCGCCCCGTTGGCGTCGCCGGCGCGGCCCGCATCAGAGACGATCGTGATGACGCGCCCCCACTTGCCGGCGACCATCGCGGGCAGCACCGCCCGGGTGCAGTGCAGCACCCCGTAGAGGTTCACCTGCAAGTACGGTTCCCAGTCGGCCGGCTCGGACTCGGCGAACGGTCCGCGGCCCGCGAATCCCTCGGCGCCCGCATTGCCGGCGTTGTTCACCAGAATGTCCAGATCATCCTGCGCGGCAACGGCTTCGGTGACGGCATCGAAGTCGGTCACGTCGAACGCGACCGGCGCGGCGCGGCCGCCGCCCTCACGCAGCTCATCGACGACCGCGTCGGCGCGGGCCGGCCGCAGGTCGTTGACGAGCACCTCGGCGCCCGCGTTGGCGAATGCGTGCGCCAACCCACGGCCCACACCCTGGCCGGCACCGGTGATCAGGACACGGCGGCCGCTCAAATCGATCTGCAACGTCACACCGTGTGAGAGTTGATCATGAAGCGGGCGCTGTCAACCTCGGCGGGCGCATCACATGACGGCGATACCAGCGACGGCCATGCCAACGCTGGTAGTGCCAGACCGCGCTCGGCAGCGGACCCCTGGGATGCAACCAGAACCCGTTGGGTGGATCGAGCGACGGTGTGCGACGGCCGATTTCGATTTCACCGAGGACAATTCCCTCGCCCTCCTCGGCGCGGCGCTCCGCGACCACATTGCCGTACGCATCGGTGATCAGCGTCGCACCCTCGAAGCGGCCCCGGTAGCGCATCGGCAGCCACGGCATCGGGCACATCACCTCGCCGGCGTGTGCGGCGTGCACGACGGGGGCGCCGACATACTTGGCGAACGAGGCCGCCGCCAGCCGTGCCGTGGCGGCGTTGCGGCGCTCCCAGCGATCGAAGACAGGTCGGGGCGGCCACGGGGGGATCGACCACCAGCCAGAACCGGTCATCACCAGATCGACGCGCGATCGCAGGCGCTTCACCGTGCCGGTACGCATCAGCTCCCAGCACACCGCGGCGCCGACGTCGTAGTCGCCGGCACGGAACAGGCCGTCGTCGTGTCCACCGACGTAGAAGGAGTTCTCCCACATGGTGGGCAGGTCCTTGTCGTGTCGACCGACCACACCGCCGGCGTCGGCCGCGAAGTAGGCGTTGCGCACGTGTCCGTCGGCGTCTCGGCACAAAAACGAACCACCGACCAGCGCGCGGTGTCGGCGGGCCAGGGCGGTCAGCAGCTCGGTCGCCTTGCCGTCCGGCGGAAGGGCGGCATCCTTCAACGCGTCGACGAACCCGATACCGGTGGTGAAGAACTCGGGCAGCGCGATGACCTTGGCGCCGGCGCGGCCGGCTTCGTCGGCGAGGCGTTCGCAGGCGGCGAGGTTGGCGCTCACGTCGCCCACCACTGCCTCGAGCTGAATCGCCGCTGCCAACACCATGGTTCAACGCTACTACGAGGTCCGACGATCGCCCAGGCTGGTGTGGCGACCATGTCCCAGCTGCCGGGGGACTCCCGGGCCACCGATCGAGCGGCTGCTCCTTCGTGCCGGCGGTGTGCGCGGGCTGGTGTCCACCGCGTTGCCGGTGGCGGGTGAGCCGTTGGTGTGTCAGCCGTCTTTCCGACGCGCGCGGGCGCGTCGTTTGCCCTCGTGCATCGCGGCCACCCGGGCCACCGGGATGGTGCGACCGTGCTCGATGAGATCGTCCGGAAGACGTTGCGGCGCAGGCATGGTTTCGGCCCACGGATCGGCGCCGGCGAGCGCGTCGACGGCGGTGTGCACGGTGAAGTCGGCGGGGGTGACACGGTCCAAGTCCGGCCACGCCAGCGGGAACGACACCGGTGTGCCGGGCCGTAACCGCGGACTGTAGGCGGCCACGACGGTCGCCCCGCCTGAGCGCGTCGAGTCGACGAAGACCTTTCCGGCGCGGTCCTCGACGATGAAAGCCGTTGTCGCGGTGGCGGGATCGAGGGCCTCGGCCCGCGCGGCGAGCGCCCGGGTGGCGGCGGCGACGTCCTCGACGGGTGCGCTGTCGTCGACGGGGACGAACACGTGCAAACCCTTTGCGCCGCTGGTCTTGACCGCGCCGGCCAGGCTGGAGTCATCCAGCGCTTGCCGGACCAGGTGCGCGGTGGCGACCACCGCGGCGAAGTCGCCCGCAGCGGGTGGATCCAGGTCCAGTACCAGGTGGGTGGGTCGATAGATGTCGTCGGCCAGGCCCAGCGCCGGGTGGTATTCGACGGCGCGCTGGTTGGCCAGCCACAGCAGCGTGCGGCGGTCGTCACACACCGGGTAGCGGACGTGCCGTTGTGACGATTCCGCCCAGATCGACGCCGTCCGCACCCAGTCGGGGGTGTATTTCGGCACGTTCTTCTGCATGAACGGATTCCGTCCGCGCAGGATGCGCAGCACGGTGAGCGGGCGCCCGGCCAACCCGGGCAGCATCCGGTCAGCGATCGCGTCGAGGTAGTCGACCAGGTCCCGTTTGGTCGCCCCGGCGTCAGGGCTCAGCGGTTGGTCCAGGTTGGTCAGATCGACCCCGGCGCGCTGCTCCGCGGCACTCATCTGCTCACTGTAGGCCGCGCCCGGTGCGGCTTTGGTTCTACTCGAACGCGATCACACCGCGGATGTTGTTGCCGGCGCGCAGATCCTTCATCGCCTCGTTGATGTCGTCGAGCTTGTACTTCTGGGTGACGAGTTCGTCGAGCTTGATGGTGCCCGCCTCGTACATCGACAACAGTCTGGGCATCGCGTCGCGCGGGTTCATCTCGCCGTAGAGCACACCCTTCAGGGTCTTACACGAGCTGACCATGTCGGGCAGGCTCAGCGGGACCATCAGATCACTGATCTTCGCCATGCCGGTCAGCACGCAGGTGCCGCCCTTGCGCACCAGCATCATCGCCGTCATCACGAGGTCGGGTGGGACCACTCCGGGCGTCAGCACGACGCGGTCGGCCATCACACCCCAGGTGAGCTCCTTGACCAGTTCCAGGGCGGCGCCGGCGTCCACGGCGGTGTGTGTCGCCCCGAAGGTGGGCGCGATGTCGCGTTTGAACTCGTTGGGGTCGACGGCGACGATGTGTTTGGCCCCGGCCACCTTGGCGCCCTGCACCGCGTTCATGCCGATTCCCCCCACGCCCACTACGACGACGGTGTCACCTGGCTCAGTTCCCGCGGCCACCGATCCGGAGCCGAATCCCGTTGTGACACCGCAGGATACGAGGGAAGCCGCTTCCAGCGGGATCCAGTCGTGAATTTTGACCAGGGACCGTTCGGAGGCCACGACGTATTCGGAGAAGGTGCCGACCTGCATCATGGCCATCAGGTCCTCGTCCCCATTGGGACCGGACACGTGCCTGCGCCGGGTGCCGTCGGTGGTCATGGCCTTGCTGTGGATGTCGGCGCCGACGTCGCAGAGGTAGGTGTGCCCGGTGGCGCACCAGCGGCAGTTCCCGCAGGCGGGGAAGAACGAAACGGCGACGTGGTCACCGGGTTTGAGCGTCTTGACCTCGGGACCGACTTCTTCGACGATGCCTGATCCCTCGTGTCCGCCGAGCATCGGGAACCATTCGGGCACCGGAACGCCGGCGGCCCGCATCATCTCTTCCATCTCGGGGCTCGGCACGCTGTCGCCGGTGTAGAAGTGCTCGTCGGAGTGGCAGATGCCGGCATAGGCCATCTTGACCAGCACCTCACCGGCGTGCGGCGGGTCCAACTCGATGTCGGTGACTTCCCAGTCGACGCCCACTCCGCGTAACACGGCTGCTCGTGATTTCATCTACGACTCCTTAGGCCAGCCGACAGTCTTGGTTTCGGTGAAGATCTCGAGGCCCTCGATGCCGCACTGCCGTCCGACACCGGATTGTTTGTAGCCGCCGAAGGGGGCGTCGGCGCCGTACCACAGACCTCCATTGATGCCGAGGGTTCCGGTGCGGATCCGGCCGGCGACTGACTTGGCCCGGTCGAGGTCGTTGGCGAACACCACGCCGGACAGGCCGTAGATGGAGTCGTTGGCGATGCGCACGGCATCGTCGTCGTCATCGAACCCGATGACCGATAGCACCGGCCCGAAGATCTCCTCTTGGGCGATCGTCATCCGGTTGTCCACATCGGCGAAAACCGTTGGCTCAACGAAGAATCCCTTCGAAAGATGTGCGGGAACGTTGCCGCCGGTGACCAGCCGGGCGCCTTCCTGCTTGCCTTTCTCGATGTAACCCATCACCCGATCTTGCTGGCGTTTCGACACTTGAGGGCCCTGCAGCACCGACGGGTCGGTGGGGTCGCCGTACTTGTTCTTCTCCATCGCGACCTTGACGATCTCGACGGCCTCGGCGTAGCGGGAGTTGGGGACCAGCAGCCGGGTCGGCATGGCGCAGCCTTGTCCGGCGTGCATCGAGATGAAGGCGCTGCCGCCGACCGACGCGCTGATGTCGCCGTCGTCGTCGAGCACGAGATATACCGACTTGCCGCCGAGTTCCAGAAAGGTCGGCTTGACGGTGTCGGCGGCGGCGGCCATGATGCGGCGCCCCGTAGCCGTCGACCCGGTGAAGGCCACCATGTCGACCAGAGGTGAGGTGGACAGAACCTCGCCGACGAGATGGTCCGAGGAGGTGACGATGTTGATCACCCCGGGTGGGATGTCGGTCTGCTCGGCGATGATCCGGCCGATGCGGGTGGCGTTCCACGGGGTGTCGGGTGCGGGCTTTAGCACCAAGGTGTTGCCCATGGCGAGGATCGGCCCGATTTTGTTGAGGATGATTTCCAGGGGGAAGTTCCACGGCGTGATGACGCCAACCACGCCGACCGGCTCTTTCCAGACTTCGCGGGCGGCGAGGGTGCCCATGCCGAACGCGTCCTTGTCGGGAAGCGTTCTCTTCCATTGGAACTGGCTGATCATGTCGGCCGGCCAGCTCAAAGCTTCCCTGAGCGGCACGTCCAGCTGTGGTCCGAAGGTGCTCAGCAGCGGGCAGCCGGCTTCCGCGATGAGCTCGCTGCGCAACTCCTCGCGTTCGGCCTCCAGCGCCGCCTGCAGTTGACGAAGCCCGGCGGCCCTGGCCGCGCCGTCGCGTGACCAGTCGGTGTGGTCGAACGCGTGCCGGGCGGCCGCCACGGCGCGTTCCATGTCGGCGCGGGTGCCGTCGGCGGTGCCGCCGAGGACCTCCTCGGTCGCCGGGTTGATGTTGTCGAACTGGCGGCCCGTTTCGGATTCGACGAGCTTGCCATCGATGAGCATGCGCGATTCGTGTGTCACCGAGAAGTCCTTCACCACTGTCGAAGTTCGGCCACCGCGCCCGACGGTCGGGGAGCCAAGGTCAGGTTGGGAATGAAACTGCTGTTGCCGCAACGAAGTACGGAATGAACGACATCGACGAGGTGGTCGGCCTCCACCAGACCGCCCTGCATGTAGCCGTTGTCCATCCAGAACCGGATGGCGTTTTCCAACGCCTGGGGGTCCCACGTCTTGTTGAACTCGGTCTGCGAATCGCCTTCGCCGCCGAAGCAGTCGCCGACCGCCAGCCGGGTGAAGCCGATGTTCGGATGCTCGATGCGCCAGGCCTCGACCAGCTTGTCCAGGGCGGCCTTGGACACCGCGTAGGCCCCGAGAAGCGGCCACGGCTCGGAGTATGACGCGCTCAGCGACGACAAGTAGACCGCCGAACCGGCGGTGGCCGCGAGGTGAGGCGCGGCTGCCGCGGTGATCAGCGAGGCGCCGGTGACGTTGGTGGCGAACAGGTTCGCCCACTGCTCGGCGGTCACTTGGGTCAGCGGGGCGAGGATGCCGACGCCGGTGGTGTAGACGAGTGCGTCCAGGCCGCCGAAGTTCTCGATGACGGTTTCCATGGCGCTCTGGCAGGCGGCTCCGTCGGTGACGTCGCATGCGACCGCCGTCGATCCGTTGCCGGCCTCCTCGACGGCCTTCTCGAGGCGGTCGCGACGGCGCGCGAGGAAGGCGACCCTGGCACCCTGCTTCGCCAGCCCGATGCCGATGCACCGACCCAACCCGGCGGACGCTCCGACTACGGCAACGCGCAATGGTGGCGCGGCTGACATCTGCTCTCCTTGAGACGGGGGCGAAGAAACATTATCAGCTTGGTAGAAGAACCATAATCAAAAACGGAAACGGGCGTTTCCACCCGTGGGGAGCCTTACCGTCGCGCGACTTTTCGGGGCTGCGTCGCGAAGCTGAGCAGCAGCCGGTCGAGTATCCGAGCCGCACGGCCACGTGCCCGTCCCGGGCTTTTGGCGTGTGCCACCAGAAGCGCACCCTCCTCCAGCGATGCGACCAGCATGTGGGTCAACTCGGCAACGGGCAGATCGTCGATGGTGCCCTCGGCGATGGCATTGCGCACCATCTCGTCGATCAACGCGATGCTGTTGTCTTCCTGGATCGCGCGCAGTGTCCGCCAGCCCAATACGACAGGGCCGTCGACCAGCATGATGCGCTGCACCTCGGGTTCGAGCGCCGACTCGAGGAAGCCGTGCAGGCCGGCGCAGAGCCGCTCCCAGGAGTCAGCACCCGGCGGCGGGGAGGCCAGCGACCGCAGCGTCAGGTCGCGCTCGACCTCCTCGAACACGGCGCGAAAAAGTTCGGCCTTGTCCTTGAAGTGGTGATAGAAGGCGCCGCGGGTGCCGACGCCCGAGGTCGTGACCAAGTCGCCGATGCTGGTGTTGAAGTACCCCTTCTCGACGAACAATGTGCGGCCCGCGTCGATCAGGCCACGGCGGGTTTGATCTCCGCGTGCCCGCCGTTCGGAGTCTGTCCCGCCGCGCTTGGCCATGGCGAACATGTTATCAACCTGCATGTTGTATGTTGCTGGGTATGGCAGATGGCGGCGTGCGCGCGTATGGCTCGGTGGCCCCCCTGAAAGTCGGTCTGCTCAACGACTATCCGACCAGCTCCGAAACCGAAGGCGACACGCTCGACACCCTGCGTCTGGTATTCGACGAAGCGGCCGCGACCGGCATCGTCGACCGCCCGATCGAGGTGGTCAGACGTGACGTCGTCGGCCTGCCCAACGGCACGTACCAGGCCGTCGAACGCGGATATGACGAGCTGGTGGCCGAAGGCTGCCTGGCCATCTTCGGCCCGTACATCTCCGACAACGCGGTGCCGCTGACCGCGCACGCCAACCGGGTGGCCAAGGTTCCCAACATCATCCTTTCGGGCTCGGAGGGTGCTTTGGGCGAGTGGACGTTCGCGCTCAACAACGGGTCGATGCCCGAGGAGCCGGTGATGCTCGCCGCGGTGATGCTTGGTGACGCGAGGTCGCGGATCGCGATCGCCTACGAGGCATCACTGATCGGCAAGGAGTACCTCGCGTTCGCCGAAAAGGCTTATTCCGCGGCGGGTTTGAGGATCGTGACCACTGTCGCCATTCCTCAGGTCGAAGCCGACAAGGCCGCCGTGGTCGCCGAACTTCGCGCGGCCGACCCGGACGCCGTTGTGCACGTGGGTTTCGGGCATGGGCTGTGGGGCTTTTCGGATGCGCTGGAGGCTGCCGGCTGGGACCCGCCGCGTTACACCACCACCGCGTTCGAGATGGCCCACATCAACGCCGAGTGGATGCGGCAGTTGCGCGGCTGGATCGGCTTGGACAGCTACGACGAACGCAATGTCGTCGGCCAGGCCTTCCTCGACCGGTTCGAGGCCCGCTACGGTCGTCGACCGACGCACTCGATGCCGGGCCTTTGCCACGACATCGCGACGGTGATCGCCAGGGGTCTGGCGGCGGCGCGTCCGTTGACCGGTGAAGGCGTCAAAGAGGGTATCGAGCAGGTGAAGCTGGTGCCGTCGGCCAGTGGAGCGCCCGGAACGTTCTTGCGGTTCGGCCGCTATATCAGGCAGGGTTGGTTGGGCTCTGACTACCTGATTGCCCGTCGGATCCTGCCCGACGGGAGCCGGCACGTATTCCATGCGGCGCCAAGCGACAACATCGCCCGCGCGGTCGGTGCCGTCCGCTGACTATGAACTGACATGGCCGGTGGCCCCGGTGATAACGTGAGTTCTCGTATTCGACAAGCGAGGTTCTCGACGGGAGCGTGTCATGGAGGATGTGCTGGGGTACCAGGGTAAATCGGTCGTCGTGACGGGTGCGGCGTCCGGCATGGGGCAGGCCACTGCGCAGATCCTCGTCGACCTCGGTGCGACGGTGACCGCCCTCGACATCAAACCCACGACCGTTCCCGTCGCCCGTGCGCTACAGGTCGATCTGCGCGACCGGGCGAGTATCGAAGAGGTCGCGGCGTCCATCGGCGGTCCGGTCGATGGGCTGTTCAGCTGTGCGGGGCTGCCCGGTCCGCCGTTCAGCGAGTGGGACACGATCCTGGTCAACTTCGTCGGGGCGCGTCACCTGGCCGAGTGCCTGGTACCGAAAATGCCTGCCGGCTCGTCGATCAGCGTGATCTCGTCGTCGGCCGCGATCGGCTGGCAGGACCACATCAAGGTCATCACCGGGTTGCTCGAAACCACGGGGTTCGAGGCGGCGGTCGAGTGGTTGTCGGCCAACGAGAAGTTGTGGTCGTGGAGCGGCTATGCCTACTCGAAGTACATCATCGATGCGTGGGTGGGGTGGTGGTACCCCGAACTCGGTCGCCGCGGTATCCGGATCAACTGCATCAATCCGGGACCGACCGAGACAGCGATGATGCCGGCATTCCAGGACCTGATGGGTAAGGACACCGTCGATCAGGCGGTCGGACCGATCGGGCGGTATTCGACGCCGGAGGAGCAGGCCTGGCCGCTGGTCTGCCTCGGTAGCCCGCGCTTCAGTTATGTCGGCGGTGAGGTGCTGTGGACCGACGGCGGCTGGAACGGCGCCATGACGATGGGCCGGCACGAAGCGAAGTGGGCCGACACGGCCGCCGCGGAGATGTCGAAGAACAGCTGACGCTCAGCCGTCTGCCTGCAGACCGCTCAGCTGCTTGGCGAGGTCCGACTTCTTGACCTTGCCCGACGCGGTAAATGGCAGCGCCGCTTTGTCTGTGACCCAAATGAACTTCGGCACTTTGTATGCCGACAGGCGGCTGCGCAGCTGGGCACGCAATTCCTCGGCATCCAGATCCGCGTCACCACGCGGTACCACAGCCGCGGCCACGACCGTTCCGTGGCGTCCGTCCTCGGCGCCGACGACGTACGCCTCGAGGACGCCGTCGCAATCGGTCAGGGCCAGCTCCACCTCGCCTGGCGTGACGTTGGTTCCGCCACTTGTTTTGATCAGGTCGCCCAACCGGCCGGTGAATTTGATCCAGCCGTCGTCGTATTGCACTCCGCAGTCGCCCGTTCGGTAGTACCCGTCCGGGGTGAACACGTCCTCGCGCTCGTGTTTGTAGAGCCGCTGCATCAGTGAGTATCCGCGCACCCAGATTTCGCCGTCGGCGCCCGCGGGAACCGGCTCGCCCGTCGCGGGGTCGACCAGCAGATGTGAGAGTCCCTCGATCGAGTACCCGCCCGTCTGCGCGCGATCGGCCGGCTGTGCCGGATACGGATCGACGCCGATGTGGTTGCCGCAGAGTTCCGTCATGCCCAGCGCATTCGGGCCTTTCGGTCGGCGTTCGGGCGGCACCATCGCGGGCATGCTGGTGCGCTGCACCGAACTGAGGTCGCGCCGCGCGAAGTCCGGGTGCTCGGCCAGCGACTTGCCCTGTTGCGGCCAACCCAGCGTGATGGTGGCACGATGACGCTCGATCAGTTCGAGCGCCTCGGCTGCGTCGAACGCCGGCTGGGTGACGAGGGTTGCGCCGTGGTGGATCACCGCGTGGATACCGGTGATCAAGCCGCCCACCCAGAAGAACGGCATCGAGGTGAACATCACCGTGTCGGTCGTGACGCCGTAATCGAAGGTCAGATTGTAGGTATGGCGCACCAGCGTGCCGTGCGTGTGCACCGGGCCTTTGGGATCGCCGGTGCTCCCCGAGGTGTAGATAATCATCACGTCGTCGGCAGGCGTCACGCAGGATTCGACGTCGACCAGAAAGTCGGCGTCGTATCTGCCCGTTAGCTCGGCGGAAAGGGCAGAAGCCCACGGTCGGTCGCACGGCCCCCACACTGCGATCGTGCGCAGATACGGCGCGCCACGCACCGCGAGCCCACCGGGGGTGTCCTGGTCGGCCAGGCCGGGCAACGCCTCCTCGAGGCGAGCGAGGAAGTCGTGGCCGCGAAAGCCCGACTGCGCGAGGATCACCCGCAGATCGGCGTGCCGAACAGTCCAGGCCAGCTCCGAGGCCTGGTAGAACGTATTCAGTGGCACCGCGACCGCGCCGATGCGGGTCGTCGCGAACCAGGCGATCGCCCACTCCACGCTGTTGGGCATCAGTATCCCGACGTGGTCGCCCTTGCCGAGCCCTGCGGCCAGCAGCGTCGTCGCCAACCGCGCCGACCGCGACTCGAGGTCGGTGTAGGTCAGCGTCTGGGCGTCTGCGATCAGGAACGGCCGGTCTCCGAACTGCGCTGCGCATGACCTGACGAGGGCCGGGATCGTGGGCGTGATCGTCGGGAAGGGCACGACTCGGCAGTTCCTCCGCTCGAACGGGCTGGCCTCAACAGGATAGCCGTGCTTCCGGAAAACGAGAATACCGGTTCTCGCGGGCTGTCGCGGACCGTTACACTTCACCCATGTCGCAGTCGGACCGGCTCGATCGGCTGGAGTCCAGTCTCGAGATCGCCCAATTGCCAAGCCGCTACGCCATGGCGCTCGACGCGCGCGACCTCGATGCGGTGGTCGGGCTGTTTGTCGATGACGTCGATGCCGGGGCGCAGGGCACCGGCAGGGCCGCCCTCAAACAGTGGTACGACGAGGTCTACGAGCGCCGCGACGGACACTGGTATTTCGTCAAGCGACGAGAACACCCCTGGTACTCCGTGGACGTGACCGAACGGCCAGGTCCGGAGTTCATCCGATGGCCCACCGACGTGCCCCTGCGCGCGGCGATACCGCATCGGATGCCGACCTGGCGGGCATTCTGGGACAGGGGCGACCCGGCGGTCCCCGCACGGCTGTCCGAGCGGCCCTAGTGCGTTTACAAACGCTGCCGATAGTGCGATTCTCGAAATTCGTAAATGCTCGTTAACGCTTGTAGGAGGACGTCATCACCGTCGACAACGTACTCAGCGGAGTCCGGGTGCTCGAGGTTGCCGCATGGACGTTCGTGCCCTCGGCCGGCGCGGTCCTCGCCGAGTGGGGCGCCGAGGTGATCAAGGTCGAGCCACGCGAGGGAGGTGATCCGCAACGCGGCCTCGTCACGATGGGCATCGTCGACGAGGGCGGTGGTTCGGTCAACTACATGATCGAGATCCCGAACCGCGGTAAGAAGTCGATCGGCGTGGACCTGAGCACACCGGGCGGTCGCGACGTGGTTCGCGAACTGGCCAAGACCTGCGACGTGTTTCTGACGAGTTACCTGCCCGACCGCCGCAAGAAATTCGGCATCGACGTCGATGACATCCGGGACGTGAACCCGAGCATCGTCTACGTCCGCGGCTCCGGGCACGGCCCCAAAGGTCCCGACGCGGACAAGCCCGGTTATGACGGTGTGTCCTACTGGGCGCGCGGCGGCATCGCCACCGTCCTGACCGAGGACGCCGACGAGCTCGTCCGCTCCCGACCGGCATTCGGAGATCTTCTCGGCGGCATGACCATCGCCGGCGGCATCGCCGCAGCGCTCTACAAGAAGGCGACGACCGGCAACGGATCCGTCGTCGACGTGTCGCTGCTCGGGCTGGCCGCGTGGAACCTCAGCCCCGACGTCGCGGTGAGCCAAATCCACGGTGGCAGCGCGATTCCCAAGTTCACCCACGCCGATGCCCCCAACCCGCTGGTGGGCACATACCGCACCAAGGACGGTCGCTACGTGCAGCTGATGATGCTGCAACTCGACAAGTTCTACGCCGAGGCGATGCGCGTGATCGGCCTGCCCGAGCTGATCGACGATCCACGGTTCGCCGACCCCGCATCCCGGTACGAGAACCGGGTCGCCCTGATCGCCTTGCTTGACGAAGCATTCGCCAAACGCACCTTGGCCGAGTGGCGTAACACCTTGGCGCCGCTATCGGGTGCGTGGGGAATCGTGCAGACGCCGGGCGAACTCTGTGAGGATCCCGCGGTCACCGCGAACGGCTATGTCGCGCACACCGAAACCGTCAACGGTGTGCCGTTCTCGCTGCCCACCAACCCAGTTCAGTTCGACGAGCAAGCAGTGGTGCCGCCCGGCGCGCCCGAACACGGCCAGCACACGGAGGAAGTCCTGATGGACGCGGGAATCGACTGGGACACCATCGAGAAGCTTAAGGAGTCGGGGGCGATCTTGTGAGCGCGATGTCATCGGATGTCGGTAGCGCATCGGTCGAATTCGACCCGTTCTCACAGGATTTCTTCGACGGGGCTTATCGCACCTACCGTCGCCTGCGCGACGAGGCACCCATCTACTACAACGCCAGGTGGGACTTCTGGGCGCTGACCCGCTACGACGACGTCGCATCCGCGACGAAGGATCACGAGAGCTTCTCGTCGGCCAAGGGCGCGACGCTGGACATGGTCAAGGCCCACGACGACGCGATCCCGGCGCCCAAGGTGATCATCTCGATGGACCCGCCGGAGCACCAGAAGATGCGCCGGCTGGTGAGCAATGTCTTCACCCCGCGCGCGATCGCGGCGCTGGAAGACATGGTGCGCGAGAAGATCTACGAACGTATCGACGCGCTGGACCCGGCGAGTTTCGACGCCGTCGCCGACTTCTCCGCACTGTTCCCGAACGAGGTCATCACGACCATGCTCGGGGTGCCCAAGGAGGACCGGGACCAGATCCGGCGCTGGCTGGATTTGCTACTCGAACGTCGTCCGGGTGAAATCGCGGTCCCCCGAGAGGGATACGAAGCCTCGATGAACACCGGCCTGTATTACTACGACCTGGTACAGCAGCGCCGCGCAGCGCCACAGGACGACATGATCAGCCGTCTCATCGAGACCGAGATCGAGCGTGACGGCGTGGTGGAGAAGCTCACTGACGTCGATATCACGGGTTTCGCGACGATGCTCGGGGGCGCGGGTGCGGAGACGGTCACCAAACTGGTGGGCAACGCGGTGGTCGCGTTCGCCGACTTTCCCGACCAGTGGCGCAAACTCCGTGACGACCGCAGCAAGATCCCCGCCGCGGTCGAGGAACTACTGCGATACGAAGCACCGTCGCAGTATCAGATCCGCACCGCGACGCGAGACATCACGTACTACGGCACCACGATCCCGAAGGATGCGGCCGTGCTGCTCGTCACCGGGTCGGCGCTTCGCGACGAGCGGATGTTCGACGACCCCGACCGGTTGGACATCGACCGGGAACGCAAGATGGGGTTCAACCTCGCCTTCGGCTACGGCATCCACAGCTGTCTGGGAGCCGCGCTGGCCCGGATGGAGAGCCGCATTGCGCTCGACGCGTTACTCGACCTCATACCCGAGTACGAGGTCGACCGAGACGGTCTGCGGCGCGTGGCGATGTCGAACGTCTGTGGCTATTCGAATGTCCCTGTGCGCAAGACGTCCTGAGGCCTGCTACCGTCGCCGCGGGCTGCCATCGACCAACCCGTTCACCACATAGGCCCGTACGAATTCCGCCACGGCGTCGTCGTCGCGCATGTCGATCGTCGGAGATGGAGTCGTGAAGAGCGAGAACAACATTCGCGCAAACCACTCGGTGGCCGACGGCACGTCCAGGTCGGCCCGGACCTCGCCGGTCAGCCTGGCCGCGGTGACATAGGGAGCCAGAAAGTCCGCACAGTCCTTCAGCAGGGCGGCGGCGTTCTTCGTCATCATGAGGCTGACCTCTTCCTGGTCGAAGTACACCTCCGGTTCGACGACGCGACGCGCCTGCGTGACGAATACGGCGGCGCGGGTCAGCCGGCCTTCCAGGGTGCTGCCGCCATGACGGTCGATGGCCTTGGCCATGTTGCGGTAGAACCGTTGCGAAGCCGCTTCCGCACAGGCCTCGACGATCGTCTCCTTGTCGCGGAAGTACTCGTAGAACGTGCTGCGCGACACTCCGGCCGCGCGGGCGATGTCGACGATGGTGGTCTTGGCCAGCCCACGCGTGCGGAAGCAGGCGAACGCCGCCGAGATGATCACATCCCGGGTGTCCACCACCACCGATTGAGTCATGTCAGACGCCACCGCACGACATTAACGGCTCAGTTGTCGGGGGCCAGGATGAGGCCGCTGGTCGGAACGCCTGTGCCCGACGTGACGAGCACATGCTCGACGTCGTCGACCTGGTTGTACGACGTGCCGCGGACCTGGCGCACGCCTTCGGTGATGCCGTTCATCCCGTGGATGTAGGCCTCGCCGAGCAGACCGCCGTTGGTGTTGATCGGCATCCGCCCGCCCAGGGAGAGTTCGTCGACGGACACGAAGTCCTTGGCCTCGCCGCGGCCGCAGAAGCCGAGCTCCTCGAGTTGGGTGAACACGAACGGGGTGAAATGGTCGTAGAGGAACGCGGTCGAAATGTCCTGCGGTTTCAGCCCCGAATCGCGCCACAGCTTGGTGCCCACCACACCCATCTCGGGCAGCCCGGTGATGTCGTCGCGGTAGTAACTGGTCATCACCTCGCCGTCGTAGGCCGCGCCCTGTGCGGCCGCGGTGATCACGGCCGGCGGGTTGGGTAGGTCGCGCGCCCGCTCGACGCTGGTCACCACCATCGCCACGCCGCCGTCGCTCTCCTGACAGCAATCCAGCAGCCGCAGCACGGGCTCGATGATCCAGCGGGACTGCTGGTGGGCTTCGAGGGTGATCGGCTTCTGGAAGAACCAGGCGTCGGGGTTTCGGGCCGCATGCTTGCGGTCGATCACGGAGATCTTGCCGAAGTCGGCGTTCGTGACGCCGTAGGTGGACATGTAGCGCTGGGCGTGCAGGGCGACCCAGGCCGCCGGGGTCATGAACCCGAACGGGGCATACGGGGCCATCCACAGCGGCGTGACGCCCGGCTGGCGCCCGGCCCCGCCGAACCGGAACCCGGAGCGCTCGTTGAACGCCCGGTAGCAGACCACCGCCTCAGCGGCGCCCGTCGCGACCGCCATCGCGGCCTGCATGACCGTGCCTGCGGCCGCCCCGCCGCCGTGCGGTACGCGGGTGAAGAAGGTGAGGTTCTCGATGCCGACGTTGCGGGCGACCTCGATCTCCTCGTTCTCGTCGACGGTGAAGGTCACCATGCCGTCGATGTCCTTGGGGCGCAAACCCGCATCTTCGATGGCTGCTTTGACCGCTTCGCAGGCCAATTGCATTTCCGTCCGGCCGGATTCCTTGGAGAACTCGGTCTGGCCGATGCCGACGAGCGCAGCCTTGCCGCCGATGCCGTCCTTCACGCCTCGACTCCGTCGAGCAGGCTGAGCACCGCGGTGCCCTTGACGTGATCGCCCAGGCTGTTGGTGCCCTTGAAGGTGACCTCGATGAGCCCTTCGCCGTTCGCCGCCGACTTATCGGTGACGCTGCCTTCGAACCGCAGCGGATCGTTCGGATAAGCGGGCACTCCAAGCCGGATGGACAGCTTCTTGACCATGGCTTCGGGTCCCGCCCAGTCGTTCAGGAACCTGACACACAGCCCGTTGGTGGTCAAGATGTTGAGGAAGATGTCCTTGGATCCTTGAGAATTGGCGAAGTCGCGGTCGTGGTGCACCGGCATGTAGTCGCGGGACGCGATCGCGCCGGCCACGATCGACGTGGTGGTCACCGGCACGTCCATGGGGGTTACCTGGTCGCCGACGTTGACGTCTTGGTACGCCAGCGTGGTGGTGCGGTTGAGAGTAGAGGTCATGGGGTCAGTCCTTCCGCGTATGCCTTGCCCAGCCGGGCCAGCTGTTGTGACGCCGACCCGAGTGCGAGTTCAATCTGTTTGGACCACAGGAAGTATCGGGACAGCGGATAGGTCACGTCGATGCCCATGCCACCGTGTACCTGTTGGGCCGAGGCCGTGACGCGCGCCCCGGCCTCGGCGGCCCAGAACTTTGCGATGGCGGCCTCCCGCTCGGCTGGCCTGCCCTCGGCGATCAGCCAGGCGGCATGCCAGGTGGTCCAGCGGATCGCTTGCGTGTCGATGAAGGCGTCGGCCATCCGCTGCTGGACGGCCTGGAACGAGCCGATGGGCCGGCCGAACTGCTCGCGCTCGCTGGTGTAGGACGCGGCCAGTTTCAGCGCCCGCTCGGCGACACCGATCTGCATCGCACACAGACCGACCAGTGCTCTGGTGTACAGCGCGCCCACGATGTCGGCGCCGTCGTCCTTGGCGAGCCGCGAGGCGACGGCGCCGTTCAGTTCGACGTCGGCGAAGGGTTCGCCGTTGGTCGTATGCGCGGGCGTCACATCTACTCCGCCGCCGTGGGTTTCGACGACGAACAAACCTGGACCGTCGTCGGCGTCGGCAGAGACGACGATGGCCGCGGCGAGTTGGGCGGCGGGCACCAGCTCTTTGGTGCCGGTGAGCCGCCAGACGTCACCGTCGGGACGTGCGGTGGTGCGCGGAGTGGTCGGATCGGAGTTCCCCGGTTCGGCCAGCGCCGCGGTCAACAGCATGCTGCCGTCGACCACTCCGGGTAAGAAGCGTTGCTGCAGATCGGAATCGCCGTGCCGGGCAATGGTATCGGCGCCCAGCGCGAGCGTCGCATACACCGGGACCGGGGCGACGCTGTATCCGACCTCGCTGAGCAGCACGCCCAGCTCGAGGAATCCACCGCCGGTGCCGCCGACGGACTCGGGCAGCGCGATCCCCAGCAGGTCGGCCGATGCCAGCTCGGCCCAGAGCGCGGCATCGTACCGGACCTCACCAGATTCGAGCTCGGTCAGACGTTCGGGTGTGGCACGGTGCTCGAAGAGCTGACGGGCGACCTTGCCGACCGTCTCCTGCTCGTCGGTGAACGTGAAATCCATTCGTCGTACCCCTTACTGGCGCGCCGGGCGGAATTGGTGCAACACCAGCTCGTCCCCGCTGGGCAGGGCATCGAAGGTCTCGTAGAAGACCTCGACGGGCATCCCGACCTCGATCGCCGCTGGTTCGATCTCGCACAGGTTCGACACGATGCGCACCCCCTCGTCGAGTTCGATCAGCGCGACGACATAGGGGTACTGCAGGAAGGGCAGCGGCGGGTACTGCGGCATCACGAAGCTGTACACCGTGCCGCGCCCGGTGGATACGACGTGATCCCAGTTCAATGATTGACAGTTGCCGCACATCGGTCTCGGCGGCACCCGCAACGTCTTGCAGTCCGTGCACCGCTGGATCCGAAGCTCGTGGTCTTTGAGCCCGGACCAGAAGAACTCCGTGTCCGGGCTGATCGAGGGAGCGAGTCGGCTAGCCATTCAGTTTCCCGTCTTGAAGCGCAACGTGCGGAACCACTGGCGGCCGAGAACCTCGCCGTCCTGATCGCGGTACGTGGTGACCCACGTGACGAAGAAGCCGTTGCCCATCGCTGTCTTCTTCTCGTCTGAAATCGAGTCGAAAACCGTCTCGGAGGTGATCTGGTCCCCCACGCGGGGATAGCGTTCGATCTCGAACTCGGAGTTCGTCGCGATGATGCCGGTGTAGCCGGCGTCGGCGAGAAACTGCAGTGGATTCTCACCCTTCATCTCGATCGGCACCCCGCCGCGCTCGTGGATACCCTCGAGTTTCGGCGGCGGCATCGTCCAGGTTTGCAGCATCACCGGAGGTGACACGATGTCGCCGTAGCGGGAGTTCTTCGCGAACTCGGGATCGAGGTAGGCCGGGTTCATATCGCCGAGCGCATAGGCCCAGTGCCGGATCATCGCGGTGTTCACCGGGTCAGGCGCGCGCACCGGTTTGCCGACCCCATCGGTGGGCGTGCCGATGAGCGCGTCGAGGCGCTCGCGCAAACCGTCTTTGGCGGTCTCGGTCACTGCTGGTTTCCTTTCTCCGACGCTCGCATGTCGCGGGGTGCGCGCGGCATCCCGAGTCCGGCCATGGCGATGATGTCGCGTTGCAGTTCGTTGGCGCCGCCACCGAAGGTGTTGATGACGGCGAGTCGATAGGCGCTTTCGAGTTCACCCTTCAACGGCGCGGCGGAGCCTTTGCGGGTTCCGCCCTGCCCGACGATGTCGAGAAGTTCACGAGCCACCTGCTGGGTGAGCTCGGTGCCGAAAACCTTTGCCGCCGAGGCCTCTCCCATGCCGAATGCGCCGGCGCCCATGTTGGTGTTGACCCGCAGGTTGAGCAGTCGGTAGGCCGCGACCTGCGCCTCGACCCGGGCGAGGGCCTGCTGGACCCACGGCTGGTCGATCACGCGTCCGTCGTCGAGTTCCGTGGTTCTGGCCCATTCCAGGGTTTTAGCGAACAACGGTTCCAACGCACCGAGGTTGCCCAGCGCGGCACGTTCCAGGTTCAGCTGGTTGGTCACCAGCTTCCAACCTTGGTTCTCGCCGAGCACGATGGCGCTCTCCGGTACCCGCACGTCGTCGTAGAACGTGTAGTAGGTCGACACGCCCGGCATGGTGTGCAGCGGCTTCCACGAAAAGCCTGCGGAGTCGGTCGGCACGATGAACACGGTGATGCCCTTGTGCTTCTTGGCTTCTGGATCCGTTCGTGCCGCCAGCCAGATGTAGTCGGCGAACTCAGCGCCGCTGGTGAACATCTTGGAGCCGTTGATCACGAACTCGTCGCCGTCACGCACCGCCGTCGTCCGCAGCGAGGCCAGGTCACTGCCCGCACCGGCTTCGGAGTACCCGATCGCGAAATCGACGGTGCCCTTCAGGATGGCGGGAAGGAACTTCTGCTTCTGCTCCTCGGTGCCGTACTCGATCAGTGTGGGGCCCACGGTGTTGAGCGTGATCATCGGCAACGGCGCGTGCACCCGACGCGCCTCCTCGTTGAAGATGTACTGCTCCAGCGCGGTCAGCCCCCGTCCGCCGTACTCCACGGGCCACGCGACACCGAGCAGGCCGGCTTCCCCGAGCGCCCGTCTGCACTCGGCGATCGCGGCGCCGCCCTCCGTCAGGCCTGCGACCGCCGCGCGCCGCTGCGGGGTCATCACGGCGTCGAGGCGCTCGCGGAATTCCTTGCGTAGTTGTTGCTGCTCGGGGGTGTAGTCGAAATCCATCACACGCTCGCCTTCAGGCGTACCGGCATGCGTTTGACACCGGGCACCATAGTGGCGCGCAGCCGGGTCACGTCACCGGTCAGCTCGACGCTCGGATAGGCACCGAAGAGCACCTCGAACATGATCCTGGCTTCGAGCCGGGCCAGTTGGGCACCGAGACAGGCGTGTTCACCGGCGCCAAACGCAATGTGGGGGTTCGGGTTTCGGGTGATGTCGAATTCCTCGCTGGTGGGGCCGAAGACTTCCTCATCCCGGTTGGCCGCGCCGTACAGCATCACCACCGTGTCCCCGGCCCTGATCTTCTGGCCGCGGATCTCGACGTCGGCGGTGGCTCGTCGCGCCATGTGCGTCACCGGGCTGGTGAAGCGCAACATCTCCTCGACGGCGCAGGTCAGCAGCGAAGGATCCGAACGAAGCATCGCGAACTGGTCGGGATGATCGAGCAGCACCGCGGTGCCGAGCGCGATCAGGTTACGGGTGGTTTCGTTGCCCGCGACCAGAAGCAGGAACGAGAAATTGAGCAGATCAGCGTCGGTGAGGCGTTCCCCGTCGACTTCGGCTGCCGCCAGGATGCTCAACAGATCGTCCTGCCCGGAGACCTCGCCGGAACGCCGGGCTTCGATCAACTTGGTGAAGTATTCGTAGAGCTCGCCGAGCGCGACCAGGTGATCCATCTCGATGTCGGGGTCTGCGGTCCCGACCGCCGCATCGGACCAGGTGCGGAACTTCTCCCAGTCCTCCGGTGCAGCGCCGAGCATCTCGGCGATCATCCTCGTCGGTAGCGGCGCGGCGATCTCTTCGGCGAACTCGTACTCGCGCGACGGGTCGATACCGTCGACGATGCCGTGGACGATCCGGCGGATCTTGGGTTCCAGCAACGCCACCTGACGGCGGGTGAAGCCGGCGTTGATGAGCTTGCGCAACTGCCGGTGCCGCGGCGGATCCGTGAAGATCAGGTTGCCTTCTTGGACCGGTTCCGGCTGGCTGGGATCCGGGATCGTGATGCCGTACGTCGACGAGAACAGCTGCGGGTGACCGGAGACGAATCGGACGTCTTCGTACTTGGTCAACGCCCAGAAGTTCGTGACGTCGTTCCACACCACCGGCGTGGTGTTGCGCAGGTCCCGATAGGCCGGGTAGGGGTCGCCGGCGTAGAAATCCGGGGAGTGCAGCGGGTAGGCGCAGGTGGGTCGGGATGTGGACTCAGTGGGCACCGCAGCCTCTCCTCAACACGTTGTCTATCGGACACATACTTTGGAAATGTCCGGTGATCTTGTGTCTACCGTACGGCAGATGGACATGTCAATCAGTGTTATCGCAGGAAAACGAGCATGTTCGTTGACGGCACGACATAGTCGGGTGTACACACATGTCAGCGATGTCGGGACATTCACGCCCAGCCGAGGCGGTGGTCGCCGTCCGGCTGGCAACCAGAAAGGTCCAGTGATCTGATGGCCGCGGGCAACCTTGTCGACAGCTATGACCTGTTCATCAACGGCATTTGGGTGGCGCCGGACAGCGGCCGATACGACGTGACCAATCCGGCCACCGGAACGGTCATCGCGTCCGCGCCGGACGCCGGAACGGCGCAAGTCGAACAGGCCATCGCCGCTGCACGAACCGCCTTTGACACCGGCCCGTGGGCGAGTTCCGCGCCCGAGGAGAGGTCGCGCTGTCTGCAGCAGTTGAGCGATGCGCTGCTCGCCCACGGTGAGCAGATCTACGCGCTGGCGCAAGCCGAGTGGGGTTGCACAGCAAATGAACGGCTGATCCATGTCGACGGGCCCGCATTCATGGCGGGGCACGCTGCCGAACTCGCGCTCGAGCCGGCCGAAGAGCCGATGGACGCGTGGGGCGCGGCGGGTACGACGCTGTTGCGCTACGAGCCGCTGGGCGTGGTTGCGGTCATGACGCCGTGGAACTTCCCGCACACCCTCAACGTGATGAAGGTGGGAGCGGCGCTGGCCGCGGGCAACACGCTGGTGCTGAAACCCTCGCCCCTCACACCGCTGGCCGGTTTGGCGCTGGCACGAATCATCAACGAGGAGACCGACATCCCGCCGGGCGTCGTCAACGTCGTCACGCCCACCGGCCTCGACGCGAGCAAGGCGCTGACCTTGGACCCGCGCGTGGACATGGTGAGTTTCACGGGCAGCTCCTCGGTCGGCCGGGAGGTGATGGCCGGCGCCGCGACGACGATGAAACGAATCCTGCTGGAATGCGGCGGCAAGTCGGCCACCGTGCTGCTCGACGATGTCGACCTCACCGACGAACTGCTCGAGCGGCTGCTCTTCGAGGGTTGCACGTTGCACGCGGGACAGGCGTGCATCCTGAACAGCCGGCTGGTGGTGCCTGACGAACTGCACGACGACGTCGTCGCCCGGCTCGCAGACCTCGCGCGCGCGGTGAGGGTCGGCGACCCCACCGACGACGAGGTGACGATGGGCCCGTTGATCAGTGGGCAGCATCTGGAGCGGGTGGAGGGTTTCGTGCGGCGCGCGGAATCCGACGGCGCAAAAGTGGTGGCCGGTGGCGCCCGAATCGAGAAGCCCTCGGGTGGCTTCTATTTCGAGCCGACGATCTTGACCGACACCAGCGCGGACTCCTACATCGCGCAGGAGGAGGTCTTCGGTCCGGTCTTGACGGTCCTGCGCTACCGCGGCGACGACGAGGCGGTGGCCATCGCCAATAACTCCGCCTACGGGCTCGGCGGTGCGGTGTGGGGTGGTGATGTCGACCGGGCGCTCGGGATCGCGCGGCGTATCAGGACCGGGCAGGTCTCGATCAACGGCACGATCCCGGGCGACGCGCCGTTCGGCGGCTTCAAACAGAGCGGTATCGGCCGTGAGGGCGGGGTGATGGGGTTACGTGCCTATATGGAGCCCAAGGCAATCGGAGTCCCCGCGTGAGTGACGCGTTGGCCGGGCTGCGGGTCGTCGAGATCGGTACGCAGATCGCGGCGCCGTACTGCACGAAGCTTCTCGTCGACCTCGGAGCAGAGGTGGTGAAGGTCGAGCGGCCCGCCGGCGAACCGTTGCGCAGTTGGGGTCCAGGCGGCGGCCTTTTCGAGTATCTGAACGCCGGAAAGCACGGCCTGACAGTCGATCTCGGAATGTCATCGGGTCTGGCGCGGGTTCACGAGATGATCGCGCAGGCTGACGTACTGGTCGAGGATCTGCCCGCCGGATCGGCTGACCGATTCGAATGGGGGCTCGATCGCGAAGCACTGGAACGGATCAACCCGGGCCTGGTCGTTGTCCGGATCTCCGACTACGGCCAGGAGGGTCCGCGGCGGGCACAGCCGTCGACGCCGTTGACGTTGCAGGCGGCCTCAGGTTGGGTCAACACCAGGGAATTCGGTCGGGCGCCGGTACAAGCGGGAGCGCGCATACCCGAATACATCGTGGGGGGCTACGCGGCGCTCGCGGCGCTGACCGCCCTGCGCATCTCCACCGTGGAACAAGACCGGGTCGTCGAAGCCGACGTCTCGGCATTCGAGGCACTGCTGAGCACCCTGCCGTATCCGATGCTGCTGGCCGAGCGGCTGAAAAGCATGGGCTTGCCGCCGAATTCGAAAGCCGCCCCGATGCTCGGCATCGTTCGGGCAGCCGACGGCTGGATCGGCATCAACTGCCTGACCGGGCAGCACTGGCTGGATGTGTGCGCGATGATGGGGCTGCCGGAGTTCGGCGAACACCAACTCGCCATCATGCTGGGCGGTCCTGAGCGCGACGAGTTCTTCGCGAAGGCGCAGCCCTGGCTGGACTCGATGCCGGTCGCCGACCTGGTGGAACTCAGCCAGGCGATGCGGATTCCGGCCGCGCCGATCAACGACGGATCCTCGATCCTTGACTGCCCGCAGTACCGCGATCGCGACTTCTTCGTCGACGCCGGCCCCGAAGGTGCGCGCTTCCAACGTCCGGGGGCGCCGTTTCGGTTGTCGAAGACGCCGGCGTCTGGCCTGCGCCCCGCGCCGCTTCTCGGTGCGGCCGACACCGTGCAGTGGTCGACCAGCCGGGAGCGGGACGCGTCAGAGGCCGACGCCGCGACTCCGTTCGCCGGCCTGAAGGTCTTCGACCTGAGTACCTTCTGGGCCGGCGCGTATCTCACCTGCTATCTGGGCGCGTTCGGCGCCGACGTGGTCAAGGTCGAGTCGATCCAGCGTCCCGACGGGCATCGGTACTCGGGGTCCCTGCTGCGCAGCAGCGACGACTGGTACGAAATCGGACCGCTGTGGCAGGGCACCAACCTCAACAAGCGCGACATCACCCTCGATCTGAGCAGCGACGCCGGCCTGCAGCTGGCACGGCGGCTGGCAGCCGATGCCGATGTGGTGATCGAGAACTTCTCGCCCCGGGTGGTCGAACAGTTCGGGTTGGACTACGACTCGCTGGTCAAGATCAACCCCGGGGTGATCATGGTCCGCATGCCCGGATTCGGGCTCGAAGGACCCTGGCGCGATTACGTCGGATGGGCCTTGAACATCGAACAGCTGTCCGGGATGTCGGCGGTCACCGGTTATGCCGACGGTCCGCCGTGCAACCTGCAGGGCCCGGCCGATCCGATCGCCGGCGTGCACGCGACGGTGGCGTTGCTCGCCGCGCTCGAACACCGCCGCCGCACCGGTGAAGGGCAGTTGATCGAGGTGGCGCAGATCGAGGTCGGTGCCGCGGTCACCGCCGAACCGGTCATCGAGTACTCGTTGACCCAAAGGGTGCGCGAACGCGAGGGCAACCGGCACCGCCATTACGCACAAGGCGTCTATGCCGCTGCGGGAGAGGATGATTGGGTCGCCCTGTCGGTGCGGGACGACGCCGACTGGGCGGCCGTCACCGAGGTCGTCGGTCGTCCGGATCTGCGCGACGACCCCAAGTTCGTCTCGCCGGACGCCCGGTTGGCCCATCACGACGAGTTCGACGAGGTGATCGCGGAATACGCCGCGACACGGTCGGCCGAGGAGTTCGCCGAAGCGCTGCTCGGCCGCGGTGTGCCCGCACAGCGATTGATGACGGGCGATCGGATGTATGACGTCGATCAACTCGACGCCCGGGGGTTCTACGAGGACCTCGACCATCGGATCGCGGGCCGACAACGCTTCCCCGGCTGGCCGTTTCGGATCACCCCGGGGCCGTCACGCCACCACCGCTCGCCGTCCCCGACGCTCGGTCAGCACAACGACGAGGTGCTCGGCGCGCTGGGTCTGACACCAGACGAGATCTCGACGCTGCGCGAGCGGCGGGTGATCGGCGAACGCCTTCTGAACGCTTGACGTCCCCTGTGGCGAGCAGTCCCCTGTGGCGAGCAGACGCGAAAACCCCCAAAAGTACACTACTTTGGGGTTTCGCGGCTGCTGGTGGGGAGGGTGCTCAGCCGGGGATGGGGCCTAATCCACCATAGCTGCGATCGTGTCGACGACACACGCCGGCCGATCCGAGCCCTCGACCTCCACGGTGACCCGCACCGTGGCCCTGGCCCCGTTGTTGGTGCGCTCCACCTTGACCAACTCGGCGCCCGCGCGGATGCGTGAGTCGACCGGAACCGGCGTCGGAAACCGCAGCTTGTCCACACCGTAATTCACCTGCATCGACAAGCCCGTCACCCGGTAGATCTGCTGCACCAGGATCGGCACCAACGACAGCGTGAGATAGCCGTGGGCGATCGTCTTACCGTAGGGCCCCTGCGCGGCCTTCTCGGCGTCGACGTGGATCCACTGGTGATCACCGGTCGCCTCGGCGAACAGGTCGATCTCCTTCTGGGTGACCCGCCGCCATCCGCTGTAGCCGAGGTGCTCGCCGACGTGCGCCTCGAAGCCGGCGACGCCGTCGTACTCCGTCGGCGAGTTGGCCAGTTGTGTCATGCCGGAACCCGTTGGAGCCCCAGTTGCTCGATGGCGTTGCCGCCCATAATCTTCGCCTTGACCGTTTCCGACAATCCGTCGAGCCGGTCGACGAAGCTCAGCGGGTCGCCGATACCTTCTGGATGGGGGAAGTCGGAGCCGAACATCACGTGGTCCTCACCCATGATCTCGACGATCCCCTTGATGTCGTCCTCGAGGAACGGGTGGATGTAGACGTTGCGCTTGAACACCTCGACAGGATGCTCGTCGAACTCCTTGGGCATCGTCCGGTAGGCCTTGTCCAACAGGCGCAGGAGGTTTCGCACCCAGCCGCTGCCGTTCTCGACCACGAGGACCTTCAGATCGGGGAAGCGCGAGAGCGCACCGTGGCAGATCAGGGCGGCCAGAGTGTCCTCCATGGCCCGGAAGCCCATCACCACCTCGCGCAGTGCGCTGGGCTTGAAGGACAGGTATTCGTCGCCGCCTTCCCATTCCATGAGGTGCTTCTGGTAGCCGCTGTCTGCCGCGTGGAAGGTCACAGGAATGCCGGCGTCGACGACCTCCTGCCAGAAGGGGTCGAACTCCGGGAGACCCATCGAGCGCGAACCCCCGAACCGGCTCGGCACCGGGGCAGGCCGCACGAGAAACGTCTTCATGCCGCGCTCGAGGCACCAGCGGAACTCCTTGATCGCCTCGTCGACCAGCGGTAGGCAGATCACGGGCGTTGCGAAGATCCGGTCTTGGTAGTTGAACGTCCAGTGTTCGTGCATCCACTCATTGAGGGCGTGAATGATCGCATGGGTCAGGACGACGTCGTCGGTGGTGCGTTCCTCGATGAGGCTGGCCAGCGTGGGGTACATGACGCACTGATCGATGCCGAGTTCGTCCATCAGCTCCAGCCGGGGTGCGGGCGCCTGGAAGGCCGGGATGACATCCATTGGCTCTCCGACGAACTCGCGGAAGTTCAGCCCCTCGGGGTTGTTGCCGAGGAAGTAGTCCTCCGCGCTGCCCGGGCGAGCGACCCGTTCGAACGTGGGGTTGGGGATCATATGGCTGATGTGGTCCTTGACGACCAACTTGGGCCGCCCGTTGACCTCGACGTAGCCGACCTTGCCGCGGTGCTGCTTCGGCAGATACTTGGTGAGCGCGTCGGTCGTCTCGTACATGTGGTTGTCAATGTCGAAGACGGGGTACGGCAGGGACCGGGGTGACATGTGGCCGACCTCCTCGGAGCAGCGGATATGAGCATTTACGGCTACTGATAACGACGTTATCATCACAGCCCGGGCTGCATCCAGAGCGGGTCAGGTCGTGGTGAGTTCCTTCCACGCCTGCACCACCGCGTCGGTCGTGGTCACCGTCGCGAGCAGGGCCAACGTGTTGTCGATCACCGACTCCGCGTATTCGCGGGGGTATCCGCTCACCGCATCGCGGGGCAGCACGAACTGGTAACTCCGGTTGACCGCGTCCATCACGAAGTTCGTGATCGCGACGTTGACCGAAACCCCCACCCCCACAATCGTCTTGATGTTCATGTTCCGCAGCACCGAGTCGAGGTCCGTTCCGGTCATCGGGCCGACGCCGTGCAGACGGGTCAGGACGATGTCGCTGGGGGTCTGGCCGAGTTCGGGGAGCACGGAAGCGCCGGGACTTCCGGGCGTCAACTCGGCCGGAAAGGACTTGGCCGCCATGAACAGCCTGGCGTTGGTGTTGGCCCCGCGGTTGTCCGGGCGCTTCTCGATCAGGCAGTGCACCACCGTGACGCCGGCTGCCCGCGCCGCCTCGAGCAACCGGGCGATGTTCGGAATCGCCTCCCGGCGCGCCTCTTCGGCGAGCATCGGCAGGCCGGCTTGCGGGCCGATCACACCACCTTGGCACTCCTGGGTGACCAGGGCGGTGGTGGCTGGATTGAGCAGATCGAGCAGGCTTGGTTGTGGCATGAGAACACACGTTATCGTGTGCGGCGACTTGTGTTTACCGGAGTGCAGATGCAGTGCCTCATGCGGCGATGAACTCCTCGGCGAACGCGTGGGCGCGTTCGAGGACCTCGGCGCGGTCGTTGCCCTGCGGGGCGATGGTCAGCCACGTCACCCCGGCGGCTTCGAGCTTGGCGACCATCGCGTGCCGTTCGTCGGCCGACTTGCTGTCGTCGAGCATGTTGCCCGCCGAGAAGCAGATGTCCAGCGGTTCGGTGCGACCGATCTCGGCGGCGTACTTGCGCGCCCACGCGATCGCCGACTCCAGTTCCTCGAGCGTGGAGATTTCCGCGGTCCGGGACGCCGTCGCGTAGCCGAAGGTGTTGAACGGTGCCCAGCCCTGGGCCCGCGACACCGCGCGCCGCACGGCAGGCTTGCTGTTGCCGCCGACCCAGATCGGGGGAGGCGCCACCGGAACCGGCCGCAGTCGGACTCCGCGCGCGTTGAACGACGTGCCGTCATATGCGGTGTCCGCACCGGTCATCACCTGGTTCAGCACGTCGAGCGCTTCGTCGAGCAACGCGCCCCGGTTGTCGAAATCGACTCCCAGCGCTTTGAATTCGGGCTTCAGATAACCTGCTGCCGTGCCGAGGATGAGCCTGCCCCCGGACAGCACGGCCAGGCTCTGGATCGACTTCGCGCCGAGGAAGGGGTTGCGGTACGCGGCGATGTAGACGTTGGTCAGCAGTTTCACGTCGGTGGTGGCCGCGGCGGCGAACGAGAGCGCGACGAACGGGTCCAACGCGTGGTGTCCGCCGTGGTCGAGCCACTTCGCGTCGGGCGCCGGATGGTCGGTGACATGTACCGCGGCGAACCCGGTGGCCTCGGCGACACGGGCGATCTCCGCTATCGCTTCGGCAGTGACGAACTCCGCGGCGGCTTCCACCCGCTGGGTGGGCAGTTCAAGGGAGTACGAAACGGTCATCATGGTCCTTCCGGCCAGGGGCTTGATGTGGTGGCCAGGGCGGCCAACCGCTGGGCGTGGTAGTCGGGGCTGCCCAAGATCAACTGGGTGGCCTTCGCGCGACGGACGTAGAGGTGCGCGTCGTGCTCCCAGGTAAACCCGATGCCGCCGTGGATCCGCATGCTGTCCAGCGCCACCTGGAGAAACGCCTCCGAGCACGCCAGCTTGGCCACCGAGGCCGCCACCGCCTGCTGCTCACCGTCGGGAACCTCGGCAGCGCGCTGCACCGCTGATCGGGCGCCCTCCACCAGCACCAGCATGTCCGCGCAGCGGTGCTTGACAGCCTGAAAGCTGCCGATGGCGCGACCGAATTGGATGCGTTCCTTCGCGTAGCCCACCGCCATGTCGAGGCAGCGTTGCGCGGCGCCCAACTGTTCGGCGGCGAGCGCGATGACCGCGAGGTGATAGGCGCGCTGCAGGCCGGCCGCAGCGCTGCCGTCGCCGCCGATCAACCGGGCGGGCACACCGTCGAAAGCCAGCTTGGCGATCTTGCGGGTACGGTCGAGCGTCGCCAACGCCTCGCGCGTGAGCCCGTCGGCGGTCGCGTCGACCGCGAACAGTGACGTGCCCGCGCTCGTATTCGCCGCGGCCAGAATGATATTCGCCGTGTGCCCGTCGAGGACACGATCGGCGTTGCCGTGCAACCGATAGCCGGTACCGTCGTGGCGCGCCGTCAACGTCATGGTGCGGGGGTCCCAGGCGTCGAGGGTTCCGTTGAAGATCACGGTCGCGGTCGCCGAGCCGTCGACGAGTACGGGTAGGTATTCGCGCATCGCTTCGGCGTCACCGCTACCGAGCAGCGTCGGGATCGCCAGCCCGACCGTGGTGAAGAACGGTGCGCACAGCAGGGCCGCGCCCATCTCCTCGAAGACGACCGCGAGTTCCGGCATACCCGCCCCGGCGCCCCCGAATTCCTCGGGCACCGCGATCGCAGCCAGGCCGAGGTCGGCGGTGAGCTCGCGCCAGATCCGGTCGTCATAGCCGGCCGGAGAATCCATCGCGGCCCGCACGGCGCTGCTCGGCGAGCGGGCGGCAAGGAATTCGCGGACCGCGGTGCGCAGGTCGTCGAGGTCGACCTGCTCAGCCGTGGACACGCAGACCGCCCATGCCGCCTGCGGCCAATACCGTTGGTGCAGCCATGCTTTCCTTCCGCACTGGCGCGGTGACGGTCACTTTCGTGGTGACCCGTCCGACAGCGGCTCGATATCCGGGATAGGCATTACCGACCGAGGATAGTATCTTTTCCTGAAAGAGAGAATAAGCATTCTCGCAAGTTAAGGAGCAGCGCGGTGACCACCCTCGACTACGGCATCATTGACTGCGATACGCACTGCTATGAGACGCGCGATGCATTCACCCGGTATCTGCCCGAAGAGTTCAGGGATCGCGCGATCACGACTGTGCGTGGAGCCGACGGGGTGGAGGCGATCCTCGCGGGCCGCCGCGTGGCGACGTTCAACAGCGAAGGCGGCCTGGGTCTGGACGTGGCGTACCGCCCGGGGTCGCTCAAGGAGATGCTGCGCCAGATGGGTTCGGGCAACCCCGAGGAGTCCTACGAACCGCAGCCCATGCAACCCGAGTACATCGAACGCTCGGCCCGGCTGGCGGTGATGGCCAAACAGAACGTCGAGCGGATGGTGATCTATCCCAGCGGGATGGCGTTGGCCGCCGAACACTACGTCGACGACACCGCGGCGCTGTACGCGAACCTGCGGTCGTTCAACCGCTGGATCAACGAGGAGTGGGGCTTCAACTTCGAGGACCGCATCTACGCGACCGCGCTGCTGTCGCTGCGCGACCTCGATGCCGCGGTCGCCGAGACGGAGGCGATCATCGCGGCGGGCGCCAAGTTCGTGATGCTGCCGACCGGCCCCGCCTACGGGCGCTCGCCCGGCGATCCCTACTTCGACCCGGTCTACGCGCGGCTCGAAGAGGCCGGCTGCGTGCTGGTGTACCACATCATGCCGTTCTGGTACTTCACCGCGATTTCACCCGCCTGGGGCCATAACCCGGACCCGGCGTCGTGGCACATGTCGGCCTGGCAGTGGATGAACATCTACGGCCAGCGGCCGATCGAGGACACTTTGTCGGCGCTGATCTTCGACAACCTGTTCGGCCGCTTCCCGAAGCTCAACGCGCTGGTGGCCGAGCACGGCGCCGAGTGGGTGCCGTTCTTCATCAAACACATGGACAAAAGCCGCGGGATGGGCCGCAACGGGCCGTGGATCGGCGGCAAGCTGACCGAGCGGCCGTCGGCGATCTTCCGCAGGCACGTCCGCGTGGTGCCGTATCCGGAAGACGACGTTCCGGGCATCGTCGCCAGCCTCGGATACGACGACGTGCTGGTGATGGGTTCAGACTTCCCGCATGCCGAAGGGCTGGCCGAACCCGCCGATTTCGTCAAACTGCTCGATCCGCTCGACGACGCGGCGAAGCGACGCATCATGCGCGGTAACGCCGAACAACTATTGCTGCGGAGCTGACCGGCGGTGGGCAGCGAGGTCGAGCTGGTTCGGCAGGCGGCGCGCGACTTTCTGACCGGATCCGGAACACACGACTCGCTGAAAGATCTCGCGGCGATGGACTGGACGGGCCTGCTGGTCGACGAAAACCTCGGCGGCAGCGGATGGCGTCCGGTCGAAACCACGGTGATCGCCGAAGAACTCGGCCGATCGGGAAACTCGACGTCCTGGCTCGGTAGCGTGATCGCCGCAGCAGCCCTGACCTCGGCGCCGGCCGACGTCCGTGACCGGTGGCTGACCATGCTGCTCGACGGCACCGCCGCGGCCGCGTGTGCGCTCGCCGGGGACGTCACCCGGGTGCCCTGCGCGGATTCAGTCGACGTGGTCGTCACGTTCGGCAGCAACGGAATTCAGCTGTTCGAGGGAATCGAGACCCTGCCGCGAGAACTCGACGACGAGCTGCTGGACGTCAACCGTCCGGTGTGGCGGGTGGACCTCGCCGCCGCGGCCAGTGTGCCGATCGGTGGACCCGAACCCGCGCAGCGGCTCCTCGCGCTGGCCAGGGTCCTGCTCAGCGCGGATTCGTTGGGAACGTTGTCGGCGACCTTCGAGCGGCTGGTCGCCTACCTCAAGGACCGCGTCGCGTTCGGCGCACCGATCGCGAGTTTTCAAGCGGTACAACACCGTCTGGTGGAGTTATTGGTCTTCGAGGCCAAGGCCCGTGCCGTCCTGAGCAAGGCCGCTCGTGCGCTGGCCGCCGAAGCCGCGACCGCAGTGGAGACGTCCGCCGCGGCGCACGCGTTCGTCGCGGCCAACGCCACCGCCGCCGTCGACGAGTGCATGCAGCTCTCGGGTGGTATCGGCTTCACCTGGGAGTATCCGCTGCACCATGAACTGCGGCGGGTGTTCACCAACGGATATCTGCTCGGCACGGCGCGCTCCAGTCGATCGCTTCTCGCAGACAGGGCGGGCTGGTGAACGCCTCACGTAACCGGCCCACCGACGCCGAGCTGGCCGAGTTCCGCGACCGCGTCCGAGCGCACATCGTCGCGCATGCCCCGCCGTTCGAGGCTCGGGAGGGGCATCGGGCGCCGGAGACCCCCGAACAGGAAACCCTGCTGCGCACCTGGTTCGCGTCGCTGTTCGCCGCCGGTTTCGTCGGCGCGGACTGGCCGGTCGAGTACGGGGGACGTGCCGATCACCACCCGCTGCACGATCGGATCGTCTCCGAGGAAATTCTGCGGGCCCGCGCTCCACGCCCTGTCGACCAGGTCAACCTGGCGGCTCACGTGCTGCTGCACTTCGGCTCCGATCAGCAGAAATCCACACTGCTGCCGCGGATTCGGAGCAGCGAGCATGTGTGGTGCCAGCTGCTCAGCGAGCCCGATGCGGGCAGCGACATCGCCGCCGTGCGTTGTAAGGGCGCCCGGCAGCCCGACGGTTCATGGTTGATCGACGGGCAGAAGACGTGGATCACCGACGGGCACTGGGCCGACATGGGCTTGGCATTGTTCCGCACCGACCCGTCGTCCTCGCGACATCACGGGCTGTCGGCGTTCATCGTGCCGCTGAGCGCACCGGGCATCGAGATCCGTCCGATCCGCACCATCAACGAGGCGATCGAAGTCAACGAGGTCTTCTTCGACGGTGCGACCATCGGCCCCGACAACTTGATCGGTGAGCCCGGGCAGGGCTGGTCGATCATCATGGCCGGACTGGATTTCGAACGGTTCGGCATCGGCGGCAACGTCATCCTGCTGGAACTGCTCATCGACGATCTGGTCACCGTGGCCCGGCACGGCCGCATCGACGACGTGCCGGCACTGCAGCACCAGGACATCCGCCACCGGGTCGCCGAGTTGGCCGTCGAGGTCGAGGTGGCCAAGGCCTTCATCGACGACCACGTCGAACGTCTGGTGGCCGGCGCCGAGCAGCCGGGCGACGGATCCATCGCCAAGCTCAGCTTCGCCGAGACATACCACCGGGTTTCGGCCTACGGCGCGCAGCTGGCCGCGATGGTCTGCACCGTCACCGCCGATCCGGATGTGGCGCTGGCCAAACAGCGTCTGAAAGAATGCTGGCTGTGGTCGCGTGCATATACCGTGTCCGGAGGCAGTTCTGAGATGATGCGCAACATCCTGGCCAAACGACGTCTGCTGCTCCCGACGGGCTGATGACGCAAACGTTCTGGGGTCTGGTCGAATCGGCGGTCCAGAGCCATCCCGACCGCGTCGTACTCGTTGACGACTACGGTCGCAGCCTGACGAACAGCCAGTTGCGCGATGCGGCGGAGCGCACCGCCGCCGCGCTGGCCGAACGTGGGGTCGCCGATGGCACCGTCGTGACGTGGCAGCTGCCGACCACCCTGGAGACGATGGTCGTGATGGTGGCGCTGGCCCGCCTCGGCGCGGTCCAGAACCCGGTGTTGCCGATTTGGCGCGAAAGCGAAATCCGTTTCGTGACTTCGCAGCTCGGCACCGAGGTCATCATCGTGCCCGGCGTCTGGCGCGGATTCGACCATCGCGCGCTGGCCGAGGAACTGGCACTGGAACGGCCGATGACGGTCGTGGTGGCCGACCACGGCGCACCGATCGGCGGGGAACTTCGGCTGCCGTCAGATGACCCGGCACTGCTACCGCCGCCACCGACGACCGATGAGGAGGCGCGCTGGGTCTACTACTCGTCGGGCACGACCGCGGCACCGAAAGGTATCCGGCACTGTGATCGGTCGGTGATCGCCGGATCGGCCGGTGTGGTGGGCATGTTCGGTGCCTCGAGCAGCGACATCAACCCGATCGCGTTTCCGGTCTCGCACATCGGCGGCGCCGCGATGCTGGCCGCCAGCCTGCTGACCGGTATGCGTCTGGTGCTGTTCGACACGTTCGACCCGGTCCTCACCCCGAAGGCGCTCGCCGCGCACCGTCCGACGATGCTCGGATCGGCAACGCCGTTCTTCGTCGCCTACCTGGCCGCGCAGCGGGAACATGGTCCCGAACCACTCTTTCCCGATCTGCGCGGCTGCGTCGGAGGAGGGGCGCCGATCACGCCCGAGCTGGGACGGCAAGTGCGTGAGACGCTTTCGGTAGCCGGAATCGCGAACTCGTGGGGGCTGACCGAGTTTCCGGTGGTGACCTCGCCGCCGCCGGACGGCACACCGGAGGTGCTGGATAACACCGTCGGACAGCCGGTGCCGGGCGTTTCCATCCGGGTGGTCGACGACAACGAGCGCGAAGTTCCGGTGGGCGAAGAAGGCGAACTGCGCCTCAAGGGCCCCCAGTGTTTCCTCGGCTACGTCGACGCGTCGCTGGACGCCGATGCGTTCGACGCCGACGGCTGGTTCCGCAGCGGTGACCGAGGCCGGATCGACGCCGACGGCAACGTCGCGATCACCGGGCGCATCAAAGACGCCATCATCCGCAACGCGGAGAACATCTCCGCGCTGGAGATCGAGGGCGTCCTGGCCAGCCATCCCGCCGTTGACGACGTCGCGGTCATCGGAGTGCCGGACCCGCGCACCGGTGAGCGGGTGTGCGCCGTCGTCGTCGCGCAACCCGGTACCGACGTGACGCTGTCCATGCTTGCCGAGCACTGCCAGGCCCAGGGGCTGAGCAAGCACAAATCGCCGGAGCGCCTGCAACTGGTGGAGGCGTTGCCGCGCAACCTGACCGGCAAGGTCCTCAAGAACGAGTTGCGGGCCCGGTTCGCCTGACCGCGAGCGCACGCTTCTTGTACGTAAACGCCGAGAAAGGCCGCCGACAACCGTGCGCTCGGCGCCGGACGTCAGACGCCGATCAGCTCCTTGAGGTTTCCGCCCATGATCCGGGCGGTGGTGTCCTCGGGTAGGTTCTCGAGTTCCTTGACGAAATCCGCCGGTTCGGCGAGGCCTTCGGGATGCGGGTAGTCCGACCCGAACATCACGCGGTCGGCGCCGAGGATGTCGATCAGGTGCGACATGTCCTCTTCATGGAACGGGTTGACCCAGACATGCCTGCGGAACACATCGCTGGGATGCTCGCTGAAGTCGTACGGCCGCTTGCGGTAGACCCGGTCGAACACGTCCAACAGCCGGTGCGCCCAGGAGCCGCCGTTCTCGATCACGCCGATGCGCACCCCGGGAAAACGCTCGAACACGCCGTGAGCGATGAACGCGGCCAGGGTATCGAAGATGTTCCGGCTCTCCTCGTAGATGAATCCCCGCAGCTTGCTCAGCGCGAACCCGTTGAACTCCGCCGGGTCTTCCCAGTCGTCGACGTAGCGCTCATAGCCGGAGTCCGAATTGTGCATCTGCACCGAGATGCCCGAAGACTCGACCAGGCGCCAGAAGTCGTCGAATTCCGGCAGCGCCGCCGAACGCGACGTGCCGTCTTCGCGCGGCACCGGCGCCGGCCGGATCAGTACCGTCCTGGCGCCGTTCTCCAGGCACCATTCGAGCTCCTTGACACCCAGTGCGGGATCGTTGAGCGAGATGGCCGGCACCGGGAAGATCCGGTTCTGGTAGTTGAACGTCCAGTCCTCGAGCAGCCAGCGGTTGAACGCGTGGGTGACCGCGTGGGTGAGTTCGGTGTCGGACTTCGTCCGCTCTTCGAGCATGCCCGCCGTGGTGGGGAACATGACGGCGCCGTCGACACCCTGGCGGTCCATCAACGCCAGCCGCAGGTCGGGGCGGCGAAACTCGTCGGGACAGCGAATGGGCTCGGCCAGCTCCCGCAGCGTCTTGCCTTCTGGATTTATGCCACGGAAGTAGTCGGCCCAAGAGCCGGGGGTGGGGATCACCTCGTAGGTCGGGTTCGGGATGGTTTCGGTGATGACACCGAGGATCTGCAGCTTCTTGCGACCGTTGACATCGACGAACTTCAGGGCTTCCGAATACTTTTCGGGCAGATACCGCGTGTAGGCGTCGATGGTCTCGTACATGTGGTTGTCGGCATCCCACACCTCGAAGGCCTTGGGGTCGGACATCGTCGAATCCTCTCGCGGCAGCGTCGTTATCCTAAAATGAGAGGATACATTCTCGCCCGGATCGATTGCACCCATATGGGTGACTTGCGGGCGACCGTTCGCCTGCTACGGATTGGTGTACTGGCCGCCGTCGATGCCCAGGGTCTGTCCGGTGACGTAGCGTGCCTGCGGGCCGACCAGGAAGGCGACCGCGTATGAAACCGCACAATCGGCGGAATTCATCCGGCCTTACGCGTCGGCGAGGGCGGCGAGTTCGCGTTTGACCACCTTGCCGACGTCGTTACGCGGCAGCCCGTCGACGAACACCACCCGTACCGGAACGCGGTACGGGGTCAGGCGCTCGCGACACCAGGCGATCACTTCCTCCGCGCTGAGGAGGTCGTCGGCGCGTACGACGAACGCCCACGGCACTTCGCCGAGCCGCTCGTCGGGCACGCCCACCACCGCGGCTTCCCGCACGCGGTCGGCGGCCAGCAGCACATCCTCGACGGCGCCGGGGAACACCTTGAGCCCGCCGCGGTTGATCATGTCCGACACGCGCCCGTCGAGCCACAGGAATCCGTCGTCATCGAACCACCCAAGATCGCCGGTGTGGAACCAGCCGTCCTCGGTGAGCCTGTCGAGGAACGCCGGATCGATCTTGCGGGCCGCGGTGGTCGGTGTACGAACCATCACCTCGTCGTCGGCGATCGTGACGTCGATACCCGGAAGCGGGCGCCCGACCGAACCGAGCTTCGTCTCGCCCCATTCGCGGGCGTCGGCGGCCGACCAGCCGACGACCTCACCGCCGAGCTCGGTTTGGCCGTAGGAGTTCAGCACGAGGACACCGAACTTGTCGCGAAAGCGGGCCGCGTGCACGGGGGAAAGCGGAGCCGTGATCGAGCGGACGATCTTCAGCGGCGCCAGGTCCGTGACCGACCCGTCGTGCAGGACCATCGTCAACGCGGCGGGCGGCAGCACCGTGGAGCGCAGCTGGTGGCGCTTCACCAGCGCGGCGAAGTCCGCGGGGGAGAACCGGTCCATCAACACGACACCGGAGCCGGCCCGGAATGCGAACAGCACCTGGTAGATACCGGCCCACAGGGACAACGACAGCGGCACCAGGTTGGGCATCGGCGGCGTGCTGCTCTTCGCGCGCTTGCCTCCCCGCAGCTTTTCCAGCAGCCGGTCGATCAGGTCGAGCACGGTGCTGTGGCGCAGCGGCACGGGCTTCGGCGGACCGGTGGTCCCGGAGGTGAACTGCAGCAGCGCGACGTCGGCGTCGTATTGCCTTGCATCCGTGGTTGTTTGCGACCGCGACGTGAGCGTCCACGCCAAGCGGGTTGCGGTCACGATGGGCAGGGAGTGCGCCGAGAACCGGTGGGCCAGGTCGGGTGTCGTGATCACCACGACCGGTGTGAGTGTTTCGAGCTGGGCGGCGACCTCCGCATCGGCGGCCCGCGGGTTCAGCGGGGTGTAGACACCTCCGGCGCGCCAGACGCCGAACAGCGCCGCGACCGTGGTCGCGTCGTTGGGCAGCATCGCCGCGACCACCTGGCCGGTCCGCAAGCCGACGTCGGTGAGCACCGCCGCGAGCCGGTCGGCGCTCGCGATCAGCTCGGCACGGGAAACCTCGACGGCCAGTGTGTGCACCGCGGTGTCGGGAAGATCGGCCAGCAGATCGGCGAGGCTCACGAATCCGCCTCCAGCGGCCGCCAATTGGGGGTCCGCTTGTCGGCGAAGGCTTTCGGACCCTCGTCCTGGTCCGGATGGCCCCACATCGACGTCAGGTGTCTGGCGCCCTCGCGGCACGCGTCGGTCAGGCCGTGCTCCAAGGCGCCCCACAGTGCGCGTTTGGTGGCCCGCATCGCGGCGGGTGAGTTTCTGGCGATCTTCTCGGCCAACTCCTGCGCGGCGTCACGAAGCTGGTCGGGGGGATCGACGATCTGGCTGATCATGCCGAGCTCGTATGCGCGCTGGGCGGTGAGCCGCTCGTGGCTACCGACCAGCGCCATCCGTAACACCGCCTCGGCGGGCATCTTTCGCATCAGCGCGATGGTCTCCAACGCGCTGACCTGACCGATGGACACGTGCGGGTCGACGAACGTGGCGTCGGCCGCGGCGATGACCACGTCGGCGTCGGCGACCCAGTGCAGCCCGCCCCCGGCGCACACCCCGTTGACCGCGGTGATGACCGGCTTGCCCACATTGCAGTGCCAGCCGGTGAGCTTCAGGTCCAGCGTCTGCATGGTCTCCCGATACTGTTGCACGCCTTCGCCGTCGAGATCGTCGACGTCGGCGCCCACCTGAAAGGCCCTGCCGTTGCCGGTGTGCACGATCACCCGCACATCGGGGTCTGCGTCGAGTTCCGCCCATGCCTTCGGGAACTCCTGTCGCATCAGCGCGTCATACGCGTTGAGTCGTTCCGGCCGGTTGTTGATGATCCAGCCGACCGGTCCGCGGCGCTCGACGATCAGCCTCTGGTAGGTCACGAAACCTCCGTCGAATTCAGCGGTTGCCAGTGCGCCGGACGCTTGTCCCGCCATGCCCGCACACCTTCGGCATGGTCGGGGTGGTCGCGCAGCTGCCAGATCTCGGCCGTGGCCGCAGCCCTGGCCTCCGACAGGCCGACTTCCAGGGAGTGCCACAACGCCTTCTTGGTGGCCCGCATCGCGGTGGGCGAGTTGGTCGCGATGGCGGCGGCGAGCCGCCCGGCCGCCGCCAGCAGCGCATCGGCGGGCACCACCTGCGAGACGATGCCCAGCTCGTATGCGCGCTGCGCGGAGATTCGTTCCCCCTTGCCGCTCAGCGTCATCCGGGTGATCGCCTCCATCGGCGACTTGCGCACCAACGTGATGGCCTCATATGCGACCGCTTGCCCGACCGATACGTGCGGGTCCACGAACGACGCCTGGTCCGCGGCGATCACGATGTCGGCGTCGGCGACCAGGTGCAGGCCCCCGCCCGCGCACACTCCGTTCACCGCCGCGATCACCGGCTTCCACACCCCGCAGTGCCACGAGGAGATCTTCAGCTCGGCATCGCGGGTGCGGCGGGAGTGTTTGCGCATGGCTTGTTTGTCCCTGGCGACCTGCACGACGTCCATCCCGGTGCAGAACGCCTTGCCGTTCGCGGTGTTGACGATGACGTGCACGTCCGGGTCGGCGTCAAGCTGGGCCCACGCCGCCTCGAGTTCGTCGAGCATCAGCGCGTCGAATGCGTTGCCGGCGTCGGGACGATTCAAGATGAGCCAGCCGATGCCGTCGGATTTGTCGACGATCAAACGCTCGTAGCCGGTCAAGAGCGCGGAATCTCCCTCCAGGGCTTGCCCTTCCACGGGTCGGGCTCCCTGGGCAGCCCGAGCACGCGCTCACCGAGGATGTTCTTGTTGATGTCGGTCGTGCCGCCCTCGGTGCTGTTGGCGAGGCTGCGCATCATGCCGTGTACCTCGCGGGGCAGCGCATCCGGGTCGTCGGTCGCAGGCCAAGCCACCGCGGCAGTACCGAGCAGGTCCACCATCAGGTCCTGGATCTGCTGGTTGAGCGTGGCCTGATGGACCTTACCGATCGAGGACGCCGCACCGGGAGATTGTCCGGCCGAAAGGGCCGCGCGCACACGGGCGTTCGTCCAGCCGCGGATCTGCTCCTGAGCCCACAGCCGCATGATCCTGCCCCGTATCACCGGGTCGTCCCAGCGCCCGGTTTCGCGGGCGAGCGAGATCAGCCGATCAGCGCTGGAGCCGCCGAGCCGGCCCATGCCGCCGGATCCCGATCCCGACACCATCTGGCGTTCACTGGACAGCGTCGATGCGCTGACCCGCCAACCGTCGTTGATGTCTCCGACCCGATGTGCGTCCGGCACCCGCGCCCCGTCGAGGAAGACCTCGTTGAACTCCGACTCACCGGTGATCTGCCGCAACGGGCGCACCTCGACGCCGGGCTGGCGCATGTCGAGCAGAAAGTAGGTGATGCCCTTGTGTTTGGGCTGATCGGGATCGGTGCGGGCGAGCAAGATCGCGAAGTCCGCCTCATCAGCCCAGGTGGTCCACACCTTCTGTCCCGAGATCACCCAGTGGTCCCCGTCGCGTACCGCCCTGGTCGCCAGCGAGGCGAGGTCGGAACCCGCGCCCGGCTCACTGAACAGCTGACACCACTTCTCCTCGTTGCGGACGATCGGCGGCAGGAACCGCAACCGCTGCACTTCTGTTCCGTGGCTGAACAGGGCCGCTGCGGCGTTGTTCAGCCCAAGCGGATTGAGCCGGGTCAACCGCAGCGGCGCGAGCACGCCCTCGATCGCCCGAGCGACGTCGTTGCCGATGCCCAGCCCGCCGTGCTCGGGGAGCCACGTCGGCGCCACCAGGCCCGAGCGGGCGAACGCCGGATACCAGTCGCGATAGGCCTGCGGCGTGCGCACGGACCGCAGCGCGGCGGGCCCCTCGGCCGCGGCCGTGCGCCAGCGTGCCGGCACCTCGGCCTCGACCCACTTGCGGACCGCGCTGACCGCGTCGGCCGCGGTGGTTTCTGATGTGATCGGTAACCGGCTCATCTTTTCGTCAGCGGCCCTTGAACTCGGCGTCACGCTTATCGCGGAAGGCGGCCAGACCCTCCTTGAAATCCTCGCTGCGGCTGGACAGTTCGAGCGCCATCGCCTCGTTCTGTAGATGGCGGTCGAGATCGAGCCCGTTGCCGCTGTGCAGCAGCCACTTGGTCAGCCCGAGAGCCACTGTCGGCGCGGCGGCCAGCCGGTCGACGAGTTCGGTTGCGGCAGCGTCGAGTTCGGTGCCGGCATGAGCAGCGTGGATGATGCCCCACTCGGCGGCGGTGCTTCCGGACATTTCTTCGCCGAGCATCAGTAGCCGGCGGGTGTGCACCATCCCGACGAGCCGGGGCAGCAGCCAGGCGGACCCGCTGTCGGGCGTGAAGCCTCGCGCCATGAACGGTTCCCAGAACCGGGCGTCCTCGGCGGCGACGCAGAAGTCCGATGCCAACGCGATGTGAAAACCCAGCCCGGCCGCCCAGCCGCGGACCACGGCGACGATCGGCACCTGGGTTTCGAGTAGCAGCGGGATCAGCCTGTTGGCCTTGTTGGGCAACCGGCGCTGGGTGCTGCCCACCCGGGGTTTGCGTTCAGACTTTGCGTTGTTGGCGACCAGGTCGGAACCCGCGCAGAAGTCCGGACCTTCGGCATCGACGCGGATGACGCGCACCGCCTCGTCGGTACCGGCGGCGACGAGGTGCCCGACCATCGCGTCGAGCATGGTGTCGTTGACGGCATTGCGTCTGTCGGCGCGGTCCAACGTCAGACGCAGCACCGGGCCGTCCAACTCGGCCCGAAGCCCGGGAACGCTCGAGTAGGTCACGACAGCACTCACTGCTCGGCGAATCGGGCCGACACGGCCGACAACAGTTCGGACAGGTCGGCCGCTCCGCCCGGCGGGTCGGGTAGCCGGACGGGACCGCGTGCTCTGCTCGGCAGCAGGATCGTGGCGTGGCCGGGCGTGGTGACCTCGCCGCGATGGTTGGTCGCCGCCAGGTCCACGTCGACTGCCGGTCGGTCACCGTCGGCGAGGTACTTGCGCGTGACGACACCGGTGATGGTGTGCAGATCGCCGACGTAGTTGAACCGCCGGAACTCGCAGTCCAGCTTCCACAGCCAGCCGTCGTCGCCCATCCAGTCGGTACACAGGTGGATGAGCCACGTTTCGCGCATCCGGCCGTAGTCGAACGTCGTTGGGTTGCCGGCATTTTGGGCGGCACTGGGCTCCCAGTGCACGCGCTGCTGGACGTCGGGAACGCCCTGCTCGTTGGGTGTGTAGAACCGGGGAATCCGTTGCCGGTTACGCCACGCCAGCCTCAGCGGCCGCACCCCGTAGATGCCGGTGCCCATGCCGATGTGCCAGCACACCATGTCGGTGACGGTGAGCGGTCCCTTGGTGAGTGGGCCCAGCTCGGCACCCTCGGCCACGTCCTCCCACCAGCGCGGCTCCGCACCGCGGGGTGCCTCGCGCGCGTACTGTTCGTCGACATCGGCGATCTCCTCGGCGGTCCACGTCTTGAGAGGCACCGACTCGTATTTCTTGCGCCACCTGGCCTTGCTGCGCTCGGTGCGGATCATGTTCCGGTACTGGCCGCCGAGGATGACGCCCTCGTCGTCGCAGAACACCTGCGCTGACCATTCGTGCACTGCGCGGGCGGCGAAGTCGCTGCGCTTGTCCAGGGCCGCGACGAGGGCGTTGCGCCGGAACACCCGGCGGTTCGCGCGCAGCGGCGCCCACCACTCTCGCGATGATCCGCCATAGAAGGCGTGGACACCCCGCAGCGGATCACCCTTCGTCGCCGCGCGATCGTCGTCGGAGAGTTCGGTGACCTCGTCTTCGCCGATGAGGGTGTCACCGCCGATCAGCGGTGGCGGCGCAATCGGTTCGCCCCATACCGATTTGGTCGCGTACTCGGGATCCGACCACAGCGGGTTGGCGTCGCCGTAGCTTTCCGCGACGATCCGGAACGTGTCCTCGTTGGGGCGCCGATAATGCGGCGGTTGGGGGTGCGGCACGGCGATGCCGATGCCGGCGCGCAACCTCGCCAGACCCTCGTCGGTGATCTGGCCCGCTGCAGAGGGCTCGGTCACGCATGCCTCCTCAGTTGCAGCCTCCTCAGTTCCGCCCGAATCGCCGGTGGGGACGTCGGCGGAAATTAAGATACCCGGAAAACGGAAACGTCGTTAACGCAGGGGTGAGCCGGTTGAGCACAGAGCAGACTGGGATCCAGGTCGTCAACGGAACCGATGGGGTCTGCCGGATCACCATCGACCGGCCGGACGTCGCAAACTCGTTGTCTCCGTTGGCTCGTGATGCGTTGACGGCCGCGTTTCGCACCGCCAGCGACGACCCGTCGGTGCGTGCGGTGTTGTTGCGGGCGACGGGGGACCGGCACTTCTGCTCGGGTGCTGGGCTGGGCCCGCATTCGGGGCAGCCACCGTCGGACAAGCGGCCCGGTGACGTCGCGCGGATGCTGCAACAGGGTTACCAACGGCTGATCGCCGCGGTGCTGGATTGCGACAAACCGGTGGTCGCCGCGGTCAAGGGCGCGGCCGTGGGTGCGGGCGCCAGCTTGGTGCTCGCGTGCGATCTGGTCGTGATGTCGACCGACGCGAAGCTGGTTCAGGCGTTCGTGCAGCGCGGCATCCTGCCGGACGCGGGGGCGGTATACCTGCTGACCAGGATCATCGGGCTGCGGAAAGCGACCGAGCTGCTGATGCTCGGCGAACCCGTCGACGCCACCGCCTGTGAGCGGCTCGGCCTGGCCAACCGCGTGGTCGCCCCGGCCGAGACCGACGCGGTCGCCGAGGAACTGGTCGGACGCCTGGCCGCCGGGCCCACGGTCATGTTGGCACTGACCAAACGGTTGCTGTCCGTGTCGTCGGAGTCTGGCCGCGACCGCGCTTTCGAGCAGGAGGCCTGGGCGCAGGAGGTGGTGTCATACACCGCAGACCTGCAGGAGGGTCTGACGTCGTTCGCCGAGCGTCGCCGCCCGAACTTCCAAGGCCGCTGACCGTCAGCCCGCCGCGGGTCCGCCGCGGATCGTGAACGTGGCGGTGTCGTCGATCTCGTCGATCGCCTCGGCGACGGATTCCGCTGTCAGTGAGCGGTTCTCGACGCCCTTGGTGACACCGATAAACACCCGCGACACCTTGCCCGCACCCACCGAATAGATGTGGGCGGTGCGATCACAGTCGCGATGGGACAGGTACACGACCACCGGGGTGACCAGCTCGGGGTCCATCGCCTTGCCGGCTTCACCCATGATGTCCTCGGTCATCCGGGTGCGAGCGATCGGCGCGACGGCATTGATGGCGATACCGTTCCTGGCGCCCTCGATCGCAAGGACATGCATCATCCCGACCAGGCCCATTTTGGCCGCGCCGTAGTTCGTCTGCCCGAAGTTGCCGAACAGGCCTGTGCCAGAGGTTGTTTGGACGATGCGTCCGTAGTTCTGCTCGCGCATGACCGGCCACGCGGCACGGGTCACGTTGAACGCACCGGTCAGGTGGACCGAGATCACCGCGTCGACCTGCTCGGCAGTCATGTTCTTGAACGCCGCGTCGCGCAGGATGCCCGCGTTGTTGATCAGGATGTCGACCCGGCCGAAGGCCTCCGTCGCCGCGGCCACGATCGCTGCGCCCCCCTCCTCGGTCGCGACGGAGTCACCGTTGGCGACCGCGATGCCACCGCCGGCGGTGATCTCGTCGACCACGGCCTGGGCGGCCGAAATCGACGCGCCGCTTCCGTCGACCGCGCTGCCGAGATCGTTGACCACGACGCGGGCGCCCCGGCGGGCGAGTTCCAGTGCGTGGCAGCGACCGAGCCCTCCGCCAGCACCGGTGACAACGGCTACCTGATCCTCGAAAGTCAGTTGTGGCATGCGTGAGAGGTTACATTTACGTAGAAGAGAATCTGTATTCGCATCGGAGGACACCATGAGTGGGGGCAGCGCGCTGCTGCACCATGCGCGGCAGCGAGCGGAGGGTCTTCGGTCCCGGTACCGGGCGGCCGGCTTCTGGTCGGATCGGCCGCTCGATGTCGTCCGCTTCACCGCCGAGCGGTACCCGATGCGACCGGCGCTGATCACCCGCGGAGCCGAGTTGACCTACGGTCAACTCGACGAACGGGTCGATCGCGCATCGCAGGCGTTGCGCGAGGCCGGCGTCGGCGCGGCGACACCGCTGGTCGTGGTGGCAGGCAACGACATCGGCTCAGCCATCGCAGTGCACGCCGCGATCCGGGTCGATGCCGTGGTACTGCTGGTGCCGCGCAGCGCAGGCCAGGCGCAGGTCGCCGACATCGTGGCACGCACCGGCGCGCGATACGCAGTGGCGCCCGACTGGTCGCCCACAGGCGAACCCGCGTTGCGTGAAGGTTGCCGCTGGATCGACATCTCGAGCGCGTCGCACCCGGCGGCGCCCAGCCGGCCGCTGCGGCCCGCCGATGAGCCGTCGTTCGTGCTGTACACATCCGGCACGACCTCCCGGCCCAAGGGGGTCATACATTCGTTGAGCACGCTGGCCAAGGCATCGGCGAACTACATCGCCGCGGCCGGTCTCGGCGCCGAGGACCGCATCTTTCTGATCAGCCCGCTGGCCTCGGTCACCGGGGTGCTGCAGGGGTTGTTCATCGGGCCGATGCTGGCGGTGCCGGTGGTGCTCGAGGACCGCTGGGATCCCGCCGCGACGTGTGACCTGCTGCTGTCGTCGGGGGCGACGTGGTACGGCGGACCGGACCGGCTTCTCGACCGGCTGCTCGAAGAGGCGGTCGCCCGCGACCGCGACGTGCCGCTGCGCGCGGTGTATCTCGGCGGCACGATGCTGGACCGGCGCATCGTCGAACGGGTCGAGGACGACTTCGGCATCGTCGTGATGCGGGCATACGGATCCTCGGAGGTGCCGGTCAGCACCTCGGGACTGCGCACCGAGCCCAGCGCGGTGCGGCACGCGGATGACGGTGTGGCACTACAGGATGTCGACGTGCGCGTGGGGTCGGTGGGTGACTCCGCCGAGTGCTGCATCAGGGGCCCGCACGCGTTTCTGGGCTACACGGACAGCGAGGACGACGTCGACGCGTTCGACGGGGAGTGGTTCCGTACCGGCGACGTGGCCGAGGTCAGCAAAAAAAGGGTGCGCGTGATCGGGCGGATCAAGGACATCGTGATCCGCAACGGCATGAAGATCCCGGCGGCGGAGGTCGAGGAGGCGGTGGCCGCGATCGCCGGCGTGCGTGAGTGCGCCGCCTTCTCGGTCGCCGACGCGACCACCGGCGAGCGCCTCGCGGTGGCCATGGTGCTTGACGACGGCGTGGACCTGTCGCTCGCCGATGTCACCGGGGCGTTGGTCGCCGGCGGGCTGCCGAAGTACAAGCTGCCCGAGGAACTGGTGTTCTGGGACGAGCCGCTACCCCTCAACGCCAACGGGAAGGTGCCACGCAACACGCTCGAGGCGTGTTCGAAGGGACGCCCGCGTCTGCTTGCCGACCGCCTCAGGTGAGCGGGCGGAACACCGGTACCACGAACCCGTCGTCGTGCTCGCGGAACGTGAGCTCGAGTTCCATTTCCGCGCAAAGTAGTTCGACCGGGCAGTCGGCGAGCACGGTCATCAGCCGCGGACCCTCGTCGAGGTCGACCATCGCGACGACGTAGGGCAACTGTGTGTCGAACGGCGCGACGTTCTGGTGGATCACGCTCCACGTGTAGAGGCGCGCGCGTCCGCACGCGGGTGCCAGTTTCACGTCCTCGCTCCAGCAGTGGGGGCAGAACGGGCGGACGTACAAGGAGTTTCGGCCACATGCGCCACACCGGTTGAGCATCAGCGTGCGGTCGGCAACCGCCGCCCACCAGGACGCGCTGTCGGTGTCGACGGTCGGTCGGTCCGGGCCGCTGGGCGCCGCCATCACTTCCTCCCGAGGATCATCGTCGCGCTGTGGCTGAAGAAGCCGCCCATCGCGTGGACACAGGCCAGCCGGGCACCGTCGACCTGTCTGTCACCGCATTCCCCGCGTAGCTGCCGCACCGCCTCGACCATCAGGAACATGCCGCGCATCCCGGGATGACAGCTGGCCAGCCCGCCGCCGTCGGTGTTGGTGGGCAGCGCGCCGCCCGGGCGCAGCGCGCCGGAACCGATGAACGGACCGCCCTCACCCTTGGCGCAGAACCCGAGATCCTCCACCGTCAGCAGCACCGTGGAGGTGAACGAGTCGTAGAGCTGGCACACGTCGATATCGGCCGGTGTCACTCCGGCTTGGGCGAACGCGCGCGGACCCGACTGCGCCGCCGCCGATGTCGTGAAGTCGGCCCACTCGCTCATGCTGACATGGGACGCCGCGTCGGCAGCACCAAGGATCCATACCGGCTCTTTGGCGCAGTCCTTCGCCACCCGCTCGCTGGCCAGAACCACCGCCCCACCGCCGTCGGTGCGCAGGCACACATGCTTGGCCGTGAACGGGTCGGCGAGCATCGGCGCCGCCGCGACGTCGGCAGCCGTGATCCGGTCACGCTCAAAAGCGTTCTCGTTCATCGCCGCCCACTCATGGGCGGCGACGGCGACCTCGGCGAATTGTTCTTCGGTGGTGCCGTACTCGATCATGTGACGCCTGGCCGCCATCGCGTATTTGGCGATCAGCGTGGCGCCGTAAGGCGCTTCGAACTGCATCGCGCCCCCGGTGCTCAACGCCGCTGCCGAGGCCCGCACCCGGCGCTTGACGTCGGAGCGCGCGGTCGACCCGTACGTCAGCAGGGCCACGTCGATTTCGCCTGCGGCGATCGCGGCTGCGGCGTGGCGCGCCATCACCTCCCACGACGATCCGCCGACGTTGGTCGCGTCGACCCACGTCGGTCGCAGGCCCAGATATTCGCTCACCTCGATGGGCGGCAACAACGTCCCGTGCCCGCCGAAGCCGTCGATGTCGTCCTTCGTCAGGCCCGCGTCGTCGACGGCGCGGCGCGCGGCCTGAGCCATCAGCGCCATCGCGGTCTTGTCGGGCACCCGCCCGCAATCGGACAGCGCGGCACCCACGATCGCGACCCGGTTCTCGGACATACGTAATGGTTACCACACCGATAATGGCGTTAACGACATAGTGGAATCCTCGTTCTCGGTCGGTTACCGTGGGTGGGTGCCGGGACCGCTGCGAGCCGCTCTGCGTGGCGATCGTCTGGTGTTGTGTCTGGCGTTGCTGAACGCCCGCACACCCGACGTTCCGGCGGTTGCGGCGGCCTGCGGATACGACGCCGTGTATGTCGACTTGGAACACACCGCGTGCTCGCTCGAAACGGCAGGCATGCTCTGCGTCGCCGCGTTGGGCGCAGGCATCTCCGGCCTGGTGCGGGTGCCGTCGCACGATCCGAGCGTCATCGCCCGCGTCCTCGACGGTGGCGCGGTGGGAGTGATTGTGCCGCACGTGAACTCGGCCCAAGAAGCCCAGGCGATCGTCGACGCCGCTCGATTCCCGCCTGTCGGCCATCGGTCCATCTGCGGACCCAACGCGGTGAGCGGCTACGCCCCGCGTCCCGCCGCCGAACTGACCGCCGAACTCGAGCGCCACACCGTCGTGGCGGTGATGATCGAAACCCCCGACGCGGTCGCAGCGTGTGACCAGATCGCGGCCGTGAACGGTGTGGACATGATCCTGCTGGGCCCCAGTGATCTGACGGCGGAGATGGGCATCCACGGGCAATATGAGAATGAGCATTTCCATCGTGCAGTAGACTCGGTCGCAGCGGCCTGTCGTGCACACGGTGTGGCGCTGGGCGTGGCGGGAATCAAGTCCGTTGACCTGCTGGAACGCTTTGCGGGGCTCGGGTTGCGATTCATCTCGGCGGGAACCGACGTCGGGATGATGACCGAGGCCGCCACTGCCCGCGCACACGCGCTGCGTGAGCTGGATGGGCAGGTCGGGTAACGACAACAAGGAGGACCGATGCCCACCGCGATCTACACCGAACAAGTCGCCGATCCGATGGCATGGACCGGCGCCGACTTCAGGAGCAAGGAGGATTTCGCGTTCGATCTGTCGTCACGCAATGTGGCCGCGTTGGAATCCATCCTGGCCAAGACCGCGCACAAGGATCGCGACGACATCACGCCCGAGGACGCCCGGCATCCCGATCTCGACGACGACCTCGCCCGGCTGTATCAGGACTTGATGTTCGGCAAAGGTCTGGCGTGCGTGCGCGGCTTTCCGGTTGAACAGCATTCGATCGAGGATCTCGAGCGCATCTACTGGGCGTTCTGCACGCACCTCGGTTACCTGGTGTCCAACAACTCCTTCGGTCACCGCATGGTGCGGGTGCAGGAGGAGGTGCTGCCCAACGGCGTCCAGCCTGCCCGCGGTACCAAGTCGAGTGCTGAGCTCGCGATGCACAACGATGCCGCCGACATCCTGTCGCTGCTGTGCGTGTACCCGGCCGCTCAGGGCGGTGAAAGCCAGTTCGCCAGTGGGCCTGCCGCGCACAACCGGATCCTCGACGAACGTCCCGACCTGTTGCCGGTGCTGTATCAGGGGTTCCCGCATCACCGGCGCAGCGAGCAACCCGACGACCAGCCCGACGTGACGCCGTACGACGTGCCGGTGTTCTCCCAGATCGACGGCCGGATCTGCATCAACTTCACCTACAGCAGCATCCTGCCCGCGATGCACACGCTCGGCCGGGAATTCACCCCGGAACAGAACGAAGCCATCGAGTTGTTGCGCACCATCCTCGTCGAACAGCAGGTGGAGTTTCGCCTCGAGTCCGGTGAGGCCGCGGTTGCGAACAACTTCGCGATGTGCCACTCCCGGTCGGACTTCGTCAGCAGCACCGACCCGAAGAAGGCGCGCTGCTTCCTGCGGGCGTGGATGGAGGTGCCGCGCAAAGACCGCCGCCTGCCGATCGGGCGGGAGTACTTCCACATGGAGAACAAGGCCCTGCGCCTGGGCTATGACCCGGTACCCGGCCGCGACGGCGCGATCGCGCGCAACGACTACAAGAACGTCGACCCCGCGCTGGCCGACATGTTCAAGGCAGCCCAAGCGAAGCCCAAAATCAAGCGATGACAACCCGTCCGCGACTGGTCTACGAGCGATGGACCGATCAGGTCGCAGGAGACATCCTGGCGGGGGCCGACATCGAGCTCGTCAAGCTCGACCTCCAGTCGTCTGACGGACAAGGTTGGGCAGCATTGGAATCCGCGCACGGATATCAGGTCGCCACCCGAACCGACGTCGCCCCGTTCGCCGACGGCGCGCAGTGGCTGGCCGGGCAGCCGCTGGTGGACCGCTGCCAACAGCTACTCGCCGTGTGCTCGGCGGGTGCCGGCTACGACGTGATCGACGTCGAGGCGTGTACGCGCGCGGGAATCGCGGTGTGCAACAACTCCGGTCCCGGCGCCGAGGCGGTGGCAGAACACGCGTTGGGCTTGATGCTCGACCTGGCCAAGCGGATCACGATGGCCGATCGGGCGCTGCGTGGCGGTCCACTCGGTGATCGACTGGCGCTGCGGGGCACGCAGCTGTTCGGCAAGACGCTGGGCGTCGTCGGTATGGGCGCGATCGGTGGGCGGCTGGTGGATTTGTGCGCCCCGTTCGGCATGGATGTGCTCGTCTTCGATCCCTACGTCGACAAAGCGACCGCCGACGGCAGGGGCGTGGCGCTGGTCGGGTTGGACGAGCTGATCGAACGTTCGGACTTCGTTCAGGTCACCTGCCCGTTGACCGAGGAGACGCGAGGGCTGTTCGGCGCCAGGCAGTTTGCCGCGATGAAGCGGTCGGGGTACTTCATCACCACCGCACGCGGGCCGGTGCACGACGAGGCGGCGCTCTACGAGGCCCTGGTCGACGGCGGGATCGCCGGCGCGGGGCTCGACGTGTTCCACGAGGAGCCACCGAGACAGGACAACCCGCTGCTGCGCCTCGACAACGTGGTCGCCACCCCACACGTCGCGGGCATCACCGTCGAGGCGGCCCGCGATATTGCGGTCGCCACCGCCACGCAGTGGCAGGCGATCTTTGCCGGGCAGATGCCGCCCCGGCTGCTCAACCCGGAGGTGTGGCCGCGCTATTGCGACCGCTTCCATGAGATTCTGGGTATCCGCCCGACCGCCCGCGACACCGCAGCTGTGGAGTGAGATGAGCGATTACCACACCGTCACGTTCGAGGTTTCCGGTCATACCGCGTGTGTGACCCTCAACCGGCCCGAGGTGCTCAACGCGATCAACGACGAGATGATCGCCGAGCTCGCCGAGGTGTATGCCGAAATCGAACGCTCACAGGATATCTGGACCGTCATCATCACCGGTGCCGGCCGCGCGCTGTGCGTCGGCGCCGACGTGAACAAGGCCGCGGACCACGATACGGAGAACGCGCCGGGCATCGACAACCAGGGCGAGCCTGTCCTGAGCTCGATGCGGCAGTGGGACGCACCGCAGGAGGCGACGCCGCCGTGGCTGCAGATGACCAAGCCGATCATCTGCGCGGTCAACGGTATCGCCTGCGGGGCGGGTATGGACCTCGTCACGACCGCTGACATCACAATCGCGTCCGAGCGCGCGACGTTGATGGACCCGCACGTCAGCATCGGCGTGACGTCGGGCCGGGAAGGGGTCCGGTTGGCCCGGATCCTGCCGCTGCCGGTGGCCATGCGGCTGATCCTGATGGGCAGGCATGAGCAGCTCGACGCGCAACGCGCATACGAGTTGGGGGTGTTCACCGAGGTGGTCGCGCACGATGCGCTCATGGATCGCGCCTGGGAGGTCGCGGAGGTGGTCAATTCCAATGCCCCCCTTGCGGTGCGGGGCTCGCGCATGGCCGTGCGCAAGGGGCTGACGCTGCCGATATACGAAGCCGAACTGCTCGCCGAGAACTACCGGATGAAGGTGGCCTTGACCAAGGACGCGATCGAGGGACCGCGCGCCTTCCTGGAGAAGCGCAAACCGAACTGGAAAGCCCTGTAGCGACTCCCTGCGAGCAGACATAGAAGGCCCTTTTTCGCGGCGGGTTAAGGGCCTTCTGCGTCTGCTCGCGGAGAAAAAAGGGTTCCCCAGGAACAGGGTTCGGCTTACACCAGGCCGAAGAAAGTCTTGGCGTTGGTGGACAGCACCTTTCGCTTGGTCTCCTCGTCCAGGCCGGCGGTCGCCTTGTTGGCGACATCGAGGCTCTTCGGCCAGTTCGTGTCGTTGTGCGGATAGTCCGTCTCGAACATCAACTGGTCCTCGCCGACCAGGTCGAGAATGCGAAACGCCACCGGGTCACCGAACGTGGAGAACCACACCCGCCCGGGCACCTGGGTGCTGGGCGGTTCGGTCAACAACGGGTGGATGCCGCCCCATCCGCGCCGGTCCTCCCAGACCTCGTCGACGCGTTGCAGGTAGTACGGGATCCAGCCCGCTTGCGCCTCGGCGAAGGCCAGCTTGAGTTTCGGGAACTGCTTGAGCTTGCCGGAGAACAACCAGTCCACCAGCGCGATGGTGCAGTTGACGGCCATCAGCGCGCTGGTGACGACGTGCGGGGAGTCGGGGGAGGACTTGGTCAGCGACGAACTCGAGCCGATGTGCAACATGATGCCGACGTCGTTGCGCTCGCATGCGGCGAAGAACGGATCCCAGTAGCCGCTGTGGATCGACGGCAGGTCGAGCCGTGCCGGCAGCTCGGAGAAGCACACGGCGGGCATACCTTTCGCGGCGACGCGGTCGACCTCCTTCACCGCCAACTCGACGTCCCACAGCGGGATGATGCCCAGCGGGATCAACCGGCCGTCGGAGCCACCGGCCCACTCGTCGATCTGAAAGTCGTTGTAGGCCTGGACACAGAGCAGCGCCAGATCCTTGTCCTTACCGTAAAGGAAGCGTTGACCACAGAAACGGACGAGCGTGTTGGGGAAGCAGGCGGACGCCTCGATGCCCGCGATGTCCATGTCGGCGAGCCGGTCCTTGGGGCGGTAGCAGCCAGGGCGCATTTCGTCGTAGGTGATCGGGTCGGTCGTGAGCTCGTCGATCTCGTACCCGGCGGCGGCGCTGATGAGCGGGATCGGCACGATCGAGTCCTCGTAGTGCCAGATGTCGGCATCACGGCCGTCGTCGTCTTCGATGAACGCGACATCGGAGGTGACGGTCGGGTCCATGCGCCCGCGGTGCCGGATGATCCGCGGACCGACATCGCGATAGCGCTCCGGCAGCCGGCTGGTCCACAGATCAGCCGGCTCCACCAGGTGATCGTCCGGCGACACGATCAGGATGTCTGCGCTCAACGCGGCACTCCTTCGAGAAAAGCCTGTGGTAACACCAATTCCCGTCCTGCGAGAATGCTCGTTTCCAAGCGTACCGCACCGGCTCGTCGCCCCGCGGCTTGTGTGCGTTTTGGTGCGCTGATCGCAACAGGACGCACACAAATCACAATCAGCTAGAGGGAACGCGTATTCTCAAACCATCATGACTGCGAAGAAACGCGCTGGACAAGAACCCGAAGCGGATCTCGAGTTGGTCGAGTCCGACACCGAGATGCCGACCAGTTGGCAAGAGCGGACCATCGAGAGGCGACTGAGCCAGGCGCGGGCGCGCGCGCTGGCGCGCAGCTCGCGGTTCCTGGCCACGGCACTCGAGCTGGTCGAGGAGTCCGGCCGGGCCGACTTCACCATCCAGACGCTGATCGACCGGTCCAACCTGAGCCTGCGCGCGTTCTATCAACACTTCGCGGGCAAAGAGGAACTGCTGTTGGCACTCTACGAGAACGCCACAAGTCAGTTCATCGAGGCGATCCGCCATGAGGTTGCGGCGGCCGCGGCCGACGGCCCGATGGCCCAGCTGGAGGCGTTCTGCCGAGGGTTCCTGTCCCGCGCGGAATCCTCCGAGGCGATCGGCGGCCGGGTGATGACGATCTACAACCTCAGCCTCGAGATCGAGCGCCCCGCCGACTTCGCCAAGATCTGGGAGCCCCACCAGAAGCTGCTGACGAAGATCCTGACGGCGTGTTCGCGTGCCGGGCTGGTCCGCAACGACATGACCCCCGCGCAGTTGACGACGCTGCTGAACTCGACGCTGATCGCGCTCGCTCAGATCGGCGTGTTCCATCTGGGCGGCAAGGGCGCCGAACTCACCGAGGACCAGCTGTGGGCGTGGTGCCTGCAGGCGCTCACCCCGCCCGCTGGTACAGCCAAACCCAAGCCCGCCAAGACCGCGGCCAAACGGTCCACCGCCCGCAAGCCCAGGAAGTTAACGGGGTAGGCCCAACCCGCGTGAAGCGATGATCGAGCGCTGCACCTCGCTGGTGCCCGCGTAGATCGTGGTGCCCACCGAGAACCGCATCAGGTGTTCGAAGCGGCCCTGCTCCGGCGCGGACGGCTCGAAGAAGCCGCGCAGTGCGTCGGGTCCGACGAGTTCGACCATGTCCTGGCTCGCGCGGACCAGGGACTCGGTGCTGAACACCTTGGCCATCGGGCCCTCGGCAACGGGCAGCTGGCCCGCCTCGACCATCCATACGCAGCGCCGTTGCAGCAGCATCGAGACTTCGTACTCCATGGCGACCCTCGCCAGCCGCCGTCGCACATCGGGTTTGGCGATCTGCGCGACGCCGTCGTCGGCCACGGTCGTCTCGGCCCACTGCTCGGCATGGGTCAGCAGCCGAGCGATATGCGGCCCCCAGCCGGAGGCATGCTCGTCCTGTAACGACAGGCTCAACACCTGCCAGCCGGCATCGACGTCTCCGATACGCCACTCGTCACCGATTCGGACGTCGCTGTAGAACGTGATGTTGGTGCGCTCACCCGAAAGTGTCCAGACCGCCTGCGCCTCGACCCCGGGCGAATCGAGCGGTACCAGAAACATGGTCAGGCCCTTGTGCTTGGGCTTCTCGGGACTGGTACGGGCCAGCAGAAAAACGTAGTCGGCGATGTGGCCGTTGGTGGTGAACATCTTGGAGCCGTTGATGATCCACGCGTCACCATCGCGCACGGCCTTGGTGGTCGCAGCAGCGACGTCAGACCCGCATTCCGGTTCGGTGAACCCGAGCGCGATCGTGACGTCGCCCTTCATCGCGCCGGCGAGGATGCGGTCCTTCATCGCCGGCGGACCCACAGCACGGATGATCCCGGCCACCATCCGCGTCGTCTCCGACAGGTACATCGGAGCATCCGAGCGCATCAGTTCTTCCTGAAGCACCTGTTCGTCCCATGCCCCGCGGTTCTGGCCGCCGTACTCGGTCGGCCAGGTCGGCGCGAAAAAGCCCTTGTCGACCAGACCCTTGGCGAAGTCGTCGTCGTGGGCGACCCCGCTGCGGTACAGGCGTTCCTCGAATTCGGCGGTCATCACGTCATGCAGATGGGCGCGGACCTCCGCGCGATATGCCTCTGTCTCGGCATCGAGCTGAAAATGCATGGACGGTAACCGATCCTGTCTGATGAGCGTGCGGGCCGACGTGGGCGATAATGTTACTCTCAAAAGTGAGAGCATTCATATCCGCATGTGACGGGACGCATTTTGGACCTGAGCCTTTCCGACGAACAGCGACAGCTCGTGGAGGTCTTCGCGGCCATCTACGGGCGGGAGTCGACGTCGCAGCGGGTGCGGGCTGCCGAACCGCTTGGCTTCGACGCCAAGCTGTGGAAGGCGCTCACGCAGGCCGGGGCGCTCGACATGGCTGTGGACGAGGCCGCGGGCGGCGGTGGTGCGTCCGAGCTGGATCTGGCGCTGATCGCCGAGCAATTCGGTCGCACCGTCGCATCCGCGCCGGTCGTGGAAACTCAGGTCGCCGCGCGGCTGCTCGCCCGATGCGGTGACGCCGGCGCCGAACTGCTCGGCCGGGTGCTCGCCGGCGACCGACTCGTCACGTTCGCGCCGCGTGTGGCCCGCGGTGGCGCACTGAAACTCGTGCCCGGAGGTGCTGTCGCAGACTCGGTCATCGCGTTGGCCGACGGGCGCCTTGTCGTCACCCCGGCGGCAGCTGCGCACGTGCAGAATCTCGGATCGCTACCTCTGGCGGATGTGGATATCGGAGACGACGCCGTCGTGCTCGCCGACGGCGAGGATGCGTCGCGGTTGTACGCGGGGGCGTTGAGTCTGTGGCTCACGCTGACCGCCGCGGCACTGGCCGGAGCGGCGAACAGGGCGGTCGAGATCGGCGTCGACTATGCAAAGCAGCGGCACGCGTTCGGCACGCCGATCGGCACCTTCCAGGCGGTGTCACATCCGTTGGCGGACAGCGCTACCGCCGCCGACGGGGCGCGGTTGCTTGCGCTGAAGGCCGCGTGTGCGTTCACCGACGAACCCGCGCGCACCGATGAGCTCGCGGCGATGGCGTTCGCGTTCGCCTATGAGACGGCACGCGACGCCACCTACCGCAGCCTGCACATCCATGGCGGTTACGGGTTCGGCATGGAATGTGACGCCCAGCTGTACTACCGGCGGGTGCGCGGGTGGGCGATGGTGTACGGCGAGCCCGGCGTCGCACTCGACCGGGTAGCCGACGCCCGCTACGGACCGGTGGCCGGCTGAGCCGGCCCGTCGGCGCGCACGCGATCCTTCATCGACAACACCACCGGCGGCGCGGTGCGCCAATTCGGCACCCCCTGCTCCTCACCCGCGGTGGCGCGCTTGTCGTCACGTACGCCGACCCAGTGCGAATGGTTGAGCTGGTGCAGCGTGAAGCAGGACTGCAACGCGTTGTAGAAGCCCATGTTGTCGACGGACTGGTTCACCGATTCCTTGATGAGCAGCGCGGCCATCGTCGGCACCGTGGCGATGCGCCGCGCCATTTCGAGCGTGCGGTCGGCGAGCTCGTCGCGCTTGAAGATCTTGCTGACCATGCCGAGGCGGTAGGCCTCCTCGATGTCGATCGCATCACCGGTGAGCATCAGCTCCTTGGTGCGGCGGGGCCCGAACTCCCACGGATGCCCGAAATACTCCATGCCGCACATGCCCAGCCGCGTTCCGACCACGTCGGCGAAGCGCACCTCTTCGCTGCCGACGATCAGGTCGCACGCCCAGATGAGCATCAGACCCGCCGAGAAGACGTCACCGTGCACCTGCGCGATCGTGATCTTGCGCAAGTTGCGCCAGCGCAGGTTGTTCTGGAAGAAGTAGTGCCACTCCTGCAGCATGATCTTCTCCGCGCCCTCGCGGGTGCCGCCGTCGATCGCCGCAGTGGGGTGTTGGTCCGGACCCGGCATGAACTCGGCTCGGGCCTGTTTGGAGCCGATGTCGTGCCCGGAGGAGAACATCGGTCCCTCGCCGGCAAGGATGACGACGCGGACGTCGTCGTCGGCCTCGGCGCGCCGAAACGCATCGTCGAGCTCGACCAACATGCCGCGGTTCTGTGCGTTGCGCTGCTCGGGACGGTTCAGCGAGATCCGCACGATCTGACCGTCGTCGAAGGTCTCCCACTTCAAGAACTTGTAATCGGTCACGATCTCCTCCATGGTGCTGTCGACGACGGTAATGGTGTTATCAATTGATGAGAAGGTATGTTCTCACAGGTCGGGTGTGGTTAGGAAAGGGTGTACATGACGGGCTGCCAACGTAACCCGAGAGTAATCCTCTGGGGTCCCGGACAAGTCGGGGTGGGTGCGCTGCGCGCGCTGATCGCGCATCCCGGGCTGGATCTGGCGGGTGTCGTGGTGCATGCCGAGGCCAAGGACGGGATGGATGCCGGCGCGTTGTGCGGTATGCCAGAAACCGGTGTGATCGCCACCCGCGACGTCGAGACCGCGTTGGCGCTGGACGCCGACGTCGTCGCCTACTTCGCGTCCGGGGATTACCGCTACCGCGAGGCCGCCGAGGACATCGCCCGCTGCCTGCGGGCCGGCAAGAACGTGGTCACCACGTCGCTGGTGCCGCTGTGCTATCCGCCCGCCGCCGACACCGAAACCGTCGAACTGATCCGGGCCGCCTGCGCCGACGGCAAGACCACCTTCTTCAACAGCGGTGTCGACCCCGGTTGGGCCAACGACGTCATCGCGCTGACGATGACCGGCTTCAGCAGCCGCGTCGACACCATCACGATGCTGGAGATCCTCGACTACGCCCCGATCAACCAGCCCGAGATCATGTTCGACTTCATGGGTTTCGGTCATCCCCCAGATCATCCTGCGCCGTTGTTCGACCCGGCCCGGCTGGCCGCGTTGTGGGCGCCGACGGTGCATCTGGTCGCCGACGGGGTGGGCCTTCCGCTGGACAACGTGGACACGACGATCGAAAAGTGGCTGGCGACCGACCGATACGAGGTCGCATCGGGCTGGATCGAGCCGGGAACCATGGGCGGCATGCGGTTCAAGCTGGCTGGCATGGTCGACGGGGAGGAACGCGTTGTGCTCGAGCACATCACCCGCATGGGCGAGGCCTCCGCGCCGGACTGGCCACGGCATCCGTCGCCGCACGGCGGATACCGGGTCATCATCGACGGTCTGCCCACCTACACCGTCGACGTCGAAATGCACGGCCGCGGAAACAATATGCGCGGGCTGACCTACGCCACGGTGATGCGTGAACTGAATGCGATTCCCGCCGTCATCGCGGCGCCGCCGGGTCTGCTGTCGACGCTGGACCTGCCGCTGGTCACTGGTCCGGTGCGCGGCGGGTACTGGACCGGCACGCTGCCACCGACGTATCCGCGATGACCGACATTGATGCTGTTAACCGGGTTCGGGTGAGGATGGTCTTGCTCGTTCGCCGCCGGTGATGACACGCGCACTGACTGACGTCCTGCTGGACTGTCTTCCAATTGATTTGTCTCACCGGTGACGTGCGGGCAAGCACCACAGCAGCCCTGGTAGGGCGGACATGACTTAATCAGGAGCCTGTCCGCTGCCTCATCAATGTCTTGTCTGCCCGCCCTACCGGGTTTGTCACCCACCGCAGGTTCATATGCAGGAGAGGACACCACCATCGTGACATCTGACCGCCGCGTCGTCATCGGCGCCGACACTCATCTCGACACCATCCACCTCGCCGCGATCACCGATACCGGTCAACTGCTCAGCGATGCCGAGTTCCGCACCAACCCGACGGGCTACTGGGCGGCGATCTGCTGGGCACGCAGCTTCGGTGAGGTCGTCAGCGCCGGCGTGGAAGGCACCAGCAGCTACGGCGCAGGGTTCACACAAGCATTGCAGGCCAACGATATCCACGTCGTCGAGGTCAACCGCCCTGATCGGTCTGCCCGGAGGCGACAGGGTAAATCCGACCCCCTGGATGCCTACAGCGCCGCCCGGGCGGTGTTGGCCGGCCACGGACTGGCTGTGCCCAAAGACCCTCACACCGGGGCCCTCAAAGCCCTCTTGATCGCCCGCCGCGGCGCGATCAAAGCCCGCACCGCGGCCATTCAGCAGATCAAGGACCTTCTCGTGACCGCTCCCGCCGAGCTGCGTGAGCGCTACCGCCGCTACTCCACCACCCTGCGTTTGGTCGAAGCATTAGCACGCTGTCGCCCCACCGCGCACGAGGACCCGACCACGGTGTCGGTACTGACCGCCTGCAAAATGCTCGCCCAGCGCATCGAATTCCTCGAGCACCAAGACCGCGACCTCACCACAGAAATCGACACCTTGACCACCATGCTCAACCCTGCGCTTCGGGCGGCCTACGGAGTCGGCCCGGACACCGCCGCCCAGCTGCTCGTCACCGCCGGAACCAACGCCCACCGACTCCGGTCTGAAGCGGCGTTCGCGATGCTCGCCGGCGCCGCGCCGATTCCGGCCTCCTCGGGAAAGACCAGCCGCCACCGCCTCTCCCGTGGTGGAGACCGCGCTGCCAACAACGCCTTGCACCGCATCGCTTTGGTCCGCTGGTCACACGAGCCGCGTACCCGCGATTACGTCGCCCGCCAACTCGCCGCCGGTCGCTCCAAGAAAGACATTCTGCGCCTGCTCAAACGCGCCATCGCCCGCGAGATGTTTCGACACCTCACCGCACCCTGCCCGATCGATGACTACAGCGACCTACGCCCAGCCCGACAAGCCCGCAACATCACCCTGAGCACCGTCGCCAACCACTTCGGTGTCTGGCCCAACGACATCTCCCGCCTCGAACGCGGACTCAAACGCAACGACACCCTGGCAGCCAACTACCGCCACTGGCTAAACATCCAGCTCATCGATGCCGCTTGACACTTAACAGAGATAGGAGCATCGATCTGTGGACGGTGATGCGCACCGCGTCCGCGGTGCGGCGCTACCGCAGCGAATCCGTCGACGATGCGGTCATCGAAAGGTGTTTGCAGGCCGCGACCTGGGCGCCGTCGGGCGGCAACCAGCAGCCGTGGCGGTTCGTCGTCGTGCGTTCGGCCGAAGCGCGCGCGGTGATCTCGGCCGCCGCGCTGCGCACCTGGGAGGTGATGAGCGAGTTCTACGGGTTCGAGGCACCGTCGGAGGATGCGACGGATCCGAAGTCGCGGGTGCTGCGCACGATGCGCGACCACATGCGGGTCGGCGGCGACGCGCCGGTCTGCGTGCTGTTCTGTGTCGAGCCGCAGCCGGGAGCCAGTGATCTGCAGCAGGGCGGGTCGATATTCCCCGCCGTGCAGAACTTCCTGCTGGCCGCACGCGCCCAGGGCCTCGGCGCGGCGATCACGTTGTGGCAGGACGCATGCGACAGCGAGCTACGCGAGCTGATCGGTATCCCGCCGCACTGGCGGATCGCCACGCTGATCACCGCCGGCTGGCCGGTCGGTCGGCACCATCCGGTGCGGCGCAAACCGCTCGCGGAGGTCGCGGCGATCGACTCCTGGACCAACCCGTGGCCCGCCTCATAGTTCGCGAAACGTACACCAGGGTCGTGATTTCGGCCGATCCGCAGCCCTGGTGTACGTTTCGCGAGCGGTTCAGGCGTGGCTACAGCTGGATCGCGCCGAACACCGGCGCGGTGACGATTCCCGGCGGCGCGGCCAACACGTAAGGGATCGCCCGCACCGCGCTCATCCCGATCATCAGGTGTCCGGGGTTGGCGTCCTCGAACCCGGGCGGCACGTCGTCCCACCCGACATCGAGTTGCAACTCGAAACTCGGCACGCCCTTGATGACGGCCCGGATGAGCGGCGCCTTCTCCCCGTCGGCCAGCGGCCGAAGACCCCATTGCGGCAGGTCGCGGGTCAACACCCACTCTTCGTGGATGGCCAGCAGCTCGCGGCCTTCCCACCGACCGGTCCACGAGAAGCGTTGACCCACAACCAAGCCCGGGTCGACGGTGCCGACCGCGATTTCGATGGGACGGTCGAGGGTGGTGCACTCCACGCTGACCGTGATATCGGACAGCGTTATGCCGAGGACGTCGGCGGTGGCATTGAGCGCCTGACGGTACGCCATGTCGAGTTTCGCGATGATCGGCGAGTCGACGCTCACGTCTTCTGGTGCGCGGCCCATGCCCATCAGGTCGACGAGCATCGGCCGGCTGTCGATACTCGACACGTCGACGGCCTCGTAGAGGTCGATGCGGTCCACGCGCTTGCTCAACCCGGTGATCGTCGTGACGAGGCGTTCGAACATGAACCCGGGGTTCTCGCCTGCGGCGTGGAACCGGGACTTGCCCGCCGCGCACGCGGCAGCGAACGCGGCCTCGACGTCGGCGCCGTAGGTGGGTAGGTGATTGTAGGAGGTCGTGGTGATCACGCTGGACCCGGCGGCCAGCAGGCGGCAGATGTCCTCGGCGTTCGTCTCGACGGGGTGGGCCTTGCTGGCCGCATGGATAACCACGTCGGCGCCGAGCTCGACGATCGCGTCCTTGGCTGTCGTCGCGACGACGCCGGTGGCGGGCAGGCCGCACAGGGTGCCGGCATCCATCCCCGCTTTGTCGGGGTCGTAGACCAGCACCCCTACCAGTTGGAAATCTGGGTTCTCAATCAGCTCGGCGAGCGCGGCGCGCCCGACCGCGCCGGTGGCCCACTGAACGACCCGGATAGCCAATCAAACGCTCCTGGTAGCGGTTTGGTGGGCCGAATGCCCACGGCCGATGAACCTACCCTATTCAAACCGCAACCGACAGGGTGTATGTTGAGATGCGTGGTGGAGCCGGCGACCGAAGACCTCGAGCAGCGCATCCGAGACGCGCAGGAGAAGTTCAACGCCGGCATGGGCGCCGACGGCGACGCGTCGCCGTATCCGTTGCTCAAGGAATTGCGCGCCCAGGGCGCCATCCATGCCGGCTGGCCGGAGATGGGCATGGTCGGTAACTCCGGCGACGGGCCACCGACGTTCACCGCGTACACGTTCGACACCGTCAAGGCGATCTTCACCGACCACATCACCTTCAGCACGCGCTGCTACGAGGACGTCGTGCGACCGCTGCAGGGGCCGACCATCCTCGAGATGCAGGACCCCGAACACGCGGTGTACCGAAAGCTCCACGAGTTCGCGTTCGCGCGGTCATCGATGAAGCGATGGGACACCGAACTTGTTGGCCCGCTGGTGAACCGCACCATCGCGAAAATAAAAGACGCCAAACGCGCTGACCTCGTCGACGCGGTGTTCATGCCGATTCCGGTGCGGGTGATCGCCGCGCTGCTGGGCCTGCCGGATTCCGATGTACCGCAGTTCCACCGACTCGCCATCGATTTGTTGGGCTTTCGCGCCGACATGGACTGCGCAATGCGCGCATCCGCGCAGATGAAGGAGTACTTCGTCGACATACTCGCCGACAAGCGCAGGTCCCCCAAGGACGACATGGTGTCGATCCTCGCGGCCGCCGAGGTCAACGGCATCAAGATGTCCGACGAACAGATCTACGGTTTCATGCGCAACCTGCTGCCCGCGGGCGCGGAGACCACCTCGCGGTCGACGGCGAGCCTGGCATTCGGGTTGCTCACCCACCCCGATCAGCTCGACGCGGTGCGGGCGGACCGTAGCCTGCTCCCGCAAGCCATCGAAGAGGGAATCCGTTGGGAGACACCGCTGCTCAACTTCATGCGCGAGGTGACCTGTGACACCGAACTGGCCGGGGTGGCGCTACCGAAAGGCGCGACGATGATGCTCAGCCTCGGTAGCGCCAACCACGACGAAACCCGCTGGGATGACGCGGAGGATTTCGACATCCACCGGGAACGCAAGGCCCACATCGGCTTCGCGCACGGCGCGCACGTCTGCCTCGGCATGCATCTGGCCCGTCTGGAAACCACCAAGATCTTCAACGCGTTGTTCGACGAACTCCCGGGCCTACGGTTGGATCCCGACGCGCCGGCACCCTTCATCACCGGAATGATGTTTCGTTCACCGCCGCGCCTCGACGTGGTGTGGGACTGATGCGGCCGCGGCCTAGTTGCCAAAACCCGTGTAGCTGCGGATCAGCGGAAGATCGGCCATGGTCGCGAAACCCGGCGGTGCAGCGCACACCGCGGGGACCGCGTTGACCACTTGCAGCGCCACGCCCACCAGCGCGGGACGCACGTGCTTGGTTTCGGAATGCACCCGGGCACCGACCAGCTGGAGATCGGGCCGAAATCGGCGATTGCCCCGAAGCCGGAAAGCGTTGGGTCAGCGGGCGGTGATCCGCGGTGCCAGGTGGACGATCTCGGGCACCACGGTCGGTGCACGACGGGCCGCGGCCACCAGCGACACCAACGTCTCGGCGACGTCCGAAACGGCCGACATCTGCTGGGGTATCTGACCGTGGTGCGCCCACGCCCGGTACAGCTCGGCGAGCAGGTCACGGTCGGCACCCAGCAGGATCTCGGTGCCCTCGGTCGGTCCGACGCTGACCCGGATGATCGGCAACCCGGGATGTTCACTGCGCCAGGCGCGCAGGATCTCGTTCAGTGCGGCCTTGCTCGCGTTGTAGGCGGCGACCCCGGCACGCGGCCGGCCGACATCATGGCTGGACGCCACCAGGATCACGGGATCTGCCGACAGGTGCGGCAGCGCCGCGCGCAACACATGTGAGGCGCCGACGGCGTTCACGGTGTAGGCATGCACCCACGTGGTGATGTCGGTGTCCTCGATATGGGCGAAAGGAACCACAGTGCTGGTGAACACGACCACGTCGAGCCCGCCGAGGACATCGGCGACCTGGTTGACGACCGGTTCGATGGCCGACGGCTTGGACACGTCGAGCTCGTGAGCCGAGCCGTCCAGCATGGCCGCTGACTTCTCCAGCACGTCGACGCGCCGGGCCGCCAACGCCACCCGCGCGCCACGGGCATGGGCCGCGACGGCGAACGCCTGACCGATAACCGATGACGCGCCGACGATGAGCGTTCGCGCTCCGTCGAGATCGACCGGTTGTCCACCCATCTGGCAAGCCCTTCCGGTGCGGCCCTCAAACTGCGGGCATTTTTGAGAATAGATATTCTCATACACCCGCGCCGTCAGTGCTCGCGGTCTAGGGTCGATGCGGTGATGGTGCGCAGATGCGGCTGAACGACCAAGTGTCCCCGGACAAGCCGGCGATCATCCTGAACTCCAGTGGCAAGGTGGTGACCTACGCCGAACTGGACCGCCGCGCCAACCAGATCGCCCATCTGCTGCACCGCCGCGGCATCGTCGCCGGAGACACCGTCGCGATCCTGATGGACAACAACGAGCACGTCCACGCGATGATGTGGGCCGCCCGCCGAAGCGGCCTGTACTACACGCTGCTCAACACCCACCTCACCGCGTCCGAGGCGGCATACATCGTGGGCGACTGTGCAGCCAAGGCGCTGATCGGGTCGGCAGGAACACGAGACACATGCGCGGTGCTCACCGAACACATGCCCAACGGATTGCCCGCCGTCACGATGATCGCCGATACCGACCTCGACGGGTGGCTGCGATACCCGGAATGCGTTGCACACGAGCCAGTCACCGATTTCTGCGCGCACGACGAAGGTGAGCTGCTGCAGTATTCGTCAGGCAGCACCGGCCAGCCCAAAGGGATCAAGCGCCCGCGCGGCAGCAGCGGTCCCGCGCGGGGCGCCAAACCGTCGACACCGGTGTTCGAAAAGCTCGGCGTGAGCACCGATTCGGTGTACCTGAGCCCGGCGCCCCTGTACCACACCGCCCCGGCGATGTGGACCATGTGTGCTCAAGCCACCGGCGCCACGACGGTGATCATGGAGCGGTTCGACGCCGAGCAGGCGTTGGCAGCTATTCAGCGTCACCGGGTCACCCACGCACAGTTCGTGCCAACGATGTTCGTCAAGATGCTGCGGCTGCCCGAGGCCATCCGCGTCAAATACGATCTGTCCAGCCTGCAACGCGTCGTGCATGCCGCGGCGCCATGCCCACCGGAGATCAAGCGGCAGATGATCCGGTGGTGGGGGCCGATCGTCGACGAGTACTACGGTTCCTCGGAGGGTGCGGGCATCTCCTTCATCCGAGCCGAGGAGTGGCTACAGCGTCCAGGGTCGGTCGGTCGACCGTTGATGGGCACACCGCACATCCTCGACGAGAGCGGAACAGAACTACCCGTCGGACAGATCGGCGAAATCTATTACGAGGGCGGATATGAGTTCGCCTATCTCAACGACGACGCGAAGACCGCTGCGGCGCGCACACCGCAGGGCTGGGTCACCGTCGGCGATGTCGGCTACCTCGATGAAGACGGTTATCTCTATCTCACCGACCGTCGCCACCACATGATCATCTCCGGTGGCGTGAACATCTATCCGCAGGAAGCGGAGAACATGTTGATCAGCCATCCGCTCGTCGTCGACGCGGCGGTGTTCGGCGTCCCCGACGAGGTGATGGGCCAGCGGGTCATGGCCGTCGTGCAGTTGGCCGACCCCGCACTGGCCGACGATGCCCTGGCCGAAACGTTGATCGGTTGGCTCAAAGAGCGGTTGGCGCACTACAAATGCCCGCGATCCGTCGCCTTCGAAACCCAGCTGCCGCGCACCGATGCCGGAAAGCTCTACAAACACCAGCTGATCGAACGCTATGCCCGCGACTAGGGTTTCGCCCGCTGTCCGACGCCGGTCAGCAGCTCCCGCCCGCGAAACCGTCCACCCGCGTTAGGGTCCAACGGCGGGGTGTCCATACCGCCGCCGGCGCGCAGCCCTTCGAGAAACTCGCCTATCGCGTCGAGCGCCGTGTGTTGCGGGTTCCAGCCGAGTTCGGTGCGCGCCCGCGTGGTGTCCATGATCGGCAAGCTCAGCGCCAGATCGACCAGCGTCGGGCTGGCGGGCACCAGATGCAGCCGCCACGCGGCGGCCACCGCCGCCCGGATCGGGGCCACGGGCAGCTTCACCGGCCGCGCCCCGAGAAGCTCGCCGAGCGAACGGGGTTCGACGACCGGGTCGGCTGCGACGTTGAATGCGCCGTGCACCGGACGCAGCACCGCCAACCGGAACGCGTGCCCGGCGTCCAGCGAGTGCAACGCCTGCAGGCGCAGGCCGGGTAGGTCCGGCACGATCGGCAGCAGCGACGGCCGGGCCAGCACCCCGGGCAGCAGCGGCCCGGCGAACAGTCGGCGTTGCTCGGATGCCGATTCGTGCTTGAAGATGAAGCCAGGCCGTAACCGCACCACCCGGAGGTGTGGGTGCTCGCGTTCAAACGTGTCGAGCACCCGTTCCAGATAAGACTTTTCGCGCCCGTAGGCCGCCGTCGGCAGCGCATGGGTCGGCCACGACTCGTCGACACCGCGGTCCGTCGGCCCGGGTGAATAGGCACCGACAGACGACGCGTAGATCAGCGCGCCGACGCCGGCGCGGGCCACCGCCTCGAACACGCGGATGGCGCCGAGCACGTTGTTGCGCCACGTCGCGACCTCATCGTGGGTCGGCTGGAACAGCCATGCCAGGTGTACGACCGCGTCGGCCCCGCGGAAGTGCCCGTCGAGTTCGTCATGCGAGATGTCGGCCTCGACCCAGGTCACCTTCGCCGGCTGCCACTTCGGCCGGCGGCGGGCGATGCCCACGATCGTGTCCACCTGTGCGTCGGCGGAAAGCACGTCGACCACGCTGGTGCCGACGTTGCCTGTCGCGCCGACCACGACGACCCGCATGGCGTTCACCTCCTCCGGCCGGTTACCCGCTACCCCGCCGCTTAGTCGCCGTCCGGCGGATAGGGCAGCCCGAACTCGTCGGCCAGCAGGCTCTGGGCGACGATCATCGCCGTCTGAGAACCCGCGGCGATGGCCCCGGCGACGTACGGCTGTTCGGCGCACAGGTCGCCTGCGGCGAACACGGCCGCGGCGCTGGTTCTGTGCAGTGCGTCCACCGCGACGGTGTCGGGAGCCAGCGGGCCTTCGCCGCATGCGGCGCCCAACTGCTGCGCCAGCGCCGAGCGCTGGCGCAGCGGCGCCTCGACCAGCAGCCCGTCTCGTGGCAGCCGGTCGCCGTCGGCGAACGCCACCGCGGTCAGCTGTCCGCCGTCGCCGACGAGTTCGACCACCCGGCGGTCGTCCACGGTCACGTTGGCTGCCGCCAACCGACGACGCCCGTCGGCGTCGAGCTCGGTCGCCCCGTCGGTGAGCAGCACGACGTCGTCGCTCCAGCCGCGCAACATCAACGCCGAATGAACAGCTTCTTCACCGGCGGCCAGCGTGGCCAGCCGCTTGTCCCGCATCTCCCAGCCGTGACAGAACGGGCATTGAAACACCGACTTGCCCCACAGCGGGTCCAGACCCGGAAGATCAGGCGGGCAGTACCGCATACCGGTGGCCAGAAGCACCCGGCGTGCGCTCACCTGCTCACCGTCGTCGAGTTTGAGCAGGAACCGGTCGCCGACCGAGGTTCCGCTGACCACCTCGCCCTCGCGGTACCGCACGCTCGGATAGTGCGCGAGCTCACGGCGCCCGAGCTCATACAGCTCGGCAGGCGGGCGCCCGTCGTGGCCGAGCAGCCCACCGATCGCTGGCGCTGCGGAGTTGCTCGGCTCGCCCGCGTCGACCAGCAGCGTGCGCCTGCGGGCGCGACCCAACACCAGCGCGGCGCTCAGCCCCGCCGCGCCGCCGCCGACCACGACGCATTCCCAGTCGTCATTCATGGCGCGAGCGTTACCGGTGACGCAGCTGGCCAAACCCTTCGCCGGCGTGTTTCAACAGCCGCTGATCGGTTATCCGGCGGCTATGGCAACTCCAGGTACTCAAGGCAGTCCCGCCGCGTCACCGACGTCGGGCCGGGCACCGGTGCAATGGGCGGCGATCGCCGTCGGCGCAGTCTTCTTGCTCGTGGGCGTGCTCGGCTTCATTCCGGGAATCACCACGAACTACGACACGATGACGTTCGCAGGCCACCATTCCGGGGCCCTGCTGCTGGGGGTGTTCAACGTGTCGGTGCTACACAACATCGTCCACCTGCTGTTCGGCGTGTTGGGGCTGGCACTGTCGCGCACCTTCAACGGTGCACGCGGCTTCCTGATCGTCAGCGGCATCATCTACGCGCTGCTGTGGCTTTACGGGCTGGTCATCGACCACGACTCCGCCGCCAACTTCGTGCCGGTCAACACCGCCGATGATTGGCTGCACTTCGGCCTGGCCGTCGGAATGCTCGCGTTGGGACTGATTCTCGGGCGCACCAACGCACCTGACGACAAACGACACGTGTAAGTGGGGCTGGGCACATCGCGTTTGAGGACAGCGCGATCGGTCAAACCCGTCCCCATACATTTCAGGAGGATCAAGTGACCCAGCACAACAAGGCTGACCAGGCCCGTAAGGGGCTGATGGCGTCGGTGAAGGGTAAGGCGAAGGAGATCGCCGGAGCCATCACCCGCAACGACTCGCTGACCGCTGAGGGGCAGCTCGAACAGACCGAGGCGCGTAAGCGCAAAGAGGCCAGCACCACCGCCGCGGTGGCCGAGGCCGAAGCGGAGCAGGCGCGGGCCCAGGTCAAAGAGGCTCGCCTCGAAGGCGCCGCGGAGCGTACCGAGGTGGAGAACCAGGCCGCAGCCCAAAAGCAGCAGGCCGACCGTCAGCGCGCCGCAGAAAAGCGCGCCGTGACCGAGGCCGCCCACAGCGACCTGGCCGCCGAGCGGCAGCAGGCCCAGCGCGATGCCCAACGCCAGGTCCAGGAGGCCAGGGCCGAAGAGCGTGCCGAGACCGCCGCCGCGCAAGCAGAAACCGAGGAAGCCCTCGATGACCAATGGTCGTCGGTGCGGGCATCGGCGCATGACCGTGCCGACGCCGCGCGCGCCCGCCAGCGCGCCGAGGAACTGGCCGATGACGCGGGCGTTCCGCGCGACCAGGAAGGAAGCTGACGATGAAGATCACCGATGTTCCGTTCGCCGTACTGCGTTTTCAGTACCAGCTCGCCCGGTTCCCGCTCCAAGTGATCGAGGACCAGGTGGTCGCCAGGATGGACTCCGAGGCGCCGGCGCGGCTGTTCTACGAACGTTCACTCGGCAAGCTCGACGCCACCGTCGGCAGCGTGCTCGACGACCCCGAGGTCGCACAGCGGGGCACGGCGTTGCTCGAGCGCAGTGACGCGCTGCGCCGCGCCACCCAGCTCGAACAGACCGCCACCCAGCGGGTCAAACAGGCCAACACCGAGCTGAAGGAGACCCGCCAGCAGGCAGCCGAGGCCAAGGAACAGGCCCGGGCGGACAAGAACCGACAGATCAAGCAGGCGCAAACCGACGCCCAGCGGCGCAACCGGGCGGCGGTCGAGGAAACGGAGAAACGAATCTCCGGTGGCAGCAAGCGAGTTGACGAAGTCGCTTCCCGGCGCAAGAAGTCCGTCGAGTCGGCCAAAAACCAAGAACGCGCCCAGATCACCAAGGCCGAACAGCAAGTCGCGGCGGATGCCAACGCGAAGCTCAACGATTCGGCGGACAAGCGCATCGCCGCCGCGGACAAGCGCGCGCAGGCCGACCAGATGGAAGAGCTGGCCGACACGGAGAAGCAGAAGCGCCAAGCCGACGGCTGAGTGCGTTCACATGCCGATCAGCGACTCGATCCAGCCGCGGGCGAAGTAGAGCAGAAATCCTGCAGCGACCACCCACAACAACGGGCTGATTTCGCGGACTTTGCCTGCGGCGGAACGCAATACCACCCAGGCGATGAAACCGACGCCGATGCCGTTGGCGATCGAGTACGAGAACGGCATCGTCGCCACGGTCAGCACCACCGGCAGCGCGACCGAGAACTCTGACAGGTCGACGTCGCGCAGGTGCGACACCATCATCACCCCGACGACCACCAGCGCGGCCGCAGCGACCTCGGTCGGCACGATCGAGGCGACCGGCGAGACGAACATCGCCGCAAAGAACAGCACGCCGGTGACCACGTTGGCCAGCCCGGTGCGCGCGCCCTCGCCGATGCCCGCGCCCGATTCGGCGAACACGGTGTTCGACGACGCCGAGGCGGTGCCGCCGACCACGGCGCCGGTGCCCTCGACGATCAGCGCCGACCGCAACCGCGGGAACGTGCCCTTCTCGTCGGCCAACCCGGCCTCCCGGGACAACCCGGTGAAGGTGCCCATCGCGTCGAAGAAGTTCGCGAACACGAGCGTGAACACGAACATGACGGGCGCGATCATGCCGATGCGTCCGAAACTGTCCAGGCTGACCGCGCCGACCAGGGACAGATCGGGCAGCGCGAACGGCGCGCCCTCCAGCGTCGGCGCCGACAACGACCATCCGCCGGGATGCTGCGCCGCCGAGCCGAGATGCCAGATGGCCTCGATCACCACCGCGGCCACGGTGCCTGCGACGAGCCCGATCAGGATGCCGCCCGGTACCCGCCGGGCGACCAGGACGCCGGTCAGCAGCAGGGTCACCACGAACACCACCGTGGGCACCGTGCTGATCGAACCGATGCCGTGGCTACCCAGGCCCACCGGCGGGGACGCCTCACCGGTGGAGGCGATGAACCCGGCGTCGACCAGGCCGATGAACAGGATGAACAACCCGATGCCCGAGGTGATCGCGAGCTTGAGCGGCATCGGGACCGCGTCGAACACCATCCGGCGCAACCCGGTCGCGGCCAGCACCACGATGATCAGACCGTTGATCACGACAAGGCCCATGGCCTCGGGCCACGTCAGGGAGCCGACCAGGGTCGTTGCGACGAACGAGTTGATGCCCAGGCCGGCGGCGAACGCGAACGGCAGCCGCGCCACGACGCCGAACAGGATGGTCATCACGCCCGCGGCCAGCGCCGTCACCGCCGAGACCTGTTCGAACTCCAAGCTGTTGCCCGCGACGTCGTCGGTGCCGCCGAGAATGTTCGGGTTCAGCACGATGATGTAGGCCATCGCGATAAACGTGACGACACCGCCCCGGAGTTCGGTCGCCACCGTCGAGCCCCGCGCCGAGATCTCGAAGAAGCGGTCGAGGCGGTTCATCCGTCGAGCTTATGAGGGTTCACCCGAGTGGGACTCGCCGAGGCTCACCGCGGATCGACGAGGTCGCGCAACCTCTCCGCGGGGTAGACCGACGCGCCAGTGGCCCGGACCCGCTCGGCCAGCGCGCGGTCCGATGTCGCGACGACGACGTCGGCGGGGCGCTCGTCGGCGAGCACCAACCGCACGATTTCATCGTCGGCGGAGTTCGCCGCAGCCCGCGGCGCGGAGGTGACGGTGATGACGGACGACTCGATCGGCGGCGACGGTGGCCGCTCGAAAACCACGGTGACCTGGTCACCTTCCGGTGCCCAGCGCTCCAAGTTGCCGACGAGCGTGGTCATCGCCGCGGCGCGGTTGCGCCACCAGCCATCGGGGCGTGACCCGATGACGTTCATCGCGTCAACGATCCAGCGCATGCTCCCGTTTGGCCGGCGAGTGCCGCCAGCCGAGCAGGTATCCCAGCCAGCGAATATCCAATAGCACGATGATCGACCTTTCCGCTATGCGGTCTTCTTGGTCAGCAACGGCAGCAGGCGGCGGCGTTCGTCGATACCTGCGGCGAACCGATGAAGGGCGTCGGGCACCGAGGCCGCGACCGGGAAGCCGGCCGCGACGCCGCCCAGTGCGTCTTCCACCGCTGCGCTGGTGATCAACGCCCACTCCACCTCGGTGGCAAAGCAGCTCTCGTCGACGCCGTAGAGCAATGAAACACCTTGCGGGCTAAACGAAGTCACGCCGCTCAAGTCGAGCACGAAGCCCTTCTCGGCGAGCACGAACCGCCGGACGAACGCCGTCACGCGTTCGATGTTGGTGTCATCGACGACACCGTTGATGGACACGACTGTGGCCAGTTGGCGACAGACCGCGTGAATCTGGGCCCCAGCGCAGTCGAATAACGGTTTTCCGTACACCACTGCCTCCTCTCGAGGTCCTCACTTGACGTCCAAGTTAGGCGGCCAATCTAAGGCAACCGGGAGCGGTGGCTAATACTTTGGTAAGAAGCCGTTTTCGACCGTGCTAGCAAATCGTCAGTCGCGGCGCATCCATTGCGGGCCCGAGTAGTTCTGCCACGGGTCGTAGTCGGCGAGCAACGGTTCCTGTGGTGGCCGCTGCTTTTCCGGCACATGCTGCAGGTTGATCCGGATGCGATACCAGATCGAACTCGGCCCGCGCATACCGTCGACGAGAACATCTGCGGGCCGCAGCTTTTCGGCTACTGATGGGTAACGTCGGCGCCACTCGTCGAGTGCCGCCATCGCCTCGTCTTTGGTCTTGGTGCGCGCGATCTCGATGAGCGGCTTCGACGAAACCCGGCGTCCGGTGCTCTTCTTGGAGCCGCGCGGCGCCTTCTCGGCCGGGCCGAGCCGGTCGGCGAGGTCGAGCAGGTCGTCCAGCGAACCGGCTGAGTCGTCGATGCCCTCCCACGGGTCGCCGATGGCCTCGAACCGTTTGGGCACGGTCGCGATGGTGAACTCTTCGGGTTGGCAGCCGGGGACCTCGTCCCAGCGCAGCGGTGTCGACACCCGCGCGTCGGGCGTCGCGCGTACCGAATACGCCGAGGCGACCGTGCGGTCGAAGGCGTTCTGGTTGAAGTCGACGAACACGCCCTCGCGTTCCTCTTTCCACCAGCGGGCGGTGGCCTGTTCGGGGGACCGCCGCTCGACCTCGCGGGCGACCGCCTGTGCGGCGAGGCGGACAGCCTTGAACGGCCAGCGGCGTTGGATGCGCGCGTAGATGTGAAAGCCGCGCGAACCCGACGTCTTGGGCCATGCCGTCAACCCATGGTCTTCGAGGACCTCGCGGGCGACGAGCGCGACGTCGAGGATCTGGCGCCACGTCACGCCGGGCATCGGGTCCAGGTCGACCCGCAACTCGTCGGGGTGGGCGAGGTCGTCGGAACGTACCGGATGCGGGTTGAGATCGACGCAACCCATGTTCACCGCCCACACCAGCCCGGCGGCATCGGAGATGACCGCCTCGGCGGCCGAGGTTCCCGACGCGTACTTCAACTCCGCCACGTCGACGTAATCGGGTCGCTTCGCCGGCGCGCGCTTCTGGAAGACCGCCTCTTCGGTGATGCCCTTGACGAACCGCTTGAGGATCATCGGCCGGTCTGCGACCCCGCGCAGCGCACCGTCGGCCACCGCGAGGTAGTAGTGGATCAGATCGATCTTGGTGACGCCGATATCGGGAAAGATCACCTTGTCGGGGTTCGTGACGCGCACCTGCCTGCCGGCCACCTCGAGCACGAGCGGACCGGCCATGTCGCCATGGTAGTTGCGCGCAGGATTCCGGCCGCCGTGCGACGCAAGTCACATATTGTGGCGGTATGCCCAAGCTGACAGATGTCCCGTCGCTGGCCGCGGCCAAAGCGCAGCAGCTTCTCGAACGCGGCTCGGCCGAATTGCACTACTTCACCAAGATGTTCGGCGCCGGAGCGTTCAAGCTCGAGCCGCCCCAGAACATCGCCGCGATGTTGACCGACATCCGGCGCTGGGGTGAGTTCGGGATGATCCCGGCGCTCAACGCCCGCCGCACCCCGGACCGCGCCGCGGTGATCGACGACGACGGTGAGATCACCTTCGGCGAACTCGACCACGCGGCGCACTGTGTCGCCAACGGCCTGCTGGCGATGGGCGTCAAGGGCGGCGACGGGGTCGCGATCCTGGCGCGCAACCACCGCTGGTTTCTGATCGCGTTCTACGGCGCCGCGCGCGTCGGCGCCCGCATCATCATGCTCAACAGCGAGTTCTCCGGCCCGCAGATCAAGGAGGTCTCCGAGCGCGAGGGCGCCAAGCTGATCATCTACGACGACGAGTACAGCGACGCGGTCGCCAAAGCCGAACCGCCCCTTGGCAAATTGCGCGCGTTGGGGAAGAACCCGGATAAGGAGGAGCCGTCGGGCAGCACCGACGAGACGCTCGCCGACGTCATCGCCCGCAGCACCGGACGGCCCGCACCCAAGGCCACCAAGCATTCGTCGGTCATCATCTTGACCAGCGGCACCACCGGAACACCGAAGGGCGCCAACCGAAGCACACCGCCCACGCTGGCGCCGATCGGCGGGGTGCTCTCACACGTGCCGTTCAGGGCCAACGAGGTGACGTCGCTGCCGGCGCCGATGTTCCACGCGCTGGGTTTCCTGCACGCCACCATCGCGATGATGCTGGGCACCACGCTGGTGCTGCGCCGTCGCTTCAAACCGGCCACCGTGTTCGAGGACATCGAAAAGCACAAGGTGACCGCCATCGTGGTGGTGCCGGTGATGTTGTCGCGCATGCTCGACGCCCTCGAGGGCATGGAGCGTAAGCCCGATCTGTCCTCGCTGCGCATCGTGTTCGTGTCCGGCTCGCAGCTCGGCGCCGAGCTGGCCACCCGCGCGCTCAAGGACCTCGGCCCGGTCATCTACAACCTCTACGGGTCCACCGAGATCGCGTTCGCGACGATCGCGCGGCCGCAGGATCTGGAGAAGAACCCGTCGACCGTCGGGCCGGTGGTCAAGGGTGTGAAGGTCAAGATCCTCGACGACAACGGCAACGAGCTGCCGCAAGGCGAGGTCGGGCGGATTTTCGTCGGCAACTTCTTCCCGTTCGAGGGCTACACCGGCGGCGGGCACAAGCAGATCGTCGACGGCCTGATGTCGTCGGGCGATGTCGGCTACTTCGACGACGACGGCCTGCTCTACGTCAGCGGCCGCGACGACGAGATGATCGTGTCCGGCGGCGAGAACGTCTTCCCCGCCGAGGTCGAGGACCTGATCAGCGGGCATCCCGAGGTCGTGGAGGCCACCGCGATCGGCGTCGAGGACAAGGAGTGGGGCCATCGGCTGCGGGCCTTCGTGGTCAAGGCCGACGGTGCGGCCATCGGTGAGGACGACATCAAGCATTACGTCCGCGACCACTTGGCCCGCTACAAGGTGCCGCGTGAGGTGGTCTTCCTCGACGAGCTGCCCCGCAACCCAACCGGCAAGATCCTCAAGCGCGAACTGCGCGAGATGCCCGTCGAGTAGCCGGGCTTTGCCCGCGTCGGAAAGACTAGGACGACATCATCGCGGCGCCGGGGATCGCCAGGCAGACCAGCATCAGCAGGAGCAGAAACCAGCCGGCGCCCTGCCACGCCACCCAGCCGCTGTCCTGGGCCTTCCACATGCGGTAGGTCCTGACGAACGCGACGATGCCGCCGACGAGCAGGATCGCGGGCACGGTGGAGGCCCCGACGACCGAAGCTTGGTCGACGAACGCGTAGATCGCGAACGCGCCAGCGGCTATGGCGATCACCACAACCCCGTAGGTGACCGCTTCGCGGAACGCGCCGGGGCGGTCGAACCTCTTCTCAACGTCGTTGGTCATAACCTCTGAGTTTCCGAGATCGCAGTCGCTAAACGAACGTCACGGGCCGTTGATGTAGGCGGACAGGCACCCCGGAAAGCCGCGGCAGGCGATCACCGCGTTCTGGTCGGGCATTCCGCCGCGCACCTTCGGCGGGCGCGGACCGAAGTTGCACGACGTCTCCCACGGGTTCCCCGGAGTGATGCCGTTGTAGCAGGGCTGGGCCTGGTGCTGCGCTGCCGGTGGGTCGATCAGCACAGTGGGCGCGGCGAACAGGCCCAGCACCGCCGCTGCGGCGGCCAGCACCCGCGCTGTGCGAATCCTCAGGCTGCTCATGACACCAGGTTACGCCTGGTGGCAACCGATTTTACGGGTCGCGGGGCAGCCCGAGCAGCCGCTCGGCGATGATGTTGAGCTGCACCTCGGTGGTGCCGCCGTAGATCGTCGTGGCCCGGCTGCCGAGCAGGTACTCGATCCACTTGCCCTGGAGCTCGTCGGGTTCGGCGATCGCGCCGTCGGTGCCGAACGACGCCACCGCGAACTCCGCGTAACCCTGCCCCGTCTTCATCGACAACAGCTTCGAGATGGCCGCGGCGGGCATCGGGTCACCGCCGGCCAGGGTCAGCAGCGTCGAACGCATGTTGAGCACCTTGGCGGCGTGGCCCTCGGCGATCAGGTGACCGGCGTGGTTCTGCTCGATCTGGTCGAACTGGCCGTCGCGAACGAACTCCACGAACCCGTTGAGGTTGGCCAGGAACGGCGGCTCGCTGCTGCCGATCGACACCCGCTCCGCGGTCAGCGTGTTGCGGCTGACCTCCCAGCCGCGGTTGACCTCGCCGAGCACCATGTCGTCGGGCACGAACACGTCGTCGATGAACACCGTGTTGAACATCGCGTTGCCGGTCAGCTCCCGCAGCGGCTTGACCTCGACGCCGTCGCTGGCCATGTCGAGCAGGAAGTAGGTGATGCCGTTGTGTTTCGGAGCGCTGGGATCCGTTCTGGCCAGCAGCGCGCCCCACTGCGAGTACTGCGCACCGGTGGTCCAGATCTTCTGTCCGCTGATCCGCCAGCCGCCGTCGACCTTAGTGGCCTTGGTGGTCAAGCTGGCCAGGTCCGAGCCGGCGCCCGGCTCGGAAAACAGCTGACACCAGATCATCTCGCCGCGGAACGTCGGCGGCAGGAAGCGCTGCTTCTGCTCGTCGGTGCCGAAGGCCACGATCGACGGGATGATCCAGGCGGCGATCCCCATCGCCGGACGCTTGACCCGTCCGGTTTCGAACTCCTGGGCGATGATGATCTGCTCGACGGGTCCGGCCGAGCGGCCCCACGGCTTGGGCAGGTGCGGCTGCACCCAGCCGCCCTCCGCGATCGCGGTGTTGCGCTCTGCGCTCGGAATCGCTTTGAGCGCAGCGACTTCCGCGCGCATCTCGTCGCGCAGCTTCTCGGTGTCGGGGTCGAGGTCGATGTTGAGTTGCCGCATCCCGGTGCTGGTCGCGACATCGACGACCTGCTGCGGGTAGTCGGCCAGACGGCCGAAGGACGCCGCCAGCAGCAGCGCGCGCCGGTAGTACACGTTGGTGTCGTGTTCCCAGGTGAAGCCGATGCCACCGTGCACCTGGATGCAGTCCTGGGCGCAGTGCTGGGCGGCCTCGGGGGCCAGGGTGGCAGCCACGGCCGCGGCGAACTCGAACGCGCTGTCGTCGCCGCCCTCCCGCGCTTCGTCGATGGCGCGGGCCGCATCCCAGACCGCGGCAGTGGCCCGCTCGGTCTCGGCGATCATGTTCGCGCACTTGTGCTTGACGGCCTGGAACTGCCCGATCGGGCGACCGAACTGCTCGCGGATCTTGGCGTACTCCGACGCGGTGTCGGTGGCCCAGCGCGCGACGCCGATGCACTCGGCCGACAGCAGCGTCGAGATCAGCGCGCGCGCCAGCGTCGGGCTCAGGTTCTGCAGCACCCGATCGTCGCCGACCTCCACCGCGTTGGCTCGCACATGGGCCACCGGCCGCAGCGGGTCGACGCTCTTGACGGGTTCGATCTCGAGCTGGTCGGCGTCGAGCACCACCCACTTGGAGCCGCTGGTGCCCTCTTCCAGCCCGGCGACGGGCAGCACCAGCAGCGACGCCTGCGCGGCGCCTGCCACCGCGCGCACTTCGCCGCGGATGACCAGGCGCGCGGAATCGTCCTCGCTCTGCCGGGTGGCGGTCAGCGCGGAGTCGATCGCGTACGCCGCGATCGTGTCACCCGACGCCAGATCGGTGAGCAGCTTGGCGTCGGGGTCGTGCGCTGAGATGAGCGCGCTGGCGATCGCCGACGCGACGAACGGCCCGGGCACCGCGCCGTAACCGAACTCGGCGAGCACGATGGCCAGCTCGAGGATGCCGAACCCCTGTCCGCCCACGGACTCGGCGAGGTGCACACCCTGCAGGCCCTGCTCGGCCGCGGACTTCCAGTACGGCGGCGGGTTCGGGATGGGCGTTTCCAAGGCGTCGTGCAGCACCTCCGACGGCGCCACCCGCTCCACCAGGGACCGCACCGAATCGGCGAGGTCGTTGTGCTCAGTGCTGATTGCGATCGGCATGGTTGCCTTCCCTCGTGTCTTCTGACCCCAAACTAACCGGTCGGTTGGGACCGAGATTACCTTGATGCGCGCGGTCGCTAGCAGGTGTGGCGCGCATTGTGACCACAGCGAGCGCCGAGAGCACCATCACCGCGCCGACCGTCCACATCCCGGCCCGCTCGCTTCCGGTGAGATCGACCAGCGCGCCGGTCACATACGGTGCGGCGAAGCCGCCGAGGTTGCCGACGGAGTTGATCAACGCGATTGCGCCGGCGGCAGCCACCCCGGTCAAAAATCGCGACGGCAATGCCCAGAAGCTCGGTATCGCACTGAACACCCCGACCGCGACCACGGTGACCGCGATCATCACCAGGACCGGGCTGTCCAGATACAGCGCGACCGGAATGGTCAGGCCGCCGATCAGCATCGGGACGCCGACGTGCCACACATGTTCGCCGGTGCGGTCGGCGTGGCGGGACCACAGATACATCCCGATCGCCGCGCACGCGTACGGGATCGCGGTGATCATGCCGACCTGCAGAATCGACAGCGTGAGCCCGAAGCTCTGCTGGAAACCGGAGATGATCGACGGCAGGAAGAACGCGAGCGCATACAGGCCGTAGGCGATCCCGAAGTACACCACCGCCAGCGACCAGATCCGCGGGCTGCTCAGCGCGCGCCGCAGCGAGAAGTCGAAGCGTTCGTTGACCTGACGTTCCTCGTCGGCCAATACCTCGACGAGCCAGCGACGTTCCTCGTCGGTGAGCCAGCGCGCGTCGGCGGGTTCGTCGGTGAGGTAGAACCAGCACACCACGCCGAGCACTACGGCCGGGATGCCGCAGCAGACCATCATGAACTGCCAACCGGCTCCGAACATGTCGTCGCCGACGTGGATCAGCCACGCCGCCAGCGGGGTGCCGACCGCCGCGGCGATCGGGGTGGCCAGCATGAACATCGCGACGATCCGGGCCCGGTAACCGCCGGGAAACCAGCGGCTCAGGTAGAAGATCACGCCGGGAAACAGCCCCGCCTCGGCCACCCCCAGCAGAAACCGCAGCACCAGCAGGGTGGCCGCATTGGGCGCAAACCCGATGGCCACCACCACGATTCCCCACGACACCGCGATACGGGCCAGCCAGCGTCGCGCGCCGAACCGGTGCAGCGCGAGGTTCGACGGCACCTCCACCAGCACGTAGCCGATGAAGAAGATGCCGGCCGCGAAGCCGAACATGGTCGCTGACAGCTGCAGGTCTTCGCTGATGCTGGCTTTCGCGATGCCGAGGTTGGTCCGGTCCAGATAGTTGACGAAGTACAGCGCCATCAGAAACGGGACCAGACGCACCACCGCCTTGCGCACGGTGCGGGTCTGCGGCGACGGGGCGCTAGACCGCATTGACCACATTCTGTAGCCGCTGGCCCTCCTGCAGCCGCCGGCAGTTGTCCACCGCCTCGGTCAGATAGCGGCGCATGGTGTCGACGGTGTACCAGGAGACGTGCGGGGTCAGCACCACGTTGTCCAGGCCCAGCAGCGGATTGTCGGGGGAGACCGGTTCGGTCGTGAACACGTCGAGCCCGGCCGCGGCCAGCCGCCGGGCCCGCAGCGCCTCGGTCAGCGCGATCTCGTCGACGATCGGTCCGCGCGACGTATTCACCAGCACCGCTTCGGGTTTCATCCTTGCCAGCGCGGTCGCGTCCAGCAGGCCCAGCGACTGGTCGGTCAGCGGAAGGTGCAACGAGAGGATGTCGCTGGCCGCCAGCAGCTCGGGCAGCGGTCGCCAGTTGGGATGTCCGTCGTCTCGGGTGCTGGTGTGCAGCACCGCCGACGGCGGGGTGCCCATCGCGACGACGATCCGCTCCACCCGCTTGGCGATGTTGCCGTAGCCGACGAGCCCGACCGTGCAACCGCCGATGTCGCGCACGGTCTCACCGAGGCTGGGATCCGACGGCCAGCCCCGGCCTTCGCGGGTGGCCCGGTCGAGTTCGATCAGCCGGCGCAGCGCGGCCAGCATCAGCATCACGGTGCCTTCGGCCACCGACGCCGCGTTGGCTCCCGGCATGTTGGCCACCGCGACACCCTGCCGGGTCGCGGTGTCGACGTCGATCGTGTTCACCCCGGCGCCCATCTTGTGCACCAGCCGCAGCCGCCTGGCCTGCTCCAGATCCGCGCCGGAGATCGGGCGCAGCACATGCCAGATCACCTCGGCGTCGGGCAGCTCGCGGTAGAAGGTGTCGTCGTCGTCCTCGGCGCAGTAGCGGACGTCGAGCCAATCGGTGTGCGGGCCAAGGAATTCGGTGATCCTGTCGCCCGGTGCGAAGTGTGCGAGGACCCTTAACGCCATCGCTTCGCAATCCACTTGGCGATCAGGTCGGCCTTCTCGCTGCGGGCGCCCGGCGTGGTGAAGTAGTGGTCGGTGTCGACCGAGCACTGCGTCTTGTCGGGGCTGGCCAGCGCGTCGTGGATGCGTTTGGCGTCCGACGGGTACACGCCGGTGTCCTGCTCGGCGTTGATCACCAGTGCGGGGCAGTCGATTCGGGCGAGGTGGGGTTCGGCGCGGGTCTGCGCGTGGCGCAGGCTCCACATGCCGATCCAGTTGCGCAGCGTGCATGCCGCGGCGATGCCGTGTGGCGAGCGGTTGGCCTTCACCGGGACGCCGGCGTAGCACATGTTGGCCGGCCGTTTGGTCGGTTCCAGGGCCGGATCGACCATGCGCGGATCCGCCCACGTCCGCATCACCGTGAACGGGCGGTCCGAGTAGCCGGCGGCGCGCACCCGCTTGAGTTCGGTTTCGGCCCAGTCGGTGATCGCGTGGTTGCGGGCGATCTGGGCGGCGCGGTAACGCTCGACGAACTCCGCCGAGTACGGCGGACCGTTGCGCTCGCTGAACAGGTCCAGGTCGGGATCGGTTGCCAGCGCGTCGTTCTCGTCGGTCACCGAACCGTCCATCCACGCGGTCAGCACGTCGGGCCGGCCGGGATGAGCCGCGCTGGCGATGTAGCCGTCGGCAGGCGGCAGGTCGTCGAGGCCGGCAGCGGGCCGCATCCCCTGCAGCGGTGTCACATGCGGGTCGACCGCCTGCGCCTGGTAGGCCGCCATCAGCGACCCGCCGCCGGAGTTACCCAGCAGCACAACGGTTTCCACCCCGGCAACCTCGCGCAGCCAACGCACCCCGACGCCAATGTCGACCAGCGCGTGGTCGAGCAGAAAACTGCTCTCGAACCCGCGGTATCTGGTGTTCCAGCCGAGGAACCCGATACCGCGGGTGGCCATGTAGTCAGCCAGATAGTGCTCGGAGAAATCGATCTGGTAGTGCGTGGCGATCATGGCCACCTTGGGTTTACGTCCCAGACCGCGGTGGTAGAGCCCTTGGCACGGATGACCGCCCGCGCCGGCGCGGCGCGCCGTCGCCGAGTCGAGCCCGACGAACTCACGGGTGACGCCGTGCGCGCCGCCGCTCGGTGTTCTGCTCATCTGGGCTCCCTGCAGTAGATGGTCCGGTAGAAGATGGTGGCCAGCGTGGTGATGCACGCCTCGTTGTCTGGCTTCTTCCCGCCGCCCGACAGCTGGGTGTAGCAGAACTGGTTGAGCATCGACACCAGCGCCACCGCGATCAGGTGCGGATCGTCGTCATCGGAAAGCCCTTGCTGCGCAGCGTGGTTGACCATCTTGGTGATCAACGCGATCGGCAGTGCGCAGATGTCGTTCCAGTACTGGGCGAAGTCGTCGTTGACCATCGCCAGCTGTGACACGCTGATCATCTCGGCCAGCCGGTCGCGGTACGTGGTCCAGTGCGCGGTGGCGGCCTGATGGGAGCGTTCCCAGTTGGTTAGCCCGGGATCCTCCGCGCCGCGGGACCGTTCCCTGGCCTCGTCGCGGAACCGCACGGCCCACTCGCGGACCATCGCTTCCTTGGAGTCGTAGTAGTTGTAGAACGACGCCGTGGAGCGACCGGCTTCGGCCGCGATATCCGAAACCGTCGTGGCGAGAATGCCTTTGCGCGCGATCACCGCGCGGGCGGCGGCGTCGATGGCCGCCTTGGTCTGCCTGCCGCGCACGGTCGGCAGCGGCATGCGCGGCGTGACGGTCATTCCGGCGGACTCCTTCGAAGGCCATTGCTCGAAACTGAACCTGATGTTAGATTCAGTTTGCGTTCTTGGCCATAGGTTCGCCCGAGGAGGCGCGGCATGATCAAGCCCAACAATCCCAACTCCGAGTTCGAGCTCGGCGGCATCAACCATGTGGCGTTGGTCTGCTCGGATATGGAAAAGACCGTCGACTTCTACAGCAATGTGCTCGGCATGCCGCTGATCAAGTCGCTGGATCTGCCGGGCGGCATGGGCCAGCACTTCTTCTTCGACGCGGGCAACGGCGACTGCGTGGCGTTCTTCTGGTTCGCCGACGCCCCGGACCGGGTCGGGGGGATTTCGTCGCCGGAGGCCATCCCCGGCATCGGCGACATCGTCAGCTCGGTCAGCTCGATGAACCACCTGGCGTTTCACGTGCCTGCCGAGAAGTTCGACGAGTACCGCCAGAAGCTCAAGGACAAAGGTGTGCGCGTCGGGCCGGTGCTCAACCACGACGAAAGCGAGATGCAGGCCTCACCGACGGTGCATCCCGGGGTCTACGTGCGCTCGTTCTACTTCCACGACCCCGACGGCATCACGCTCGAGTTCGCCTGCTGGACCAAGGAATTCACCGAGCACGACAACGTCACCGTGCCGAAGACGGCCGCCGACCGTCGCCCCCGGGTGACGGCATAGCGCCGAACGGGATCAAGTCTGCGTGAGCGCCTCGAGCGTGGTCGCCAGCTGTTCGACGAGTTGGTCGGGCTCGAGGTCGACGTCACCGGACAGCCAGGCGCTGATGGTCTGACCCACGCCGCCGACCGCGAAATGTGCGCCGGCCTTGATGCGGTCGTCGTGCGCGGCGCCCAGCGCGCCGGCGTGCGCAAACAGCAGCCCCGCGAACAACACTGTCGACTCCGCGCGTTTGCGCACGATCACCGTGTTGGACAACTCGACGCTGAACAGCAGCCGGCCCACCCTGGCGTCCGCGGCGATGCTGTGCACGATGTTGGCCATCCCGGCGCGCGCCTGCTCGTTCGGGGGTGCCGATGCGACGGCGGCCTGCGTGGTGGTGGCGATGTCGGCGACGACGCGGTCGAACACCGCGCCGACGAAGTCGTCCTTGTCGGCGAAGCTCTCGTAGAAGTACCGCACGCCCAGCCCGGCCTGTGCGCAGATGGCGCGCACCGTCAGCTCGGCCGGATCCTGGTCACCGGCGCCGAGCAGGTCCAGGCCGGCATCGAGCAGCCGCCGTCGTCGCCCGGCGAGGCGCTCGGCGGCGTCGACACCGCGGTACGGCCGGACCTGTGCCATGCCCCACATCTTGACACCCGTCACCCGGCTGCGGCAATATCAGGAAACATACGTTCTCATATTTGCCGATAGGGGTCACGATGACGGTCAGCGAGCCGATTGCCCACGTCGAACGGGCGGTGAGCGATCCGCCCAAGCCGTCATCGGTCGCCAAACGCGGCCGCGGAGCGCACTTCGACGACGGTCTGATGGGCGTCGCGCTGCTGGCGGGGCCGGCCAACGTGATCATGCAACTGGCTCGGCCCGGCGTCGGCTACGGCGTGATGGAAAGCCGGGTCGAAAGCGGCCGGGTGGACCGGCACCCGATCAAGCGCGCGCGCACCACGTTCACCTATCTGGCGGTCGCGACCACGGGCACCGACGAACAGAAGGCCGCGTTCCGGCGCGCGGTGAACCGCGCACATGCGCAGGTGTACTCGCTCGACGACAGCCCGGTGAAATACAACGCCTTCGACAAGGACCTGCAGCTGTGGGTCGGGGCATGCCTCTACAAGGGCGGCGTGGACATCTACCGGCTGTTCATCGGCGAGATGGACGAGCAGACCGCCGAACAGCACTACGAAGAGGGCATTGCGCTCGGCACCACATTGCAGGTTCCCGAGGACATGTGGCCCAAAGACCGTGCGGCTTTCGACAAGTACTGGCAGGAGTCGCTGGAGAAGGTCCACATCGACGACGCCGTGCGCGAGTACCTGTGGCCGATCGCGGCAGGCCGCATCCGCGGAGTCAAGCTGCCGGGGCCGATCCAGCGCCGCATCGACGACTTCAACCTGCTGATCACCGGAGGGTTCCTGCCGCAGCGCTTCCGCGACGAGATGCAGATCGAGTGGAACGCCGCCAAACAGCGCCGGTTTGACCGGGTGATCGCGGTGTTGCGCACGATCAACAACCTGCTGCCGCGGTTCCTGCGGCAGTTCCCGTTCAACGTGCTGCTCAAGGATCTGGACTGGCGGATCCGCACCGGCCGGCCACTGGTGTAGGCCCGGCCGGGCGTATAAACGGGATGTGCGCACCGACGACGACAGCTGGGATATCACCACCAGCGTCGGCTCGACCGCGCTGTTCGTCGCTGCCGCGCGAGCGCTCGAGGCGCAGAAGCCCAACCCGGCCGCCGTCGACCCATTCGCCGAGGTGTTCTGCCGCGCCGTCGGCGGCCAGTGGGCCGATCTGCTCGACGGTGACGCCCCCGACCACGCACTGAAATCCGACTTCGGCACCGACTTCGTGAACTTCCAGGCGGTGCGGACCAGATACTTCGACGCGTATTTCCGCGCCGCCGCCGACGCCGGAGTGCGCCAGGTGGTGCTGCTCGCCGCGGGCCTCGATTCCCGCGCCTATCGGCTCGACTGGCCCGACGCCACGGTGTGCTACGAGCTCGACCAGCCGGGCGTGCTCGACTTCAAGCGCGAGGTGCTGACCGGCCACACCCCGACGGCCGACCGGCGCGAAGTCGCGGTCGACTTGCGCGATGCCTGGCCGCAGGCTCTGCGTGACAGCGGGTTCGACACCGCGGCACCATCGGCCTGGATCGCCGAGGGACTGCTGATCTACCTGCCTGCCGACGCGCAGCACCAACTGTTCAACGGTATCGACGCGCTGGCGGCCTCCGGCAGCCATGTCGCCGTCGAGGAAGCGCCCCCGATGGACGCCGACGCGTTCGAGGCCAAACAGGAGGAGGAGCGTGCGGCCGGCGCGGAGGGCACCTTTTTCACGCTGGTGTACAACGAACAGCACGAACCCGCCCCCAGCTGGTTCGGCGCCCGCGGTTGGCGCGCCGACCCGACCCCGCTACCGGACCTGTTGCGCCAGAACGGCAGACGCGTGCCCCCGCCCGATTCCGAGGCGGGCCTGATGACCAGCACTATCACGCTGGTCAGCGCGGTAAAACAATGAACCGGGTGCGCGCGGCGGACCCGACCGTGCGTCTCGACAGTTAGCTTATGCAATGCTAACTTCAGCAAAAGTTTTTCTTAGCCATATCGAGGCCATATCGAGGGAGACGACGGGGCATGCCCCTTTCGACGGGAATTGCCGCTGCGGCCCGGGTCGACCGCGATGTCGTCAGCCGGTTCGCCACTTGTTGCCGGGATCTGGGGCTGTCCGTGCACGACCGGCGACGGCCGACCGACCTGGCCGCCGCGCGTTCGGGATTCGCAGAACTCACCCGCATCGCGCGCGACCAATGTGACGCCTGGACGGGACTGGCCGCCGCCGGGGACACCAGCGCCACGGTGATCGAGGCCGTGTGGCAGACCGTCGCGACCGCCGGGGTGCTGCAACGGCAGGTCGAGCTCGGCGAGGGCGATCTCGCGTTCACCTATGACACCGGCCTGTATCTGCAGTTTCGCGCTGCCACCCCCGACGACTTCCAACTGGCCTACGCCGTCTCCCGCTGCGACGCCGGTGACTTCGCCGCGGGCGACAAACTCGTCGAACCGCTTCTGGCCAGGCGGCCCGACTGGCGTGAGGCCCGCTGGGTGCGTGTCGCGATGTACTACCGCACCGAACGATGGTCAGATGTCGTGCGGCTGCTGAGCCCGATCGTCAACGACGCGACGCTGGACGAGACGTATGCCCATGCGGTGCGCACCGCGCTGGGCACGTCGCTGGCGCGGTTGGGGATGTTCGCGCCCGCGCTGTCCTACCTCGAGGAACCGGGCGGCCCGATCGACGTCGCCTCGGTGGACGGCACCCTGGTCAAGGCGCTGTCGCTGCGCGCCCAAGGCGAGGACCTCGAGGCGGCCGACGTGCTCGCCGAGCTCTACGCGGCCAACCCCGAGAACGAAGAGGTCGAGCTGGCGCTGTCGGACGCGTCGTATGGCATCGTGCCGACCACCGCGGCACGCATCGAGGCGCGCACCGACCCGTGGGATCCGCAGACCGAGCCCGACGAACACGACTTCGTCGATCCCGGTGCCAAGGAACGCAAGGCGCACCTGCTGATCGAGGCCGAGGCCGAACTCGCCGAGTTCATCGGCCTCGAGGAGGTCAAGTACCAGGTGGCCCGGCTCAAGAGCTCGGTGGCCATGGCGATCCGCCGCCAGGAGCGCGGGCTGGCCGTCGCCAACCGCGCCAACCACCTGGTGTTCGCCGGACCGCCCGGCACCGGTAAGACGACGATCGCGCGCGTCGTCGCCAAAATCTATTGCGGGCTGGGGATTCTGAAGAAAGAAACGGTCCGTGAAGTCCATCGTGCCGACCTGATCGGTCAGCACATCGGCGAGACCGAAGCCAAGACCAACGCGATCATCGACAACGCGCTGGACGGCGTGCTGTTCCTCGACGAGGCCTACGCTCTGGTGTCCACCGGCGCCAAGAACGACTTCGGGCTGGTGGCCATCGATACGCTGTTGGCCCGCATGGAAAACGACCGCGAACGGCTGGTCGTGATCGTCGCCGGCTACCGCAAGGACCTCGACGCGTTCCTCGACACCAACGAGGGGCTGCGGTCCCGGTTCACCCGCAGCATCGACTTCCCGTCGTACACGCCGCATGAGCTCGTCGAGATCGCCACCCGGATGGCCGAAAAGCGTGACAGCGTCTTCGAACCCGCCGCGCTGGCGCACATGGAGAAGTTGTTCGCGCACCTGGCCCAGGGCACCACACCCGACGCCAACGGGGTGGAACGGCGCAACCTCGACATCGCGGGTAACGGCCGGTTCGTCCGTAACCTCGTCGAGCGTTCAGAGGAGGAACGTGAGTATCGGCTCGATCACCTTCCGCCGCCTGACGGTTCGACCGCCGAAGATCACGAGTTCACCGATGACGAGTTGATGACGATCACCGACGAGGACGTGACCAGATCAGCGATTCCGTTGCTGCGCGGGCTCGGCCTGACGGTGCCCGAATGAGCACCCCCGACGACCAGAACGAATACCCCGCGCACGGAAACCGCCGGGGATTCAGTTCGCGTACGCCGACCAACCACAACCCCGACCACGTCGTCTACCGACGCGGGTTCGTCACCCGGCACCAGGTCTCGGGCTGGCGATTCATCATGCGCCGCATCGCATCCGGCGTCGCGCTGCACGACACCCGGATGCTTGTCGATCCGCTGCGCACGCAATCGCGGTCGGTCCTGGTGGGCGCGCTCGTGCTCATCACCGGGTTGGCGGGCTGCTTTGTCTTCTCGCTGATCAGGCCGGCCGGGGAGCCGGGGGACGACGCGATCCTGGCCGACCGCACCACGTCGGCGCTCTACGTGCGCCTCGGCGACAAGCTGCACCCGGTACTGAACCTGACGTCCGCGCGGCTCATCGCGGGCCGCCCCGACAACCCGACGATGGTCAAGAGCGACGAGCTCGATCAGTTCCCGCGCGGCAACCTGATCGGCATCCCCGGCGCCCCGGAACGCATGGTGCAGAACACGACTCGCGACGCGGCCTGGACGGTCTGCGACGGCGTCTCCGGCCCGGCGACCGGGGTGACGATGATCGCGGGCCCGCTGACCGACGGCGGCGAACGGGCCGCGGCGCTGCCCGGCGACAAGGCCATCCTGGTGGACAACGCGAGCGGCCCCAACGCAGGGACCTGGCTGCTGTGGGACGGCAGACGCAGCCGGATCGATCTGAACGACCGTGCGGTCACCAGCGCGCTCGGGTTCGGCGTCGCGACGCCGAGCATCCGCCCGATCGCGCCCGGGCTGTTCAACGCCGTTCCGGAGGCGCCCGCGCTCAGCGCGCCCGTCATCCCCGGGGCCGGCGAACCGCCGCGTTTCGAGCTGCCGGTGGCCGCGCCGGTCGGGGCCGTCGTGGTGTCCTTCGACGCGAACAACACGCTGCGTCACTACGTGGTGCTCGGAGACGGGCTGCAGCCCGTCTCACCGGTCGTTGCGGCAATCCTGCGCAACACCAACTCCTTTGGTGTCGAACAGCCGCCGCGGCTGGCCGCTGACGAGGTCGCCAGGCTGCCCGTTGCGAACGTGATCGACGACTCGGCGTACCCGAGCCAGCAGGTCACCCTCGTCGACGCCGCGTCCGCGCCGCTGACGTGCGCGCAGTGGACCCGGCCGGCCGACGCGACCAGCGGCACGCTCGACTTGCGTTCCGGGGTAACCCTTCCCGTTTCCGAACAGCTGCGCAGCGTGCCTCTGGTGGGGGCGGGCTCCGGCAGCACCGCCGACCGTGTCGTGATCACACCGGGCAACGGCTACCTGGTGGAGAGCGGCGGCGCGTACTTCTGGCTGGCCGACACCGGGGTGCGGTACGGCCTCGACACCGACAGTGGCGAGGACACGTTCGCCGCCCTCGGACTCAATCCGCCACCGCTGCCGATACCTTGGTCGATGCTGAGCCAGTTCGCACCTGGCCCGACGCTGTCGTCCGCCGACGCGTTGCTGGCCCACGACGGGCTCGCCGCCGACCCCCGACCCGCCGTCGTGAGGGAGTCCCCGTGAGCGAAGCTTGCGAGCGAACCATGAGTACAGGATGCGTCGAACGAGCCTGCGAGGACGACGCGTGAGCCGCCTCATCTTCGAGACGCGCCGCCGGATCCCGCCGCCGACGACGCGGCTGGGCACCATCACCATCGAACCGCCGCCGGAACTGCCGCGGTTGGTGCCGCCGTCGCTGCTGCGCCGGGTGCTGCCGTATCTGATCGTCATCCTGATCGTCGGCATGATCGTGGCGCTGGTGGCCACCGGTATGCGGCTGATCTCGCCGACGACGCTGTTCTTCCCGTTCGTGCTGCTGCTGGCCGCCACCGCGCTCTACCGCGGTACCGACAACAAGATGCGCACGGAGGAGGTCGACGCCGAGCGGGCCGACTACCTGCGCTACCTGTCGGTGGTGCGCGACAACGTCCGCGCCCACGCCGCCGAGCAGCGCGCCGCGCTGGAGTGGTCGCATCCGGACCCCGCGCTGCTCGCCGAGGTTCCCGGCACCCGACGGCAATGGGAACGTGACCCGGGCGACCCCGATTTCCTGGTGGTGCGCACCGGATTACACGATGCGCCGCTGAACGCGAAGCTGCGGGTCAAGGACACCGCGAACGAGATCGACCTCGAACCGGTGTCGCACAGCACGTTACGGGGTCTGCTCGACGTGCAGCGCACCGTGCCGGCGGTGCCCTCGGGCATCGACCTGACCAAGGTGGCGCGCCTGACCGTGCTCGGCGACGCCGACGAGGTTCGATCAGCGCTGCGGGCGTGGATCACCCAGGCCGTCACGTGGCACGACCCGGCCGTGCTCGGGGTGGCCGTGCTGTCACCGCACATCGAGGACGACGACTGGTCGTGGACGAAGTGGTTGCCGCACACCGATATTCCCGGTGCTGCCGATGGTGCGGGCCCGGCCCGGTATCTCAGCAGCGATGTGACCGAGCTGCGATCCATGCTGGCCCCTGTGCTCGAGGACCGGGCGCCGTTCGGCGCGACGGCCGAGTCGGGAGCCAAGCAGCTGCTGATCGTGATCGACGATCCCGACGTCGACCCCACCGCGCTGGTGTCGCGCACCGGGCTGTGCGGTGTGACGGTGGTGCACCGATCCGTCGAACCGCCGCACCGCGAACAGTACGTCGACCCGGAACGGCCGTTTCTGCGGTTCCTCGACGGGCGCCTCGAGCGCTGGCAGACCGGCGGGTGGCAGCCCTACGTCGACGTCGCCGACCAACTCGATGTGGCCACCGCGCGCCACATCGCGCGGCGGCTGTCCCGGTGGGACTCCAACCCCAACCACGCGCGCACCAGCGCGGCCGGGGTGGCGACGTTCTCGACTCTGCTCGGCATCCCCGACGCCGCGGCGCTGGATGTGGCCAGCCTGTGGGCCCCGCGTCCACGCGCAGAGGAGTTGCGGGTGCCCATCGGCGTCACCGCGACGGGTGACCCGTTGATGTTCGATCTCAAGGACGAGGCCGAAGGCGGTATGGGCCCGCACGGCTTGATGATCGGCATGACGGGGTCGGGTAAGTCGCAGACGCTGATGTCGATCCTGTTGTCGTTGTTGACCACCCACTCGGCCGACCGACTGATCGTCATCTACGCCGACTTCAAGGGTGAGGCCGGCGCCGACATCTTCCGTGAGTTCCCCCAGGTGGTCGCGGTCATCTCGAATATGGCCGAGAAGCGTTCGCTGGCAGACCGTTTCGCCGACACCCTGCGCGGTGAGGTGGCCCGGCGTGAGCAGCTGCTGATGGAGGCCGGTCGCCGGGTCCAGGGCAGCGCGTTCAACTCGGTGCTGGAGTACGAAGCGGCGATCGCGGCGGGCCACGACCTGCCTCCGCTGCCGACGCTGCTGGTGGTCGCCGACGAGTTCTCGCTGATGCTGGCCGATCACCCCGAATACGCCGATTTGTTCGACTATGTGGCGCGCAAGGGCCGGTCGTTCCGCATCCACATCCTGTTCGCGTCGCAGACGCTGGATGTGGGGCGCATCAAGGACATCGACAAGAACACGTCGTACCGGATCGGGCTGAAGGTCGCCAGCCCCGCCGTCAGCCGCCAGATCATCGGCGTGGAAGACGCGTTCCACATCGAATCGGGGCCCGAACACAAGGGCGAGGGTTACCTGGTTCCCAACCCCGGGGCGATGCCGGTGAAGTTCCGCAGCACCTACGTCGACGGTATCTACGACCCGCCGCGGGTGGAGAAGTCGGTGGTGGTGCAGTCGGTTCCGACACCGCAGCTGTTCACCGCCGGGCACGTGGAGGCCCCCGCCGACACCGTGACCGTCGTCGAACCCGCCGCCCACGAGGACCGCCCACCGCGCAAGCTCATCGCCACCATCGGAGATCAGCTCGCGCACTACGGCCCCAAGGCGCCGCGGCTGTGGCTGCCCCCGCTGGACGAGCCGATCCCGCTGGACGGGCTGCTGGCACGTGCGGATGTGCCCGAAGGCCAATGGCGTTGGCCGCTGGGCGAAATCGACCGGCCGTTCGCGATGCGGCGTGATCCGCTGATCTTCGATGCGACCTCGGCGGCGGCCAACATGCTGATCCACGGCGGGCCCAAATCGGGTAAGACCACCGCGTTGCAGACCTTCATCCTGTCGGCCGCCGCGCTGCACACCCCGCAAGAGGTCACGTTCTACTGCCTCGACTACGGCGGTGGCCAGCTGCGCCCGCTCGAGCGTCTTGCGCATGTCGGCAGCGTCGCGTCACCGCTGGAGCCGGAGCGGATCCGGCGCACGTTCGGTGAGCTGGAACAGCTGCTGCGGGCCCGGCAGGCCCGAGCCCACAACGGCTCGGCCGAAGAGGGCGACGAGTACGGGGAGGTATTCCTCGTCATCGACAACCTCTACGCGTTCAGCCGTGACAACACCGACACGTTCAACACCCGAAACCCGTTGCTGGCCAAAGTCACCGAACTGGTCAACACCGGAATGTCCTACGGCATCCACGTCGTCGTCACCACGCCGAACTGGCTGGAGGTGCCGCTGGCGATGCGCGACGGGCTCGGTTTGCGCCTCGAGCTCAAACTGTCCGACGCCCGCGACAGCAACGTGCGCGTCACCGGCGCGCTGCGCCGCCCTGCCGAGGCCGTGCCTGCCGACCAGCCGGGCCGCGGCCTGACGATGGCCGCCGAGCACTTCCTGTTCGCCGAACCGGATCTGGCCGACATCGCGGTGATCAACGCCCGCTACCCGGGCATCACCGCGCCGCCCGTGCGGCTGCTACCGCACGAGCTGGCGCCCGAGGTGGTCGCACCGCTGTACCCGGCGCCCGAACGGGTGGTCATCGGCCAGCGCGAACAGGACCTGGCAGCGGTGACGGTCGACTTCGCGCGCAACCCGTTGTTGATGGTGTTCGGAGACAGCAAGTCGGGCAAGACGACGCTGCTGCGCCACCTCATCCGGACCATCCGCGAACACTCCACCGCCGATCAGGTCGCGTTCACGGTGATCGACCGCCGTCTGCATCTGGTGGACGAGCCGCTGTTCGCCGACAACGAGTACACCCCGAACATCGACCGGGTCACCCCGGCCATGCTCGGCCTGGCCGGGCTGCTCGAGAAGCGCCGTCCGCCTGCGGGTCTCTCACCGCAGCAGCTCGCCGACTGGAGCTATCGCTCAGATGAGAGCGGGCACACCCACTACCTGATCATCGACGACGTCGACCAGATCCCCGATTCCCCCGCGGTCAGCGGACCGTTCGTCGGGCAACGGCCGTGGACCGCGCTGCTGGGGCTGCTGTCCCAAGCCAGCGAGCTCGGGCTGCGTGTCATCGTGACCGCGCGCGCCACCGGTTCGGCGCACGCGTTGATGACCGCACCGCTGCTGCGCAGGCTCAACGAGCTGCAGGCCGCCATTCTGATGCTGTCGGGCAACCCGCAGGACAGCGGCAAGATCCGCGGCCACCGGTTCCGCCGGCTGCCGGCCGGTCGGGCGATGCTGCTCGACGACGGCGATGACGCCACGTTCCTGCAACTTGTCAACCCACTCGCAGATGCGGTGGTGGGTAATCCGAGAGCCACTCCGAGAGACAATGGAAGGGAGTTGAACTGATGACTCTGCGTGTTGTTCCCGAAGGCCTGACCGCGGCCAGCGCCGCCGTCGAAGGGCTGACCGCACGGCTGGCGGCCGCGCATGCGGCAGCAGCGCCGGTGGTCACCACCGTCGTGCCGCCGGCGGCCGATGCGGTCTCCCTGCAGACCGCGGCCGGCTTCAGCGCCCATGGGGTGCAGCACAATACGATGGCTGCCCAGGGTGTCGAGGAGCTGGGCCGGGCCGGCGTCGGCGTCGGTGAGTCCGGGGCAAGCTATGCCGCCGGTGACGCGATGGCCGCTTCGTCGTACCTGGTGTCGGGTAGCTGACATGACCGCCCCCATCTGGATGGCGCTTCCGCCGGAAGTGCATTCGGCGATGCTGAGCAGCGGCCCGGGGCCGGGTTCGCTGCTGGCCGCCGCGGGGGCGTGGCAGTCGTTGGCCACCGAATATTCCACCGCCGCCGCGGAATTGACCAGCCTGCTCGGCGCCGTGCAGAGCGGGGCGTGGGAAGGCCCCAGCGCCGAACAGTACGTCGCGGCCCACACGCCGTATCTGGCCTGGCTCGCTCAGGCCAGCGCCAACAGCGCGGCCAGCGCCGCTCAGCACGAGGCCGCCGCCGCGGCGTACTCGACGGCGTTGGCCACGATGCCGACTCTGGCCGAGCTGGCGTTGAACCGCAGCACGCTCACCGTGCTGGTCGCGACCAATTTCCTTGGCATCAACACGATCCCGATCGCGATGAACGAAGCCGACTACGTGCGGATGTGGATTCAGGCCGCGACGACGATGAGCACGTATCAGGCGGTGTCAGGCGCGGCGGTGGCGGCCGCCCCGATCACACCGCCGGCCCCGTTCGTGCTCACCCCCGGGGTGGGGGAGGCCGGAGCGGCGGCGGCGACGGCGCAGCAGTCCTTCGCGCAGCTGACCGCGGCCGATTCCGGTTCGGCGCTGGCGAATTCGGACATCATCGCGCAGCTGCTGCGGTTCGTCGGGCAGATCTTCGAAGCCTACGGGCAGTACGTCTATCAGCTGTTCGAGCCGATCATCGAGTTCATGGCCGACCCGATCGGCAACACCCAGCAGCTGATCGTCGGGCTGCTGACCAACCCGGGTCCGACGCTGGTGGCCTACGGGCCGTTTCTGATGGCCGTTGCCTATCAAGCGGTTTCCTGGGTGGGCGCCTCGGTGACCTATCCCAACCTGCTGCTGACGACGTGGATGGCACCGCTCGCGCTGGGAATCGGCGGGTACTTCCTGCACCAGTACCTCAACCCGCCGGCCCCGCCCGTGCCGGAAGCCGCGCCCGCGCCGCAACAGCCGTCGAACACGCCCGCGCCCGCTCAGCGTGCCGACCCGATGCCCGCGGCGGCCGCGGTCGCCCCGACGGTGCCCGCCGCGCCCGCCGCGCCTGCCGCCTCGGTGGCCGGCGGCGTCGCACCCGCAGGAGGTGTGGCCGCTGCGGCCGCCGCACCGGTGGTGCCCTACGCGGTTGCGGGTCCGGGCCCCGACGAAGGTTTTACGCCGACCCTGCGCGAGGGCACCGGAGCCAAGGCGCCCGCATCCGACATCGCCGCATCCGCTGCCGCCTCGGCCGCGGCGTCATCGCTGGCCAAACGCAAAGCACGGCGGCGTCGCGCGGCACCGGTGCACGAACGCCAGTACGCCGACGCGTACATGGACTACGAACCCGACCCGGACGACACGCCGCCGGAGCCGGTCCGCAAACCGCGGATGAGCGCATCTGAGAAGGGCGCGGGCCCAATGGGTTTCACTGGTGCGGCGGTCAGGCCCGAGACCGAAGAAGCGGCCGGGCTGACCGAACTGGCCGGCGACCCGTTCGGCGGTGGCCCGACCGAGCCGCTGCTGCCCGGCGACTGGGATGCGGAAGGGGGCTCGCGCAACTGAGAAGACCAACCGATCACCACCGTCCAGTCACGACAACCCGAAAGGTAAAGCCATGAGCCTCTTAGACGCTCACATCCCGCAGCTCGTCTCGTCGGAGGCGGCGTTCTCCGCCAAGGCGGCGCTGATGCGCAGCACGATGGTCCAGGCCGAGCAGGCCGCCCAGTCGGCCCAGGCGTTCCACATCGGTGAATCCAGCGCCGCCTTCCAGGCCGCGCACGCCCGGTTCATCGAGGTCTCCGCGAAGATCAACTCGCTGCTTGACATCGCGCAGGTCAACCTCGGCGACGCCGCGGGCAGCTACGTCGCCCAGGACGCGGCCAACGCGAGCACCTACACCGGCATCTGAACCACGAACTGACGAGAGGGAGATCCTGATGTCCCAGATCATGTACAACTACCCGGCCATGCTGGCGCATGCCGGTGAGATGGCCGGATACGCCGGTGCGCTGCACGCCGTCGGCGCCGACATCGCCAGCGAGCAAGCGGCTCTGGCCGCCGCGTGGCAGGGTGACACCGGCATGACGTACCAGGCATGGCAGGCGCAGTGGAACGCCGCTCTGGAGGAGCTGGTCCGCGCGTACCGCGCGATGGCCACCACCCACGAGACCAACACCATGGCGATGAGCGCCCGCGATGCGGCCGAAGGCGCCAAGTGGGGTGGCTGACCGTCGGTGTCTGCTAACGCAGTCGAACTGACCGCGGAGCAGGCCTGGTTCATCGCCGATGCGTCCAGCGCCGGGAGCTTTCCCTGGGTGCTGGCCATCACACCGCCGTACAGCGATCATGCGGCGCGCAAGGCGGTCGAGGACAGGCTTTCCGCGGAGCTGGCGGCACTCGGGCTGATGACCGAGGACGGGGTCATCAATCCGGCTGTGCGGCAATGGATCGTCACCACGTGCCGGCCACGACGGTGGCTGGAGTTGAGGTTCGTCAGCGCGTCCAACAGCCTGCTGCGGGGGCATGTCGCGCGCCGTGACGAGGCGACGTCTGTCGTGGCGCTGCGCAGCGGAGGGCTGGTGACGTTCACGGCGCTGGACATCGACCATCCGCACGCGCTGGTGCCGGTACTGACCGCCGGCCTCTCGGGGCGCTCACCGGCGGCGTTCGAGGAGTTCACCATCCCGGCGCGCATCGGGGCGCGCGCCGACGAGCAGTTGCGCAACGGCGCGACGCTCACCGAAGTAGTTGACTACCTGGGCATTCCAGCATCGGCCCGCCCGGTCGTGGAAGCCGCATACGCACCCGGCCGCAGCTATGTGGAAATCGTGGCCGGTGACCATCGCGACGGACACCGCGTCAGCACCGACGTCGGCGTCAGCGTCGTCGACACCAGCGCCGGACGGATACTGGTGTATCCGTCGCGTGCCTATGACGGCGAATGGGTGTCGACCTTCACACCCGGCACCACACTCGCGATCGCGACCGCGATCGAGCGGTTGACCGCGACGCTGCCGGACGGCGCGTGGTTCCCGCAGTTGCAGTTGACTCGAGACTTCGATCTCGACCAGAGAACGGAACACCAGAAATGGCGTCACACAGTTCATTGAACGGCAGCGCACCGCTGAAGGCGATGCCCATCGTTCGCGTCGCCGTACTCGCCGTCGGCGACGGCGGCGGAGGCCGGGTCACCGACATGGTGCTGCCGACCGAACTTCCGCTGCGCGAGATCCTGCCCGCCGTACGGCGGATGGCGATGCCTGACGACGGCGACGGTGAGCACACGCTGGTGAGCCTCTCGCTGGCCCCGGTCGGCGGCGCCCCGTTCAGCTTGGATGCGACGCTGGACACGGTCGGCGTCGTCGACGGTGATCTGCTTGCCCTGCAACCCGTTCCGGCGGGCACACCCGCGCCGCGGATCGTCGAGGACATCGGCGACGCGACGGTCATCTTCTCTGCTGCGCGGGAAAAGCCGTGGGGCGCAGGACACATCGCACGCGGCGCCGGCATCGCGGTCATCGGGCTCACACTGGTCGCCACCGCGCTGGCGACGGCACACCGCATCGTCAACGGCGGTGACGCGGGCCTGTTCGCGGCCGCGGGTATCGCGATGGCGGCGGTGCTGACCGCGCTGCTGACCCGGGTTCCGTTGCCGCGCTTCGCCACGGCGATGTCGGTGGCGGCGCTGGCGCCGATCGCCGCGGCGCTCGCGCTGGCGGTCCCCGGCGCGTTCGGGCCGTCACAGGTGTTGCTCGGCGCCGCGGGGGTGGCGGCGTGGTCGATCGTCTCCATCACCGTCGCCGAGCGGGGAATCGCACTGTTCACCGCGGCCAGCGTCGTCGGGTTGGGCGCGTTGATCACCGCGGGGGCCGCGGCGATCTGGGCGTTGAGCCCCGTTGTGATCGGCTCGGTGCTGGTGGTGTTGGCCCTGCTGGTCATCGTCTCGGCGCCGCAGCTGTCGGCGCTGTGGTCGCGGCTGCCGGTGCCGGTGATTCCGGCGCCGGGGGACCCGCCACCGTCGGCGCCGTCGATCTCGGTGCTTCGCGACCTGCCGCGTCGGGTGCGGATCAGCGACTCGCATCAGACGGGTTTCATCGCCGGTGGTGTGCTGCTGATCACCGCCGGTGCGGTGATACTGGCTGCCCCGCAGGGTGTCTCGAACTGGGCGTGGTACGTCGTCGGCGCGGTGGCGTTGGGCACGGTGCTGAAGGCGCGGGTCTGGGACTCCGCACCCTGCAAGGCGTGGCTGCTGAGCCAACCGTTCTTGATGGCGCTCGCGTTTCTCGGGGTGTTCATCGCCGACGGCCGCTACACCGCGGCATGGTGGACGCTTGCGGCGGTGACCGCGGTGACGGCCGTTTGGGTGATCGCGGCGCTGTTCCCACAGGTGGCCTCGCCGGACACCTACTCGCTGCCGATGCGCCGCCTCGTCGGTTTCCTGGCCTCGGCCGTGGACGCTTCGCTGATCCCGGTGTTGGCCTATCTGGTCGGATTGTTCGCCTGGGTATTGAACCGATGAGGCGTCGGTGATCCGCACCAGGCTGCGGCGCGTTCTCGCGGCCGCGACGGCCCCGTTGGCCGTTGCGGTGCTGAGTTGTCCTGCCGCGCTGGCGATCACGCCGCCGGAGATCGACCCCGCCGCAGCGCCGCCGTCGGGCAGCGCAGGCCCCGTGCAGCCGATGGCGCAGCGCGGGCCGTGCGTCGTCGCGGGTGTGTTGCCCGGCACCGATCCCGCTGTGATCAACCCGAACCAGGCGATCCTCAACCTCGGCGGCGCCTGGGAATTCAGCCGCGGTGAAGGCCAACTCGTCGCGGTGATCGACACCGGGGTGCAGCCCGGGCCGCGGCTGCCGAACGTCGACCCGGGCGGCGACTTCGTCGAGTCCACGGACGGGCTCTCCGACTGCGACGGACACGGCACCCTGGTGGCCGGCATCATCGCCGGACAACCCGGCGCCGACGGCTTTTCCGGCGTCGCCCCGGCCGCGCGGGTGTTGTCGATCCGCTCGACCTCGGCGCGGTTCGCGCCGCGCACCACCGGCGAGGACCCGGCCACCGCCCGCGTCGCACACGACGTCGCGACCCTCGCACGCGCCGTGGTGCGTGCGGCCGATCTGGGCGCACGCGTCATCAACATCTCGGCCGTCACCTGCCTACCGGCAAATGAGACCGTCGACCAGAACGAACTCGGCGCGGCGCTGCGGTATGCCGCCGTCGAGAAGGACGCGGTGATCGTCGCGGCGGCAGGCAACAACCGCGCCGGGTTGAATCCCGGGTCGGCATGTCCGTCCAACCCGCTGTCAGATCCCGGCCGGCCGGAGGATCCGCGTAACTGGGCCGGTGTGACGTCGGTGTCGATCCCGTCCTGGTGGCAGCCGTTCGTGCTGTCGGTGGGTTCGGTCAACCCCGCGGGGCAACCATCGGATTTCACGATGGCCGGCCCCTGGGTGGGCATCGCGGCGCCCGGCGAGAACGTCACCTCGGTCGGTAATGCAGAGGGCGGTGGCCTGGCCAATGCGCTGCCCAACGATCGCGGTGAACTGTTCGGGCTCAACAGTTCCAGCTTCGCCTCCGCCTACGTCGCAGGGACGGCGGCGTTGGTGCGCAGCCGATTTCCCGAGCTGACCGCACAGCAGGTGAAAGACCGGCTGACGGCGAGCGCCAGGGGTGCTGCGCGGGCACCGTCGAACTTGACCGGAGCGGGGCTGGTCGATCCGACGGCGGCGCTGACGTGGGACGTGACCGCCGCCGCCGACAACGGTGCGGCCGAGCCCAAACCCGTTGCCGCACCGCCGCAGCCGCCGCCGCCCGATCACACCCCCCGCACGGTCGCGTTCGTCGGCACCGGTGTGCTGGCCGTGGCTGCCGTCGTGACAGCCGCGGTCGCGGCCCACCGCAAGCGAACCACCGCGGCGCAGACCGCACATGGGAGGCATTCGAAGTGACCATTCGACTGGCGCTGGCGCTGCTGGCAATTGTTGCCGCGGCGATGGCCTATCCGTGGGAGTCGACCACCGAACGCTGGGTCCTCGGGGTCGCCGCTGCCGTGGTGATCGTCGTCTTCGCCTGGTGGCGTGGACTTTTCCTGACGACCAGGATCACCCGCCGCCTCGCCGTGTGGCGCCGTAACCATTCCAAGCCGAAGCCGCAGCCCTCCACCGAAGCCACGGTGCTGTTGCGGATCGACGATCCGGACGGGGTGGGGCTGTCGTTGCCGTTGGTGGCAGGCTACGTCGACCGCTTCGGGGTCCGGTGCCAGAAGGTGCGGGTCACCAGCCGCGACCAGGCAGGCGCCCGCACCACGTGGATCAGCATGACGCTCAACGCCGCCGACAACCTCGCCGCGTTGCAGGCGCGCTCACCGGAGCTTCCGCTGCTGACCACCACCGAGGTCGTCGGCCGACGGCTGGCCGACCACCTGCGCGAGACCGGCCTGGAGGCGGCGATCGTCGATGTCGCCGATCCGCCCGCCGGCCCGGGCCGGGAGAAGTGGCGCGCGGTCCTCGACGACGACGGCGCGGTGTCGGCATACGGCATCCCCGTCGACGAGCGGCTGGGCGAACGGCTCGCCGAGGTGTGGTCACAGCGCACCGAAACGTGGACGGCGCTCGAATTCGGTGGCACCACAACACATCCCACTGCTACGGCGATGTGTGCGTTCCGCACTGCGGAACCAGTTCGGGGTACCCCGGTATCCGGTCTGGTGGCGCATCCAGGCATCCAGCGCCCGTTGCTCAACGCGTTGGATCCGCGAACCGCCGAGCGGCTCGGCACACCGGCCGATGCGTTACCCGCGGGGATGCTGGAGCGGATCGACTGGCCGGTTTCAGGCTCGGCCGATCTCAGTCGAACAGGAACGGCCGCAAAAAGCGGGTCATCCGCCGCAGATAGTCCGGTTGGCTGACGTGTAACACGTGGTTGCCGGGGAACCAGTGAAACGCGCAGCGATCCCAGTGCTCCCACAGCATCTCGGCCTGCTCGGGCGGGGCGAGCCGATCGCCGAGACCGGTGATGATCAGCCGGCGGTCCTTCGGTACCACGGGTTGATAGTTCAACGGTGAGGAATACATCGTCGCCGCGCCGGCCAATTCGTCGTCGGTGTGGGCGAGCAGGTTGCGTAGCCGCATCACCTGGTTGGCCGGAAACCATTCCTCTGCCGTTCGATCCGGGGTGACCACAGGAACATTGGGGATCACCGCCTGGATGCGGTCGTCGACGCAGGCGAGCAGCGCCGCGGTGTAGCCGCCCAGCGACATGCCGGTCAGCGCCACCCGATCCACGCCGGTGTACTCGAGATAGTCGACCAGAGAACGAAAGTCGTGCACCGCCTGGGCCATCGCTTCGGCGAACCCGGCGAACCCGTGCGCGAAATATCCGTAACCGGAAAACGGTGAGAAGCGCTCAGCGCGGCGGCCGTGAAACGGCAGCGTGAGTAACAGCACGTCGTAGCCGGACCGGTAGAACCACGGCAGCGAGAAGAACAACCCGTTGAACAGGTACGCCGACCCCATGAAGCCGTGGATCAGGCACAGCGTCGGATGCGGTCCGTCGCTGTGGCGCCAGTGCTGTGCATGGACGACGTTGTTGCGCTGATATGCCCGGCACTGGTCGCGCAGAGCGGGGTTGACCGCCTCGAAGCTGCTGTTGAACCGGATGTTGTGGACCTGCCCCTTGGCGATCCACTCGGCGACCGGGTTGGCCGGCCGCGACGAGATCCGCGGTTCGGTGCCCGGCGCGGGAAACGACAGCTGGGCGTCCTGTTCGCCGGCCAGCTCGGCGTAGAAGCGCAGATGGTCGCGCTCGGCGCGCGATTGTGACCGCACCGCGGCGCTGACGAGCGAGGGCAGCACCGATGCGCCGATCATCGAGGCGATCGCCGTGCGCAACGCGAGGTCGGCCACCGCGGAGGAGTCCACGATGACGCGTTGCCGCAGGGTGAGGTCCACGCGCCGCGGCAGCCCGCGGGAACCAGCGTCGGCGCCTGCGATATCGGGGACAGGGATGGGCGGATCCACCGGGGCGTCCGACGTGGTCACATCCGCATGGTAACGCGGCCGCGGACGCCGCACCGGCGCCGGTGCGACACTGAGACGATGTGGAATCCCGACGCCTACCTGACGTTCGCCGATCAGCGCGGGCGCGCGTTCTACGACATGATGTCGCGGGTGGGCGCGCAGTCGCCGCGCCGCGTGGTCGATCTCGGTTGCGGGCCAGGCAATCTCACCGCCACCCTGGCTCAGCGGTGGCCGGCGGCGGTCATCGAGGCGTGGGACAGCTCACCGGACATGGTCGAGGCGGCCCGTGGCCGGGGGCTCGACGCGCACGTCGGCGATGTCACCGACTGGGTGCCGCGACCCGACACCGATGTGGTGCTGAGCAACGCGACGCTGCACTGGGTGCCTCAGCACCGGGAACTGCTGGTGCAGTGGGCCGGTCAGCTCGGGGCGGGCTCCTGGCTGGCTTTCCAGGTGCCGGGCAACTTCGACGCGCCATCCCATCAGGTGGTCGGCGAACTGGTGCGCGGGACTAAATGGTGGAACCTGCTGCAGGACTTGTCGTTTCGGGACAGCCCGGTCGATGATCCGGTGCGCTACGCAGAGCTGCTAACCGACGCCGGCTGCACCGTCGATGCGTGGGAGACCACCTACGTGCACGCGCTGACCGGTCAGAATCCCGTTCTGGAGTGGATCAGCGGCACCACGCTGCGGCCGGTGCGAAGCCGGCTCACCGCCTCGCAGTGGCAGCGGTTCCGCGAGGAGCTGATCCCGCTGCTGGCGCAGGCCTACCCGATGCGACCGGACGGCGTGACGCTGTTTCCGTTCCGGCGGATCTTCGTGGTGGCTCGAGTCGGGTAGCACCCCGCTTGCCTTGGGCCGCCGCCTCGCCCTGCCGAGTGTGGGGTCGTATCACGCCCTGAGCGCTGCGGGCGTGCGGGTAATCCACGTTCGGCGGAGTAGTTTTACGGTTTACGGGTCGTAGGGCACGCCGACCGCGCGGAAGACGTACTCCGGCGGCACGTCGAACGCCAGGGACCGGCGCGGCAACCTCGTCAACAGCTCGTCCGGCAGCGCCTCCTTGTAGTGCAGCGACAGCTGGCCCTCGCACCGCGGATCCACCGCGTGGATGTCGACCTCGATGAACAGGCCGCTCTCGGACAGTTCGGCGGTGACGGCGCCGCTCTGCGGGCCATCCCACCGCTGATCGACCGTGCGGCCCGCGAGCTTCGGCACGGTCGAGTGGGTGGCCAGCACCCGCTGGTCGGTCAGCACCAACGAGCCGACGTAGCTGGCGATGTCGCCGCTGGCGCGTTTACCCGGGATCTTGCCGCTGAACCGGCGCGTGACCGGCACGTACTCGGCCAGGTGAAGAATGCCCTCGGCCTCCACCTCGGCGCGCAGTTCGGCGGGCAGACCGCCGATGCGAAACAGCTTGCGCAGAAATACGGCCATGTGCAGCCACCCTAATCCGCGCCGCATCGTAGGTGGTAGAGCTTATGCGTGGCACCGAACAAGCGCTGGCTGATCGGCTCGGCCGTCGCCGCGGTCGCGCTGTACGCGGTGCTGTGGATCGGCTACACCCAGCAGTGGTGGTGGCTCACGAGGCTCGACAGTGCGCTTCTCGACGGCTTCTACCGCGACGGCGATGCACATCCCGGCTGGGTTCTCGGCTGGCACGTGTTCTGCACCGTGCTGGGGCCGATGGCCTTTCGTCTGGTGACGCTCGTGGTGATCGTGATCGCGCTCGTGCGCCGCAACGTGCGCATCGCGATGTTTCTGCTCATCACCGTGGAGATCAGCGGGCTGATCACCGAAGCCGCCAAGCGCGCCGTCGATCGTCCGCGCCCCGACACCGCGCTGGTGTCGGCGCTGGGGTCATCGTTTCCGTCCGGCCACGCGCTCGGCGTGATGGTGGCCGTGCTCGCGCTGCTGACCGTGGCCCTACCCGTCGTGCGCGGGTCTGTGCGGATGTGGCTCGTGGTCCTCGGCGTCGTGATTGTCGCGGCGATCGGGCTGGGTCGGGTGGTCCTCAACGTGCACCATCCCTCCGACGTGCTCGCCGGATGGGCGCTGGGATACGCCTATTTCGCGGTCTGCTACGCGTTGGTCTGGCCGACGCAACCGATCACGCGGCCGGACGAAACACCGGAAGCACTCGGTACCGCGTGATGAAGCTGGCCTCTTGGCATTCGGTGCCGACCTCGCCGTCGTGGGCCAGCACGGTCGTGCCGTCGACGACCGTGAACTGAAATTCCGGCACCCGAAGCTCGTGGTAGAGCGGGCTGCGCTCCAGGCGCCCGGTCGCGACCGCAGCGAGGATGCGCAGCTTGGCCCAGGGCCGCCCGGTCTCCAGGATCCGGATGTCGAGCAGGCCGTCGTCGATGCGGGTGCGCCGCGCCGGGGCGAACCCGGAGGGCAGATACGTCGAATTGCCGAGAAAGAACAGCGACGTCTGCAGCGTCTTGTTGTCGTAGCGGATGCGGACCGGATCGTCATGGCGCAGCGTCTGGTACATCGCGTACACACTTGCCAACGGCTTGCCGATCCGATGCTCGTACTTCTCCCGCATCTTCACGAACGACGGATACGCGCCGATGCTCGCGGTGTTGATCACCATCTGGTCCTCGTTGAGGCAGACCAGGTCGACGCAGGCGACGGTGCCTTGGCGGATCGCTTCGACGGTCTTTTCCACGGTGTCGCAGCCGATGTCCTTGGCGAAGTGGTTGAACGTCCCGCCGGGAAAGACCGCCAGCGGAATTCCGGCATCGAGCGCGACACCGGCCGCACACGACACGGTGCCGTCGCCGCCGCTCACGGCGAGCACCTCCGCGCGCTCGGCGGCCGACCGTAACGCCGCAGCGATATCGTCGTCGCCGTTGAGCTCCACGATTTCGGTGCGCGGCAACGCTTCTCGGACTTCGTCGATGATGTCGGCCCCGGCGCCGCCACCCGATGCGGGGTTGGTGACCAGCACCACGCCCGCGCCGTCTGGGCGCTTCGGGGCGCCCACCCACAGCGGGTCGGCGGCGGGCACCTCGGTCGGCACCACCGGCGGCACCACCCGCCCGCCGAGCACGGCCACCGCGGCGCCGACGCCGAACCCCGCCAGCACGTCACCGGGGTAATGAGCCCCGGTTGCCACCCGCGATATCCCGACCAGGCCGGCCAGTAGCGCCAGCGCCAATCCGAGCGGTGGGCTCTCCAACCCGACGCCGACCGCGAACGCCGCCGCGCTGGCCGAATGACCCGACGGCAGCGAGTTCGACGTCGGCGTCCGCCGAGCGCGACGCGCCAACGGCACCAGGGCCCAGTTGGGTCTGTCCCGCTTCCACACCCGTTTGGCCACCTGGTTGGTGAGCACGCTCGTCACCGCGAGGCTCAGCACGCCTCGTGTCGCGCCGCGTTTGGCCGACGGCCCGCCGACGGCGGCCAGCACCGCCGCGATCGCAAACCACAGCTTCGAGTAATCCGCGGCCCTGGTCAGTCGGGGCATCACCGCATCGAACAGGGGGCTGGGCGAGTCCGCGATGGCCTCGAACACCTCATGGTCGAGGGTGCCGAGCCCCTGACCGATCTGGCGGATTCCGCGGCGCCGCCGTGCGAGCAGTAAATCCATGCGTCAGAACTATCCAGACCCATTGACAAATAATCCTGTCAAGCATGATGATGGCCGGGTGCTCGACGTGGAGGTGATCGCCGACCCGGCCGCGGCGGTCAGCGCGCTCGACCCCGTGCGCGGCAGACTGCTGGCCGAATTGACCGAACCGGCCTCGGCGGCCGCGCTGGCGACACGGGTGGGGATCTCCCGACAAAAGGTGAACTATCACCTGCGTGCGCTGGAGGATCACCGGCTGGTGAGGCAGGCCGGAGAACGCCGCTGGGGCGGCCTGCGGGAACGCCTGCTGGTGGCCACCGCGATGTCGTATGTGGTGTCACCGCGAGCGCTGGGCCCGGTCGCGGCCGATCCCGGCCGCAGCAACGACCGATTGTCGGCGAGCTACCTGATCGCGCTGGCCGCCCGTGCGGTGCGGGAAGTCGGTGAGCTCTGGGCGGCCGCCCGAAAGGCCGACAAGCGACTGGCCACCCTGTCGATCGACACGGCGATCCGGTTCCGCTCACCGGCCGACCGTGCCGCGTTCACCCAAGAGCTGTCCGACGCGGTGACGTCGCTGGTGGCGCGTTACCACGACGAATCCGATGCCCATGGCCGTGCCTACCGACTGGTGGTCGCTGCCTATCCGAAACCTGAGGAGGAGACGTAATGCCGTTGAAGAAGGATGATTCCGGACGCCGCTGGGTCGAAATGGAGTTCCTCGTGCCCGGGACACCCGAGCAGGTATGGCACGCCATCGCCACCGGCCCGGGCATGACGGCCTGGTTCACGCCGACCAGCGTCGAGGAAAAAGTCGGTGGCGCACTCGCTTTCGAGTTCGGCGATGAGAACTGCGGCCAGGCCACGCAGTTGGGCACCGTCACCGGATGGGAGCCGCCGACGCGCTTCGCCTACGAAGAGTACGGCTGGAGCGGTGACGCGCCGCCGGTGGCCACCGAAGTGACCGTCACCAGCCACTCCGGTGATCGCTGTGTCGTGCGGATGGTGCACAGTCTGTTCACCGAAAAAGACGACTGGGACAACGAACTCGAAAGCTTCGAGGGCGGCTGGCCGGGCTTCTTCGAGGTGCTACGGGTGTACCTGAGGTATTTCGCGGGCCAACCCGCCGCCTCGGTGCGGGTGATGGCCGGCCACGCCGGCGACGAGGCGCAAGCCTGGTCGACGGTGACCCAGGCGCTCAACCTCGCCGGTGCCAACGTCGGGGACCGCTGCGAATCACCTTCGGCTGCACCACGTCTGGCGGGCGTGGTCGAGCGGGTGCGACAGGACCCGAACTCCCGCGAATTGATGATCCGCCTCGACGAACCCGCGCCGGGTGTGGCGGTGATCGGAAGTTTCGCGATGGGTGAGCAGTCGCGCGCCGTCGCGACCATCTTCTTCTACGGTCCCGACGCCGCCGACAGCGCGGCCGCCCAAAGGACGACATGGGCTGATTGGATGCGTGGCCTACTCGAAGGTGAGCGGGTGGCGACTTAGCATGGACCGGTGCGCCGGCTGCTGGTCTTGATCTGCGCCCTGGTGGCGGTGATCGGCACCGCCCCGTTCGGGCAGGCCCAGACCCAACCGTGGTTCGCTGACTCCGTCGGCGCCGCTACTCAGGTGATTTCGGTTGTCGGCGTGGGTGGTTCGAAGGCCAAGATGGACGTCTACCAACGCACCCGGGCAGGCTGGCAGCCGATCGGAGTCGCCATCCCCGCCTGGATCGGCGCCAACGGGATGGCGCCGCAGACCCACGACGGCGAGATGAAGACCCCGATGGGTGTCTTCACGCTCGACTTCGCGTTCGGCACCGCCGCGAACCCCGGCGGCGGCCTGCCCTACGTCCAGGTGGGCCCGGACCACTGGTGGGACGGCGACATGAAAAGCCCCACCTACAACACCATGCAGGTGTGCAAGAAGGCGCAGTGTCCGTTCAACACCGACCCGGCGAGCGGCACCGAGAACCTCGACATCCCGCAGTACGTGCACGCGGTCGTGATGGGCGTCAACAAGGCGCGCGTGCCCGGCAACGGCGGCGCGTTCTTCCTGCACGCCACCGACGGCGGGCCGACGGCGGGATGCGTGGCGATCGACGACGCCACCCTGGTCAAGATCATGCAGTGGCTGCGGCCGGGCGCGTTGATCGCGATCTCGAAGTAGCTCAGATGTTCAGCGCGCGACCGGTTTTGAGGTTGAAGTTGAGGTTCTCCGTCGACAACGTTGCGTCGTAGGTGCGGTCATAGCCGGTCTTGCTGATCTTCCAGCCGTCCGCCGTTCGCCGATACTCGTCGTGGTAGAAGGCCGCGCCCATCAGCATGAAGTTGAAGTCCGGCACGATCACGCGATCCTGCAGGTACCACGTGCCGGTCGCCACGTCGCCGTCGACGCTGATCTCGGGGTGGGTGACGCGGTGCTCGGTGATGATGTTCGCGGGCATGGCGGTTCGCATGAACTCCACCAGCGGCTCGCGGTCCGTGAAGTGGTGCGATTCCCCGATCGACGCGTCGTAGTCGCCGATCACGTCCTCGGTGAGGGTGTCGGCGAACTCATCCCAGTTCTTGGTGTCCAGTGCGCGCAGATACCGGTACTTGACTTGTTTGATTTCGTCGATATCACCCATGGCTGACATTGCAGCACAACCGCTCCCCACCGACTAAAGTGCCACCATGAAATTTGTCGACGGATACGTCCGGTCCCCTCTTGCGGGTATCGCACCGTGGATTCTGATGGGGATCGTCAACGGTCCCGGCCGCTTCGAAGAAGCCGCCTCGACCGCGCTTGCGCTGTCGCTGCTGACGTTGTGGGTGGGAGCGCGCCGCGGCGTGCCCGTGCACCTGTTGGAAGGGTTCACCGTCGCCTACTTCGGCGTTCTCGCCGTGCTCGGCCTGGTGGCCCCCGACCGCGCGATCGAGTGGCTGCAACTGTGGGCCGGCGCGCTGAGCAATGTGGCGCTGGCGGCGTTCGCGATCATCACCCTGCTGATCCGCCGGCCGTTCACGCTGGCCTACGCCAAGGACACCACGCCCGGGGAGCACTGGGACAGCCCGGTCTTTCTGCGGATCAACTACGCGATCTCCGCGGCATGGGCGACTGCGTTTCTGTTCTCCGCCGTCGTCGGCGTATACGGGGATGCCGTGCTCGGCGACAACGACAACTTCTGGACGGCATGGATTCTGCCGATCGGCGCGATGATCTTCGCCGTCTCGTTCACCGAGTTCTATCCGGACTACGTCACCGGAGAGAAGACGTCGATCGCGGCGGCTTTCGACTGGTTCCCGCCGTTTGTCACCGTGGTCGGCATCATCGGCTGGGTGACCGACGCGCTGGCCGATGTTCCGGCGATCGCACTGATCATCGCCGGGGTGGTGGGGTCGGCGCTGATGCGAAGGCTGGTGCCGGACCAGCCCGATGAGCCGGAACCTATTGCGCCGCAGTGAGGTTTCGCGTCGCCGGTCCTTCCAGCAAGGTGCCGTCCGGGGCGAACCGTGATCCGTGCAGCGGGCACTCCCACGACTCGTCGGCGTCGTTCCAGTTCACGATGCCGCCCAGATGCGGACACACCGGCGACACCCGGTGCTCGACGCCGTCGACGACGCTGCGGGCCTCCAGATCCCATGGCGGACCGCTGACCACGCCGCCTTCGTCGGGTGTCCGGTCGCCGATGCGGGTCGCCGGGGTGATCCAACCCCTGGCCAGATACATCGCGACCTCGAGGTTGAGCTGCATGGCTTTGGGGATCCCCGACAGTTCGTGCGGGCTCCAGCTGGAAAAGGCGTCGGCCCAGTCCATCCGTCCGCCCAGGATGCGGCTCGACAGCGCCAGCGCTGCGGCCGTGCCGTTGGTCATTCCCCATTTGTCGAAACCCGTTGCGACGAAGATCTTGTCGTGGCCGGGCAGGATCGGGCCGACATAGGGCAGCTGGTCGATCGGCGTGTAATCCTGCGCCGACCAGTAGTTGGTCTGCATCGCGCCGGGGTAGTGCGTCTTGGCCCATGCGTCGAGTTCCTGCACGGACGACGCCGGGCTCTTTTCGTGCCCGACGGGGTGGCCGGCACCACCCACCAGCAGCCGCTCGCCTTCGGCCGTCGGCGCGTAGCGGATCGATCTGGTGGGGGAATCGGCGGAGATGTACATGCCCCGGGTGATGTTGCCGGGCACCTGGTAGGCCATGCAGTACGACCGGCTCGGCTCCAGGCGGGCGAAGAACCCGCCGCGGTCGAGGATCGGGATGCCGGTGGCCAGCACGCATTGCTTGGCGTGCGTGTCGAATTCGGTGCCGTCGTTGGTCCGCACGCTGAGCCGCAACCCGTCGCCGTCATTTGAGACCTTCTGCACCCGAACGCCTTCCGCAAGGCGCCCGCCCCGCTCATCGAGCTCCACGATCAGGCTGTCCAGCAGCGGCATCGGATCGAACTGCGCTTGATCGGGCAGCCGCACGCCACCGGCGAACGGAAACGGCACGTCCGCGTCGTCCACCCATGACACGTCGAGGCCGACTGACTTGCAGGCCGCCAACTCCTCCCGCACCGACGGCACACCCTTTTCAGCCTGGGCGTAGGTGAAGGCGTCCTCGCGCTGCACCGATATGCCGTGCGACTCGCAGTGCCCGATCAGCCACTCCATGCCCTCACGGTTGCCCTCGACGTACTTCTTGCCCGTCTGCACACCGTGTTTGCTGACGACCTTGGAGACTTTGGTGCTCTGAAGCAGCGAGATCTTGGCCGTGGTGTTGCCGGTGGCGCCGGCGCCGGGGAACTGCGCCTCGAGCACCAGAACATCCTTGCCGGCCCTTGCCAGCAGCACGGCGGTGATCAGCCCGGTGATGCCCGCGCCGACCACGGCGACGTCGGCGGAACGGTCGGCTTCGACCATCGGGTTGGGGGGAGTCGCGCGGTTGGCACGGTTTGCTAGCCACAGTGACGTCATGGCTTGCCTAGTACCCGTTCGGGTCGGTCCAAAACCGTGACGGCCGAACGGGGTTGGACCGGAGTGTCTGACGGGTTTCGGCAGGTGCGACGGCTATCGTGTGGTCCGTTATGAGCGACCCGTTGGGGTTGTCGATCGGGACGACGAACTTGGTCGCGGCGCGTGTCGGCAATCAACCCGTGACTCGACGTGCCGTGCTGGCCCATTCCGACGGCACGGTGTTGAGCGGTTTCGTGGACCGCGTCGGTGATGCCGTGCCGCTGGTGGCCGCCGACGGAACGACGTATCTGGCCGAACAGCTGGTGGTCGACGCGCTGACGGAGCTGGTCCACGTCGCCGGCGAGCCGTCGGCTGACATCACGATCGCCGTGCCGGCGCACTGGGGACCGGCGTCGCTGCGCGCGCTGGAAAACACCATGCGCGCCAGCGCCGTGCTGGCGCCCGCGCGGCTGGTGTCGGACGCCGTCGCGGCGTTGACCGCGCTGAAGGCCAACCCGGGCCTGACGCCGCAGGGCGTCGTCGTCCTGCTGGATTTCGGTGGCGGCGGCACCAGCATCACGCTGGCCGACGGCGGCGCGGCGTTCGAGCCGATCGACGAAACCACCCGCTACCCCGAGTTCTCCGGGGATCAGATCGACCAGGCGCTGCTGCGTCTCGTGCTCGACGAGACCACCCGCGCCGGTGGGATCGACCCCGCGGCCACCGCCGCGGTCGGGTCACTCGCCCGGCTGCGCGACGAATGCCAGCGCGCCAAGGAGCGGTTGTCGACCGAAGCGGTGACCGAGGTCGTCGCCGAGCTGCCCGGACATCGGTCGACGGTGCAGGTGTCGCGACAGCAGCTGGAGGAGTTGCTCACCGAACCGCTGGCCGGGCTTCTGGCCGCACTCGATACGACGTTGCAGCGCAACAGGATCGGCTGGCAGAACGTGTCCGCGGTGGCGATGGTCGGCGGCGGCGCGAGCATTCCGCTGATCGCTCGGCGGTTGGCCGAACACTCGGGCGCGCCGGTGGTCACCACACCGCAGCCGGCGTTGGACGCCGCGGTGGGCGCCGCGCTGTACGCCGCCTACGGTGCGGTCGCCGAAGCCGAAACCGGGTTGGCGCCGGCCCCGCTGGTCAACGTCGACGCCCCGGAATCGCCGACGGTCGGGGCGTTGGCGTGGTCGCAGGACGACGACAGGGTCGAAGATCCGGTGCCCTACACCGGCCCGGAGTCATACAGCACCGGCATGACCGCGGCGCCGCGTCCTCCGGTGCAGTATGTGCCGCCGACCGGACCGATCGATCAGCCCAGGAGCTGGCAGCGGCTTCCCGCGCTGGTATTCGGCGTGGCCGCCGCGGTCGCGTTGATCGCCGTCGGCGGGGTCGCAATCGCGCTGACCAGCGCGACCGACACCAGCGGCACCACAGAGCCGCCCCGCACGTCCGCCGCGCCCAGTCCGCCGGCGTCACCGCCGCCGACCAGCGAGGCGCCGCCGCCGGCCCCGCCCGTGCAGACCGTCACGGTAACCAGCGATCCGCCGCCGCCACCGGAGACCACCCAGGCGCCGCCGCCGACAACGTCGGTCACGACGACCACGACGCCGCCGACCACGACCACAACGACGACCACCACGACCACGACAACCACGACGACGCCGCCAACCACGACCACGACCACCGCGACGACGACCACCACCACGGCTCCTCCGGTGACGACCACTCACCTGGTCGTGCCGGGTATCGGGTCGATCCCGATCCCGGTGCCCAACAACCAGAACCCGCCGGCGCCCTAGACGATCAGCGCGGGTACGGATATTCCGGTTCGTGGAACCGGTTGATGATCGGGATGCGCTCGATGATCCGGTCGCGAAGCCGCGGCTTGGGTGCCGGAACGTAGGCCGGCTGTTGCGGCGGCGGTATGTAGGCGGGCTGTTGCGGCGGGGGCACATACGCCGGCGCAGGTGGCGGCACATACGCGGGCTCCGGCGGGGTGTAGGCCGGGGCGGGCGCCGGCGCCACGTATTCGGGTGCCGGCGGTACGTACACCGGTTCGGCCACGGGTGCCGCGGGCGGCGGCGGCGCCGCGACGGCGATGGTCTGCGCGAGCACCGGGCGAGCCTCGGCCGGCGTCGACACCTTCTTTCCCGGAGCCGGATCCGGAGCGGGAGCCGAGGCGGCCGGTTCGTCGACCGGGTCCGTCGCGGAGGCGGCGGCCTGCGGCTGCTCGGATGCAGCGCTGGGAGTCAGGCTCAGCACGACGGCCACCGACAGCGACACCACGAACGTGACCACCGCGGCCGCAAGGACGGAAGCCAACGCGCCCACCTTGGAGGGCACCTTGGGTCCGGCGGGCGCCATCGCGTTGACGGCCCGCGCCGACGCCAGCGCCGTACCTCGGGCCAGCGCCAGATCGGCGTCGGCGGCCGAGAGCACCGGCGCGTCCGTCGTGTCGGCGAGCGCGGCCATGACCACATCGAGGTCCTCGGCCGAACCGAGGACGAACACCGCATCCGGGGTCCAGTCGTCGAGCTGCGGCAGCGGCGCCACGTCGGTGCCGTCGAGGGGCCGGGCGATCCGGTCGACCGTGCCACCGTCGGGCTTGACCGCCACGACCACCATGGCCTCCGGTTCCACGACGCACACGGCGAGATCGTCGTATCCGCCGATGTCGGCGAGACCGGCGGCGAGCAGGTCGGCGGCCTCGAGTTCAGAGACCGCGATCACGTTGGCGAACCCGCGCGCGGCAAGCGCGTCCAGCACGTCGGAGGCCGCGGCTTCGGCCTCGTTAGTCCAGGTCACACCGATGGCGTGCAGGCCACCGTCGTACTCGTCGGCCAGGACCACATCCAGCAGATCCTCGGCTTCGACCGAGTCAGTGAGGGCGCAAGCACCGCGTCCGACGGTGTCACCGTCGCCGGTCGGTCCGTCGACCAGCACCCAACGAACAGCGCTGGACGTCATCGATAGACCCAGCACGAGGTTCATGGCCATGCCCCCATCCCGCTGACGATCGGCTCAGAGGTTACTCCTCCGCCCAGAAGCGGTAGCCGCTCCCTCAGGGCCGAAACGTCACGCCGCCGTCGACGCTGATCGTCTGGGCGGTGATGAAGCTGCCGTCGTCGGAGAGCAGCAAAGTTGCCAGCGCGGCGACGTCGTCGGGGGTGCCGAAGCGTGACTTGATCATCTGACGCGCGCGTGCCTGCTCGACGACACCGTCGGGCATCGGCTGCTGGTCGAACTTGTAGTGCCAGATCAGCCCTGGGGAGATCGCGTTGGCACGGATGCCCTTCGGTCCGTACCGGCGGGCGATGTGGCGCATCAACGCGAGCTCGGCGGCCTTGCTCATCTGGTAGGAGACCCGGGTGCTGGCCGCGTTGTAGGCGTCGGCCGAGGCGGTGAACACGATCGAGCCGCCGCCGCTGTCGATCATCGCCGGTATCGCGTGTTTGGCGCAGATCACGAAACCCCTTGTGTTGACCCGCATTACGTCGTCGAACACCTCGAGCGGCAGTTCGACGACACCACCGGGAAGGTATGCGTCGGCGGTGTTGGCGAAGTTGGCGTGCAGCCCGTCGAGGCGGCCGAAGGTGTCCACGGCCAACCGCACGATCGCGGCGACGGAGCCCTCGTCGGCGCCGTCCAGCCCTACGCCGCGTACCCGCTCACCCGAGGCGTCGATGTCGGCGACGACGCGCGTCACCAGATCCTCGTCGAGGTCGCCGACGACCAGCAACGCGCCCTCGTCGGCGAAGCGCCGTGCCAGACCGTTTCCGATGCCGCCGAGACCGGCGACGATGACGACCTTGTTCTCGAGCAATCGGGTCACGCGTCGATCTTGCCCCGCTGACCTGGGCGATCGCTCAGCGGGGGTGCCAGTAATTGCGGCAAATGTAACGAATTGATATAGGCTGCAGCCCGTGGGTCGCCATTCCTTAGCCACAAAGCGACGGAAGCCGCCGATCGGCGTGGCTGCGCTCATCGCCCCTGCCGCCGTGTTCTTCGCGGTGGGCGGCGACGTCCCGTCACCGGACGAGACCAGCCGCGACGTCGAACCCGTCGTGACACCCGTCGAGAATCAGGCCAGTCCCGAGGCCACGACGCCGTGCTGTGTCGAGTTGGTGGCAGCACCACCGACCGCGCCGCCGTTCATCGTCGACGAGCCCGATGCGACGCCGCCGCCCGGCGAGGTGTTCGCCGCGTCGCGCCTGCGGATCGTCGACCGGGCGCTGCCCGCCGGTATCGCTCCGGAGCGGGGACTGCAGGTCAAGACGATCCTGACCTCGCGGGCCATCAGCGAGGCATTCCCCGAGATCAGCAATATCGGCGGTGTTCGACCGGACTCTCTGAGGTGGCATCCCAACGGGCTCGCGCTCGACGTGATGATCCCGAACCCCACCAGCGCCGAGGGCATCGCGCTCGGCAACGAGATCGTCTGGTACGTGCTGCGCAACGCCAAGCGGTTCGGGATGCAGGACGCGATCTGGCGTGGCGTCTACTACACGCCCGATGGGGCGCAGGGTTACGGCCACGGGCATTACGACCACGTCCACATCACCACGACCGGCGGCGGATATCCCGACGGCGACGAGATCTATCTACGCTGAGGCCCGGCCGCGTGTGGGCTCAGTGATGCCCGCCGTCGTGTTCCTGGCTGTCCGGCCCGGTATAGCTCGGCACTTCGGCCGCAGTGGGCGCCGCCGGGGCGGGCACGCACGTCGGAGTGCCGTCGACCACGGATTCGGCTCCGATGCAAGCGGGTTCGGCCAGCGGCAGGGATGACGTTTCGTTCAGCGTAGCCACCGCGGGTGCCGCGAGGAGCCCGACGCCGATCGCAGCTGCGCCGATAAATCGGGCGGTTGTCCTTGACAAATCGAACATTTCGCACCTCTTCAATCGAGGAGTCGAGACTATCGGCGCTGGGACGCGACGTGGTGAAAATGTAAAAACCCGGTACGAGAAGGCCGTTTTCACGCCTTCCCGTACCGGGTCTGATGCGGTCGTTACTCCACCGTGCGCCTGCGGTTCAGGAAGAGGAACAACGCGATGGCGGCGAGCCCGAGTGCGCCGCAGCCAGCGGCGGCCACCACGGCCACCGTCGTCCACGAGTTCGCATGGTCGGCCTCGGTGTTGACCAGCGCGACGTCGTAGCCCGGCAGCGGGCTCTCCGACGGGGCAGTGATCCCGGGCAGCTCCTGCGACTTGGTGATCACGAACATCCGCTCGCCGTTGGGAGCCTTGGCCCATTGCCCCCAGGCCGGGGTCTCCTCGTCGAGCAGCACCTTGCGGGCGCCAACCTGCGGATCGTTGCCCAGGTCGGTGAGCTGCTTGACCCGGAACGGTTGCGACGCCTCGTTGGTGTACTTGATCCGGACGAGCACGTTGTGCAACGTCTGCAGCTGCGGCGGCTTCTGCGGCGCCGGCTGACCCGGTGCGGGCACATATCCGCCGCCGGAGAAGGTACCGACCGCAACCTTCACTGGCGCACCGGATTCCGGACGGGTCATCGCGGTGAAGTTGTACACACCCGGGGTGTTGGCGGTCAACGCCACGCGCTGCAGCGGCGGCACGGTGATGATGCGCGGCGCGCCGTCGTAGGTGTACATCAGCTGCAACGGGGTGCGGTACGGGTTGGTGATGATGGGCCGGTAGTAGCGGTCATAGCCGACCCACCGCGAGTTCCATTGGCTGACCGAGCTGGTCCAGGTGGTCTCGGAGATGCTGGTGGTGCTCTCGATCGAGGCCTGAACGGTCTCGCTGAACTCGGTGACCTCGGTCGACGTGGCCGGTTCCGGATCCACCGCGGTCGTCGGGACACTCGTGGTCAGGTCCTCGTCGGCCACATCGCCGGCGTCGACCTGCGGTGCGGTCACGTCGTCTTCGGCGGGCAGCCCCGCGCCCAGGTCGAAGCCCGACATGTCTTCGAGGTTCGGGTCGTCGGCGCCGGCACCCAGATCGAACCCGGACATGTCCTCCAGGCCGGGGTCGACGGCGGGTGCGTCGACGTTGGGCTGTTCCGGTGCCTCGTAGACCTGCTCGGGCTCCGGGGCTTCGTAGACCGGCTCCGGTTCGGGTGCCTCGTACACCGGTTCCGGCTCGTAGACGGGTTCGGGTTCTGGCGCCTCGTAAACCGGCTCCGGCTCGTAATACGGCGCCGGGTCGGGTGCGCTGTAGGAGTAGTCGGGCTCGGTGTAGGAGTAGGAGCCGCCGTCGTAATCGTCGTAGGGATCGGCGGATGCGACGCTGGCGGCGCCGAGCAGTACCGATACCGACAGCGCGAGCGAGGTCGCCACGACCGCGCTCCGGCGGACGAATGCGTTGCTGACTCTGGTGGTCATGATGGTCTCCAATTCTTTTGCGGCAGTGGGTGTTCGACGGGTGGACGGGTGCAGGTCAATGTACGGCCACCACCAGCTGGTGGCCGTACATTGCCCAGGCCTTCTCGAAGTCGCCGATCGAAACCTGTTCGTCGGCGCCGTCTTCGGGGCCGCTGTCGTTGAGGTGGACGATGCCGTTGGCGGTGTCGAGGCCGGTGACGACGACGGCGTGGTTGCCGTAGTCGCCCGGGTCCTTCCAGATGATGTCGGCGTCGGCCATGGCCAGGACGGCTCCGCTGGTGTCGAGGTACTTCTCGAGGGCCGCCATGCCGGTGTCCAGGCCGGTCTCTTCGACGAGGTCGTCGTTGGTGTAGACGGCGTTGAGCCCGTACACAGACATCAGCACCGGGATATCAGCTTGGTCGGTGCCGCCGCCGGTGTTGGGGTCGTCGAGGTTGGCCGGCTTGACGTAGATCGATCCGGGGTGGACTTGGCTGGGCGTCGATGCGGCCACCGCGACGATCTCTTCCTCGGAGGGCGTGTCACCGGTGAAGTAGCCGATCAGGTGCGCCGCGGCCATGATCGCGCAGTCGTCGTAGGTCTGCTGGCTCCAGTTTCGCGCGCCGATCTCGGGGTCGCCGTGCATCCCCGGGGTGGTGGGTGTGGTGGCGGTGGCCGGGCCGGCGAATCCGATGACGGCGGTGGTCAGTGCGACGGCGGTGACGGCACCGATGGCGCACAGTTTCATGGCGAGTCCCTCCAGTTTCGATGCCGCTGAGCGCGGCGACTGGAAGTAGCCTCAGCCGAGGTCCTTGGCGGATTCTTGGAAGATTCTTTAAGCGTCAGCTGACCTTGCGCAGCTGGAACGGGCTGTGGGTAATGATCCCGCCCTCACAGCCGAAGTTGGAGTCCGACGTCAGCACACCGGCCAGGGTCACCGGGTCGACCGACATCGACACCACCGCCGGTTCGTAGCTCCCGTCGGGGCAGGTCAGACCGCCTGGTTTGGAGACCGTGAAGTTCCACCGGCCATCGGAGAACGCGGTGGGGGTCCGCCATCCCTGGTTGCTGGCGACCGTGCCGGAACAGCCGGTGGGCCCGCAGGTCGTCGCGAAGGTGAACACCAGGATGGAGTCGCCGTCGACTTCGCTGTAGGTTCCGTTGAGCAGCGCCGGGTCGGCAGTCGCCGTGGCGGCGAGTGCGACGCCCGCGATCGCGGGTGCGGCGACGACGGTGGCCAGGGTGCGCAAGACCTTGTTCATAGTGGATCAAAATTTAACGGTCGTGTCACCAAGATCGGCGCAGCGGCGCGCCTGAGCCCTGGTTGTGTCCGAATCGAAACCCGTGTCGACGGGCTACCCCTGCTTGCTCGTGGCGGTCGGGCGCATCGTGTAGATGGCGCCGTCGGCCGGATAGAGCGACTCGGCGAAAGGTCCGTTGTAGCGGCTGTTCAATTCCATGAAAAACGTGCCGCCATCTGGGTCCGGCTCGACCGACTCGATGACGCCGCGTATCTCTAGGTACCGATAGGGCTCGTCGGGATCGGAAATCGACAGGGCGACAGACGGATTGGCCTCGACGTTGCGGTGCTTCTGTTGTTTGGTCGAGAACGAGAACCGCAATGTCGTGCCGTCCCAGAGGTACCAGACCGGATTCGACTGGGCGGTGCCGTCGGGACGGATGGTGGCCAGATGTCCGAACAGCGGGCGCTCGAGCAGATCGCGGTGGGTGGCGGGAATGGTCGTCATGTCGATGACCAACGGAGGCAAGGGTCAGACGCATTCCCAGCATGGCGCCAGTGCCTGCCAACTAAGCCGGAAAGGCCATCGCCACCAGCGGATTCATGGGTACGATCTTGCGAGGTGTTCGACCACAGACACCGTTGCCGGCGAAAGCAGAGGCCCGTGATGCCAACCCGCCGATCGTTTCTCGGACTCCTCGCGGGCGGCGCACTCGCCGGACCCTCGCTGCTGACGGCGTGTGGTAGCGGCGAAAACGTCGTCGCCGCCGCGCCTGCAGTAGCCGGGACAGTGCGTACGGCGTTCAACTGGGTGCCGGAAGTCGGTTGGGCGCCTTGGTACCTCGCCGATGCCAACGGCCTCTTCAAAGCCCAGCGCGTCACCACTCCGTACGTGTACCGCGCTCCCAATGACCGACCCGTGGCCGAGATTCTGCGGGCCGGCGAGGCCGACGTCGGAGTGGCCGCCGACGAGCTACAGATCATCCAGGCCAATCGGGAGGGCGCCGACTTCGTCATCCTCGGAGCGATGTACCAGCGCTCACCGAACGGCTTCTTGTGGCTCGCCGAGACGCCGATCGCGGTGCCCAGCGACCTCGTGGGCAAGCGGATCGGCCTGAACAGTGACGACCGGGCGCGCGTCAACGCGGTGTTCCTGATCAACGGCTTGCCGTCGGACTTCCGCCCCGTTCCGTTGGGCCTCGATGCGCAGCCGCTTCTGGACGGCGCCGCCGATGTCGTCACGTGCTACGTGACCAACCAGCCGATTCGGTTGCAGCTCAAGGGCATCGGTGTGAAGTCGGTCCCGTACTCAGATTTCGGGCTGAAGTCCTACGGCGGGGTGCTGTTCGCGTCGCGGAACTATGTCGAAGCCAACCGCGACCTGCTCGTGCGCTACTTCGCTGGGCTGCTCGATGGCGTCGATGCCAACGTCGCCGACCCCACCGCGGTACTTCCCTTGCTGAAGGGCATGGATCCCAGCGTCGACCTCGCCTACAGCGAGGCCGGCAACCGTGCGTACAACGCGCTGATCGACTCCGACTACACCAGGACCCACGGCCGTCTGATGGTCGACCCGGCGTTCGTGCAGAACGCGGTGTATCCGAGCTACCTGGCGGCCGGCGAGACGAACCTGCCGCCGGTCTCCCAACTGCTCGACCCGACGGTGCTGGCCGACGCCCATAACCTGGTGTGAAGCCGACGGCACGTGGAGCCGGTGACGGGAATCGAACCCGCGTTCTCAGCTTGGGAAGCTGATGTTCTGCCATTGAACTACACCGGCCTGTTTGAGCACGAAGGCTAGCATTCGAGCGGCTACGCTCGTCGCGTGCTGCTCTCCGATCGCGACATCCGTGCCGAAATCGCCGCCGAGCGGCTGGGCCTCGACCCGTTCGACGACAGCCTGATCCAGCCGTCGAGCATCGATGTGCGCCTGGACAACCTGTTCCGGGTCTTCAACAACACCCGCTACACCCACATCGATCCGTCGGTCCAACAGGACGAGCTCACCAGCCTGGTGCAGGCCGACCCAGGCGAGCCCTTCGTGCTGCATCCCGGCGAGTTCGTGCTCGGCTCGACGCTGGAGCTGTGCACGCTGCCCGACGACCTCGCCGGCCGACTGGAAGGCAAGTCCTCGCTGGGCCGCCTCGGCCTGTTGACCCATTCCACCGCGGGCTTCATCGATCCGGGCTTTTCCGGGCACATCACGCTGGAGCTGTCCAACGTCGCCAACCTGCCGATCACTTTGTGGCCGGGCATGAAGATCGGCCAGCTCTGTCTGCTGCGGCTGACCAGCCCCGCCGAACACCCCTACGGCAGCGCCAAGGTCGGCTCCAAGTACCAGGGCCAGCGTGGCCCGACGCCGTCGCGGTCCTATCAGAACTTCCTCAAGTCGACCTGATACCGGCCCGCCGCTGGCTCGGTGAACTGACTTGCCCGCACGCCCGTTGATCCGAGTAGGGTCGAAGTGCCGACACCAAATTTAATCGCCATCAGCTAATGGCATCGTGGGATGTAACGCCGAGGTTGCCGACGCCGATGTAGTACTAGTCGCCGGTTTCTGCGTATTGCGGGGCGACACCAAAACCTAGACAGCGTAGCAAACTTTTCTGGAGGGTCCGTGGACATCGTATTGGGTGTGTCGATGACACCTACGACGGTCCGCATGGTGCTGGTCGAGGGCGAGAAGGCCGACGGTGTGACCGTCGACCACGACGTCTTCGACGTCGAGAGCGAGCCCGGCTCGGCAACGTCGAGCGCGCCCAGCCAAGTCATCGACGCGGTGCTCGGCACCAAGGAGAGCGCCGAAACCGGCGGGCACCATCTCAAGTCGATCGGCGTCACCTGGAGCGACCACACCGAAGCCGCCGCGCTGCGGGAACAGCTGGCCGCCCGCGGCATCGACGACGTGCTGCTCGTCTCCGACGGCCATGCCGCGGCGGCTCTCGCCCAGGCCGTGGGCCGCGCGGTCGGATACGACACCACCGCGCTGCTCTTCCTCGACCGCGACACCGCGACGCTGTCGGTGGTGCAGACCGACGACGGATCGGTCGTCAAGGTGCTCAGCCGCACGCTGCACAGCGACGACGCGATGGCCGTGCTGACCGAGATGGCTGCCGCGGTCGACGCGCAGGAGTCGCCGCCGCAGGCGATGTTCGTCGTCGGGTCCGGCGTCGACATCACCGCGGTGAAGAACCACCTCGAACACCTCGTCAGCCTGCCCGTCAGCGCACCGGACGAACCCGACCTCGCGCTGGCCCGCGGCGCGGCGCTGGCCGCCGCCAACGCTCCCGCGTTCGAAGCCTCCACCGTCGGGCTTGCCTACTCCCAGGACCCCGACGGCCCCACCGCCGGCAGCGCGTACGCGGGGCTGGCCGGGGCCGCGCCGTTCCTCGACGGTGACGATCCGCCGACCGACTTTCAGCCGGTCGGCGAGGAGCGCAAGCCGTTCCTGCTCGTGGGAAGCGCGCTGACGTCGGTCTTCGTCGTCGGCATGGTGGCGCTGGTCATCTCCCTGGCGGTCAGCATCCGGCCGACCGCCGACCAGCGGCCCAGCCCGGGGCAGAGCGCGATCGTTCCGAGCACCATCGCCCCGGCGCCGTCGCCCGCGCCCCAGCAGGCACAGCCGGTCGAGGCGCCACCGCCACCTCCGCCGCCGCCGGCCGAGACCATCAAGGCCCCGATCCCCGTCGTGCAGGAGGCCCCGCAGGCCCCGCCGCGAACGGTCTACGTCGAGGCCCCCGCCGCGCCCGCGCCTACGCCACCGCCGGCCGCGCCGCCGCCGCCACCTCCGCCCGCGGCGCCTGCCCCGGCCCCGGCGCCCGTCCCGGTGGCCCCGGCACCGGTGCCGGTGTATGTCCCGCCGCCCGTGTACAACCCGCCGCCGATGTGGTACCCGCGGCCACGGAATCCGTGGCGGCCGCCGCGGCCGACCTATGACCCACCGACGCCCACGTGGACGCCGCCCAAGTCGCCGTGGGATCCGCCATGGGAGCGGCCCGACGAGCCGCGCAACCCGAAGTGGCCGCCGTGGGAGAACGGCTCCGGCTCGCGCGGGTCGGACTCGGGTAAATCGTCCGGGTCGCGCGGCTCGAACGACTACGGTCCCGGGTCGCGTTCAGGTGGTTCCAACGGACCGTCCGGGCGCGGCGGTTCGGGCGGATCGGGTAACAACTGCTTCCTGATATTCTGCAGCTAACCACCTGCGAAAACACCTGAGCAGGAAGCACTTTAGGAGTGTCATCGTGCACGACGGCCGCCCGCGTCGACGCAACGGCCCGATCAAACAACGGGTCCGGTGGGTGGCCATGCACGGGGTCGTGCGGGCGTTCGCCCACCTGGCCGCCCGGCGCGGGGATCCGCAAGGCCGGCTGATCGCCGACCCCACCGTCCGGACCGATCCCGCCGCGTTCACCGAGGAACTGCGAGCGCGCGGACCGCTCGTGCGTGGTCGGGCCGCCCTGCTGACCGTCGACCACAAGATCGTCAACGATGTGCTGCGCTCCGACGACTTCCGCGTCTTCGCGATGGGCTCCACGCTGCCCAAACCGCTGAAATGGCTGACCGACCGCACCAAGACCGACCTGCTGCATCCGCTGGAACCGCCGTCGATGCTGTCGGTGGAACCGCCGGACCACACCCGTTACCGCAAGCTGGTGTCGTCGGTGTTCACCACCAGAGCCGTTGCGGCACTGCGGGATCGGGTGCAGGAGTCGGCCGACGCGATGCTCGACGAGATGGCCCGCACCTCCGGCACCGTCGATATCGTCGAGCGCTACTGCTCGCGGTTGCCGGTCAGCATCATCGGCGACATCCTCGGCGTGCCCGACGAGGCGCGGCCACGCATCCTGGAGTTCGGTGAGTTGGGCGCGCCCAGCCTGGACATCGGGCTGCCGTGGCAGCTGTACCGCCAGGTCAACCGCGGCATAGAAGGGTTCAACGACTGGCTCGTCGACCACCTGGCCGAACTGCGCCGCAACCCCGGCGAGGACCTGATGAGCCAGATCATCCAGGCCAGCGACGAAGGCGCCCAGCTCAACGAGGAAGAGCTGATGGGCACCGCGGGTCTGGTGCTGGCTGCGGGCTTCGAGACCACAGTCAACTTGCTGGGCAACGGAATTCGCATGCTGCTGGACGCACCCCAGCATCTGGAGACCCTGGCCGCCAAACCCGAGCTGTGGCCCAACGCCGTCGAGGAGATCTTGCGGCTCGACTCGCCGGTCCAGCTCAGCGCGCGAATGGCGCGCAAAGACACCGACATCGCCGGCACCCGCGTGCGGCGCGGCGAGGTCGTCATCCTCTATCTCGCAGGCGCCAACCGTGATCCGAACGTGTTCGAGGACCCGCACCGCTTCGACATCGAACGCGAAAACGCGGGCAAGCACCTGTCGTTCTCGGGCGGACGGCATTACTGCCTGGGTGCCGCGCTGGCGCGCGCCGAAGGCGAGGTCGGGTTGCGCAGCTTCTTCGAACGCTTCCCGGACGCGCGACTGGCCGGGTCAGGCAGCCGCCGCGAAACGCGGGTGCTGCGCGGCTGGTCGTCACTGCCGGTCACGCTCGGCAAGGCGCGCGCCCCGATCGGTTCGGTCATCTAACCGCAGCACTTGGGCTAAGTTCGGGGCGTGGATTTCCGAGCGGCGCTGCTCGAACAGACCCGGGCGTTCGGGGAACTGATCCGCAGTGCAGACCCGTCAACGCCGGTGCCGACCTGTCCGGACTGGACGCTCAAACAGCTGTTCCGCCATGTCGGGCGCGGAAGCCGGTGGGCCGCACAGATCATCGGCGAGCGCCGGATGACACCGGTTGACCCGCGCGAGGTGCGCGACGGTAAACCACCCGACGACCCCGACGCTGCGATCGACTGGCTGAACGCCGGCCCGAGGGCCGTCATCGCCGCGGTCGACCGGGTCGGCTCCGAACGGGTGTGGACAGCCGCGGGACCGCGCCCGGCAGGGTGGTGGATCCGCAGGCTGTTGCACGAAGCGGTCGTGCACCGCGCCGATGCCGCGTTGGCGCTGGGCGCTGACTACGACGTGCCGGTCGAGGTGGCCGCCGACGGCATCAGCGAGTGGATCGAGTTGATGTCCATCGCGGCCGGCCGGGCCGGACCACCACCCCTCGACCGCGGCCGCACCATGCACCTGCACGCCACTGACGACGGCCTCGGGCCCGCCGGTGAGTGGACGGTCGTCAACGCCGAGGACGGCGTGACCTGGACGCATGACCACGGTAAAGGCGACGTCGCGCTGCGCGGTGCGGTCAAGGATCTGCTGCTGGCGATCATGCGGCGGCGCAGCGCCGCCGACGCGGGTATCGAGATCTTCGGCGATGCCACGGTGTGGGAGGACTGGCTACAGCGCACACCGTTCTAAATGGCGTACGTTCTCGATCATGAGCACTTCGGAAATCGCCACCGTCCTCGCCTGGTATGACGCGCTCAACGAGCGCGACTTCGACACCCTGGTGGCGCTGTCCAGCGACGACATCAAAATCGGTGACGCCGACGGCGCCGCCCAGGGCCATGCGGCGCTGCGGGAGTGGGCGGAACAGGCCGGCGTCAGGATCGAAACCGGCCGGATGTATGTGCACGACGGCGTCGTGGTAGCCGAGGAATTGGGCGGTGATCCGGGCGCGGTGGCGTCGGCGTCGGCGTTCCGCGTCGTGCACGACCGCGTCACGTCGGTGTTTCAGCACGGCGACCTCGCATCGGCGCTGGCCGCCACTGAACTGACCGAAAAGGACCTCAAGAGCTGATGCGCGGCATCATCCTCGCCGGCGGATCGGGCACCCGGCTGTACCCGATCACCCTGGGTGTCAGCAAGCAGCTGGTACCCGTCTACGACAAACCGATGATCTACTACCCGCTGTCCACGCTGATGATGGCCGGCATCCGCGACATCCAAGTCATCACCACACCCGACGATGCCCCGGCATTTCACCGGTTGCTCGGCGACGGCTCGCATTTCGGCATCAACATCACCTACGCGGTGCAGCATCAGCCCGACGGTCTGGCGCAGGCGTTTGTCATCGGGGCAGACCACATCGGGACCGGGTCGGTGGCGTTGGTGTTGGGCGACAACATCTTCTACGGCCCCGACCTGGGCACCGGGTTACAACGGTTCCAAAACGTCAGCGGCGGAGTAATTTTCGCCTACCGGGTGTCCAACCCGTCGGCCTACGGTGTGATCGAGTTCGCCGACGACGGTACTGCGTTGTCTTTGGAGGAGAAGCCGGCCACGCCGAAATCGCACTACGCGGTGCCCGGTCTGTACTTCTACGACAACGACGTGATCGAGATTGCGCGGTCGCTGAAGCCTTCTGCGCGAGGCGAATACGAGATCACCGAGATCAACCAGACCTACCTCAACCAGGGCAGGCTGACGGTCGAGGTGTTGCCGCGCGGCACGGCGTGGCTGGACACCGGGACGTTCGACTCGCTGCTCGATGCCTGCGACTATGTACGCACAATCGAACGGCGCCAAGGCTTGAAGATCAGCGTGCCCGAGGAAGTCGCGTGGCGCGTCGGCTTCATCGACGACGACCAGTTGGCCGCGCGGGGGTACGCGCTGCTCAAATCCGGCTACGGCGCGTACCTTCTGGGGCTGTTGGAGCAAGGTTAGCGGTGCGCGGGGTGGCCAGCACGGCCGCGATGGCCGTCGTCAGCGGCACCGACAACGCCAGCGCGATACCACCCACCGCCGAACGTGCGATCTCGATGGCCACACTCTCACTGGTCAATACGTCGCCCAGCGACCGGTTCGCGACGCTGAACAACAGCAGCAGCGGCAGCGCGCTGCCCGCGTACGCCAGCACCAGCGTGTAGACGGTGCTGGCGATGTGGTCGCGGCCCACCCGCATCGCGCCGACGAAGATGGCCCGCCGGGAACTGCCTTCCAACTCGGCGAGTTCGAACACCGTCGACGCCTGGGTGACGGTGACGTCGTTGAGCACGCCCAGCGAGCCGATGATGAACCCGGCCAACAGCAGACCGGTGATTGACACGTCGCCGAGATACGCTGCGACCGTGTTGTTCTGGTCTTCGGACAGGCCGGTGAGGTGCGCCGCTTCGATGGCCACCCAGGACAGCGCGGCGGCCAGCAGCAGCGAGGTCAACGTGCCCAGCAGCGCCGCGCTGGTGCGCAAGCTCACCCCGTGCGCCAGGTAGATCACCGCGTAGAGGATCGCCGCCGATGCGACCAGCGCGACCGGGACGGCGGCCGCGCCGTCGCGCAGTGCGGGCAGCAGGAAGACCACCAGCACCAGAAAGGCCACGACGATGCCGATCAGCGCGCGCAGGCCGCGCCACCGGGCCACGGCCACGACGACGATCGCGAACACCGCGGCAAGTGCGATCAGCGGCCACGTGCGCTCGTAGTCGTAGAACGAGTAGGTGGTGGTGCCGGCGTCGTCGACCTGCCTGCTGATGCGGACGTCGTCGCCGACGGAGAGGTTGGGCTGGCCCGGACCGCCGCTGAACTCCAACAGGGTGTTGGCGCCGGTGTTGGGCCCGGAGTCGATCGCGATGAGCGCCTGCACGCAGGTGCCGCCGTGGCCTTGGGCGGGGACCGGGGCGGCGGTCAGCACGCGGCCGGTCGACGGGCTGCCGCAGTCGGCGAGGCTGGTGGACAGCACGTGCCCGGCTTCGGTGGTGACCGCGCCGCCGGCCGCGTTCTGAAACGGCAGCGGGATGTCGGCCTTCTGCTGGCTGGGCCATAACCATGCCGCGCCGGCCAGTACGGCGATGCCGATGACGATCAGCAATCCGACGACGATCTTCGCGGCCAGCGGGCCCAGCGGCGCGGGGCCGGTCAGGCTGTGGGAGTGTCCGTGCGAATGCGCCACCGGGTCAGGGTAGTGCGGACTCGCCGGCTCAACGCTATTGGCGGTAGCTGGTGAGGAAGTTGCCGAGCCGTTCGATGGCCGCGGCGAGTTCACGGGCCCACGGCAGCGTGACGATGCGCAGATGGTCGGGGGTGGGCCAGTTGAACCCGGTGCCCTGGGTGACCAGGATCTTCTCTTGCAGCAGCAGGTCCAACACGAGCTGTTCGTCGTCGACGATGTCGTAGACCTCGGGGTCCAGGCGCGGGAACGCGTACAGCGCCCCTTGGGGTTTGACGCACGACACCCCGGGGATCTCGTTGAGCTTCTCCCACGCCACGTCGCGTTGTTCGAGCAGCCGTCCGCCGGGCAGCACCAGATCTTCGATGCTTTGGTAGCCGCCCAACGCGACCTGGATGGCGTGCTGGGCCGGCACGTTGGGGCACAACCGCATGTTGGCCAAAAGGCTGATGCCTTCGATGAAGCTGGCGGCGTGTTCTTTGGGGCCGGTGATGACCAGCCAGCCGGCCCGGTAGCCGGCCACCCGGTAGGCCTTGGACAGCCCGTTGAAGGTCAGCGTCAGCACGTCGGGGGCCACCGAGGCCATCGCGACGTGTTCGGCGTCGTCGTAGAGGATCTTGTCGTAGATCTCGTCGGCCAGCAGCAGCAACTGGTGTTTGCGCGCCAGCTCGGCGATCTGGGTCAACACCTCGCGGCTGTAGACCGCGCCGGTGGGGTTGTTGGGGTTGATCACCACCAGGGCTTTGGTGCGTTCGGTGATCTTGGATTCCAGGTCGGCGATGTCGGGCTGCCAGCCTTGGGTCTCATCGCACAGGTAGTGCACCGGGGTGCCGCCGGCCAGCGACGTCGACGCGGTCCACAGCGGATAGTCCGGTGCGGGGATCAGGACCTGGTCACCGTTGTCCAGCAGCGCCTGCAACGTCATGGTGATCAGCTCGGAGACCCCGTTGCCCAGATAGACGTCGTCGACGTCGAATCGGGGGAAATCCTCGACCAACTCGTAGCGGGTGAACACCGCGCGCCGCGCGGGCAGGATGCCCTTGGAGTCGGAGTAACCCTGCGCGTAGGGCAGCGCCTGAATGATGTCGCGCATGATCACATCGGGCGCCTCGAACCCGAACGGCGCCGGGTTACCGATGTTGAGCTTGAGGATCCGGTGCCCCTCGGCCTCCAACCGCGACGCGTGCTCATGCACCGGACCCCGGATCTCGTACAGGACGTCCTGCAGCTTGGAGGACTGCGTGAACGTGCGCTGCCGCGGGTGTTGCCCGGCGGCATGAAACGGCACGTGGTGGGTAGTCACGCGCTCAATAGTCCCACTGCTGTCCAACGATTATTCAAAAACACTGGTCAGCCACGTTTCGAGTGTCCATGAATCGACGGTCGGACGGCTTAGCAGGTGGATCGCCCTCGCCTCATGCATGGGATCAACCACTTAGGGCTGCCGGCGTCGGGACGGGATCACCGCTTGCCCGGTGGGCGGGCGCCCTTCGCGATCCCGAGGCCCTTGACCGGCGGCGTGGGCTTATCGCTGTCCGCCCCGGCAGCATCCTCCGGCTCGGCCTGAGACTCGTCGGCGTCCGGCTCCGGCTGCGGCGCAGCGGGCTTCGCCGGGGCCGCCGCCTTCTTCGCGCCCGGACGCCGTGCGCCCGGCGCAAGGCCCAGGCCCTTGACCGGCGCCTGCTGCGTTTCGCTCAGCCCACGGTCGGAATCGGCGGTGTCGGTCTTGGTTTCCGGCGTCGCCTGGTCCGGATCCACGTTGGGCGGCTGCGTGACGGTGGCCTCGCCCTCATTGGGCGACACCTTCGGCGCGGCCTTCTTCGCGCCGGGACGCCGTGCGCCCGAGGCGATCCCGAGACCCTTGACCTCGGGTTCCGGCTTGGCCTCCGGCTGGGCCGCCTCAGCAGCCGGCGCCGCGGACTTCTTCGCACCGGGCCGTTTGGCCCCGGCGGCGATACCCAGACCCTTGGCCGGCGCTGCCGCGGCCGGCTTGTCTTCGGCCGGCTTGTCTTCGGCCGTGGCCTTTTTCGCACCGGGACGCTTGGCGCCACCCGCGATGCCGAGTCCCTTGACCGGCGCCGCCGCGGCGGGCTTCTCGGTGGCCTTCGCCGGCTCGGCCTCGGGCTGCGGCTCGGCTTGCGGCGCAGCCTTTTCCACCGCGGGCGCAGACGCTGCGGCCTTGGCGGCACGCTCCTCGGCTTCCTTTGCCGCCGTGCCCTTTTCGGGCAGCGTGACGCTGCTCTTGTCGAGCGAGTCGAGCAGCAGCTGCGCCACGTCGAGCACCTCGGTCTTCTCGACCTGACGCGCGGCGGCGACGTCGTCGACACCGTCGGTGATCATCACGCGGCAGAACGGGCAGCCGGTGGCGATCGTGGAGGCGCCGGTGTCCATGGCCTCTTCGACGCGTTCCACGTTGACGCGCTTGCCGATGTGTTCTTCCATCCACATCCGCGCGCCGCCGGCGCCGCAGCACAGCCCGCGGTCGGCGTGGCGGGGCATCTCGGTCAGCTTCGCGCCCGACGCACCGACCAGCTCGCGTGGCGCCTCGTAGACCTTGTTGTGCCGGCCCAGATAGCAGGGGTCGTGGTAGGTGATGTCGCGTCCGCCGTCGACCGGCTTGACCGGCACCAGCTTCTTGTCGCGGACGAGCCGGTTCAGCAGCTGGGTGTGGTGTAACACCGTGTAGTTGCCGCCGACCTGCGGATATTCGCGGCCCAACGTGTTGAAGCAGTGCGGGCAGGAGGTGATGATCTTGCGGTCGACGCGCTCGACGCCTTCGAACAGCTCGTTGAGCGTCTCGACGTTCTGAGCGGCCAGCTGCTGGAACAGGAATTCGTTGCCGGAGCGGCGGGCCGAGTCACCGTTGCAGGTCTCACCCTCGCCCAGCACCAGGAACTTCACGCCGGCGGTGGCCAGCAGTTCGGCGACGGCCTTGGTGGTCTTCTTGGCGCGGTCCTCGTAGGCGCCGGCGCAGCCCACCCAGAACAGGTACTCATAGCCGTCGAACGATTCGACGTCCTTGCCGTAGACCGGCACGTCGAAGTCGACCTCGTCGATCCAGTTGGTGCGGTCCTTGGCGTTCTGGCCCCACGGATTGCCCTTGGTCTCGAGGTTTTTGAACAGCACACCGAGCTCGCCGGGGAACTCCGACTCCATCATCACCTGGTAGCGGCGCATGTCGACGATGTGGTCGATGTGCTCGATGTCCACCGGGCACTGCTCGACGCACGCGCCGCAGGTGGTGCAGGACCACAGCACGTCGGGGTCGATGACGCCGCCCTGCTCGGCGGTGCCGACCAGTGGCCGGGTGGCCTGGTCGGGACCCGACCCGGTGATCCGGCCGAAACCGGACTCGGGAACGTGATGGGCCTCGGCGTGCTTCTCGCCGCGGATCTCCTCACCGAGGCCGCCCTCGGGGGTGCTCTCCAGCGGGCTCGGCTTGTCGCCCAGCACATAGGGGGCCTTGGCGAACAGGTGGTCGCGCAGGTCCATGATCACGAGCTTGGGCGAGAGCGGCTTGCCGGTGTTCCACGCCGGGCACTGCGACTGGCAGCGGCCGCACTCGGTGCACGTGGTCATGTCGAGGTAGGCCTTCCACGTGAAGTCCTCGATCTTGCCCCGGCCCAGCACGGCGTCCTCGGGCGGATCCTCGAAGTCGATCGGCTTGGCCTCCCCGTCGACCGCGTATTCGACCGGCAGCAGCGGGCCCAGACCGTCGGGCAGCCGCTTGAACGTCACGTTGATCGGTGCCAGGCCGATGTGCAGGTGCTTGGAGTGCAGCACGATCAGCAGGAAGACCAGCATCACGCCGATGTGCAGCAGCAGCGCGATGGTCTCGATCCACTCGTTGGCGGTGTGTCCGAGCGGGTTGAGTACCCAGCCCATGAACTGCGAGAAGAACGCGCCGTCACCGTAGGGCAGCGCGCCGGTGTTCACGCCCGCACCGCGGACCAGCGCGTAGGTCCAGATGACGTTGAAGATCATGAACAGGATCAGCCACGCGCCGCCGGTGTGGGAGCCGTAGAACCGCGAATCGCGGCCGTGCTCCTTGGGTTCGGTACGCAACCGGATGATCGCGAACGTGATGATGCCGAGCAGCACCGCGACCGCGAAGAAGTCCTGCAAGAAGCCCAGCAGATCCCAGCGGCCGATGATCGGGATGTGGAAGTCGTGGTCAAACAGGTACCCGTAGGCCTCCAGGTAGACCGACGCGAGGATGAAGAAGCCCCACATCGTGAAGAAGTGCGCGAGACCGGGGATCGACCAGCGCAGCAGCCGGGTTTGCCCGAACACCTCTTTGATCTGCGTGAGGATGCGGGTGCCCAGATTGTCTTTGCGGTTGTTGTCGCGGCTGGTGGGCGCGCCCGCGCGGATCAGCTTGGTCAGCCAGAGCACGCGTTTTGCGGCGAACACCAGCACGATCGCGGTCATGCCAAGGCCCACGACGAGCCTGATGAGCATCTGCGTATCCACCACGTGCCTCCCGTGTCTAAGTTACCCAAAGGTAACTTAATGCATGTTACCGACCAGTAACGTTCGCTCAGGGCCAGTTCAAGCCGGGCTCATCGTCGCACCCCGGGCGGAAAGCGCGCTACGAAGGTTTACCTAACTACCTCTCAGCCCTGCGGGGTCAACATCGCCCGCAGCATCGACAGCATCTCCGAGCGGGATTCGGCGCCGAGACGACGACGGATCCGGGCGACGTGGTGCTCGACGGTTTTCGCCGAGATGAACAGCTGCGCGCCGATGTCGCGATACGGCATGCCCAGCAGCAACAGCTCGGCGACCTCGCGTTCACGTTCGGACAACCGCGTCGACGCCGGCCGGCTCGACGCGCTACGCGGTGCGCCGGCGCCGATCTCCGAGCCGGGCGCATCGTCGAGCCCCACGGTCTGCTTGAGGTCGCGCGCCAGTTGCAACATCGCCCCGGACACCCGCCCGTCGGGGGCCTGCAGCGCGGCCTGGCCGGCCAGCCGGGTGGCGTCCCACGTCAGGCCGAACTGCGACAGCAGCCGCGCCGCGACGGTGACGTCCTCGACGTCGACCGTATTGGCCAGGACCCGTAGCCAGGTACGGCCCGCGGTGGCCAGCGCCTTGGCGAACGCGCTGTCTGGTCCGTCGGCCCGACTCGCCGCGGTCAGCGCCTGCCCGTGCGGGGCGACCGCGTCCGGCGAATTGGCGAGGATTCCGGCGTGCACGCCGGCCCAGTGCAGTGGGACCGACCACAGCACCGGGTTGCCGAGCGACTCGAGCAGCGCGAACGCCTCGTCGATGCTGTGTTGTAGCCGGTCGACCTGATGCAACCTGGCCGCGGCCACCCACAGCTCACCCAACGGCAGCAGCGAGAACAAGTCCACCGAGTACTCGGCGAGCACCTCGACGGCGGTGTACCAGTGTTTCTGCACCGCACCGGTGTCGCCGCTGCGCCGGGCGATCGCGGTCTGCAACGCGGCGGCCCACAGCGCATCGCGCCGGTGCAACGCCGCGGGGACGGCACCGTCGGAGACGACGGCGGCGACGTCGGCGCCGGCGGCGGCAAGCCGGCCGTCCTGCATCCGCGTCCATCCCAGCAGCAGCCGGTGTCGGCGTGCGACGAATGCGGCGTTCTCGACACCGTCGTCGAGGTCGGTCCGGATCGCCCTGGCGATGACGCTGCGGGCCCGCACCGGGTCGCCGCCGTGCAGCGCGGTCAGCGTCAGCAGCGCCGCGGGGGTGTCGGGTGCGACGCCGGTCGGGGATTGTTCGGCGGCGACGGCCTGGCCGAGCCGGGCGACGGCGGCGGGATAGGACGCCTCCAGCGACATCAGGAGCCCGTCGGCGAGGCTGCGGGCGGCGCGCGCGGTCGACGTCGGCGGACCCGCGCTGTCAGCGCTGAGCGCCGCCCGCGCGGCGGGCAGGTCGCCTGCACCGAGCAACACGACGGCACCGGCGGCGCCGACGAAGACGTCGGGATTCGGTCCGAGCCAGCGAAACAGGTCGGCGGCTTGTGCGGCGCTGCCGTCGTGCACCGCGATGCTGGCCGCGATCCGCACGGCCGCCGCGCGTTCGGCGGCATCGTCGGAGGTCAGCAGCTCGTCGGCAAGGCGGCCGGCCGTCGTGCAGTCACCGGTCAGCGCGAGCGCGTCGGCCAGCTGCCAGGTCAGCGTCGACGCGTCGGCGGCCGTCGCGGCCCGGTAAAACCTTGCGGCCCTTGCGGGTTGGCCGGCGTGACGCGATGCCCACTCGTTGAGCACCGCGGCCAGCCGGTCGTCGCGCAGCCCGTGTTCGGCCAGCTGCAGCGCGAGATCAGCTGACAGCGACGCCGATTCGAGCTGGGACGTCAGCAGCGACACCTCGATGTCGTGATGGCGCGCGGCCCCGATGATCTGGGCGATGCACCGGTGCAGCATCCGCAGAAACGCCTGGCTGTGCGACGCCTCGATCAGCCCGGTGGCCCGGGCGCGGTCCACCAGATCCTGTGCGTCATCGGCGTTGCGGCGCAACGCGGCCGCCACGTCGTCGGGTCCGAGATCGCGGGTCAGCGACGACACCAGCAGCGTGTCGAGCACCGGTTCGTCGAGCCGGCGCAGCCGCTCGATCAGCGCGAACTTCGCCGCGTCCACGATGCCGGTCGTGGGTACCTCGCCGTCGCGTGACGCGGCGGCCGCGGCCGCGGGGGCGACCAGGAACGGCAGCCCCGCCGTCGCCACCATCAGCGTCCGCATGGTCTCCGAAGACGGTGCGGCACCGATGATCTGGGCAACGGCCTCGGCTGTGTCTCCGGGACTCAACGCGCCCAACGACACGGCGGTGTTCTCGCGCTCGATGGCCGTCGTCAACGCGCGCAGCGCCGGCCGGTGCGCCAACGGTTCGGCCGCGACGACGACCGTGGCATCCGGATCGGCGACGCGCTCGGTGAGCCGGCCCAGTTCGTCGTCACCGAGCAGGTGCGCGTCATCGATGACCACCGCGCCGGCCGGCTTGTCACCGTCGCGCGGGGGATGGGTCAGCACCGGCACGTCGGCGGCACGCAGCGCCGAGCGGACAGCGGCCAGCACCGCGCTCTTACCGGTGCCGATGCCTCCGGACACCAGGAGCTTCACCGGGGCGCCCGGCGCCGCGGCCAGGGTCGCGACGGCGGTGCGGGCGGCCGGCGGGATGTCGGTCAGGTGGTCCGGCGCCGGTCTGGCCATGGGGTCACGCTCCTGGGTCCGGCTCCGGCTCGGGTTCGGGCTCCGGTTCGGGTTCCGGTTCCGGCTCGGGGGCAGGCGGTGACGTCGTGGTGATGGTGGTGCGGGTGGTCGTCGTCGGCGGCGTCGTGGTGGTCGTGGTGGTGGTTGTCGTCGTGGTGGTGGTCGTGGTCGCAGGA
>JBNMRA010000013.1:0-156672 GCA_050205315.1 Mycolicibacterium pulveris | reverse complement strand
GAGCGGCGAGCTCACCTCACGTGCATCCGGTGACGCTGACGCGCCGGCCCACGCTTGCGCACACGCTCACGTTCGGCGCCGCCGGTGTACGTACCGCCGCCGCCGGCGCCGAACGTGAGCGTGTGCGCAAGCGTGGGCCGGCGCGTCAGCGTCACCGGATGCACGTGAGGTGAGCTCGCCGCTCGAGCCCACCGCGCAGCAGATCGAAGCGCTGGCGGCCAGGCCGGCCGACGAGCCGGTCGTGATGGTCAACCTGCTGCGGTTCAAAGACGGCGGCAGGGACAGCTACCTGCGCTACGCGCATGAGGTCGGTCCACATCTGCAACGCGTCGGCGGCACGGTCCGCTACGCCGGCGCCGCGCCCACGCAGGTCATCGGCGAGGGCACCGAGCCGTGGTGGGACGCGATCCTGGTGGTCGAATATCCCTCGCCCGCCGCGTTTCTGGACATGGTGACCGACGAGGACTACCGCAGGATCCACGAATATCGGTCCGCCGCGCTGGAGCGGGGCGATCTGATCGCCACATCGACATGGGCGATGACCGACTGACGGCCCGCGCGGCGCGGTCTGCTTGACTGACCGCGTGGACCGCACTTCGTTTGACCGTTTGTTCGACATGACCGACCGCACCGTGATCGTCACCGGCGGCACCCGCGGCATCGGCCTCGCGCTGGCCGAGGGTTTCGCGCTGGCCGGCGCCCGCGTCGTGGTGGCCAGCCGCAAGCCCGACGCCTGTGAAGCGGCCGCGCAGCGCCTGCGCGACCTCGGCGGCCAGGCCATCGGGGTGCCCACCCACCTCGGGGAGGTCGACGACCTCGAGGCGCTGGTGGCGCGCACCGTCGACGAGTTCGGCGGCGTCGACGTCGTGGTCAACAACGCCGCCAACGCGCTGGCCCAGCCGCTGGGTGCGATGACGCCCGAGGCGCTGGCCAAATCCCATGAGGTGAACCTGCGCGGGCCGGTGTTTTTGGTGCAGGCGGCGCTGCCGCATCTGAAGGCCAGCGCGCACGGCGCGGTGATCAACATGGTGTCGGTCGGCGCGTTCAACTTCTCGGCGTTCACCTCCATCTATTCCGCGAACAAGGCCGCGCTGATGTCGTTCACCCGGTCGATGGCCGTCGAGTTCGCCCCGTCGGGCATCCGAGTGAACGCGATTGCGCCCGGTCCGGTCGACACCGACATGATGCGCAACAACCCGCAGGAGGTCGTCGACATGATGGCCAACAGCACCTTCTTCAAGCGGCTGGCGTCGCCCGACGAAATGGTCGGTACCGCACTGCTGTTGGCGTCCGATGCGGGTAGCTACATCACCGGTCAGGTGATCATTGTCGACGGTGGTGGAACGCCTCGGTAGCAGCGCGCATGTCGCCGCTGGTCGACGACAGGATCTGGCTGCGGTTCTCCAGGTGCAGCGCGGCCTCCAGGCTGGCGGCCTCGAGGTTGGCCCACAGCACCTGCTTGGTGGACTCCACACCGAATTTGCCGTAGCCGCAGAGCGTTTCGGCGATCGACAGCGCGGTGTCGAGCACCTCGCCATCGGGCGTGACCCGCGAGACCATGCCGAGCCGCAGTGCTTCGTCGGCCTCGACCGCACGCGCCGTGAGGATCAGGTCGAACGCCGGCCCCGCACCGACGATCCGCGGCAGCGTGTAGCTCACCCCGATGTCGCAGCCCCCGAGACCCAGCTTGATGAACTGGGTGCAGAACCGTGCGGACTGCGCGGCGATGCGGATGTCGCAGGCCAGCGCGATACCCATCCCGCCGCCGTAGGCGACGCCGTTGACCGCGGCGATCACAGGCTGCCGTAGGCGGTGCAGGCGGGCGGTCAGCTCGGCGATGCGTTCCTGCCAACGCATACCCGATCGCGGGAACTCGGTGCCTTGTCCGGCGCGCTCCGGGCTCGGATCGGACAGGTCCAGTCCGGAGCAGAAGCCGCGGCCGGCGCCGGTGAGCACGACGACGCGGCAGTCGTTGTTGGCGTTGATCTCGGCGAGCGTGGTGTGCAGGTCCTCGACGAGTTCGTAGGACAGCGCGTTGAGCTTGTCGGGGCGGTTCAGGGTCAGCACCGCGACGTCGGGACGAGGATAGGTCAGTTCCAGATGCGCCATGCGCCACACGCTAACCCGCGCTGCGCCACCCCGTGACGCCGACCACGATCAGCCGCAGCTGCTTGACCGCGATGCGCCGGATCTCCTCTTGGGCTGCTGGGTCGGGTGCGTCTTCGATGGCCTCGGCGATCGAGATCATCGAGTTCACGAACAGCGTCGCGAGGATGTTGAGGTCCTCGCTGCTCCACGTGTTGAGCCCGGGAAACCGGGCCAGGTCGATCGCCAGCTCGGAGGTGATCAACCGGATGTCGGTGCGGATCGCGTAGCGCAGCACGGTGAGCCCGCTGGAGCGCTCACGGCCGATGAAGCGCCAGTGTTCGCGTCGTTCGTTCACGCCGTCGATCAGGATGTCGACGGAGGACTCGATGACCCGGTTGGGATCGAGCTTGCCCGAGCGTGCGCCGCGCAGCATCTCGCGCAGCGCGCGGAACGACTCGTCGATGAGCACCAGGCCCAGCGCCTCCATCGACTCGAAGTGCCGGTAGAACGCCGCGGGCACGATGCCGGCTTCCCGGGTCACCTCGCGCAGGCTCAGCGCGGCGAAGCTGCGTTCTTCGAGCAGCCGTAGCGCGGCCGTGACGATCGCGCGGCGGGTGGCCTCTTTGCGTTCCTCGCGGGACAGGGTGTCCCGGGACCGTGACCTGCTCTTGCCCGAACGACCTGTTCGTGAACTAGGCGTACGACTGTTCACTCTGTGAAACGTACCACAAGCTGCGCCGTTTCCTTGACCAATCCGGTTCCCGACTCGCACGGTATACATATGTTCACTCAAACTTTGACGCGGGGGCTGCGGCAGCGGGTGCTCGGTTCACCGCTGGTGGACCTGCTCACCGGACCGCACGGCGTCGACCGATACACCGAGCTCGTCGCCCCGACATGGACGTCGCGCGAGGCCCGCGCGAAGGTGATCGGCGTGCGGCGCCAGACCGCGCGCAGCGTCACGCTCACGCTGGAGCCGAATCAGGCGTTCACCGGATTTCGTGCCGGCCAGCACATCAACCTGACGGTGGAAATCGACGGCCGTCGGCGCACCCGGCCCTACTCGCCGGCCAGCGCCGCCGGGGCGCCGTACATCGAGCTGACGATCGGCCGCCACGACGGCGGCCTGGTGTCGACCTACCTCAACGAGCACGCGCGCCCCGGCATGGTGGTCGGGCTCGACAGCGTCGGCGGGGACTTCACCCTGCCGAGCGGTCCGCCCGCCGGCTGGCCGCAGCGCATCCTGTTCGTGTCAGGCGGCAGCGGCATCACACCGGTGATGTCGATGCTGCGCACGTTGCGGGCGCAGGGCCATCCCGGCGAGGTCGCGTTCGTGCACTACGCGCGCAGCGCCGAGGACGTCTGCTACCGCGCCGAGCTCGAGGCGCTGGCTGCCACGGCCGACGTCAAGGTGCGCTACGGCTACACCCGCTCGACGGCCGGTGCGGACCTGCAGGGTCGGTTCGGTCCCGAGCACCTTCGCGCCGCGATGCCCGACGCGGACGCGGTGTATGTCTGCGGTCCGCCGTCGCTCGCCGATGCGGTGCGTGGGCTGCGCCCCGATGCGCGCAGCGAGAGCTTCGTGCCGCCGGTCTTCGACACATCGGCTGAAACCGCCGGTGGCACAGTCAGTTTCGCCGAGAGCGGGTTGACCGTGACCGACGACGGCCGCCCGCTGCTCGAACAGGCCGAGGCCGCCGGGTTGACGCCCGAAAGCGGATGCCGGATGGGCATCTGCCACAGCTGCGCCCGCCGCAAAACCCGCGGCGCGGTGAAGAACCTGATCACCGGCGCGACATCCGGCGTCGACGAGGAGGACGTGCAGATCTGCGTGTCCGTGCCCGTCGGCGACGTCGACCTCGCGCTCTAGACCGAAGGAGTCGACATGACCGTCACCACCACCACACCCAAGACCATCGAGAAGGTGGTCGCCGGCAAGACGATCAGCCTGACCCCCGAGCAGACCGAAGCGTTCGGCCGTGAGCTCGACGCGATCAGGGAACGCGTGATCGCCGATCTCGGCGAGCGCGACGCCGACTACATCCGAGGTGTCATCAAGGCACAGCGCACGTTGGAGGTCACCGGTCGCGCCCTGCTGTTCGGCGGGATCCTGCCCCCGTTTTGGCTCGCGGGCACGACGCTGCTGAGCCTGTCGAAGATCCTGGACAACATGGAGATCGGCCACAACGTGATGCACGGCCAGTACGACTGGATGGGCGATCCGGCGATCTCGTCGCGCGGCTTCGAGTGGGACACCGCATGTCCCTCCGAGCAGTGGCGGCACTCGCACAACTACATGCACCACACCTACACCAACATCGTCGGCATGGACCGCGATGTGGGCTACGGCATCCTGCGGATGAGCCCCGAGCAGAAGTGGCGGCCCTACTTCCTCGGTAACCCGGTGTATGCGTTCCTGCTGATGGTGCTGTTCCAATACGGGGTCGCGCTGCACGAGCTGGAAACCGAACGCATCCGCGCCGGCGAGATCACGCTGGCCGACAAACGCGAGATCCTGCAGGGCATCTGGCGCAAGACCAAGCGCCAGACGCTGAAGGACTACGTCGCGTTCCCGCTGCTGGCCGGCCCGTTCGCGCCGTGGGTGTTCGCGGGCAACATGACGGCCAACCTGGTGCGCAACGTGTGGGCGTACATGATCATCTTCTGCGGTCACTTCCCCGACGACGTCCAGGAGTTCTCCATCGAGGAGACCAAGGCCGAGACCCGCGGTCAGTGGTACTTCCGCCAGATTCTGGGCTCGGCAAACCTGACCGGCGGCAAGCTGTTTCACCTACTGTCGGGCAACCTGTCGTTTCAGATCGAGCACCACCTGTTCCCCGACATTCCCGCGCACCGGCACGCCGAGCTCTCCGCGGAGATCCGCGACATCTGCGAGCGCTACGGCATCCCGTACAACACGGGCTCGCTGCCGCGCCAGTTCGCCACCGTCGTGCGCAAGATCGTCAAGCTGGCCCTGCCGTCGCGGAGCTAGGTCTGACAGACCGGGCACCAGTACGTGACCCGCTCGCCGCCCTGGTCGAACTCGATCGGGGTGGCGCAGCGGCGGCACGGCTCGCCGGCGCGGCCGTACACCCACAGCTGGTTACCGCGCCGCGTGTCGCCGGTGGTGGTGCGGTTCCAGCGGGACCGGTTGAGCCACAACATGTCGCGGGCCCGCTGGACCATCCGCAACGGGTCGCGCACGCTGCCGACCGGTGTGGTCGGCAGATAACCGGTGACGAAACACAACTCGTTGCAGTACACGTTGCCGACCCCGGCCATCACCCGCTGATCCAGCAGTGCCTCGGAGAGCCGGCGGTGCGGGTCGGCGGTCAGGTTCTGCATCGCGACGCGCGGATCCCAGTCGTCGCCGAGCAGGTCCGGGCCGAGATGGGCGACGGCGTCGGTGTCGTGGTCACGCTCGAGCACTTCCAGCACGCCGAGGTCGATGCCCACTGCCTGGATGTCCCTGGTTTCCAGGATGATCCGGATGCGATGGCCCGCTCTGCTCGGCCGGTGCAGCGGATGCACCTTCCAGCTGCCCTCCATCTTCAGATGCGAGTGGATGCTGGCGTCGCCGGCGCGGATGAACAGGTGCTTACCCCGGCTGATGACCTCGTCGACGACGCGGCCGGTGAGGTCGACGGTGGCGTAGCGGGGCACCCGGACATCGCAGCGCGTCAGCGCCTTTCCTTCGAGCGCGTCGCGCAGGATGACCGCGGTGTGCCAGACGGTATCGCCCTCGGGCATCGTTACCGCAGCCTCAGTCCGCGGGGGGTGCGCGAGAAACCGGCGCCGGTCAACGCGTCGTGTACCGCCGCACGCTGGCCGTCGGCGCCCGGATCCAGCACCGAGACGCCGTTGACCTTCTCCACGAGCAGCGACTGCACCCGTCCGCTCCCGACGAGTTCGGCCAGCGCCGCCGCGGCGGCGATGTGTGCGTCGGGGTCGTCGCTGAAGCTCACCAGGGTGCGGCCACCGCGCTCGAGGAACCACACCAGCTCCCCGTCGACGATCGCGACCAGCGCGCCGGCTTTACGACCGGGCCCTGGGCCGGGCCACGGCAGCGCCGCGCCGTACGGGTTGGCCGGGTCGGCGGCGGCCAGCACGACCGCCGAGTACTCGCGGCGCTCCGGGTCCACCCCGTCGAGGTACGTGCGCAACCGGTCCACGGTGGAGGCCACCGCGAACTGCGCCCCGCCCAACGATTCCACGAAGTAGCCGCGCTGACACCGGCCGGCGTCCTCGAACGCCGTCAGCACCTTGTACAGCATCGCGAAGCCGCCGGGCACCTGCTCGGCGGCCACCGCGCCCTTGGTCAGCACCCCGTGGCGGCTCAGCAGCTGCTCGGCGCGAAAGTGTGCGCGCACAGTGGATTCCGGTTCCGCCGCGGGGAGTGCCGACCAGCGCCCCGCCACCGTCGGATCAGCGGCGCGGGTCTGGGCGTGCGCGACGCTGTAGCTGCTCAACCGCGGCGGCCGCGGCCGCTGCCGGTGCGCCGGTGCGCCACGGCGCCCGCCGGTGCGCCGAGTGCCCGCCAGCACGGCCCGCACGGGCGCGAACGTGTCGCCGGTGACCCAGCCCGCCCAGACCAGTTCCCACAGCGCGGCCTTGAGCTCGTCGGTGGGATTGTCAGCGAGCTGACGGAAGAAATACGCGCCGCCGCCACCGAGCGTCTCCAGGACCGCCCGATGGTTGTCGGTGAACTCGATCTGTGCCGGCGGGCTCAGCGTCATCGGCGCCGACTCGGCGAGATGAAACGCCACCCAGCCGTCACCGGCGCCAATCTGGCCGGCGCCCGACCAGGTGACCTCGCCGGACGCCAGCAGTTCGTCGAGCATCGCAGGCTGGTAGTCGCGTACCCGCTGGCCGAACACCAGCGGTTCGACCGCCGACGCGGGCAGCGGCACCCCGGCCAGCTGCTCGATGACGCCGGCCAACCCGTCGACACCGGTGGTGTGCGAGCCGACCTGATGCCATGACGGCAGGAACCGGGCGTAGGCGGCGGTGCTGACCGGCTCTACCTGAGCCCGCAGCGCGGCCAACGATCTGCGCCGCAGGATCTTCAGAACGTCGGAGTCACACCATTGTTCGCCGTCGGTTTGGTCGGTGAACTCACCGCGGATCAGCTTGCCGTCGATCGCCATCCTGCTCAGCACGTCGGCGGTGACCCGCAGCCCGAGCCCGAACCGGCCCGCGGCGTCTGCGGTGGTGAACGGGCCGTGCGTGCGCGCGTAGCGGCCGAGCAGTTCGCCGAGCGGATCGGCGACCGAGTCGGTGAACGCCGCCGGAACACCCACCGGCACCGCCACCCCGATGCCGTCGCGCAGTAGGCCGATGTCTTCGACGGCCACCCACCACGTCTGGTCGGCGAACGTGACCGTCAACGCCCGCTTGGCCGCGCGCAGCCCGTCGAGCCAACCGCCCACGTCCGACGTCGTGGCGCGCTCGGCGATCTCACGTTCGGTCAACGGGCCGAGCAGCCGCAGCAGATCGGCGACGCCCTCGGCGTCACGGGCCAGCCGGTCCTCGGCCAGGTGCTGCAGTTGGCGCGTCGTGGTCGCGATGACCTGCGGATCGAGCAGCTCGCGCAGTTCCACCCGGCCCAGCAACTCGGCCAGCAACACGCTGTCCAGCGACAGCGCCGCCGCGCGCCGCTCGGCCAGCGGGCTGTCGCCCTCGTACATGAACGCGCCGACATAGCCGAACAGCAGCGATGCCGCGAACGGGGACGGGGTGACGGTCTGGACCTCGATGACCCGCAGCCGGCGCTGCGCCACCCGGTGCATCAGCTCGGTCAACGCGGGCACGTCGTAGACATCCTGCAGGCATTCGCGCACCGCCTCCAGCACGATCGGGAAGTCCGGGTACTTGTGCGCGACGTCCAACAACTGCGCGGCGCGCTGGCGCTGATGCCACAGCGGCGAACGTTTTCCGGGGTGGCGGCGCGGCAAAAGCAAAGCGCGCGCCGCACATTCGCGGAACCGCGACGCGAACAGCGCCGAGCCGCCCACCTCGGCGGTGACGATCGGCTCGATCTCGTCGGCGTCGAACACGAACAGGTCGGCGCCGGGGGCGGCTTCGTCGGTGTCGGGCAACCGCACGATGATGCCGTCGTCGGAGGCCGTCGGCTTCTCGTCGATGCCGTAGCGCTCCCGCAGCCGGCGCGCGACCGCCAACGCCAGCGGCCCGTGCACCCGAAGCCCGTAGGGCGAGTGCAGGATCACCCGCCAGTCACCGAGTTCGTCGCGGAACCGCTCGACGACCAACGTCGCGTCCGAGGGCACCACGCCCGTCGCTTCGCGCTGATCGGCGAGTAACCGCCACAAGTTGTCGGCCGCAAACTCATCCAGACCCATCGTGCGGCAATGGTTCTCGAACTCGTCGCGACCGAGTTGGGCCAGCTCGCCGGTGAACTGGCCCACCGCGGCGCCGAGTTCGGCGGGCCTGCCCACCCCGTCGCCGCGCCAGAACGGAAGCCGTGCGGGCTGCCCAGGCGCCGGAATCACCAATACCCGGTCGTGGGTGATCTCGGTGATGCGCCAACTGGTCGCGCCCAACGAGATCACGTCACCGGGGCGGGACTCGTAGACCATCTCCTCGTCGAGTTCACCGACCCGCGACGGCTTTTCGGAGTCGGTGGCCAGATAGACGGTGAACAGGCCGCGGTCGGGGATCGCGCCCCCCGACGTCACCGCGAGCCGCTGCGCGCCAGGGCGGGCGGTGAGCGTGCCCGCATCGCGGTCGTAGACCAGCCGCGGGCGCAGCTCGGCGAACTCGGTGGACGGATACTTGCCCGACAACAGGTCCAGCGTGGCCTCAAATGCGCTGCGCGGCAACGTCGCGAACGGGGCACTGCGCCGTACCGTGTCGAACCAGCGGTCGGCGTCCAGCGGTTCCAGCGCGCACGCGGCCACCGTGTGCTGCGCCAGCACGTCGAGCGGGTTGGTCGGCACGTGCATGCTTTCGATCTCGCCGGAGCGCATGCGTTTGACCGTGACCGCGCAGCCGATCAGATCCGTTCGGTGCTTGGGGAACAGCACGCCCTGCGATACCTCGCCGACCTGATGGCCGGCGCGGCCGATGCGCTGCAGTCCGCTGGCCACCGACGGCGGCGCCTCGACCTGAATCACCAGATCGACCGCGCCCATGTCGATACCCAACTCCAGGCTGGACGTCGCGACGACGGCCTTCAGACGCCCGCTTTTGAGGTCGTCTTCGACCTGCGCGCGCTGCTCCTTGCTGACCGACCCGTGGTGGGCGCGGGCCAGCAGCGGCGGAGCGCCGTAGGAGGCACCGCTGGCCATCAGCTGCGCCGGCGCGCCGCCGCCGACCTGCCGGTTGGGCTCATCGGGCACCTCGACCCCAGCGCGTTCGGCGGCGATCTCGTTGAGCCGCGAGGTCAGCCGCTCGGCAAGGCGCCGCGAGTTGGTGAACACGATCGAGCTGGTGTGCGCCTCGATCAGGTCGACGATGCGGTGTTCGACGTCGGGCCAGATGGTGTTGTTCTGCAGGTCGGCCATATCGGGCACGGGCACCTGAACCGACAGGTCGAACGTCTTGGCCGCAGCCGGTGCGACGATCGTGGTGCGCTGCTGACCGGAAAGGAATCGCGCCACCTCTTCGGGCGGTCGCACGGTGGCCGACAACCCGATGCGTTGCGCGGGCTTGTCGGCCAGCTGATCGAGCCGTTCCAGCGACAGCGCCAGGTGGGCGCCGCGCTTGGTGCCGGCGACGGCGTGCACCTCGTCGACGATCACCGTCTGCACGTCGGCCAGCGTCTCGCGCGCCGACGACGTCAGCATCAGGAACAGCGACTCCGGCGTCGTGATCAGAATGTCCGGGGGCCGCAGGATCAGCTCACGGCGTTGTTTGGGTGGGGTGTCGCCGGATCGCACGCCGACGGTGATGTCGGGTGCGGGCACCCCGCGCCGTTCGGCGACCCGGCCGATGCCGGTCAGCGGGGTGCGCAGGTTGCGTTCCACGTCGACGGCCAGCGCCTTGAGCGGGGAGACGTACAGCACGCGCGTGCCGGCTCCTGCCGGACGCGGTTCGGCGACCGCCAACCGGTCGATGGCCCACAAGAAGGCTGCGAGCGTCTTACCTGACCCCGTCGGCGCGATGACCAGCGTGTTGTCGCCGTCGGCGATCGCCGCCCAAGCCTGGGCCTGGGCGGGCGTCGGTTCGGCGAACGTGCCCGCGAACCACTCCCTGGTCAGCTCGCTGAACCGGGACAGCGCGGTAGAGCTCATCTAGCCATCGTGCCAACGGGGTCCGACATTATTCGCCTCGAGCGCACGGTTCATGCACCCAAACGTCGAGTAGGCCCGTCAACAACCGTGCGCTCGGCGAAATCGGCCGGGATCCCGGGCAGCCGCCGGATCACATCGAGCAGCGCGTGCGCGCAGGCCTCGGCGACCTGGTCGACGTCGATCGAGGGCTCCAGCACGTGCTGACGACACATCTCGAACGTGAAGGCCAGCCAGCCGTAGACCCTGATGCGCAGATCGCGCTCCACCTTGGAGTCCAGCTCGACACCGGCGGCGGCGCGGATGCGGGCCAGGACCCGGTTGGCCTGGCGCTCGTTGTCGACGTCCTCGATGCCGCGCAGCACGGGGTCGTGGCGGCCCATCCCCACATAGGTGGCCCATGCGCCGTACGGGTTCTCCTCGTCGTAGCGCAGGTAGGCCAACACGCCCTCGCGCAGCTGGTCGAACAGGCTCTGGCCCGGTCTGGGCGGGGTGTTGGTGGCCTCGAAGAGCCGTTCGCTCTCCGCGCGCACGACGGCGGCGAAGAACGCCCGCTTGTCCGGGAAGTAGTGATACATCAAGGCGCGGGAAACGCCTGCGCGCTCGGCGATCTCGTCGATGCGCACGTCGTCGTAGGGGCGTTGTCCGAACACCTCGGCGCCCAGCGCCAGCAGTTCGTTGCGCCGGTCGTCGGGGGAGAGCCGGCGCCTGGGTTCAGACATACCGACATCTTAATTGACACATGTGCAACAAGCCGGACCGGTTTGTCGCCGCCGGCGCGGGTACTCCGTGGGTCGGCTCACTCAACACTACGGAGGAGGGCGATCGCAAGTGGGGTTCCCTGAACAACAACAGGCGCCGCCGGGCGTTCAGGCCAAGATGGATCCGGTGCCGGATTGCGGTGAAACGAGTTACCGCGGTTCGGGCCGGCTCGAGGGTAAGCGCGCGATCATCACCGGCGGTGACAGCGGAATCGGTCGTGCGGTCGCGATCGCCTACGCCCGCGAAGGCGCCGACGTGCTGATCGCCTACCTCAACGAGGACGAGGACGCCAAGGAGGTCGAACGCTATGTGCGCGACGCCGGCCGCAAGTGCGTGCTGATGCCCGGTGACCTTTCCGATCCGGCGCACTGCCGCGCCGTGGTCGACAAGGCCGTGCAGGAGTTCGGCGGCATCGATGTGCTCGTCAACAACGCCGCCTACCAGATGACGCACGACACCCTCGACGAGATCAGCGACGAGGAATGGGATTACACGTTCCGGCTCAACATCGGCGCCTACTTCTATCTGGTGAAGGCGGCGCTGCCGCACATGGGCGCCGGCGCGTCGATCATCGGCAGCTCCTCGGTGAACTCCGACATGCCCAACCCGAAGCTGGCGCCGTACGCGGCGACGAAGGCTGCGATCGCGAACTTCTCGGCCAGCCTGGCCGAAATGGTCGGCGAGAAGGGGATCCGCGCCAACAGCGTTGCGCCCGGCCCGATCTGGACCCCGCTGATCCCGTCGACGATGCCGCCGGAGAAGGTCAAGCAGTTCGGTGAGAACACCCCGCTGGGCCGCGCCGGCCAACCCGTCGAGCTGGCGCCGGTCTATGTGATGCTGGCCTCCGACGAGGCCAGCTATGTGACCGGAGCGCGGATCGCGGTGACCGGCGGCCGGCCGATCCTGTAGCCGACCACGCGGCGCCTCAGCTGATTCCGGTCGGCGCCGCGGGCTGGGTGAGTCGACGTATCGTTGCGGGCAACCGGCGTAGCTCTGTGCCGCTGACCAACTCGCAACCGTGCAACTCCGCGAGTTTGCGTGCCGCAGGGGTGAAGTCGTTGTTGGTGACCACCAGGGTCGTGGCGCAGTCCTGCATCGGCGCTCCGGCCACCACCTCCTGAACCGCGGCCGTGCCGACGGGCCGCGATTGGCGTTTGCACTGGATGGCGAGCCGGTTCGGTCGTGTCCCGACGATGATGTCGACACCCCAGTCGCCGGTCAGTGACGTCATGATGACCGGCAACCCGCAGGATCGCGCAATCCGCGCGACGTAATCCTCGAACTCGGTGCCCGACATGGCATCCGCCGGATCATCCGCGGTCCGAAGCCCGGCAACGGTGCCGGCGAGAAACGACGGTGCGGCCGCCAGAAGCACCGGTGTCATCACGCCGACCACGATGCTCCAGGGGATGTCGACGCCGAGCAGATACGCGGCGATACCCGAGACGATGCCGGTGAGCACGTACAGCCGCAGTCGCACAACCGAATGGTAGGCACGGGCGCCGACACCCGCGGATGACCGCCGCGCACGAAAAGCCCGCTTTGCCCGTGTTTACCCGCGCGAACAGGGTTAATCTTGCGGACATGGCTGATGAGCTGGTCGAGTTCGAGGGACAATCGTCCGCCGAGCACGCCCTCGCGGGCGGGGATCCACAGCGGGTCGGCTGGTTCCGCTTCTATTTCGCCGACGAACGATGGGAGTGGTCACCGCAGGTGCAACGGATGCACGGATATGAGCCGGGCACCGTCGAACCGACCACGGATCTGGTGCTCTCGCATAAACATCCGGACGACTACGGTCAGGTCGCCGCCACGCTGGACGAGATCAAGCGCACCTCAGGTGCCTTTTCCACCCGTCACCGCATCATCGACACCCACGGCGACACGCATCACGTCGTCGTGGTCGGAGACCAGATCTTCGACGATGACGGTGCCGTGATCGGCACCCAGGGCTTCTATGTCGACGTCACGCCGGCGATGACCGAGCGGCAGAACAAGATGGTCACCGCCGCGGTCGCAGAGATCGCCGAGGCGCGCGGTGTGATCGAACAGACCAAGGGCATGTTGATGCTCATCTATCGGATCAACGCCGAATCCGCGTTCGAACTGCTCAAATGGCGCTCGCAGGAGACCAACACCAAGTTGCGGCTGCTCTCCGAGCAAATCGCGAAAGACTTCTTGGAGCTCAGCTACGACGAAGAGCTACCGCATCGGTCCAGCTACGACAGATTGCTGCTGACCGCGCATTCTCGCGTCGAATCCTGAGGTTTACCCGGTCAGGGCACCGGGAATATTCTCCCCGTCGTCGTCGACGGCGCCGCCACAGCGAACCGGGGAGAGGCTGCAGTGCACCACAATCCAGGCGAAGTGCGCCACGTCGATTCGAGCATGCGCGACGCGGTCCGCTTCACGGTGCTGGTCGGGGTGGCCGGCATCGCGTTTCTGGTGACAGCCGCGGTGTGGGTCAGCACCTGCTCAGGAGCGACCGCCGACACGGTGGCCTGTGGCGCGCCGCAACGCGCTCTGCTGGCGCTCGGTGCGCCGGGCATCTTGCTGCTCGGTGCGCTGCGCGCGTTCTTTCGTACCTACCAGGGGTGGCGAAAGCGGGAGTCCTTCTGGGCATGGCAAGGCGCGGGGTGGATCCTTTTGACCTTGACGTTGATCGTGGTGGCGATGAGCATGCCGTCGCTGGCCGGGCCGACGATGTTCGTGCTGTGAGTACCCCGAAGGACCCGGGACGGCCGCTGACCGCGGTGGCGTTGGTGTGCAGCCTCAAGCCCAGCCCCGCGCCGTCGAGCAGCCAGCTGATGGCCGAGCACATCTGCGAGGAACTTCGCGGTGCGGGCGTGCGCACCGAAATTCTGCGGGCCGTGGATTACGCGATATCGCCCGGCGTGGAAGCCGATATGGGCGACGGCGACCAATGGCCACAGCTTCGGCAGAAGCTGATCGACGCCGACATCATGGTGCTCACCACCCCGGTATGGGTCGGCCATCCGTCCAGCATCGCGCAACGCATTCTGGAGCGCCTCGACGCCGAGCTGTCCACCACCGACGACGCCGGACGGCCGATCATGGTCGGCAAGGTCGCCGTGGTCGGGGTCGTCGGCAACGAGGACGGCGCGCACAAGATCATCGCGGACATGTTCCAGGGGCTCAACGACATCGGTTTCTCCATACCGGCGCAGGGCGGCACCTACTGGACCGGCGAGGCGATGCAGTCCACGGACTACCAGGATCTCGACGAAGTGCCCGAGCCGGTGGCCAAGACCACCGCGGCCCTGGCGCGCAACGCCGCACACCTGGCCAACCTGCTGCGAAATGATCAGTACCCGCCTTACCAGTGATATCGGCGGTTTCTTTCCCAGCGCAGTCGGGTAGTTCTAGCCGGGAGAGGAGTAGCCATGAAAAGCCCGAACGATCCTGTCGATCATGCACGGACCACGCGTCCGCACGCCGGCGAGACGATGAAGGACACCAAGAACATGCCCGCGCTGGTGGTGCTCGGCCTGGCGCTGGTCGCCTTCGTCGCAGCCCTGGCCGCGCACGCGACGACCCACCACAACGTCGGTATCACGCTGGGCTGCATTTCCGCGGGCCTGTTCATCGTGTCGCTGGGCTGGCTCGCGATCGAGCATCTGCGGGTTCGCAAAGTCGAAGAGCGTTGGCACGCAGAACATCCCGAGGCGCAGCGCCAACGTCCAAGCAGCTGACCGCCTGACCGAAAGAAGCCCAGCCGGGTTTGCCGGCTGGGCTTCTTCCTTTGCGTTTCCGTATGCGCTTGTCAGCGCTGTTCGGACTCCTGGCGCTCCTCGGCGGCCTTGGCGCCGCCACGAGCCGATTCGGCCTCGGCTTCCTTCTTCGCCGCATCCTGCTGGGCGTCGGCCTTGTCCTGCTGGGCCTTACCCTCGCGGACCATGTCGTCGCGGCCGGTCACGGTGCCGAGCGTTTCCTTTGCCTTGCCCTTGACGTCCTCGACGGCACCCTTGATGCCTTCTTCGGGACCGCTGTTCTTTTCTGTCATTGGTCGCCTTTCCCCTATTCGCAGTGGATCGGTCTTGCCCCTTGCAGGGCCGAACGGGGGAATTTCCCCACGCCATCGATGGGTTCCCTGGCTGCCGACGCGCTAAACGCGGCGGGGAGTCGAAGGTGCCTGGTCTGGGTACTCTGCGGGCAGCGCGACAACGCGTGCTGACCGTGCACCGCTATCGAATGGAGTTACCTTGCGTATCAAGACAATTGGGGCGGCCGCGGCTGCTGTCACCACCACCGCCCTGGTCGGTGGCGCGGCGACGGGTTCCAACTCGCAGTCATTGTGGTACAGGAGGCTGCGCAAGCCGCCGTATCAGCCGCCGAGCAGCGTGTTCCCGATCGTCTGGCCGCTGCTCTACACCGACATCGCGATGGTGTCGGCCCGAGCCCTCGACGACAGCCGAACCGCCGGAGACGACAGCCCGCGGAAGGCGCTCGCCGCGGCGTTGTCGATCAACCTGTTGCTCAACGCGAGCTGGTCGTGGATATTTTTCAGCCGGCGTCGGCTCGGCCTGGCCGCGGTGACCGCGGCCGCACTGACGGCAAGCAGCGCCGACCTCACCCGCAGGGCCACCGCGGCCAGCGGTAGAAGCGCGCTGTCGCTGACGCCCTACCCGGCCTGGTGCGCGTTCGCGACCGCGCTGTCCACCCACATCTGGTGGCTCAACCGACGCCGGTGATGCGAGAGCCGGTGGCGCACAACCTCGTTCGTCTCCGCACCACCATCGGGGCGCCTGGTCGACACCGCGCCTTGGGCAGCGTCCGGTCAGAAGTGGTCACGTGAAACCGGTCCGGCGGTTCATTTCGCGTCGAAGTGGGTAGTGAAGTCAACGCCGGACGACGAAAAGGACCAACGTGAGCGTAGGCGACGCAGGAACGTGCGCCGTTGCCTCGGTGCCGGTGTCTGCCGCGTCGTGGCGGGCCAGCGTGCGCGACGCCGTCTCGGATGCCGTGATGGGCTTTGTCGCCGAGCACGGGGCCGATCAGCTGGGCGAGACCGGCGTCGACATCACCGGCGACATCCTGCACGGCTTTCTCACCGGTGGGAAATGCCTGCGTTCGACGTTCATGTATTTGGGCTGGTTGTGCGGTCGAGACGAAGACCCCGCGGCGCTGCGCGCGGCGGCCAGCTTGGAGCTGCTTCATGCGTTCGCGCTGCTGCAGGACGATGTGATGGACGGGGCCACGCTGCGCCGCGGTCGACCCGCCGCTCACGTCGACTTCGCGCGCTGGCACCGCGAGCGGGGCCTGAGCGGATCTGCCGAGCGCTTCGGCGAGTCGGCGGCCGTGCTGCTCGGCGACCTGTGCCTGGTCTGGGCCGAGCAGATGTGGCGGGAAAGCGGCGTGGCAACCGCGGCACTGTCGCGGGCCTGGCCCCGCTACGACGCGATGCGCACCGAACTCGCGGTCGGCCAGTTCGCCGACCTCGTCAACGACGCGGCGGGCTTTCCGACCCTGGACCAGGTCCTCGACGTGTCACGACGCAAATCGGGCAACTACACCGTGCGCAGGCCCCTCGAGATCGGGGCCGCGCTGGCCGGGTGTTGCCCGGCTGTGCTGGCTTCGCTCGGCGGCTACGGCGAGGCGGTCGGCGAAGCGTTCCAGATGCGCGACGACCTGCTCGGGATCTTCGGTTCCGCGTCGGTGACCGGAAAGCCGGCCGGCGTCGACCTGGTCGAACGCAAGGCCACCAGCGTGGTGGTGTCGGCCTACCAGCTCGCCGACGCCCCGCTGCGCCGCCAGTTGGCCGAGCTGATGGCCGCACCAGACGTCGACGAGACCCACATCGACCGGTGGCGCGACCTGATCGCCGCCACCGGAGCGGTTCGGTGGATCGAGCAGATGATCGACCAACGGGTGGGCCGCGCGCTGGAGCGCATTAAAACACCCGAAATCGGTGAACCGGTCAGAAAAGCACTGGCGGACATGGCCGTCATGTGCACGACCCGAGCGGCATGAGGGTGGTGACAACACATGCGGACGGTCGAGGGTAGCGCCGACCACGTCGTCGTGGTCGGTGCCGGATTGGCCGGGCTGTCGGCGGCGCTGCAGCTCGCAGGCCGGGGCCGCGCGGTCACCGTCGTCGAACGCGGCGTGCACCCCGGCGGCCGGGTCGGCCGGATGGACGTCGACGGGTACCGGCTGGACACCGGTCCGACCGTGCTGACCATGCCCGAGATCATCGAGGACGCGTTCGCCGCGGTGGGCGAGTCGATGGCCGAGCGGCTCGAGTTGATGCCGGTGCGGCCGGCGTATCACGCGTCGTTCGCCGACGGCAGCGGCCTCGACGTGCACAGTGACAGCGCGGCGATGGCCGCCGAGGTGGAACGGTTCGCGGGTCCGGTGCAGGCCGAGGGCTACCTGCGGCTGCGGGACTGGCTCACCCGGCTGTATCGCGTCGAGTTCGACGGGTTCATCGCGGCCAACTTCGACTCACCGCTGTCGCTGCTGACCCCGCAGTTGGCGCGGCTGGCCGCGATCGGCGGCTTTCGGCGCTGGGACCGCATGGTGCGGCGGTACATCTCCGATGAACGGCTGCGCCGGGTATTCACCTTCCAGGCGCTCTACGCCGGTGTTCCGCCGCAGCGCGCACTGGCGGTGTACGCCGTGATCGCCTACATGGACACCATCGCCGGTGTGTACTTTCCGCGCGGCGGGATGCGCGCGCTACCCGACGCGCTGGCCGCCGCGGCGTCCGATGCCGGCGTCGAATTCCGTTATGGCTCCGCGGTTTCACGCTTGGAACGCCGCGGTGAGCGGGTGACCGCCGTGCACACCGACACCGACGAGGCCATTTCGGCCGACGCGGTGGTGCTGACGACCGAGCTTCCCGACACCTACCGTCTGCTCGGTCGCACGCCGCGACGGTGGCTGCGGTTGCGCCCCGCCCCGTCCGCGGTCGTCGCGCATGTCGGCTGCAAATCAGCGCGAAACGATAGCGCCGGCTCCGGTCACCACACCATCGTGTTCGGGAAGTCCTGGGACCAGACCTTCCGCGACATCATCGACGACGGTCGGGTGATGACCGACCCGTCGGTGTTGGTGACTCGGCCCACCGCCAGCGACGCGAGCCTGGCTCCAGCCGGACGCGACCTGCTCTACATCCTTGCGCCTGCGCCGAATACCGCTGTGGGAACGGTGGACTGGGCCACGACCGGTGATGCGTACGTCGGGGACATGCTCACCCGCGTCGTCGAGCGGCTGCCGCACCTGGGCGCCGAGGCCGAGCTCCTGCACGCGGTGGACCCGGCCGGCTGGGAGCGCCAAGGCATGGCCGCCGGCACGCCGTTCGCGCTCGCGCACACCTTCGCGCAGACCGGTCCGTTCCGTCCGGCCAACATCGTCCGCGGCATCGACAACGTGGTGCTCGCGGGATCGTCGACGGTGCCGGGTGTCGGGGTGCCGACAGCCCTGTTGTCCGGTCGGTTGGCCGCCGACCGGATCACCGGGGTCCCTGTCCGGCCGAGGAGTTCACAGGTGGTGCAGACATGATCAGTTCCGAACTGGACGCCGCCGGCGTCCGAGATCCGGCACTTCGCAACGCATATCGGTGCTGTCGCCGACTCAACGCCGAGCACGGGCGTACGTTCTTTCTGGCCACCCGGCTCCTTGCCCCCGAACAACGCCCCGCCGTGCACGCGCTGTACGGCTTCGCCCGACGCGCCGACGACATCCTCGACGATTTCGATCCGGCGTTGACGACAGCCGAACGGGCAGACCGGTTGCAGCGCTTGGCCACCCAGCTCTTCTCCCGTATGGTCTCCGAACGCACCCCGGCCGACGACGACGATCCCGCGCTGACCGCCGTCGTGGACAGCGCACGCAAGTACGACATCCCCTGGGAGCTGTTCGACGACTTCCTGAACTCGATGCGGATGGATTTGACCGTCACCGACTACGCGAACCGGGCCGCACTGGACCGCTACATGCACGGCTCCGCCGAGGTGATCGGCCTGCAACTTCTGCCTGTGCTCGGCACGGTCAGCTCCCGTGAGGAAGCCGAGCCGTACGCCGCCGCGCTCGGAAAAGCCTTTCAGCTCACCAACTTTCTGCGTGACGTCGACGAAGATCTGCAGCGCGGGCGGGTTTACCTGCCCGCCGACGAGTTGGCCGCCCACCGCGTCGACCGTGATGTGCTGTCGTGGTGCCACGATCATCGCCGCACCGACGCGCGGGTGCGTCGTGCGCTGATCGAACAGCACGCCACCACACGACGCACCTACGAGTATGCGCAGCAGGGCATTGCGTTGCTCGCACCCCGGTCACGGCCGTGCATATCGGCGGCCCTGACGCTGTACTCGCAGATCCTCGACCGCATCGAGGACATTGATTTCGCGATCTTCAGCCAACGCGCCGCCGTCGGCAACGGCCGCCGCATCCGCGTCGCCGCGGCCGGGCTGATCAAGGCGTGGCGAACCCGGATACGAGAGGACAGGCGATAGCCGTGGACCGATGGCACTACCTGCTCGTGCTCGCCGGGTGCCTGGCGATCACCGCCCCGCTCGAGTTCTTCGGTGCAGGTGTCTACCGGCGGGCGTGGCGCGCCGCCGCGGCGATCCTGCCCGTGGCGGCCGTGTTCATCATCTGGGATGTGGTGGCCATCCTCGCGCAGGTCTGGACCTTCAACCCGCGGTATGTGACCGGTGTCGAACTGCTCGGCATCATGCCGCTGGAAGAACTGCTCTTCTTCATCGTGATACCACTGTGCGGGCTGCTCACCTACAACGCCGTCGACACGATCCTGCAACGGGTGAAACGCAAGTCGGTGCACACGTCATGACCGGCCTGGGCTACACCCTTCCGGCAGTGCTGGCGGTGATCGCGGTGTGCCTGTGGGAGATCCGGTTCTTGCGTACCGGGCTGTTCCGCCGACCCGCGTACTGGCTGTCCATGGCGATCGTGCTCGGCTTCCAGATTCCCGTCGACGGGTGGCTGACCAAACTGAGCGCACCGATCGTCATCTACGACGAGCAGCACTCGACCGGAATCCGGTTTCCGCTCGACATTCCCATCGAGGACTTTCTGTTCGGCTGGGCGCTGGTCACCGCGGTGCTGCTGCTGTGGGAGCGCCAGCGGGTGCGCGACCGCCAGGAGGCGGTGTCATGAGCATCCGCGGAGTCGGCGATCCAGTCGATGTGCCCGCGGCGTTCGACGCCGCGGCCGACACCTACGACAAGCTGGTCGACACCAATCCCGGATACCATTCCCACCTGCGGCTGTCGGCACAGCGGATGATGTTGCCCGACAACGGTCGCGGATTGCGGCTGCTCGACGCCGGCTGCGGCACCGGCGCGTCCACCGCGGCGCTGGTACGGGTCGCGCCGCAGGCCGAGATCGTCGCGGTCGACGGCTCGGCGGGCATGTTGGCCCAAGCGCGCGCCAAGCGGTGGCCACCGTCGGTGCGGTTCGTGCACAGCCGCATCGAGGCGCTGGCGGACGCCGACGTCGAAGGGCCGTTCGACGGCATCTTCGCGGCGTACCTGCTGCGCAACCTCGGCGATCTGGACGCCCAGCTGCAGGCCTTCCTGGCACTGCTGCGGCCCGGCGGCATCCTGGCCGCGCACGAGTACTCCGTACGCGACTCCCGCCTCGCCACGGTCGTGTGGAACGTGGTGTGCGCGACGATCATCATCCCCAGCGGCAGGATCCGCAACGGCGACGCGTCGCTGTACACCTACCTGCGGCGCAGCGTGAACCGCTTCGACGGCGCCCACCAGTTGCGCAATCGGCTGCGCGCCAACGGGTTCGTCGACGTGAGCAGCCACACGATGCCCGGCTGGCAACGCGACATCGTGCACACGTTCTTGGCCAAGGCCCCGACATGACCGATCCGCGCCGCATCACGCTCACCGCACCGCATGGTGTGGAACACGCGGCCGCGCTGGACGCCACACCACACGTGGTGGTCGTGGGCGGCGGCATCGCCGGGCTGGCCGCCGCCACCGGGCTGGCCGAACGAGGTGTCGACGTCGACGTCGTGGAACGTGAGCCGTATCTGGGCGGTCGGGTCGGCGGCTGGACCGACACCCTCGACGACGGCACACCGGTCGCGATGAACCGCGGCTTCCACGCGTTCTTCCGCCAGTACTACAACCTGCGAAAGCTGCTGCGCCGCATCGATGCAGCGCTTTCGATGCTGACACCCGTCGAGGACTATCCGCTGGTCGACGCGCACGGTCGCCGAGATACCTTCCGCGGGCTGCCGCGCACCCCGCCGCTGAACGCGCTGGCGTTCGCGATGCGCAGCCCGACCTTCCGGCTGCGCGATCTGGTGCGCCTCAACGCCCGCGCCGCGGCGCCCCTGGCCGCGGTGTCGGTGCCCGACACCTATCACCGCCTCGACCACGTCGACGCGGAGACCTTCCTGCGCGCGATCAACTTTCCCGACGCCGCCCGGCATCTGGCCTTCGAGGTGTTCTCCCGAAGCTTCTTCGCCAAACCCGCGGAGTTGTCGGCCGCCGAACTGGCCACCATGTTCCACATCTACTTTCTGGGTTCCAGCGAAGGGCTGGTCTTCGATGTGGCTGCGGCGAACTTCGATGTCGCGCTGTGGAATCCGTTGCGCGACTATCTGGAGTCGCGTGGTGTCCGGTTCCACACCGGGGTGGCGGTCACCGAGGTGCGCGCCGGCAGCCGGTTCGAGGTCCGTTGCGGGTCAGGTGACGTACTGGATGCCGACGGCGTGGTGCTGGCCACCGACGTCGGCGCGCTGCAACGCATCGTGGCGAACTCACCCGGTCTTGGCGACGGGTTGTGGCGCAACCGGATCGACGCGCTGCGCACCGCGGCGCCGTTCGTGGTGCAGCGGCTGTGGCTGGATCGCCCGGTGCGACCCGAGCGGGCCGCGTTTCTGGGCACCGGCGGGCTCGCCCCGCTGGACAACGTCAGCGTGCTCGAGCGGTACGAACGGGAGGCGGCCGACTGGCGCACCCGCACCGGCGGTTCGGTGGTCGAGCTGCACGCATACGCTGCCACCGCACCGCACGTCGAGGAGCAACTGGTCAAGCGGCTCCACGAGCTGTATCCCGAAACCGCCGAGATGCGGGTGGTCGGCGAACGGGTGCTGCGCCGCGACGACTGTCCGCGTTTTGCCCCCGGTGACTTCGCCGAACGCCCGGGTGTCACGACCCCGCATGACGGGCTGGTGCTGGCCGGTGACGGGGTCCGCATCGACCTGCCGGTCGCGTTGATGGAGCGGGCTGCGACCACCGGGTGGGCCGCGGCCAACCAGCTGCTGGCCCGCTTCGGCATCATGGGGCACACCCTGCACACAGTGCCGACGCAGGGCCGCTCCGCGGTGCTGCGCCGCCTCGCCACAAGTGAAAGGCGCGTCAGCGATGAGCGTGCTGGCTGAGATGCGTTCGAAACTCTCGAAAACGTGGCCGTTCCAACTGCTTCCGCCGTCGCAGTGGTCGGCACAGCGGCCCACCCACCGCGACGCGGCCCCAGCCGTCATCGCGGCCGCACTGCGGCGCTCGCAGGCCCGCGGCAGCGGAAACTGGTATGCGTTCGCCGCCAGCGACAGCATCGGTTCCCGCCCGCTGGGCACCGTCGTCGCCGGCAGGGAGCTGGTCGCATGGCGCGGCACCGACAACACCTTGCACGTGGGGCCGGGCGCCTGTCCGCACCTGGGTGCCGACCTGTCGACCGGAAAGGTCGACGACGGCGCGCTGATCTGCCCCTGGCACGGGCTGCGGCTGTCGGGTGCTCGCCGATCCGGCTGGGCCCCATATCCCGCCCACGACGACGGCGTGTTGGCGTGGGTGCGGCTGGACGCCGTCGACGGGCAACCTCCGACGGACCGGCCGGTGCTTCCTGAACGCCCGGACGGGCCCCGGATGCACGCGGTCACCCGCCTGGTCGGAACCTGCGAACCACGCGACGTGATCGCCAACCGGATGGACCCCTGGCACGGTGCGTGGTTTCACCCGTACTCGTTCACCAAGCTGCAGGTGCTGGCGTCACCTCCGGTGGGCGACGACGTCTGCGAGGCCGCAGACCGCTTTCTGGTCGCGGTGACGTTTCGGATCGGGCGGTTCGGCGTGCCCGTGGTGGCCGAGTTCACCAGCCCCGAACCGCGCACCATCGTGATGCGCATCCTCGACGGCGAGGGCACCGGCAGCACCGTGGAAACCCACGCCACACCGCTTGGCAACGGACCCGACGGGCTGCCGCGTACCGCGGTGATCGAAGCCGTCATCGCCCACTCCGACCGCCCGGGTTTCGCACATGCCGTGCGGGCCGCGCCGCTGATCGCCCCGGTCATCAGGCGGGCCGCGACCCGGCTATGGCGCGATGACCTGGCTTACGCGGAACGCCTTTGCGCGCTGCGCGGCTCCGAGGTCATCCGGGATCGCGATCCGGGCCGGTAGCCGCGTCCAACAGCGGCACCTGTTCGGCCGCCCACGGGCTGATCGACCACGGCAGCGCCGCCGCGGACCGCAGATCGGACCACGACACCCATCGCCACTCCATGACTTCGTCGGGGTCGACCTGCACGGGTTCGTCGGTGCGGGCGCAGAACACCGGGCAGATCTCGTTCTCCACGGTGCCGTCGGCGGCCACCGCGCGGTAGCGAAAGTTCGGCAGCACGCAGCGCAGCGCAGCCAGCGACAGGCCGAGTTCTTGGCGTGCACGACGTCGCACCGCGTCCGCGATGGGCTCGGACGGGCCGGGATGCCCGCAGAACGAGTTCGACCACACCCCGGGCCACGTCCGTTTGCCGAGCGCGCGCCGGGTCAGCAGGACACGGCCATCGGCGTCGAACACATAGCAGGAAAATCCGAGATGCAGCGGCGTCGCGCTGTGGTGGATGACGGACTTCGCCGCGGTGCCCACCTCCCGACCGGCTTCGTCGACCAACACCACGAGGTCTTCGCCGGTGGTCACCGTCAATTCCGTCACCCCCTACTTCTACCCGTCGAAGCAAAAACGATGCGGTTTGCTCCGATGCAATCCGTCCGCAGTGGGTATCAGGGATTCATGACCGAGCTGCAAGCAAACAAGGGTCGACGCCCGGAAGGTCTGGACGACGCGACGGTCGAGGCTGTCGGCGCCGTGTCGGAGGCGTTGGAATGCGTTGAACGCGCCCGCGGTGACCTGTACTCGTTTCACCAGCTGATCGGGCATGCCGACCTGCTGCTCGGTGAGGCCTGCGACAAACTGCGCTCGGCGGGCCATGACGCGGTCGCGGATCGGCTGGAGGCCGAAGTCGTCGGCCGCAACGTGCTCTACGGCCGGTGGACGTTTCAGATCGTCGAGGACTTCGACGACAACTACTGGTCGATTTTCCGTCAACACGAACGCGATGTGCGCGACGAGCTTCAGGGCGGACAGCGCCACGTCTTCGAGGAGGAGATGAAGGAGCGCCGCCGCACCGACGGCCGCCGCGGCCACGAACGCCGGCCGTGACCGGGAGTCACTCGGCGTCGCGCAACGCGGCCGTGTAGCGGGTGTAGCCGGGCCGCAACGTGACGTGGTCGTTGCTCAACCGGGCGATATCCTCCCAGGCCGCCAGGAACGTTCCGCGATGTCCCCAACGCAGCAGTGCCGCAATCATTTTCGGTCCGTCGATGTCGACCCGCTCGTAGCCCAGAAACGATCCCTTGCTGTGCGGGCTGATCACCAGCCCGAGCACCCGCGGGGCCGGCGGGTCGGCGGACAGGTCGCCGGCGACGGACAGCCGCACGTCGACGACGGTGCCGACCGGATGAGAACCCGCGTCGATCACCCGCAGCCCGAGGAGGTTACTCACCTGCATGTCGGCCTCCGGGGATGTGCTTGACGATGCGGTCGCGCAGCCATCGCTCCACCCACCCGACGTCGAAGCGCATGTCGTTGGGCTTCAGCTTCACCGTGATCCCGACCGACTGGACGAGGCGCCACGGAATCTCCTGCAGGTGTGCGCGCGGCGGGGCGCCGCCGAATATGCGGGTGGCCAGCACCTGACCCGACAGCAGCGCGGTCACCTGGGGCGCTTCCGAACCTTTGGGGATGTCGCGATCCAGCTCCACCCCGGTCAGCTCCAGGTCGTCGACGATGCCGATCGGGTCGTCGTTGTCGTCGACGAGTTGGCGGTCCAACAGTTGCAGGCGCGCGTCGAGCGCGCTGCCGCGGTGTCGTTTGACCGGGTGTTCGGTGCGGTCGTTCATTGTCCGGCTCCTGTGACGATCATCAGCGGAATGGCCATCAGCGATGCGGCCAGGATGATGACGAGGTAGATCGAGCCCAGCGCGTTGAGCACCTTGCCGTTGGTCCGTTCGCCCATGTAGGCGGGATCGTTGGCGACGACCAGTATCGGCAGATAGGTCAGCGGTAACGCGATCGCGGAGAACACCACCGAGTATTCGGTGACGAGAATCGGGTCCACCCCGGTGAACAGCACCGCCACGGCCACCACGATCGACACGAACATCAGCACGTGAAAGCGCGCCGCCTCGGCGGGGCGGCGGAACTTACCCCATGTCCAGCCGAGATACTGCGCGACCGTGTACCCCGACGACAGCGCCGTCTCCAGCGCTGCGCCGAAGGTGGCGGCCACGATGCCGGCGATCGCGAAGGCCAGCGCCAGCTGTCCGCCCGCGGCCACCACCGGCATCACGACCTGCGACAGCGAGGTCACCTCGATCTGGTTGGGCAGCAGCACAATCGCGGCGCCGGCGGCGACGGCGATCGATAGCAGCCCGCCGAACGGAAAGCCGACCATGACGTTGAGCCGTGCCACGCCGAGGTCTTTGGGGGTCCAACGCTCTTCGACCGCGCCCGAGGAGAAGAAGAACACCTCGTAGGGCGTCATCGCGGCGCCGAACAGCGCTATCGCGAAGAACCAATAGGTGGCCGCCGATTCGGTTTCCGGGATCGTCGGCGAGGTGGCCTGCTGGGCCAGGTTCGACCAGTCCGGGCTCAGCATGAACACGGCGACGGCGAAGATGATCAGGCACAGCCCCATCAAGCCGGCCACGTTCTCCATGACTTTGAACTTGACGCGCCAGATCACCACCCAGACCGCGAACGCGGCGACCGGAAACCACATCATCGGCCCCACGTCGGTGGCCAGCTGCAACGCCAGCGCGATACCGCCGATCTCGGCCGTCAACGTCATCAGGTTGATGAAGAACGATGCGCTCAGGTTGGCCGCTGCGGTCCGCGGCCCCAACCGTTCCCGAATGATCTCGAAGGTGGCCCTGCCGCTCACGGCGGCCACCCGGCCGGCCATCTCGGCGAACAGGCAGATCCCGACGACCCCGACCACCACCACCCACACCAGCGACAGACCGAACCGCGAGCCGACCACCGCGTTCATGACCAGGTCGCCGATGTCGAGGAACCCGCCGATCGCGGTCAGGATGCCCAGCGCCACCCCGAAAAGCTTTGCCATCAGCGGTATCCGGACTCGAGCTCGTCTGACGATCGCGTCAGTTCGGCGCGCACGACCGCGATGGTGGGCTGCGCGCTGACGTCGCGTAGCACAGCGGAGGCCGCGTTGAGCTGGGCGATGATGGTCGTCATCGACTCGGTCAGCATCCGTTGACGTCGCACATCGACCGGGTCTTGAGCCCGTAGCGTCGCAATTCCGTTGTAGGCCTTGGCCACATCGTTTCGGGCGTCGCTGATCTGCACACTGGCCAGCTGGGTGGTCGAGCGGCCCTGGGTCCACAGATCCAACGCCAGCACACCGCTGCGCGCCGCCGAGGTGGTCTCTTCCATCGCCGACGCGAGCTGGCCGGGCATGCCGTCCCGGTTGGCGGGACAGCGCGTCAACAACACGGCCAACCCGATGACCAACACCGCGAGCAGCAGAGCCGTACGGACACGCCGCGGGCGCTCACCCGGGTGTGTCATCGCGGCTCCTCAGCCCGGCCCGAACGCCGTAGGTCTACCCTTCGAGTTCCGGGTCCAGATCGACGCTCAGCTGCTGTTCGTGCCAGTCGGAAGCGTTGGATTCCAATGGCACACTTTGACCTTGATCCTCGGGCGCATCCTCGTCCTCGGGTGTCGGATCGGCGGCGCGTTGCTGGTCGACCGCATCGGCTTCGGGCACGTCGTAGGGAATCTCTTCGCTGTCCTGCATATCGGCCAGATTACCCGCATGTGACCACGGCAAATGCGGTTCCGGTCAGCGGCAGTACACGATACGAAGAGCGTCCGGTCCGAAATGCGAAGAGTCGTGGAGAACCGTTTCCCCAGCGAAGTACTCGGGTAAGCGGCGGTCATGTCCGATGTCAAGGCTGCGCGCACCGTGCTGGTGTGGCATGTGCACGGGTCTTGGACCGAAGCGTTCGTCGCGGGCCGGCACCGTTACCTGGTGCCGTACACGTCGGCTCGCGACGTCGACGGCCGCGGTCTGTGCGGTAGGAATTGGCCACGCGCACAGGAGATTTCGGACTCGGATCTGGCCGACGAAGCCGTTGATCTGGTGGTCTTGCAGCGGCCCGAGGAGCTCGAGCTGGCCACCCGCTGGCTGGGCCGCAGGCCCGGGATCGACGTACCCGCCGTCTATGTGGAGCACAACGCGCCGCGACCGTTCGCCGTGGACAGCGTTCATCCGCTCGCCGGACGCGACGACATCCCGGTTGTGCACGTCACCGACTTCAACCGGTTGATGTGGGACAACGGCGCGGCACCGACCCGGGTCATCGCGCACGGCATCGCCGACCCTGGTGCGCATTACACCGGTGAGATTCCGGCCGCCGCGACCATGATCAACGAGCCGCTGCGGCGCGGACGCACCGTGGGCACCGATCTGCTGGCGCCGCTCGGCGCGCGGGTTCCGATCGACGTCTGGGGCATGGGCACCGAGCCGCTCGCCGACGGCAGCGGGCAGGTGCGGGGCAGAGGTGACGTGCCGACCGCGACGCTGCTGCCCGAGGTGGCTCGGCGGCGGGTGTTCCTGCACACCGCGCGATGGACATCGCTGGGCCTGTCGCTGGTGGAGGCCATGTATCTCGGCATGCCGGTCGTCGCGGTGGCCTCGACGATGGCGCCGCTGACGGTGCCCGCCGAGGCCGGCGTGGTCAGCGCCGACGTCGACACGCTGGGCCTGGCGCTCGAGCACTTCGTCACGGATCGATCGGCGGCGGCCGCCGCCGGTAAGGCGGCTCGCGACTACGCGACGGCGCACTTCACGCTCGCCCGGTTCCTGGGCGAGTGGGACGACGTCATCGAAGAAGCCATCGATATCTGCCAATGAGAACGGGAGGAGGACGCCGATGAAGATCGCCATGGTGTCCGAACATGCCAGCCCACTCGCGGCGCTCGGCGGCGCCGACGCCGGGGGCCAGAACGTCCATGTGGCCGAACTGTCCGCCGCGCTGGCCCGACGCGGCCATCGCGTGACCGTCTACACCCGAAGAGACGACCCCGAGCTACCTGAGCGGGTGCGGACCGAGCAGGGATACACCGTTGTGCACGTACCGGCCGGGCCGCCCGAACAGCTGCCCAAGGACGAGCTGCTGACCCATATGGGGCCGTTCGCCCGATTCCTCGACGCCGAATGGTCCGCCGACCGCCCCGACATCACCCACGCCCACTTCTGGATGTCCGGTATCGCCACCCAGTTGGCCGCCCGGCACCTGAATCTGCCTGCCGTGCAGACGTTTCACGCGCTGGGCGTCGTCAAGCGCCGCTACCAGGGCGCCCAGGACACCAGCCCGACCGACCGGCTGAGGCTGGAGGCGACCGTCGCCCGCACCGCCACCTGGGTCGCGGCCACCTGCACCGACGAGGTGTTCGAGCTGATGCGGATGGGCAGGTCCCGCAGCCGGATCTCCGTCGTGCCGTGCGGGGTAAACCTCGACCTGTTCCGACCGGAGGGACCGACGGTGCCCCGTGGCGACTACCGGCGGATCGTCAGCGTCGGAAGGTTTGTGCCGCGCAAGGGTTTTGATGTCGTGGTGCGCGCGTTGCCCTTCATCCGCGACACCGAGCTGGTGATCGTGGGCGGACCGGACGTCACCCGATTGGATGCCGATCCGGAGGCCTGCCGGCTGCGTGCGCTCGCCGAGGAACTCGGTGTCGCCGACCGGGTGAGGCTGTACGGTTCGGTGGCTCGTGAGGACATGCCCGCCATCCTCCGCTCGGCCGACGTCGTCGCGTGCACGCCGTGGTACGAGCCGTTCGGCATCGTCCCGCTGGAAGCGATGGCATGCGGGGTGCCCGTAATCGCCTCGGCCGTCGGCGGAATGCTGGACACCGTCGTGCACGACGTCACCGGCCGGCTGGTGCGGCCCCGGCGTCCCGACAAGGTCGCCGAAGCCGTCAACCACCTGTTCCGAGACGACTTCCTGCGTCAAAGCCTCGGCGCCGCCGGACGCGACCGCGCGCAGGCGCGCTACTCGTGGGACCGCATCGCCGCGGACACCCAACGCATCTACGACCGCCTGGTGCCGGCGCGCTTCACCCAGGCCACCGAACCCGCGACCAGCCTTTCATCCGGATGACCGGCTCACTGCGATTCCAGCTTGGCCACCGCTTCCTCCAGGTTCGGCGGAAGCGGGCGACGCTGCTGCAGCACAGCCGGCAGCTTGCCGATCGCCTCGGCGGCCGCGCGGGCATGCTCGCGGTCCTTGACCGCGGATCGCAGCAAATCGGTTGTGGCGCGCAGACACTGGGGAAGGGGGCGTCTGAGCCACGTGGTCAGCGCGTCGTTGCGCAGCACCCGGGCGTCCTGGGCCGCGGTGGTGGCCCTGGTCTCGGAGGGCTGATGGATCGCGGTCAGCGCAGAGCTGTAACACAGATCCCAACCCAACGCCGCCAGGTCGAAGGCCAGCAGTTGCTCCTCGCCGCGGAAGTGCAGGATGTCGCTGAACCCGCCGGCCTGCCGGAACGCGCGTACCCGCACCATCGCCGCGCAGCTCATGAAGCCGAGGATGGACGGGCCGGGCAGGTCATCGCGGCGGCCAAGAGCGCTGTTGGCCAACAACGCGGTGAACGGGTCTTCGCGCCGCTGCGGCCAGACGATGGTGCGAGCGGCCAACAACCCCAGCGACGGATATTCGTCAAAGAGTTCTGCGCCGATGGCCGGGGATTCCGGTGTCCACCACGAATCGTCGTCGCAGAACGCCACATACGGCGTGGTGCACGCCGCCACCCCCGCGTTGCGCCCCACCGCTCCGCGGTTGGCGTCCAGCTCGACGACCTGCAGCCGGTTGGCCGAGCGGGCGGCAAGGCCGCGCATCACCGCAACGCTGTGGTCTTCGGATGCGTTGTCCACCACCACGATCGGGCACACAGTGGTGTCGAGCAGTCGCGCCACCACGGTCGCCAGCTCGGTTGCCCGGTTGCGGCTGGCGATCACAAACGACATATCCGAGGCCTTCATGACTGTGCTGGCTACCCAGGAGACGGAAGGGCAAACGATGCATGACCTGCGACGTGTCGTGGTGACCGGCGGCGGCGGATTCCTCGGTGGTCACCTGTGCGAGCGGCTGCTCGACGACGGGGTGGAGGTCATCTGTGTCGACGACCTGTCCACCAGCGCGCCGACGGCCGCCGCACGGCTGCGCGACCGGCCCGGCTACCGGTTCGTCCGCCACGACATCAGCGAGCCGCTGAACGACATTTCGCCCGATGTCGACACCGTCTTTCACCTGGCGTCGCCGGCGTCCCCGGTGGACTACATGCGGTTGCCGGTGCAGACGCTGCGCACCGGGGCGCTGGGCACCGCCAACGCGCTCGACTTCGCCGAACGCTGCCAGGCGCGGCTGGTGCTGACCTCCACCAGCGAGGTGTACGGCGACCCGCTGGAGCATCCGCAGCCCGAAACCTACTGGGGCAACGTCAACCCGGTCGGACCGCGCAGCGTCTACGACGAAGCCAAGCGGTTCGCCGAAGCGTTGACATTCGCCTATCAGCGGGTGCGGTCAGCCGACGTCGCCGTCGCGCGCATCTTCAACACCTACGGGCCCCGGATGCGTCCTGACGACGGCCGGATCGTGCCGACCTTCTGCGGCCAGGCCCTGGCGGGCGAGCCGATCACGGTCAACGGCACCGGTGTGCAGACCAGGTCGCTGTGCTACGTCGACGACACGGTCGAGGCGCTGGTGGCATTGGCAAGATCCGGCTGCGCGGGGCCCGTCAACATCGGCAACCCCGACGAGGTGACCGTCCTTCACATCGCCGAGCTCATCCGCGAGCTGGCGGGCAGCGACTCACCCATCCATTTCCTTCCGCCCGGCGAGGACGACCCCCAGCGACGCTGTCCGGACATCACGCTGGCGCGAAAGCTTTTGGGCTGGCAACCGCGGGTGCGCTATGCGGACGGGTTGGCGCTGACCGTCGAGTGGTTCCGCGCGCAGCTGAGCACGCCCGAGGCCGCCGCGGCGCTGCAGGGAAGTTAGGAGCCGGCAATGCGAATCCTCGGAATCAACGCGGTGTTTCACGACCCGGCCGCTGCGCTCGTGGTCGACGGCCAGATCGTCGCGGCCGCCGAAGAAGAGCGGTTCTCCCGGCGCAAGCACGGTAAGTCCGCGGTGCCGTTCTCGACGTGGGAGCTGCCGGTCGCGGCGGCGCGGTGGTGCCTGCAGCAAGGCGGCCTGACCCCGGCCGACCTGGACGCGGTCGGCTACTCCTACGACCCGCGGCTGATGGACGCGTCGACCGAGAACATGGCCGGGCTCGACCGCGACTGGGAATACCTGCGCACCATGTACGCCCAGCGCGCACCCAAGTTCCTGCAGTCCGCGCTGCCCGGTCTTGACCCCGGCATCGTCCGGTACGTGCGCCACCACGTCGCGCACGCCGCGTCGAGCGCCTTGGCCTCTGAACATCCCGACTCGGCGGTGCTGGTTGTGGACGGCCGCGGGGAGCGCTCGTCGATGTTGGCGGGCAGCTACCGCGACAGCAAACTGGATGTGCTTGCCAGCCAAGCGCTTCCGCATTCGCTGGGCCTGCTCTACGAAAGCCTCACCGAGCATCTGGGATTTCAGCGGTCCAGCGACGAGTACAAGGTGATGGCGATGGGGTCCTACGGGACGCCGCGCTTCATCGACCGGTTCCGGGAGTTGGTCTACGCGACCGGTGACGGCGGCTTTCGCACCGAACCCGTCGATTGGGAATCGTTCACACCGCGCCGGCAACCCGGCGCTGGCAAGGGCCATGCGCTGGACCGCCCCGAACCCGAGCACGCCGATCTGGCATGCAGCGTGCAGCGGGTCGTCGAGGAAGTGCTGCTGGATCTCGTCGGGTGGCTGCGGGGCCGCACCGATCAGCAGAACCTGTGTCTGGCCGGGGGCGTGGCGCTCAATTGCGTGGCCAACTCCAAGATCTGGGCACGCGGCGGCTTCGCCAACGTATGGGTGCAACCCGCGGCCGGGGACGCCGGTACCGCGCTGGGCGCCGCGCTGGCACTGGCCGGCGAGGCGGGTGAACCGCTGACCCCGATGCCGTCGGCCGCGCTGGGCCGCGGATTCTCCGACGAGGAGATCGCCGCCACGCTGCGCGATGCCGCGGTACCACATGAGCGGCCCGCCGATCTGGCCGCCGCGGTCGGTGACGCGCTGGCCGACAACCAACTGGTGGCGTGGTTTCAGGGCCGCGCCGAATTCGGGCCGCGCGCGCTCGGGCAGCGCTCCCTATTGGCCGATCCCCGCCGCATCGAGAACCTGGAGCGGCTCAACAACGTCAAGGGACGCGAACAGTTCCGGCCCGTCGCCCCGATGGTGCTGGCCGAGCGCGCCGACGAAATCTTTTCCGGCGGACCGATTCCCAGCCCCTACATGTTGTTCGTGCACGACGTCGCCGAGGGCTGGCGGCCGAAGATCCCGGCCGTCACCCACGTCGACGGCACCGCGCGGATCCAGACCGTCGATCGCGGCAACCCGCTTCTGCACGCCGCGATCAGCCGCTTCGCCGCGCACACCGGTGTGCCGGTGATCGTCAACACCAGCTTCAACACGGCGGGCCGGCCGATGGTGGACAGCCCCCGCGATGCGCTGGAGTGCTTCGGCAGCGCACCGATCGACGTGCTCGCGATCGGGCCGTTTCTGGTCAGGCGGCCACGATGACGGCCGATTTCGCTGTGGTGGTGCCGACCGTGGGCCGCGAATCGGTGCACCGGTTGCTGGCCGCACTGGACGGATCCCGCGGTCCGCGGCCGACGGCGGTGATCGTCGTCGACGATCGCGCGGATCCCCATCCGCCACTGCGGTTTTCGACCGAGCTGCCGGTCACCGTGCTGCACAGCGGGGGACGCGGGCCCGCGGCGGCCCGCAACCTCGGGTGGCGCGCCGGCGGCGCGGAATGGGTCTGCTTCCTCGACGACGACGTGGTGCCGCAACACCACTGGTTCGAGGCGGTGGCCGACGATCTGGCCAAGGCCGACACCGAAGACGCGGCCGGTTCACAAGGCGTCATCGACGTGCCGCGCGCACCGGGACGGCGCGCCACCGACGACGAACGTCGTACCCAGGGGCTCGCCGACGCCCAGTGGATCACCGCGGACATGGCCTACCGGCGCTCGGTGCTGGTGCACGTCGGCGGGTTCGACGAACGCTTTCCCAAGGCCTACCGCGAAGACGCCGACATCGCGTTGCGAATCACGTTGGCCGGTAACACGATTGTCAAGGGCGCCCGCCGGTGCACCCATCCGGTCGCATCGGCGACGCTGCTGAGCAGCGTACGCGCCCAACGCGGCAACCGTGACGATGCGCTGATGCGCCGCAAACACGGCAGCGGCTGGCGCACGGCGATCGGGGAGGGCCCCGGCCGCCTTCGCATGCACGCGGTGACCACCGCGGCCGCGCTGACCGCCGCGGTCACCGCGCTCACGGGTCGGCGACGCATCGCGGGCTGGGCCGCGGCGTGGTGGGCGGCGCTGACCGCCGAGTTCGCCGCGCGTCGGTTCTGGGCAGGCCCGCACACCGCGCCGGAAGCGACCAAGATGGCGCTGACCAGCGTCCTGATTCCGCCTGTGGCAGTGGCGCACCGGATCGCCGGCGAATGGACGTTTCGGTCGTCGCGGCCCGACCCGCCCCTAGCGGTGCTGCTCGACCGCGACGACACCATCATCGAGGACGGACCGTATCTGCGGGACCCCGCCGGGGTGCGGCCGGTACGCGGTGCGCACGACGCATTGCGGCGGCTGCGCGACAAAGGCCTGCTGCTGGCGATCGTCACCAACCAATCCGGCGTGGCCAAGGGCCTGATCCGCCCCGACGAACTGGCGGCGGTCAACAGCGCGGTCGACGCGGCGCTCGGGCCGTTCGGCTCATGGCAGATCTGTGTGCACGACGCCGGCGACGGCTGCGGATGCCGAAAGCCCGCACCCGGACTGGTGCGCGCCGCCGCAGCCGAGCTCGGCGTCGAGCCCGCCCGCTGCGTGATGATCGGCGACACCGGTGCCGACGTCGAGGCCGCCCTGTCGGCGGGTGCGCAGGCGGTGCTGGTCCCGACCGAGCGCACGCTGGCCGGCGAGGTCAGCGACGCGCGCCGGCGCGCCCGCGTCGCCGCGACCATCGGTGACGCGGTGTCGCTTGTGCTGAAGGACTGCCGATGAACAGCGCGGTGGTGGCGCGCCTCGACAGCGCCGGCGACGTGCTGATCACCGGACCGGCGGTGCGTGCCGTCGCTGCCCGCCACGACGGGGTGACGTTTCTGGCCGGGCCCCGCGGCCGGGCCGCGGCCGAGCTGTTGCCCGCGGTCGACGACATCATCGAATGGCAGGCGCCCTGGGTCGATTTTGACTCACCCGAGCTCACCGCGGGCCACGTGGACTCACTCGTCAAGCAGTTGCGCGACATCGCGCCCGAACGGGTCTACATCTTCACGTCGTTTCACCAGTCGCCGTTGCCGCTGGCGCTGATCTGCCGGATGGCATCGGTGCCATGGACCGGCGCGATCAGCGAGGACTATCCCGGCACCCTGCTCGACCTGCGCCACCATGTACCCGGCGGGGTGCCCGAGCCCGAGCGGGCCCTGTCGCTGGTGCGCGCGGCCGGCTGCGAACTGCCGCCGGGCGACGACGGCCGGCTGCGCGTGCGGGCGCCGCGTCAGCTGCCCCGCGCGCTGGCCGAAAAGCTCGGTGGCGCACCGTACGTGGCGTTTCATCCGGGCGCGGCGGTACCGGCGCGCCGACCCACCACCGCACGAAGCGCCCGGATGGTCGCGGCCTTGGCGGCAGCCGGACACCGGGTGGTGGTCACCGGCGACGACGCCGAACGCGACCTCACCGCCGCGGTGGCCGCCGACGTCGCAATCGACCTGGGCGGATGCACATCGCTAGCCACCCTGGCCGCGGTGTACGCGGGCGCAGACGTGGTCGTCGCACCCAACACCGGACCCGCACATCTGGCCGCCGCCGTCGGCGCACCGGTGGTCTCGCTGTTCGCGCCGGTCGTGCCCGCAGAGCAGTGGCTTCCGTACGGCCACAACGTCGTCCGGCTCGGCGACCAGCAGGCCCCGTGCCGACTCACCCGCGCCCGCAGCTGCCCGGTGGACGGCCATCCGTGTCTGGACGGCATCACCGACGCAGAGCTGTGCAGCGCGGTCGAAAAAATGGGAGGACAACGATGATCGAGCAACACTTCTGCGCGCTGTCGCAGGCCGTCGATCACATCGGCCACCAAGCGCCCCGGCTCACAGCGTGGGGTCGCCGGCTCGCCGAGGTGCTGACCACCGGCGGGCGCCTGCTGGCCTGCGGCAACGGCGGCAGCGCGGCCGAGGCCCAGCACCTGACCGCAGAACTGGTCGGACGGTTCCGCGACGAACGAATGCCCCTGTCCGCCATCTCGTTACACGCCGACACCTCGGCGCTGACCGCGATCGCCAACGACTACGGGATCGACGAGATGTTCGCCCGGGGGGTGCGTGCCCACGGCAGGCCGGGTGACATCCTGGTCGCCCTGTCCACCAGCGGCAGCAGCGCCAACGTGCTCGCCGCCGTCAAGGCCGCCCACGAAACCGGGCTGACCACATGGGCACTGACGGGGCCGGCGCCGAACCCGCTGGCGGCGATGTGCGACGACGCGGTGTGCGTGGAAGCGCCCACCACCGCCACCGTGCAGGAGATCCACCTGCTGCTGGTGCACGCGCTGTGCATCGGACTCGACGACGTCCTGCTGGAGGTGTCTCATGGATAGGCCGTTGGTCATCGTCGGCGACTCGATGCTCGACGTCGACATCGAGGGCAGCGCAACCCGGCTCAGCCCGGAGGCACCCGTACCCGTCGTCGACGCCGAACGCATCTGGCAGCGCCCCGGCGGCGCCGGCCTGGCCGCCGCCCTGGCCGCCCGGGTCGAATCGGACGTGGTGTTGATCACCGCGGTCGGCGACGACGCGGACGGGCGCGCGCTGACCGACCTGCTTGCGCAGGCCGGTGTGACCGTGCTCGCGCTGCCGATGTCGGGAACCACCGTGTGCAAGACCAGGATTCGCGCGGCCGGGCAGTCGATGCTGCGCCTTGACCACGGTACCGGCGTGGCCGTGGGTGACACGGCTCCGCACGCCGTGGCGACCGCGCTGCAACAGGCGCGCGCGGTGTGTGTGGCGGACTACGGCCACGGCGTCACCGCCCACCAGGGCATCCGCGAGCTACTGACCCGCATCGCGCACCGGGTTCCGGTGGTCTGGGATCCGCATCCGCGCGGCGGCGTGCCGACCAGGGGCTGTTGGCTGGTCACCCCCAATCAGGCTGAGGCCGCGGGACATTCGCCGGGCGCACTGCGGCGGCTGTGGGATGCCAGGGCGGTGTGCGTGACGCTGGGCGCCCGCGGAGCGCTGCTGGCCACCGAAAGCGCCAACGTGCACATTTCAGTGCCCGAAGCCGCCGCCCGCACGGCCGCGGGCGACACCTGCGGCGCCGGTGACCGCTTCGCGATCGCCGCCGCCCAGGCGCTCGGCGGCGGCGCTGACGCGCCAGCCGCTGTGACCGCCGCGGTGGACGCCGCCAGCCGGTTCGTCGCCGCCGGCGGTGCGGTCGGGGTCTCGAGCGCGGCGACGCTGGACGGAAACCGCTCGGCGCCAGCTGAAGCCGAGCTGATCACCGACGACGTCGCCGTCGTACGGGAGCAGATCCGCCGCCCGGGCAAGACGCTGGTCGCGACGGGCGGCTGCTTCGACCTGTTGCACACCGGCCATATCCGGTTGCTGCGCCAAGCCCGTCAACTCGGCGACGCGCTGGTGGTGCTGCTCAACTCCGACTCGTCGGTGCGCGCGCTGAAAGGACCGCGCCGGCCGGTGATGGCGGCCGCCGACCGGGCGCGCGTGCTCGCCGCGTTGGCCTGCGTGGACGCCGTCGTCATCTTCGACGAAACCTCACCGGAGACCGCGCTTGCACAGCTGCGGCCCGACATCTGGGTCAAAGGCGGCGACTACACCGAGGCCGAACTGCCCGAAGCCGCCGTCGTGCGCCGCCACGGCGGGGAAGTGGTGCTGCTACCCACCGTCGCCGGTTACTCGTCGTCGAACCTGATCGCCGCCGCGCGATCCTGACCGAAAGGAACCACACGACATGACGTTGGGCAACATCATCATCACCGGCGGTGCGTCCGGGCTCGGCGCAGCGACCGCCAAAGCCGTTGCACGGCAAGGCGGAACTCCGCTGATCATCGACAGGAACGACCCCCCGCCCGGCGATGGGGCGGCGGTCTTCGCGCGGGCCGACCTCGCCGACACCGAGGCCGTCGACAGCGCCGTGAAAGCCCTGGCCGACCAGGTGGACGGACAGATCCACGGTGTGTTCACCGCCGCGGGCATCGACTCCTGCGGCAAGCTCGACGATGTCCCGGCCAAGGACTGGGAGCGGGTGGTGCACGTCAACCTGCTCGGCACGGCCGCGGTCATCCGCTCGGCGCTGCCGTATCTCAAGAACACCCGCGGCACGATCGTCACCTGCGCATCGACGTTGGGCATCAAGGCCGTCAGCGACGCCACCGCCTACTGCGCCGCCAAATTCGGTGTCGTCGGATTCTCCCGGGCGCTGGCGGCGGAGCTGGCCGGTGAAGTCGGCGTGACGACGCTGATTCCCGGCGGTATGCACACCGCGTTCTTCGACGGCCGCGACGAGCAATACAAGCCGCCACCGGATGCCAAACTGAACCAGCCCGAACACGTCGCCGAAACCGTGCTGTTCGCGTTGTCGCAACCCGCGGGTTGTGAAGTCCGCGAGATGGTCGTGTGCGCCTCGACAGAGTCCTCGTGGCCGTGAGCCAAGACATCGTTCTGGTGTTGCGCGCGCTGGGCCTCGGCGATCTGCTGACCGGGATCCCGGCGCTGCGCGGGCTGCGACGCGCATACCCCGACGCGCATCTCGTGCTGGCCACTCCGGAGCGGTTCGCGGATCTGGCGATGCTGTCGGGCGCGGTCGACGAGGTCCACCCCACACCGGGTCTCGGCCAGCTCGCTCCGCTTCGGGATACGCCCGCGCTGGCGGTCAACCTGCACGGCAGCGGCCCGGAAAGCCTGGCCGACCTCGTCGCGCTGAACCCGCGCACGCTGCTCAGCCACCGCCACGACGCGTACCCGGACCTGACCGGGCCGCGGTGGCGCACCGACCTGCACGAGGTCGACCGCTGGTGCGGGCTGCTGGAGTGGGCCGGAATTGCTTGCGACCCAGAAGATCTCACCATTTCGCGACCGCCTGGCCAGCCCGACCGGTCGTCGGCGGTGGTGATCCACCCCGGCGCGGCCTACGGCGCGCGCCGCTGGCCGGCTGAGCGCTTCGCCACCGTCGCCGCCGCACTGCACGACGGCGGTTCCGACGTCGTCATCACCGGTGACCACAGCGAGGTCGAGCTCGCGCGGTCGGTGGCCGAGATGGCAGGCCTGCCGCAAACCCGGGTGCTGGCAGGAACTCTCGGGCTGCTCGAGCTGGTGGCGCTGATCCACGACTGCCGGCTGTTGATCTGTGGTGACACCGGCGTCGGGCACATCGCCACCGCAACCGGCACCCCGTCGGTGCTGCTGTTCGGTCCGACGCCGCCGAGCCGGTGGGGTCCGCGCGGCGCGGGTCCGCACATCGCGGTGTGGGCGGGCGACAAAGGTGACCCGCACGCCGAGGACCCGCATCCCGGGCTGCTGCTGATCACGGTGTCGCGGGTGCTCGAAGCGAGCCGGAACCTGCTTGGGGAGTGCGCATGACCGGCGTGCGGGTGGGCGTGATCGGCGCCGGCTACGTGGGTTTGACCACCGCCGTGTGCCTGGCCGAGCGGGGTCACCCAACGGTGTGTGTCGACGTCGACGCCGGCCGCGTCGAACACCTCAACCGCGGCACGCCGCTACTGGACGAACCCGGGCTGCCCCTGCTGCTGCGGCAGGGGCTGGACGCCCAAACCCTGCGGTTCAGCGCCGATTACACCGACCTCGCCGACCGGGACCTGGTGTTCATCTGCGTGCCGACACCGAGCCGGTTCGACGGATCCGCGGATCTGTCCGCGGTCGAAGCCGCCGTCGCCGAGCTGGCGTCGCTGCTGCCGTCGGCTGCGGTGCTGGTGCTGAAGTCGACGGTGCCGGTCGGCACCACGCGGTGGTTGGCGCGGCGACTGAAGCCGACCGGCCTGCGAGTGGTGTCCAACCCGGAGTTCCTGCGCGAGAGCCACGCCATCTACGACTTCCAACACCCCGACCGTGTCGTGATCGGCGCTGACGACGACGCCGCCGCGGAGATGGTCGCGGCCGTGTACGGTGCGTCGGCGCCGACGCTGCGGATGAGCCCGGAAAGCGCCGAGCTGGCCAAGTATGCGAGCAATGCGTTTCTGGCCGTGAAGATCTCGTACGCCAACTCGCTTGCCCGGCTGTGTGCGGGGGTCGGCGCCGACATCGGCGACGTCACCCGCTGCATGGGCGCCGATGTGCGGATCGGGCAGCACTTCCTGCAGCCGGGCCCCGGGTGGGGCGGCTCGTGCCTGCCGAAGGACACCGCCGCGCTGCTGCACACCGGGCGGCTGGCCGGAGTCGAGCTGCCGGAGGTGGAATCGGCGCGCTGCACCAACGCCGCACAGCCGGCCCGCATCGTGTCCACGCTGAGCCGAACGATGGCCACACCGCTGGCCCATGCGCGGGTGGCCGTGCTGGGCTTGACATTCAAGGCCGGCACCAGCGACGTGCGCGACTCACCGGCGTTGACGATCTGCGCTGAGTTGGGTCGGACCGGCGCGCAGATCACCGGCTACGACCCGCGCCTGGAACAGATCGACCAGGCCGCGCTGCGGCGGGCCTCGATCGTCGCCGTCGACGACCCGTACCTGGCGGCCAAGGACGCCGACGCCGTCGTCGTACTCACCGAATGGCCGGAGTTCTGCGACCTGAACTGGCCGCTGATCGCCGAACAGTCGCCTGCCGCGGTCGTGCTCGACACCCGTAACCTGCTCGACCCGGCGTCGCTGGCCGACACCGGGCTGACCTATCTGGGCAACGGGATGCCGTCGGGCTACTAGCCGTCGACCGCGGCAGCGGCTAACTCCTGGCGACCTTGCGAATCAGCCGTGCGGTGGCGCGGTCCAGGATCGCCTGACGTTCGGCGGCGGCCTTGGCCTTGGCGGCCCGGCGCGCGGCCGCGGCGATGGTCAGGCCGGACTCGTAACCGGTGACCACGCGGGGGTCGACGTAGGAGTTGCGCGCCACCGCAGGGGTGTTGCCGAGCTCCTCGGCGACCTCCTTCATCACCGCGGACTCGACCCGCTTGATCACCGTCTTGTTCACCGGTGGGTCGGCGTCGACGAACGCCGCCGCGGCCAGCACCGTGCCGTGCCAGGTGCGCAGATCCTTGACGGTGTAGTCCTCGCCGACCAACTTCTTGAACCGACTGTTGAGGTCGTCGGCGTGAATGTCGGCCCACTCCGAACCGATGCGACAGACCAACAACCGCTCGCTGCGGTCGGGTCGGCGCACCAGCGCCCGCACCGACCTGACCACCTCGGGATCGTCGATGTGCAACGTCCGGCGCACCCCGCTTTTGGCCGGATAGTCGAAGTCGACGCCTTGCGGACGCACCGTGACGTGTTCACATAGCAGCGTCGCGATGCCGAACGAGTTGTTCTCCTCGGCGTACTGCTCACTGCCGGACCGGAAGTATCCGAGATCGAGCAGGTGCAGCGCCAGCGCCAGGACCCGGTCGCGGCCCAGACCGCGGCCGCGCAGATCGGCCGCGATCCGGCGGCGCATCTCGGGCAGCGCGGCCGACATCTCCAGCACCCGGTCGAACTTCTCCTCGCTGCGCTCCTGCTGCCACTGCTGGTGGTAGAGGTACTGCCGGCGTCCGGCCGCGTCGGTGCCCACGGCCTGGATGTGACCGTTGGGGTACGGGCAGATCCACACCCGCTTCCACGCGGGCGGAATCACCAGGTCTTGGATGCGCTGCAGCGTCGCCGCATCGGTGACCGCCGCACCGTCGGGATGCTGATAGGAGAACCCGCGTCCGCGCCGCACCCGACGCAGACCCGGGCCGCGCACGTCGCTACGGCGAAGCCGCATGTTTGATGCCTGAGGCCGCGGGGGTACTGGACCTGCACCATGGTGAAAGAGAACCTGAAAGTAGACCCAGTGCGGTCGATGTCGTCGACGTCACTGCATCATCGGAGCGATCATGATGAACGCGGCCGCGTATATCGCCACCGCGATCAGAACCAACGCCGCCAGCACCAGCCCGGCCGTCACGAGGATCTTGCGCAACCTAGTGTCCATGGTCGGGGATTACCCGTCGGCCGCATCCGACACACGCGCGCCCGCACCGGGGTATCGGAGCGCTAGTGGTTAGCGGGGATTCATCCTGGGGTAATCTCGGCTCGACATCGCCGGGAGGGCAAATGGCCGAGGCCGCCAACACGAACAACGGGCACCAGCGGAGTGCCTCGTCAGTGGAGCTTCGGGTCGCCGCTGAGCTCGAGAACCTCGCCGTACTACGGACTCTGGTCGCCGCGGTGGCGACCTTCGAAGACCTGGACTTCGACGCGGTCGCCGACCTGCGGTTGGCCGTCGACGAAGCGTGCACCCGGCTGATCCGGTCGGCGGTGCCCGGCTCGGTGCTTCTGGTGGTGATCGACGCACGGCAGGACGCGGTCGTCATTGACGCGTCCACCACGTGCAAGAGCCCCGACATCCTGTCACCCGGCAGCTTCAGCTGGCACGTGCTCAGTTCGCTGACCGACGAGATCCGCACCTTCGAGGACGGCCACGGCCCCGACGATGCGCGGGTATTCGGGATTTCGATGACGACGAGACGAGCGAGCTCGCTGCAGTGACGCCACCCACGTCACAGGGTTCGTCGTCGCGATCGAACTCTGAGTACGCGGATGTCGCCGACATGTTCCGCGAGTTGAAGGCCGTGCCGGAAGGCTCGGCGAAGTTTCAGCGGCAACGGGACCGGATCGTCGAGCGCTGCCTACCGCTGGCCGACCACATCGCCCGGCGCTTCGACGGGCGCGGGGAGCCGCGCGAAGACCTGGTTCAGGTGGCGCGGGTCGGGTTGGTGAACGCGGTGATTCGCTTTGACGTCGAAGCCGGATCGGACTTCGTGTCGTTTGCGGTGCCGACGATCATGGGTGAGGTCCGCAGACACTTCCGCGACAACAGCTGGTCGGTGAAGGTGCCGCGCCGGCTCAAAGAACTGCACCTGCGTCTGGGCGCGGCCACCGCCGAGCTGTCACAGCGGCTCGGCCGCGCGCCGACCGCATCGGAGTTGGCCGCAGAACTGGACATGGACCGCGACGAGGTCGTCGAGGGCCTGGTGGCGGGCAGCTCCTACAACACGTTGTCGATCGACAGCGGCGGGAGCGCCAATGAAGACGCCCCGGCCATCGCCGACACACTCGGCGACGTCGACCTGGGCCTCGACCAGATCGAGAACCGAGAAGCCTTGCGGCCGTTACTCGCAGCGTTACCGGAACGGGAAAGGACCGTGCTGGTACTGCGGTTCTTCGAGTCGCTCACGCAGACCCAGATCGCGGAGCGAGTCGGCATCTCGCAGATGCACGTCTCCAGGCTGCTGGCGAAATCCCTAGCGCGACTTCGGGACCAGCTGCAGTAGCGGCGGGGATGTTTGACCCCGCACCGCGGATAGCGCTTCGTCCACGCTCGCGTACATCGGCAGGTCCCAGTCGGGATCGCAGAGCTGCAGCACTCGGGCCACCCCGGCACTTGGGGTCAGCGCCCACTCGATGCGCGCGCCCACGCAGCGCGCATTGAGGGCGTGCAGCGCGGAAAACCCTGCGGTGCCGAAGAATTCGATACCGGACAGATCCAGTATCAATCGATGGACCTGGCCGGACAGGCGCAGTGCGTAGTCGATGAACTCACGGGAGTTCGCCGCGTCGATCTCGCCGGTCACACGGATGACCACCGTATCGGGCTGCAACCATTGGGTGCTGAACTGTGCGGTGCGGTAAGAATCGGAAATACTAGACATTGTGACTCCATCAGTCGAAATGGGAGACTGTGGTTCACGTCAAAACATGTAGACCCTGCGGGCTCAAAGCCTGGTGCACGGGGCGATGCCCTGCACGTCGATGACGTTCCCAGCTCGGCTGTGAACTCAACCTGTCCTGAACCCTACGCTGCGGGCACGCGACATACAATTGCAACGGCGGTGTTCTTATAATCGCAGTTCAGAGCGCCGCGAATCTGAGAGGCTCGCCATGACGACCACCGCAGGCGTGTTGTTGGCCGCCGGAGCGGGCAGCCGCTACGGAATGCCGAAAGTGCTTGCGGCGCAAGGTGAGTGGCTGAAATCGGCGGTTTCCGCGCTGCACCGCGGGGGATGCGACGACGTGGTGGTGGTGTTGGGCGCGGCGGTCGTCGATGTGCCTGCCCCGGCCCGCGCCGTCGTCGCCGAGGACTGGTCGACCGGGCTGTCGGCGTCGCTGCGCACCGGTCTGACCGCCGTCGACGCCGACTACGCGGTGGTGCTCACCGTCGACACCCCCGACATCGGTGCCGCCGTCGTAGCGCGGGTGCTGGCAGCGGCGCGCCGGTCGGCGTCCGGTCTGGCGCGGGCACACTACGCCGACTCGCCGGGTCACCCCGTCGTGCTGGCGCGCAGGCACTGGGCGCCGCTGCTCGAGCGGCTGCGCGGCGATGAGGGTGCGCGACCGTTCTTGGCGCAGCGCGACGACGTGGTCGCGGTGCAGTGCGAGGATCTCGCGACCGGATCCGACATCGACATCAGGTGATGATCTAGCAGCCCAGCGCGTCGGCGAACCGCCGCACCGCGTCGCCGGCGGCCTGCGCGGCGCCGGCATGGCCCCGGCGCGCCCGCAGACCGATGAGCCCGGTGGCCGGGGACAGCGTCACCTCCGCGAGCATCTCGCCGGTTGTCGGCTCGCACACCGCCCACGAATAGGTGGTGTCGGACGCCCACTGCGCGGCCCGCGCGTCGACGTAGTCGGCGGCCGTCTCACCCAACTCGGCAAGCGCCGGCCGGTCGTCGATGCGGTCGTCGGCCCGCAACGCGCGCAGGTACCACGCGCCCGCGTTGATCTCCACCGGCTCCATACCACCTCCCCGGTACGCCGAGCAGACGCAGAAGGCCCCGTTTCTGGCCAGAAAAAGGGCCTTCTGCGTCTGCTCGCGGTGGGAACAGTTACTTGATTTCGGCGAGCACCGTGCCCTGGGTGATGGCCGCACCGGCCTCTACCGCGAGCCCGGTGATGGTGCCGTCCTTGTGTGCGGTGACCGGGTTTTCCATCTTCATCGCCTCCAGCACCACGACGAGGTCACCGGCGGAGACCTGCTGGCCTTCCTCGACGGCCACCTTCACGACGGTGCCCTGCATCGGCGCGGTCACCGCGTCGCCGGAGGCGGCCGCGCCGGCGTTCGAGCCTCGCTTGCGCGGCTTGGGCTTTTTGCGGACGATGTTGCCGCCGGCCGCGGCGCCACCGCCACCGCCGAGCGCCAGATCGCCGGGCAGCGACACCTCCAGGCGACGGCCGCCGACCTCGACGACGACGGTCTGGCGCGGGATGGTGTCTTCTTCCTCGATCGGGTCACCGCCGGTGAACGGCTCGACGGTGTTGTCCCACTCGGTCTCGATCCAGCGGGTGTGCACGGAAAAACCGTTGTCGTCGCCGATGAACGCCGGATCGGACACCACGGCGCGGTGGAACGGGATGACGGTGGCCAGGCCCTCGACCGTGAACTCGTCGAGCGCGCGCCGCGACCGCTCCAGCGCCTCTTGGCGGTTGGCGCCGGTGACGATCAGCTTGGCCAGCATCGAGTCGAACTGTCCGCCGATCACCGAACCGGTCTCCACACCGGAGTCCAACCGCACCCCGGGACCCTGCGGCGCCTCGAACTTGGTCACCGGGCCGGGCGCGGGCAGGAAACCGCGGCCGGCGTCCTCGCCGTTGATGCGGAACTCGATGGAGTGTCCGCGCGGGGTCGGGTCCTCGGTGATCTCGAGCGCCTCGCCGTTGGCGATCAGGAACTGTTGGCGCACCAGGTCGATGCCCGAGGTCTCCTCGGTCACCGGGTGCTCGACCTGCAGACGCGTGTTGACCTCGAGGAAGGAGATCAGCCCGTCCTGGCCGACCAGGTACTCGACGGTGCCTGCGCCGTAGTAGCCGGCCTCTTTGCAGATGCGCTTGGCCGATTCGTGGATTTCCTTGCGTTGCGCGTCGGTCAAGAACGGCGCGGGCGCCTCCTCGACCAGCTTCTGGAACCGGCGCTGCAGCGAGCAGTCGCGGGTGCCCGCGACGACGACATTGCCGTGCTGGTCGGCGATGACCTGCGCCTCGACGTGGCGCGGCTTGTCCAGATAACGCTCGACGAAGCACTCGCCGCGGCCGAACGCCGCAGTGGCCTCGCGTACCGCTGAGTCGTAGAGCTCGGGGATCTCTTCGATGGTGCGGGCCACCTTCATGCCGCGGCCGCCGCCGCCGAACGCCGCCTTGATCGCGATCGGCACGCCGTACTCCTTGGCGAAGGCCACCACTTCGTCGGCGTCCTTCACCGGATCGGGGGTGCCGGGCACCAGCGGGGCCTTCGCGCGGGCGGCGATGTGGCGCGCCGTCACCTTGTCGCCGAGGTCGCGGATCGACTGCGGGCTCGGGCCGATCCAGATCAGCCCCGCGTCAAGCACAGCTTGGGCGAAATCGGCGTTCTCCGAAAGGAATCCGTAACCCGGGTGGATCGCGTTGGCGCCCGATTTCGCCGCGGCGTCGAGCAGCTTGCCGAAGTCGAGGTAGGACTCCGCCGACGTCTGACCGCCCAGTGCGAACGCTTCGTCGGCGAGCCGTACGTGAGGTGCGTCGGCGTCGGGTTCGGCGTACACGGCCACGCTCTGCAGCCCCGCATCCTTGGCCGCCCGGATCACCCGGACTGCGATCTCCCCACGGTTGGCGACGAGCACCTTGGAGATCTTTGAGCTGGCGTGACTTGCCACTGGGCCTCCTGACGGCATGTTCTCTAAGAAACGTCTTTAAGAATCTATCCCGGGGCAGTTTAAGGGGCGAAACTGGGCACCTGGTGACGTGGTGCCCGGTTCGTGTCGGACCGGCCGCCGAGCAGTCGACTAGCAGTCTCGAGATGGTGCCGGAAGCTACCGCAGCCGGCGCTTGATCCGGGTGAGCATCGCCGAGATGCCGCGCAGCCGAAGCGGGCTGATCAGCGCGGCCAGCCCGAGTTCGGAGTAGAAGTCATCGGGCACGGCCAGGATCTCGTCGGCGGGGTGGTCGTCGAGCCCTGCGGCCAGGATCGCGGCGAAACCCCGCGTGGTCGGGGCTTCTGCGGGCGCGCTGAAGTACAGCCTGACGTGTTCGCGGTCTTCGGCATCGACGTGCAGGAACAACGGCGACTGGCATTCCGGCACCGGTTCCATCGCGGCCTCTTCGAGATGAGGCGGCAATGCCGGTAACTCACCGGCGAACTCGAGGAGCAGTTGCAGCTTGTCCTGGCCCTGCAGCTCGGCGAAATCCGACACCACTTCGGCCAGCGCCGCAGGCATTGCCGTCACGACGCCCCCGGGGCCTCCCCGGGCTCCGGCCCGACCGCAACCGGCACCCGCACCGCGTTGCCCCACTCGGTCCACGACCCGTCGTAGTTGCGCACATCGGGTAGACCGAGCAGATGGGTCAGCACGAACCAGGTGTGGCTCGAGCGCTCACCGATGCGGCAGTACACCACCGTCTTGTCGTCGGGCGTTAAGAAGCCGTAGAGCTCCTCGAGCTCGGCGCGGCTGCGGAACCGGCCGCTGTCGTCGGCGGCCTTGGCCCACGGAATCGACTTCGCGGTCGGGATGTGGCCGCCGCGCAGCGCGCCTTCCTCGGGGTAGTCGGGCATGTGCGTGCGCTCGCCGGTGTACTCCTGCGGGGAGCGCACGTCGATGAGCGGTTCTTGGCCGAGGATGTCCAGCACGTCTTCTTTGTAGGCGCGGATCGGCGCGTCGTTGCGCTCGACGACCGGATAGCCGGTGGTCTGCTTGTTCGGCACGGCGAGGGTGGTTTCGCGGCCGTCGGAGATCCACAGGTCGCGTCCGCCGTTGAGCAGCCGGACATCGGGGTGGCCGAACAACGTGAACACCCACATCGCGTAGGCGGCCCACCAGTTGCTCTTGTCGCCGTAGACCACGATGGTGTCGTCACGGGCGATGCCCTTGCGGTTCATCAGGTCGGCGAACTGCTCGCCGTCGATGTAGTCGCGCACGTGCGGGTCGTTGAGGTCGGTATGCCAGTCGATCTTGACGGCGCCGGGGATGTGGCCGGTGTCGTAGAGCAGCACATCCTCGTCGGATTCCACGATGGCCAACCCCGGCCGACCGAGGTTGGCCGACAACCAGTCGGCCGTCACCAGGCGTTCGGGATGGGCGTACGCCTGCAGGGCGGGGTCTGGATCTGGTGGCAGAGGCACAGCCAGAGCCTACCCAGCCGCCCGGCCGCGCAACATACACCCGCCGTGCGAATAGAATTCTGGCAAAGTATTGTGTGCATTCGTTGTCGGGGTAGTTGCATTCAACAAACTCGAGGAATCATGCCTGAGCCAGCAAATTACGACATCGGAATAGTCGGACTCGGTTATGTGGGGCTGACCCTGGCGACGGTGCTCGCCGAAGCCGGCTACTCGGTGATCGGGGTGGAGAAGCGCCCCGAGCTGGTGGCGATGACCAACGAGGGCATACCGCACTTCACGGAGACCGGTCTGCCCGACGCGTTGTCCGGGGTGACCAGGTTCAAGAAACTGGTGGCCGCCGAGCGGTTCGACAACAGGTTTACCTGTGATACCTACATCATTACGGTCGGCACACCGCTTTCGGCGGCGGGGGTCGCGCAGATCGACATGATCGAGAGCGCGGCGCGCGACATCGCCGAGAACATGCGCGACGGGGCCCTGGTGATCTTGCGCTCGACGGTCAAGATCGGGACCACGCGCCAGGTGGTCGCCCCGATCCTGGCGGCCAGCGGCAAGAAATTCGATATCGCAATGTGTCCGGAACGGACACTGGAAGGCAAGGCGCTGCAGGAATTGCGCGAATTGCCGCAAATTGTCGGAGCCGACAATTCCGAGGTGGCCGACAGGGCGGCTTCGGTATTTCGCCGGCTAACGAAATCCATCGTGCTGGTGTCGGATATCGAGACCGCCGAGATCATCAAACTGGTCAGCAACACCTACCGCGACGTGCAGTTCGCGTTCGCCAACGAGGTGGCCCGGGTGTGCGACGCGTTCGGCGTCAGCGCGCATGAGGTCATCTCATCGGGCAAGCTCGGATACAGCCGCACCAACATCCCGCTGCCGGGCCTGGTCGGCGGACCGTGCCTGGAGAAGGACCCGCACATCCTGATGGAAAGTGCGAGCACCCGCGGCATCAACCTGGAGATCACCAAGGCGGGCCGGATGGTCAACGAGCGCCAACCCGAGGAGACGGTGCGCTTCATCAGCAGCGAGATCGAGCGGCGCGGCCTGCAGGCGTCGCCGATGAAGATCAGCCTGCTCGGGATGGCGTTCAAGGGGCTGCCGGAGACCAGCGATCTGCGCGGGTCGATGTCGATCCGGGTGCTCGACGCGCTCAAGAAGGCCCATCCGGAGGCCGAGATCGGCATCTACGACCCCGTCGCGCCCGCCGATCTGCTGGCCGCCGAATTTCCCGACGAGGCGGTTTTCGACCGGTTCGGCGATGCGGTGAGCGGTGCCTCGGTGGTGGTGATCGGCAACAACCACCCGTCGCTCGGCACCATCTCGCCACGCACGATCAGCGAGTTCATCAAGCCCGACGGGTTCGTCTTCGACTACTGGAACCACTTCAGCCACCTACCCGCGTCCGAACTCGGTGAGTCGTACTTCGCCGTCGGCAAGAGTGGACGGGTGGTGTGTGATGCCTGAGCGGGTGGTGATCACCGGCGGGTGCGGCTTCATCGGGGCGTACCTGGCGCGGCGGATGGTGGTCGACGGATGGAACGTGGCCGTCGTCGACTCGATGGTGCGCGGCGACGCGGGCAGGCTCGGGGACGTCGCCGACGACGTCGAACTGTTCACCAACGATGTGCGCGACCAGGATGCGTTGGAGCGCGCGTTCAAGGGCGCCGACGTCGTGATGCACTTGGCCGCCATCAACGGCACCGAGAACTTCTACACCCGACCGGAACTGGTGCTGGACATGGGTCTGCGCGGTGCGCTGGCGGTGAGCAACGCCGGGCGCAACGCCGGCGTCGCCGACCTGGTGGTGGCCTCGACGGCCGAGGTGTACCAGACGCCGCCGGTGATTCCCACCCCGGAGACCGTTCCGCTGATGCTGCCCGACAGCCTCAACCCGCGCTACTCGTACGGCGGCTCCAAGATCATCAGCGAGCTGATCGCGTTCAACTACGGCCAGGAGCACTACCGCAAGGTGCAGGTCTTCCGGCCGCACAACGTCTATGGACCCGACATGGGGTTCAAACATGTTGAGCCGCAATTGATTCTACGAGCATTGGATGCTCAGGACAACGGTGACAGTGTGCTGCCCATCCAGGGTGACGGCACCGAGACGCGCGCGTTTCTCTACGTCGACGACTGTGTCGACGGCATCCTGACGATGTATGAGAAGGGCGCGCACCGCGAGATCTACCACATCGGCAGCGACGAGGAACTGACCATTCGCGAGCTGGCCACCAGGATCGCCGGGATCGTCGGTGTGGAGCTGGACATCAAACCCGGCGAGGCCCCGGAAGGCGGCACGAAGCGGCGCTGCCCCGACATCGCCAAGATGCGCGCGCTGGGGTGGTCGCCGAAGATCGGCCTCGGCGAAGGGCTGGAGCGCACCGTCGAGTGGTATCGCGCGCACCGCGGCGACGCCCCGCTCAACGACCTGATGTAAGGCCCCTCTTTTCCGCGAGCAGACGCAGAGGGCCCTCTGCGGGCCTCCGAAGGGGCCTTCTGCGTCTGCTCGGCGTAGGGGGGAGTTGCTCACACGGGCGAGTTATCCACAGGACACCCATTTTCCGTCCTGAGCGATACCGCTCTGGGCGGACGCTTTCTGTATGCACTCAGCCGCAGTTGCGCTCCTCGATAAGGGGGACGGCTTCGCTACGACCGCGGAACTACTCGCCGTGATGACGAGGAAGGAATTACGTGTCCAAATCCGCAACGGAGGCCTTGTCCGCGTCTGGTACGGCGTTTATGCCGCCAGCGCGCCCGACCTGAGAGGTCGGCTTGCCGCCCTCGACCTGTTCATCCGACAACACGCGGTGGCGTGTATGGGTACGGCCGCCGCGCTGTACGGCTTCGACGTCGAGAACACCAGCCAAGTCCACGTGCTCGACCCAGGTGTGCGGATGCGGCCGACGACCGGGTTGATGGTGCATCAGCGTGTCGGAGCTCCGTTGCAGCGAGTCGACGGCCGGCTGGCGACGGCACCGGCCTGGACCGCTGTGGAGGTGGCGCGGCAGCTGCGCAGGCCCCGCGCGCTTGCCACACTTGACGCCGCACTTCACGTAAACGCCTGCAGCCGTGTGCAACTCGAAAGTGCGGTGCGCGAACAGAAGGGTCGCCGCGGGATCGTTCAGGTGCGAGGGCTGCTGCCATACGCCGACGGCCGCGCCGAGTCGGCGATGGAAAGCGAAGCGCGCCTGGTGATGATCGACTACGGGCTGCCGATGCCCGAGTTGCAGTACGAAATCGTCGGCCTCGACGGCACGGTGTACCGCGTCGATTTCGCCTGGCCGAAACAGCGTGTGGTCGCAGAGTACGAGAGCGTCGACTGGCACGCGGGCCGACTCGAGATGATCAGAGACAAGAAGCGTTATGCCGGTGTGCAGGAAGTGAACTGGACACTGGTCCCGATCACTGCCGACGATGTCAGGTGGGAACCGTGGCGCCTCGCCGATCGCCTGCGGCATCATCTGTCGCGTTCCGCGGCGGCCAGTTAACCGACGCGAGCAGACATAGAAGGCCCCTTCGGAGGCCCGCAGAGGGGCCTTCTGCGTCTGCTCGCGCACAAGAAAAGGGCCCGCGCGCTCAAGGAAGGGGATTGGCCGCCCACAGCTCGGCGATCGACAACCCCGCGGCGCGCAGCAGGCGCCTGGTCAACGGCAGACCGATGCCGACCACCGACGACGGGTCACCGTCGACCCCGTCGATGAACCAGCCGCCCAGCCCGTCGATGGTGAAGCCGCCGGCCACCGCGGTCGGCTCACCGGTGGCGATGTAGGCGTCGAGCTCGTCGGCCGACGGCACCGCGAACCTGACCGTGGTGGACATGCTGTCAGAGCATCGATACGCAACGGCGTTGTCCCGCAATCGGATAACGCAGTGCCCGGTGTAAAGCTCACCGGTTGTGCCGCCCATCTGCTGCCAGCCGGCCCGCGCCGCCTCGGCCGTCGCCGGCTTACCGACCAGCGCCCCGTCGCGGTAGAGCATCGAATCACAGCCGATCACAACGCAATCGGCCGCCACGGCGGAGTCCAGCGCGCCGATGACCGCCTCGGCTTTGGCCGCGGCGAGCGCCGCCGTCACCTGCGAAGGCGTGGAGCCGGGATCGAGCGCTGCGAGCACAGCGTCCTCGTCGACGCCGGAGACGACGACCAGCGGATCAATTCCAGCCTGCCGCAATACTTTTCGGCGTCCCGGTGACGCAGACGCGAGAACCACCCGCGTCATCGGCGCATGTGTGTCCGTTCCACCAACGTCACCCGCTGCCAGCTGAACGTGGCGTAGCGCAGCCGGTCGACGGGGTGACCCCACAGGTTCTGCTCCTGCTCACGCGGCTCTTCGGGAGCCCCCGACCCGGCGGCGAGCACGGCCAGCAGCGCCGCGAGCTCCTCCTCGGTCGGCTGGCCCTTGACGACCTGGATGTGCGCCTCGTGCGCGTGCGCGTCCTGATCCTCGCTCACAGGGGGATGTTCCCGTGCTTCTTCGGCGGCACCTGGCTGATCTTGCGCTCCAGCAGCCGCAGCGCGGTGCCCACGTAACCGCGGGTGTGCGACGGGGGGATCACCGCGTCGACGTAGCCGCGTTCGGCGGCGATGTACGGGTTGACCAACGTGTCCTCGTATTGCTGCTGCAGCTGCAGTCGTAGCGCGTCGACGTCCTCACCCTTCTTGGCAGCCTCGGCCAGCTCCGAGCGGTAGACGAAGCCGACCGCGCCCGAGGCGCCCATCACCGCGATCTGCGCCGTCGGCCAGGCCACGCAGACGTCGGCGCCCATGTCCTTGGAGCCCATCACGCAGTAGGCGCCGCCGTAGGCCTTGCGGGTGATCACGGTGATCTTGGCCACGGTGGCCTCGCCGTAGGCATAGAGCAGCTTGGCGCCGCGGCGGATGATGCCGTTGTACTCCTGACCGGTGCCCGGCAAGAAGCCGGGCACGTCGACCAGCATCACGATCGGGATGTTGAAGCAGTCGCAGGTGCGGATGAACCGCGCGGCCTTCTCCGATGCGTTGATGTCCAGGCAGCCGGCGAACTGGGTGGGCTGGTTGGCCACGATGCCCACCGGCCGGCCCTCGACCCGGCCGAACCCGACGACGATGTTGGTCGCATAGCCGGCCTGAACCTCGAGGAACTCGTCGTCGTCGAGGATCCGGGTGATCACCGTGTGCATGTCGTAGGGCTGGTTCGGCGAATCCGGAATCAGCGTGTCGAGTTCGAGGTCCTCGTCGACGAGGTTGTCCTCGATCGCGCCCTCGGGCACCGGGGCCGGGAAGCGCGGCGGGTCGGCGTAGTTGTTGGACGGCAGGTAGCTCAGCAGATCGCGCACGTAGTCGAACGCGTCCTGCTCACCGGAGGCGACGTAGTGCGCGGTGCCGGATTTCGACATGTGGGTGTGCGCGCCGCCGAGCTCCTCCATCGTGACGTCCTCGCCGGTGACGGTCTTGATCACGTCGGGGCCGGTGATGAACATCTGGCTGGTCTGGTCGACCATCACGACGAAGTCGGTGAGCGCGGGGGAGTACACGTGCCCGCCCGCGGCGGCGCCCATGATCAGCGAGATCTGCGGGATGACACCGGAGGCCTGGATGTTGTTGTAGAAGATTCGGCTGTACAGGCCCAGCGAGACGACGCCCTCCTGGATGCGGGCACCCGCGCCGTCGTTGATGCCGATCAGCGGTCGGCCGGTCTTGATGGCCAGCTCTTGGACCTTGACGATCTTCTCGCCGTACACCTCGCCGAGGCTGCCGCCGAAAACCGAAGCGTCCTGGCTGAAGATGCACACCTCGCGGCCGTCGATGGTGCCGTAGCCGGTCACCACGCCGTCGCCGAGCGGACGCTTGCTCTCCAGCCCGAAGTTCGTGCTGCGGTGGCGCGCCAGCGCGTCGAGTTCGACGAACGATCCCTCGTCGAGAAGCGCCAAAATGCGCTCGCGGGCGGTCAGTTTGCCCTTGGCGTGGATCTTCTCCACCGCCGCCTCACCCACGGGGTGCAGCGTCTCCTCCGCGCGCCTGCGCAGATCGGCCAGCTTGCCGGCGGTCGTGTGGATATCGATCTCGTGCGTTGAGCCTGGTTCGGCAGAGTGCTCGGAAACGCTCGTCATGGTGCCAGATGCTACCGGGTTCCTTAACGTCTCCTTAAGCAGGCTTGCGCAGCGTGACGACGGCGAAGCTGGTCAACGCGGGCACCGGATGTCTGAGCAGGAACCGTGACTTGGCCTGTTCCAGCGCGTCCAGCGGTTTGACCAGGTGATAGTAGTGATGGCCGAACCCGCCGTGCCACTGTTCGAGTTCGAATCCGACGCTCTCGAAGCGCCGGATCGCGCGCCGGGTGGGCCCGGTGGTCCAGCGGTAGTAGGCCGGGAACTTCTCGTGTTTGGGGTCGTCGATGCGGCCCGGTTGAATCTTGCGCAGCAGTGCGCGCGCGGCCTGTTCGGGGATGAGCCGGTTCAACACGAACGGCAGCGTGTACAGCGTCGGAAAGTAGTGCACCGCCAGCCCGCCTGGCCGCAGCAGATCGAAGCAGTTGCGGTGAAACGCCCGGCCGTCGGGCACGTGCTCGCACAGCATCTTGGAGAACACGATGTCGTACATCTCGCGGCCGTCGCGCACGGGCTGACACAGGTCGAGCACCCGCGTCTCGACATCGCCGCCGGCCTTCGCCAGCTCCTCGGCCGAGATGTCGACGACGATGCGATGCGACGCGAAGCCCCACCGCGCTTTGTCGGCCAGCACCGGGTTGGCCCCGCCACCCAGTTCGGCGATGTTTTGCGCACCCTCGCGCAAGGCCAGCTCACGGACGTATTCGTCGTAGCCTTTCCACAGCGATTCGATATCGCGGTAGCTAACACGGCTACCGGGGCGGGACGCCGTTAAATTGACGCCTTCGTTATTCATGCGGTTACTCCGATATTTCTCGGGCGGCGGCTCGGCAAAGCATACCTGCCGTGCATGCCAACCCAGAACGGCCGATCAGCAAATTCCACGCGTCCGGCTTGTCACCGCGGCGTCGATGCGGTTCTATAGTTGCCGCGGATGAAGATCTGAATACCGGCAAACAGCATGGGGGGCCTTGCGAAGGGAAATAGCAGCGTGCAACCAGCCCGCAAATACGACGGTGTTGACGGCCCGAAGGTCGCGATTGCGCACGATTACCTGACCCAGCTCGGCGGTGCGGAGAAGATCGTTCTTTCGATGGCCAAGGCGTTCCCCGAGGCCCCGATCTACACGATGCTCTACGAGCCGCAAACCACCTATCCGGAGTTTGCCGACTGCGACGTTCGGGTGTCGCCGTACAACCGGTTCGCGCCGCTGCGCAAGTATCACCGCGCGGCGCTGCCGCTGTACCCACGGATCGCGCGTTCGGTGTTCGTGGACGCCGACATCGTGCTGACGAGTACCAGCGGCTGGGCGCACGGATTTCGCACCAACGGCCGCAAGCTCATCTACTGCTACTCACCGGCGCGGTGGCTGTATCTGTCCGACAAATACCTCGGCGAGGACAGCGGCCTGATCAAGCGCGCCGGGTTGGCGCTGTCCAAGCCCTACCTGAAGGCGTGGGACCGCCGGCAGGCGCTGGCGGCCGACAAGTACTACGCGATCTCGACGCTGATCCAGAACCGGATCGCCGACACCTACGGCATCGACGCCGACGTGATGTTCGCCCCCGTCGCGATGTCACAGTCGATGAACCCCGAGCCGATCCCCGGGCTGGATGTCGCGCAGGAGGGTTTCTATCTGGTGGTCTCGCGGCTGCTGCCGTACAAGAACGTCGACGTGATCGTGCGTGCCTTCGCCGGAACCGACCGCCGGCTCGTCGTCGTCGGCAAGGGCCCCGACGCCGACCGGTTGCGCGGCATCAAGACCGCGAACGTGACCATGCTGAGCGACCTCACCGACGGCCAGATGGCCTGGCTCTACAAGAACTGCCGCGCGCTGCTGGCCGCCAGCTATGAGGACTACGGGCTCACGCCGATCGAAGCAGGCGTCTGGGGCCGCCCGAGTGTGGCGCTGCGGTTCGGCGGCTTCCTCGACACGATCGACGAGGGCGTCACCGGGATGTATTTCGACGAGCCGCAACCCGGCGCAATCGCCGAGACGCTGAACCGGTTCGAGGCCACCGAATTCGACGCGGACAAGATCCGCCGCCACGTCGAACAGTTCACCGAGGAAGTCTTCACCGAAAAACTGCACGCCGCGGTCGACAACCTGGCCTCCGCGCGGGGGTGACACGGTGGCTCTGGAACCGACGAAGATCGACCCCGAGGTCATCGCGAGAAAGCGCGCGGCCGCGCCGGCGCTGAAGATGAGCCCGCCGTTCGAATACATCACCGACGAGAACGGCCGCATCGTCGACGTTGAGACGCAGGGTGTCGCGTTCGCCGACAAGCTACGCAGGTGGATCGGTCAGCTGGCGTTCAACATCATCGTCACCTACATCCCCTCGCACACCGTCCGGCTGGCCTGGTTGCGGTTGTTCGGCGCGGAGATCGGCAAGGGCTCCTCGATCATGCGGGGTACCCAGATCCAGAACGCCCACTACCTGGTGATCGGGCAGAACTCCACGATCGGCATGCGGTGTGTGCTCGACGCCCGCGCCGGCATCTACATCGGCAACAACGTGACGCTGGCCAGCGATGTGCAGATCCTGGCCGGCGGCCACGACATCAACCATCCCGACTTCCCGATCGTCGGCCCCGACCCCACCGTCGTCGAGGACTACGTGTGGATCGCCAGCCGCGCCATGGTGCTGCCCAGCCACATCAAGCGCGGCGCCGTGGTGGCCGCACATGCGTTGGTGGTCAAGGACATCGACGAGCTGACGGTGGTCGGCGGCAACCCCGCCAAACCGATCGGCAAGCGTGATCCGGATGCGTTGGGTTACAGCGCAAGTTACCGCCCACTGTTCTTCTGACAGGAGTATCAGGTGTTCGTAGAACCGACGAAAGCCGATCCCGCCGACGTCGCACGCAAACTCGCGGCCGCACCGGATCTGAAACTGCCACCGCCACCGTCATGGGAGGTCGGTCCCGACGGTGAGCTCACCAACTACCGGATGCAGACGATGGGCCTTGCGCGTAAGGCGCGCAACAGGATCGCGCAGCTGCTGTACAACATGTTCGTCACCCACATCCCGTCGCACACCGTGCGGTTGGGGTTCTTGCGGCTGATGGGCGCCACGATCGGCGAAGGGTCGTCGATCATGCGCACGACCCAGGTGCTCGATCCGGAGTTCCTGCGCATCGGCCGCCACAGCACCATCGGGCAGCGGTGTCTGCTCGACGCCCGCGCCGGGTTGTGGATCGGCGACAACGTCACCATCGCCAGCGACGTCCACATCATCGGCGGCGGCCACGACATCAACCACCCCGACTTCCTGCCCGTGCCGGTGCCGACGGTGATCGAGGACTACGTGTGGATCGCCAGCCGCGCGATGATCCTGCCCAGCCACATTCGGCGCGGCGCCGTCGTGGCCGCGCAGGCGCTGGTGAACCAGTACAAGGAGGTCGGCGAACTCGAGGTGGTCGGCGGGACGCCCGCCAAGCTGATCGCCAAGCGCAACCCCGACGCGCTGCAGTACAGCGCGTACTACCGCCCGCTGTTCGGCTGAGCCCCCCTTGCCGCGAGCGACCGCGTTTGTACGGTACCTACCGGCGCGTCGGCGTACCGATACGGTCGCTCGCGCAGGAAAAGGGAGCTAGTCGAGTTCGGTCTCGTACTTGCGGATCGCACTGTCGAGCAGGTCCGAATCGACCGGCTTGGCCGCGGTGATGACCGCCATCCGGCCGTTGACCAGCTGGTCGATCTCGGCGAACTCGGCCACCACATGAAAATGCGGGCGGTCGCCGTAGTCGTCCATCGCGATGGTCCAGCCGCGCTCGTGCCGCAGCGCGCGCAGGGTCTTGAGCACGCAGGCCACCCGGAACCGGCCGTCGACCAGAACGAAGTCGGGGGCCCGGCCGCCCTCGAAGCTCTCCGCAGGCAGATCCGAGTAGCGGCGGAACTTCGCCAACCGGGCCGGTGAGTTCAGGCCGGGCCCGATCGGACGGCCCCAGTGCGCGGTCAGCCCGATGTCGGCGTAGTGAAAGCGCTGTCCGACGGGCCGGGCCAACCCGTCGTCGCGGATCTTCTGCTGCACGCTTTTCAAGAAAAAGCGGTCCGAATCGACCGCGATGAACTCAACTCCGAACTTTGCTGCCAGGTACGTTGAACCGCCGGTGCCGAACTCCAGATACCGCTTCGAACCGCGCAGCGTTTCGATGAACCAGTCGGTGCCCGTCTCGAAGCTGCCGTCGGTCCCGTAGAAGACCGGGCTGTCCGGTACGTCGAAACCGATAAGACGCTGTGTCGCAAGGAATTTGACGGTCCCGGCGATGCCCACGATGCACTCCTGCCTGACGTCGAAAACGTGGCGTAGCATAACACGGCGACTTTGCTGCAAGATCAGCCCACGGCCCTTTCGTCGCCCTTCAGATGCATCGAAAGGGCGTTTGGGTATCGTTAGCTCCGATCAACGACGGGAGCATTCGAGGTGACGACGAACCTGCGCGATTACCGGCTGGTGTTCGTCGGCCCTGCCGAGGGTCAGACCGCGGTGGGCGACTACGCCGAGGACTTCGTCGCCGCCGTCACACCGCACTTTCGCGACGTCGCCGAGGTGCGCACGCTGGGCCCCGGCGGCGACACCGTGCGCGACATCCGCCGGTATCGACGTGCCGTCGCCGAGCACGTCGCCGCGGCGCCGGACCGCACGCTCGTGCACGCGGAACTGGCTGCCGGCGGCGTGGCGTCGTTCTGGGCCATCGCCGGTCTGCCCGGCATCCCGGTGACCGCGACCATCCACGACCCACCGCAAGGCGTGTGGTGGCCCGCGGCCACCAAATTCATGTTCGGCCCCACGCTGAGCCGCAAGCTGATCTTCCACGGCCTGCACTATCCGCTGCGGCCGCTGTCCACCAAGGTGGAAGGCATGGTGAACGGGCGGCGCACGCTGTTCGCGCTCACCGAGACCGGCCGTCGCTCGATCGAGCAGCGCTACCCGCACACCGACGCGGTGTACGTGCCCCACCTCGTGCGCGAACGGCCCGCGATCCGGCCCGTGCAGGAGCGCCCGAACGCGGTGGGCTTCTTCGGGCACGTGTACCGCGGTAAGGGTTTCGAGCAGGTCGCGCGCATCCGCGAGCTGCTGCCGGACCACATCGCGATCCGGGTCGCCGGGCGCGGCACCGAAGCGCTGCCGCGCGTCGACGGCATCGAGATCCTCGGCGCGGTCGACGGCGCGGCCGAGGACGCGTTCTTCGGCTCGGTGCGCGCGATCGTGGTGCCCTACGGGAAGCGTCACTGGTACGACGAGACGTATCCGGCGTCGGGCGTCGTGGCGCACGCCACCGCCTACCGCACCCCGGTGGTGTGCACCGCGTACGGCTCGCTGGCCGAGCTGGACGAGAAATCCGCGGCCGTCGTCGTGCGGACGCCCGACGCGGACTCCGACGTCGTCGCCGCCGAGCTGGCCGCCGCGATCGAGGCGCTGCTCGGCGACTGCGGCCGGCTGACCGAGCTGGGGGAGTACGCGGAGAAGACGCGCCAGGCCCGCTCCGGGCCCGCCACCGCGCAGGCGTATGCGGCGACCTGGTCGCAGCTGCTGGCCCGACACCACGAGGGGCACTGAACTGTCCACCAAGGCTCCGCCCCGTCGATCCGCCAAGACCATGGTGTCGCTGCTGTACGTCTACGGCGGCCGCGGCACCGGCCTGGTGTGGACGGTGGCCCTGATCCACCAGCTCGGAATCAGCGACTACGGGCTCTACAGCTTGGGCTTCGCGCTGATGTCGGTGCTCGGCCAGACGCTGAGCAACCCGTATGTGGTGCGCGCGGTGCGCGAACCGGCGGAGGACTTCGTCCGCGAGCGCGCGGGCCGCTACCTGCTCGGCCTCGCGCTGATGGTGCTGGGCCAGGTCTTTTTGCCGCTGAACTACGTCGCCTGGTTCGGCGTCACGGTGGCCGGCGGCGAGCTGATCGTCGGGGCCTACAAGGCGCGCGCGATGCGCCAGGGCGATCCGCATGTCACGTCGAGAATCGACACCAGCAGACAGGTCGGCAGCGTGGTGGCCGGCTGCGCGTATCTGTTCGGCGCAGCGCTGATGGGCCTGCAACCGACGCTGCTCGGCGCAAGCGTGGCCTACTGCGTGCCCTATGTGGTGATCGCGGTGCTGGCGGCGGTCACGGTCCGCGGGCATCGGCCGCAGTGGCCGGGCCCGCCCCGCACCATCCTGGTGTTGGCCGGCGAGATGCTGGGCACCTCGATGTTCCTCGCCGGTGACGTGCTGCTGCTGGGGTGGCTCACCGACACCACGGTCGTCGGCTATTACAACCTGACCTGGGTGGTCGCGTCGTCGGTCTGCTACGTGGGCCAGGCGTTCGGCACCACCTACGCGCAGACGCTGCGCGACAGCGGCGGAGACCTGTCGACCGGCCCGCCGCTGAAGTACACCGTGGCGATCGGCGTGGGCGGTGGGCTGCTGGTGCTGATCGTCGGCGTCGGGCTGCTGATCTCCCCTGCACCCCAGCAGCTGGCCGTCGCGATGATCATCATGTCGGCCTACTGCGCGTTCCGCACGGTGATCATGGTCTTCCAGTTCGTGCTGTATGCCCAACGCCGCGACATGGTGCGGATGACGTCGGTGATCGGCCTGGTGCCGCTGAAGTTCGGGCTGTTGGCGGCGCTGGCCCACCTCGGCGCGGTGGGTGCCGCGATCGCGACGTCGGTCGCCGACGCGGCGCTGTTGGTCATCTTCTCGCTGGCGATCTACGGAAAGGGACGGCATGGCAGGCGGCCGGCCAAAGACGACGGTGACGTTCCTGTTGTCGAAAGACCCGGTGACGGAGCGGGCCGGTGACGTCGAGCTGGGACAGCTGCTCATGGGTCTGGCCGCCGACGAATTCGAGGTGTCCGGGCTCTGCCTTTCCGCACAGACCGGCCCGGCCACGCTGGGCGGCGGCATTGCGCTGACCCGGCTGCCGAAGCCGGCGATCCGGCCCGCCACACTGCTGGCCGATTCGATCCGTAAGCGGCGCAGCCTCGTTCACGTGCGTTTCGACACCGACGATCTGGTCGCGGCCATCGACGCGTGCGACGCCGACGTGTTTGTGGCAGAGCACAGCTACATGGCCGAATCGTTTCTGCGCAGCACCAAGGTCGGGCGGGCGCGGCTGGTCGTCAACACCAATATTTCCGAGGCGCTGGTGTGGCGCGCCAGCCGCGGCGCGCTGGGCCGCATCGAGGCGCCCCGGCTGCGCCGAGACGAGATCCGCGTGGCACGGGCCGCCGACGCGGTCGGCACCTACGACGCGGCCGAGGCCGAGTTCTACCGCGCCAACGGGGTTTCTGCTGCCCGCTGGCTCGACGTGTCGCTGCCGCCGGTGCGGCAGGTCGACGTGGCCGGCACACCGCGTCGTCTGGTCTTCATGGGGCTGCGCGACTGGCCGCCGAATCAGGAAGCGTTTCTGTACGCGCTGCGGCTGTGGCCGCGGATCGCCGCGGGCATACCCGACGCCGAACTCGCCGTGATCGGCAAGAAGAAACCCGGCGCACCGGATCCGGTCTATCCGGACGGTGTGCGCGACCTCGGCTTCGTCGACGACCTTCCCGCGTTCCTGGCCACCTGCCGCGCGCTGGTGGCCCCGATCAAGACCGGCGGCGGTGTACGGGTCAAACTGCTCGACGCGATCAGGATGGGTCTGCCGGTGGTCGGCACCACCGCGGCGATCGGCGACCTCGGAGCCGTCTACGGTCTGGCAACCCACGACGACGACGACAGCTTCGTCGCGCAGTGCCGGCGCTATCTTCTGGACCAGCCCGCGGCGGTGGCCGACGGCGATCGGCTCTACGACGTCAACCGGACGCGCTGGGAGCAGCGGACACCGCACCGGGCGGTGGTGGCGCTGCTGCGCGCCGAGCCGGCGGCCTGATGGCGGCGGCCGGCGCGTCGTGCCGGGTCTGATCGACATAGACCAGAAACGCCAGCAGGATCGAGAAGGTCAGCGTCATCTGCGGCATGTCGACGACCGACTGCTGCAAGTTGGCCGACACCACCGCGATCCCGATGAACACGCCGCCGTACACGGCGTGGGGCAACGACGGCGAACGCAGCGCGCGGTAGCCCATCACCGCGCCGATCACCAGGATCGCGACGAACACCAGCCCGGTGATGACGCCGCCGCGGTAGACGGTCAACAGCGGCGCGTTGGACACGTAGTTGAGCGACTGCGCCAACTGGCCGCTGCGGAACTCGGGGCGGTCCCAGCCGAGCCCGAAGAGCCAGTTGCCCGACATGCGGTGCGGAAATTCGGCGATCGAGTCCGCCCGGGCTTCGCGCCCGGTGTCCTCGTCGGCGAACGTGGAAAGGATGCGGTCCCGGATCATCGGGGTCAGCAGCGCCGCCGCGGCGCCGACGCCGATGATTCCGATCGCGATCTGACGGTCGCGGGCCCGCATGCCGTGGAACAGCAGCACCAGCAGCAGCCCGACCGCCACCGAGAAGATCATGCTGCGGCTGAGCGTGAGCAGCAGCGCCACCACGAGAACGGTGGACATCAGCGTGCGCCGCCAGCCGGTGAACAGGACCAGGCCGATGATCAGCGCGGTGGCCAGCGCCAGCCCGGCGCTGTTGGGCAGCACCCACGTCCCACCCAGCCGCAACGTCCGGCCGATCGTGCCGCCCTCGTTGGAGTAGACGTAGAGCGCGGTCTGTTCGCGCAGTCCCGCGCCGACGCCGTAGCCGAAGATCTGCAGCGGCTTCAACAGGCGCTGCTGCTGGTCCACCGTGGCCATCGCGATTCCGACGAGGGCATTGGCCGACGCGGCGTAGACGAATATCCTGCCGAACCGGGCGAGGTTCTCGCGCGACAGTCTCAGCAACGCGATCATGGTCGCTGTGGCGATCCCCCACTTCGCGTACAGCAAAATCGCCGGAAGGGTGACCCCGGTGCCGACAACCGACAGGGCCGACACAACCAGCAACGCAATCACCGCTATCTCGAGCGTGCTGAGCCGAGTTCGCTGGGTCGGGTGGATGATGGCCGCCAGCACCGCTCCGGCGGCGAACAGCAGATACAGCGGGACGTGTACACCCGGGAAATATCCGAACGGCAATCCGCCGATCACCGCCGCGGTCGCCCAGAACAACCACAGCGGATGGCGCAGCCCGATGTACACCGCGATGACCAGCGCAATGAGGCCGACGACACCGAGCGTCACCAGCGTTCCGTGCCCGACGGCGAGCCAGGCCGCTCCGGCGCAGATGCCGATCGCCGCGACGGCTAGCAGGCATTTGCCGATCAGATCCGGGCGGCGCGTCACGGGGACCATGGTGACAGCTTCGCTCACTGGACACCAGCCTGCCCGGTCAGGTGCATCGGCGCGGCCAAACCGGGCAACCGTTACTCTGTCCGTGTCCGATCGTTTGTTTGCGGCGCGCTTCTGAAAGGTTCGATCGTGGAGATCATGGAATACCTGCGCATTTTCCGCAGGTACTGGTGGCTGATCGTGACCCTGGTGATCGTCGGCGGCGCCGGTGGCTATGCGGCCACACTTTTACTGGCACCCGAATACCAGTCCACTGCGCGCCTGTTCGTAGCAACGCAGAACGGCACCTCGGTGACCGAGGCGTACCAGAACAATCTGTTCTCCCAGGAACGTGTGTACTCCTACGCCGATTTGGCATCCAGCGAACAAGTCGCCGCGCGTGCGGTGGATCAGCTGAAGGCGCCGATCTCGCCCGACGAGTTGCGTTCGAAGGTCACCGCGACCCCGGGTGAGAAGACGGTTCTGCTCGATGTGAGCGTCACCGACGCCGACCCCGCGCAGGCGCAGACCTACACCAACGCGGTCGCTGACCAGCTGGTCGGTCTGGTCAGCGAGCTGGAGACGTCACGTCGGGGTGGCAGCCCCGCCGCCGGTCTGGTCGTGGTCGACGAGGCCAGCTACCCGACGACGCCGACCGGGCTCGGCGTGCTCACCATGATCGCGTTGGGTGCCGTGATCGGTCTGGTGGTCGGCATCGTCGCCGCGGTGCTGGCAGGCATCGTCGACAAGCGGCTGCGCGGCCGCGATTCGGTGGAGGGCGCCGTCGGCACGCACCTGTTGGGAGCGCTGCCCACCGAACCCACCCGGGCCACGACCGCCGTCGTCGATCTCGACGGCAACGAGCTCTACGCCGAGCGGGTGCGCGAACTACGCACCAACCTGCGGTTCGCCGTGCCGCCCGGCAGCGGAGCTCCGCCGCGCCGCATCGCGGTGACCAGCCCGTCGACTGCCGACGGACGCACCACCGTCGCGATCGACCTGGCGGCCGCGCTGGCCGAGTCCGGTCGCTCGGTCATCGTCGTCGACGGTGACCTGCGCGGCGCGGACCTCGCCGACCGGCTGGGCCTGGACGACCAGCGTCGCGCCCGCGCGCTGAACCGGGGTGTGAGCACCGTGATCGCCGGTGAGCACGCGGTGGCCGAAGCGGTGATCGGCGAGATCCCCGTCGGCGCGCACGCGATCGCGCTGCTGCCCGCGGGACCCAAGGCCACGCGGCCCGGTGAGATGTGGGCCAACGACCGCGCCACCGCCATGTTCGCGGAACTCGCCCGCAACTTCGACTACATCGTCGTGGACACACCGCCGCTGGAGCACTACGCCGACGCCGCCAACATCGCCGCGCTGTGCGACGGCGCGGTGCTGCTGGCCCGCATCGGCTCCACCACGAGCTCGGCGTTGCGCCGGGCGATCCAAGCGCTTCAGACCGCCAACGTCGCGCTGATCGGGACAGTCGCGACGTTCGAACGCGTCGGCGGCCGACTGAGGCGCCAACACCACAAGCAGGTGCGCCGCGATGCCCGGTCGGATTCCTCAGCGCGCTCGGCGGTCGGACGCGACAGCTCCACCGACACCCGGCCGGTGCCCACCCAGAAGGGTCAGCTCGTCGGCTCGGACGGGAGCCGGCCCAGGCACGGAGGCAACGGATAGTGCGGTTGCGGCTCGCGGTGGCAGTCGTCGGCGCGTTGTCGGTCCTGGCCGGCTGTGCGCCGAGCCCGCCGCAGCCGCCGGCCGGCCACAACCGGCCGCCACACTCGCTGGAGCCGCCGTTCGTCGGCGCGACGGAGTTGCCGCCGCCGGACCTGACCGACGACGGGCCCGGCTCGCTGGTCGAGGTCCAACCCCTGCCGCCGAACCGGCACTTCACCGACGCCGGTGTGACGGCCGTTCGGGTGGTGTACCGCTCGACGACCACCGCCGGCCAACCTGCCGAGGTCTCCGGTGTGGTCGCGGTTCCGGCGGGCAAGGCCCCCGAGGGCGGATGGCCCGTCATCGCGTTCGGGCACACGCTGACCGGCGTGACCGAGAACTGCGCACCGTCGCTGGCCGCGGGGTTGGGTGGCTACGCGTCGGCGATGACGGTGATGCTCAACCGCGGCTACCTGGTGATGATGCCCGACTTCCCGGGGCTGGGTGTGGCAGGTCAACAGCACGCGCCGCTGGACTGGGTCGCGTTGGGCAACACCATGATCGACGGGGTGCGCGCGGCGCACCGGGTGGTTCCCGAGGCCGGCGCGGACTGGGCGGCGTACGGCAGCGGCCTAGGCGGCCTTGCGGCATGGGCGTCGGCGATTCGGGCCGCCGACTACGGCGCCGGGCTCAACCTCGTTGGCGCGGTGGCGCTTTCGCCCTACGCCGATCTCTCACCGCTGGTCGGCGCCGCCGGCAACGGCAACCTCAGCGCGAACCAGTACCGGCTGCTGATGGTGATACTGCAGGGCCTGTCGCACGAGCTGCCGGGTCTCGACCTGGACGCCTACCGTTCGGGGTTGGCCCGCGAGCACTGGGATCTGCTCACTTCGTGCGCGCCGACGGATCCGGCAGCGGCGAACAGGCTGGTATCTCAGTTGCGCCCGCCGGACCTGCGCCCGCGTGACGAGGCCGCTGCCGCGGCGCTGCGCAACGCGTTGAGCGCCGTCGCGCTGCCGGGCAGCTCGCCGACCCCGCCCGCGCCCGTGCTGGTGGTCTATGGCACCGACGATCCACTGGTGCCCCAAGCCGGTGTCGCACAAGCGGTCAAACAGGCTTGCGCCAAAGGCGATCCGATCGTGGTGAATCGCCGCATCGGTGACACGACCACCACCAACGAGTTGGTGGTCCAGACCTCGCTGTCCTGGCTCAGAGCGCGCTTCGACGGCCAGCAGCCCGCCGACATCTGCGTGGGGGCCGCATGAGGCCGCCCGCCGAGGTGCCCCGGATACGCGATTACCTGCGGCTGCTGCTCAACGGCTGGGCCGTGCTGCTGTGCGCGACCGTGGTGTCGGCGGCCAGCGGTTGGCTGGCTTGGCAGAGCGCGTCGCCGGTGTACACCTCGACCGCACGGGTTTTCGCGGTGACGCCGGGCGGCGCCACCCCGGTGGACGCCTATTACGGTCAGCTGAACGCGGTTTCGCGTAACGTCACCACCCAGCATCTGGCCCGCAGCCGACAGGTCACGATACGCACCATCGAGCAGTTGGATCTCGAGATGAGCCCGGCCGAACTCGCCGCGCGCATCACCGTGACGGCCACGAACTCCGCGCTGCTGGAGGTGGCGGTGGTCGGCAGCGACCCCGATCTGACCCGCCGCACCGCCGACGGCGTGACCCAGAACCTCGTTGCGCTGATCAACGAGATGGCCGCGGTCGACACCGGCAGCGCCGAACTCGTGGTCGTCGACGCGGCCGAACCGGCGGTCAGACAGGGCTCGGTGTGGCAGTTCATCGTTCCGGCGGGCGCGGTGGGGTTTGTGCTCAGCGCCGTGTTGGTGCTCGCGTACGGCCTGCTGCGGGACCGAATGCACGGCACGCGTCAGCTCGACCATGTCGTCGACGAAGCGCTGACGGGAAGGGACCGATGAGCCGCGCTCACCTCAACATCGCGGGCATCGGCCTGGCATGCCTTCTCGTGGTGACCGGCGCCGTCGTATCCGGTTGCGCTGACGACACTTCCGCGCAGACGCCGCCGTCGATGTCGGGTATGCGCATCGATGCCGATTACCGCGGCGCCGGACAGGAGCCGGGCGCGTTGGCGCAGGCGAACTCCTTACCGACCATCGACCGCAGGTTGCGTGGGGCCAGTTCGTTGGCCGCGCGCATCGAGTACACCTCGACGTCGGGTATCGACAACCAGCTCACCCGGGTCAGCGGCAGCGTGTTCGTGCCGAACGGCGACGCGCCCGACGGCGGCTGGCCGATCGTTGCCTACGCCCACGCCACCACCGGGATCGAAGCCTCGTGCGCGCCGTCGCTATCGCCGAGCCTGCTGGGCACGTCGCACGTGGTGACCGCGCTCGTGGACGCCGGGTTCGTGGTGACCGTGCCCGACTACCAGGGGCTGGGCCTCGATGACCGCGACCACCCGTATCTGGATTCCACCACGGCCGGCTACAACGTGATCGACTCGGTGCGGGCGGCCCGCCGGCTGGTGCCCGAGGCCTCCGACCGCTGGGTGGCGATCGGGGTCTCTCAGGGCGGTCAGGCCACCTGGGCGGCCAACGAGCTGGCCGCCGGCTACGGCGCCGGCCTCGCGCTGCTGGGCACCGTCAGCGTCGCACCGGCCGTCGACGTCGCCGGCCTCGCCGACGCGGCCGCCGCCGGTCAGCTGACCCCCGAACAGCTGCCCGCGCTGGTCGTGATCCTGGAATCGCTGCACCGCACCCATCCCGACTTCGCGATCGAGGAATACCGGCGCGGTTTCGCAAAAGACCACTGGGACACGCTGATTGCGTGCGACGGGCCCGAGGCCGCCGAGCGCGCCGCGTTGACGCCGCGGCTCACCGGTGAGGATCTTCGGCCGAGCACCCCACAGGCCGTCGACGCGCTGCGCGCGCTGCTGCAGCACATGAGCCTGCCGAAGCGCCCGACCACGGCTCCGATGCTGGTGCTCTACGGCGGTAACGACGCGCTGGTGCTGCCGCAGTGGACCGACACCGCGCTGCGCGCCGCATGCGCGATGGGCGACGTGATCGACGTCGTGCCGCAACCCGACCGGGGCCACGCCGACATCGACGTCTCCTCGGCGTTCGGCTGGGTCAACGCTAGGTTCCGCGGTGAGCCCGCACCCGACAGCTGTCTGAGCCTGGCACCGCCCGGGGCGCCGCAATGACCGTCAAACCCCGCGACGGCGCGGACCCGTCGTCGTCGCGGCCGGCGCCGGCCACCACCGGGCGCATCATCGGCCTGGACGGGGCGCGTGGCCTGTCGGCCGTCGGCGTCGCGGTCATGCACGTCGCGGGCAACTTCTCCCCGAACACCGCGGCGCAGACCAAGATCGGCATCGTCGGCATGAGCCTGATCTTCTTCTTCGTGCTCAGCGGATTCCTGTTGTTCCTGCCCTACGTGCGCAGGCTGACCGAGGACGCCTCGGTCGCAACGGCGCCCAGCGCACGCAACTTCGCGGTCCACCGCATCGCCCGCATCGTGCCGGGCTACCTGGCGATCTTCCTGCTGTGCAACTACGTCTTCGGCGTGGTGTACGTCGAGAACCCGACCGTGCAGGCCCTCGGCACCGACGAGGGCACCGGCACCATCACCGACCCGTGGCAGCTGCTGGCCAACCTGACGTTGGTGCAGACCTACATTCCCGACTACATCTTCACCGGGCTGAACCCATCGTGGTCGCTGACGCTGGAGTTCGCGTTCTACGCGTCGCTGCCGCTGTCGGCCGTGCTGTTGTTCGCGCTGCGCCGCAGCACCTCGGCGCGTCCGCTGCTGCTGGCCGCGAGCCTGCCCGTGTTGTTCATCGTGCTCGGGTTCGTCGGAAAGCTGTTGCTGCCGTTGGTGAGCCACCACTTCGGGGTGACCGACCCCGAGCTGATGCAGTGGGGTCCCAACTGGGTGTCGGTGTATCTGAGGAGCTTTCTGGTCAACGCCGACAACTTCGCGTTCGGCATGTTGGCCGCGGTCGCGGTCGTGGCGATCGAACAGGGCTCGGTGTCCACGGCGGCGGCGCGCAAGGTGCGGCCGGTTTCGGCGCTGGCGCTTCCCGTCGTGCTGGCCGTCGGGCTGGCGCTGATCGCGTTGGGCAACATGTTCGGCACCAGCGCGATGGCCATCGCCTCGGCGTTGGTGATCCTGGTGATCGTGGCGCCGCTGTCGTGCGGGCAGCGCTCGAGGATCGGCGAGGGCCTCGAGCTGGCGCCGTTCCTGTTCGTCGGTAAGGTGTCGTTGTCGCTGTACCTGCTGCACTTCCCGACGATGTTGATGCTGCACCGGTTCGGTCTGCTGGCGGGTGACTCCCTGGGCGGGATGTGCCTGAACATCGTTGTGGTGCTTGCGGTCACGCTGGCGGTGTCCAGCGTCACCTACTACACGGTGGAGAAGCCCGCAATGAACATCGCCCGACGCTACCGTTACCGGTGGCGCTGATGGGCCGACTGCGGGTCGGGCTGGCGGTGGCGGCCGCGGTCGTGCTGGTCGCCGGGGCGGTGGCGGTCGCCTGGGCGTTTCGCGCCGACGTGTTCGACCGCGGCGCCGGGGGTCCCGAGCCGATTGCGACCGCGCGCCTGGGCGGCGCACAACCCGGTGACCTGGTGAGCGCGATGACGATGCCGGGGCTGTCGCGCAGCAAGGTCGGCGCCGAGTTCGACGCCGCACGCGTCGTATACCACTCCACCAACGGCGACACCGGCGAGCCGACCGTGGTCTCCGGATCGGTGTACATCCCCAAGGGCGTTGCGCCACAAGGCGGCTGGCCGGTGGTGGCGTTCGGGCACGGCACGACGGGAATGGACGAGCCGTGCGCACCGTCGCTGTCGGACTCCCTGCTGGGCATGTCCTCGATGGTGGTCGGGCTGGTCAGGAAGGGCTATGCGGTGGCGTTCGCCGACTACCAGGGGCTCGGCGCGCCGGGCATCCATCCCTACCTCGACGCCAAGACCGCGGGGCTCAACATCATCGACTCGGTGCGCGCCCTGCACCACACCTTCGACGACATCTCCCCGAAGTGGGCGGCGCTCGGCGGTTCCCAAGGCGGCGGCGCGGTGTGGGCGGCCGGGGAGCAGGCCGGCCGCTACGCGCCCGAACTCGATCTGGTCGGTGTGGTCGCGATGGTCCCGGCCGCCGATGTCACCGGCCTCGTGGACAAGGCGCAGGCCCACACGTTGACCTATTACCAGCGGCCGGCGTTTCAGTCGGTGGTGGAGACGTTGGCGCGGCTGCATCCCGATCTCAACCGCGACGACTACCGGCGCGGCGCGGCCGCCGAGTACTGGGAGGTGCTGTCGTCGTGTTCGGGCGCCAAGGGCTTGGACCGCAAGGAGGCCGCGGAGGCGCTTGCGCCGGGCGACCTGGCTCCGAGCACACCGCAGGCGGCCGAGCGGCTGCGGGAACTGCTGCGGCAGTGGGCGTTGCCGCAGCAGCCGCTCACGGCGCCGTTGTCGGTGGCCTACGGCGGTCAGGACGAATACATCGACGCGCAGTGGACCACCGACGCGATCGCGCGCGCCTGCGCGCTCGGCGGTCCGGTCGTGTGGGATCTGCAACCGCAGGCGGGACACGGCAACGTCGACATCAGTACCCAATACGCTTGGCTGGCAGACAGATTCGCAGGAAAGCCGGTGACAGATGAGTGCACCTCGGCCACCCCGGGCAGCTGACGGCGACTGGCCGCTGTGGCGGCGGCTGCTGACCGAGACCAAGTGCGTCGTGCTGCGATTGCTCGCGCCGAAGGGCATCGACGTCGCAGCGCCCGAGCAGCCGTATCTGATCGTGCCCGTGCTCGGCCAGTCGAATGCGTTCGGCATGGGGCTCGGCCTGGATCTGAGCGGCCCGGACCGGCCGCACCCGCGGGTGCATCAGTGGGCGATGTGCGGACCGTCGGCGGGCAAGATCGTGCTTGCCGTCGACCCGCTGATCCACGAGATCCCCGGCAAGGGTGTCGGTTTCGGGCTCACGTTCGCCAAACACCTGGCCGACGAAACCGGGCGCACCGTGCTTCTGGTTCCCGGCGCGCGCGGTGACACCTCGTTCACGCCGAAGAACGGATACACCTGGGATCCCGCCGACACCCACACCAGGGTGAACCTTTACCGCCGGGCGGTGTCGGCCATCGACGACGCGCTGGCGGCCTGTCCCGGCAGTGAGGTGGCCGCTGTGCTATGGCACCAAGGCGAAAGCGACGTACCGCTGACCTCCGGGCCGGTTTATCAGAAAAAGCTCGATTTCCTGATCGAGGATCTGCGCGGCCGGTACGGAAAAGATCTGCCGGTGTTACTCGGCGGAATGGCGCCCGAGGAGATGGAATTGAGCGGCCGCGATTATTCGAAGATCCACGCCGTCCACGTCGACACGCCCAACCGGTTAGCGGGCACCGCATTCATCCCCGGACCGCGCAATTCGGTCAATTCCGCGACCGACCGGCACTACAACGCCGCAGGTATGCGGCAGATGGGCCACGACATGTGGGCGACCTTCCGCGAGCTGCGCGCCGAACAACTTGCCCGATATGCCACCGGTTGACGCGGCGCCGATCAGTTCCCGCTACCGCGGCCCACAAATATTCAATTCATGTCAATTTGCCAGCGGCGCGAAGGCGGTGTTCGCGGACACTCGTTGTTGACCAGCCTTTTCGCGGATTGGCTAGCGTAGTCGGGCAAACTTTGACATAGTAAACGCGCAATCGCGCTTCGTCGGGGGGCCGGTAGCTGTCAGCAAATATTAGGAGGAACGCCTAGCCGTGTTCGTGGCTGAAGAGGCTTACACCCCCGCGAAGCCTCGATTGACGAAGGTCGGTACCGCGCATGGCGCGCCCTGGCAGCGGTCCTACCGGCTGGCGTTGATCGTCGCCGACGTGCTCGTCGTGTGTCTGTCCCTCGTCGCCGCCCAGTTCGTCAGGCTCGGCGCACCCGAGGCGATGCCGCATGGAGCGTACCTCTGGGTGTTCTCCTATTACTCGCTGCTTTCGGTCGTCGTCGCAGCGACGTGGCTGGCCTTGCTGGCGGCCTACCGCACCCGCTCACCCCGCATCGTCGGCGCCGGCGTCGAGGAGTATCGGCGCGTCTTCTCCGCGACGCTGGCAACGGTCGGTGTGATCGCCGTCGGGCTGATGATCTTTCGGCCGGAGTACGCCCGTGGCTATCTCGCGGTGGCTCTTCCGCTCGGGCTCGTCGGGCTGCTGGCCAGCCGTAGCCTGTGCCGGCGGTTGCTGGCGCGGAAACGTCGCCAGGGCAGGTGCGTGCAGACCGTGGTCGCCGTCGGCGACGCACGTGCGGTGCGCAGCCTGGTGCAGTCGCTCGCGCGCGGCTGGTCGTACGGCTACGCGGTGGTCGGGGTGTGTCTGACCGGGCGCCCGGGCGGCGGCACCCTAGAAGTGCCCGGCGTCGGCGCGCTACCGGTGTTCGGGGACGAACACCACCTGCACGACGCGATCCTGAAGACCAACGCCGACACCGTCGCGCTGACCACCACCGATCATTTCGGCCCCGCCGGCGTGCGCGAGTTGTCTTGGGAGATGGACAGACTCGGTGTTGACCTGGTGGTTTCGCCGGGTGTCGTCGACGTCGCGGGCCCGCGGCTGACCATGCGCCCGGTCGCCGGGCTGCCGCTGATCCACGTCGAGAAGCCGCAGTACAGCGGAACCAAGAAACTGCAGAAGCGGGCCTTCGACATCTGTGTGTCGCTCACCGTGCTGACCGGCGCGCTGCCGGTGATGCTGCTCGCCGCGCTGGCCATCAAGCTGACCAGCAGGGGCCCGGTGTTGTACCGCTCCGAGCGGATCGGGTTGGACGGCCGGCCGTTCCAGATGCTCAAGTTCCGCACCATGGTCGACGGCGCCGACAGGGAAGTAGACCGGCTGCTGGACATCAACGAGAGCGTCGGCGGCGTGCTGTTCAAGATCCGTGAGGACCCGCGCGTCACCCGGGTGGGCAAGTTCCTGCGTCGCTACAGCATCGACGAGCTGCCGCAGTTCATCAACGTGCTGCGCCGCGATATGAGCGTGGTGGGCCCGCGGCCGCCGTTGCGCCGTGAAGTCGACACCTACACCGACCAGATCCGCCGTCGGCTGCTGGTGCTGCCGGGCATCACCGGGCTCTGGCAGGTCAGCGGACGCTCGGATCTGTCCTGGGAGGACTCGGTGCGCCTGGATCTGTCCTACGTGGAGAACTGGTCGATCACCAGCGACCTGCTGATCGCGGCCAAGACCATCCGCACGGTCGCGGCGGGCACCGGCGCGTACTGATCGGCGGGGCCGTCAGCTATCCCGAATGCGAAACGCCCCGGCCAGGTGATCTTGTCCGCCAGCAACGATCAATAGCGTCGGTTGACACGCAATTGCGACTTCACTTCCGATGACGCCCGCAAAAAAATTCATTTCGCGCAATGGGTCGGGTTCGGCCGAACCGATCGATCATGAAAACGTGGTGAGCGGCCGTTGCGATGTTCGCGGAATGTGGTTTTCGCCCGGCTCCGCCGCGACTCAATTGAGGCGGCTGGCCTAGGTTTGGGTGGCGCTGTGGCGCGACGACAACGGTGAGCAGGAGGCGAGAGGTCCATGCCCGGCCAACGCGGCGGCACGACCCGCACAGCGGTGCTGACCGTCGCCGTCGCGCTCGTGGTCGTCGTCGTGGGCGCGCTGGCCATCGCGCCGCTGCGCCCGATCGCGACCACGCTCGCCATCCGGTTTCTGAACCAGTTCCCGTCATCGGGTGGGCCGCCGGCGCCGATCGACGCGGCCGACACCACCGGCACCCGGCCCGGCACGCTGGTGTCGGCGACCACGATGCCCGGTGTCACCCGCACGATCGAAGGCCGGCAGCTGCGGGCCGCCCGCGTCGTCTACCGGTCCACCTCCGGCGACACCGGAGCACCGACCGTGGTGTCCGGGTCGGTGTTCACCCCGAAGGACGCCGCGCCCGAGGGCGGGTGGCCGGTCGTCGCGTTCGGTCACGGAACCCTGGGTATCGACCCGCCGTGCGCGCCGTCGCTGTCACCCAGCCTGCACAACCTCGTTTCGGTGGTGCGGGTACTCACCGGGCTCGGATACGCGGTCGCGCTGCCCGACTACCAGGGCCTCGGTGTGAAGGGCGTTCATCCGTATTCGGACGCCCGCACGGCCGGGCTCAACATGATCGACGCGGTGCGCGCCCTGCGGCACACGTTCGGCGACGTGTCCGAGAACTGGGCGGCGCTGGGCGACTCACAAGGCGGCGGCGCGGCGTGGGCCGCCGACGAACAGGCCCGCGGTTACGCGCCGGAACTGCGGCTCGTCGGCGCCGTCGCGTCATCGCCTGCCGCCGACATCTCCGGAATCGTGGCCAAAGCCGAACAGGGCACCCTGACCACCGAACAGCGGCCCGTCATGCAGGCGGTGGTCGAGTCGCTGGCCCGGCTGCACCCCGACCTCGACCGCGACGACTACCGCGGGTTCGAAGCGAGGCGGCACTGGGACGAGCTGTCGGACTGCGGTGCGGAAGGCGCCTACGCGCGTGCCGCGGCGATCCGGCGGATCGGCCCGCGCGAGTTCACCCCGCGCACCCCGGAGGCCGCCGAGAGGTTGCGCGGACTGCTTGCCGACTGGGCGCTGCCCCAACAACCGCTGTCGGCGCCGCTCTACGTGTTCTACGGCGGCAAGGACCCGTTCATCGACGCCGAATGGACCAGATCGGCGATCGAGCAGGCGTGCGCGCTCGGCGGGACGGTGACGATCGACTTCGACCCCGAGGGGGGCCACAATCCCGCCAACGCACTGGCGATGCTGGACTGGATAGCCGACCGGTTCGCAGGAAGGCCCGCACCCGATGACTGCTGATCGTGTTCCGCTCGACGAAGCGGCATTGCGGCACAACGTGATCGGTGCCGCGCCGCTGTGGCGGCGCGTGGACGTGGTGGCCGAAACCGGGTCCACCAACGCCGATCTGATCGCGCGGGCGCAGCGCGGCGAGAACATCGACGGCGCCGTGCTGGTCGCCGAGAACCAGACCGCCGGACGCGGCAGGCAGGGCCGCAGCTGGGCGGCGGTGCCGTACGCGCAGATCACCGTGTCGGTCGGCGTCGACGTCGCCGCGGTGCCCAGCCAGGCGTGGGGATGGTTGCCGCTGGCCACCGGCGTGGCGATCGTCGACGCGGTCGCCGACACCGGCGTGCGGGCCGGCTTGAAATGGCCCAACGACGTGCTGGCCGGCGGCGGCAAGCTCGCGGGCATCCTCGCCGAGGTCGCCGCGGGCCCGCAGGCGGTGGTCATCGGTGTCGGCCTCAACGTGTCGCTGCGCGGCGCCGAGATCGGAGTGCCCGGCGTCACCTCGCTCGTCGAGCTCGGCGTGCCCGCACCCGACCGGCAGGACGTGCTGCAACGGATGCTGCACGAACTGGGCCGTCGCATCCGATCCTGGCGCCGCCACGACGGCGTCGACCCCGCCCTGATCGCCGACTACCGTGCCCGCAGCCTCACCCTCGGCACGCCGGTGCGGGCGATACTGCCGGGCGGTCAGGAACTGGTCGGTGTCGCCCGCGACATCGACGAGCAGGGCCGGCTCGACATCGACACCGACGGGGTGCTGACCAAGGTGTCCGCGGGCGACATCGTCCACCTGCGCCCCGCCAAACAGTGATTTCGGTGCGCATACGAGCGCTGAGCGATAGTTGGCGCACCGAAATCGCCTTAAGGTTCTCGTCATGGGCTATCCCGACCACGTGCTGGCCGCCGACGAACAGGTGGTGCTGCACCGCCATCCCCATTGGAAGCGGCTGATCGGCCCGATCCTGATCCTGCTGGTGGCCACCGCGCTGGCCGCGTTCGGCGCGGGCTACATCAACCAGACCGGATGGGAGCCCACCGCGCGCAACGTCGTGCTCATCGTGATCGGGGCGGTCTGGTTGGTGATCGTCGGGTGGCTGTCGCTGTGGCCGTTTCTGAGCTGGTGGACGACGCACTTCGTCATCACCGACCGGCGGGTGATGTTCCGCCACGGTGTGCTGACCCGCTCGGGCATCGACATCCCGCTGGCGCGGATCAACAGCGTCGAGTTCCGCCACGGGATCACCGACCGGATGCTGCGCACCGGCACGCTGATCATCGAGTCAGCGTCGCAGGATCCGCTCGAGTTCTACGACATCCCGCGAGTCGAGCGCGTGCACTCGCTGCTGTATCACGAAGTCTTCGACACGCTGGGCTCAGAAGAGTCGTCGAGCTGAGCCAGCCGCCGGGCACGCCGGGTGGGGCGGCGCAGCGGCGTCACATTTCCGTTCCCGGTCGCCGAGCCGTTGCGCTGCACATGCTCGACGTGGTCTTCCAGCGCTTCGGTGATACCGCCGATGGTCAGCGATTCGAGCGCCTTGTCGGGGTTGCGGCCGAACTCGTCGGGGAAGACCCAGCGGCGGAAGGCCCAGAACCGGAACCCCATCTGCAGCAGGTTGCCGATGATGTAGGCGGAGATGAAGTCGGCGATGTTCTCCACCGTCAGGCTGACCTCGGGCACCCGCAACATCAACACGTAGCTGGAGAAATACAGCGGGGCCATGGACAGCAGCACGCCGACGCCGCTGACGCCGAAAAACATCAGCGCCTCGTGGTGGCGTTCCCGGCCACCGCGGTCGCGGAAGCTCCATTCCCGGTTCAGGATGTAGGACGCGATCACCGCGACGATTCCCGCGATGATCTTCGCCGTGACGGGTTTGGGCTCCAGCACCGTGAGCTTGAGCGTGTAAAAGACCGACGTGTCGATGACGAACGTGGTCGCGCCGACGATGGCGAACTTGATCAGTTCGTGATGCCGCTCCAGGTACGGCCGAACCACCCGGGGCAGCCGCGCGATCGTGGCATCGGTAAAGGACACAAAAGGGCAGTCTACGGAAATGACCCAGCAGGCGCGTAGCCGCGCAGGTTGCGGCCCTAAAGGCGGCCCGAGCGGCCGATCGGGGCCATGACACCATGAAGGCGTGTCGCGAACCCCGAGCGGGCCTCCGCTGGTGACGATGATCGGCGGCGGGCAACTGGCCAGGATGACCCACCAGGCTGCGATCGCGCTGGGTCAGACCCTGCGGGTGCTGGCCGCCACCGCCGACGACCCTGCCGCCCAAGTCAGCCCCGATGTGGTGATCGGCGCCCACACCGACCTCGACGCGCTGCGCCGCGCGGCCGTCGGGGCCGACGCGCTGACCTTCGATCACGAGCACGTGCCGACCGAGCTGCTCGAGAAGCTGGTGGCCGACGGGGTGAACGTGGCACCGCCGCCGTCGGCGCTGATCCATGCGCAGGACAAGCTGGTGATGCGGCGGCGGCTGGCGGCCCTGGATGCGCCGGTGCCGCGGTTCGCGCCCGTCACCGAGCCGGCCGACGTCGACGCGTTCGCCGCCCGCGTCGACGCCCCGATCGTGGTCAAGACCGCGCGCGGCGGCTACGACGGCCGCGGGGTGACGCTGGCGCGCGACCTGGCCGAGGCGCGCGACGCGGCCGCGCGGCATTTGGCCGACGGCGCGCAAGTGCTCGTCGAGGAGAGGGTCGAGATGCGGCGCGAACTGGCCGCGCTGGTCGCGCGGTCTCCGTTCGGACAGGGCGCGGCATGGCCGGTGGTGCAGACCGTGCAACGCGACGGCATCTGCGTCGAGGCGATCGCGCCGGCCCCGAACCTGAGCGACGAACTCAGCATCGCCGCAACACAACTGGCGTTGCGGCTGGCCGCAGAGCTCGGCGTGGTCGGGGTGCTGGCCGTCGAACTGTTCGAGACGGTCGACGGCAAACTGCTGGTCAACGAACTCGCGATGCGCCCGCACAACTCCGGACACTGGAGCATGGACGGCGCGCGCACCAGCCAGTTCGAACAACACCTGCGCGCGGTGCTCGACTACCCGCTCGGTGACACCACGCCGATCGCACCGGTCACCGTGATGGCCAACGTGCTTGGCGCCCAACAAAAACCAGCGATGGGTATGGACGAGCGGCTGCACCACCTGTTCGGGCGGATGCCCGACGCCAAGGTGCACCTGTACGGAAAAGAGGAGCGGCCGGGCCGAAAGATCGGCCATGTCAACCTCATCGGTGCGCCCGGCGGTTCGGTGGCCGACGAGGCGTACGTCGCCGATGTGCGCGAACGCGCGGGCCGGGCGGCGCACTGGTTGTCCCACGCGGAATGGACGGACGGATGGAATCCACATGAGTAGTGCTCCGGCGCCGCGGGTCGGCGTGATCATGGGCAGCGACAGCGACTGGCCCGTGATGGAGGACGCCGCGCAGGCCCTCGCCGAGTTCGACATCCCGTTCGAGGTTGGTGTCGTCTCCGCGCACCGCACCCCGGCCCGCATGCTCGACTACGCCCAAAGCGCGGCTGGGCGGGGCATCGAGGTGATCATCGCCGGCGCCGGCGGAGCGGCGCATCTGCCCGGCATGGTGGCCTCGGCGACGCCGCTGCCGGTGATCGGCGTGCCGGTGCCGCTGGCCAAGCTCGACGGTCTGGACTCGCTGCTGTCGATCGTGCAGATGCCCGCGGGCGTGCCGGTGGCCACCGTGTCGATCGGCGGCGCCCGCAACGCGGGGTTGCTGGCGGTACGGATTCTCGGGTCGTCCGACGCGGCGTTGCGCAGCAGGATCGAGCAGTTCCAGGCACAACTGTCCGACACCGTGTTGGGTAAGGACGCCGCGCTGCGCGAACGTTTGCTGGGGCAGTAAGCTACGACCCGATGGAGCGCAACTTCGCACGGTACCGGGCATTCGGGCACCGGTTGGTCACCGGCTTCCTGGAGCCCGAAGTCCTGTTGCTGCTCGACGTGTTGAACTCGGCGCAGCGCGCCAAACAGGTCACCGGCGCGGTCGCCGAAATCGGCGTGCACCACGGCAAGCTGTTCATCGGGTTGCGGTTGCTGCAGCGCCCCGGGGAGAAGTCGGTCGCGATCGACATCTTCGGCGATCAGGACCTCAACGTCGACGGATCAGGACACGGTGACCTGGCCAAGTTCGTGAACAACGTCAACCTGTGGTCCTCGATGGACGACGTGGTGATCCAGCAGGGTGATTCCACCAAACTGCTGCCGGAGCAGTTGCGCGAGCTCGCCGGCGGCGACGTCCGCTTCTTCAGCGTCGACGGCGGCCACACCGCCGAGATCGTGCGCTCCGACATGAAACTGGCCGAGACCACGCTCACCGACGGTGGCATCGTCATCGCCGACGACGTGTTCAACCAGCAGTGGCCCGGCGTCGCGGTCGGCACGCTGCGCTACCTGGAGGACTCCGGCGGCGCACGGCTGGCCCCGTTTCTGATCGGGTTCAACAAGGTCTTCTTCACCCAGCCCGAGCACTGCGGACGCTACCGCGCCGAGGTGGAGTCCGCGGTCGCCGGCAAGCTGCGGCTGGCGACCGGCGCGTCGGTGTTCGCCGGGCACGACGTGGGCCTGGTCGCCCCGCAGGGCCCGGTGGACCTGCTGCGGCGCAGCGCGACCGTGCGGTCGCTCTACCACCGGACGTACCGTGAAATGGTGCGCGGCCTGCAGGTCGTCTCGGGTCGGGGCGGATCGGCCCACTGAGCGGACGCCGGTACCGCGCGAGTAAAGTTACCGGCGAGTAGCAAGGAGTCTGTGATGACGATTGGCAACCCGTCTTTCGACGCGTTCAGGCTGTCAGACGAGCACAACGAGCTGCGGGCGGTGCTGCGTGACCTGTGCGAGAAAGAGATCGCGCCGCACGCCGCCGACGTCGACGAGAAGGCGCGCTACACCGACGAGGCCCTGGCGGCGCTGACCGCCTCGGGGATGGCCGCGATCCACATCCCCGAGGAGTACGGCGGCCAGGGCGGTGACTCGGTAGCGGCGTGCATCGTGATCGAAGAGGTGGCGCGGGTGTGCGCGTCCTCGTCGCTGATCCCGATCTGCAACAAGCTGGGCACGATGGGTCTGTTGCTGCGCGGCAGCGAGGAGCTCAAAAAGCAGGTGCTGCCGTCGATCGCCGCCGGTGACGCGGTGGCCTCGTACGCGCTGTCGGAGCGGGAGGCGGGCAGCGACGCGGCGTCGATGCGCACCCGCGCCCGCCGGGAGGGCGACGAGTGGGTGCTCAACGGCGCCAAGTGCTGGATCTCCAACGGTGGCCAGTCGACGTGGTACACGGTGATGGCGGTGACCGATCCGGACAAGGGCGCCAACGGCATCTCGGCGTTCGTCGTGCACAAGGACGACCCCGGGTTCTCGGTGGGCGCCAAGGAAAAGAAGATGGGCATCAAGGGATCGCCCACCACCGAACTGTATTTCGAGGACTGCCGCATCCCCGCCGACCGGATCATCGGCGACGAGGGCACCGGCTTCAAGACCGCGCTGGCCACCCTGGATCACACCCGCCCGACGATCGGGGCGCAGGCCGTCGGCATCGCGCAGGGCGCACTGGATGCCTGCGTCGAATACGTCAAGGAGCGCAAGCAGTTCGGCCAGCGGATCGGCGACTTTCAGGCCGTGCAGTTCATGCTGGCCGATATGGCGATGAAGATCGAGGCGGCCCGGTTGATGGTCTACACCGCCGCGGCGCGCGCCGAACGCGGTGAGCCCAACCTCGGGTTCATCTCCTCGGCGTCGAAGTGTTTTGCCTCCGATGTGGCGATGGAGGTGACCACCGACGCGGTGCAGTTGTTCGGCGGCTACGGCTACACCACCGATTTCCCGGTCGAACGGTTCATGCGGGATGCCAAGATCACCCAGATCTACGAGGGCACCAACCAGATTCAGCGCGTGGTGATGTCACGCGCGCTGCTGAAGTAACCCACCCTCACCCATCCCGCGAGCGTGCGTGTTTGAGCCCGACACGCCGTGCCAGAACCCGACTTGACGCACGCTCGTCAGGTCTCAGGTGTACTCGATGAACGTGGCCATCCCCGCCTCGAGGTGATAGGTGTTGTGGCAGTGGGTGATCCACCGCCCGGGGTTGTCGGTGTCGAAGTCGATCTCGACGGTCCGCAGCGGCGGCACCAGCACGGTGTCCTTGCGGGCCAGCGGAGCCGAACCGGCCCCGATCACCTGGAACGTGTGCCCGTGCAAGTGCATCGGGTGAAACATCTTGGACTCGTTGACATAGCGGATGCGCACCCGCTGATTGCGGCGCACCGGGTAGCCGTCGTTCGGCGGATCGTAGCGTTTCCCGTTGATCGTCCAGTTGTAGCCGTTCACCGGCCCGGCCAAGCGCATGTCGATGCTCTGGTCGACGGCGTCGCCGGGCAGGTTCAGATCGGCCGCGGCGGACAACGTCGCGGTGTCCAGCGGGGCCTGTGTGCGCAGGGCGGTGACGTAGCCGCCCGTGTCGACGGTGCCGGCTTGGTTGTCGACGCGCATATTCAGTTGCGCGTAGCCGTCTTTGCGGTACGCCGCTGCGACCACCGGGACCGACGCCTGCAGCGTGACGATCGCGTCGACGCGCTCACCCATTCCCAGGATCACCGAATCGGTGTCGACCGGCTGCACCGTGAACCCGTCGGTCGCGATCACGTGCAGCCGGTGGTTCGGCACCCCGACCTGGAACGCGGTGTCGGAGCCCGCATTGATGACACGTAGCCGGATACGTTGTCCCGCACGGTAGTCCACTACCTGCGGATCGGCGGTGACGCGTCCGTTGATGAGGTAGTACGGGTAGGTGACGTCGCCGCCGTCGTCGCCGAGCGGGGTCGACGGTGTGATGCCCGCATCGGGAAGCTCGGGCATGGCGGGCATACCGGCGCGCCTCAGTTCGGCCAGCACCTGGTCGGGGTCGCGGCCGGTGCCGTCGACCCAATCATCAAGCACCACAACGAGTTCGTCGTCGTAGTCGGCGCCGTCGGCGGGGTCTTCGATGACCAGGGGTCCGTAGAGACCGCGGTCGAGTTGCGTGCCCTCGTGGGAGTGATACCAGTAGGTCCCCGCATCGGGGACGACGAACTCGTAGGTGAAGTTTTCGCCGGGCGCCACCGCGGGCTGGGTCAGCACCGGAACGCCGTCCATGTCGTTGGGTATCGCCAGGCCATGCCAGTGGATGGTGGTCGGAGCGGGCAGCTTGTTGGTCAGCTGGGCACGCAGCCGCTCGCCCTTGCGCAGGCGGATCTCCGGACCCGGCAGCCGATCACCGTACGCCCAGGTACGCACCGAAACCCCGCCGAGGTCGACATCGGTCGCCCCGGGTGTGAACGCGATGTCCAAACCCGGCGTGCTCGCCGCCGGCTGCGCCGATGCCGGTTCGGCGGTGCGCGACGAGCACGCACCGACCGCGCCGGCCGCCAGGCCGGCCGACAGCACGAGAAAACCGCGCCTGTCGAGCACGGGTCCAGCGTGGCACCGCAACGCGGCGGTCGCTTGCGAAACCGCAAACTAACCGGCCGTCAGCCCTTGGTGACCTTCTCCGTCTGCCTGCGCCGGTCGAGCGCAGCCGGATCCGGGTTGGCCACCTGCACCAGCGAAGCCCCGACCACGAGCGGCGCCAGCAGGTGCTCGGTGAGCGCGTCGGCGGTGTCCCAGGAAGCGCTCGACAGCAGCCGGTCCTGCGCCGTGAGCCCCTGCGCATCCGCCGACATGCGGGCGGCGGCGAGCACGTCTGCGACCGAGCGGCCGTCCAACGCCGGGCCCGGGCTGGCCTCGGGCACGATCTGGTCGCCGTGCACCCGCACCGCGGTGGCGTAATCGGTCACCCCGACGGGAAGGTCGTCGACCGGCTTGCCGAACGGGTCCAGCGACAGCACCGCGACCTCGCCGACCCCGACGGCGGCGTCCGCGTCGGCGAGCCGATCCTTGGTGCACAGCGCGACGTCGGCCTCGCCGGCCCCCAACACCACCTCCGCGCCGATCCACCAGATTCCCAACAGCACCGCGGCGCTCTGCCAGTGCGCGGGCAACAACACCGCGACCCGGCTCGACGGTCCCGCACCCAATTCGTCGCGCAGCAGGTTGCCCGTCTTGGCGGCCCAGTTGGCCAGTGTGGCCGTTGACAACTCGATGCGCTCACCGGTGGCGTCGTCGTAGTAGGTGATGCGCGGCCCCGCCGGGTCGGCCGCCATCAGCGGATCGAGGATCGCCGAACTGACCGTCGCCACGGCTAGTTGACGCACTGCGGGTCATCGGAACCCGCGGTGATGATCGTCGGGGCCGGCGGGGTGGCGTCGGTCGAGGGGGTCGAGCCGACGGCAAGGGCGGCCGCGCTCAGCGTCGGGTCGGTGCCGTCCAGACCCGAACCCGGACCGGTGTAGTCGTCGGCCAGCAACACCCGCACCGAGCCGGGCGGCACCGAGGCGTCTTCGACGACCGGAAGCCCGCCGAGATCGGCGGCGACCGCCTGGGCGCCGAGGTCGTCGGTGGATGCGGCCTGCACCTGGCTGCCGGCGGGCGGGCCGCCCTCGTGGTTGCCGGTGGCGCCGCGGGTGAATCCCTTGTTGGCCAGCACTTGTGTCACCGCGGCCGCCAGGCCGTTGACATCGGTGGCGTTGAGAACGTCGACGGTGGTCTTGTCCGGTGTGTACGCGAGCTCTTCGGTCTTGCCTTCGTCCTGTTCGGTCAGCAGACCGGCCACCCACTCCTTGACCGCGGCCGGATCCACCCGCACCACGCTCTGCATGCCGTCGTCGCTCCAGCCGTTCTCCTGCAACCACGGGATGGTCGCGAACGCGACGTTGCCGGCCGCGAGGTTCTGCAGGTGCTCGGCGAATTCCATCACGTCCCAGCCGTCGGACAGCACCACCGAGCGTTGTACGGCCTCCTGCAACCGGTTCAGCGTCGCGGGGCTGGACAGCGTCTTACCGGAGATCACCTCGTGGGCAAGCGACGCCATCACCGCCTGCTGGCGGGTGACCCGGTCGAGGTCGCCGCGCGGGAGATCGTGACGCTGCCGAACGAAGCTCAAGGCTTGCGGCCCGTTGAGCTTCTGCCAGCCGGCCGGAAAGTCCGCGCCCGAAAGCGGTTCGTACACCGCCTCTTTCAGGCACACATCGACACCGCCCAGTGCGTCGGTGATCAACGAGAAGCCGAGCAGGCCGATCTCGGCGTAGTGGTCGACGGTCACCCCGGTGAGGTTGGCGACGGTTTTGATCAGGGCCTCGCGGCCGGCCTCGGCGGCCATCGGCTCGGCCACCGCCGGATCCATACCCTTTTCCTCGACGAGTTCCTTCAACCGCTCCAGATGAACCGAGCCGTACACGCCGTTGATCTTCATCTTGGCCACGCCGGGCGCCTCTACGTAGGAGTCGCGGGGGATCGAGATCGCCGTGGCGGACTTACCGTTGTTGGGCACCCGCACCAAGATGATCGTGTCGGTGTTGGTGGCCTCGTCGTCGCCTGCGCGCAGCATCGCCAGTTCTTCCTGCGACAACGGGTTACCGTGGGCGTCGGTGCGGCTGTCCATGCCGACCAGCAGGATGTCGATCGCACCGTCTTCGCCGCCGCCGCCGAGCGCGACCGGGGAAATATGGTTGATACCGGCTTCAAACGAACGGATCTTGCCCCAGGCCGCACCTGTGCCGATCAAGATCAACAGTGCCGCCGACACGGCGATGACACGAATCGTGCGCGCGGGCATCAGCCCAGGTTACTTGCGAGACGGCCACATCCCGGGTAGCGCGCGTCGGCGTGCCAGACTCGTTACCCCCGCTGCGCGCCACGCGTTGCGGCCCGTTATCTGCCGGGCTGACGCCGCGTCGTGGCAGGTCAGGCCCCGCGCGGGTGGCGCTGGGGTGGCGTCGACGGCGTGACGGTGTGACGTCGGCGACACGGCGCGGTGGGGCCGGTGACGCGCTGACTTCGATGCCCGGTGCGCACGGTCTAACCTCTACGCCGTGAGCGACGACAATTGGGCGACCGTTGCGTGAGCGACAATTTGGCAGGAGTCGCGTGAGCGACAATCTCTTGGTCGTCACGGTGACGTATTCACCGGGACCCCACCTGGACCGGTTTCTGGCGTCGCTGTCGCATGCCACCGACCGGCCGGTGACGGTCATCATGGCTGACAACGGCTCCACCGACGGCGCTCCCGAAGAAGCGCTGGAGCGCTACCCCAACGTGCGCCTGCTGCCCACCGGCGCCAACCTCGGCTACGGCAGCGCGGTCAACCGGGCCGTCAGCGAGTATCTGAAAGATGCTGCCGCGGCGTCGTATTCCGACTTCTTCGTCGTCGCCAACCCCGATGTGCAATGGGGGCCGCGCAGCATCGACATCCTGCTGGAGGCGGCCGCGCGGTGGCCGCGCGCCGGGGCGCTGGGACCGTTGATCCGCGACCCCGACGGGTCGGTGTATCCGTCGGCGCGCCACCAGCCCAGCCTGATCCGCGGCGGCATGCACGCGGTGGTCGGGCCGGTGTGGCGGTCCAACCCGTGGACCGCCGCCTACCGTCAGGAGCGACTCGAGCCCAGCGAACGCCCCGTCGGCTGGCTGTCGGGATCGTGCCTGTTGCTGAGGAAGGCCGCGTTCGACGAGATCTCCGGTTTCGACGAGCGCTATTTCATGTACATGGAGGACGTCGACCTGGGTGATCGCCTCGGCCGGGCCGGTTGGCAGAACGTGTACGTGCCGTCCGCTGAGATTTTGCACGACAAGGGCCATGCGGCCGGAAGGGACCCGGCCCGCAACTTGGCCGCCCACCACACCAGCACCTACACTTTCCTCGCGGATCGGTATTCGAGGTGGTGGCAGGGTCCGCTGCGGTGGACGATCAGGGGGGCCCTCGCGGCGCGTGGGGGGCTGGTGGTACGTAATTCTCAACGCAACCGCGGGAAAGGACGGCGCTAGCGTGAATCCTGCAGAGGTGGACGCCGTCGTACTGGTCGGTGGGCTCGGCACGCGGCTGCGGCCGCTGACGCTCTCGGCGCCCAAGCCGATGTTGCCGACGGCAGGCCTGCCGTTTCTGACCCACTTGCTGTCCCGGATCGCCGACGCGGGCATCGAACACGTCGTGCTGGGCACCTCATACAAGGCCGCGGTCTTCGAGTCCGCGTTCGGCGATGGCTCAAAGCTGGGCCTGCAAATCGAATACGTCGTCGAAGACGAACCGTTGGGCACCGGCGGCGGCATCGCCAACGTGGCGTCGAAACTGCGCCACGACACCGCGCTGGTGTTCAACGGCGACGTGCTGTCCGGCGCCGACCTGCGCGCGCTGCTGGACAGCCACGAGACCAACGACGCCGACGTCACCCTGCACCTGGTGCGCGTCGGTGATCCCCGCGCGTTCGGGTGCGTGCCGACCGATGCGGAGGGACGGGTCACCGCGTTTTTGGAGAAGACGCAGGATCCGCCGACCGATCAGATCAACGCGGGCTGTTATGTGTTCAAGCGCGAGGTGATCGAACGCATCCCCAAGGGGCGCGCGCTTTCGGTGGAGCGCGAAGTGTTTCCCGGGCTGCTGACCGACGGGCTGCGGGTGTGCGGCTATGTCGACTCCACCTACTGGCGTGACATGGGCACGCCGGAAGACTTCGTGCGCGGCTCGGCCGACCTGGTGCGCGGAATCGCGCCGTCGCCTGCGCTCGGCGCGCAGCGCGGCGAGGAACTCGTGCACGACGGCGCCAGCGTGGCACCCGGCGCGCTGCTGATCGGCGGCACGGTGATCGGCCGCGGCGCCGAGATCGCCGGGGGCGCCCGGCTGGACGGGGCGGTGATCTTCGACGGCGCCAAGGTGGGCGCCGGCGCGGTGATCGAACGCTCGATCGTCGGCTTCGGGGCCCGCATCGGACCGCGGGCGCTGATCCGCGACGGGGTGATCGGCGACGGCGCCGACATCGGTGCGCGCTGCGAGTTGTTACGCGGGGCGCGGGTGTGGCCGGGGGTCGCGATACCCGACGGCGGCATCCGCTTCTCCACCGACGTCTAGAACGTGCGATTTCGGCGCGCTAATGCCCCGTGACGGCACGTTTGCGCGCCGAAATCACCAATTGAGTCAGGCCGAAGTCGCAGTCGTCGGGCAGCGCGTCCAGCGGCCACCACCGCAGATCCAACGACTCGTCGCTGCGGGCGATTTCGGCGCCCGCCGGCGCGTGCACGACGAACTGCATATCGAGGTGGCGCGTCGGCACACCCAGCGAGCAGGTCACCGGGTGCACGTGCAACGCCGCCAGCGCGGGATCGATTCGCAGCCCGTCGATTCCGGATTCCTCGACGGCCTCCCTCAGCGCCGCCGCGACGATCGTCTCGTCGGTCGCCTCGCAGTGCCCACCCAGTTGCAGCCAGCGGCCGATCCGGGGATGCAGGGTCAGCAGCGCATGGGTGCCGGTGTGGTCGAGCACCAGCGCCGACCCGGTGACATGGCCGGGCACGCACTCGCGCAGGCAACCGTCTGGACGGGCGGCCAGAAACGCCAAAACCGCGTGGCGCAGCGTGTCCTGACCGGGATCGGGCGCGTGCCAACGGCTCAGCGTATCGACGGCCGACTCATGCAGGCTCACTTGCGCACCAACAATCCGTCGGGGAGCACCGGATCACGGGGCCCGGACGGCTCCTCGGGATAGCCGATCGCGATGGCGCCCAACGGTTCCCAGTCGTCGGGCACGTCGAGTTCGTCGCGCACCAATTCGGCGGCGAAGATCGTCGAGCCGATCCAGCAACTGCCGACGCCGCGCACCGCCAGCGCGACCAGCAGTGCCTGCACCGCCGCGCCGACCGCGACGGTGAACATGGTGTGCTCGGCGGCGGTGCGAGCGGCATCGGGATAGTGGTGCGCACCGTCGGGCACCAGAAACGGGATCACGACTTCGGGTGCGTCATAGAGGATCTGGCCGCGGGCGACACGGCGTTCGACGGCGTCGCGCGGCCGGCCGTCAGCGCGCAGGTCGGCGCGCCACTTGTCCTTCATCCGGTCCAGCAGCGCGACCCGCCGGGTGCGGTCCTGCAACCAGACGAAGCGCACCGGACGGGTGTGGTGGGGTGCGGGCGCGGTGAGCGCTTCAGCGACGGCGGCCTCGATCAGGTCGGCCGCGACGGGCTCGGCGGCGAACCGGCGCACCGACCGGCGCAGCAGCTGGGCCTGGGTTCGGCCCAGCGCGATCGCCTCCTCGGTGCCCAACCAGAACAGGTCTTCCTCACCGGACCGCAGCAGCGTTTGTGCGGTGGAGCCGTCGTCGGGCAGCGCCAGCCCGCGCACCACCGCGACGGGGATGTCGGTCAGCTTGCCCTTGACCAGATCGGCGGCTGCGGCGATCTCGTCGGCGACGGCGATCTCGGTGACGATCAGGTCGTTGCCGTGCCGGTCTCGGGAACCGGCGTAGCCGTGCAGCACGCTCAGGCCCGCGGCGCCGATCGCGGCGTCGATCTGGCCGTTGCGCCACGCCCGCCCCATGGTGTCGGTGACCACCACGCCGACGGTGACGCCGAGGCGCTCGCGCAGTTCGGTGCGCAGTGCGGCCGCGCTGCCGTCGGGGTCGGCGGGCAGCAGCGCCAACTCGGTGGACCCGACGTTGGAGCCGTCCACGCCCGCGGCGGCCTGCACCAGGCCCAACGCGTTCTCGGTGATCAGCGTGCGACCCTTGCGGGCCAGCACCCGGACGGCTTCGGTGTCGATCAGCTTGCGCCGCAACGCGTCGCGCTCGTCGGGGTCCGACGGCGCCGCGACGATACGGCCTTCGCACTTGGAGAGCACCTTGCTGGTGACGACGACGATGTCGTTGTCGCGCAACCACGGTGCCGCCGTCGCGATCGCGCCCGCCAGGTCGTCACCGGGCCGAAACTCCGGCAGCCCGGAAACCGGCAGCAGCTCGACGGCGGCCGCCGCGCCGTGCTCGGTCACGGCTTCACACCGGCCAGATCGAGACCGGCGCGCACCATCTCGGCTGTGGTTGCCGGATCTTTCATCAGCAGCGGCACCGCGCGCACCTCGATGCCGTCGATGTCGGCGGAATCACCTTCGTGCACCAGCCAGCCGTCGAGAATGCCGACTCCGCGACGCGCGCCGTAGTATTGGCCGATCGCCTCGGACGTACTCGGCACGCCGATCACCGAGAGACACTCATCGGCCATGCCGCGCAACGGTTTTCCGCCGATCACGGGGGAGTAGCCGACGACCGGGGCCGGTGTGGAGCGCAGTGCGGCGCGGATGCCGGGCACGGCCAGGATCGCACCGATGCTGACCACCGGGTTGGACGGCGCCAGCAGCACGACGTCGGCCGTCGCGATCGCGTCCTCGACGCCGGGGCCCGCGGTGGCGGCGTCGGCGCCGACGAACGCGAAACTGTGTGTGGGGACTTGCGCGCGGTAGCGCACCCACCACTCCTGGAAGTGGATCGCGCGCTTCTCGCCGGCATGCTCACCGGGGCTGGGATCGGTGATGACGACGTGGGTTTCGCTGCGGTCATCGGTGACCGGCAGCAGGCGTGCGCCGGGTGACCACCGCTTGCACAACGCCTCGGTGACTTGGGACAGCGGATAGCCGGCCCGCAGCATCTGGGTGCGCACCAGATGGGTGGCCAGGTCGCGGTCACCCAGCCCGAACCAGTCGGGCTGCACACCGTAGGCGGCGAGTTCCTCCTTGGCGTGCCAGGTTTCGTTGCGATGGCCCCAGCCACGGTCCGGGTCGATTCCGCCGCCGAGGGTGTACATGCAGGTGTCGAGGTCCGGACAGATCCGCACGCCGAACATCCATGCGTCGTCGCCGACGTTGACGATGGCGGTCAGCTCGTTGGTGGAGTCAGTGGTGGAATCACTGCCGAATTGGCCCAGCCCGAGAAGATGCTGCACGCCCAACAGAAACCGCGCTCCGCCGACCCCGCCGACCAGAACCGTGACCTTCACATCGATCGAGGGTAGGCCGTCGCGGCCGGACCGGTTCGGGCAGGAGCACCGCAACCCCACGGGTGTGACAGACACGCCGATCAACGACTCGCCGAGAATCGGTCACGGAATGGTATGAATTTCTGTTCCAACGCTTGACCGCAGCATCTAACGCGTGTGTAATCACACCAGTGTCATTTCGCGGTGGGCCTGCCGGTTCCGGTGTCGCAGACCGAGATTCGATCACTTGTTCGAATGGGATGGCCACATCTCAAACAGCGGGGCTCCATTTCAAAGATCTACGAGATCAGGTGAGGAGGCGGGAAAATGTCTTTTGAGCAAGGCCATTTCGATCGTGTGGTTCCGTTCGACGACCGACTGTTCGGCTCAGTAGGCAGCGCGCCGCACACCAATATCGGACCGGCACCGGCTGCGACGCCCACGCGTCCGCAATTGAGTCTGGTGCCCGATCCAGTTGATGTTGCGCCGCCATTGACTCCCGAGGACGACCTATGGCAAGAGCGCGCGCTGTGCGCTCAAACCGACCCCGAGGCGTTCTTTCCGGAGAAGGGCGGCTCGACGCGGGAGGCCAAGCGGATCTGCCAGGGCTGCGAGGTGAAGGACGCCTGCCTCGAGTACGCGCTGGCCAACGACGAACGCTTCGGCATCTGGGGCGGGCTCTCCGAGCGCGAACGCCGCCGCCTCAAACGCGGGATCATCTAGCCCGCGCGCTCTACTCGTCGTCGATCGTCGGGTCGATGACAGCAGGTTCGACCCCCAGATAGGTGGCCACCTGAGCCACCAGGATTTCATGCAGCAGATCGCCGAGTTCGACGGTGTCGTTGGCCCGTCGCTCGATCGGCTTGCGAAACAGCACAATTCGAGCCCGCGTGGCGTTTCCCCGTACGTCGACCCCCGCCGGAATCAGCCGGGCCAGCGCGATCGGCCCGTCGGCGACCACCTCGGGCGGCCACTGCATGGTCTCGGGATCCTTCAGCGAGATCCGCGGTATCTCGTCGACGGCCACGTCGAGCGCGGACAGCCGCTCATGCCAGCGCCGCTCGATCGGTTCATAGGCTTCCAGCACCGCCATGTCGAACCGCTCGGCGCGGGTGCGCCAGCCGGGGACGGTAGGGGGAAGCAACGGCCCGCGCATCTCTCGGCCGCGGCGTGATCGCAGACGTGCCCGTTCGGCCACGGACACGATCGTAACGGTTGGAGATCGGCCGCCCGGGAACTGCGCGTGTCCAGCAGCTTGCCGGGTGCGTCCGCGATAGCCTTCCGTGCGTGAACGTTCCCCGTCGCTGCTGCCGGCCCGGGTGCCCTCACTATGCGGTCGCGACGCTGACCTTCGTCTACTCCGACTCGACTGCGGTGGTCGGCCCCCTTGCCACGGTGTCTGAGCCGCACTCGTGGGACTTGTGCGTGGTGCACGCCGGCCGGATCACCGCGCCGCGCGGCTGGGAGTTGGTTCGCCACGCCGGACCGCTGCCGTCGCATCCGGACGAAGACGATCTGGTCGCGTTGGCCGAGGCGGTACGTGAGGGACGCGATGTCGCACCTCCGGTCAACGGTGTCGCCGCGAGTTTTTCCGACCCGGCCACCGGTGCGCCCGGTGGCACGCTGATCGCACCGCCGACGAAGCGGCCCGGCTCCAACGGGCGCCGCCGGGGTCACCTGCGGGTGTTGCCCGACCCGGCCGATTAGGGCAACCGGGCCCCCGAGTAGCCGCCGTGCCGGCGGCATCTGACGGCTAGGCTGGCGCCAGTAGTCCACGTCACAAGGAGATCTACTTGATGCGCTCTTCGCGCAGGCCCACACCGCAGTCTCGGCCCGCCGCGGCGGTTCAGCGTGTCATCAAGGCCTATGACGTACGCGGTCTGGTCGGCGAGGAGCTCGACGACGACTTCGTGGCCGACGTCGGCGGCGCGTTCGCGCGCCTGGTCCGCGACGGCGCGTCGCAGGTGGTGGTCGGCCACGACATGCGGGCCAGCTCACCTTCGCTGGCCGCCGCGTTCGCCGAGGGTGTGATGGCGCAGGGTCTCGACGTCGTCCGCATCGGGCTGGCGTCGACAGATCAGCTCTACTTCGCGTCGGGGCTGCTGGATTGTCCCGGCGCCATGTTCACCGCCAGCCACAACCCGGCCGCCTACAACGGCATTAAGCTGTGCCGGGCCGGTGCCAAACCCGTCGGTAAAGACACCGGGCTGTCGACCATCAGCGACGAGGTCATCGCCGGCGTGCCCGGCCATGACGGCCCACGCGGCACGATCACCGACCGCGATGTGCTCGCCGACTACGGCGAGTTCCTGCGGTCGCTGGTGAACCTGACCGAGCTGCGGCCGCTGAAGGTGGCCGTGGACGCCGGCAACGGAATGGCCGGCCACACCACACCCGCGGTGCTGGGCCCGATCTCGGCGGTCACGGTCGAACCGTTGTACTTCGAGCTCGACGGCACGTTCCCCAACCACGAGGCCAACCCGCTGGACCCGGCGAACCTCCTGGACCTGCAGGCCCACGTCGTCGACTCCGGCGCTGATATCGGGCTGGCCTTCGACGGGGACGCCGACCGGTGTTTCGTCGTCGACGAGCTGGGCCGTCCGGTGTCGCCGTCCGCGGTGACCGCGCTGGTCGCCGCCCGCGAACTGGGCCGCGAGATCGGCGCGACGGTGATCCACAACCTGATCACCTCGCGGGCGGTGCCCGAACTGGTCGCCGAACGCGGCGGCACGCCGGTGCGCTCCCGGGTCGGGCATTCCTACATCAAGGCGTTGATGGCCGACACCGGCGCGATCTTCGGCGGCGAGCACTCCGCGCACTACTATTTCCGCGACTTCTGGGGCGCCGACTCCGGCATGCTCGCGGCGCTGCACGTGTTGGCGGCGCTCGGCGAAGCGCACCGTCCGCTGTCGGAGCTGATGGCCGACTACCAGCGCTACGAGGCCTCCGGCGAGATCAACTTCACCGTCACCGACGCCGAGGCGTGCGTGGACGAGGTGCTCAAGGCGTTCGGTCCGCGGATCCATTCGATCGACCACCTCGACGGCGTGACCGTCGATCTGGGCGACGGAAGCTGGTTCAACCTGCGCATGTCCAACACCGAGCCGTTGCTGCGGCTCAACGTGGAGGCCCGCACCGCCGAGGAGATCGACACGATCGTCGGACAGGTCTCCGACACGGTGCACGCCCAGACGCCCCAGGGGTCAGGGGCCGTCACGTGAACGCGACGCGTGCCACCGTCGACCTGGACGATGCCGACGGCCTGCTGGCGGCCGACCGTGACGGTTTGCTGCGCGCGGCGTCGATGGCCGGGGCCCAGGTGCGTGCCACCGCCGCTGCGCTCGCCGAGGGCGAGCTGGACGCGCTGCGCGCCGACCAGCCCCCGCGCACGCTGATCTGGCTGGCCGATCGCGGCAACGGCCACACGGCCGGGTCGCTGCTGGCGGCCGCGGTCGGTGCTTCGGCGACCGCGCCGATCGTCGTCGCGGCCGAGGTGCCGCCGTGGATCGGCGCGCTGGACGTGCTCGTCGTCGCCGGCGACGACGCCGGTGATCCGGTGCTGGTGTCGGCGGCGGCCACCGCCCTGCATCGCGGTGCGCGGGTCGTCGTGGTGGCGCCCTACGAAGGTCCGCTGCGCGACGTGGTCGCGGGCCGCGCCGTCGTGCTGGCACCGCGGGTGTGGGTGCCCGAAGACTTCAGCCTCGTGCGGTATTTGGCCGCGGGGCTGGCGATCCTGTCCGTCGTGCAGCCGAGTATGCAGGTGAACCTCGACGCGTTGGCCGACGAGCTCGACGCCGAGGCGTTCCGCAACAGTGCCGCACATGAGCTGTTCACCAACCCCGCCAAGACGCTGGCCGACCGCATGTCGGACCGGCAGGTGGTGCTGGCCGGTGACAACCCGGCGACGCTGGCGTTGGCGCGGCACGGGGCCGCGGTGATGTTGCGCGTCGCGCATCGGGTGGTCGCGGCGGCCGGGCTGGCCGATGCGGTCGCCGCGGTGCGCACCGGCTTCGGCGGTGCGCCCGGCGTCGACCGGCTGTTCCATGACGAACAGATCGACGGTCCGCTGCCCGACCGGGTGCGGACCTTCGCGCTGACCACCGACGCCGAACGGCAGGTGGTGGTGGCGCGGGTGAACGGCCTTGACGACGTCGACGTGCTCGATGTCGAAGACGTGCCCGAGGCGCCGTTCGGCGGGGGCGGCCCGATATCCGGTAACGGGCGCCCCGAACGGCAACTGGCGATTCTGGCGGTGCGGCTGGAGATGACGGCCGTTTATTTGAAACTGGTTCGAGGTTAGGCAAGTGCACCTGCTACGTGGCGCGGTGCGAACCTATGCGTGGGGTTCGCGGACTGCGATTGCCGATTTCACGGGAAAGCCAAGCCCCACAGCACATCCCGAGGCGGAGCTGTGGTTCGGCGCCCACCCCGGTGACCCGGCGTGGCTGCAGACCGACGACGGCGAACGTTCGCTGCTCGAAACGGTGCGCGAGGATCCGGAGGGGCAGCTGGGCGCTGCGGTGTGCAGCCGGTTCGGCGACGCGCTGCCGTTTCTGGTCAAGGTGCTGGCGGCCGACGAACCGCTGTCGCTGCAGGCCCACCCGAGCGCCGAGCAGGCCGTGGAGGGGTTCCACCGCGAGGAGCGCGCAGGCATCCCGATCTCGGCGCCCAACCGCAACTACCGCGACCCCAGCCACAAGCCCGAAATACTGGTCGCGCTAGGACAATTCGAGGCGCTGGCCGGGTTCCGGCCGGCGGAGCGCACGGTGGAGCTGATGCGCGCGCTCGACGTCGGCGACCTCGACCCGTTCATCAACCTGCTCGACGCCCAATCCGACGCCGACGGCCTGCGCGCGTTGTTCACCACGTGGATCACCGCGCCGCAGCCCGACATCGACGTGCTGGTGCCCGCGGTGCTCGACGGCGCGATCAACTACGTGCGCTCGGGCAAGCGCAAGTTCGCCGCCGAAGCCAAGACGCTGCTCGAGCTCGGCGAGCGTTACCCCGGCGATGCGGGCGTGCTGGCCTCGTTGCTGTTGAACCGGATCAGCCTGGCGGCCGGTGAGGCGATCTATCTGCCCGCGGGCAACCTGCACGCCTACCTCGAGGGGGTCGGTGTCGAGGTGATGGCCAACTCCGACAACGTGCTGCGCGGTGGGCTGACCCCCAAGCACGTCGACGTGCCCGAGCTGTTGCGGGTGCTGGACTTCACGCCCGCGGCCGATGTGGTCATCCGTCCCGAGATGGCCCCGGACGGTATGGAACTGGTGTATGACACGCCCGCACCGGAATTCGCGGTGTCGGTGCTGTGCATCGACGGCGACCAGCTCGGTCACGAGGTCGACGCGCCGGCCCGCAACGACGGCCCGCAGATCCTGTTGTGCACGGAGGGGTCGACGGTGGTGCACGCCAAGTCGGGCAAGGTGGTGCTTCAGCGCGGTTCGGCGGCGTGGGTGTCGGCGGACGACGGGCCGATCCGGTTGGTCGCCTCGGAGCCGACGAAGCTGTTCCGTTCCACGGTCGGCATCTGACGGGGTCAGTGCTTGGCGTTGCGGCGAAACGGCAACACGTGCAGCACCGCGACCACCACGGACCCGACGATCAGGCCGATCACCGCCGACGCCGCGGTGTTGACCAGCCAACTGGTCAGCGCGCCGATACCTTCGGCGGCGTGCCGGACGAACTCCTCGGCGTGGTGGACCAGCCCGTAGGGGGCGTGCCAGCCCACCTCGTCGCTGCCGACGAGCAGGATGTGCCCGCCCACCCACAACATCGCCACCGTGCCGATCACCGACAGCGCGGCGAGCAGCTTGGGCATTCCGGCCACCAGTCCGCGGCCGATTTTCTGCGCGGCCGACGATGACCGCTGTGCCAGGCTCAGCCCGACGTCGTCCATCTTCACGATGGCCGCAACGACGCCGTACACCGCGGCGGTGATCACGAATGCGACCACCACCAAGATGATCAGCCGCGACCAGAACCGTTCGCCGGCGACCTCGTTCAGCGCGATGACCATGATCTCGGCGGACAAGATGAAGTCGGTGCGGATCGCGCCCGCGGTCATCTGCTTCTCGACGTCCCCACCGACCGCCGTGGCCGGTACGGCATGGTTGTCGTGGTGCAAAATCTTGCCCCACACCTTCTCGGCGCCCTCGTAGCACAGGTAGGTCGCGCCGATCATCAGCAGCGGGGTCAGCAGCCACGGCAGGAACTCGCTGAGCAGCAGCGCGGCGGGCAGGATGAACAGCAGTTTGTTGCGCAGCGACCCGATCGCGATGCGCTTGATCATCGGCAGTTCGCGGTCGGCGGTGATGCCCTGCACGTATTGCGGGGTCACCGCGGTGTCGTCGATCACGACGCCGGCGGCCTTGGCGGTCGCGCGCCCGGCGGCGGCCCCGATGTCGTCGACCGACGCGGCCGCGAGGCGGGCCAGCGCCGCCACGTCATCGAGGAGCCCGAACAGGCCCGCGCTCATCGTGTCTCTCTCATCGCCTGGAAGGTTACCGGGCGTTTGCCGGCCCGCTTCTGCGCCAGCCACAGCGTCATGTTGTGTCGGATCGTGCGGGCGACGAGGCGGGCCGACGGCACCATGTAGAGGCTGTCGAGCAGGCTGAACCGACGCAGAAACCATTCGGCCAGAACGGGATCGGTCTCGGCAGCGCCGAGGAACTGATCGAACAACGCGCCGACCGGCTGATACCACCACGGCGCGGGACCGGTGGCCCGGTGCATGGTCAGGTCGCCGATCGCATTCATCGTCCACACCGGAAACGTCGTCTTGGCGGTGGCCCGGATGGTTTCGCGGACCACGTCGGCGCCCGGCGTCTCCAGGGCCCGCCTCAGATGCCCGGCCTGCAGTGAGGTCATCGACATGCCCTGGCCGAACGTCGGATTGAAGCTCACCACGGCGTCGCCGAACGGCAGGATCCCGGCCGGCAGGCGGTCGAGTTTGTCGTAGCGGCGCCACCGGCTGGCCGGGTATTTGTGGTGGGCCACGTCATCGAGCGGGGTGCCGTGGCGCAGCGCGGCACCCACGTGTGGGGGCAGGATCTCGTCGGCCAACGCACACATCTGCGCGTAATCCTGCGGCGGCTTCGCCTTGCCGACACCGAACGTGGTGATGTTCCAGATGCCGTCCTCATAGAACAGCATGCCGAGGCCCAGCGGCTGGGTCGACGATGCGCCCGCCACGATGACCTTCTCGCGCAGCAGGCCGTCGGGCACTTTCACCCGCTGGCTGGTGTAGGAAATGCCGACGAACACCACATCCTCGCGGGGCCGCTCATAGCCCCACTGCTGCAGCCACGCCGGTAACCGGGTGCCGCGGCCGGTCGCATCGACCACCAAATCGGCGTCCAGCACCGAACCGGATTCCAGGTGCACCCCGGTCACCTGTTCGCTGGCGCGGTCAAAGCGCGGCTGGGTGACCGTTGCGTGGATGATCTCGACGTTGTCCAGCGCCGAGACCCGTTTGCGGATCTGCCATTCCAACTGCGGACGGCTGGGCACGTAGGCGGTGAACTCGTCCTGCAGCCGATGCGCGGTGCCGAGCACATGACCGGCCGCGCCGAAGTGGATGCAGTCGGGCCGGTTCTCCAGGATCGGCACACCGTCGGCGACCATCGCGTCGAGCAGTCCGGGGAAGTGGGTCTCGAACTCCTGGGCGCCGCGCGCCATCAGCAGATGCACGTGCCTGCCCTGCGGGACGGCGGGCCGGTTGGCCGGGCGGTCGGGCAGTGCGTCACGCTCGCAGAGCGTCACCCGGTCATAGAAGTCCGACAACACCCGCGCCGCACACAGCCCGCCGATGCTGGCTCCGATGACCACCGCGTGTTCGGCAGTCCCACCCATTGAGGTGAGCGTACTCGCTAGATTGCGGTCAGCGGATCAGGAAGGAATGCCCATGACGCGGCGCACCAAGTCGGTGGAACAGTCGATTGCCGACACCGACGAACCCGGCACGCGGCTGCGCAAGGACCTCACCTGGTGGGACCTCACGGTTTTCGGCGTTTCGGTGGTGATCGGCGCCGGTATCTTCACGATCACCGCGTCGACGGCGGGAAACCTGACCGGTCCGGCCATTTCGGTCTCGTTCGTGATCGCGGCGGCCACCTGCGCGCTGGCCGCGCTGTGCTACGCCGAGTTCGCGTCGACGGTGCCGGTGGCCGGCAGCGCCTACACGTTCTCCTATGCGACGTTCGGTGAGTTCGTCGCCTGGATCATCGGCTGGGACCTGATCCTCGAGTTCGCCGTGGCGGCCGCGGTGGTCGCCAAGGGCTGGTCGAGCTATCTCGGCACCGTGTTCGGATTCGCCGGCGGAACCGCGAACGTCGCTGGGCTGCAACTGGATTGGGGCGCCCTGTTGATCATCGCGTTCGTCACGTTCATCTTGGCGGTGGGCACGAAGATCTCCGCGGGGGTGAGCCTGGCGATCACCGTGATCAAGGTGGCGGTGGTGCTGCTGGTGGTGGCCGTCGGGGCGTTCTACATCAAGACCGAGAACTATTCGCCGTTCCTACCGCCGGCCGAACCGGGCCACGGCGGCAGCGGCGCCGAGCAGTCGTTGTTCTCGCTGCTGACCGGTGCGGAGGGCAGCAGCTACGGGTGGTACGGCCTGCTGGCCGGTGCGTCGATCGTGTTCTTCGCGTTCATCGGCTTCGACATCATCGCGACCACCGCGGAGGAGACCAAGTACCCGCAGCGCGACGTGTCCCGCGGCATCCTGGCCTCGCTGGCCATCGTCACCGTGCTCTACGTGGCGGTCGCGATCGTGCTGACCGGCATGGTGCATTACACCGAGCTGCGCGCGGCGGGGGAGGACGCGAACCTGGCCACCGCGTTCGCCGCCAACGGGGTGGACTGGGCGGCCGATGTGATCTCGATCGGCGCGTTGGCCGGCCTGACGACTGTCGTGATCGTGTTGGTGCTGGGGCAGACCCGGGTGCTGTTCGCGATGTCGCGCGACGGTCTGCTGCCGCGCTCGCTGGCCAGGACCGGCGCCCGCGGCACGCCGGTGCGCATCACGCTGCTCGTCGGCGCCGCGGTGGCGGTGACGGCGTCGGCGTTTCCGATGGACAAGCTCGAGGAGATGGTCAACATCGGCACGCTGTTCGCGTTCGTGTTGGTCTCGGCCGGGGTGATCGTGCTGCGACGCACCCGCCCGGACCTGAAGCGGGGCTTCCGCGCCCCGGGCGTGCCGTGGCTGCCGATCGCGTCGATCGTGGCGTGTGTCTGGCTGATGCTCAACCTCACCGCGGTGACCTGGATGCGGTTCCTGATCTGGATGGCCATCGGGGTGGCGCTCTATTTCCTGTACGGCCGCCGCCACTCGGTGCTGGGCCGCCGGGAAGCCACGGCGATCCGCGGATAGTTCCGCGGCTTTTGCCACTAGCTGGTTGATCGCCCTCAGGTGTGATGCGCGGGATCAACCAGCTAAGGCATGTCCTCCGCCGAGTGCGGTTTACAAAAAGACTGTCTATGTCTAGACAGCCGACATGACGGCCTCTATAGTCAAGTGCGCGACGTGATGGCACTCACTTGAGGAGGCTGGCAGTGACCACGCAGATGACCCCACCGGAATCGGCGCTCCAGACCGCCGAGCAGTGGCGGGACAAGAAGCGGTACCTGTGGCTGATGGGGCTGATCGCGCCGACGGCGCTGTTCGTGATGCTGCCGGTGGTGTGGGCATTCAACCAGTGGGGCTGGCACGTGGCCGCGCAGGTGCCGTTCTGGATCGGCCCGATCCTGGTCTACCTGCTGCTGCCCGCGTTGGACCTGCGGTTCGGGCCGGACGGGCAGAACCCGCCCGACGAGGTGATGGAGCGCCTGGAGAACGACAAGTACTACCGCTACTGCACCTACATCTACATCCCGTTCCAATACGCCAGCGTGATCTTCGGCGCCTACCTGTTCACCGCCTCGGATCTGAGCTGGCTGGGCTTCGACGGCGGGCTGGGCTGGCCGGCCAAGATCGGCCTGGCGCTGTCGGTCGGCGTGCTCGGCGGCGTCGGCATCAACACCGCCCACGAGATGGGCCACAAGAAGGTCTCGCTGGAGCGGTGGCTGGCCAAGATCACGCTGGCCCAGACCTGCTACGGCCACTTCTACATCGAGCACAACCGCGGCCACCACGTGCGCGTCGCGACCCCGGAGGATCCGGCGTCGGCGCGGTTCGGTGAGACGTTCTGGGAGTTTCTGCCGCGCAGCGTGATCGGTGCGCTGAAGTCGGCATGGGAGCTGGAGGCCAAGCGACTGGAGCGGGCCGGTAAGAGCAAGTGGCACCCGTCCAACGACGTGCTCAACGCGTGGGCGATGTCGGCGGTGTTCTACGGCGTGCTGATCGCGGTGTTCGGCGTGGCGTTGATCCCCTACATCGTGATCTCGGCGGTGTATGGGTTCACGCTGCTGGAGACGGTCAACTATCTGGAGCACTACGGCCTGCTGCGCCAGAAACTCGACTCAGGCCGTTACGAGCGGTGCACGCCGGCGCACAGCTGGAACTCCGACCACATCGTGACCAACCTGTTCCTGTATCACCTGCAGCGCCACAGCGATCACCACGCCAACCCGACCCGGCGCTACCAGACGCTGCGCAGCATGGATGGCGCCCCCAACCTGCCCAGCGGCTACGCGTCGATGATCGGGTTGACGTACTTCCCGCCGCTGTGGCGCCGGGTGATGGACCACCGGGTCCTCGACCACTACGACGGCGACATCACCCGCGTCAACATCCACCCGCGGGTGCGCGACAAGGTGCTGGCCCAGTACGCGGGGGCGGGCGATGAGCGCTCGCGCGAAGAGCGGGGTGCTTGAGCGTGAGCGCCTACCGCTGCCCCGGCTGCGACTACATCTATGACGAGGCCAAAGGTGAACCGCGGGAAGGCTTTCCCGCGGGCACGCCATTCGCCCAGATCCCCGACGACTGGTGCTGCCCGGACTGCGCGGTGCGCGAGAAGGTCGACTTCGAGTCCGTGTGACACCAACGCAACGAAAGGAGAACGCAGTGGACTACAAGGTGTACGAATGCCAGGTCTGCGGGTTCGAGTACGACGAGGCCAAAGGCTGGCCGGATGACGGCATCGCGCCGGGCACCCGGTGGGAGGACATCCCCGAGGATTGGACCTGCCCGAACTGCGGCGCGGCCAAGTCGGACTTCGAAATGGTCGAAGTCGCCCGCCGGTGACGCCATCTGCGCGAGCGAGGCGGCAGAAAGGGCTAATGTCGCGCGTGTGAGTCCACCGCACGCGAAGCGAACCGCGCAACGCATCCCCTACGCGGAGGCGTCGCGGGTGTTGCTGCGGGATTCCATTCTGGACGGGATGCGCGATCTGCTGCTCACCCGGGACTGGTCGGCGATCACGCTGTCGCATGTGGCCAAGGCCGCCGGCATCAGCCGCCAGACGATCTACAACGAGTTCGGATCGCGCCAGGGTCTGGCGCAGGCCTATGCGCTGCGGCTGGCCGATCGGCTCGTCGACCATGTCGACGACGCGATCGAGGGCAACGTCGGCGACGTCTACTCCGCGTTCCTGCAGGGTTTCCGCGATTTCTTCATCGAGTCGGCCGCCGATCCGCTGGTGATGTCGCTGCTGAACGGCGAGATCAAACCGGATCTGCTGCAGCTCATCACCACCGACAGCGGTCCGATCATCAACCACTGTTCGCAGCGGCTGACCGCGACGTTCGTGCACGGCTGGGTGGCCTGCAGCGACGACGACGCCGGCATGCTGGCGCGCACGATCGTGCGGCTGGCGATGAGCTACATCTCGATGCCGCCGGAGTCAGATCACGACGTCGCGGCGGACTTGGCTAGGCTGCTAACGCCGGCCGCTGAACGCTACGGTGTGATCGCCACCGATTAGCAACGACGCTGGCCGGGCAAGCTTGAGTGAAACCCCAGAAAGCCCGAGGAAGAGAGCTCCATGACGACGACTGAACGGCGGCTCACCCCCGATGTCCGCAACGGCATCGATTACAAGGTGGCCGATCTGTCCCTTGCTGAATTCGGTCGCAAGGAGATCCGGCTGGCCGAACACGAGATGCCCGGATTGATGGCGTTGCGCCGCGAGTACGCCGATGTGGCGCCGCTCAAGGGTGCCCGCATCTCGGGATCGCTGCACATGACCGTGCAGACCGCCGTGCTGATCGAGACGTTGACAGCGCTGGGCGCCGAAGTGCGCTGGGCGTCGTGCAACATCTTCTCCACCCAGGACCACGCCGCCGCGGCCGTGGTCGTCGGCCCGCACGGCACCCCGGAGGAGCCGCAGGGCACCCCGGTCTTCGCGTGGAAGGGCGAGACGCTCGAGGAGTACTGGTGGGCCGCCGAGCAGATGCTCACCTGGCCGGGGGAACCGGCGAACATGATCCTCGACGACGGCGGCGACGCCACCATGTTGGTGCTGCGCGGCGCCCAGTACGAGAAGGCCGGCGTGGTGCCGCCCGCCGAGGACGACGACCCCGCCGAGTGGAAGGTCTTCCTGGCGCTGGTGCGCGAGCGCTTCGAAACCGAGAAGGACAAGTGGACCAAGATCGCCGAGGCGGTCAAGGGCGTCACCGAGGAGACGACGACCGGTGTGCTGCGGCTCTACCAGTTCGAGGCCGCCGGTGAATTGCCGTTCCCGGCGATCAACGTCAACGACTCGGTGACCAAGTCCAAGTTCGACAACAAGTACGGCACCCGGCACTCGCTGATCGACGGCATCAACCGCGGCACCGACGTGCTGATCGGCGGGAAGAAGGTGCTGATCTGCGGCTACGGCGACGTCGGCAAGGGCTGTGCGGAATCGCTGGCCGGCCAGGGCGCACGGGTGGCGGTCACCGAGATCGACCCGATCAACGCCCTGCAGGCGCTGATGGACGGCTTCGACGTGCGCACGGTCGAGGAGGCGATCGGCGAGGCCGACATCGTCATCACCGCGACAGGCAACAAGGACATCATCACGCTCGAGCACATGCGGGCGATGAAGGATCAGGCGATCCTGGGCAACATCGGCCACTTCGACAACGAGATCGACATGGCCGCGCTGGAGCGTTCGGGCGCCAAGCGGATCAACATCAAGCCGCAGGTCGACCAGTGGATGTTCGACGACGGCAAGTCGATCGTCGTGCTCTCGGAGGGCCGTCTGCTCAACCTGGGCAACGCGACCGGGCACCCGTCGTTCGTGATGAGCAACAGCTTCTCCAACCAGGTGATCGCCCAGATCGAGCTGTGGACCAAGAACGACGAGTACGACAACGCGGTGTACCGGCTGGCCAAGCATCTCGACGAGAAGGTCGCCCGCATTCACGTTGAGGCCCTTGGGGGTTCGCTGACCAAGCTCACCAAGGAGCAGGCCGAGTACATCAACGTCGACGTCGAGGGCCCCTACAAGCCCGAGCATTACCGCTACTGATCGGCATCGGCAACCACACCTGGCGACGACGCGTCGCGTTCGCGGCAGCACTTCTGATCGCTGCGGTGCTGGCCGCACCGCTCCCGTCCGCTGCCGCGCAGGCACCCGACTGGTCCGGGCTGGACGCCCGACACTACGACGGACCGATCCCGCTGCGCGCCACATTGATCCGGTCGGTGCCGCTGAATCCCGCACTGGCGGTTCGGGGTTCAGCGGACGCCTACCGGATTCTGTACTCGACGGTCGATCAGCACGGCGATCCCGCGGTGGGTACGGCCGCGGTGTTCCTCCCGCACGGCGAGCCACCGCCGGGCGGGTGGCCGGTGATCGCATGGGCGCACGGCACGGTGGGTTTGGGTGACGACTGCACGCCGTCGGCGCTACCGCGCAGCCAGCGCGACGACGAGTACCTGACGCACTGGCTCGACCAGGGCTATGCGGTGGTCGCGCCCGACTACGTCGGTTTGGGCACACCGGGTTTGATGAGCTACCTCAACAGCGTGCCCACCGCCCGCGGCGTCATCGATTCGGTGATCGCGCTGCACCAGATGGACGTGCCGCTGTCCCCGAAGTGGGCGCTGGTGGGCCAGTCCCAGGGCGGCGGCGCCGCCGTCAACAGCGCACGGTGGGCGACCGAGTTCAGCGCCGGCAGCGGGCTGGACTACCGCGCTGTGGTGGCCACCGGGACCCCCGCCAACATCGAACGGATCGCCAAGCTCGCCGCACCGGATATGCGGTTGCCCGCCGAACTCGGCCCGGCCGCCAACAGCTACACCGCCTACATCCTGGCGGCCTTCGCCGAAGCGCGACCCGACATCGACGTCGACGCGGTGCTGACCCCGGCCGGGCGCGACGCGGTCGCCAAGGCCGCGACGTTGTGCAAACCCCAACTGGACCGGGAGCTGGCGGGGATGACGCCGGCGAAGTTCTTCAGTGCGCCGCTGATGTCGCTGCCGGGAATCTCAAAGGCGCTCGACGCCTACCTGGGTACCCCGGACAGCGGCTATGACCGGCCCATCTTCCTCGGCGTCGGGTTGCTGGATCGCGATGTGCCGCCCCAGTCGACGCTGACGTTCTATGACCAGTTGACGGCCAACCACCAGAACGTCGAGCTGCGGGTCTATCCGGACCAGGACCACGGCGGCACCGTGCTGGCGTCACTGCCGGATTCGACGCCGTTTCTGAAAGCCGCGTTCGGACAACCGTGATCACATGGCTTCGGGGCGTTCCACCGGGCCGTTTTGCTCACCGTCGTGGGTGAGCACGCTGATCATTCCATTCGGCTCGAGATAGGCCTGCCGCACGCGGGTGATGTCCTCGATGCCGTGCAGCCGCAGCTGCGATTCGACCTCTTCGCGGCTCATGAATTCCCGACGCATCGTGTGTCGATTCAGCTTGCCATAGCGGATCAACGGTTTGGGACGAGCCTTCACGAAGTGAGAGAAATAGGGGAACCGGTAGGACACCGCGTCGACGACGACGCTCCAGAACAGAATCGTGACGATCACGACGAGGCTGTCGACCAACGTCGAATCCTGCGTGTACAGCGCAGGTGCGGCGGATTCGGCGACCAACACGATGATCAGCACATCGGTGACGCCGAGGCCGCCGGACTCGCGCTGTCCGACGATACGCATCAAGATGAGCAGCGCGAAAAACGTGACCGTGCCCCGCACGACGCCCTCGAGCATCGGCAGGGCGGGGATGAAGATCGATTCCCATTCGGGCATGCGGCGCTTTCGGTCAGGTGGACGCGACGCTTGTGGTTACCCCGGTGTGACGACCGCTAAACCGAAGGGCGTTTGAGCGCGGCGCGATCCTTAGTTGCTGCGGGCCAACATGTTCGGGCAAGCCGCATCCCCGGGGCGCCGAACACCGTATCAGCGCAAAATCTTCGCCTTGATCAAGTCGAACTCCTCGCGGGTGATGACCTCCTCGTCGAGCAACCGTTTGGCGTCGGCGATCTCTTGCACCGGGGTGCGGCCAGTGGCGCTGAGATACGCGTCGGTGGCTTGGTGTGCGGCGCGCGCTTCGGCCCGCGCGCGGACGGCCATGTCCTTGCCTCGAACGATCAGATACACCAACGCCGTCAGATACGGCAGGACGACCAGGAACAGCACCCATAACGCCTTTGTCCAGCCCGAGGTCTCGTGATCGCGGACGAACAGATCGACGAGGATGTTGAACAGGATGAGCAGGTACGCGATGAACAGGAAGATCAGCACCGCTGTCCAAAAGACCTGCCAGATATCAGTCCACATGTCACTCCTAAGCCGGGGCATGGTCCACGTCGTTCGTCATTCATTTCACCACTGTCGCGACCGTTTTCGCACCGATCCGCCACTGCGGTTTAATTACCCTGCGGCCCAACGCATATCATCTGAACCGCGTATTTCCCGTGGGCGCGGGTAAAGATGGTGACGCGGTCCATCGGCGATGAACCGCTGCTGATGCACGGGTTCTCGACGAGAAGCGGCCACGATGTTCGATTCGGTGCTCGACGTACTGGGCGACGCGTGGTGGGCGTATCCGCTGATCCTGGTGTTCTGCACGTTCGATGCGGTGGTTCCCGCGCTGCCCAGCGAGACCGCGCTGATCACGGGCGGCATCCTGGCGGCCGACGACCGAATGGCGTTGGGCGGAGTGATCCTGATGGCGGCCGTGGGAGCGATTCTGGGTGACAACCTCGCCTACTGGATCGGTCGCTCCGCCGAGGACTGGGCCCGCCGCTGGATCACCCGCGGCGCCCGCGGCAGGCGCGGGCTGGAGTGGGCGCAGCGCGAATTGACCCGCCACGGCGGGCCGCTGCTGATCGTGGCGCGGTTCCTGCCCGGGGGCCGCACGGCGACGACGATCGCGTGCGGCGTGTTGCGCTTCCCGTACCGCCAGTTTGTGGCGTTCGACGCCGTCGGTGCCGTGCTGTGGGCGACGATCAACACGCTGATCGGATATCTGGGTGGTCGCGCATTCGCCGACAACACGCTGGCCGCCTTCGCGTTGTCGTTCGGCGTCGCGTTGGCCCTCGCCGGGGTGATCGAGTTGATCCGCTGGCTTCATCGGCGGTGACGGCCGCCGAAAAGCCGGCTCGATGTTTATCGGCGACGGCGCGGGTAAAGAAAGCGGTGTGCTCGGCTACTGACCCACGAGCGCAAGGAACCTGTGATGGGCGACTATGCACACGACCTGCTGTTCGGCACCTTCGTCACGCCGGTCAACGCGCCCGCCGACCGAGCCGTCGAGCAGGCCGTCGTCGCCGACCGGGCCGGCCTGGACCTGGTGACCTTCCAGGACCACCCCTACGTCGCGAAGTTCCACGACGCCTGGACGTTGATGTGCTACGCCGCCGCGCGCACCGACCGGGTCCGGTTCGCGCTCAACGTCACCAACCTGCCGCTGCGCCCACCCGCGGTGCTGGCCCGCGCCGTCGCGTCGCTGGATCGGCTCAGCGGCGGCCGCGTCGAACTCGGCATCGGCGCAGGCGCGTTCTGGGACGGCGTCGTCGCGATGGGCGGCCCCCGGCGCGCCCCGGGGGAGTCGGTCGAGGCGCTGCGGGAGGCCATCGCGGTGATCCGCGGCATCTGGGATGTCGACGACACGCGCCCGCTGATGGTCGCCGGCGAGCACTACCGCATCGAGGGCGCCAAACGCGGTCCGGCGCCCGCGCACGACGTGGGTATCTGGGTGGGTGCCTACGGACCGCGGATGCTGCGGTTGATCGGCCGCGACGCCGACGGTTGGGTGCCGTCAGTGCAGTATCTGCGCGGCGGCGTAACCGACCTGGCCGCAATGAACCGCCACATCGACGAGGCCGCGGCGGGCGCCGGACGCGAACCCGGCGCGATCCGCCGGCTGCTCAACATCGGTGGCCGCTTCGCGGCCACCGGCTCCGGGTTCCTGCAGGGCCCGCCGCGGCAGTGGGCCGAGGAGCTCGCCGACGTCGCACTCGGCTACGGCACCAGCGGCTTCCTGCTCGCCTCCGACGAGACCGACACCACCGAGCGGTTCGCGGCCGAGGTCGCGCCGGCGGTGCGCGAACTCGTCGCCGCCGAGCGCGGGTGAGCCGGCCGCGTCAGGCCTGCACGGCGGCGGCGGCCTGCCGGGAGACGCCGGCGGCCGAATACACCTGCTGTTCGTCGAGCGTCTCGTGGACAAGCAGCTCGGCCACGATGCGATCGAGCCGATCCCTGTTGCGGCGCAACAACTCTCGGGCCTCGGCATAGCATTCGTCGATGAGCCGGCGGACTTCCTGGTCGACCGCGCCCAGCATCGAGTCGGAGACCCCGGCCATCCGCGGGTCGCCTTCTGTGGGCAGCACCGCCACCGGACCGATCCGTTCCGACATCCCCCACCTGCCGACCATGCTTCGGGCGACCTTGGTGGCGGTCTCCAGGTCGCTTTCGGAGCCGGTGGTCACCACACCGTAGACCTCCTCCTCGGCCGCCATCCCGCCCAGCGCGCCGATGATGCGTCCGCGCAGATATTCGGCGGTGTAGCCGTAGCGGTCTTCGTCGGGGGTGCTCAACGTGACACCCAGCGCGTGACCGCGCGGGATGATCGACACCTTGCGCACCGGATCCGCACCCGGCTGCAGCATGCCCAGCAACGCGTGGCCGGCCTCGTGGTAGGCGGTGCGGCGGCGGTCCTCCTCCGGCAACACCAGGTGGCGCGCCGTACCGAGCTGCGCCTTCTCGAGCGCATCGAACAGGCCGCGGTCCGTCACGTGGGTGAGGCCGTCGCGGGCGGCGGCCAGCGCCGCCTCGTTGACGAGGTTGGCCAGGTCCGCGCCGGTCATCCCCGGCGTCGCGGCGGCGAGGCGGTCGAGGTCGACGTCGTCGGCCAGCGGCACCGAACGGGTGTGCACCCGAAGAATCTCGACGCGGCCCTTGCGGTCGGGTGGGTTGACGGTGACTCGGCGGTCGAACCGGCCCGGGCGCAGCAGCGCGGAGTCGAGGATGTCGGGGCGGTTCGTCGCGGCCAGCACCACCACACCCTCCGAGCCGGTGAAGCCGTCCATCTCGGTCAGGATCTGGTTGAGGGTCTGCTCGCGCTCGTCGTGTCCGCCCATACTGGCCGCGTTGCTGCGCGAGCGGCCGATCGTGTCGATCTCGTCGATGAAGATGATCGCCGGGGCGACCTTGCGGGCCTCCTCGAACAGCTCGCGCACCCGCGACGCGCCGACCCCGACGATCATCTCGATGAACTCCGCACCGCTGGCCGAGAAGAACGGCACGTCGGCTTCACCGGCCGTCGCCCGGGCCAGCAGCGTCTTGCCGGTGCCGGGCGGTCCGGTCAACAGCACCCCTTTGGGCACCTTGGCGCCGAGCTTGCGGTACTTCTCGGGATTGCGCAGATAATCGACGATCTCGTTGATCTCGGCCTTGACCTCGTCGATGCCTGCGACATCGGCAAAGGTCACCCGCACCGATTCGGGGTCGACGGGCTTTTTCTTGCGGGTGTTGACGCCGAACATCCCCGTCCCGCCGCCCATGGCCCTGGCGCGCCGGAAGAGCCAGAACCAGAACCCGACCAGCAGCAGGATCGGCGCGAACGCGATCAGCAGATTCCAGAAGATGCCGCGGTCTTGGGTCAGCGGTGTCGCCGACACCGTGGCGCCGCCCTCCTTCAGCTGCGTGAGCAGATCGTCCTGGGCATACGTCGGACGTTCGGTGGTGAACCGCTCATAGGTTTCGTTGGCGTCGTCTTGATCGGGCACCGGTTTGGGTTCCCGCAGCGTGCCCTCGATCGTGTCGCCCTGCGAGAACACCTCGTCGACGTTGTGCTGCTCGACCTGTGCGGTGAACTCGGTGTAGGCCACCTTCGTGGGCTCACCCAACGAGTCCTGGAACGACAGCATCCCGAACACCAGCAGGTAGCCGAGGCCCAGGTAGAGCAACATCAGCCACCACCGGGGGCGCTGCCGGGGACCGTCGGCGTTCTGGTCTTGGTCCGGCAGGCCCTCGGTGCGCCACGGTTTGGGCTGTCCGTTGTTCGACGGCGCGGGCGGTTCTGGGGTGCGCGCGCCGTTGGTCTGCCGTGACTCGTTCATCTTCTCCAAACTAGCCCCGTCGCGCCGCTTTGCACGAGGTCTGCGCTGGTCAGCCGAACCATCCTGCCGCGCAGCAAGAGTCATCTTTCACGCTGCCACGGAGGCCGGGGAGCGTGGAGGTCGAACCGCACGCCGACCATCCTGATCACGAAGCACACCGATGCGGCGCCCAGCGTCGCCGCGATGTTCAGATAGCCGATGCTGTGCACGATCGCCGCGCATCCGGCGCCCACCATCGCCGGGATCGCGTACAGCTCGCTGCGGAACACCACGGGTACCTGACCGATCGACATGTCGCGGATGGTGCCGCCGCCGACCGCGGTGATGGTGCCGACGATGATCGCCTGCACGACGCCGAAGCCGAGACCGAGGGCCTTGTAGGAGGCGAGCACCGCGAACACACTCAACCCGACCGCGTCGAGCGCGGTGATCGGCATGGTGAACCGTTCCAGCGCCGGGCTCAGCACGAACGCGATCGAGCCGCCGCCGGCGGCGACGGCCAGATAGCGCCAGTCCACGAAAGTCGCGGGCGGAAGCGCGTTGAGGAGGACATCGCGGATCACACCGCCGCCGAGCCCGGTGAGCATGCCGACGGTGACGACACCGAAAATGTCGAGGCGCGTAGCGCGCATCGCTACCAGCGCACCGTTGAGCGCGAACGCGAACGTGCCGATCAGGTCGAGCGCCAGCAGCAGCGGCGTTTCCGTCGACATTCGAGGTGTATACCGTAAGCGAAGCGTTCACAGGGCTTTTCGCTGCGCGCTCACTCGGCGGCGATGCGGCCCGCGATCGTGACGACCCGTTCGGCGAGGTGGTCGAGGGCGGCGTTGGTCGCGTCGTTGACCGGTGACTGGTTGTCGCCGCCGGTGATGTGGCTGACACCGTACGGGTTGCCGTCGGCGAACTTGAGCTCGTTGGTGTATCCGGGCGGCACGATGATGCCGCCGAAGTGCATCAGCGTCACGTACAGGTTGATCAGCGTGGTTTCCTGGCCGCCGTGCGCGGTCTGAGACGAGGTGAACCCCGCATACACCTTGTCCGCGAGCTTGCCTTGCGCCCACAGTCCGCCGAGCGTGTCGATGAACGTGCGGAACGGTGCTGCGGGAGAGCCGAATCGGGTCGGCGAGCCGAAGATCACCGCGTCGGCCCAGACGATGTCGTCGCCGGTGGCCGACGGCTTGTCCTTGGTGGCCTCGTAATTGGCGGTCCAGGCCGGATTATCGGCGAACGACGCCGGGTCCCGCGTCTCGGCGACGTGGCGTAACCGCACCTCGGCGCCGGCTTTCTCGGCGGTTTCGGCGACGCGGCTCGCCATCGTCGTACCGTGCCCGGTCGCCGAGTAGTAGATCACCGACAACCTCACCATTTGTCGTCTCCTCTCAACGTCTTCGACGTCAGACCTGTTCTCGCCTACCCCGCTCGACACAAAGGAAACCCGACGCGCTGTGCGCCGATGCGGGGTTTCGAGCCGCCGATAAGGGATACGTTTGGGTCAAACACGCCTTTCGGTAGGGGAGTGCCATGTCTTCAGACAGTTTCGGAACACGTGATCGTCTCAGCGTCGACGACAGCACCTACACGATCTATCGACTCGACCGCATCGAGGGCTCGGAACGTCTGCCGTACAGCTTGAAGGTGCTGCTGGAGAACCTGCTGCGCAACGAGGACGGCCGGCTGGTGACCTCCGAGCAGATCAACGCGCTGGCCGCGTGGGATCCCACCGCCGAACACGGGCGAGAAATCGCCTATACGCCCGCGCGGGTGCTGATGCAGGACTTCACCGGCGTGCCGTGCGTGGTCGACCTGGTCGCGATGCGCGACGCGATCGCCGACCTCGGTGGCGACACGCAACGGATCAACCCGTTGTGCCCGACGGAGTTGGTCATCGACCACTCGGTGATCGCCGACGTGTTCGGCAGACCCGACGCGTACCTGATCAACGCCGAGCTGGAGTTCGAGCGCAACGCCGAGCGCTATCAACTGCTGCGCTGGGCGCAGCAGGCCTTCGCCGACTTCAGCGTCGTACCGCCCAACACGGGCATCTGCCACCAGGTGAACCTGGAGTACCTGGCGCGGGTGGTGTTCACCGGCGACGGTGACGATGGGCCGGTGGCTTACCCAGATACGTTGGTGGGCACCGACTCTCACACCCCGATGGTCAACGGCCTCGGGGTGCTCGGATGGGGTGTGGGCGGCATCGAGGCCGAGGCGGCGATGCTCGGCCAGCCGATGAGCATGCTCATCCCGCAAGTCGTCGGCCTGAAGCTCACCGGTGAGCTGCAACCCGGTACCACCGCCACCGACCTGGTGCTCACCGTGGCGGAGTTGCTGCGGCGTACCGGGGTGGTCGGCAAGTTCGTCGACCTGTACGGGCCCGGCGTGGCCAATGTGCCGCTGGCCAATCGGGCCACCATCGGCAACATGAGCCCCGAATACGGCTCCACGGTCACGATCTTTCCGATCGACGGCGTCACGCTGGACTACCTGCGGTTGACCGGGCGCCCGGAATCCCAGATCCGGCTGGTGGAGGCGTATGCCAAGGAACAGGGTCTGTGGCATGACCCCGACCATGAGCCGGTGTACTCGCAAGCGATCGAACTGGACCTGAGCACGGTCGAGCCGTCGATCGCAGGTCCCAAACGGCCGCAGGACCGCATTCCGCTGCGGTACGCGCCGGATGCGGTGGCGTCGCTGCTGGCCGGTAGCCCGACCACCGCTGAAGCGCTCAGCGGCGTCGACCGCGCCTCGGCCCTGTCGTTTCCGGCGAGCGACCCGATCGCGGTCCGCAAGAACTCCCCGTCGGACAAGCCGCGCAAACCGCGTGACTTCGGCACCGACAACGAGTGGCCGTCGCACCCCGTGCCGGTCGACCTCGCCGACGGTGGCCGTACCGAGTTGGACAACGGGCATGTGGTGATCGCGGCGATCACCTCCTGCACCAACACCTCCAACCCGTCGGTCATGGTGGGTGCCGCACTGCTGGCCAAGAAGGCCGTCGAACGGGGTCTGAGCCGCAAACCCTGGGTCAAGACCTCGCTGGCGCCTGGTTCACGAATCGTCACCGACTATTACGAAAAGGCCGGTCTGACACCGTATCTGGACAAACTGGGCTTCAACCTGGTCGGCTACGGCTGCACCACCTGCATCGGTAACTCCGGGCCGCTGATCCCCGAGGTGAGCAAGGCCGTCACCGACAACGACCTGACGGTGTGCTCGGTGTTGTCGGGCAACCGCAACTTCGAGGGCCGCATCCATCCCGAGTGCAAGATGAACTTCCTCGCCTCGCCGCCGCTGGTGGTGGCGTACGCGTTGGCGGGCAGCCTGCACGTGGATCTGTTGGAGGATCCGTTGGGTACCGGCGCCGACGGGGAACCGGTGTACCTGCGCGACATCTGGCCCACCGAGGCCGAGATCGCCGACGTCGTGGGCGCGCACCTGAAGGCCGAGATGTTCACCACGTCCTACGGCGATGTGTTCACCGGTGATGAGCATTGGCGCAACCTCGACGTCCCCAGCGGTGACACCTTCCAATGGGCGCCCGATTCGACCTACGTGCGCCAGCCGCCGTATTTCGAGGACATGACCGTCGAGCCGCAGCCGGTGGCCGACATCACCGGTGCGCGGGTGCTGGCCAAGCTCGGCGACTCGGTCACCACCGACCACATCAGCCCGGCCGGGGCCATCAGCCCCGACTCGCCGGCCGGAAAGTACTTGTCCGAGCACGGGATCGAACGCAAGGACTTCAACTCGTATGGGTCGCGGCGGGGCAACCACGAGGTGATGATCCGGGGCACGTTCGCCAACATCCGGTTGCGCAACCAGCTCGCCCCCGACACCGAAGGCGGCTGGACCCGCGACTTCAGCCAACCCGACGGACCGGTCACCACGATCTACGACGCGTCGAACAACTACGCGGCGGCCGGCACGCCGTTGGTGATCCTGGCGGGTAAGGAATACGGTTCCGGGTCCTCACGCGACTGGGCGGCCAAGGGCACGCTGCTGCTGGGCGTGCGGGCGGTGATCGCCGAATCCTTCGAGCGCATCCACCGCTCGAATCTCATTGGGATGGGCGTGCTTCCGCTGCAGTTCCCGGCCGGGGAGAACGCGGAGTCGTTGCAGCTGACCGGGGAGGAGACGTTCGACATCACCGGTGTCACCGCATTGGCCGACGGAATTCCCGACACCGTGCACGTGCGCGCCGGCGACACGGAGTTCGACGCGGTGCTGCGCATCGACACTCCGGGCGAGGCGGACTACTACCGTCACGGCGGCATCATGCAGTACGTGCTGCGGCGACTGCTCAGCAGCGACTAGGGGTACTCGTCGCGTTTGCGCGGCCAGTCGGAGAAGTCCGTGCCCCGCCCGTTGGGCGCCCGGTCCAGCAGCTGCCATGTCGCGTTGAGCGCTTCGGTGCCGCGGTCGTAGGTCGAGTACGTGTGGTAGACGACCCCGTCGTCAAACGCGAAACAGCTCAGCGCCATCAGCTCCATCACCTCGAGCATGCTGCCGCTGCCCGAGACGTAGTCGCGGCGCGGCGTCGGAACGTGCATGTACTCGAAGAAGTCGGCGTCGAAGTCGTTGCCGCCCGAGGACACCCACTCGATGTCCCAGCCCATCCGCTGCTTGTACGCGGTCAGGACCGGCAGCGGTGAGCGCGACGACAGCACAAACGTCACGTCACGCTGCGCCAGGTGCGGCACCGCACCAACGAGGTTGTCGGTTTCGAAGGTGCACCCCGGGCAGCCCTCGGGCGTCTTGGGTCCGTGCATGAAGTGCCGCACGATCAGCTGGGAGCGGCCGTCGAACAGGTCGGCCAGCGTGCGCGGGCCCGCCGTCGTGTCGAACACGTACTGCTTGTCGACCGGCACCCAGGGCAGCGCCTGGCGTTCGGCGGCCAGCTCGCTGGCCCGTCGGGTCAGTGCCTTTTCGTTGGCCAGCTGGCGCTCGTAGGCGGCGCGCCACTGTTCGCGCGTGCCGACGGTATGGCTGAAGGATCCAGTCATCGTGTCCTCTCCGGGCTTGGATCGGGGTCAACGGGGCAGACCTTCGGTGCCGGCGAAACTCATCGCCGTTACGCTCGCCGCGTGCTCATCGTGATCGAGGGTGTCGACGGTGCGGGCAAGCGCACGCTGACCAACGGCCTGCGCACCGCGTTGGAGGGTGCCGGCAAGACGGTCGCCACCCTCGACTTTCCGCGCTACGGCCGATCGGTGGAAGCCGACCTGGCCGCCGAAGCGCTGCACGGCGGCCACGGTGACCTCGCCGATTCGGTTTACGCGATGGCGGTGTTGTTCGCGCTGGACCGGGCCGGCGCCCGCGCCGAGATCGCCGAGCTGACCGCCGCCCACGACGTCGTCATCCTGGACCGCTACGTCGCGTCCAACGCCGCCTACAGCGCCGCGCGGCTGCACCAGGGCGTCGACGGCGACGTCGTCGCATGGGTGCGTGACCTCGAATACGGTCGGCTCGGGTTGCCGGCGCCGGACTGGCAGGTGCTGCTGGCCGTGCCGACCGAGCTGGCCGCCGAGCGGGCGGAGCACCGGGCCCGCCAGGAAGCCGACCGCGCGAAAGACGCCTACGAGCGCGACGACGGGCTGCAGCGGCGCACCGCCGAGATCTACGCCGGGCTCGCCGCGGCGCACTGGTGCGGACGCTGGCTGGTGGCCGGCCCTGACGTGGAACCGGCCGCGTTGGCGCACGAGCTGGCTTGACCGCGAAACCGACGCTTTGGCGGTTCGGCCGGACCGAAATCGACCGAAACGTCGGTTTCGCGGTTTGGAGACCGCGGTCAACGCGCAAAACGCCCGCGTGGTAGCCGGGCTTTGTCGCGTTTTGGTGACACCATGGACAACATGAGGCAAAGGATTCTGGTTGTCGACGATGATCCGTCGCTGGCGGAGATGCTCACCATCGTGCTGCGCGGGGAGGGCTTCGACACCGCGGTCATCGGTGACGGCACGCAGGCGCTCACCGCGGTCCGCGAACTGCGGCCCGACCTGGTGCTGCTCGACTTGATGCTGCCCGGCATGAACGGCATCGACGTGTGCCGGGTGCTGCGCGCCGACTCCGGGGTGCCGATCGTGATGCTGACCGCCAAGACCGACACCGTCGACGTGGTGCTCGGCCTGGAGTCCGGCGCCGACGACTATGTGATGAAGCCGTTCAAACCCAAAGAACTTGTGGCGCGAGTTCGAGCTAGGTTGCGCCGCAACGAGGATGAGCCCGCCGAGATGCTCTCGATCGGCGACGTCGACATCGATGTGCCCGCCCACAAGGTCACCCGGCAGGGCGAGCAGATCTCGCTGACGCCGCTGGAGTTCGACCTGTTGGTGGCGTTGGCGCGTAAACCACGGCAGGTGTTTACTCGTGATGTGCTGCTCGAACAGGTGTGGGGTTACCGGCACCCCGCCGACACCCGTTTGGTGAACGTGCATGTCCAGCGGTTGCGGGCCAAGGTCGAAAAGGACCCGGAGAACCCGCAGGTGGTGTTGACCGTTCGAGGAGTGGGATACAAGGCCGGACCGCCGTGATCATGCACCGCTCCGTGATTCGCCGATGATCTTCGGGCGGCGCATCCGGGGCCGGTCGGGCCCGCTGCTCCGCGGCTTCGGAGCGTTTAGCCGCGCGTTGGGCCATGCCTGGCGGCGCTCGCTGCAACTGCGCGTGGTCACGCTGACGCTGGGTCTGTCGCTGGCCGTCATCTTGGTGCTGGGTTTCGTGCTGACCAGCCAGATCACCGACCGCATCCTGGAGGTCAAGGTGCGCGCGGGCACCGAGGAGATCGACCGTGCCCGCAGCACCGTGAGCGGCATCGTCGGCGGTGAGGAGACCCGCTCGCTGGACAGCAGCCTGCAGCTGGCCCGCAACACGCTGATCGACCGCACCGCGGACACCGGGCCCGGGCTCGCGGGGGCCTTTGACGCGGTGCTGGTGGTGCCCGGCGACGGACCGCGCGCGGCGACCGCGGCCGGACCGGTGCAGCAGGTGCCCGACGCACTACGGGAGTTCGTCAAGGCCGGCCAGGTCAGCTACCAGTACGCCACGGTGCACACCGACACGTTCTCCGGTCCCGCGTTGATCATCGGCACCCCGACGTCGTCGCCGGTGGCCAACCTCGAGCTGTACCTGATCTTTCCGCTGAACAACGAGGAATCCACGATCGCTTTGGTTCGGGGCACGATGGCCACCGGCGGGGTGGTGCTGCTCGGCCTGCTGGCCGTGATCGCGCTGGTGGTGGCCCGCCAGATCGTGCTTCCGGTGCGGTCGGCGTCACGGATCGCTGAGCGGTTCGCCGAGGGCCATCTCAGCGAGCGGATGCCGGTGCGCGGCGAGGACGATATGGCTCGGCTGGCGGTGTCGTTCAACGACATGGCCGAAAGCCTGTCGCGCCAGATCACCCAGCTCGAGGAGTTCGGCAACCTGCAGCGGCGGTTCACCTCCGACGTCAGCCACGAGCTGCGCACCCCGTTGACGACGGTGCGCATGGCCGCCGATCTGATCCACGACCACAGCGACGACCTCGATCCGGCGTTGCGGCGCTCGATCGAGTTGATGGTCAGCGAATTGGACCGCTTCGAGACCCTGCTCAACGACCTGCTGGAGATCTCGCGCCACGACGCCGGCGTGGCCGAACTGTCGGTCGAGTCGCTGGATCTGCGCTCCACGGTGCAAAGCGCGCTGGACAACGTCGGCCACCTCGCCGCCGACGCCGGTATCGAGCTGATCGTGGACATGCCGGCCGAGGAGGTGATCGCCGAAGTCGATCCGCGACGCGTCGAACGCATCCTGCGCAACCTGATCGCCAACGCGATCGACCACGCCGAGCACAAACCGGTGCGGATCAGGATGGCCGCCGACGAGGACACCGTCGCGGTCACCGTCCGCGACTTCGGTGTCGGTCTGCGCCCGGGTGAGGAGAAGCTGGTGTTCAGTCGGTTCTGGCGATCGGATCCGTCTCGGGTGCGACGCTCCGGCGGAACCGGGCTGGGCCTGGCGATCAGCATCGAGGACGCCCGGCTGCATCAGGGCCGGCTGGAAGCCTGGGGCGAACCCGGCAAGGGCGCCTGTTTCCGGCTCACGCTGCCGCTGGTGCGCGGTCACAAGGTCACCACGAGCCCGCTGCCGATGAAACCCGTTGAGCCCGAAAGCCCGCCGCCCAGCGCTCGGGATCGTGCCGCCGCGCAGGAGAAGGTGTGAGACGCGTGCTGGCGGCCGTAGGGCTGCTGGTGGTGGTGTTGACGGGTTGCGCGGGGGTGCCGAGTTCCTCTGCGCCGCAAGCCATCGGCACCGTCGACCGGCCCGCCCCGCCGAGCCTGCCCAAACCCACTCCCGGGATGGACCCGGACGTGCTGCTGCGCGAGTTCCTCAAGGCCACCGCCGATCCCGCCAACCGGCACCTGGCGGCCCGGCAGTTTCTGACCGAATCCGCTTCGCGCGGCTGGGATGACGCCGGCAGCGCCCTGCTGATCGACAACGTGGTGTTCGTCGAGACCCGCGGCCCCGAACGGGTGTCGGTGACCATGCGCGCCGACATCCTCGGGTCGCTCTCGGACATGGGTGTCTTCGAGACGGGTGAGGGCGCGCTGCCCGACCCCGGTCCGATCGAGCTGGTCAAAACCGCCGACGGCTGGCGCATCGACAAGCTGCCGAACGGCGTTTTCCTTGACTGGCAACAGTTTCAGGCCACCTACAAGCGCTACACGCTGTACTTCGCCGACCCGACCGGCAGCACCGTCGTGCCCGACCCGCGCTACGTCGCGGTGTCTGATCCCGACCAGTTGGCCACCGAACTGATCAGCAAGCTGATCGCCGGCCCGCGTCCGGAGATGACCAACACCGTGCGCAACCTGCTCGGCCCTCCGTTGAAGCTGCGCGGCCCGGTGACCCGCGCCGACGGCGGCAAAACCGGCGTCGGCCGTGGCTACGGCGGCGCGCGGATCGATCTGGAGAACCTGTCGACCACCGACCCGCACAGCCGGCAACTGCTTGCCGCGCAGATCATTTGGACACTGTCGCGGGCCGGCGTCAACGGCCCGTATGTGATCAACGCCGACGGCGCCGCGCTCGACGACCGGTTCGCCGACGGCTGGGAAACCACCGACGTCGCGGCCACCGATCCCGGCGCCGCGTCCGGGGCGGCGGCGGGCCTGCATGCGTTGGTGGGCGGATCGTTGGTGGCGCTCGACGGTCAGCGCGCTCCGCGGGTGCCCGGTTCCTTCGGGCAGATGCCGAACCAGACCGGGGCAGCGGTGTCGCGCAGCGGACAGGACGTCGCGTCGGTGGTGACCCTGCGGCCCGGCGCGCCGGACATGGCGTCGTCGCTGTGGGTGGGCCCGCTCGGTGGCAACGCGGCACAGCTGCTGGACGGCCGGAGCCTGACGCGTCCGAGCTGGTCGCTCGACGACGCGATCTGGGTGGTGGTCGACGGCAACACGATCATCCGGGTCATCCAGGACCCATCGGGGCAGCCGGCCCGCATACCGGTGGACTCCACCCAGGTGTCGACGCGGTTCCCCGGCGCCATCACCGAGCTGCAGCTGTCCCGCGACGGCACCCGCGCCGCGATGGTCATCGAAGGCCGGGTGATCCTGGCCGGTGTGGAGCAGACCGCCGGCGGCGGCTACGCCCTGACCTATCCGCGCCGGCTGGGCTTCGGGCTCGGCGACACCGTGGTGTCGTTGTCGTGGCGCACCGGCGACGACATCGTCGTCACCCGCACCGATCCGCAGCATCCGGTGTCCTACGTCAACCTCGACGGCGTGAACTCCGACGGCCCGAGCGACAACGTGGTCCTGCCGGTCACCACCGTCGCGGCCAGCCCGTCGTCGGTGTACGTCGCCGACGCGCGCGGGGTGCACCAGCTGGTCGGAACGGCGGGGGAGAACAACCTGGCGTGGGCCGATGTCGGACCGCTGATGGTGCCGGGCGCCGAGCCGGTGCTGCCCGGCTGACCCCTGCCTCCCTTTCGCCGAACGTGGATTACCGTCACGCATTCGGCGCTCGACGCGTGTGTCGAGCCCACACTCGGCGCGGGTTGTCATCGGCAGCCGCGACACTGCCGACATGCTCGACTTGGTTTTGCCGCTGCAGTGCGGCGGCTGCGGGGCGGCGTCGACGCGGTGGTGTGACACGTGTGCCGGCGCACTGCAGGTCAAAGCCGATCAACCGCACCTGATCACCCCGCGCCTCGATCCGGGCGTGCCGGTGTTCTCGCTGGGCCGCTACGCGGGTGCCCGCCGGGAAGCGATCGTCGCGGTCAAGGAACACGGCCGTGCCGACCTCATCGCCCCGCTGGCCGCCGCGCTGCGGACCGGGCTGGTGCGGCTGCTCACCTGGGGCGTCGTCGACACCCCGGTGACCGTGGTGCCCGCACCGACCCGACGCTGGGCGGCGCGGCGGCGCGGCGGAGACCCGGTCACCCGGATGGCCAGGGCCGCGTCGGAGCCGCTGGCGGGCGTCGTCGTCACCGGCGCGCTGCGCACCCGAGCGTTCGTCGTCGACTCCGTCGGCCTGTCCAGCGCCGACCGCGAACGCAACATCGCCGGGCGGGTGAAGGCCGTCCGCGCGGTCACGGGCGACGTGTTGCTCGTCGACGACATCGTCACCACCGGCGCCACCGCCGCCGAATCCGTTCGGGTTCTGCGCGCCGGTGGGGCGCGCGTGGCCGCGGTTCTCGCCGTCGCCAACGCCTGAACGAGATCCGGTGACGCGTCGGCCAATTTCTTGGCAGATCAAAGGAATGTAACGAACTGCGAACACGTGGACCAATTCGGTGGCACTCGCGGGTGAACACGGCTACCGTCGGCATCAACCACCCGTGAATGCTCACGGCGGCGCCCAGCACGAGGCGCCAGCATCGCCACCAGCGGTAGGAGGTGAGTAGTCGACACCTTGCACCGGCGAGCGGCGAGACATGCAAAGCCACGTCGGCGCGCATCCAGACAACCCGGGCACGCAGCCGCGTGCGGACGTGAACAGAAACGAGTTGCCTAGCATGTCAACCCAATCCGTCGATTCAGCACAACCGATGGTCGCCGAGCCCGCGCCGACCGAAGCCGAAACCCGCGCCGAGGTCGTCCTCAAGGGCCGCAACGTCGAGATCCCCGACCACTTCCGCGTCTACGTGTCAGAGAAGCTGCGCCGCCTGGAACGACTCGACCGCACCATCTACCTGTTCGACGTCGAACTCGACCACGAGCGCAACCGGCGCCAGCGCAAGAACTGCCAACGTCTCGAGATCACCGCGCGCGGTCGCGGTCCGGTCGTGCGCGCCGAAGCCTGCGCGGACAGCTTCTACGCCGCGATGGAAGCGGCCGTGGACAAGCTCGAGGAGCGACTGCGTCGCGCCAACGACCGGCGCAAGATCCACTATGGCGACAAGACACCGCTTTCGGTCGCCGAAGCCACCGCCGCGCATCCGCTGCCGCCGCTGCCGAAGACCACCGAACCCGAACCGGCGCCGGTCGACGGCTACGAACCCGGCCGCATCGTGCGGATCAAGGAGCATCCGGCCACGCCGATGACCGTCGACGACGCGCTGTCGCAGATGGAGCTCGTGGGCCACGACTTCTTCCTGTTTCACGACAAGGAAAGCGACCGGCCATGCGTCGTCTATCGCCGCCACGCCTACGACTACGGGCTGATCCGGCTGGCCTGAGCCCGCTGTTTTGCCTGGCCCGGCGCTGTTCGGTCGACCGCGGCCACATCTCCCCTAACATGGGTAGGGCTCAAAACTCCGACCAACAGGGGATACCGCGTGCTGGATAAGTTGCTGCGTCTCGGCGAAGGCCGCATGGTCAAACGCCTCAAGAAGGTGGCTGACTATGTCAACACCCTGTCCGACGACGTCGCGAAGCTGTCCGACGCCGAACTGCAGGCCAAGACCGACGAGTTCAAGAAGCGGGTGGCCGACGGCGCCAGCCTCGACGATTTGCTGCCCGAGGCGTTCGCGGTCGCGCGGGAGGCGTCCTGGCGGGTGCTGGGCCAGCGGCACTTCGACGTCCAGGTGATGGGCGGGGCGGCGCTGCACTTCGGCAACGTCGCCGAGATGAAGACCGGTGAAGGCAAGACGCTGACCGCGGTGCTGCCCGCCTACCTCAACGCGCTGAGCGGCAACGGCGTGCACATCGTCACCGTCAACGACTACCTGGCCAAACGCGACGCCGAATGGATGGGCCGGGTGCACCGGTTCCTCGGCCTGAACGTCGGCGTGATCCTGTCCGGGCTGACGCCCGACGAGCGCCGCGTCGCCTACGCCGCCGACATCACCTACGGCACCAACAACGAGTTCGGGTTCGACTATCTGCGCGACAACATGGCTCACTCGCTGGCCGACCTGGTGCAGCGCGGCCACAACTACGCGATCGTCGACGAGGTCGACTCGATCCTGATCGACGAGGCCCGCACCCCGCTGATCATCTCGGGTCCGGCAGACGGCGGCGCGGCGAACTGGTACACCGAGTTCGCCCGGCTGGCCCCGCTGATGGAAAAGGACGTGCACTACGAGGTCGACATCCGCAAGCGCACCGTCGGCGTGCACGAACTCGGCGTCGAGTTCGTCGAGGATCAGCTCGGCATCGACAACCTCTACGAGGCCGCCAACTCGCCGCTGGTGAGCTACCTCAACAACGCGATCAAGGCCAAGGAGCTGTTCCAGCGCGACAAGGACTACATCGTGCGCGACGGCGAAGTGGTGATCGTCGACGAGTTCACCGGCCGCGTGCTGACCGGCCGCCGCTACAACGAGGGCATGCATCAGGCCATCGAGGCCAAGGAGCATGTCGAGATCAAGGCCGAGAACCAGACGCTGGCCACGATCACGCTGCAGAACTACTTCCGGCTCTACGACAAGCTCGCCGGCATGACCGGTACCGCCCAGACCGAGGCGGCCGAGCTGCACGAGATCTACAAGCTCGGCGTGGTGCCGATTCCGACCAACAAGCCGATGGTCCGTGCCGACCAGTCCGACCTGATCTACAAGACCGAAGAGGCCAAGTACATCGCGGTCGTCGACGACGTCGCCGAGCGCTACGAAAAAGGTCAGCCGGTCCTGATCGGCACCACCAGCGTGGAGCGCTCCGAGTACCTGTCGCGGCAGTTCCAGAAGCGCCGCATCCCGCACAACGTGCTCAACGCCAAATACCACGAGCAGGAGGCGTCGATCATCGCCGAAGCCGGCCGGCTCGGCGCGGTGACCGTCGCGACCAACATGGCCGGCCGCGGCACCGACATCGTGCTCGGCGGCAACCCGGACTTCTTGACCGACAAGCGACTTCGCGAACGCGGCCTGGATCCGGTGGAGACGCCGGACGAATACGAGAAGGCCTGGCACGAGATGCTGCCCCAGATGAAGGCCGAATGCGCGCAGGAGGCCGAGGACGTGATCGCGGCCGGCGGTCTGTACGTGCTGGGCACCGAACGCCACGAGTCGCGTCGCATCGACAACCAGCTGCGGGGCCGCTCCGGCCGCCAGGGTGATCCGGGCGAATCGCGGTTCTACCTCTCGCTCGGCGACGAACTGATGCGGCGGTTCAACGGCGCGACGCTGGAAAGCCTGCTCACCCGGCTGAACCTGCCCGACGACGTGCCGATCGAGGCCAAGATGGTCACCCGCGCGATCAAGAGCGCGCAGACCCAGGTCGAGCAGCAGAACTTCGAGGTCCGCAAGAACGTCCTCAAATACGACGAGGTGATGAACCAGCAGCGCGTCGTGATCTACGACGAGCGCCGCCGGATCCTGGAGGGCGAGAACCTCGCCGAGCAGGCCCACAAGATGCTCGTCGACGTGATCACCGCCTACGTCGACGGTGCCACCGCCGAAGGTTATTCGGAGGACTGGGATCTCGAGCAGCTGTGGACGGCGCTGCGTCAGCTCTACCCGGTCGGCATCGACCATCATGACCTGCTGGACTCCGAAGCCGTCGGGGAGCCAGGCGAATTGACCCGTGAGGAGCTGCTGGACGCGTTGATCGCCGACGCCGAACGCGCCTACGCCGAACGCGAGAAGCAGATCGAGGAGATCGCCGGCGAGGGCGCGATGCGCCAGCTCGAACGCAACGTGCTGCTCAACGTGCTGGACCGCAAATGGCGCGAACACCTTTATGAGATGGACTATCTCAAGGAGGGCATCGGGCTGCGGGCGATGGCGCAGCGCGATCCGCTGGTCGAGTACCAGCGCGAGGGCTACGACATGTTCGTCGGGATGCTCGAGGGCCTGAAGGAGGAGTCGGTCGGCTTCCTGTTCAACGTTCAGGTGGAAGCGGCGCCGACGCCGACGGTCGCGCCGGTGGCCGCACCGAGCGGGCTCGCGGAGTTCGCCGCGGCGGCCGCCGGGAAGGCGACCCAGGAAGGTGCGGTCGCCACCAAGGAACGTCCCGCCCCGGGTGGAGCTGGAGCACCGGCTCAGCCGGCGGCGTTGCGCGCCAAGGGAATCGACAACGACTCACCGCCGCTGACCTACACCGGGCCGTCCGAGGACGGCTCCGCGCAGGTGCAGCGCTCCGGCGGTGGTGGCGGTGGCGGGCGGCATGCGGCCGGCGGCGGAACACGCCGCGAGCGCCGTGAGGCCGCGCGTAAGCAGGCCCGCGAGAGCAAGGCCGCGCGTCGGCGATAGGGCCGGCGTCAGGACTCCACGAGTGCGGCGATGCGTTCCAGCGTGGCGCGCATCCCGTCCTCGGCCTGCCGCGGCATCGAACCGAGCCTGAGCACCAGCCGCTGCCGGTCCTCGGAGACGTCCCAGCTTTCGCGCACCAGCGTCCCGTCCTGGGTGGGTTCGAGTTCGTAGCGCCAGATCCGTCCGCCGATCAGCCCGCCCGGCCCGATGGTGGTTTTCCACGCGATGCGGCGGTCGGGTTCGAATTCGACGACGGTGTTGGTGGTGCGGTATGGAAGAAACAGCGACTCGGGCCGGCTACGCATGGACATGCCGAACGTCGAGCCCAGCGACAACGGCTGCGACTTCTCACCGGGTGCGTGGTCGACGGTGCCCGAACCGTCGAAGCTGGAATGTCTGCCGGCGTCGGCGAGCAACGCGAAGATCGACTCGGCCGGAGCCCGGATGACGCGCTGCACACCGACGACGTTTCCCTGCATCGGCAAACCCTATCGGGCTCAGCCGATCTGGATGGCCACTATGCGCCACCGGCCCGCCGTCAATGCGATCCGCGCGGCCAGCGCGCGCACCCGCCGCCCGCGGGTGTAGGTACCGAACACCTCGGCCGCCGGGGCGCCCGAGATGTCGTCGACCATGCGCAGCCGGACCCGCTGCAGGATGGCCGCGGTGCCGCGGTCGTCATGACGGGTCGCGGTGTGTGACGCCCTGGCCATCGCGACCACGATGTCGGTCAATTCCGGTGCCAGGATTGGGCGCAGCTGCGCGACGGGCCGCCGGCGGTCGATGATCTCGAGCACTCTGCGCAACGCCGCGTCGGCGAAGACGATTGCGTCGCGCGGCGGGGCGGTTTCGCGCGGTTCGGCAACCGACGCTGCGCGGAGCCGTCGCGGGGTGTGGCGGCGCAGCGTGTGATGGCTGGGCAGAACGCACGCGGGTTGGCCGGCCGGCGGTGGCTCGTAGTCGATGACGGGCGACACCAACGCGGGTGGCGCGTCGACGGACGGTGTGCGGGCGGTGGTCATCCTCAGGCTCTCCAGCAGTCGACGGAACAGAACCCATCTGCCGGAGAGTCGCAGACCCCTACATCGTCGCACGGTTCACAGCGGGCTCTACGCACCAGTGATGCGACATGGCAGCACGTGCGGATAACGTTGCGGGCATCCGATACTCGGGAAGGAGACGCGTCGCGGTGGTGACCAGGTTGTCGGCGTCAGACGCGGCCTTCTTCCAACTGGAGAACAGTTCGACTCCGATGTACGTCGGGTCGCTGGCGATCCTGCGTAGGCCGCGCGGCGGGCTGAGCTACGAAACGCTGTTGGCGACGGTGGAACAACGGCTGCCGCAGATCCCGCGGTACCGCCAGAAGGTGCGTGAGGTGACGCTGGGGTTGGCCCGGCCGGTGTGGGTCGACGACCGCGACTTCGACATCACCTACCACATCCGTCGTTCGGCGTTGCCGTCGCCGGGCAGCGATGCGCAACTGCACGAGCTGATCGCCCGGCTCGGCGCCCGGCCGCTGGACAAGTCGCGGCCGCTGTGGGAGATGTACCTGATCGAGGGTCTGGCCAAGAACCGCATCGCGATCTACACCAAATCGCATCAGGCGCTGGTGAACGGGATGACGGCGTTGGAGATCGGCCACGTCATCGCCGACCGCACACAGAAGCCGCCCGAGTTCGGTGAGGACATCTGGATCCCGGCACGCGAGCCCAGCGACGGCCAGCTCCTGCTGGGCGTGGTGGGCGAGTGGATCGCCCGGCCCGCTGAGCAACTCCGCACCATGCGCTCGACGGTGGCCGACGTGGCCACCAACGCCGGCCAATGGGTCGAGGTGGGCCGCCGGTTCGTCGACGTGGCGCGCACCGTCGCGCGCGGTAACGCGCCGAGCAGCCCGCTCAACACCACGGTGTCACGCAACCGGCGGATCACCGTCGCCCGCGGTCCGCTGGAGGACTACCGGCTGGTGCGGGCCCGCTACGACTGCGACGTCCACGACGTGGTGCTCGCGGTCGTGGCCGGTGCGCTGCGCAACTGGTTGATGTCGCGCGGTGAGCCGGTGACCACGTCGACCACGGTGCGCGCGATGGCGCCGATGTCGGTGTATCCCGATGCCGATCTGGACACCAGCGGGCCGGGCCAGGCGATCAGCGAGGTGTCGCCGTTCCTGGTGGATCTACCCGTGGGGGAGGGCAACGCGGTGATCCGGCTGTCGCAGATCGCGCACGCCACCGAGTCGCATCCGACCGCGCCCAGCCTGGTCGACGCCAGGACCATCGTCACCCTGTCGGGGTTCGCCCCACCGACGTTGCACGCGATGGGAACCCGGGTGGCGACCAGTTTCTCGGCGCGACAGTTCAATCTGCTCATCACCAACGTGCCCGGCGCGCAGAGCCAGATGTACATCGCGGGCGCCAACCTCCTCGAGACGTACGCGGTGCCGCCGTTGCTGCACAACCAGGTGCTGGCCATCGGGGTGACCTCCTACAACGGCATGGTCTATTACGGGATCAACGCCGATCGTGACGCGATGAGCGACGTCGACGTGTTGCCGTCGCTGCTTTCCGAGGCGCTCGAAGAACTGCGGGAAGCCGCTCAGTAAACGCGCCCGGAGACCAGGACATTTGATTTCGGCGCGGCTACGCGGTCGAATGGTTCGGCGATGACTACGAGCTCAGAGCAAAGCAAACCCGCCGCGCGTGTCGGCGGGCCGCTGAAGTCGCCGACCGACCAGGTGGTGCCGCATCCGGTGCTCGACGTGCCCGTCGAATCAGCGGCCCTTCGTCGCTCCCGGGGGGTGGACTGGGTCGTCTTCGGCGTCACCGCCGTCATCGCCGTCAGCTTTTTGCTGTGGGGTTTCCTCGACACCGAATCGTTGGCCACGGCCTCCGACAACGCGCTGAGCTGGGTGATGAACACCACCGGCTGGCTGTTCGTGCTCACAGCGTCGGGTTTCGTGCTGTTCGTGCTGTGGCTGGCGGTCAGCCGATACGGCAACATCCCGCTGGGCCGCGACGACGAACAGCCGGAGTTTCGCACGGTGTCCTGGATCGCGATGATGTTCTCCGCCGGTATGGGCATCGGCCTGATGTTCTTCGGCGTCAGCGAGCCGCTGTCGCACTTCGTGTCGCCGCCGCCGGGCACCGGCCCGGAAGGCAACCCCGAGGCCGTGCAGAACGCGATGGCCACCACGTTGTTTCACTGGACGCTGCACCCGTGGGCGATCTATGCCGTCGTCGGCCTGGCGATCGCCTACGGCGTCTACCGCAAGGGCCGGTTGCAGCTGATCAGCTCGGCGTTCGAACCGCTGCTCGGGGCACGCGCCAACGGCGGTTGGGGCAAGGTGATCGACATGCTGGCGATCTTCGCCACGCTGTTCGGATCGGCTGCCTCGCTGGGCCTGGGCGCCCTGCAGATCCGCAGCGGGCTGCAGATCGTCACCGGGATCGGCGCGATCGGCAACGCGCTGCTGATCGTGATCATCGCGGTCCTGACGTGCGGGTTCGTGTTGTCGGCGGTGTCGGGTGTGGCCAAAGGCATCCAGTGGCTGTCCAACATCAACATGGTGTTGGCGCTGATCCTCGCGGTGTTCCTGTTCGTCGTCGGGCCGACGATCTTCATGCTGAACCTGGTGCCCACCTCGGTGGGCAGCTATCTGCAGGATCTGGCGATGATGTCGGCGCGCACCGGCGCCGAGGGCGCCGCGGTCAACACGTGGCTGCAGTCGTGGACGGTCTTCTACTGGGCGTGGTGGATCTCCTGGACGCCGTTCGTCGGCATGTTCATCGCCAGGATCTCGCGCGGCCGCACCATCCGTCAGTTCGTCGCCGGGGTGCTGTTCGTGCCGAGCGTGGTGTCGCTGGTGTGGTTCTGCGTGCTGGGCGGCGCCGCGATCAGACAGCAGCAGTCGGGTGTCGACCTGGCCGGGGAGGGCAGCCTCGAGGAGCAGTTGTTCGGCACCCTCGAGCAGTTCCCGTTGGCGACGGTGGCCAGCATCCTGGTGATGGTGTTGGTGGCGATCTTCTTCGTGTCCGGGGCCGACGCCGCCTCGGTCGTGATGGGCTCGCTGTCTGAACGCGGCACGATCAAGCCGACCCGGCCCACGGTCATCTTCTGGGGGGTCGCGACGGGCGCGGTCGCCGCGGTGATGCTGCTGGTGGGCGGCGCCGACGCGCTCAACGGCCTGCAGTCGATCACGATCATCGCGGCGGTGCCGTTCGTCGTGGTGATGGTCGGGCTGGCCGTCGCGCTGGTCAAGGATCTGCAGAAGGACCCGATGATGCTGCGCCGCCGCTACGCGATGGAAGCGGTCAACGACGCCGTGATCTCCGGTGTCACCAAACACGGCGACGACTTCGTCATCGCCGTGGAAAAAGACCCGTCGGCCGACACCGGATAGCCTCACCAGGTGCGTGTCTACGTCCCGGCGACCCTCGCGATGTTGCAGCAGCTCGTCGCCGACCAGCTCCTGCACGCGCGCAGCGGCACCGCGTTCGCGGTGACGCCCAGGTTGCGGGAGGCCTACTCCGAAGGCGACGACGACGAGCTGGCCGACGTGGCGTTGCGCGAGGCGGCGCTGGCGTCGCTGCGCCTGCTCGGCGATCAGGACCCCGAGGAACTGCCGCCGCGGCGGGCCGTGCTGGTCGCCGAGGTTCACGACGCGACGGCCCGGCCCGACCTCGATGACGCGGTGGTGCGGTTGGCAGGCCCGGTCGCGATGACCGACGTGATCGCCGCCTACGTCGACAACGCGGACGCCGAGGACGCGGTGCGCGCCGCGATCGACGCCGTCGACGCCGCGGACCTCGGCGACGAAGACGCCGACTTCATCGTCGGCGACGCCCAGGACCACGATCTGGCCTGGTACGCACCCCAGGAACTGCCGTTCCTGCTGGAACTGCTGTAGCGGCTCTCCCGCGCCTTCGAGCCAGTGTGCGGTTTCATCCGCAACACGCGGGGGCACGCGTATGAAACTGCGCACTCGCGGCAGATCAGGGCTGGATACGAGACCGTAGGTTACGGTAGCGTAGGTTCGTGGCCAAGAATTCGATCAAAGTCTCGGCCAATGTCCGCGAGACGGACCGGCCGACGATTGCCGGCGCTAAGCGGCATCCGGCCCTGCACGCGCTGCGCACCATCGCCGCGCGAGTCACGACCCCGCTGCTGCCCGACGATTACCTCAAGCTCGCCAACCCGTTGTGGTCGGCCCGCGAACTGCGAGGCCGGGTCCTGGACGTGCGTCGGGAGACCGTCGACTCGGCGACCCTGGTCATCAAGCCGGGGTGGGGTTTTGCCTTCGACTACGAACCGGGCCAATACGTCGGCATCGGCGTACTGGTCGAGGGCCGCTGGCGGTGGCGGTCGTATTCGTTGACGTCGAGCCCGGTCGCCGGGAAGAAGACGATCACGATCACGGTCAAAGCCATGCCCGAGGGGTTCCTGTCGACCCATCTGGTCAGCGGGGTAGCGCCGGGAACGATCGTGCGGCTGGCCGCGCCGCAAGGCAATTTCGTCATGCCCGACCCCGCCCCACCCAAGGTGCTGTTCCTTACCGGCGGCTCCGGCATCACCCCGGTGATGTCGATGCTGCGCACCCTGGTGCGGCGCGACCAGATCACCGACGTCATCCATTTGCATTCCGCGCCAACGCAATCCGACATACTGTTCGCCACCGAACTCAGTGAGTTGGCGACCGCGCATGCCGGCTACACGCTGCGCACGCGGGCCACGCGCGAGCAGGGCCGTCTCGACCTGACCCGGTTGGCCGAGGAAGTGCCCGACTGGCAAGAACGCCAGACCTGGGCCTGCGGACCCGAGGGGATGCTGGACTCCGCAGAACGCGTCTGGCGTGCTGCCGGCCTGGCCGAGCGCCTGCATCTCGAGCGGTTCGCGGTGTCCAGGACCGCGGTGCACGGGCAGGGTGGCACGGTGGAGTTCGCGCGCAGCGGCAAGTCGGTCACCGTCGACGCCGCGACGCCGTTGATGGATGCCGGTGAGCAGGCGGGGATCCGCATGCCGTTCGGGTGCCGGATGGGCATCTGTCAGTCCTGCGTGGTGGGCCTGCTCGACGGGCACGTGCGCGATCTGCGCTCGGGTGTCGAGCACGAACCGGGTAGTCGAATTCAGACCTGTATTTCCGCGGCATCCGGCGATTGTGTGCTCGATGTCTGAGGTTTACTGGCTAGTAACCTACGGGTACGTAGGTTACTGTAGCGTAGGCACGCGAGAGGAGGCTGACCATGGCGATTACTGATGTACCCGAGTTTGCGCATCTGACCGACGCCGACATCGAGAGCCTGGCCGTCGAACTAGACGCGATCCGCCAAGACATCGAAGACTCCCGCGGTGAGCGCGACGCGCGCTATATCCGGCGCACCATCGCCGGCCAGCGCGCGCTGGAGATCGCGGCCCGGGTCATCCTGGCCGCCAGCTCCCGTCGTTCGGCGTGGTGGGCGGGCACCGTCACGCTCGGCATGGCCAAGATCATCGAGAACATGGAAATCGGCCACAACGTGATGCACGGCCAATGGGATTGGATGAACGATCCCGAGATTCACTCCTCGACGTGGGAGTGGGATATGAGCGGGTCGTCCAAGCACTGGCGCTTCACCCACAACTTCATGCACCACAAGTACACCAACATTCTCGGCATGGACGACGATGTGGGCTACGGTCTGCTGCGCGTCACCCGGGATGCGAAGTGGAAGCCGTTCAACCTCGGAAACGTGCTGTACAACGCGATGTTGGCGACGCTGTTCGAGTGGGGCGTCGGTCTGCAGCACGTCGAGATCGGCAAGATCTTCAAGGGCCGCGACAACCGAGACGAAAGCAAGATCCGGGCACAGGAGTTCGCGCGTAAGGCGGGTGCGCAGGTCTTCAAGGACTACGTCGCCTATCCGGCGCTGACTTCGTTGTCGCCCGGCGCGACGTTCACGTCGACGTTGAAGGCCAACGCGGTGGCCAACATCATCCGCAACCTGTGGTCCAACGCGGTGATCTTCTGCGGTCATTTCCCCGACGGCGCAGAGAAATTCACCAAGACCGACATGGTCGGCGAGTCCAAGGGGCAGTGGTACCTGCGCCAGATGCTGGGCAGCGCCAACTTCGAGAACGGTCCGGTGCTGCGGTTCATGAGCGGCAACCTGTGCCACCAGATCGAACATCACCTGTACCCGGACCTGCCGAGCAACCGGCTCCACGAAATCTCGATCCGCGTGCGCCAGATCTGCGACAAGTACGACTTGCCGTACACCACAGGGTCTTTCCTGGTGCAGTACGGCAAGACCTGGCGGACCATCGCGAAGCTGTCGTTGCCGGATAAGTTCCTGCGCGACACCCCCGACGATGCGCCGGAGACCCGCAGCGAGCGGATGTTCGCCGAGCTGGAACCGGCCCAGCGTCGCGGGCTCAAGTCCTCGATCGCCGCGGTGCGGGCACGGCGGCGCGAGAGGCGCGCACTCTCGGCCGCGAGCGCCCCCTCGGCCGCGAGCGTGCGTGTCTGAGGACGACACGCCGTCAAATGCGCGAACTTCGCGCACGCTCGCGGGCGGTTCCTGCTTAAGCGGTCGGGTGGTTCTGCGCCATCAGATAGGCGTGGGGAGTGGATTCGAAGCCGTCGTCGTTGGGTTCGCGTACCAAACCCGCGTAGGGCAGAAAGCCCGCCTCCTCCAACAACAATGCGACGGTATCGGGCTGTCGACGGTAGAACGTCAACGACACATGTCTGCCGAACATCTCCCTGAAGTCTCGGGGTTGTTCGCCCACCTGGAACGCGAGCAACAGCCAGCCGTGCGGACGCAGCACGCGGCGGAACTCGGCGAACACCTGCGGTAGCAACTCGTCGGGGATGTGTATCACCGAATACCACGCACAGATGCCGTGCAGCTGGCCGTCGTCGAAGTGCAGGTCCGTCATCGAACCGACGCGAAAGGGCAGACCCGGGTTGCGGCGTCGGGCTTCGGCAATCATGTTGGGGGACAGGTCGATACCGACGACATCGAGGCCGAAGTCGGTGAGCATTTGGGTGGTGGCGCCGGTGCCGCAGCCGACGTCGGCGACGACGCCGCTGCGGTCTACCATCCCGGCGAACCCAGCGAGCATCGCGCGATCGAGCGGTTTGTCGCGGAGATGCTCGTGGAAGCGCTCGGCGTACGGTTCGGCCGTGAGATCGTATGCGTGACGCGTGCGCTGCAGGAAATCCAGTTCGGTCACGGGCGAACCCTACGGTGCTCACCGGCCGCGAGCGTGCACAAACTCGGTGAAATGCGCGGCGTGTCGGGCTCAGACACGCACGCTCGCGCGAAAAGGCACCCTAAGGGGCTACTTCTCGCGGAGGGCGGCCAGCAGTCGTCGGGCCGCCGCGACGCGACCGGCGGCGGGTCCCGACAGCGCGTCGAGCGCGCACTCCGGATCCGCCGGCGGCCCCATGTGTCCGCAGCCGCGCGGGCACTGCTCGACGGCCTCGGCCAGATCGGAAAACGCCAGCACCACATCATCGGGCTCGATGTGAGCCAACCCGAACGAGCGGATGCCCGGCGTGTCGACCACCCAACCACCGAAGCTCAGCGGCAGCGCCACCGACTGCGTCGACGTGTGCCTTCCCCTGCCGATGTCGGTCACCTCGCCGGTGGCCCGCTCCGCCTCGGGCACAAGGCGATTCACCAACGTCGACTTGCCGACCCCGGAGTGGCCGAGCAACACCGTCACCTTGTCGCCCAGCAACGGCGCGACGATGTCGAGCGGGTCGTCGCGTCCCGCGGTCACCACGGTGAGGTCGAGGTCGGCGAACTGCGCCGCGAACGGCTCAGGCGCGGCGAGATCGGTCTTGGTCAGGCACAGGATCGGCTGCACACCGCCGGCATAGGCGGCGATCAGTGCGCGTTCGACCAGACCCGTGCGCGGCGGCGGGTCGGCCAGCGCCACCACGATCAACAGCTGATCGGCGTTGGCGACCACGACGCGCTCGGTCGGATCGGTGTCATCTGCGGTGCGCCGCAAGACCGTTCGACGTTTCCCCCGGCGCACGATCCGCGCCAGGGTGTCCGGTCTGCCGGATAGGTCACCGACGACATCCACGTCGTCGCCGACCACGATCGGGGTGCGGCCGAGTTCGCGGGCGCGCATCGCGGTGACGCGACGATCAGGGTCGCCGCCAAGCGCGCAGCCCCACCGCCCACGGTCGACGGTCACCACCATGGCTTCCTGCGCATCGGCGTGATCGGGTCGGATCTTGGTGCGCGGTCGCGAGCCCCGGCCGGGCCGGACCCGGACATCGGACTCGTCGTACTCGCGATGGATCAAGCGCCTGCCTCGGGATCCAGTGCCTGGCCCGACATCATGTCGGCCCACAGTTGCGGGAACTCCGGCAGCGTCTTCGACGTCGTTTCGATGTCGTCGACCTCCACACCGGGCACCCGCAACCCGACAATGGCTCCTGCCGTTGCCATTCGGTGGTCGGCATAGGCGCGCCACAACCCGCCACGCAGCGGCCGCGCGACGATCTCCAGCCCGTCCGGCGTCTCCTCACACTGTCCGCCAAGGCCGTTGATCTCCGCCGACAACGCTGCGAGCCGGTCGGTTTCGTGACCACGCAGGTGCGCGACCCCGCGCAACCGGGACACCGACCCTTGCGACGCCAGCGCCGCCAGCGCAGCCACTGCCGGTGTCAACTCGCCCACTTCGTTCAGGTCGATATCGAAGCCGCCGAACGCGGTCGGACCGCTCACCTCGAGGTAGGTATCGCTGTGCTGCACAACGGAACCCAGCTTCCTGAGGATCTTGATGATCGAGTCGGCCGGCTGGATGCTGGCTCTGGGCCAGCCCATGATCCGCACCGTGCCACCGCTGACGACCGCAGCCGCCAGAAAGGGCACCGCGTTGGACAGGTCGGGTTCGATCGTCCAGTGCCGCGCGGCGATCGGCCCGGGTGCAACGCGCCACCGGTTGGGCTGGCTGTCGTCGACGTCGACGCCTGCGTCGCGCAACATCGTCACCGTCATCGCCACATGAGGCGCCGACGGCACGGCCTCACCGGTGTGCAGGATCGTCACGCCCTCGGTGAACGCCGCCGCGCACAACAGCAGCCCAGAGACGAACTGCGACGACGCCGACGCGTCGATCTGCACGGTGCCGCCGGTAACCGACCCGTCGCCGCGCACCGAGAACGGCAACGCGTCCCCCTCGATCCGCACGCCGAGATGGCGCAGCGCGTCGAGCAGCGGTGCGATCGGGCGGCTGCGGGCCTGTTCGTCACCGTCGAAGGTGACCGTCGAGGTGCTCAGCGCGGCGACCGGCGGGACGAACCGCAGCACGGTGCCCGCCAGCCCGCAGTCGATATGCGCGCCTGCCGGCGGATCGATCGTGCCGCTGACCGTCAACTCGTCGCCGTCGCCCTCGACGGTGAGGCCCAGCGCCTGCAGCGCCGCGATCATCAGGTCGGTGTCGCGGCTGCGCAACGCCCCGCTGAGCGTCGACGGGCCCGCGGGCGTGGCCAACGCTGCGAGGATCAGTGCCCGGTTGGTCAGCGATTTGGAGCCGGGCACGGTCACGGTGGCATGCACGGGACTCGAGATCGACGGTGCCTGCCAGGTGCTCACGGCTATATCCTGCCTGATCCCGCCTGGCCGGTGCGTGTCGCTGGCTTCTGCCACCATGGACTCATGTGTGGACGATTCGCGGTGACCACCGATCCGGCGCTGCTGGCCGAGAAGATCAAGGCGATCGACGAAACCACGGCCGCCCAGAAAGACGCGAAGGGACCCAACTACAACGTCGCGCCGACCACCACGATCAGCGCCGTGGTCAAGCGCCACACCGATCCCGACGACGAAGCCACGCGTCGCATCCGGTCGATGCGGTGGGGTCTGGTGCCGCCGTGGGTCAAGACGGCGGAGAACGGCGGCCCGGACACCAAGGGGCCGTTGCTGATCAACGCGCGCGCCGACAAGGTCACCACCTCGCCGGCGTTTCGCAATTCGGCCAAGAACAAGCGCTGCCTGGTGCCGATGGACGGGTGGTACGAATGGCGGCCCAGCGGCGAGTCGGCCTCGGGCAAGAAGGCACCGAAGACGCCGTTCTACATGTACGGGGCCGACGGGGAGCCGCTGTTCATGGCCGGTCTGTGGTCGACGTGGCGGCCCAAACAGGCCGCCAAGGACGATCCACCGCTGCTGAGTTGCACGATCATCACCACCGACGCGGCCGGACCGCTGGCCGACATCCACGACCGGATGCCCCTGAGCATCAGCAAAAGCGATTGGGACCGCTGGCTGGATCCCGACAGCCCGATCGACGAGGGCCTGCTGCGCGGCCACGGTGATCTGGACCGCGTCGAGGTCCGGGAGGTGTCCCGGCTGGTCAACAACATCCGCAACAACGGTCCGGAGTTGATCGAGCCGGCCGAGCCGGAGCCCGAACAAGCCACCTTGCTCTAGGAACTCAGATTTACTTCAGTGCCCAACCAGCACCGAGCCGCTATCTGAAACCGGCATGTCGAACATGAATCGCGATTAACATATGGGAGTGCTCAGCGCAGTCCGTAAGGTTTTGAGCTTCGAGATGACCATCGCCGAGTGGATCGGCACGGCCGTCATGCTCGCGGTGCCCTACCTCGTCGTCGGAGTGGTCTGGACCGCGTTTCACCTGGACTACATCAACACGATCAACGCCGAGGGCGTCAACCGGCTGATCGCGCTTCTGGGTTCTGTCGCCACCTGGCCGGTGCTGCTCTTCTCCACGGTGTGCATGACATGACGACCGCCCGCAACCGCATCACCATCCGCAGGCGCACCGCGCGATGGGACACCGAGCCGGTCACCGCAGCCGATGCGATGGACTTCTGGGCGTTCGCCGCAGGGGCCGCCAACGTGATCATGCAGCTGTCACGCCCCGGTGTGGGATACGGCGTGGCCGAGAGCAAGGTCGATTCCGGCAACCTGCTCAAACATCCATGGAAACGCGCCAGGACGACGTTTCAGTACCTGGCGGTGGCGATTCTGGGATCAGAGCAGGACCGCGCGGCGTTCCGGGAGGCGGTCAACGAGTCGCACCGACACGTCCAGTCCGGCCCGGACAGCCCGGTACGCTACAACGCGTTCGATCGTGACCTCCAGATGTGGGTTGCGGCATGCCTTTTCGTCGGGCTGGAAGACACCTATCAACTGTTGCGCGGTGAGATGACGCCGGAGCAGTCCGAGCAGTTCTACCGATCCGCATGGACGCTGGGCACCACGCTGCAGGTCAGCGAGGACCAGTGGCCGCCCACCCGCGCGGAGTTCGACGCGTACTGGGACCAGGCGTGCACCCAGGTCAGCATCGATGACCGGGTCCGCGGCTATCTGATGGAGCTGCTGAACCTGCGGATGATCAATCCGCTGCTCGGCCTGCCGTTTCGGCCGTTGTTGAAGTTCCTCACGGCGGGTTTCCTCGCGCCGGTCTTTCGCGACGCGTTGGGTGTGGGCTGGGGCGATTTCAGGCAGCGCCAGTTCGAAAGGCTGTTTTTGCTGGTCGCTTTCGCGAATAGGTTTCTACCCGTGTTCATCCGCCAAGGCGGCAGTTACGTCCTTCTCGCCGACGTGCGCCGCCGGGTCAGACAGCACCGCGCGCTGGTGTGACGATGTTGCGCCGGGTGCTGAGCCGTCGGGTGAGTGTCGAGGCGATGATCGAGGTCGCGATGTGGCTGGCCATTCCTTATCTGCTGATCGGGCTGGTGTGGGCGTTCTTCGACGCCGAGCAGGTGCGCGCCATCGAGACCGTGCTGCAGACCCGGTTGCCCGCGGGCGCCGATATCGCGGCGTTCGTGCAGACCACGTTGTTGTGGCCGCTGATGCTGCTCGGCACCGACGTCTGCATGGCCTGAGCGCGCGCTTGACAGAGGAATCCTCGGTATAGCTAGAGTAAATCTCGTGCCCCGAGGTTCTGCGGGATCTGATGCGCGTAGCCGGCTGCTTGCCGTGGCGCGTCATCGGTTCGCTGCCGAGGGCGCGCTGGCTGCCACGCTGGATCAGGTGCGGCGCGAGGCCAAGGTCAGCGTCGGCGCGCTGTATCACCATTTTCCGGACAAACGCTCGCTGGCCACCGCGGTCTACGCGGAAATGATCGGGCAGTACCAGAGCGGGTTCCTGGAAATGCTGCGCGGTCACGACACCGCTGAAGGCGGTGTCCGAGGCGGGGTGGCCTACCACCTGGACTGGGTGAGCGCACACCGGGGCGAGGCGACGCTGCTGCTGGGTGACCGCCTCGACAGTGAGCAGTTGCGCGCGGCCAATGCCGCGTTCTTCGGATCGGTCCGCGACTGGTGGCGCCCACATCAGCGCTACGGGATGTTGCAACCGATGCGCATCGGCATCACCGCCGCGCTGTGGCTGGGTCCGGCCCAGGAGTTCAGCCGCTACTGGATCGCGGGCACCGAGCCCACGATGCCCAAGGAGGCGGTGCGCGCGTTCGCCGATGCCGCCTGGGCCGCGTTGCGCGGCAAGGAAAGTCAACGAAAGGACACGTAATGACACCGTCAGGCGCGCTGTATCAAACGATGGTTTCCTCCGGCGACGACCCCGATGCGCCCCGACGGGTGCGCGTCGAGCGTCGCGGCGACAGGGCGGTGGTCACACTCGATGAACCGGAGCGGCTCAATGTGCTGTCCGCCCCGCTGGTTCGCCAACTTCGCTGTGCGCTCAACGATCTCGACGCTGACCCGGACGTGCGCTCGGTGGTGCTGACCGGTGCGGACCCCGGCTTCAGCGCAGGCGGTGACCTGAAGATGATGGCAGCCGCCGTGGAGCAGCTCGGCGCGCCAGAAGGCACGGCCGACGTGTGGCGCTGGATTCGCCGTGAGTTCGGTGGCATCGCCCGGCTGATCGCCGGGTCAGACACCGTGTTCGTGGCCGCACTCAACGGCGCGGCGGCCGGAGTCGGGCTGGCGTGGGCGCTGACGTGTGATCTGGTGATCGCCAGCGAGCGCGCGGTGATCGTGCCGGCGTTCGGGCGGCTGGGTCTCATTCCCGAGGTGGGCACCAGCTGGGCGTTGACGCGACGGCTGGGTTACCAGGGGGCGTTCGCGTACTACCTGCGCGGCGAGCATATCGACGCCCATGCCGCGTACCGCCTGGGCCTGGTGCAGGAAGTGGTCGTCCACGACCGTCTGATGGATACGGCCGACGAATGGTGTTCGCGGATCAGCGAAATGCCCCCGCACGCGGTCGCGATGGCCAAACCTCTGTTGCGCGCGGCGGCCGACGCGGGCTGGGGCGACGCGCTCACCCTCGAGGAGTTCGCCGAGCCGACCTGCTTCACCACCGCCGCGTTCGCCGACAGCGTGCACGGCATGCTGAACGGGAAGACGGGCTGAGGCTCTCAGCGCACCAGGCCTTGTGAAGTCAGCACCGCGAGCAGCGAACCGTCCTGGGCTCGCAGCGAGCCGTACGCCGTCACACCGCTGGTGGCAACCGAGCCCCGGCCCTCGAACAGCCGCCACCGCGTCGAGGGCAGCAGGTGCGCACCGGGCTGCCAGGTGAGCGTCAGGTCCAGGCTAAGCAGCCATGCGTCGACGAACCCGGTGACCTGGCCGGGGGAGTCGAACAGGTGGGCATCGGCGTGCAGCACGTCACCGATTTGGGGGTGCCGAAGCGGATCGCCGTTGTGTTGGCCATTGTCGATGCTCACCCATAGCGCCACCTCGGGTCGGCCCCGGTGGAATCCGGTCATGCTGTCGGGGTAGTCGATGCCCCGGCGGTGCGCGAACCGCAATGGCGCCCACTGGTCTCGCAGCCAGTCCAGCGACGTGCCGTCGGCGGGATCCGGCAGCGGTGCCGTCGCGGTTCCGTAGCGTTCGAACGGAACCGGGGGGTCCACCGCCGGCGGCCCGAGCCAACCGTCGGCCAGCCAGCTGCTCGCGATCAGGATGGTGCGACCCGCCTGGCTGATCGTGGCCTCCACCGCCTGCGCGGCCTTACCGTCCCTGATGGTCCGTGCGACGAGCTCGACCGGTCCGGGCACACCGGCCTCCACGAACGTCACCGACAGCGACGCCGCCGCCTGCCTGCCGCTGTGGGCGAACACCGCGGCGAGCGCAAGCGCCGACGTGTACCCGCCGAACGCGCGCCCGTCGAAGCACCAGTGCTCTGGCAGCTCGCGCGCATACCGGCTGGTCTGCGCGTCGTGTCGGCCCCCGTCGAGTTCGAAGTCGCGTCCGTTCAACACCTTTGCTACGGCCCGGTGTATCCGGGCGGGTTGGGTGTGTCGACCCACAGGTCCACGCCGAGTTCGGAGCCGGGGATGCAGTCATACACCGACAGGTCGGTGACGCCGGATTCCAGCAGCACGTCCTCACACAGCAGGCTGTTGCCGGTGTATTCGCGGGCCGGTTTGTTCAGGATGACGTAGGCCGAGTCGGCGTAGACGTCGGGCTTGCGGGACCGCGCCATCGCCTCGTCGCCGCCGAGCAGGTTCTGCACCGCCGCGGTGGCCACCATGGTGCGCGGCCACAGCGTGTTGGAGGCGATGCCCTGATCACGCATCTCCTCGGCGATGGCTAACGCGCACAACGACATTCCGTACTTGGCCATCATGTACGCGGTGGGTTTGAGCCATTGGGGCTCGAGCCGCACCGGCGGCGACAACGTCAGGATATGGGGGTTGGCACGGCCGATCATATGGGGGATGCAGGCTTGCGAAACCGCATACGTGCCGCGCACCTGGATCCCGTTCATCAGATCGAAGCGCTTGAGCGGCACTTCGGTGATGTTGCCGAGGTTGATCGCCGAGGCGTTGTTCACGCAGATGTCGATGCCGCCGAACTGTTCGACCGTCTTGGCGACTGCGGCGCTGACCGAATCGCCGTCGCGGATGTCGCCGACGATCGGTAACGCCTGCCCACCGGCTTCCTCGAGTTCCTTGGCCGCGGTGTACACCGTGCCCGGCAGCTTCGGGTGCGGCTCGGCGGTCTTGGCGATCAACGCGATGTTGGCGCCGTCGGCGGCGGCGCGTTTGGCGATGGCCAGGCCGATACCGCGGCTCGCACCGGAAATGAACATCGTTTTCCCGGATAGGGATGTGTGTGCCATGGGCTCACCTTATGACCCGCCCGCCGTGGGGCCGCCGACTGTGGGCTTTTGTCACGCCGCCGGCGCGATCTGCGTGACGGTAAGCCACGTTCGCGCCGGGTTCAGGCTTGGATGTCGGCGACGACGGCCGCGGTGAGCCCGATCAGGTCCTGCGGATGCACCGCCACCTCCCAGCCGCGCTTACCGGCGCTGCACAGCACCCGGTTCCACTGCATCGCCGACGCGTCGACGACGGTGGGCAGCGTTTTTCGCTGACCGAACGGTGAGATTCCGCCGACGACGTAGCCGGTCGCGCGCTCAGCGGCGGCCGGCTCGGACATCGTCACCTTCGGCACGCCCAGCGCGGCGGCGACGGCCTTCAGCGACAGTTTCGCCGGGACCGGCAACACCGCGACCCCGAGGCCCTTGGGCAGCGTCTCCGAGGCGACCACCAACGTCTTGAACACCTGCGCCGGGTCGACCCCCTGCACCCGCACGAGCTCCCGGACGGCTTCCTCGCCGTAGGACTCGCGGCGAGGGTCGTGCTCGTACTGCAGCACCTCGTGGGGAATTTCGGCACTGAGCAGGGCCGTGATGGCCGGGGTCGCTGCGCGCGCCATCGGCTCAGCGTAGTGCCGGGCCGGGAACAACTGCAGGTGGTCCTGCTGTTATTCGCAGCAGACCCGGCCGTTTCGGGCGGCCGGGTCACATGTCGGTTACTACCTCTAGGATTGGGCGAAGGGGGTCTCGGTGCCCACGATGACCATGGACGTGCAAGTTCGTCCTGCGGATTTGGCTGACCTGTTCGGCGGCACCACGACAGAAGGGACGGTGTTCCCCACGATGACCGACTCCGACGGCGCAGCGCGCGACAGCGCGCCCGAAACGTCGGCGCCCGAACGCGAAGAAACCGACGCCGAGCTGACGGCCCGGTTCGAGCGCGACGCGATTCCGCTGCTCGACCAGCTCTACGGCGGCGCGCTGCGCATGACGCGCAATCCCGCCGACGCCGAGGACCTGCTGCAGGAAACCATGGTGAAGGCCTACGCCGGTTTCCGCTCGTTTCGTGAGGGCACCAACCTCAAGGCGTGGCTGTACCGCATCCTGACCAACACCTACATCAACAGCTACCGCAAGAAGCAACGGCAGCCGGCGGTGTATCCGACCGAGGAGATCACCGACTGGCAGCTGGCCGCCACCGCCTCGCATTCCTCCTCCGGGCTGCGCTCCGCCGAGGTGGAGGCGCTGGAGGGGCTTCCCGACAGTGAGATCAAGGAAGCGTTGCAGGCGTTGCCGGAAGATTTCAGGATGGCGGTGTATTACGCCGACGTGGAGGGCTTTCCCTACAAGGAGATCGCCGAGATCATGGATACACCGATTGGCACGGTGATGTCGCGGTTGCACCGGGGCAGGCGCCAGCTTCGGGAGTTGCTGGCCGATGTGGCCCGCGACCGCGGCTTCATCCGGGGACAGCTGGACACCCCTGAGGAGGTGTCATCATGAGCGACCGCTCCGATTCCGAGGAGCGATGGAGCCCGCCGGTAGGTCCGGTGGATCCCGACCATCCCGAGTGTGCCGCGGTGATCGCCGAGGTATGGATGCTGCTGGACGGCGAATGCACGCCCGAGACCCGCGACAAGCTCAAACAGCACCTCGAAGACTGCCCGGCCTGCTTACGCCACTACGGCGTCGAGGAGCGGGTCAAGCGATTGATCGCAAAGAAGTGCGGGGGTGAGAAGGCCCCTGAGAGCCTTCGTGAGCGGCTGCGCATCGAGATCAGCCGCACCACGATCATCCGCCGCGGTTAACGCACCGACTTCGAACCGGCGTTCGGCCGCTTTCCGTGGTTGGCCTTCGTGTGCTTGCGGTCACGCTTCTTCCGGCCACGTTTGGCCATGGTCTTCCTCCGTATGAATCAGGGGTTTGAGAGGTCCGCCGCCCGGCGGACACAGCCATGCCATTGTGTCATGGCCCGCCGACACCGCCGTCATCGCGGGGTTGTGGTTCGATATACCCGGCAGGCAGCCGGATCGGGATGCCCACGACATGTACTTCGAAGGGGTGAAGATGGCCGAGGATGTTCGCGCGGAAATCGTGGCCAGTGTGCTCGAGGTCGTGGTTAACGAGGGCGATCAGATCGGCGAGGGTGACACCCTGGTGCTGCTGGAGTCGATGAAGATGGAGATCCCCGTGCTGGCCGAGGTCGCAGGCACGGTGAGCAAGGTCAACGTATCCGTCGGTGACGTGATCCAGGCCGGCGATCTCATCGCGGTGATCAGCTGACGCGGGTGACCGCCGCCGCGCTATCGGAGTAGGCCCCGATGTCGACCCTCGGTGATCTGCTTGCCGAGCACACCATGTTGCCCGGCAACGCGGTCGATCATCTGCACGCGGTGGTCGGGGAGTGGCAGCTGCTGGCCGATCTATCCTTCGCCGACTTCTTGATGTGGGTCCGCCGCGACGACGAAAACCTGGTGTGCGTGGCGCAGGTACGGCCCAATACCGCGCCGACGGTGCTGCTGGCTGACGCGGTCAGCACGCTGGCCGCACCCACCGACATGCCCGTCGTCGCCGCGGCCTTCGAGTCCGGCAGCATCGGAGTGGGAGACGGTGCGGGACAACCGGTTTCGTCAGGGCTCAACGTCGAGGCGGTGCCGGTGCGCTATGACAACGAAGTCGTGGCGGTGCTCACGCACCAGACGGCGTTGGCGTCGCGGAAAGCTAGCCCGCTGGAAAGCGCCTACCTGGACTCGGCCGGGGATCTGCTGCACATGTTGTCGGAGGGCACCTTTCCCAACGTCGGTGACTTGGCGGTGTCGCGTTCCAGCCCACGCGTCGGCGACGGTTTCATCCGCCTCGACGAGGGCGGTGTGGTGGTGTTCGCCAGCCCGAACGCGATATCGGCCTATCACCGGATGGGGTTGCCCGCCGAACTCGAGGGCCACGATCTCGTCGAGGTGACGCGGCCGCTGATCTCCGATCCGTTCGAGGCCGAGGAACTGGCCGAGCACGTGCGCGACTCGCTGAGCGGCGGATCGAGCATGCGCATGGAAGTCGACGCCGGCGGTGCCGCGGTGCTGCTTCGCACGCTGCCGTTGGTGGTGCACGGAAAACCCGTCGGCGCGGTGGTGCTGATCCGCGATGTGACCGAGGTCAAGCGCCGCGATCGCGCGCTGTTGTCCAAGGACGCCACCATCCGCGAGATCCACCACCGGGTGAAGAACAACCTGCAGACCGTCGCGGCGCTGCTGCGCCTGCAGGCCCGGCGCACCAACAACGCCGAGGGCCGTGAGGCGCTGATGGAATCGGTGCGCCGCGTATCGTCCATCGCGCTGGTGCACGACGCGCTGTCGATGTCGGTGGACGAGGAGGTCAACCTCGACGAGGTGGTGGACCGGATCCTGCCGATCATGAATGATGTTGCGACAGTGGACACTCCGATGCGCATCACCCGCGTCGGCGATCTCGGGGTGCTCGACGCGGACCGGGCCACGGCGTTGATCATGGTGATCACCGAGTTGGTGCAGAACGCGATCGAGCATGCCTTCGACGGGTCCACCGAGCAGGGTTGTGTGACCATTCGCGCCGAGCGCTCGGCGCGGTGGCTGGACGTCATCGTGCACGACGACGGTCGTGGGTTACCCGACGGGTTCACGCTGGAGAAGTCGGACCGGCTGGGTCTGCAGATCGTCCGGACGTTGGTTTCGGCGGAGCTGGACGGTTCGTTGGCTATGCGCGACGGGGGCGAGGGGGGAACGGAGGCGGTGTTGCGGGTCCCGATCGGTCGCCGCGGCCGAGCCGCGCAATGAGCTGGGGCGGCCAAGCCGCGCAATGAGCTGGGGCGGCTGAGCCGGGCCGGTGAAGGGCGTTTTCGATTGCGCGAATTGACTATTTGTATCGCGAACTGGCCCTAATTGAATTTGCACACATTTAGGGCCCCGATTTCCATCGGGGCCGTAAATCTATTGCTCTTGTGCTGCGGTTAGACGCCGCTGCGGGCCTTGGTGCGGGCGTTACGCCGCTTCAATGCGCGCCGCTCGTCCTCGCTCATTCCGCCCCACACGCCAGCGTCCTGCCCGGACTCCAAAGCCCAGGTGAGGCACTCGGTCGTGACGGGACAGCGATTGCAAACGAGCTTCGCGTCCGCGATTTGTGCGAGCGCCGGCCCGCTGTTCCCCACCGGGAAGAACAGTTCCGGATCCTCGTCACGACAGACCGCCTTGTGGCGCCAATCCATAGTTACAACTCCTCACATGTGCGCAGCGGGGCGCACGAGCTTTTCTTCGGCTGTTAACGCGTGCACAGGAAATGTTTCTGCACTGTTGCATCGATGCTTTCACAGGCTGGACAGATGTCAACACTGATCAGTTAACAAGTGCGCAATCTCACTAGACGGAGGTGTTAGGGGATCGCTCACTCGTTTGTACTACAATCGATCCACCTGCGCCCTCAACCGGCCAACCGAATCTCATCATTGCAGCTCAGAGCCGCTTTTCGCCGGGGGAGCCAGCACGCCCAACGCGTCGGGAACGGCAGTGAACGTCATCGAATCGCGCGGACCCAGGTAGTCACCGTCGATCTGGCAGGCCACCGCCGTGTCGCTGGTCACCCGCAGCCACGGCAGGTCGTCGTCGCGGATCAGGTGCTTGGCTTCGATACGCGGCCGCCGCGACAGCATGCGCCGCACCAGCCGCAGATTTCCCCACACGCCCATGCTGGTCGTGGCGAACACTCCCAGGCCGGTCTCGAAACTGGTCGTCGGGTTCGTCCAGACCGGCCGGCTGTTGGCGTAGGTCCACGGGCTGGCGTTCGACACGAACGCGAAGTGCACCCCGGTCACCGGTTCGCGGTCGGGCAGGTGCAGCGTCAGCGCCGGCTCCCGGCGGGTGCTGGCCAACACTTCACGGATCGCGACGCGCACGTAGCGGGACGCGGTGACCTTGCGCCCTTTGCTGCGCTGCGCCTCCACGGCCGCCACGACATCGCCGTCGACCCCCATGCCCGCGGTGAACACGGACCAGCGTTCGCCGCAGTCCATCAGCCCGATCCGGCGCCAGGTCTTGTGCCGCCGGTAGCTGGAGAGCAGGTCGACGAGCTGGTTGGTCGCCTCGATCGGGTCCGGGCTGATGCCCAGCGCGCGGGCGAACACGTTGGCCGAGCCGCCGGGGACGACGCCGACGGCGGGTGCCGGGGCGCCCGGCCCGCCGACCTCCAGAATGCCGTTGACGACTTCGTTGACGGTGCCGTCGCCGCCATGCACGATCAGCACGTCGACGCCGTCGCGGGCACTGTCCCGCGCGATCTCGATGGCGTGACCCCGGTGGTCGGTGTGTACGACGGCCAGCTTGACGCGGCTTTCCAGCGCGTGGGCCAACAGGTCGCGCCCGGCGGGCGTCGTCGACGTCGCGTTCGGGTTCACGATCAGGACGGCGCGCACGGGGCGTCAGCTTAGCCGGACGGCCACCACAGCCGGGGGTGCGACTGACCTCAGCCCCGGCGCCGACCGGGTCCGCAGCCACGGGCCGACGCTTGATTACCATGACGACCACATCAGGCCCGGCTGCGGCCGGGACGATGTCCTTCGAAGGGAGCAAGTGTGCAGAAAGCCGTAGGGGTCATCGGCGGCGGCATCATGGGTTGCGGCATCGCGGAGGTATCGGCTCGCGCGGGCGTCGATGTGGTGTTGCGCGAGATCAACGACGAGCTGGTCGACGCGAGTAAGCGCCGGCTCGACACGTCGTTGGACGCCGCGGTCCGCAAGAGCAAGCTCACGCAAAGCGAGCGCGACGATATCCGCGGGCGCGTCCGCTTCACCGACAGGCTCGAAGATCTCGCCGACTGCGATCTGGTGGTCGAAGCGGTGGTCGAGAACCTCAAGGTGAAGACTGAGATCTTCGCCGCGCTCGGCAAGATCGTCCGACCCGACGCGCTGATCACGAGCAATACCTCGTCGATTCCGATCATGCAGCTGGCGGCCGCAACCGACCGCCCGGAACGGGTCCTCGGGCTTCACTTCTTCAACCCGGCACCGGTCATGCCTCTCGTCGAAATCATTCCGTGCCAGGTCACTTCAGACGAAAGTCTCAACCGCGCAACGGCTTTCGCTGAGGGGCAATTGGGAAAGACCGTCGTCACGGCCAAAGATCGTGCTGGCTTCATTGTCAATGCCCTGCTGATTCCCTATCTGCTGTCGGCGATCCGCATGGCCGATGCGGGTCTTGCCAGCGCAGAAGACATCGACAAAGCGATGGTTGGCGGCTGTAACCATCCGATGGGTCCGCTGGCGCTGACCGACCTCATCGGCCTCGACACCACGATGGCGGTGGCCGAGTCGATGTATGCCGAGACCAAAGAGCAGTTGTATGCCCCGCCCGCGCTGTTGATGCGCAAGGTCGAGGCCGGCGAACTCGGCCGCAAGAGCGGACGCGGATTCTTCACCTACTCCAAATAGCCGGCCCACGTGATCGCCGGATCAGTCGGTAACCTACGGACGTGAGCGTTCCCGCACCGGCAACCGTGCGCCAGGCCGCCGTCCTGGTCGGCCTCGAAGGCATCGGAGGGCTGCTGGCCGCCCTGGTCTATGTGACGAGCGGGCTGTCCGGTACCGACCAGCCGGGGATGAACTTGTTCGGCACCGCCGCCTGGTTCGCGATCATCGGCGGTGGGGTGACCGCGGCGGGCTGGGCGCTGTGGACCGGTCGGCGCTGGGGCCGCGGCATCGGGGTGTTGGCGCAGCTGCTGCTGTTGCCGGTGGCCTGGTACATGGCGATCGGGTCGCATCAGTGGTTCTACGGCGCGGCCGTGGCGATCCTGGCGCTGGTCACGCTGGCGCTGCTGTTCAGCCCGTCCACGCTGCAGTGGGTGGCGGCGCAGGACGCCGGTCAGAGTTCCGCGGCCAACGCCGACAACTCCGGGCCCGACACCCGGTAGGTGGTCCACTCCGTCTGCGGCGTGGCGCCGACGGCGTCGTAGAGCGCGATCGCGTTGACGTTCCAGTTCAGCACCGCCCACGACAGCCGGGTGTAGCCGTTGTCGACGCACTCACGGGCCAGCGTGGCCAGGAACTTGCGGGCCAGGCCGCGGCGGCGAAACCGCGGACGCACGAACAGGTCTTCCAGATAGATGCCGGCGACGCCGTCCCAGGTCGAGAAGTTGTGGAACCACAACGCACCGGCCGCCGTCTCACCGTCGACCTCGGCAAGGTGCCCGAAGACCATCGGCTTATCACCGAAAAGCGCTGCACGTAATTGGGTTTCGGTCACCGTGCATTCGTCGCGGGCGTGTTCGAACGCGGCGAGCTCGTGGATCATCGCGGTCAACTCCGCCTCGTCACCGGACCGCACGCGACGGATCAGCTCGGTCACGGCTGGACCTCGAGGGTCGACAGGATCGTGGCGAATTTGCTTGTGGTCTCGGCGACTTCGTCGTCCGGATCCGATTCGGCGACGATGCCGCCGCCCGAATAGGCGGTGGCGGTGCGCCGGTCGGCGGACAGCTGCGCGCACCGGATGGACACCACCCAGCGGCCGTCGCCGCGCTGGTCGCACCAACCCACCGCGCCGGCGTAGAAACCACGGTCACCTTCCAGTTCGGTGATCAGCTCGGCGGCCGCGTCGGCGGGCACCCCGCCGACCGCGGGGGTGGGGTGTAGTGCGACCGCCAAATCCAGTGCGGTGGTGGCCTTCTCGCGTAGCCGGCCGGTGATCATGGTGTAGAGATGCCAGACCGCGTCGGTTTTGCGGAGTTTGGGTTCAGGTGCGATGTCCATGTCGGTGCAGAGCGGGCCGAGCGCATCTGAGATCGCGTCGACCACCAGCTGATGCTCGTGGCGGTCCTTGGCCGATGCGGCCAACGCAGCGCCGCTGGCCTCGTCGGCGGCTGGGTCGGCGAGCCGGGGCGCAGAGCCCGCGAACGGCGCACAGACCACCTGCTCGCCGTGCCGGGCCACCAGCAGTTCCGGGCTGGCGCCCACCAGCGCGGAGCCGGAAAACCCGCCGCCCGCGGCGGTCAGGTCGACCAGAAACGCATTGGCCGTCGGATTGGCGGCGACCAGACGGTCCACGACGGTGCGCGCGTCGATCGGGCCGTCGGCGGCCAGCTTCAGCGTGCGGGCCAGCACCACCTTGTGCATGCCGTCGGCCGGATCCCGCAGCCGCCGCAGCGCGGTTTCGACCCGCGCTCGGTGTTCGCCGGGTTCGGGGCGGGTTTCGACGATCCGCACCGACGGCAGCGCACGCAGGGGCCAGTCCGGTGCCGCGTCGAGGAACTGCAGCGACTGCGGCCGGACCAGCGCGGCCGGTTTCGACATGTCAAATGGCAACGCGCCGACGATGATCGGCGCGCTGCGGGAGGCCAGCGCCGCCCGCGCGTCGGCGACGCTGGGGAACGCGGTGTGCACGCCCTCGGCGACGACGGCGCCGCCGGAGACCAGCACGAAGCAGGGTTCGCGCGTCATGCCGGCAGGCACGGGTGGCGATGGCCCGTCAGTCCCAGTGCGCTGATTTGGCGCACGCCGTGCTCGTGGCCGCACACCGCGATCGACGCGGCGACCATCGCGAACCGGACCCCCTCGCACAGCGCAAGCTGAACCCAGCGGGTCACCACGGCGCGCGAGAAGTGGCCGTGTCCGACGAACACCACATCGCGAGATCGCATGTGTTCCAGCGCATATGCGATCGCCCGGTCGGCGCGGTCGCTGACCTGTTCGACCGTCTCGCCGCCGGGGCAACCGTGCGTCCACACCAGCCAGTCGGGCACGCTTTGCCGGATCTCGGCGGTGGTGAGGCCTTCGTAGTCGCCGTAGTCCCATTCGGCCAACAGCGGTGACACCTCGTCGACGCTCAGGCCGGCCAGCTCGGCGGTGACCAGCGCGCGGTGCCGCGGGCTGCACACCACCAGCGGGTCGTCGAGGTCCAGCACGGCGAGCGCGTCGGCGGCCAGTCCGGCCTGGCTGCGCCCGGTGTCGGTGAGGTCCAGATCGGTGCGCCCGGTGTGCTGACCGGAGCGCGACCATTCGGTCTCCCCGTGGCGAAGCAGCAGCAGCCGGTGCCGTTCGACACCGCTTTCCGGTCCTCGCCTGAGTGGCTCATCGCCCACGCCCCCGAATTCTGCCCCACGACACGTCGCAAGTTGCGAGCGCGTGCCAGGATGGGCAGTGTGACGCGAGTTCTTGCGGTCGCAAACCAAAAGGGTGGCGTGGCCAAGACGACGACGGTGGCTTCCCTGGGTGCGGCAATGGTCGAAAACGGTAAACGGGTGCTGCTCGTGGACCTGGACCCGCAGGGGTGTCTGACGTTCTCGCTCGGCCAAGATCCCGACAAGCTGGCGGTTTCGGTGCACGAGGTGCTGCTCGGGGAGGTCGAACCCGACACCGCGCTGGTGGACACCGTCGAGGGGATGACGCTGCTGCCGGCCAACATCGACCTGGCCGGTGCCGAGGCGATGCTGCTGATGAGGGCCGGCCGCGAGTATGCGCTCAAGCGGGCGCTGGCCAAGCTCGGCGACCGGTTCGACGTGGTGATCATCGACTGTCCGCCGTCGCTGGGGGTGCTCACGCTCAACGGGCTGACCGCCGCCGACGACGTGATCGTGCCGCTGCAGTGTGAGACGCTGGCGCACCGCGGTGTCGGTCAGTTCCTGCGCACGATCACCGACGTCCAGCAGATCACCAACGCCGACCTGAAGCTGCTGGGCGCATTGCCGACGCTGTATGACTCGCGCACCACCCACAGCCGCGACGTACTGCTCGATGTCGCCGACCGCTACGACCTTGCGGTGCTGGCGCCGCCGATTCCGCGCACGGTGCGCTTCGCCGAGGCGTCGGCGTCGGGTTCGTCGGTGCTGGCGGCCCGCAAGAACAAGGGCTCGCTGGCCTATCGGGAGCTGGCCGAAGCGCTGCTCAAGCACTGGAAGAGCGGTAAACCGTTGCCGACGTTCACCCCCGAGATCTAACCCGCGCAACTAGCCCAGCGCGGCCACCTCGTCGCCGCGTTGCTCGACCAGCATCGACCCCGCGACCGCGGGCACCACGGGCGTCGAATCCGACGAACGCGCGACGGCGATGTGGCGGTCACCCTGCCCGGTGGCCGGGTCGAACAGGTCGTAGCCGCCGGTGACGGGCACCAGCAGCCGCCCGGCCATCACCGTCGCGGGTCCCAGCGGTATGTCGGGTCCCGACGGCGCGATCGAGTACTTGTAGCGAAGTCCGTTGGCGGAGAACACCATTACGGTGTCGCCGGTCCACCACGTGATCAGGTCCCCGGCGCGCGACATCGTGGCGTTGCGCGCCGGGGGCTTGGGCAACTGGGTGCTGGCGATCGTCGCGCCGGTTTCGTCGACGACGTTGACCGTCGGGGTGGGGGTCGGGACGTACACGGCCGTCGTGGTGTCCGCCACGGCGATGACGCGCGCGCCCGAGTCGTCGGCGACGCCCTCCAGCGGCACGTACTTCAGCTCCGGGGTGTCTTCCTCGTCGGACGGGCGCAGCAGCGTCAGCCGTAGATCGGGCTCATGCGGGCAGGCCTCCAGCACCGACACCGCGCTCGAGCTGGCCGCCGCCGACACCAGCCGGCACAGCGGCATCACGGGGATGTCGGGTTTGATCCGGGCGTCGATGGCGCCGTAGCTGAGCATTCTGACCATGTCGGAGCGCCACAGCTCCAGCCGCGTGTCACCCGCCGACAACACGGTGGTGCCGTCCGACGACAGCGTCACCTCGGGATCGGCGTAGCCCGACCGGGCCGGGCCACGCATCCCGGTGCCGGCATCGATGGTGCTGACCTGGCCGCACCCGCGCACGTCGGGATACACCGCCACCGCGTACTCGTAGACGTAGGTGACCCCGCACAGCGGCAGGTCACGCGCGTAACTCCACAGCGGGTCACCGGTGGCCGGATCGCGGCCCTCGACCACACTGCCGTCGCCGGTGACCACACTGCCGGCCACCACCAGCGGCGCGCTGGTCTGCGCGCTGGGCGCCGTCCACCGCTGCTGCAGCGCGGCAGGGACCGCCTTGGCCGGTGTCAGTTTCGGCACGGGCTCGGCGGCGGGGCGGCTCATCGTTGCGCGCGCGTCGCTGTTCCACCAGACCAACGCGGCGACGACGGCCAGCGCCGCGACTATCGCCAGGGCCGCCGCCACATCGGCCTTGGTGCGGCGTTCGGGTTTGACCATCGCGGGGCGGGCGCCTCGCTAGGTGGCGCTGGCCGGTGCCTTACCCGACCGGCGCCGACGCCGACGGCGCGGCTTGGCGTTCTCGTCGGCGGCGATGTCTTCGCCATCGGTCGGGGACTGCTCGGCGGCCGTCGACCCCGGACTTCCGGTCACCGGCTTGCCACCTCGGGTACGCCGCCGGGTGCGGTTGCGGTTACGGGCGGGACGCTCGCTGGACTTCTCGGCCGGCGCGCGCTTGCTCTTCGGTTTGACCGCTGCGCCGACGCGACCGCCGGCATCGGCCGGGATGCCCAACTCCTCGTACAGATGCGGTGAGCTGGAGTAGGTCTCGGCGGGCTCGGGGCAGCCCAGGCCCAGCGCCTTGTCGATCATCTCCCAGCGGGGCAGCTCATCCCAGTCGACCAGCGTCACGGCCACCCCGGTCTTGCCTGCGCGGCCGGTACGGCCGATGCGGTGCACGTAGGCCTGCTCATCCTCGGGGATCTGGTAGTTGATGACGTGGGTGACAGCGTCGATATCAATACCCCGAGCTGCCACGTCCGTAGCCACCAGCACGTCCACCTCGCCGTTGCGGAACGCCTTGAGCGCCTTCTCGCGAGCCCCCTGGCCCAGGTCGCCGTGCACGGCGCCGACCTTGAAGCCGCGCTCGCCCAGCTCGTCGGCCACCTTCTGCGCGGTGCGCTTGGTGCGGGTGAAGATCATCGTGGCGCCGCGGCCTTCGGCCTGCAGCACGCGGCTGACCAGTTCCACCTTGTCCAGCGCATGGGCGCGGTAGACGAACTGCTCGGTGGTGTCGTGGGTGGCCGCCGAATGGGGCGCTTCGGCCCGGATGTGCGTCGGCTGGTTCATGAACGTGCGGGCCAGCGTGATGATCGGGTCGGGCATCGTCGCCGAGAACAGCATCGCCTGACGCTGATCGGGGATCTGCTTGAGGATCCGCTCGATGTCGGGCAGGAAGCCCAGGTCGAGCATCTCGTCGGCCTCGTCGAGCACCAGCATGGACAGCCCGCCCAGCTGCAGGTGGCCCTGCTGGGCCAGGTCGAGCAGCCGGCCGGGGGTGCCGACGACGACGTCGACGCCCTTCTGCAGCGCCTCGATCTGCGGCTCGTAGGGGCGCCCACCGTAGATCGACGTGACGGTCAACTTGCGCTCGCCGGCGCGCAGGTGCTTGGCCGCAATCGACAGGTCGTTGAACACCTGCAGGCACAGTTCGCGTGTCGGCACGACGACCAGCGCGCGGGGGATCCCGGTCAGCGGCCGGTCGGCGTCGGTGGTGATGCGCTGCAGCAGCGGCACCCCGAACGCCAGGGTCTTGCCCATCCCGGTGCGGGCCTGGCCGATCAGATCGTCGCCGGCCAGCGCCAGTGGCAAGGTCAGTTCTTGGATAGCAAACGGATGTTCTTTGCCGTCTTCGCGAAGTGCCTGGACGATTTCGTCGCGAACTCCGAGTTCAGCAAAGGTGGGATTGAGATGCGTCATACGCTGAAGAGGTAGCCTTTCAATTGTCGTTCCTCATGGCGTCCACACGCGCGCACGAGTTTCGACGAGGCTGCTGCCGGGGCCCAGCGCTGAGGTAGGCGGACCAACTGCGTGCACGCACATTTCTTCGGTAGCGGCGAACCCAAAGTGCTTCGAGCACCACTGCCGTCGCCCATCATACCCGCGCGGGCTCACCGGGCGCCCGGCGCGCCCGGCGGCGTTTAGGCTTGACCCATGAATTCCACGCCGCGTTCCGAGCACAGGTCCACCTCGGTGACGTCGGGCGTATCGCCGGATCATCCCGGTGTCAACGAGCTTTTCGCGCTGCTGGCCTATGGCGAGGTGGCCGCGTTCTACCGGCTCACCGACGAGGCCCGGATGGCGCCGAACCTGCGCGGCCGGATCAACATGGCCGTGATGGCCGCCGCCGAGATCAACCACTACGAGGTCCTGCGAGATGCATTGGAGCGCAGGGGAGTCGACGTGGTGCCGGCGATGACGAAATACGCGTCGGCGCTGGAGAACTACCACCGGCTGACCACGCCGAGCACCTGGCTGGAAGCGCTGGTGAAGACCTACGTCGGCGACGCGCTGGCCGCCGACTTCTACCTGGAGATCGCCGACGCGCTGCCCGCCGAGGTTTCCGACGTGGTGCGCGCGGTGCTGTCGGAAACCGGGCACTCACAGTTCGTCGTCGCCGAGGTGCAGGCCGCCGTGACGGCCAGCGACAAGCAGCGCCACCGGTTGGCGCTGTGGTCGCGGCGTCTGCTCGGTGAGGCGATCACCCAGGCACAGTTCGTGCTGGCCGACCACGACGAGCTGGTCGATCTGGTGATGGCCAGCGGTGAGGGCCTGACCCAGATGACCGAGTTCTTCGACCGCCTCCAGCGCACGCACGCGTCCCGGATGGAGGAGCTGGGCCTGGCCTGAGCGCCGCGCTACCTCGTGCAGTTGGTGATGATCGTGTTGTTGTTCTGCGCGGCGAGCACCGCGCCCGAGGCGTCGGTGATGCTGCAGTTGAGCTGTCCGGCCACGCTGGTCGCGGTGACCGAGCTGAGCTGCACACCGGGGTCCAACACGATCGTCTTGGCCCACGGCAGCGCGACGTTGACGTCGGTTCGCAGTGCGCCTTGGGCGTCGGTGTAGATCACCGTCACCAGATCGATCAGCTGACGATTGCCGTTCACCCGGTAGGTCACCGTGCGCGGTGCGGGCGCCGGCGGCGGCGGTGCCGCCTGCGTCGGCGGCGGCAGGACCGGCTGCGCGGTCGGCTGCGCGGTCGGCGTCGCCTCGGCCGTCGGCGTGACGGTGGTGACGGTCTCCGGCGGCAGGCTGGGAACCAGCGGCGCGCGCGGGGCCGATGTCGCGGTCGCGTCCGGACTCGGCGCGGCCGACGTCTGGGTGGCCATGACCGACCCGCTGTCCCCGCCGCCGAGGATCACCCCCGTGGTACCGACGGCGACGAACAGGATGATCCCGGCGATCCCGGCCACCCACATCCAGCGCCGGTCGACGCGCGCCTCGTGGTCCTCGAAATCGGCGTATTCGTCGGTGTACTCATCGGCGTAGTCGTCGTAGTCCTCGTCGTACGGCGCGCCGTAATCCTCGCCGTAGCTCGGCCGGTAGCCGGCGTCGTAGTCGAGCTGGTCGACGGGTGAGCCGCCGTCGTAGCCGCGCCGTTCGGACGGGGTCAGCGAATACGGCGACTGTGGGGTATAAGGCCTGTTCATATGGGTTTTCCCAGGTCGTATCGAGCAATACCCGGCTGATGCTATCGATGCAGAAGTGGCAGATGAGGTTTGGTGACCGGTGTGTTGGTTACGGTCCGGACTCGGTTCGGTCGCCGTTTGCAGCCGACGGTCGAAACGCGCGCGCCGGCGGGCTTCGCCGACCGCGAACTCACCGCCCCGGCACGGCGTCGGCGGCGTCCATTAGCCTTGGCTCAGGTAGTTCCGGCAAGTGCGACGAAGGGAAAGGGTCCGCAGCGTGGAGGTCAAGATCGGTGTGATGGACAGCCCGCGTGAGCTGGTCTTCAACAGCGCACAGACGCCAAGCGAGGTGGAGAAGCTGATCACCGACGCGCTGGAGCAGCAGTCGGGTCTGCTTTCGCTGACCGACGAGAAGGGCCGTCGCTTTCTGGTGCAGACCGCCAAGATCGCGTACGTCGAGATCGGCGCCGCGGACGTGCGCCGCGTCGGGTTCGGGGTCGGAGTCGGTGCCGAGCCGGCCAAGACCGGCTAAGACCGGGTGAGCGGCACGTGTGACAAGCCGCCCCAGATGAACTGCACCGTGCCCTCCACGGCGTCTTCCTTGGAGATCGGGCGCTCGTTGTTGAGCCAGTAGCGCGCCGAATCGACGCTGATCGCGACCAGGCCGACGGCGATCATCCGGGCCCGGTGCGGTTCCAGCCCGGAATCGTGGCTGATCAGGTCGAACACCGCGTCGGTGCAGGCTTCGGTGGCGACCTTGACCTGCGCGGCCACCTGCGGTTCGGTGACGTAATCGTTCTCGAAGATCAGCCGGTAGCCCTGGCCGTCGTGCTCGATGAAGTCGAAGAACGCCGCCACCGCGGCGCGCACCCGCTGGCGGTTGTCGGTGGTGGTGCGCAACGCCTGACGCACCCCGGAGACCAGGTTCTCCACATGGCGCTGCAGCACTGCCAGATAGAGTTCCAGCTTCGATGAGAAGTGTTGGTACAGAACGGGTTTGCTTACGCCGGCGCGATCAGCGATCTCGTCCATGCCGGCGGCGTGATAGCCGCGGTAGACGAAAACCTCGCTGGCCGCAGCGAGCAACTGCCCACGGCGTTCATCACGGGGCAGCCTGTTGCCGCGCCGGTTCGGCCCGTCGCCGTTTCCCGGCGGTGCGCTCCTCCTCGCGGCGGGGTTCGCGAGATCGCTCATCATGTCCTTCGTCCGGTCAGTTTCGGCAATGAGACTACTACCGTCGGCAAAGCCGTAGCGGGAGGCCGTTCTCGGCTGCCGCGGTGGCGCGCCGGAAGTGCCTGCGCTTCGGCCTGTGTCATCCTGATTCGGTGACTCACGACTCGGAGCGTCGCGTGGGTAGTCGCGTGCCCGCGCTGCGTAACGAATGGCGCGAGCCACTACGTGCCCAACGCGACCCACTGTCGCAGGGCTCTGGGCGGATCAGGTCCAACCGCGACGAGCACCGCCAGGTCCGCAAGCAGACCTGGTTGGGCCGCTTCATCTCCACCTACGGTTGGCGCGCCTACGCGTTGCCGGTGCTGATGGTGTTGACCGTCGTCGTCGTGTACCAGACGATCACCGGAACCAGCGCGCCGCCGGTATCCGAGCAAATCGAAGGCCCGGTACAGGGACCGCCCACCATCGGTGTGGCCAGCACCGCCATCATCGGCGCCCCACCCAAGGGCCTGACCGAGTTCGACGCCAACCTGCCCACCGGGATCCTGCCCGCGGGCGGGCCGTTTACCCCGGCCGGCGCCAAGACCTGGCACGTCGTCCCCGGCGCCGCGCCGCAGGTGGGGGAGGGCACCGCCAAGGTGTTCACCTACACCGTCGAGGTGGAGAACGGCATCGACACCGCCACGTTCGGCGGCGACGACGGATTCGCCAGGATGGTCAGCGAGACCCTCGCGAACCCCAAGAGCTGGACGCACAATCCACAGTTCGCGTTCGTCCGCATCGACGAGAGCGCCGGCGTCGAGCCGGATTTCCGGGTGTCGCTGACCACGCCGATGACCATCCGTGAGGGATGCGGCTACGACATCCAGCTCGAGGCCTCCTGTTACAACCCCGCCTACATCGACGGCCAACCGCGGGTGTTCATCAACGAGGCGCGCTGGGTCCGCGGGGCGATTCCGTTCCAGGGTGACGTGGGGTCCTATCGGCAGTATCTGATCAACCACGAGGTCGGCCACGCCATCGGCTACCAGCGTCACGAGCAGTGCCCGGAAAACGGTGAGCTGGCGCCGATCATGATGCAGCAGACGTTTTCCACCAACAACGACGACGCGGCGCGGTTCGACCCCGGCACGGTCAACCCCGACGGCAAGACCTGCCGGTTCAACCCCTGGCCGTACCCGATCGCCTGATTCCCCTACTCTCCCCGCGAGCGTGCGTGTCTGAGCCCGACACGCCGAGGTTTCGCCGAACTTCGCGCACGCTCACGACGGCCCCGGGAAGCTTGACGGCCGAATCTGCGTTGCGCGGTACGGCCTATTGTTATGGCAGGACAGCCAAAAGGAGTAGTTCGGTGTCGACGCCGTTGCCGCCGCTGGTTGAACCGGCGGCCGAACTCACGCGCGACGAGGTTGCGCGCTACAGCCGTCATCTGATCATCCCCGACCTCGGGGTGGACGGGCAGAAACGGCTAAAAAACGCCAGGGTGCTGGTGATCGGGGCGGG
>JBNMRA010000012.1:0-172097 GCA_050205315.1 Mycolicibacterium pulveris | reverse complement strand
ACCAACACTGCTCCAAAAACTCCCGCCACTGAAACGGCCGCCGAAACACAAACCGCACCGCATCAGCCGACATCGCAAACAACCCACCCACAGCCGCCATCGGCCCCGACAAATCCCGCACCCGCGGCAACCCCACCGCCCACCGCTCCGGACCTTTAACAGCCACAGCCGCGAGTACCTTTCGACGACGTCATCGCAACACCGCCGATGACGTCTGGCCTTGCCATCGCGCTCCTCGGGACTGCGTGTTCGGGCGACGAGGGTGGTGACCGTCGCGCAGATGCAAAGGTTCGCACCGATGCGCGGTGCCTCACACGGACCCTCCCGCTTAACGGGAGAACCGGTCAGCGGGACCTTTCACCGCCGCACCCGGGCACACATGGCAGGCTGGTCGGGTGACTGAAAACCCGCCGTCAGCTGCCCAAGTCGAGACCGATCTGCATGAGATCCAGACGCCCTCAGGGATGTTGCGCTACTACGACGCCGGCGCCGGGCCGGTGTTGCTGTTTCTGCACGGCTCCGGTCCGGGGGTGACCGGTTGGCGCAACTTCCGCGGAGTGCTTCCGGTGTTCGCCGAGCACTTCCGGTGTTTGATTCTGGAGTTCCCCGGGTTCGGGGTCAGCGACGACTTCGGCGGGCACCCGATGGTCACGGCTCAAAGTGCGGTCGCACCGTTCCTCGACGCGCTGGAAGTCGAGCGTGTCGACATCGTCGGCAACTCGATGGGAGGCGGTGTCGGTATCAACTTCGCGATTCACCATCCGGACCGCATCGGCAAGCTAGTCACGATCGGCGGCATCGGGACCAACATCTTCAGCCCCGGACCCAGCGAGGGGATCCGGCTACTTCAGGAGTTCACCGAGGATCCGACGCGCCAACGCCTGGTCAACTGGCTCAACTCGATGGTCTACGACCAGTCGATTGTCACCGAGCAGCTCATCGAGGAACGCTGGCAGCTGGCGACCGATCCGGACACGCTCGCGGCCGCGCGGCGCATGTACGGCAAGAAGGCGTTCGCCCAGATGATCGCGATGATGAAGTCCGCCGATATGCCGATGCCGTGGGCGTTGATGCACAAGGTGGCGGCCCCGACGCTGCTGACCTGGGGTCGAGACGACCGGGTGAGTCCCCTTGATATGGCGTTGATTCCGATGCGCACCATCCCCAACGCCGAGTTGCACGTCTTCCCGAACTGCGGGCATTGGGCCATGATCGAGGCCAAGGAGGCGTTCGAAAGCACCGTGCTGGGGTTCTTGACGCGCCGTTGAGCGTTACGGCGCCGAGATCAGCTCGAACCCCTTATAGCCGGCGTCGGCCACCTCGTTGCAGATGTCGAGGTACACGCCGAAACCGCCGATGAACAACATGAACCCGCGCGGTTTGCCCGGCACGTTGGCGCCCATGTACCAGGAGTTCGCTTTCGGAAACAAGGTGGCTTCGGCGCGTCGGTTGCATTCGGCTACCCAGTTGTCCACCGCGTCTGCCGTGGCCTCCATCGCGGCGTACCCGTGCGCGTCGAGATAGCCGATCGCGTCGGCGATCCAGTTCACGTGGGCTTCGGCGTGCAGCACCATGTTGGCCAGCACCGCGGGTGCGCCGGGGCCGGACACCAGGAACAGGTTGGGGAAGCCGTCGACGCCGAGTCCCAGATAGGTGCGTGGCCCGTCGGTCCAGTCGTCGCGCAGCTTCTGCCCGCCGCGGCCCACGATGTCGATCTTGGCCAGGGCGCCCGTCATCGCGTCGAAGCCGGTGGCGAGCACGATGGCGTCCACGTCGTAGTGGGTGTCGGAGGTGTTGATGCCGGTCGCGTCGATGGACTCGATCGGTGTCTTGCGCACGCTGATCAGGGTCACGTGCGGCTTGTTGAACGTCTGAAAGTAGTTGGTGTCGGTGCAGATTCGTTTGGTGCCGATCGGATGGTCGTTAGGGATCAGCAGGTCCGCGACCTCGGGGTCGTCGATGACCGCCCGCACCTTCTCCTCGTAGAACTTGCGGGCCTCCTCGTTGGCCTCCATGTCGATCATCTGGTCGCTGAAAGTCTTGGAGAACAGCACACCGCCGAGCTGCCAACGTTTTTCGAATGCCTCCCGGCGTTCTTCGGGGGTGGCCTCCATCGTGAGCTTGGGGTGGGCAATGTGCGGTGACCCGCCGCCGCTGCGCCACGACAGCCTGCGTCGCTCGGCGTACGTGGCCTTGATCTGTGCCCGCTCGTCATCGGAGAGCGGCCGGTTGCCCGACGGCACGCTGTAGTTGGGTGTGCGCTGGAACACGTACAGCCGCTCGGCCTGTTCGGCGATCACCGGAATCGACTGGATGCCTGAGGATCCGGTGCCGATCACCGCGACGCGTTTACCCGTGAAGTCGACGGTCTCGTGGGGCCAGTGCGCGGTGTGGTACAGCTCCCCCGCAAAGCTGTCCAGACCGGGGAAGTCGGGGGTCAGCGCCGCCGAGAGCGGACCGGTGGCCATGATGCAGAACCGGGCGCTGACAACGTCGCCGCGGTCGGTGGTGACCGTCCACCGCAGGGTCTCTTCGTCAAGCACGGCCGACGTGACCCGGGTGTTGAACGTGATGCCGTCGCGTAGGCACAGCTTGTCGGCAACCCAGTTCAGATAGCGCAGAATTTCGGCCTGGGTGGCGTACTTCTCCGACCAGTCCCATTCCTGCTCGAGCTCGGTGGAAAACGAGTAGCAGTAGTCGACGCTCTCCACGTCACAACGCGCGCCGGGATAGCGGTTGTAGTACCAGGTGCCGCCGACTTCGGGGGCCGCCTCGAACACCGTCACCGACAAGCCCTGGCCGCGCAGCTTGTGCAGTGCGTAGAGACCGGCGAACCCCGCGCCGACCACGACGGCATCCACCTCGACCACCGAACGCTGCGAACCCGCGGAGCTACTCACGGCGCCACGGTAGGCCGGTGGCGTCGCCGCTGCACGGTCGACGTCCCGGTCACCGGGCGGTTGGTCCGGCTCTCTCCCGGCTACCGGGCACGCGCGTCGACAGTGCGCGAACCGCTGGACAGGATCGCCTCATGTCGCATCCCGAAGTGTGCCGCGTCCGCGTCGACGCGACGGTCCACGTCGACCTGGACGGGACGCGCCATCGGCTGCGGTGGCCATCAGACAAGACCCTGGTCGATGTCCTGCTGGAGGCCGGGCTCGACGTACCGCACTCGTGCCGCGAAGGCCGGTGCGGATCGTGTGTTGCCACGGTGGTCTCGGGAGCCGTGGACATGGGCGCGGGCATTGACGCGGGCGCTGTGCTGCAGCCCGACGACCTCGCCGAGGGCCTGATCCTCGGGTGTCAGGCGCACCCGGCCAGCGCCGAATTGCACATCGAATATTGAGCTGAATCCAGTCCGCTGAACGGGATTACCGCCCGAACGGCGATCGACTGCGGTAGACCATGAATCAGTCCACCCACAGATAGGACCTTTTGAAGATGAGCGAGCGCGTACTCGACCGGCTGATGGAGCTGGCCGACCAGTTCAAGCAGCAGGCTGTCGAGGCCGAGAAGATCGGCCAGTTGCCGGACGCCACGGTCAAGAGCATGAAGGCCATCGGCTCGATCCGCCTGCTGCAACCCGAGTCGCACAGCGGATACGAGGTCCATCCGCGCGAGTTCGCCGAGACGGTGATGGCCACCGCTGCGCTGGATCCGTCCGCCGGCTGGATCAACGGCGTGGTCGGGGTGCACCCCTATCAGATCGCCTACGCCGATCCGAAGGTCGCCGACGAGGTGTGGGGCGATGACGTCGACACCTGGATCGCCTCACCGTATGCGCCCCAAGGAGTGGCCAAACCGGTGGACGGCGGCTACCTCTTCAATGGCCGCTGGCAGTTCTCCTCCGGTACCGATGCATGCGACTGGATCATCCTCGGCGCCATGCTCGGCGATGCCGACGGCAAACCGCTGATGCCACCGCAGATGCTGCACATGATCCTGCCCCGTAGCGACTACGAGATCGTGCCCGACTCCTGGGATGTGGTGGGCTTGCGCGGCACCGGATCCAAGGACGTCATCGTCCGCGACGCGTTCGTGCCGCAGTACCGCACGATGGACGGCATGAAGGTGATGGACGGCACCGCCCAACTCGAGGCCGGCATGACCAAGACCCTCTACAAGATGCCGTGGTCGACGATGTTTCCGCTCGGGATCAGCTCGGCCACCATCGGGATCTGCGAGGGCGCGCTGGCCGCGCACCTGGACTATCAGCGGGAGCGCGTCGGCGCCAGCGGCACCGCGATCAAAGACGATCCGTATGTGATGCATGCCGTCGGCGAGGCGGCCGCCGACATCAACGCCGCGCGCCAGGAGATCCTGGCCAACGTCGACCGCATCTACGACATGGTCGACGCCGGCAAGGAGGTGTCCTTCGCCGATCGGGCCGCCGGTCGGCGCACCCAGATCCGCGCGGTGTGGCGCGCCGTGATGGCGGTCGACCAGATCTTCGCCCGCTCGGGCGGTAACGCGCTGCGCATGGACAAACCACTGCAACGGTATTGGCGCGACGCCCACGCGGGACTGGCCCATGCCATCCACGTGCCGGGCACCGTCTATCACGCCTCGGCGTTGAGTTCGCTGGGTGTCGATCCGCAGGGTCCGCTGCGGGCCATGATCTAGAAGGGCCGCCATGAGTGATCTGAAAAGCCTTGGATACGTGAAGGTTCAAGCCACCGACATGCAGCGCTGGCGCCACTTCGCGTTCGGCGTGCTCGGCTTCGCCGAAGGCTCCGGCCCTGACCCGGACGCACTGTATCTGCGCATGGACGAGCGCGCCGCGCGCATCATCGTGGTGCCCGGCGACGTCGACAAGATCGTCACCGTGGGCTGGGAGGTGCGCGACCACGCCGCGCTCGAACGGGTGAAGGCCACGCTGACCGGCGCCGGGATCGCGGTCAAGGAACTGTCATTGCAGGAGGCCGACGCGCGCCGCGTGGAGGAAGTGCTCGCGTTCGACGATCCGGCGGGCACGTCGACCGAGGTGTTCCACGGTGCGGTGCTCGATCACAGCCCTGTCGTCACACCGTTCGGCGCCAGGTTCGTCACCGGCGACCAAGGGCTGGGCCATGTGGTGCTGCCGGCGCTGGATGTGCCGGGGCTCTTCGAGTTCTACACCGAGACACTCGGTTTCAAGTCCCGCGGTGCGTTCCGGGTGCCGACACCACCGGAGTTCGGTCCGCTGCGGGTGCGGTTCCTCGGGATCAACGAGCGCCACCACAGCCTGGCGATCTGTCCCGCGATGACGTTGCGCGACCCCGGGTTGATCCACCTGATGGTGGAGGTGGACAGCCTCGACACCGTCGGGCAGGCGCTGGACCGGGTGAACAAGGACGGCTTCCAGTTGTCCTCGACGCTGGGCAGACACACCAACGACAAGATGGTGTCGTTCTACGTCCGCGCACCCGGCGACTGGGACATCGAGTTCGGCACCGACGGTATGCGGGTCGACGAAACGTATTACACCGCAGAGGAGATCACCGCGGACAGCTACTGGGGCCACGAGTGGGTCAGCGACCTGCCCGCAGCGATGCGCCCGTGACACCCGACGCCGAGGTCACCCCGGTTCCCGCCGCGTCGATCACCAGCTGGGACCACGAGGCCGACGTCGTGATCGCCGGATACGGCGTGGCCGGCGCCGCGGCGGCGGTGGAGGCGTGCCGCGCCGGTGCCGACGTGCTGGTGCTCGAACGCACCGGCTCGTGGGGCGGCGCCGCGTCGATGGCAGGCGGCTTCATCTATCTCGGCGGCGGCACCGCGATCCAAAAGGCATGCGGTTTCACAGATTCCGTCGAGAACATGGCAGCGTTCCTCAACGTCGCGATGGGCCCCGGCGCCGACGAGAACCGCATCGCCGACTACTGCGCGGGCAGCGTCGGCCACTTCGACTGGCTGGTCGACTGCGGGGTGGTATTCAAGCCGGAGTTCTTCGCCGAACCGGGCTGGGAGCCGATGGGCGACGAGGGCCTGATGTACAGCGGCGGGGAAAACTCCTACCCGTTCAACACGATCGCCGACCCGGCGCCGCGCGGACACGTGCCGCAGATGTCGAACAAGAAGCAGGGCGAGGCCAGCGCGGGTTTCATGCTGATGAAGCCGCTCGTGGAGACCGCCACCGCGGCGGGCGCACGGGCGATCTATGACGTGCGGGTGCAGCGCCTCGTCGTTGAATCCGACGGCCGGGTGGTCGGCATCTGCGCGCGCCAGTACGGCACCGACGTCGCGATCCGCGCCCGCCGCGGCGTGGTGCTCGCGACGGGCAGCTTCGCATACAACGAGGCCATGGTGGCGCGTTACGCACCGCGCATCGCGGGCCGGCCGGCCGCGTCCATCGAGCAGCACGACGGTCAGGCCATTCGGATGGCGCAGGCGCTCGGCGCGGACCTGGCGCACATGGATGCCACCGAGGTGGCCATCTTCATCGACCCGCAGCAGCTGGTGCGCGGCATCCTCGTCAACGCCCGCGGACAACGCTACGTCGCCGAGGACACCTATCCCGGCCGGGTCGGACAACTCACGCTCTACCACCAGGACAACACCGCCTACCTGATCATCGACGGCGACTCACAGGACGCGGCGATGGCCTCGTTGTCGCCGCAGCTGATGTTGCGCCCGCCGACGTGGGTGTGCGAGACCGTCGCCGAGCTCGAACACGAAATCGGCCTCGCGCCTGGCGCATTGCAGGCAACCGTGAACGTCTATAACGAGGGCGCGCAACGCGGTGAGGATCCGCTGCTGCACAAGAAGGCGCAGTGGCTCAAACCGATCGGCTCGCCGGTGGGCGCCATCGACCTGCGCGAGAGCACCGGTGGCTTCACGCTGGGCGGGCTGCACACCAGCCTGGACGGCGAGGTGCTGCACGTCGGCGGCGCGCCGATCCCGGGGCTGTTCGCCGCCGGCCGATGCACGGCCGGGTTGGCCGCCTGGGGCTACGCCAGCGGTGTGTCGCTGGGCGACGGCAGCTTCTACGGCCGCCGGGCCGGCCGCGCGGCCGCCAAGGCCTGAAACCCCTCCTGACGTCGCTTCCGGCCGTGAACGCGGCCACTTTCGTCGTTTCGTCGTGAGCTCGACCACGCCCTGCTATATTTCTATTAGTCATATACCGACTAGAAACACTTGGTCGTCTCGGAGGACACATGACAACGACAGTCGAACCGTCTACCCCCACCGCCGTCATCGACCGGGTCTCCCTGGTTCTCGACGCATTTGACGGCCCCGGTCGGTTGACGTTGGCCCAGATCGTGCGCCGCACCGGCCTACCGCGGTCGTCGGCGCATCGCATGCTCGAGCGCCTGGTACAGCTGCGGTGGCTGCGCCGCAACGGCCGCGACTACGAGCTGGGCATGCGGCTCGTCGAGCTGGGTTCGCTCGCGGTGCACCAGGACCGGCTGCACCGCGCGGCGATCCCCCTGCTGCACGACCTGCACCGGGCCACGGGCCTCGTCGTGCACCTGGCGGTGCTCGACGGCGCCGACGTCGTGTACCTGGAGAAGATCGGCGACCGGATGACCGCGGCCATCCCGACCCGGGTGGGCGGACGCCAGCCCGCGCACTGCACCGCGGTCGGCAAGGCCGTGCTGGCATACCGCCAGGACGATGACGACATCGGTGTCGACGTCGATCTCACCAACCGCAAGACCCGCTACTCGATCGGCACGCCCGCCCAGCTGACCGCCGAGCTGGCCAAGGTACGCGGCCGCGGGGTGTCCTTCGACCGCGAAGAGTCGCTGCCCGGCTTCGGATGCGTGGCCGCACCCATCGGTGGCCCCGGGGAAGCCGTTGCGGCCGTATCGGTTTGCGGCCCGATGAACCGGATGATGTTCGACCAGCGGCTGGCCGCGCCGGTCCGCATGACCGCGATGGGCATCTGGCGCAACGTCGAAGACGGGCCTCAACGGGTGGCACCCACACTGCAGCCGATCCGGCCGCTGCGCGCCGTTCCGGCACGCGAACCGGCTACCCTGCAGTACGCATGAGACTGGATCCACAGATCGCCGGTTACCTCGAGGCGCTCGACTCCGGATTTCCCGCCGTGCACACGATGACGGGCGCGGAGGCCCGAGCGGTCATCAAGTCACGGTTCGTCCCGCCGCGCCAGCCCGAACAGGTCGGCGCGGTCGCCGATGAGATCGTCGCTGGGCCCGACGGTCCGATTCCAGTGCGCATCTACCGACCCCTCGGGGCGAGCGGTGCACTACCGGTTCTCGTGTACGCCCACGGCGGCGGCTGGGTGTTCTGCGACCTGGACAGCCACGACGGGTTGTGCCGGGCGTTCGCCAACCTGCTTGGCGCCGTGGTGATCTCCGTCGATTACCGGCTGGCGCCCGAGCACCGCTGGCCGGCGGCCGCTGAGGACGTGTACACGGTGACGCAGTGGACGGCGCGGCGCGCGGACGCACTCGGCGTCGACCCGGCACGGCTGATGGTCGGTGGTGACAGCGCGGGCGGCAACCTGGCGGCCGTCACCGCGTTGATGGCACGCGACCGCGGCGGACCGGCCCTGGCCGCACAGTTGCTGGTGTACCCGATGATCGCAGCCGACTTCGACACCCGGTCCTATCAGCTGTTCGGACAAGGGTTTTACAATCCGCGCCCGGCGCTGCAGTGGTACTGGGACCAGTACGTCCCCTCCCCTGCCGACCGCAGCCATCCGTACGCCTCACCGCTTTGCGCCGACCTGCAGGGACTGCCACCGGCGGTCGTGGTCATCGCCGGGCACGATCCGTTACGCGACGAAGGTGTGGCCTACGCGGACGCCTTGGCCGAGGCCGGTGTGCACGCCGCACAGTGCCACTACGAGGGCGGCGTTCACGGGTTCATCACGATGGCGATGCTGGACCTCGCTCAGCGGGCCCGCGCCGAGGCCTGCGGCGAATTGTCGGCGCTGCTTGCCGAGCGGGCGGCGGGCACTCCGTAACGCTGCTCCGGATCCAGCACGCAATGTGTGCGGCCGAACACGGTCACCATGCATTTGTTGTTGTGCGTGCAGCGGCTCTTCGTGTCCGGGTCGGCGATCATCTTGTTGACGAGGTCGGGTTCGCGCAGCAGCGCACGACCCATCGCCATCAGATGAAAGCCCTCGCGCATACCGGTCTCCAGATGCGCGCGGTTGGTGATGCCGCCGAGCAGGATCAGCTTGGTGTTGCGCATGACCGGAACGAACTGCCGTGCGGCGTCGAGCATGTACAGGTCCTCGTACGGGTAGTCCCCCATCGCCCATTTACCCGCCAGCCGCACTCCAGCGCGCATGCCGCGCGGCATGACTTCGGCGAACTCCTTGACCGGAACGTCCCCGCGGAACAGATACATCGGTTTGAAAACCGAAGATCCCTGGGTCAATTCGATCGCGTCTAGTGTGTTGTCGGCATCGAGCAGCTGTGCGGTGCGCAGCGCCTCGTCCACCCAGATGCTGCCGGGCAGCCCATCGTCCATGTCGAGTTTGGCGATCACCGCGATCGAGGTACCGACGGTTTCACGCACCCGCTGCGCGATCTCGCGCACGAGCCGCGACCGGTTGTCGATACTGCCGCCGTACTCGTCCTTGCGGCGGTTGATCAGCGGGCTCAGGAACGAACTGGGCAGGTAGAGATGGCCGAAATGCAGTTCGACGGCGTCGAACCCGGCGTCCACCGCGACCCGCGCGGCGCGCCCGAACTGGTCGATGACCTCGGCGATCTCGGCGCGGGTGATCTCCCGGCAGTACGCCATCGACGACGGGTTCACGAACCTGCTGGGCGCCACCGGTGTCACACCGGTGAGCTTCTTGTGCGCGACCACGCCGGCGTGACCGAGCTGCGCCGAGATCGCCGCGCCCGCATCGTGAACGGCGGCGGTGAGCCTGCGCAGGCCGGGCAGTGCGGCGTCGCTCATCACGATCTGTCCGGGCGCGCTCGCACCTTCCGGCGACACGCAGCAGTATGCGACCGTCGTCATCCCCACCCCGCCGTCGGCGTAGGCCCGGTGAAACGCGATCAGATCGTCGGTGACCAGCCCGTCTGGGGATCGTCCCTCCGAGGTCGCGGCTTTGATCACGCGGTTGCGCAATGTGATCGGCCCAAGTCGAGCGGGGGCGAAGGGGTCCATGGCACCACGATGCCGTCCGAGTCGGCTATCCGAATGGATCTTTCCCGATGGGTGGGAGCGGACGACACCCTGCCCAACCGCTCGAAATATCGTCGGCCCCATGGGCGCCGTCTACGTCATCGACCGCGTCATCACCCGGCCCGGCTGCGCGCGCCGGTTCGTCGACACCTACCTGGCCGAATACGCGCCAGGGGCCCGGGATCGCGGCATGACGCTGCGCAGCGTGCTGGTCAGCCCGCCGATCTGGTTCGAGGATCGATCCAACGTCGTCACCGTGACCTGGACGCTGCCCAACCCGCGGGCCTGGTGGGAGATGACGTGGAAAGGGCGGCCGGACCCGTCGCTGGGCCAGTGGTGGGACGGCATCGCCGAGCTGATCGTGGAGCGGACCCGCGACGTCGCGGCCGCGGCTGACGACGTCGACGGGCTGGGCGATGTTTAGCGTGACGCGGTTGCTCACCGCAGACGAAAAGGACCGCGGCCGGTTGGTGCGCGCGATTCGCACCGCCGCATCGGAAACGGGCGTCGCGCACGCCGTCGTCGAACCGACCTTGCCCGGATCCCGCAACGGCGGCGACATCCTCGCGCATCTCCGGTTCGCCGACCGCGCCCAGTGGGACTGTGCCGCAACGCGATTCGGGGGCATCTTCGAGGACCCGGCGGTCCACCACGTCGACGGTGTGACGTATTCGGGCACCATGACCGTCGCGGAGCCGTCCACGCCGGCCACCGTCTACCGGACGCTGCTGCTGCGGGTGGCGCCGGGCACATCCGATGCCGTCGTCGAACGCTTCGAGGCCGACCTGGAGCTCATGCCGCGATATGTCGACACGATCACGGCGTGGCAGCTGAGCCGCGTCGAGTCGGCGATCGGCACCTCGCCGTGGACCCATGTGTTCGAGCAACGCTTCGTCGACGCCGACGGCCTGATGGGTCCCTACCTGATGCACCCGATTCACTGGGCCTACGTGGACCGCTGGTTCGATCCGGAATGCCCCGACGTCATCGTGCGCGACCGCGTCTGCCACAGCTTCTGCCGCTACGCGTGATTTCGGTGCGCAAACCATCGCTGAGCGCAGGTTTGGGCACCGAAATCACTACATGCCGGCCGGTTTGATGTTCGGGTTGGCCGTGGCCGGCGGTTCCAGCGGCGGCAATACCGTTCGGCCGTCGAGGCTGTGCACCGGTAAGCTTTGCGACCACGGATAGTGCAGGCTGAACGCCACCAGCCCGGTACGTTCGGCCGCCGGCAGGTGACACATCGCGAGCACGGTCTCGGCGAGGTACTCCACCGGCTCGGTCGGAAAGGACTCGGGGATCAGCGATGCGGCGCCGGGGGTGCGGATCGCGGTGGACGGGCCGACGCAGTTGACGGCGATGTTGGCGTCGAGCAACTCGGCCGCCACCCCCTGGGTGAACCGGTGCAGCGCCGCCTTCATCGACGCGTACACGACGTCGCCGGAAGTCTTGTTGTACTCCCGGTAGGGCCGCACGGGCGCGACCCCGGTGACCGATCCGATGTTGACGATCCAGCCGGCACCCTGCTCCCGCATGTGCGGGATCGCCGCACGCGTCAACACGAACGGTGCCCGCAGGTAGTGCTCGACCGTGCGGTCGAACGTCTCCATCGACATGTCTTCGACGAGAGCGTAGTCCGCGAAACCCGCGTTGTTCACCAGGATGTCGATGCGCCCGGTGCGCTCGAGCACCGCGTCCACCAGGTCTGCGCGTTGCTGCGGATCCCCCAGGTCCGCGGCGATGCCGATCGCCGTGCCGCCGGAGGCCTCGATCAGCTCGATGGTCTCACCGATGGTGCCCGGCAGTTCCGCCGCGGCCGCACCGCGCACCGACGCCGACGGCTGATACGAGCGCGCGGTCACCACCACCGTCGCTCCTTCGGCCGAAAGACGTTGCGCGACAGCGCGACCTATCCCCCGGCTACTGCCGGTGACCAATGCCGTTCTCCCGGCTAGACGTTTGCTCATGACAGCGTGAAGTGCTCTTCGATCGGGGCGCGGTGCTGGTGCCACACGTCGACCAACCGGTACGGCGAGGCCACCACCACGCGTCCAGAACCCGAACGGTAGTAGGTGTGGGCATTGGGGGTGTGGCACCACACCGTCTGCGACATCGTTTCGTCGATGTCGGCCACATACTCCTCGTACGCTTGGCGGGTCACCTCCATGGTGGTCGCGCCGCGCAACGCCATCAGCTGCAGGCACTCGATGATGAAGTGCGCCATCACCTCCATCGAGAAGTTCGCACCCGCGCCGTGGCCGGGGCTGTAGTTGGGTGCGGAGTTGATGAACAGGTTCGGGAACCCGGGGACCGTGCCGCCGCGGTAGGCCCGTGGGCTGTCGCCCCACTCCTGCTGCAGGGTGTGCCCGTCGCGGCCGCGGATATCGATGGTGGACAGGAAGTCCAGGTGATATCCGGTGGCGTAGATGATCACGTCGAGATCGATCTGCCGACCATCCTGGGTGACAATGCCTTTCGGATTCACCTCGGCGGGTTCGGCGGCCTCCACGTCGACGTGGTCGCGGGTCAGCGCCGCATAGTAGCCACCCGGGTCGCGCACGATCCGCTTGCCGTACGGCGCGAAATCAGGTGTGACCTTCTTCGCCAGTTCGGTTCCCTCGCCGAAGGTCTGGTTGATGTAGTCCAGACATATCTGCAGCAGCACGTCGTTGGCCGGGGAGATGGACAGGTTCTTTTCGGCCCATTCCGGATCGCGCACGATGACCGGGTAGTTGTTGTCCGCGGTGCCCCAGTAGGACTTGAGCCGATGCCAGTTCGCGTAGTACGGCAGGTGACGGCCCAGCACGCGGCGGTGCTCGGGCACATCGTCGGAGAGTCGCTTGCGCGGTGCCACCCAGTGCGGCTGGCGCTGGAACACGGTCAGGTGCTCGACGTCGTCGACGCAGGCGTCCACGATCTGCACCGCGGTGCAGCCCGCACCGATCACCGCCACCCGCTTGCCCGCCAGGTCCAGCGACGGATCCCACAGGGCCGAGTGAATGCTGGTGCCGGAGAACGTGTCCCGGCCGGGCACATCGGGCCAGCGCGGGCGGTTCAGATAGCCGGCCGCGGTGACCACCACCCGCGCGTAGGTCACCTCACGCTTGCCGTCGCGGTCGACCGAATGGATCTGCCACTGGCGGCGATCCTCGTCCCACCACAGCGCCTCCACCTCGGTGCCGAACCGGGTGTGCTGACGAAGCCCGTGCTTGTCGGCCAGGGCCACCAGATACGCCTGATATTCCCCGCCTTCGGGGTAGTAGCTGGTCCAGTCCGGGTTCACTTCCCGCGACAGCGAGTAGTAGGCCGAGGGCGTGTCGACGCCGATGCCCGGGTACCTCGTGGTCAGCCAGGTCCCGCCGACTTCGTCGTTGCGGTCGAAGATCTGGTAGCTCACTCCGGCGTCGGCCGCCGACAGCGCGGTGATGATGCCGGCCAGCCCGGCGCCGATGATCGCCACCGTCATCGTCTCCGGGATCGGCACTGTGCGCGGCAAGGTCGGCTGCGAAAGCTGAAAGCCGCCCTGCTCGAGCAGCAGCGGAACGAACTCGTCGTCGACGTCGGAGCCGAGCGCGATGGGCAGCAGCCGGGTGAACAACTCCGGGTCGTCGGCCGCCGGCGCGTCCGGTGCCCGCGGTGTGTCCAACGCGTCGACGATCGCGCTGACCAGAGCCGCCATGGTGTCGGCGTCGGTGACGCCGGCGCGCTCGGGCGGATCGGGTACATGCGAGATTGCTGGCCCGAACCGGTCAGCGACCGTCGGATCGCCGGTCAGCTGCGCCAGCACCGCCACCAGTACCCCGGGGTCCGCCTGGTGCAGGTGCGCCCTGAGTTCGGCCGCATCGACCGGTACCGGCGTCATGGCTTGCGCATCAGTCGTCACACCGACGAGTATCGGCGCGAACCGGGCGCTTGGACATCGCGTGGCCTACTGAGCGGGACACCAACCGGCCGGCCCCGACGGTCTGGGCTTACGCTGCGGCGCATGCAACAGGTGCAGGATGTCAACGCCGTGATCGCGCAGGCACGCAGCCACAGCCTCGGCGATATCCCGCGTCGGTCGGCCCGTCGACACCCGGACAAGACCGCGATCATCGACGGCGATCGGCAGTTGAGCTTCGCCGAATTCGACCATGTCGTCGACCGGGCGGCGGCTGCGTTGCACGACAACGGGTTTCGGCCAGGCGACCGGTTGGCTCTGTTGTCGCGCAACTGCTGGCAGTACGCGGTACTGGCGTTCGCGACGGCGCGCGCCGGGGTGGTGCTGGTCCCGATCAACTTCATGCTCACCGCCGACGAGATCGCCTACATCCTCGGCCACTGCAATGCAACCGGGTTCGTCGTCGAGGCCGAGCTCACACCGACCGCCGAGCAGGCCATGAGGTCAGGTGGTGCGGTCACGACCACCGCGGCGCTGATCCCGCCGGGGCAAGCGGCGCCGCCGGGATGGGACGACTTCGCGCAGTGGTTGACCACCACCTCGCCCGCACCGACACCGCACATCGACGATGACCAACTGCTGAGGCTGATGTACACCAGCGGCACCGAGTCGCGGCCCAAAGGGGTCATGCACTCCAGCCGCAGCCTGATCTGGCAGTACGTCAGCACGATCGTCGCCGGCTCGATGGCCGGCGATGACATCGAGATCCATTCGTTGCCGCTCTACCACTGCGCGCAGTTGGACAACTTCCTGGCCACCGACATCTATTTGGGCGCCACCAGCATCATCGTGCCGCGGCCCGACCCGGATCTGGTGCTGCGGGCGATCGAGCGTCACCGCGTCACCAACTATTTCGCCCCGCCGACGGTGTGGATCTCGCTGCTGCGTTCACCGGTGTTCGACGAGGTGGACCTGTCCAGCCTGCGTAAGGGCTACTACGGCGCGTCGGCGATGCCCACCGAGATCCTCGCCGAGCTGCGCCAGCGGCTGCCGGAGCTGCGGCTGTGGAACTTCTACGGCCAGACCGAGTTGGCGCCGCTGGCCTCGGCGTTGGGGCCCGACGAACAGGACGCGCACGCGGGCGCGGCCGGACGGCCAGTGGTCAACGTGGAGACGACGATCCTCGACGACGCCGACAACCCGGTGCCCGCCGGTGTGGTGGGTGAAATCGCGCACCGCAGCCCGCACTTGATGCTCGGCTACCTCGACGACCCAGCCAAGACGGCGGATGCGTTCCGCGGCGGCTGGTTTCACTCCGGTGATCTCGGCTACTACGACGAGCACGGGCTGCTGCACGTGGTGGACCGCAAGAAGGACATGATCAACACCGGCGGCGAGAACGTCGCCAGCCGGGAGGTCGAGGACGTGTTGTACCGCCACGCCGGCGTCGAGGAAGTCGCGGTGTTCGGCCTGCCGCATCCCGTGTGGGTCGAAGCCGTGGCGGCAGCGGTCGTTCCTCGTGCCGGTGTCGTGTTGACCGCCGACGAGCTGCTGAGTCACTGCCGGGAGCACCTGGCCGGGTTCAAGACACCCAAACAGGTCTTCTTCGTCGACGCGTTACCGAAGAACCCGAGCGGCAAGCTGCTCAAACGTGTGCTGCGCGAACGCTTCAGCGCGGAGCAGCACGCCGATCGCTGAACTTCGTCTCCGAGTCAACTCCGAATGACCGCAGCACGCAATGGGTTTGGTCGAATATCGTCACCATGCACTTGTTGCAGTGCGTGCACAGTGACCTGGTTCCGGGATCGGCGCGAATACGGTTGATCAGCCCGGGGTCGCGAAGCAGCGCCCGGGCCATCGCGACGAATTCGAAGCCCTCGGCCATGGCGGCGTCCATGGCGGCTCGTCCGGTGATGCCGCCGAGCAACATCAAGGGCATCGTGAGCTCATGCCGGAACTGCCTGGCGAGGTCGAGCAGGTAGTTCTCTCGAAACGGATATTGCCGCAAGAAGAACCGGCCTGCGCTCGCCATCACCCAGCTGAGCGGAGCCGGGAAGACGCGTGCGAACTCGTTGCGGGGTGCGGCGCCCCGGAAGTAGTACATCGGGTTGAGCAGCGAGCTGCCAACCGTCAACTGCAAAGCGTCGAGTGCGCCGTCGTCCTGCAGCCACCGGGCGATCTGCAGGCTCTCCTCTATGCGCAGACCGCCAGGGACACCATCGTCCATGTTGAGTCTCGCCGTCACCGCGATGCGGTCGCCGACCGAGTCCCGCACGGCCATCGCGATCTCGCGAGCGAGCCGTGCGCGGTTCGCCAGCGAGCCTCCATAGTGGTCGCGACGACGATTCAGCAACGGGCTAAAGAACGCACTGACCAGGTAGTTGTGTCCGAAGTGCAGTTCGACAGCGTCGAAACCGGCATCCGCGGCCACGACCGCGCCGCGGGCGTGATCCGCGACGATCCGGGCGAGTTCGAGGGCGTCCGGACGGCGTGTCGAACTCATCGACAACGGGCTGAACAGCCTGTTGGGTGACAACGCCGGAAATCCATTCGAGGCGGCATTGGCGACCGGTCCAGCGTGGCCGAGTTGGGCGGACACCGCGGCCCCCTCGGCATGCACCGCGTAGGCGAGCCGCTGAAGTTGTTGCACCATATCCGGCTTCATCAAGATCTGGTTGCGTTCCGTCCGGCCTTCCGGCGAGACCGCGCAGTACGCGACGGTCGTCATCCCGACACCACCTGCGGCCGGCTCGCGGTGGTAGTCGATCAGGGCGTCGGTGACCGCGCCGTCGGGCGTGCGCGATTCGAAGGTCGCCGCCTTGACGACCCGGTTGCGCAGCGTCACCGGGCCCAGGGTGACGGCCGAGAACACGTCGGGCGCGGCGGCGTTCACCGGGCCACCGCCGGCGTGACGAGTCCCGCCGTGACGAACTCCTGCAGCGTCCGCACCTGTCGCGGGGACAACCGTCGGTCTCCTGCGAGCGGATCACCGAACTGCGTAAAGATCAATTCGAACGCCAGCATCCATCGGTGCGCGGCCTCGTTCGCGGTCAAGCCAGCCACGTGGTGCTGCAGCATCTCCGCCCAGGGCGTGATCGAGAACCACCGTTCCGTCCAACGGAGTTTGTTGCGGGACAACAGGAGCCGCGACAACAGGTGCAGGTAGAGCCGGCCGGCGGGATCAGAAGCAAGGCCGACGAGCGGTTCGACAACGACGCGTACGGCATCGGCGACGCTGATGTCGGAGGCCGCCGGCGACGTCAGCGCGTCCTCCCACAGCGGCCCGAGCCTTGACTCCAACAGCGCCGAGACCAACTCCGCCTTCGATCCGAAGTGATAGTGCACCGCGGCGGTATTGACTCCGGCCGCGGTGCACACCGCGCGGATCGACACGTTCTCGTACCCGTTCTCGAGCAGCAGACGCTCCGCGACCGCCAACAGGTGCTGGCGGGTGTCGTTCTTGGTGATGGCCACGCACTTATGAAAACACGATGCAATCACTGTTTCAATAGGCGATTGAAACAGTGATTGGCTTTGTGGCAACGGGGCACCGGGTGCCGCATCCCACAGTGACCGCTGGGCGGGAAGCCCTCGCCCGGCGCCCATGCGATCTCCACTACCGTGCGAACGATGCGGTCCGCGCGCACGAGCGTCCGGCCAGCGCCTGGACCGAAAGCAGGTCGCGAACCGCATCCATAGGTGAACCCGAGAGGACCACGAACCGTGACCGTTGCGCCGTTCCAGGGGCGTATTGCCCGCTTCGACGAACCGGGAAAGCCGTTCCAGATCGAGACGGTCAGCCTGCCCGAGGTGGGGCCGGGCGAGGTCTTGATCAAGGTGAGCCGCACCAACATCTGCGGCTCTGACGTACATGCCTGGCACGGCACCTTCGCTACCGGCGGGCTCGGCGGCCAGTTGCCCACGGTGCTCGGCCACGAGATGGTGGGTGCGGTGGCGGCGCTCGGGGACGGCGTTTCCGCGGACTCCAACGGCGCGCCGCTGACGGTGGGCACCCGCGTGGTGTTCCCGTACTTCTTCGTCTGCCATACGTGCCGAAACTGCCTGGCGGGTCGGCGTAACGCCTGCCTCAACCTGAAGATGGCTATGCTGGGCCGCGCCGACGAGCCGCCGTACTTCGTCGGAGGCTACGGCGACTACTTCCTGCTGCCCGCAGGCGCGGTGCTGTACACCGTGCCCGAAAGCCTGCAAGACGATGTGGCGGCCGGTGCGAATTGCGCGCTGTCGCAGGTGATGTACGGGCTGGAACGCGTCGACCAGCAGCTCGGTGAGTTCGTCGTGGTGCAGGGCGCCGGCGCGTTGGGCCTCTACGCCGTGGCGGTGGCCAAGGCCCGCGGTGCGGCCCGCGTCATCGCCGTCGACGGGGTGCCGGAAAGACTCGAGCTGGCACGGGCTTTCGGAGCCGACGAGGTGATCGACATCAACGAAGCGGCGACGGTGAAGGACCGGACCAAGATCGTGCGGAACCTGACCGACGGACAGGGCGCCGACGTGGTGGTCGAGGTGGTCGGTCATCCCGCGGCGATCGACGAGGGCCTGAAAATGCTGGGCCAGTTCGGTCGTTACGTCGAAATCGGCAACATCAACATCGGCAAGACGTTCGAATTCGACCCGTCGCGGTTCGTGTTCGGCAACAAGACGATGGTCGCGGTGTCGCTATATGACCCTGCCGTGCTGTCGCGGGCACTGACATTTCTCGAACAGCACCAGGACAGGCTGCCGCTGAAACGCCTTGCCGCCGCCCAGTATCCGCTCGACGACATCAACGTCGCGTTCGCGGCCGCGGAGGCCAAAAGCGACGTGCGCGCCAGCATCGTTCCCTGATCGCCTGAGGAGATCCATGCACGACTACACCCGTAAAACGCTGTTCATCGACGGGCAGTGGGTGACGCCGTCGGCAGGCGACGTGATCGAGGTCGTCGACCCCGCCACCGGGAACGTGATCGGCTGCGTGCCCAACGGAACGGCCAGCGATGTGGACGCGGCCGTGGCCGCCGCCCGCCGCGCCTTCGATCCGCTGATCACCCTCGCCGAGCGACGGGACCGCCTGGCCCGCGTCATCGCCGCGATGGAAAAGCGGCTCCCCGACATCGCCGAGACCATCAGCCGCGAGATGGGCGCCCCGGTGCGCGTGGCGCAGGGCGTTCAAACCAAGGTTCCGCTGGCGGTGGCACGCGGGTTCGCCGACGTCCTCGACTCCTTCGAATTCGAAGAGCGCGTGGGTAACTCGTTGGTGCTGCGCGAGCCGTACGGCGTCGTCGGCGCGATCACCCCGTGGAACTACCCGCTGTACCAGGTGGTGGCCAAGGTGCTGCCCGCGATCGCGGCGGGCTGCACCGTCGTGCTCAAGCCGAGCAACGAGGCCCCGCTGTCGGTGTTCGAGTTCATCGAAGCGGTGGAAGAAGCCGGACTTCCCGGCGGTGTGGTGAACCTGGTGTCGGGCCGCGGATCCGTGGTGGGCGAGCGCATCGCCTCGCATCCCGACGTCGACGTGGTGTCGTTCACCGGGTCGACCGCTGTGGGCCGCCGGGTCGCCGAGCTCGCCGCCGGATCGGTGAAGAAGGTCGCCCTCGAACTGGGCGGCAAGTCCGCCAACGTCATCCTCGAGGGCGGCGACCTGACCACGGCGGTGAAGGTCGGCGTGGGCAACGCGTTCCTCAACAGCGGGCAGACCTGCATGGCGTGGACGCGGATGCTGGTGCCGCAGTCGCGCTACGACGAAGCCCTCGAACTGATCGCAGCCGCCGCCGCCAAGTACACCGTCGGCGACCCATCCGATCCCGACACCCGGATCGGCCCGCTGGCCTCGGCCGCGCAATTCGACTCCGTGCGCGGGTTCATCGACCGCGCGCGCAGCGACGGCGCCCGGCTGCTCACCGGCGGGTCAGAATCGGTCCGCGACGCCGGCTACTACGTCGCCCCGACCGTGTTCGCCGACGTCGACCCCGACTCCGAGTTGGGCCAGGAGGAGGTGTTCGGGCCGGTGCTCGCCGTGATCCCGTTCCGCGACGAGCAGGACGCCCTATCCATCGCCAACGGAACGCCCTACGGGCTCGCGGGCGCGGTGTGGGGTCCCGACCTCGACACGGCCATCTCGTTCGCCCGCCGCGTGCAGACCGGACAACTCGACATCAACGGCGGCATGTACAACCCGGTGGCTCCGTTCGGCGGATACAAGAAGTCCGGTGTCGGCCGGGAGCTCGGCCGCGCGGGGTTCGAGGAATTCCTGCAGACCAAGTCCCTACAGTTGCCGTTATGAGCACACCGCTGAACATCGCCGCTCACGGTGCGACGCAGACGTGGACCATCGATTTGCCCGAGGTCGGCAACGCGATCACCGACAAGGGCTTCATCGGGGCGTTCGAGGCCGCCGTCGACGCGGCCAACGCCGACATCGACGTGCGCGCGGTGGTCCTGACCGGCGCGGGCAAGATCTTCTCCGCGGGCGGCAACGTCAAGGAGATGGCCGATCGCACCGGAATGTTCGGCCTCGACGCCCTCGACCAGCGGCGTGCCTACGTCGACGGAATCCAGCGGATACCGCGCGCGCTCGGTCGCCTGGAGGTCCCGTTGATCGCCGCGGTCAACGGTCCCGCGGTCGGGGCGGGCTGCGATCTGGCCATGATGTGCGACATCCGGGTGGCCTCCGAGCGGGCCTCGTTCGCCGAGAGCTTTGTGCAGATCGGCATCATCCCGGGCGACGGCGGCACCTGGTTCCTGCCCAGGGCGATCGGCTACGAGCGCGCCGCCGAGATGACGTTCACCGGCGACCGCATCGATGCGGCCACCGCGTTGGAGTGGGGCATGGTCAGCCGCGTCGTGCCGCACGACGACCTGCTCCCCGAGGCGCTCGCGCTGGCCGACCGGATCACGAAGAACCCGGCGCACGCGCTGCGGATGGCCAAACGTCTGCTGCAGGAGTCGCGGGCCGGCTCGCTGGACTCCACGCTGGCCATGGCCGCGGCGATGCAACCGCTGGCCCACCGCGACCCCGAGCACGAACAGCGCATCGACCGGTGGCGGACCGTCCGGTGACTCTCCCCCGCCTGGTGCCCCCCGCGGCCGTCGACGCCACCGCGACGGCGGCCCTACGCACCGAGGTCCGCGAGTTCCTCGCCGAGCAACGCGCCGCGGGCGCGTTCACGCCGTCGGTCGACGCGTGGCTGACGATGTGGGACGAAGACTTCACCAAAGCCCTTGCCGCGCACGGTTATCTCGGCATGACGGTGCCGGTCGAGTACGGCGGGCACGGACGCTCGTTCGTCGAGCGGTTCGCGGTGACCGAGGAACTCCTCGCTGCCGGCGCACCGGTCGCAGCGCACTGGATCGCCGACCGGCAGATCGTGCCGTCGCTGCTCAAGTACGGCACCGAACTGCAGAAGAGGAAGTTTCTGCCGCAGATCACCCGGGGCGAGTGCTTCTTCGGCATCGGTATGAGCGAACCCGACTCCGGTTCCGATCTGGCCAGCGTGCGCACCAAGGCGGTGCGGGTCGACGGTGGCTGGTCGCTGTCGGGCACCAAGGTGTGGACCTCGGGTGCGCACCGCGCGCATGCGTTCATCGCGCTGGCCCGCACCGCGCCGGTCGACCCGGACAACCGGCACGCCGGGCTGAGCCAGTTCATCGTCGACCTGCGTGGGCCGGGCGTCGACATCCGACCGGTCGTCTCGATGAACGGCGCACATCATTTCAACGAGGTGATCCTCGACGACACGTTCGTGCCCGACGACATGGTGTTCGGCGAGATCGGTGCGGGCTGGCGTCAGGTCACCTCGGAGTTGGCCTTCGAGCGCAGCGGACCGGAGCGGTTCCTGTCCACGTTCGTCTTGCTCAGAGCGTGCGCTGACAACGCTGCGGCACAACAGATCCCGCGCGACCCAGGGATCGGTCGCCTGGTCGCCAGAGTCGCCGGCCTGCACCAGATGTCGGCCGCCGTCGCGGGCGCGCTGGAGCGACATGAGCCTGCCGATGTGCCGGCGGCGGTGGTCAAGGTGCTCGGCACCACCACCGAGGGCGACATCGCCGACTTCGCCGACACGCTGGCCGACGCCACCACGGATCCCGCTCTCGCCGAACTGATTTCGAGGGCTGTGGATCAGCGGCCCGGCTTCACGCTGCGCGGCGGCACCAACGAGGTGTTGCGCGGGGTGATCGCACGAGGGTTGGGACTGCGATGAACACACTGTCGGCCGTCGATCCGGCGCTGGTCGAGATGATGGGCGCGGTCTTCGCCGAGCACCGCGAAGCCCACCCGCCGGCGAACACAGTCGCACGAGACACCGAGTTGTGGCGGCGCCTGGACGATTTGGGCCTGGTGCGCCTGACCGGCGCCGAGGAGTCCGGCGGCAGCGGCGCGGGCTGGTTCGAGGCCGCCGAACTGCTCGCGGCCGCGGCGCGCAACGCGGTGCGAATACCGTTGGCCGAACACGACCTACTGGCCTGCTGGCTGCTCGAGGCGAACGGGATGGGCAGCGACGACGCGGTGCGCACGGTGTGCCTGCTCGGTGACGACGGAACCGCAAGCGGTGTCCCCTGGGCGGCGAGCAGCGACCGGGTGGTCGTCGTGTGGCGCGACGGCGACGACCACCGCGTCGCCGACGTCGACGCCGCGGCACTGGCGATCACGCCCGGCACCAACCTGATCGGGGAACCCCGCGACGCCGTCCAGGCCGACGTCGCCGCGCTCCACGGTGTCCCGGTGGACTCCGGGCTGGTCGAACAGTTGTGGCTGAGATCGGCGCTAGTGCGGGCGGTCCAGGTGTGCGCGGCGCTCGACACGATCGTCGCGTCGTCGGTGGAACACGCCGCGTCACGGGTCCAGTTCGGTCGGCCCTTGTCCCGGTTCCAGGCCGTCCAGCATTTGATCGCCGACCTTGCGGCCGAGGCGGCGCTGGCCCGGGCGGCGACCGAGTCGGCGTTGACGACAGCGGTCGGCAGCAGTTGGGCGGCGACGAACCTGCGCTTTCGCGTCGCGGCGGCCCGATCGTGCGTCGGCCACGCCACGTCGGTCGTCGTGCGCAACGCCCATCAGGTGCACGGTGCCATCGGCACCACCCTCGAACACCGGCTGCACGAGTTCACCCGCGCCGCGCTGGCGTGGCGGTCGGAGTACGGGTCGGTGCGCTACTGGGACGAGCAGGTGACCGACGCGGCGCTGGCCGCCGGCGCGGACGTGTGGACGCTGATCACCGACTGAGCAGCCGGGCGAGCGGTGTTCCACTCAACGGGCACCGCGGTGCCAAGGGCAGCCCGCCGGAGGTTGACTCGCTGCCATGAGCAACGACATCACGCTGTCGGAGGTCCAGGAGTTCATCGCCGGCTTCTGGTACCACTACGACCAGGGCCACTTCGACGAACTCGGCGCCCGCCTCGGCGACGAGATGGAGTACCTGAGCCGATCGGACTCGGGCAACTGCCCGTTCGAAGAGCTGCTGGCCGCCGAGTTGCACGGCAAAGCCGAGACGTTGGCGTGGCTCACTCAACACCGCAACGAGAACCCCTATCCGCTGCGTCACCACGCGACAAACATCTTCCGCACCGGCGTCGACGGGGCCGTCACCACCGTCCGCTTCTACCTGTACGTCAACCAGGTCACCAACAACGTCCCGTTCGACGTCTCCAGCGGCGTGGTCGATGTGGGCATCCGGCGGGCCGAGGGCGGCGGGCTGGTCTTCACGTCGATGACCGTGATCCTCGACGCCGAGGACTCCATCCCGTTCGCCGAGCACGCCGCCAAGTCCGCGACGGCCGCGACCGGTTCCTAGCCGGTGGACGCGCGGGCGACCTTCGGCGGTGGTGTCGCGGTCATCACCGGCGCCGGCAACGGCATCGGTGCGGGGCTGGCGCGTCACGCCGCCGCGCTGGGCATGACCGTGGTTCTGGTCGACGTCGACGCCGAGGCCATCGCCGCGTTGGGCCGGGAGCTGCCGGGCTCGGTGGCCGTCGTGTGCGATGTGCGCGACCCGGATGCACTCGAAAGCCTTGCCGCACAGGTCTACTCGGATGTCGGCCCGGTGCGGCTGTTGGTCAACAACGCCGGCGTCGAGCAGTTCGGCTACTTGTGGGATACCCCGGTCGCCAACTGGGACCGGTTGGTCGACATCAACGTCAGCGGGGTGTTCTACGGGATCCGCGCATTCCTGCCCCGGATGTTTGCCGCCGGCGCCCCGGCATGGGTGTGGAACCTGTCGTCGATCGGCGGAGTGGTCGCGGTGCCGTTGCAGACGCCCTACATCATGAGCAAGCACGCGGTGCTGGCGCTGACCGAATGCCTGCGCCTCGAGGTGGAACTGGCCGGGCACGCCGACCGGATCCACGTGCAGGCGGTGCTGCCCGGCGCGGTCCGATCGAACATCTTCGAGGCGGCAGGCGGGGTCGACGGCGGCGACGTCGAGGCCGCCGAATCGCAGCGCGCGGCGATGCTGGACATCAAGGCCGAGGCGATGGATCCGCTCGAGGCGGCGCGCGTGGTGTTCGACCAGTCGGCCGCCGGTGAGTTCTATCTGCTCACCCAACCCGACTACGTCGGCAACGCGATGGCGGAGCGGGCCGAGGTGCTGGCGCAGCGCCGCGCACCGGTGCTGCGCACCAAGCAGCGATTCGATCCCGCGCAGCAGTGACCGCATCCGGCTGAAAGAAGATCGACGTGCAACTCGCCGACAGGGTGTTCGTAGTGACCGGCGCAGGCAATGGAATGGGCCGGCAAGTCGCGCTTGGCCTTTCCTGTCGAGGCGCCCGCGTCGCGGCGGTGGACCTCGATGCCGTCGGGCTGGCCGGCACGGATGCGCGGGCTCTCGACATCCTGACCCGACTGTCGGCGAAGCGCGCCACCCGGTTGGTCGCCAAACAGATCAAGTCGGTCCTGTGAGAGCGAACATGCCAACAACAACTGAGTACGACGTCATCGTCGTCGGGTTCGGGGCTGCCGGTGCCGCCGCGGCGATCGAGGCCGCCGACCGCGGCGCACGCGTGCTGGTGCTGGACCGCGGATACGGTGGCGGGGCCACCGCGCTGTCGGGCGGAATCATCTACGCGGGCGCGGGAACCGCCGAACAGCGGGCCGGTGGATACGACGACACCGTCGAGGACATGCGGGCCTACCTCGAGCAGGAGGTCGGCGACGCGGTCAGCGGCGATACGTTGCAGAGGTTCTGCGAGCAGAGCCCGGAACTGATCGACTGGCTCAAGAAGCAAGGGGTGCGGTTCCGCGGCGGTCCGGTGTCGGCGTACAAGACGTCGTATCCGACCGACGACTTCTACCTGTACTACTCCGGAAACGAAAAAGCCCATCCCTACTCGCTGCACGCGCGTCCCGTACCGCGCGGCCACCGAGTGCTGGCGCCGGGTATGAGTTCGGGCAAGGTACTGTTCGACCACCTGCGCCGCTCGGCGAAAGCCAAAGGCGTCGAGTTTGTTCCGTTGTGCCGAGTGCACGAGCTCATCGCGGACGGCGACGGGCGCATCCGCGGGGTTCGCTACCACGCGATGCCCGCGAACCATTCCCACGCACGCCGACACCGGGTGCTGACCAAGCTCACCGGAAAGACCGGCACCTGGCTGCCGAGCTTGGTTCAGGGTGCCGTCGACCACGCGGAGGCGTTGTGGGCCGACGCCGCGGTGGCCGGTGAGGCATATGCACGCGCGGTGATCCTGGCCGCCGGCGGCTTCGTGCACAACCGTGACTGGATGGCCGAACACGCGCCGGAGTTCATGCAAATCTCCCCGCTGGGCACCCCCGGCGACGACGGCTCCGGTATCGCCTTGGGCGTGGCGGCCGGCGGCAGAACCGACAAGATGGGCAACATCACCGCATGGCGTTTCCTGTCGCCGCCGAGCGCGTTCCTGGAAGGCCTCACCGTCGGCCGCGACGGCCGGCGCATCGCCAACGAGGACCTCTACGGCGCGACGCACGGCAACGTGATGATGCGCGAGTTCGGCGGCTCGGGCTGGGCGATCTACGACGCCCCGACCTGGCGCAAGGTGAAGACCCAGATCCGCGAGCAGACGCAACTCTTCCAGCGCCTGCAACTGATCTACCTGTTCACCCTTGGACACAAGAAGGCGTCGACAATCGAGGACATCGCCGCCAAAAACGGGATCGATCCGGCGGGGCTGCGCCGCACCGTCGATGACTACAACCGCGGCATCTCCAGCGGCGCAGGCGATCCCGCGCACAAAGAACCGGACCTGTGCCCGCCGCTTCTGACCCCGCCGTTCTACTCGATCAACATCTCGGCGGACTCGTCGATGTTCTATCCGATCCCCGGGCTGACACTCGGCGGCCTCGTCGTCGACGAACGCACCGGCGAAGTCGCTCATCGGGACGGCGGGACGGTGGCCGGCCTGTATGCCGCGGGCCGCAACGCGATCGGTATCTGCTCCAACAGCTACGTCAGCGGGCTGTCCATCGCAGACTGCATCTTCAGTGGACGCCGCGCGGGCGCGCATGCGGCCGCCCCATTGCAGTCGGGATCAGGCCGCCGAGATCGACTGTGACGCAGTATCAGCTGGATCCGGACGCCGCCGCGCGCGTCGCCGCGTTCGGACCGATTCCCCCGATGCGTCAACGCGGGTTGGACGAGGTGCGCCGAACCATCGAATCGGCGCCGCACCCCGACGACATGCCACAGATGGCCGACGTCGAGAACCGCGACGTGCCCGGCCCGGCAGGCAATGTCCCGGTCCGGATCTACCGGCCGACCACTGCCGAGGACTCCCCCGTGCTGGTCTATTTCCACGGCGGCGGAATGGTTTTGGGCTCGAATCACTCGTTCGAACCGCTCGCCCGGACACTGGCTGCACACAGCCGCGCCACGGTGGTGTCGGTCGAATACCGGCTGGCGCCCGAAGCGCCGGCGCCTGCGCAGTTCGAAGACGCCTATGCGGCCACCTCATACGTCGCGGCCCACGCCGAGGCCTTCCGGATCGATCCCCGACGGTTGGCCGTCGTCGGTGACAGCGCGGGCGGTTCGTTGGCCGCGGCGGTTGCGATCGCCGCACGCGACCGCGGCGGCCCAGCGATCTGCTGTCAGGTGCTGATGTATCCGGGTCTGGACCGCGACATGGCCTGCGAATCGATCGTGAGCATGCCCGACGCGCCGATGCTGTCCCGCGACGACATCGACTACATGCACGAGCTCGCCGACCGCGACGTGCGCACACCGCCGGACCAATACCGGTTCCCCGCATTGGCATCCGATCTAACCGGGCTGCCGCCGGCCGTCGTCGTCACCGCCGCATGCGATCCGATCCGCGACTGGGGCGAGCGGTATGCGCGTCGGCTGCGTGACGCCGGGGTGCAGACCACGCTGACCCGCTATCCCGGCATCTACCACGGGTTCCTGATGCGCTCGGAGGCCACGGCCAGGGGCCGGTTGGCAATCGCCGAGATCGGCGCGCTGCTGCGCGCGAAATTCGCCCACCCGCTCCCCTTCTGAGCGCGAGCACTTTTCAGCGCGAGCAGACGCAGAAGGCCCTGAATCCATGCCGGATAATGGCCTTCTGCGTCTGTCCCCAGCTGCGCGGGGGCCCACGCCAGGAAAAACTGGCGTCCCGATCACCGGACAGATGGCGATCTGACGGCAGGTGGGCGCGCCACAATCAGGCCATGCTTACCGAACAGCAGCGGATGGAGTTGTCCGACGTCCTGCGGCCGGCCTCACCGCCGCGCGAGATCGACGACGTATACACCGACGATCAACGCGAGCGTCTGCTCGACGTCGTGCGCACCCAGGGGCCGTGGCGGCTGATCATCGCCCAGCACTTCGCGTCGGCCGAGGAGCTGATGGCCACCATGAGCGGAATGTTCCCCGAGGGGTTCACCCCGTCGCTGGACCTGTTCCTGACCGCGACGTTCCGCGGCTATTTGGCGAACTACGGCACGGTGCTCTACCCGGAGTTGCACGACTGCTTCTACAACAAGCGGTTCGTCGACCTGGCCAAGAGCTACTGGAGCGCCGAATACGCCAAGCCGCAGATGATGCTGTTCAACATCAACGGGCCGTGCGCCAACCGCGACCCCGGTCATCTGGACTCCCCGAGCTTTCGCGGTGTGCGCCACGAGAACGCGCCGACCTGGCTGTGCAGTGTGATGGGCAAGTCCGGGCTGTTCCAGGATTACCTGATCAAGATGGCGCAGGTGATCACCTGGTTCTCCCTCGATCAGGGCAGCGGTTTCACCTACTGGCCCGACGGTCCGCTCAAGGAGCCGCGCCGCGTCCTGCCGCCGATCTACAACCGCGGTGTGCTGGTGCAGAACGAGATGATGGTGCATCGCGGCGAGGCGAACGGGCCGCTGGAGCAGCAGACCCCGAAGGGGCTGGCTTTCGACACGGTGTTCACCGGTGACCCTGCCGATCGTGACCATTGGCTGCTCAAGAACGGCGACGACGTGATCGCCCGGCACCACACCGACGAGCTGCGGTTCCTGGTGCACTGGTCGGCCGAGGTGTTCACCGACTTCGACGAGCTGAAGAAGAACATGGACGGCAGCGACGACCTCACCGTCGACAAGGCCATCGACATGCTCGTCGACGACGTGCACAAGAAGGGCATCAAGCTCGACGTGCCTGCCGAACCGCTGCACGACCCGGAGTTCATCGCCGCGCTCAACGCGGTCTACGACCTGGGCGGTCCGACCACCTACCCCGAGGAAGCGCCGATCAGCGCGTTCCAGCTGACCTGACGCGTCACCGCACCACCACATCGCTCGGAGTCCGCGGCGAGCCCAGCATGTCCCGGTGCGACGGCGGCTGACGGCCGTCCTCGTCGGTGATGCCGTAGCGCTGTGCGAGTTCGGCGGCGATCAGCGTGTGCCCGCTGTATTGGCCGCGCTGCGGGTCGCGGTACAGCGCGTCGATCACATGCCCGACGAACTCGGGCGTTTCGGCGTGCTGCGCCATGGCCGCCAGGGCTTCGGGGTTGCCGTCGAAAGCGTTGCGCAGCTTGGCCGTCAGCAGGATCCCCATCCAGATCGATGCGGTGTGCACGGAGGTTTCGCGGAAGTCGACGGCCATATCGGCGGCCATCTTGTCGACGCCGGCCTTCTGCGCCCCGTAGGCGGGCCCGTGCATGTAGCACACCGAACCCGGCGAGGACGTGAACACGATCAGCCCCCGCTCGGCACGAAGCAGCAGCGGGGCCGCGAAATACGACGCGACATACGCCGAGCGCAGACCGACGTCGAGGATCCCGGCCAAGTCGATGGGCTTGTCCCAGAACGGTTTCGGGTCGGTCAGCGCATCGTGTACCGCGGCGGCGTTGTTGACGAGCAGGTCCAGCCGGCCGTTCTCAGCGCCCACCCGGCGAAACAGCGCGGCCACGGCGTCGTCGTCGCGGTGATCGAGCGGCGCCGCGATCACCCCGTCGCCGCCGTCGGTGACGGTGCGGCCCGTGGCGTACACCCGCCAGCCGCGCGCCACCAGTGCCCGCGCGATGCCGAGGCCCGCGCCGCGGCTGGCGCCCGTCACGACGGCGACGGGCGGGTCGTGGTTTTCGGTCACGAGAGCCGCCCCGCGATTCCGTCCGACAACAACCTTCGTGCTTCGGCGCGGCCGTCGAGTGTGCGGGTGGTGCGGTGGGTGATCTGCCAGCGCCCGTCGATCCGGTTGAGCCGGAAGTGGTTTGCGGCCGCGCGCCACACCGTGTAGCCGTCGTCGCGGCGTTTTACCACCAACGATTCGCACACCGCGGTCGCCTCATCGCCGTGCACGGTGACCACTGCCGGGCCGAGGAAGTGCGCGCAGCCACGGTCGATCAGGCCGCGGTGGGCATCGGAGGCCACCATCGCGGCGACGTCGGCGCGGCTGCGCATCGGCCAGCCCTCGACGTCGTAGGCGCCGTCGGCGGCCCACAGCGCGGCCGCCGCCTCAGCCTCACCGGCATCGACCAGCGGGCCGTAGGACGCGATGATCCGTTCGATCGCACGCTCGTCCTCGACGCGGGAAAGGCGCGCTTCCAGTTCTGCCAATCGGTCGTCGGTCACGACGGCTCCTCACATGTCGTCGGCCACCGTGCGTAGCGCGCCGAGTTGGTCACAGTAGTCGTCGGGGTTCCGGGCCGCCAAGGAGCAAGTGACGGAAGTGGCACCCAGGTCGGCCAGCTTGCGCAACCTGCGCACCGTCGTATCGGCATCGCCGCGGGGGTCCAGCGGGCCGACCGGTAACACGACGTCGAACTGCGGCGGAAGTTCCACGCCGGCAAGCATTCTGGCTATCTCGGCGCTGCGCAGCCCGAACGGCATCCAGCCGTCGGCCAATTCGACTGCGCGGCGCAACGACCGCGCGCTGCGGCCACCGACCCAGATCGGAACGCGTGGCTGCACCGCGCACGGCTCGACCACCATCGACTCGTACCGGTAGTACTCGCCGTCATAGGCCGGATCCGGGGTGGACAGCGACGCCCGAAGGGCACGGATCGCGTCGTCGGCGCGCCCACCTCGGTCCGCCCACGCGGCACCGAGCAGGTCGAACTCGGCGGACAGCGAGCCGACGCCGACGCCGAGCACCAGCCGTCCACCGCTGATGCGGTCCAGCGTGCCGTAGCGCTTCGCGATCGCCAAGGGGTGGTGGTATCCCAGCACCACCACCGACGTGGCCAGCCGGATGCGTGCGGTGCGCGCCGCCAGAAACGCCAACGTGGCCAGCGGATCCCAATAGACCGAGCCGCGCACCGAGGCGTCGTCGACAGGTACGGCGACGTGCTCCGAACACGTCAGGTAGTCGAACCCGAGGTCGTCGGCCGTCTGCGCGATCCGCGCGATGTCCTCGATACCGGCGTCGCGCTCCCACGCGCCGGCCACGCCGGGCATCTGGATGACCACCGGTGTCGACAATCCGATTCGCACAGCTTCAGTTCTAGTCGATGTCGGCGTTGCCGATGAGCTGCTGTATCGCCCGGTGCGCCCCCAGCACCACCTTCGCGCGGTCCGGATGGTTGCGCCGCGCGACGTCGTCGGCGTTGCCGCCCGCGACGAACACCGGACCGTTGGGAAGTTGCTCCAACCCTTCGCGGGCCACGTCCTCCGGTTCGGCGACGCGCATGCCCGGGACATCGAAGTTCAGCCCGACGCGTTCCATCGCCGGCGTGCGAGTCACTCCCAGCACCAGTTCCAGCACGTGCACGTCGTAATCCCGGAGTTCCAGCCACAAACTTTCGGCGAAGATGCGGCCGAACGCCTTCACCCCGCCATAGATGGTGTGTCGCATCGAGCCCAGGTAGCCCACCATCGAGCCGACCAGCAGGATTCCGCCGCGGCGACGCTCACGCATCGGGCGGGCGAAATGCTGCACCAGGGCGAGCATGGTGCCGATGTTCAGATCGATGACGCGCTGAAAGTCTGCGAGCTCACCGTCGAGGAAGGTCTCGCTGCACGTGTTGGCGCCCGCGTTGTAGATCAGCAGCCCCACCTCGAGGCCGTCGGTAGCCTCGAGGACGCGCTGTACCGCGTCCTCGTGCACCAAATCCACTGACAGGGTGCGGACTTCGACACCGTGTTCGCGACAGGTGGCGGCGGTGGCTTCGAGTGGGTCGGGTTTACGGGCAAGCAGCACCAGATTGACTCCGGAGCGTGCGAGCAGCCGTGCGAACTCTGCTCCGACGCCCTCTGATCCGCCCGCGATCACCGCCCACGGCCCGTACTTCGCGAGATCTGTCATAGCCCGATTCTGCGTCAAGACCTCGATGCTCCGTCGGGGGCGTCTGACGCTTCGTCGACGATGCGCACCGTACCGCTGTTCACCGCTTCGTCGATCGAGTTGCGCAGGTCCGAACACGCCAGAAACACGCCGCCGCCGTGCTTGTTGAGCTCTGCTGCCTGCCGGCGCTGCGGACATTGTGCGGTGGCCTGCGCGTTCCACTGGATGCTGGTCTGCTGCCAGCTGCTCTTGCGGACCAGCACTTCAGCGGCGCAGCGCCGGCACCGCACCGGCACCGGCGGTAGCTCCTGCAGACGGTTGTCGGTCCGGACCACCGTTTAGGCCTGCGCGGCGCGGGCGGCGATGTTGTCCTCGATCTGCTGCTGCCACGCCTCCCGCGGTCGGGTGACATCGATCTCGTACTCGAAGCGGTCCACCATGTCGGGTTCGACGTCGGCGACGTCGACGTAGAACTGCTCATACCAGCGCCGCAGCTGATACACCGGCCCGTCTTCCTCGCACAGCAACGGATTGTCAATGCGGGCCTTGTTCTTCCAGATCGCGACGTCCTGTTCGAAGCCCACCTTGACCCAGTCGCCGAGTGCGATGGCCGTGGCCATCGCCGCCTCCTCCGGCAGGTTCTCCGATTTCTTGACGATGATTCCATACTGCAGCACAAAGGAATTCGCGTCGATCGGATAGTGGCAGTTGAGCAGTACCGTGTGCTGGTCTTCGTGCTCGAAGTGATAGGTCAGATCGTCGATCATGAACGACGGCCCGTAATACGACGCGGCCGATGTGGTGCCCAGCATCCGCGGTTGGCCCTCCGGATGCGGGATGTCGTCGCGGGCACCGCTGTTCATGTACTGCGTGGCGATGTGTCCTTCGAAGATGTTCTTGAAGTACGTCGGCATCGACCCGTGAATGTAGAAGAAGTGCGCCATATCGACGACGTTGTCGATGATCTCGCGACAGTTGGTGTGCACCACCGTGGTATACCAGTGCCAGTCGGTCCACGCGTCGCTGCCGGCGCCCTCGATACGCGGAATCGTCACCTCCTCCGGCGGCGGGTTGCCCTCGGGGTCGTTCCACACGAACAGCATCCCGTCCTGCTCCAACGTCAACCAGGTCTTGGTCCGGGCCAGCCGCGGCGCCCGTTTGCTGTAGGGCACCTTCTTGCACCGGCCGTCACCGCCCCACCGCCAGTCGTGGAACGGGCACGCGATCTCGTCACCCTTGACCTCGCCCTGCGACAGGTCCCCGCCCATGTGACGGCAGTAGGCGTCGAGCACGTTGATCCTGCCGTCACCGCTGCGGAACACCACCAGCTTCTGGCCGAAGGCGTGCACGGTGTGCGGCTTGCCGTCCCCGAGTTCGCGGGCCAGGCCCAGGCAGTGCCAGCCGCGGGCGAACCGAGTCGGCGCCTGCTCCGATTCGATCTGGCGGACCTCGACATCAGTGTGCAACGTCATGGCTTGTTTTTACCGCCGAACATCAGCTGAAATCGACGGTCGTCCCGCTGGCAGGGAGGCTCAATCCGGGGCGCAGCGAAAGATATCTACTGTCCATGGACGTGACGCCTCACGACTCGAGCACGATCCCTGCCGGACTGGCCGTCCAGGACACCGCCGTCGACCTTCTGGTCGTCGGTACCGGCACCGGGATGGCCGCTGCGCTGGCGGCCAAGGAACTCGGGATGTCCGTGCTGCTCGTCGAGAAGTCGTCCCACGTCGGCGGTTCCACCGCCCGCTCCGGCGGTGCGCTGTGGTTTCCGGCGAGCCCCGTCCTCGACGAGAACCGGGCCGGCGACACGATGGCGCTCGCGCAGGAATACCTGGACTCGGTCGTCGCCGAAACCGCGCCGCCGGCGCGCTCCAGCGCGTTTCTCGCCCACATCGGTGCCACGGTGGAGATGTTGCGGCGGGCCACACCGATGCGGCTGTTCTGGGCGAAGGACTATTCCGACTATCACGCCGAGAAGCCCGGCGGCAGCGCGGCCGGACGCACGTGCGAATGCCGACCGCTGAACACCTCGATCCTCGGCGCATATCGGGGCCGACTGCGCGGCGGGGTGATGGAAGTCAAGATCCCGATGCCCACCACCGGTGCCGATTACCGCTGGCTGAATCTGATGTCGCGGGTGCCGCGCAAAGGGCTGCCGACGGTCGCCAAACGCCTGGGCCAGGGGGTGGGCGGGCTGCTGATCGGTCGCCGTTACGCCGCGGGCGGTCAGGCGCTGGCTGCCGGCCTGTTCGCCGGTGTGCTGCGGGCGAACATCCCGGTCTGGACCGACACCGCGTTGCGCCGTCTGACCACCGACAACGGCAGGGTCACCGGCGCCGTCGTCGATCACGACGGGCGCGAGGTGACCGTCACCGCGCGGCGCGGTGTGGTGTTGGCCGCCGGCGGCTTCGACCACAGCATGGAGATGAGGTGGAAGTTTCAGTCCGACGCCCTCGGCGAGCATATGAGCCTGGGTGCCGACACCAACACCGGTGATGCGATCTGCTGCGCTCAAGAGCTCGGGGGCGCAATCGATCTGATGGATCAGGCATGGTGGTTCCCTGCTGTCGCACCGCTGCCCGGGGCGGCTCCATTGGTGATGCTGGCCGAACGGTCGCTGCCGGGTTCGGTGATCGTCGACCAGAACGGCACCAGGTTCGTCAATGAGGCGACGGACTACATGTCGTTCGGACAGCGTGTGCTGCAGCGCGAGCGCGCGGGCGCCCCGGTGGAATCGATGTGGATCGTGTTCGACCAGCAGTACCGCAACAGCTACGTGTTTGGTGCCGAACTGTTTCCGCGGATGGCGATTCCGCGCGCCTGGTATGACGCCGGCATCGCGCACCGCTCCTCCGATCTCGCCGAGCTGGCGGCGCTGATGGGAGTTCCGGCGTCGCAGTTCACCGCGACGATGACACGGTTCAACGATATGGCGCGCGCCGGTCACGACACCGACTTCCAGCGCGGACACGGCGCCTACGACCGCTACTACGGCGACCCGACCATCAAACCCAACCCGAACCTGCGGGCCCTCGACAAGGCGCCGTTCTATGCGGTCAAGATGGTGCTCAGTGACCTGGGCACCTGCGGCGGTCTTCGCGCCGACGACCGGGCCAGGGTGCTGCGCGAAGACGGCAGCGTCATCGAGGGCCTGTACGCGATCGGCAATACCGCGGCCAATGCGTTCGGTGCCGCGTATCCCGGTGCGGGCGCGACCATCGCCCAGGGTCTGGTGTTCGGATACATCGCGGCGCGGCACGCCGCGGGACGACCTTAGTCGGACTCTTCGGCCTCGGCCTTCTTCTCGATCTCGTACCAGTATTCCGGCTTGGGCCAAGGGATTACGGCCTCCGTGCCGCCGGTAGCCTGAGCGAAGACCGCCTGCGCCTCGTCGAGGTCCTTGATCATCTGCAGGGTCAGTTCGCGCTCTGCGGCGTAATGCCGCTCGGCCCACTGCAATCCGACGCGGGCGAACGCCCACGCCGGCTCCACGTCGGCCCAGCGCGCATCCTTGGCCGCTTCGGCGTGCATCTGCTCGACCCAAGCCAGGTGCTCCTGCAAGATTTCCTTGAGCCGGGCCGGATTGGTCAGATGGCCCAACGTCACCCGCAAGATCGCGTTGTGCTTGAGCACCGGCGGATCCAGCGGTGCCTCGTTTGCCCACCGGGTCACCGCCTCCATACCGGATTCGGTGATCTTGTACAGCCGACGGTTACGGGCGCCTGCGCTGCTCTCCACCCGCGACGTGACGTAACCGTGCTCTTCGAGCTTCTTCAGCTCGGAGTAGATCTGGCTGTAGGCCGGGCTACCGTAGAAGAACCGCATACTCCAGCTGATCCATTTGCGAATGTCGTAACCGGACAACTCCGTGTCGTACGACAGCATGCCCAGCAGCGCCCACGCGGTCGCTGTCAAGTTCGGCATCGCCGAGGTCGGTTCCACCGGTCAAGGCTATCAACGGCGATGTCGGCGACCCTGTCAGCTGCCGCTCACCGGGACGGCACATTGCGCGAGGCGGGCCGATAGACGATTGTTGCCTCACCAGATGCGCGATGGAGGCTCATGTGACCATGGCAGGGTCGACTGCTTTTGACGAGATCGTCGATGTCCTGGTGGTCGGGTCGGGCGGCGGTGTCACCGGTGCCTATACCGCGGCGCGCGAAGGTCTTTCAGTGGCACTGGTCGAGGCGACCGACAAGTTCGGCGGAACCACGGCCTATTCGGGCGGCGGCGGGATGTGGTTTCCGTGCAACCCGGTGCTCAAACGCGCGGGCAGCGACGACACCGTCGAGGACGCCGTGGCCTACTTCCACGCCGTCGTCGGCGACCGCACACCCCGGCAGCTACAGGAAACCTACGTTCGCGGCGGTGCCGCGCTGATCGAATACCTGGAAGCCGACCAGCATTTCGAGTTCACCGTGCTGCCGTGGCCCGACTACTTCGGCGCGGTGGCCGGCGCGAGAACCGACGGCCTACGCCACATCGTCGCCAAGCCGATTCCGGCGACCCGACTCGGGCCGTACGCCGGTTCGGTGCGCGGACCGCTCGACAGCGAACGCCTGGGCACGCCCCAGCCCGATCTGCTGACCGGGGGACGCGCGCTGGTCGGGCGATTCATCGCCGCAATGGTCGAAATGCCCAATACCACATTGCATCTGAACTCTCCATTGGTGGAACTCATTACGCAGGGCGGCGCGGTCGTGGGTGCGATGGTGGCGCGCGAGGGCAAGCGGGTCGCCGTCGGCGCCCGACGTGGTGTGCTGCTGGCGGCAGGCGGATTCGAACACAACCACCGCATGCGTGCACGCTACGGAGTACCCGGGCGCGCCGAGGACACCATGGGGGCGCCCGGGAACACCGGCGCCGCGCACGAGGCTGCCATCGACATCGGGGCAGCTGTCGACCTGATGGACCAGGCATGGTGGTCGCCGGGTTTGACCCATCCCGACGGTCGGTCGGCGTTCGCGCTGTGGTTCACCGGCGGTATCTTCGTCAACCAGGACGGTGCCCGTTTCGTCAACGAATCCGCACCCTACGACCGGCTCGGCCGGGAGATGATCCGCCAGATCCACAGTGGCGCACTGCGGTTGCCGTGCTGGATGGTCTACGACGACCGGGAGGGCGAGGTGCCGCCGGTCAAGGCGACCAACGTGTCGATGGTCGAAACCGACCGCTACCGCGCCGAGGGTCTGTGGCACACCGCGGACACCCTGGAGGGGCTCGCGCAGCTGATCGACGTCCCCGCTGCGGGCCTGATCCGCACCGTGCAGCGTTTCAACGATCTGGTGGCCGCCGGTGAAGACCAAGACTTCGGCCGCGGCAACGAAGCCTACGACCGGGCGTTTTCGGGTGGACAGCTGCCGATGGTCCCGATCGACAACCCGCCGTTTCACGCCGCGGCCTTCGGGCTGTCCGACCTGGGCACCAAGGGCGGGCTGCGCACCGACACCCGGGCGCGCGTGCTGGACACGTCGGAGCGGCCGATCCCGGGCCTGTATGCGGCCGGGAACACCATGGCCGCGGTCAGCGGCACCGCCTATCCGGGCGGCGGTAACCCGATCGGCGCGTCGATGCTGTTCAGCCATCTCGCCGCACTCGACATGGCGTCGCGGGGCCCACACGCGTGACCGAGAATTTCGAACCGCTCACGCAGTCGGTGCGGCGGCTCATCGACGTCACCATCCGCAGCGAAGTGGGCGGCGACGTCGCCGCGGAGGCCAAGGCGCACGTCGACCGGGCCGTCGAACTGTTGTCCGCCGAGCTGATGGCGGGGTCGTACGGGGTGCGCGCCGCCGCCGACGGCCGGCCGACCGCACTGGGCAACGTGTTGATCGGATCCCGCAACGCCGTCGCTCCCCCGCTGGTGATCCACCACGAGCCGGGCGGGCGCGCACATACGCAGTTCGAACTCGGCGCCGCCTACGAAGGCCCCGCGGGACATGTGCACGGCGGGGTGTGCGCGCTGATCCTCGACCACGTGCTGGCCGCCCCCGCACACCGACCGGACGCACCCGCCGTCACCGGAACGATCACCGTGCGGTACGTGCGGCCCACCCGGCTGGGCCGGCTGCGCGCCGAGGCGTGGGTCGATCGCGTCGAGGGCGCCAAGACCTACGTCGTCGGCCATATCGCCGACGCCGAAGGTGCCACGGTCGAAGCCTCCGGCATCTTCATCCGGCCCAAACAGCGGTGAATTCGGGACATCTGGCTGACACCTGGTGTCCGACAGTGTTGTATCGGCCCATGGCATCTCTTCAGCGATACACCGACCGTCGTGTGCTGATCACCGGCGGTGGTTCAGGCATCGGGCAGGCCACCGTCCTTCGCATCCTCGACGAGGGCGGCCGCGTGGTGGCCGCCGACATCAGCGAGGCCGGGTTGAAGGACACCGTTGCCAAGGCCGAACCGAACCGGGAGCGGCTCACCACGGTGGTGATGGACATCAGCAGCGAACCGTCGGTGCAGGCCGGCGTCGCCGAGGCGGTGCGGACGCTGGGAGCACTGGACACCCTCGTCAACGCGGCCGGCGTGTTGCGCTCGGCGCATTTCCTGGACACCACGCTGACCGACTTCGAACAGGTGCTGCGCATCAACCTCGTCGGCACCTTCCTGGTGACCCGCGAAGCGATTCCGGCACTGCGTCAGGGCACCAAACCCGCAGTGGTGAACTTCAGTTCGACGTCGGCGGCGTTCGCCCACCCCTACATGTCGGCCTATGCCGCGTCCAAGGGCGGCATCCAGGCGATGACGCACGCGTTGGCCCTGGAGTTCGCCAAAGAGGGCATCCGGTTCAATTCCGTTCAGCCGGGCTCGATTTCGTCGGGCATGACCGACGGCACCGGTGAGTCCAAACAGAGTGTCGGACCGGGGTTGCCCGCCGACACCGACTTCGGCCTGTTCGGCAAGATCCAGCCCGTGCTGGCGGTCGACGACGGGACGATGTTCGCCAAACCCGACGCCGTCGCCGCGGTGGTCGCGATGCTCGGCTGCACCGACGCCTACTTCGTGACCGGCACCGAGGTCCGCGTCGACGGCGGCACCCACATGTAATCTCCAGCAGATGAGCACGCCGCGACCGCTTCGCGTCATCCAATGGACCACCGGCAACATCGGCCGCCGGTCACTGCACGCCATTCTCGGGCGCGACGACATGCAGCTGGTCGGTGTCTACGCCCACGGCGCCGACAAGGTCGGCGTCGACGCCGCGGAGCTGTCGGGCTGGCCCGAACCGACCGGGGTGGCCGCCACCAACGACATCGACGCGCTGCTGGCCCTTGCGCCCGACGCCTGCTGCTACAACCCGCTGTGGCCGGACATCGACGAGCTGGTCCGCCTGCTGGAAGCCGGCGTCAACGTCTGCTCGAGTGCGGCATGGATCACCGGCGGCAAGCAGTCGCCCGAAGATCTCGACCGCATCCGAAAGGCTTGCGAGAACGGCAATTCCACGATCTTCGGCAGCGGAGCGCATCCGGGGATGTCCAACATGGTCGGCATGGTGCTGTCCGGTGCCTGCGAACGCGTCGACGAGATCCGCATCACCGAGTCGGTGGACTGCTCGACGTACGAGTCGGCGGGAACCCAGACCGCGATGGGCTTTTCACAGGATCCCGACACGCCGGGTCTCGCCGAAAGCGTGCGCCGGGAAAGCGAGGTGTTCGCCGAATCCGCGGCGATGATGGCCGACGCGATCGGTGCGAAACTCGACCGGATGACGTTCGACGTGACGTTCACCGCCGCCACCGGCGACAGCGATCTGGGTTTCATGCAGATCCCGGCGGGCACGGTGGCCGGGGTGCACGGCTACCACCGCGGTTGGGTCGGCGATCACAACGTGGTCAGCGTGGGTTTCAACTGGATCATGGGCAGCCACGTCACCCCGCCCAAACCGCTCGAACACGGCCACGTCATCCAGGTCTTCGGCCTACCGAATATGCGTACCGTGCTGCACTGCCTGCCGCCCAAGGACTGGACCGAACCCGGCTTCATGGGGCTGGGCATGATCTACACGGCGCTGCCGGTGACCAACGCGGTGCCTGCCGTCGTCGCCGCCGACCCGGGCATCGTCACGCTCAAGGACCTGCCGCCGATCACCGGGCGTGCCGCGGTCTGACCCTCGAGGCGCCGAGCGCACAGCTATGTACGGTTTTCTCGACAGTTTCCGTACCAGGGTGAGCGCTCGCGCCGGTGGGGGTTAGTCGACCAGACCGGCGTAGCGACGCAGGTACAGCGGCCAGCCGCCTTCTTCCCCAACACCTTCCGCGACCGCTGCCCAGCCCTCGCCGTGGCGTTCGATGTGGCGATGTTCGAGGTCGACGCGGGTGCGGTCGGCGGATTCGGGCGTGAACCGGACTTCGACTTCGCTGCAACGGGCGCTGTCGGATTCCAGCTGCCAGGTCGGCCCGATGTTCCAGGTGAAGACGACCCGGTGTGGCGGCTCGTAAGCGACGACGGTCGCCCATTTGCAGACGCTGCCGTCTTCGCCACGGTCGTAGATGTGCCCGCCGACGCGGGGCTCGAATACCGTCTCGGCGATCGGGACGCCCAACAGGTTGTGCTCACGTGGCTTGAAATCGCCGAACTGGTCGGTGAATACGCGAAAGGCCCGCTCGAGCGGCGCGGCCACGACGACGTGATGGCGGATGGTTTCGGTTCGGGTCTGTGTCATGGTTGATCACCTTCCGTTGATTCGACGGTTTCCTTGAAGCCGGCCAGCGTCTGCGCCCAGAACCGGTCGAGGTAGTCGCGCAACGCGATCAACCCGTCGTGGTTGACGCGGTAGATCCGCCGCGTGCCGGCGATCGACTCGACCACCAGATCGGCGTCCTTGAGTACGCGCAGATGCTGGGACACCGCAGGCCGGGATATCGGCAACTGATCGGCCAACACCCCGACCGCCGCCGGCCCGGTGGCCAGCTTCTCCAGGATTGACCGCCGGGTCTTGTCGCCCAGCGCGTCGAGTACAGCGGATGCAGAAGCGGACACGTCCGTAAGTGTGTGCTAACGGTAAGTGGTTGTCAACCGTTCGTCATAACTTACGGATCGATCTGGACGACGACACCGACCGCCCCCGCGCCGACGTGGATCGACAGCACCGGCCCCATGTCCGACACGGTCAGCGACTCGATCTGCGGCAACCGCGTCGTCAACTCCGCGCCGATCGCGTCGGCGCCGTCGTGGTTGTCGACGTGGTGCACCGCGACCGCGGCCCGACCGTCACCGACCACGTCGACCACCCGGTCCACCATCGCCGCGTGGGCCTTGGTGACCGTGCGGACCCGCTGATCGAGCACCAACCGTCCATCGACGTCCAAACACAGCAACGGCTTGACCGACAGCGCGGTGCCCAGCCACGACGCGGCGGCCCTGATGCGCCCGCTGCGGCGCAGGTTGTCGAGGCGATGCACGACGACGTACACCTTGCCGCGGTCGGCCGCCTCGCGGGCGGCGGTTTCCACGGTGTCGAGGTCGCCACCCGATGCCGCGGCACGCGCGGCGCTCAGCGCGACGAAACCCACACCCATCGCGACCGATCGCGAGTTGACCACCCGCACCGCCGGGCCGAACTCGCGGGCGACCTGCACCGCCGAACTGTACGAGTTGGACAGGGCCGCTGAAAGATGCACGGCCACAACGCCGTCGCCGCCGCTGTCCTGCAGCGCCTGTCCATAGGCTTCGGCGAGTTCGGCCGGCGTCGCCCCCGCGGTACTGGCGCGCGGCAGCTCGTGGATGTCGTAGGGCACCTCGTCGACGCCGTCGCGCAGATCGACCTGGTCGACGAGCACGTGTAGCGGCACCTGCCGGATCTGCCACTGCTTGAGCTCGTCGGGATCCAGCCGCGACGACGAGTCCGTGACTACGACTACGGACACGAGACCCCCGCCTCCACCAGCGCTTTGAGCATCAGCTCGGCAACGGCCTGATGGCCCTCGAAGTTCCAGTGGATCCCGTCGGGATTGCCCTGGCCGGCCATCACGTATTCGCCGACGGCGGCCTTGAGATCGACGAGCGGGATGTCGTGCTGCTGCGCCCAGTCGGTGATCGCCCGCACCGTCTGCTCGCGGCCGCTGTGCACCCTGCCGTAGGTGTCGGCGATGTGCACCGACGGCAGACACGCCACCACGGGTATCCCCGGCCGGTTGAAATCGATGGCACCGCGGGTCATTTCGAGATACTCCGCCGAGAGATGCCCGGGCAGCGCCGGGCGCGCCACCGGTGAAAGCCGCGGCTGCAGCCACCCGTAGCCGTCGCGCACCCAGCGTCGCAGCCGCGGCGGGCGCACATAGCGGATCAACTCGCGTAACGCGGTCGGCAGCGGCGAGGGCAACGAGTCCATCCCACCGGTCGCGAAGATCACCGCGCCCGCCCGCGGCAACGCCGCCCACGAGCGCGGATCCTGGGTGGCCGCCCACCACACGTCGCGGCAGGTCCAGCCGATCCGGCCGATCAGCTCGACATCCCAACCCAGTTGTCGGGCAACGATATTCGGCCAGATCCTGGGGTCATCGGCCGGCAATCCGCCGGACGGCCCGTAGTAGGACAGCGAATCGCAGAAGATCAGCAGCGTCGGGCGGTCACAAGACATCGTTGGCAACCTGCGCCGAGGCGTTCCACACATCGAGGCGCCAGCGAATGTCCTCGGCGGGGGCGTCGGTGTCGCTGTGCCCGGACAGCTGCACCCAGCTGGCGTTGCCCATGCCGCCCAGGATCGGCCAGTTGTCGACCGGCAACCGCAGCAATGCCGCCGTCAACGCCGCGATCAACCCGCCGTGGGCGACCAGCACCACCGGCCGTTCCGGCGCCTCCAGGCCCCACTCGGACTGCTCGACGACCAACTCGGTGACCAACGGCATGGCCCGGTTGGCGACGTCGACGCGGCTCTCGCCGCCGTGCGGTGCCCAGCGGGCGTCCTCGCGCCAGGCCAGCCGCGCACCGGGTGCGACGGCGTCGACCTCGAGGTGCGTCATGCCCTGCCAGTCGCCGAGGTGGGTCTCCCGCAGCCGGGTGTCGACCAGCACCGGCATCCCGGCGCGGTCCCCCAGCACCACCGCGGTGTCGAGCGCGCGGCGCAAATCGGAGGATACGATGACCCGGGGCTGGCGCTTGGCCAGCACCTCGGCGGCCGCGACGGCCTGCTCGCGGCCCAGCTCCGACAGGTCGGTGTCGAGTTGGCCCTGCATCCGGCTGCCCGCGTTGTACTCGGTCTGGCCGTGGCGCAGCATGACCAAACGGCGGATCCTCACGTCTGGCCGTCCAGGTCGATCGGTACCTCGGGGCAGTCGCGCCAGAGCCGGTCCAGCGCATAGAAGTTGCGTTCGTCCTCGTGCTGGATGTGCACGACGATGTCGACGTAGTCGAGCAGCGTCCACCGGCCCTCGCGGGCGCCTTCGCGGCGCGCCGGCTTGTATCCGGCCGCGCGCATCTTCTCCTCGACCTCGTCGACGATGGCGTTGACCTGACGTTCGTTGGACGCCGAGGCGATGACGAAACAGTCGGTGATCACCAGCTGGCCCGACACGTCGATGACGACGACGTCGTCGGCGAGCTTGGATGCGGCGGCCCGCGCGGCCACCGTGGCCATCTGGACCGCTTCGTCAGAGGCGCTCATTGCTGCTTTCCCTGGGTCGCTAACGGTTGGGCGGCGTAGAGCTTGCGCTTCGCCACGTACTGAACCACGCCGTCGGGCACCAGGTACCAGATCGGGCGGTTCTGCTCGGCGCGTTGCCGGCAGTCGGTCGACGAGATCGCCAGCGCGGGCACCTCGACGAGGGTCAATGCGTCCTTCGGCAGCTGTTTGCCAGCCGCGGCGACGTGCTTGCCGTCCAGCTCGTAGCCGGGTCTGCTGACGCCGACGAACTTGGCGATCGCGAACATCTCCTCCCAGTTCTGCCACGACAGGATCGACGCCAACGCATCGGCGCCGGTGATGAAGTACAGCTCGCTGTCGGGGTTGAGGGCGTGCAGATCGTTCAGCGTGTCCTTGGTGTAGGTGGGCCCGCCGCGGTCGATGTCGACGCGGCTGACGTTGAACCGGGGGTTGGACGCGGTGGCGATCACGGTCATCAGGTAGCGGTCCTCGGCGGCGGTGACGTGGCGGTGGTGCTTCTGCCACGGTTGGCCGGTCGGCACGAACAGCACCTCGTCGAGCTCGAACAGGTCGGCGACCTCACTGGCGGCGACCAGGTGCCCGTTGTGGATCGGGTCGAACGTGCCACCCATCACCCCGAGCCTGCGTCCAGAAGCCATGGAGAGCCAGCTTACTTCTCGCGCCGACTGTGGGCTCGTGTCACGGCTCGGGCCGCCGAGGCGTGCGGGTAACCCACGTTCGCGCCGTACTTAGACCGGGAGCAGCGCATCGATGACCGACGCCAGCTGTTTGGCCGAGCGGCATTCGTGCATGGTGATGACGTCCTCATACCGCGGCACGGCCGAGTCGCCGCTGCCCCACAGATGCCTGGGCTCGGGGTTGAGCCAGTGCGCGTGACGGCTGGAGTTGACCATGTGGGCCAGCAGCTCGACCTCGGGGTTGCGGTAGTTGTTGCGGCCGTCGCCGAGCACCAGCAGCGCGCTGCGCGGCGACAGCACGTTGGGCCACCCGTCCAGAAACGACACGAAAGCGTGGCCGTAGTCGGAGTGCCCGTCGCGGGTGTACACCGCCGCCTCGCGGGTGATGCGCTGCACCGCGACGGCCAGATCGGCGTCGGGGCCGAACAACTCGGTCACCTCGTCGGTGGTGTCGATGAACGCAAAGACGCGGACCCGGGAGAACTGCTGGCGCAGCGCGTGCACCAGCAGCAGCGTGAAGTGGCTGAACCCGGCGACCGACCCCGACACGTCGCACAGCACCACCAGCTCGGGACGCGCCGGATGCGGCTTCTTGAGCACCACGTCGATCGGCACACCGCCGGTGGACATCGACTTGCGCAGCGTCTTGCGCAGGTCGATCTCGCCGGCGCGGGACCGGCGCCGACGCGCGGCCAACCGGGTGGCCAACGTGCGGGCCAGCGGCGCCACCACCCGGCGCATCTGGTTGAGCTGCTCACCGGATGCGCGCAGGAACTCGACGTTCTCGGCCAGCTGCGGCACCCCGTACATCTGCACGTGATCGCGGCCGAGTTGCTCGGCGGTGCGCCGTTTGGTTTCGGCCTCCACCATTTTGCGCAGCTGCGTGATGCGTTGGGCCGCCATCGCTTTGGCGATCTGTTCCTGCGTCGGCGTCGGCTCGTCACCGTAGGGCGCCAGCAGCCCCGCGAGCAGCCGGCCCTCGAGGTCGTCGAGGTTCATCGCCTTGAGCGCCTGATACGACGAGTACGACGGGCCGCGGCTGGAGTTGTACCGGCCGTAGGCCTCGACGATCTGGGCGATCATCGCGGCCAGCCGCTCGTCGAGGTTGGCCAGCTCCTCGTTGTCGGCCAACAAGTCCAGCAGCATCGCCCGCATCGCCTCGACGTCTTCGGGCGGCAACCCTTCCTCGTCGAGCAGCGGTTGGTCGTCGTCGTCGAGCAGCACCGTCTTGGCGCCCAGCGCCGCGGGGAACCACAGGTCGAACATCGCGTCGTAGGTGTCGCGGTGGTCGGGGCGGCGCAGCACCGCGCACGCGATGCCCTCGCGCAGCGCCTCCCGGTTACCCAGACCGAGCACCGAGATCACCCGGCCGGCGTCGACGGTTTCTGACGGGCCGACCGAAATCCCTTGTTTGCGTAGCGCTTCGACGAACCCGACCAGGTGACCGGGTATACCGTGCGGCGCCAGCGGCTGCGGCGGACGGGTGCGGCGGGCGGCCATGTCAGTTCAGCCTGAGCTCGCCGCTGGCCTTGATCTGATCGGACTGGTGTTTGAGCACCACACCCAGCGTGGCCGCGATCGTCGCGTCGTCGATCGTGTCCATCCCCAGGGCCAGCACGGTGCGGCCCCAGTCGATGGTTTCGGCCACCGACGGCAGCTTCTTGAGCTGCATACCGCGCAGCACCCCGATGATGCGGACCAGCTCCGCGGCCAGGTGTTCGGGCAGCTCCGGCACCCGCGACAGCAGGATGCGCCGTTCCAGCTCGGCGTCGGGGAAGTCGATGTGCAAAAACAGGCAGCGCCGCTTGAGCGCCTCGGACAGTTCGCGGGTGGCGTTGGAGGTCAGCAGCACGAACGGGGCGCGTTCGGCGGTGATCGTGCCCAGCTCCGGCACCGTCACCGCGAAGTCCGACAGCACCTCGAGCAGCAGGCCCTCGATCTCGATGTCGGCCTTGTCGGTTTCGTCGATCAACAGCACGGTCGGCTCGGTGCGCCGGATCGCGGTCAGCAGCGGGCGCGAGAGCAGGAACTCCTCGCTGAACACGTCGGTCTTGGTCTGGTCCCAGTCGCCACCGCCGGCTGAGCCGGCAATTCCAGCACTGCCGGCTTGGATGCGCAGGATCTGCTTGGCGTGGTTCCACTCGTAGAGCGCGCGGGCCTCGTCGACCCCCTCGTAGCACTGCAGCCGCACCAGACCCGAGCCGGTGGCCTGCGCGACCGCGCGGGCCAGCTCGGTCTTACCGACCCCGGCGGGCCCTTCGACCAGCAACGGCTTGCCCAGTTGGTCGGCGAGGAAAACCGCGGTGGCCGTTGCGGTGTCGGGCAGATAGCCGGTTTCGGCCAGCCGCCGCGCGACATCGTCGATGTCGGCGAACAGCGGTGCTGAGCGTGCGGGGACAGTCAATGTAGTTACTCCTCGTTAGGCCGGGCGAGTGTGGCCGTCTCCCCACACAATCCACTTGGTTGACGTCAGTTCGGGCAGCCCCATCGGCCCGCGGGCGTGCAGCTTCTGGGTCGAGATGCCGATCTCGGCGCCGAACCCGAACTGCTCACCGTCGGTGAACGCCGTCGACGCGTTCACCATCACCGCGGCCGCGTCGACCTGATCGGTGAAACGTTGGGCCGCAGCCAGATCGGTGGCCACGATGGCCTCGGTGTGCCCGGTGCCGAACTCGTTGATGTGGGCGATCGCGGCGTCGACGCCGTCGACCACCGCCAGCGCGATGTCCATGGACAAGAACTCGGCGCGCAGGTCGTCCTCCGACGGCTCGTCGTGCACGGTCACGCCGGCGTCGCGAAGCGCCTTGGTCAGCCGCGGCACCGCCTGTTCGGCGATCGCGGCGTCGACGAGCACCGACTCGGCGGCGTTGCACACGCTGGGCCTGCGTGTCTTGGCGTTCAACAGAATCCGTTCGGCGACGTCGAGGTCCGCCGACTTGTCAACGTAGACATGGCAATTGCCGACCCCGGTCTCGATCGTCGGCACCGTCGCGTCGCGTACCACCGCGTCAATGAGCCCGGCGCCCCCGCGCGGGATGACGACGTCGACCAGGCCGCGCGCCTGGATCAAATGGGTGACGCTGGTGCGGTCCTCGCTGGGCAGCAGCTGCACCGCGTCGGCGTCGAGCAGTTCGGTGGCCAACGCCGCACGCAACGCGTCGACGAGGGCGGCGTTGGAGCGCGCCGCCGACGAGCTGCCCCGCAGCAGCACCGCGTTACCGGATTTCAGCGTCAGCCCGAAGGCGTCCACGGTGACGTTCGGCCTGCCCTCGTACACGATGCCGACCACGCCCAGCGGTACCCGCACCTGCCGCAGCTGCAGCCCGTTGGGCAGCGTGCTGCCGCGCAGCACCTCACCGAGCGGGTCAGGCAGCCGCGCGACCTGGCGCAGCCCGTCGGCGATGCCCTCGATGCGGTTCGGGTTCAGCGCGAGCCGGTCGAGCATGGCCTCCGGGGTGCCCGCGGCCCTGGCCGCCTCCAGATCTTGTTCGTTGGCGGCGAGCACGTCGCCGGCGTGCATCAGCACGTGGTCGGCGGCGGTGTTGAGCGCACGGTTCTTGGTTTCGGTGCTCAGGGTGGCCAGCGCACGAGCCGCGACGCGGGCGCGGCGGGCGGCGTCGTGGACCTGTTCGCGCAAACCGGGTAGTGAGGGGGCCTGCACAGTCATTACCCCAGCGTATCGAACAGTATCCGGGCCGTTCGACACGTGTCGGGTAGCCGGGCTGGGCTAGCGTTGTCAGTCATGGCGAGACGGGTCTGCGTGGTCGGCAGTGTCAACCTCGACCACACCTTCGTGGTGGACGCGCTGCCCCGCCCGGGTCAGACGGTGCTCGCGTCGTCGATGTCGACCGCGCCGGGCGGCAAGGGCGGAAACCAGGCGGTGGCCGCCGCCCGCGCGGGTGCCACCGTGCAGCTCGTCGCCGCGCTCGGCAACGATTCGGCAGCCGCGCAGCTGCGGGGCCACCTGGAGGCCAACGACGTCGGGTTGGCCGGCGCGGTGACGCTGCCCGGGCCCAGTGGTTCGGCATCGATCGTCGTGGATTCCGCGGCCGAGAACACGATCGTGGTGGCGCCGGGCGCCAACGCGCACCTGCGTGTCGACGACGCCGACGTGCGCGCGGTGATCGCCGATGCCGACGTGGTGCTCACGCAGTTGGAGATCCCGGTCGGCACCGCCGTCGACGCGGCCCGGGTGGCCCGCTCAGCGGGCGCGGTCGTGATCGTCAACGCGTCGCCGGCGGGCGCGCCGCCGCACGAACTGCTGGCGCTGTCGGAGCTGGCCGACGTGGTCGTGGTCAACGAATCCGAAGCCAGCCAATGGCATTGGCCCGTCGCGCATCTGGTGATCACCCGCGGTGCGCGCGGGGCCAGCTATCTCGGCGACGACGAGCGATTCGACGTGCCCGCACCGGCCGTCGACGCGGTCGACACCACCGGCGCGGGTGACGTGTTCGCCGGTGTGCTGGCCGCCGGCTGGTTGACCGGACACGAGGATGCCATGCGCCGCGCATGCGCGGCCGCCGCGCTCGCGACGCTGGTGCCCGGCGCCGGCGACTGCGCGCCCTACGCCGAGGCCATCGACGACGCAGTAACCAACCGGAAGGCAGAAAGGCAGTTATGACGACCACCCAGCCGAGCACCGGCACCCCCCGTCCACCCGATGGCGACTGGCTGGGCACGCCGTATCTGCGCTTCACCCGCGAGGGCCCGTTCGGGGTGTGCACGCTGGACCGGCCCGAGGCGCGCAACGCGATGACGCCGGCGATGTACTTCGGCATCCGCTACGCGGTGCGCCACGTCGACGCCGACCCCGAGCTGGCCGGTCTGCTCATCACCGGCGCCGGTGATGTGTTCGCCCCGGGCGGCGATCTGGGCGGCGGCGACGGCAGCGACAACTGGCTGACGTTCGGTTCGGCGCTGGGCATGGACGTGACGCCGTTCGAGACGCTGCGCCAGTCGGTCAAGCCGGTGGTGTCGGCGGTCAACGGGTTGTGCCAGGGCGGCGGCCTGCAGATCGCGCTGTGCAGCGACATGGCCGTCGTCAGCGACCGGGCCACGTTTCGGGTGCCCGAGCTGCTGCGCGGTATCGCCGACACCTACTACAGCCAGATGCTGACCCGGCTGATCGGTCCGGTGCGCACCCGCGACCTGATGTTCACCGGCCGCACGCTGAGCGCGCAGGAGGCGCTGGAGTGGGGCATGGTGACCCGGGTGGTGCCGCACGAGGAGTTGCTGGCGGAAGCCCGCGACGTGCTCACCCAGTGCTGCCGGACCGCGCCGGGTGCGCGGGGCGTGGTCAAGTCCAGCATCGACAACTATCTCGGGCTGTTCGACCGCATCGGCATGCAGGCCAGCTACTCCTCCGCCGAAGCGATCGAGGGGTTCCGGTCGTTCAAGGAGCGCCGTTCGCCCGACTGGGTGCACCCCGACCTGCGCGTCGACGGCCGCCTCTAACTCGAGTGATTTCGGTGCGCTTAGTAGCGCTCACCGCAACTCAGCGCACCGAAACCGCTGATTAGACTGCCGGGCATGGCGATCGTTGGAAAGTTGCTGCGCCGCTTTCGTGCAGGCGCACACCGCAGCCCACTGGCCGCACCGGAGTACGCCGGCGCCGACACCATCGACGTCACCAGCCCCGCGTTCGGCGAGGGCGACTCGATCCCGCAGAAACACGCCGGTGCGGCCGTCGGCCAGAACATCTCGCCGCCGCTGCGCTGGAGCGGGGTGCCGGCGCCAACCCAGCAACTCGCGCTCGTCATCGACGACGTCGACGTGCCCGGTCCGAAACCGCTGATGCACACCATCGCGCTGATCGAAGCCGACCGCCGCAGCCTCGACGAAGGCGAGCTGACCCCGGGCGCCGCCGGCGTGCGATTCGTCAAGGCGTTCGGCGACTCCTACGTCGGGCCGGCGCCGATCCCCGGACACGGCGCCCACCACTACCGGTTTCTGCTGTTCGCGCTCGACATCAAGGTTCCCGACGACGCGACTGACCACAAGGCGTTTCTGGCCGCGATCGCCGGTCACGTGCTGGCGCGCGGCGCGCTGACGGGCACCTACGAGCGCTGACCCGCGCTAACGTGGGTGCGATGGCACGCAGACAGTCAAACACCAAGCAGGAAGCGAGTTGGCTCTGGATGCCGTTGATCATCGGCCTGATCATCGGTGTCACGGTGGCGGCGATGACCGGCCAATGGTGGTGGTCGACGGTCGGGGTGCTCGCCGGCGCGATCGGCGCCGGTAAGCTGCGCCGCAAACGCTAACCGGGCTCGGGTATCTCCCGCTCGATCTCGTCGAGCCACACCCGCGCCGACATGTCCGACGGTGCCCGCCACTCCCCGCGTGGTGAGAGCGAACCACCGTGAGACACCTTGGGACCGTTGGGCAATGCCGATCGCTTGAACTGGGAGAACGAGTAGAAGCGCTGGGCGAACACCTGCAGCCAGTGCCGAATCTCTTTGAGCGAGTACGACGGCCGGTCATGCTCGGGAAACCCGGCGGGCCAGTCACCGCGCTCGACGTCGCTCCACGCATGCCACGCCAGAAACGCCACCTTCGACGGGCGGAACCCGTACCGCAGCACCTGGAACAGCGAAAAGTCCTGCAGCGCATACGGTCCGATCTTCGCCTCGCTGCTCTGGATCTCCTCGTCCTCACCGGTGGGCACCAGCTCCGGGGTGATCTCGGTGTCCAGCACCGACTGCAGCACCTCGTTGACCTCGTCGTCGAACTGGCCCGAGACGATCACCCAGCGGATCAGGTGCTGGATCAGCGTCTTGGGCACCCCGCCGTTGACGTTGTAGTGCGACATCTGGTCGCCGACACCGTAGGTGGACCAGCCCAGCGCGAGCTCTGACAGATCACCGGTGCCCAGCACGATGCCGCCGCGCTGGTTGGCCAGCCGGAACAGGTAGTCGGTGCGCAACCCGGCCTGCACGTTCTCGAACGTGACGTCATAGACCGGTTCCCCCCGCGAGAACGGGTGCTCGATCTCCTTGAGCATCAGCTCGGCAGTGGCCGAGATGTCGAGTTCGGCGAACGTCACGCCGAGGGCTTCGGCGAGCCGTACCGCATTGCCCTTGGTGCGGTCGCCGGTCGCGAACCCCGGCATCGTGAACGCGAGAATGTCGCTGCGCGGGCGCTCTTCTCGATCCATCGCCCGCGCGGCGACGATCAGCGCGTGCGTCGAATCCAGCCCGCCGGACAGGCCCAGCACCACCTTCGGATAGTCCAGGGCACGCAGTCGCTGTTCCAGCCCGGACACCTGGATGCTGTAGGCCTCGTAGCAATCCTGTTCCAGCCGTTCGGGATCGGATGGGACGAACGGGAACCGCTCGACGTCGCGGCGCAACCCGATGTCGCCCGACGGCGGGTCGAGCCGGAAGTCGATGCGCCGAAACGATTCCGGGGTGATGCCGTGGTGGATGCGGTTGTCGTCGAAGGTGCCCATCCGCAGCCGCTCGGACCGCAGCAGTTCGAGGTCGACGTCGGCGACCGAGCGTCGTTCACCCTTCGGGAACCGTTCGGACTGCGCCAGACACACCCCGTTCTCCCAGATCATCGTCTGCCCATCCCAGGCCAGATCAGTGGTGGACTCACCCTCACCGGCCGCGGCGTAGACGTAGGCGGCCAGGCATCGCGACGACGCCGAACGGGCCAGTAGACAACGGTCCTCGGCACGTCCGACCGTGATCGGGCTGCCGGAGAGGTTGGCCAGCACCGTCGCACCGGCGAGCGCGGCCTGCGCGCTGGGCGGGATCGGCATGAACATGTCCTCGCAGATCTCGACGTGCAGCACGAAATCGGACATGTCGGCGGCGGTGAACAACAGGTCCGGACCGAATGGCACGTCGATATCGCCCATCCGGATCGCGCCGCGCACGTCGTCGCCGGGGGCCATCTGGCGGCGTTCGTAGAACTCGCGGTAGGTCGGCAGGTACGACTTCGGCACGACGCCGAGCACCCGGCCGCGGTGGATCACCACGGCGGTGTTGTAGACCCGGTGCGCATACCGCAGCGGCGCGCCGATCACCAGCACGGGCATCAGGTCGGCGGTGGCCCCGACGACGTCGAGCAACGCGTCTTCGACCGCGTCCAGCAGGGCGTCCTGCAGCACGATGTCCTCGATCGAATACCCCGACAGCGTCAACTCCGGAAACACCGCCAGCGCGACGTTGTCGTCGTGGCAGGCGCGGGCCAGGCGCAGCACGGATTCGGCGTTGGTCTGCGGATCAGCGAGGGCGGTGTGGTGCGTGCAGGCCGCGACGCGGACGAAGCCCTGGCGGTACGCAGAGTAGAAATCCATGCCTCATTGTTGCCCGAAATCAGAACGGGGTATGCAAGAGCCCATGAGTGACACCGCTGTGTTGGTCATCGACATGATGAACACCTACCGGCATCCAGATGCCGAGAAACTGATCCCGCACGTCGCGGAGATCATCGATCCGCTCGCCCAGCTGGTCGGCGAGGCGCGTGAGCGCGACGACGTCGAGCTCATCTACGTCAACGACAACTACGGCGATTTCAGCGCCGAGTTCAGCGACATCGTGTCATCGGCGCTGCAGGGTGAGCGTCCCGACCTGATCGAGCCGATCGTGCCGCAGAAAGGCTGCCGGTTGATGACCAAGGTGCGCCACAGCGCCTTCTACGCCACCTCGCTGGCGTATCTGTTGACCCAGCTCAAGCCGCAGCGGGTGATCCTCACCGGCCAGGTCACCGAGCAGTGCATCCTCTACACCGCGCTGGACGCCTACGTGCGGCACTTTCCCGTCGTCGTCCCGCCCGATGCGGTGGCCCATATCGACCCCGAGCTCAGCGACGCGGCGCTGACCATGATGCGCAGCAACATGGACGCCGAGATCACCAGCGCCGCCAAGTGTTTGGACTAGCCCCGTACCCTCGACAGCATGGACGCTGCGGAACTCGTCGCGCTGCTGCGGGGCCGGCGGGTCGCGGTGCTGACCGGGGCCGGAATGTCCACCGACTCCGGTATCCCCGACTATCGCGGGCCCGACTCGCCGCCGAGCAACCCGATGACGATCGGGCAGTTCACCTGCGATCCTGCGTTTCGGCAGCGGTACTGGGCGCGTAACCACCTCGGCTGGCGGCACATGGACGCCACCCAGCCCAACGCCGGTCACCGGGCGCTGGCGCAGCTCGAACAGGCCGGCGTGGTGCGCGGTCTGATCACCCAGAACGTCGACCTGCTGCACACCAAGGCGGGCAGCCGCGCGGTGGTCAACCTGCACGGCAGCTACGCTCAGGTGATCTGCCTGAACTGCGGCCACCGCATGTCGCGTGCGGCGCTCGCCGAGCTGCTGGAGCAGGCCAACCCGGGTTTCGCGCGGCGCGCCCAGCGCCTCGGCGGCATCGCCGTGGCACCCGATGCCGACGCGGTGGTCGACGACACCGCGTCGTTTCGCGTCGTCGACTGCATGCGCTGCGGCGGCATGCTGAAACCCGACATCGTCTACTTCGGTGAAAATGTGCCCAAAGACCGTGTAGCACAGGCGTTTTCGATGGTCAACGACGCTGATGCGCTGCTGGTGGCCGGGTCGTCACTGACGGTGTACTCGGGTTACCGGTTCGTCCGGCGAGCGGCGACCGCCGGTATACCGGTCGCGATCGTCAACCGCGGCCCTACCCGCGGCGACGAGCTCGCCACGATCAAGGTCGACAGCGGCTGCTCGGAGACGCTGACGTTATTGGCCGACGAACTGATTTGTGCACGAAAATCGGCGCTCACCGCCGGAAATCGTGCACAAATCACTTAGACCGCGACCAGGTCGTCGGCGTGCACCGCGGGACGACGCATCTCCGCGGGCAGATCCGACGTCGAGCGGCCCAGCATGGTCTCCAGCTCGGCGTGGTCGTAGGCCACCACTCCCCGCGCGACCATCGTGGCGTCCTGCGCACGCAACTCCACGACGTCACCGCCGTAGAAACGGCCCGACAGCGCGGTGATGCCGGCGGGCAACAGCGAACGGCGTTGCCGCACCACCGCCCGCACCGCGCCGTCGTCCAGCGTCAACGACCCCGACGCGTCGGCGGCGTAGCGCACCCAGAACCTGCGCGCGGACATCCGTTCGGCGCGCGGCGCGAAGACGGTGCCCACTGACGCATCGGTCAGCGCGGTGGCGGCATCGGATGCCGCCGCCAGCAGCACCGGCACGCCGGCGTCGGCGGCCAGCAGCGCCGACGACAGCTTCGAGGCCATCCCACCGGTGCCCAGACTGCTGCCGCGCCCGGCGACCACGCCGTCGAGGTCGCCGGGCCCGGCCACCTCCGGGATGAAATTCGCCTCACCCTTGCGCGGGTCGGCGTCGTAGAGGCCGTCGATGTCGGACAGCAGCACCAGCGCGTCGGCGCCGACCAAATGCGCCACCAGGGCAGAGAGCCGGTCGTTGTCGCCGAACCGGATCTCGTTGGTGGCCACGGTGTCGTTCTCGTTGACGATCGCCACCGCGTGCAGCGCGCGCAGCCGGTCCAGCGTGCGTTGGGCGTTGGTGTGCTGGACGCGCATCGAGATGTCGTGCGCGGTCAGCAGCACCTGCCCGACGGTGCGGTCGTAGCGGGCGAACGCCGAGCTCCACGCGTTGACCAGTGCCACCTGCCCGACGCTGGCGGCGGCCTGCTTGGTGGCCAGATCGGCGGGCCGCTTGGACAGCTTGAGCGGTTCGATCCCGGCGGCGATCGCACCGGAGGACACGATCACCACGTCCGAGCCGGCCCGCATCCGGGCCTCGATCGCCTCGACGAGGGTCGCCAGCCGGCTGGCGTCGAACACCCCCGACGCTGTGGTCAGCGCGGTGGTGCCGATCTTGACGACGACGCTGCGGGCGCTGCGGATGGCGTCGCGGTGCACGCTCACGATGGACCGCCGGGGCGACGGCGTTCGCGGCGCGCGGCCTTGCGCTCAGCCGCCGACACCCGGTCGGTCTGCTCCAGCCGCGCATCGGTGCCGCGCCCCGACAGCGGCACGTCGACGCCGGCGGGGGTCTGTGGTTCCCAATCGAAGGTGACGTCGCCGATCGTGACGGCGCAGCCGGGTCGGGCGCCGAGCCTGAGCAGTTCGTCCTCGACGCCCAGGCGTGCCAGCCGATCGGCCAGATAGCCGACGGCCTCGTCGTTGTCGAAATCCGTTTGGTTGACCCATCGTTGGGGCCGCACACCGTGCACCACGAAGCCGCCGTGGCCGTCGGGTTCGACGGTGAACCCGGTCTCGTCCACCGGGATGGGCCGGATGACCGGCCGGGGCGCCACGGCGGCCGGCTGCGCGTCGCGATACGCCGAGACCATGTCCCACAACGCAAATATCAACGGCCGCAGCCCTTCCCGGGTGACCGTCGACACCGTGAAGGTGGGCCAGCCGAACCGGCGGGCGATCTCCTCGCGGACGAACTCGGCCATCTCACGCGCTTCGGGGACGTCGATCTTGTTGAGCACCACCGCGCGGGGCCGTTCGGCCAGGTCGCCGAGCGTCGAGTCGCCCTGCAACGTCGGGGTGTAGGCGGCCAGTTCGGCTTCCAGCGCTTCGATGTCGGAGATCGGGTCGCGGCCCGGTTCGGCCGTCGCGCAATCGATGACATGGACCAGCACCGCGCAGCGTTCGATGTGGCGCAGGAAGTCCAGACCGAGGCCGCGGCCTGCCGATGCGCCGGGGATCAGGCCGGGCACGTCGGCGACGGTGAAGGTGTGCTCGCCGGCGGACACGACGCCGAGGTTGGGCGCCAGCGTGGTGAACGGATAGTCGGCGATCTTGGGTTTGGCCGCCGAGATGACCGACACCAGCGACGACTTGCCCGCGGATGGAAACCCGACCAGCCCGACGTCGGCGACGGTCTTGAGCTCCAACGTGAGGTCGCGGACCTCGCCTTTTTCGCCGAGCAGCGCGAAGCCGGGCGCCTTGCGGGCGCGTGAGGCCAGCGCCGCGTTGCCCAGCCCGCCGCGGCCGCCGGCGGCGGCCACGAACCGGGTGCCGGCGCCGACCAGGTCGGCCAGCAGGCGCCCGTTCTCGTCGAGGACGACGGTGCCGTCGGGCACCTTGACTTCCAGGTCGACGCCCGCGGCGCCGTCGCGGTTGCTGCCCGCGCCGGGCTTGCCCGACGCCGCGACGACGTGCGGACGGAAGTGGAAGTCGAGCAGCGTGTGCACCTGCGGGTCGACGACCAGCACCACGCTGCCGCCGCGCCCGCCGTTGCCGCCGTCGGGCCCGCCGAGCGGTTTGAATTTCTCGCGATGGACCGAGGCGCAGCCGTTACCGCCGTTGCCGGCCCGCGCGTGAATCACCACGCGGTCGACAAACCGGGGCATCGGATACTCCTCTCCTTCGCCGAAAGGGACGTTTGGGCGCGAAAGTGCGAGAGCCTAACGCCAAAACGTCGATTTCGACGGCGGAGTCAGGCCTCCGCGGACGGTCGCACGACGCTGACCGTCTTGCGGCCACGTTTGCTGCCGAACAGCACCGCGCCGGGAGCCGTGGCGAACAGCGTGTCGTCGCCGCCACGGCCGACGTTCACGCCGGGATGGAAATGCGTGCCACGCTGGCGGACCAGGATTTCGCCGGCCTTGACGATCTGGCCGCCGAAGCGCTTGACGCCGAGCCGCTGGGCGGCGGAGTCGCGACCGTTACGTGAGCTGGAAGCGCCCTTCTTGTGTGCCATGTCGTAAGCCTTACTACTTGATGCCCGTGACCTTCAGGACCGTCAGCTGCTGACGGTGGCCCTGACGCTTGTGGTAGCCGGTCTTGTTCTTGAACTTGTGGATGCGGATCTTGGGGCCCTTTTTGTGCTCGAGCACCTCGCCGGTGACGGCGACCTTCTCCAGGGCCTTGGCGTCGCTGGTGACCTTCGCTCCGTCGACGACGAGCGCGACGGGCAGCGAGACCTGGGAGCCGGGTTCACCGTCGAGCTTTTCGACCTTGACCACGTCTCCGACGGCGACTTTGTACTGCTTGCCGCCCGTCTTGACGATTGCGTACGTGGCCTTCTCGGCTGCCATCGTGCTCGTGCTCCTACGTCGTTTCTGCACACAGCGCTGCTCGCGACTGCGCGGGTCTGGGTTTAGACGTCGCCGGCAGGGCCTGGCGACAACTGCTCAAGGCTACTTGAGCCGGGCCGGGAGGGTCAAATCACCGCAGGTCACGGCACCGGTTCCGGCGGGCCCGCAGGTCGCGCTGCGGCGCGCCGACGGTGCCGACCAGCCGGGCGGGTCTGCGCGACCGGCCGCTCATCGGGCTCCTCGGAGTCGTCGTCGGGGTCGTAATCCTCCGCGTCGTCGTCGTCCTCATCGGAGCCGTCGTCGATGACCTCGATGTCATCGTCGATGTCGTCGTCCTCGTCGTCGGAATCCAGGTCGATCTCGTCCTCATCGTCCTCCGAGTCGTCCTCGTCCTCGTCCTCGTCGTCCGGCTCATACGCGTCGTCGTCGAGATCCTCGTCCGGGGAGGACACCGCGTCGCGGATGCTGTCGGAATCGGCCTCGGCGACCTTCTCGGCGGGCTCCTTCGCCTCATCGTCGGTGTCTGCCTCGTCGTCCTGACGACCCGCCGTCGCGGCCATCGCCTTGAACATCGGATGCTCGGCGGCGTGGGCGGGCACCTTGGCGACCGCGACGTCCTCGGACTTCCCGCGCTTACCGCGCTTGCCGCGACGGCCGCCCCCGGCGCTACGCCCGTTGGCCGACGTGGAGTCGATCGGGTCGGTGTGCACCACGATGCCCCGCCCCGCGCAGTGCGTGCACGACGTGGAGAACGCTTCGATCAGCCCGGTGCCCAGCCGTTTCCGCGTCAACTGCACCAGCCCCAGCGACGTGACCTCCGAAACCTGGTGCCGGGTGCGGTCCCGGGCCAGCGCCTCGGTCAGCCGGCGCAGCACCAGATCCCGGTTGGATTCGAGCACCATGTCGATGAAGTCGATCACGACGATGCCGCCGATGTCGCGCAGCCGCAGCTGGCGCACGATCTCCTCGGCGGCCTCGAGGTTGTTGCGGGTGACGGTCTGTTCGAGGTTGCCGCCCGATCCGGTGAACTTGCCGGTGTTGACGTCGATCACCGTCATCGCCTCGGTGCGGTCGATGACCAGCGTGCCGCCCGACGGCAGCCACACCTTGCGGTCCATCGCCTTGGTCAACTGCTCGTCGATGCGGTGCACCGCGAACACGTCCGGACCGTCAGGCGCGACGGGCTCGTACTTCGTCATCCGCGGAAGCAGCTCCGGCGCAACGACATTCACATATTCGGTGATGGTCTTCCAGGCGTCGTCGCCGGAGACGATCAGGCCGGTGAAGTCCTCGTTGAACAGGTCGCGAATCACCTTGACCAACACGTCGGGCTCTTCGTAGAGCGCCACCGCCGCGCCGGCCTTCTTCTCGGTGATCTCGGCGGCCTTGGCCTCGATCTCGGTCCAGCGCTTCTGCAGCCGTTCGACGTCGGAGCGGATGTCTTCTTCCTTGACGCCCTCGGAGGCGGTGCGGATGATCACGCCGGCGTCCTGCGGCACGACCTCACGCAGGATCTCCTTGAGCCGCTGCCGCTCGGTGTCGGGCAGCTTGCGGCTGATCCCGGTCGAGGACGCGCCCGGCACGTAGACCAGGTAGCGGCCGGCCAGCGACACCTGCGTGGTCAGCCGCGCCCCTTTGTGCCCGACGGGGTCCTTGCTGACCTGTACGACGACGTAGTCGCCGGGTTTGAGCGCCTGTTCGATCTTGCGGTTCTGCCCGCCCAGGCCCGCGGCTTCCCAGTTGACCTCGCCGGCGTAGAGCACACCGTTGCGGCCGCGGCCGATGTCGACGAACGCGGCTTCCATCGACGGCAGCACGTTCTGCACGATGCCCAGGTAGATGTTGCCGACCAACGAAGCCGACGCCGCCGAGGTGACGAAGTGTTCGACGACGACGCCGTCCTCGAGCACAGCGATCTGGGTGTAGCGCGAGCCCTCGTGCGGCGGCTCGGTGCGGACCTTGTCGCGCACCACCATCATCCGCTCGACGGCCTCGCGGCGGGCCAGGAACTCGGCCTCGCTCAGGATCGGTGGGCGGCGCCGGCCGGCGTCGCGGCCGTCGCGGCGTCGCTGCCGTTTGGCTTCCAGCCGGGTCGATCCGTTGATGCCCTGGATCTCGCCGTCGCCGCTGGCGGACTTGTCGGCCTTCGTCGCCTTCCGCGGCTCGCGTTCGTGCACGACGGTGTTGGGCGGGTCGTCGGGCGCCGACGTGTCGTTGTCGTCGCCGGAGCCGGACTTGCGGCGACGGCGACGGCGACGACGCCGGGTCGCGCCCTCAGCGCCGCTGTTGTCGTCGTCATTGGTGTCGTCGTCGGAGTCGTCCGAGTCGTCGTCGGAGTCGCTGCTCTGGCTGTCGATGTCGTCGGAGTCGTCGTCACCGCTCTGCTCACCGCGGCCACGCCCACGACCGCGGCGGCCACGACGCCTGCGCCGGCCGGACGGGCGCTCGAACTGGTCGTCGTCGGAGTCGCTGCCGTCGTCGTCCTCGTCATCGTCATCGTCGTCGGAGCGGTAGTCGACGGTGACGGGCTGGGGCGCGACGAACAACGGCAGGTAGTCGGCGGGCTCGGCCGGTGGTTCGTCGCCCTCCGGCGCTTCGTCGGGGGTTTCGACCAGCGTGTCGGAAGGCCTCAGCCCCTCGGGCTGAGGCTCCTCGATATGCGGTGTCTGTTCTGGCTCGTCTTCGGTCGGCGCTTGGGAATGGTCTTGAGAATGGACATTGTCGGCCACGTAGTCTCCTCTAAGCCCCCGGGCGCGTCCTGTTTGACGCGGCCACGCGAGGGCTTCCGCTATTGGCCCGGGGATACGTTCCCGAGCTTGTTATGGTCTCGCCCCGAGCGGCTCCAAGGTGGAACCATCCCGGCGCCTATTGCGAATGATGGCTGGACGGTCGGCGCCGCATCGCGCGTGGCGATGGTCGCGCACGTCTAAGTCTTCATTCGGGCGTCCGGCCCCACTTACAGGTCGGTAACCCAACGCAAGTATCCCACATCACGCCAACCCGCCCGACCATGCCGCGCGAGCAGGCGTTATGGCAGTTCTAGCTGTCCGGAAACCAGAGCTCGATTTCCCGGGCGGCCGACTCCGGGGAATCCGAACCGTGCACGATGTTGTCCTGGGTGACCAAGGCCAGGTCACCGCGGATCGAGCCCGGCGCGGCCTTCTCGACCGGATCGGTTCCACCGGCGATCTGGCGGAACGCTGCGATGGCGCGGGGACCTTCCACGATGGCCGCCACCACCGGCCCCGAGGTGATGAACTCCAGCAGCGAACCGAAGAACGGTTTGTCCTCGTGCTCGGCGTAGTGCCGGCGAGCCAGGTCCTCGCTGACGTCCTTGAGCTGCAGGGCCGCGATGGTCAGGCCCTTTCGTTCGATCCGGCTGAGAACTTCGCCGATCAGGCGCCGCTTGACGCCGTCGGGCTTGATCAGTACCAGGGTCCGCTCAGTCACGGCCGACAGCCTAGTCGGGTGGCTGCTGTTGCCCGGGTAAGAGCCCGCGTTTCTGCCGGCGCAGCACTTCGGCGCGCAGGTATGCGATCACCGCCCACACCAGCAGAAAGACGACCCCGATCAGGCCGATCGCGACGTGGACCAGGAACCCGGCGATGAACACCAACTGGACCGCGAGGTTCACCCAGATCGCCCACGGCCGGCCCTGCACGCCGCACAGCAGCACGAGCACCACCGCGAAGCCGATCAGGTAGCCGCCGCTGGCCGCGGTCAGCCCTCCCCCGATACGCGCCACCACCGGCAGTGCCAGCAGCACCACGATGGCCTCCAGGATCAGCGTGCCGGCCATCACACCGCGAAAGCTCTTCCACGGGTCCGGCTGCTGGCTCATTGCGGGTCCTTTCCGAACAGGGTGCGCGCGGCGCCGGCGGTCATCACCGATCCGGTGATCACGATGCCGGCGCCGCCGAGCGCCTCGCCCTCGTTCGCCGGGTCCTCGACGATCGCGGTCGCCGTCTCGATCGCGTCGGGCAAGGTGGCGGCGGTGACGACGCGTTCGGGGCCGAACCGTTCCTCGGCGCGCAACGCCAACGCCGCGACGTCGAGCGCGCGCGGCGAACCGTTGTGCGTGACCACGATCTGGTCGAACACCGGCTCGAGCGCGGTCAGGATGCCGTCGACGTCCTTGTCCTCCATGACCGACACGACGCCGACGAGGGCGCGGAAGTCGAATTCCTCGGTGAGTGCCTGCGCCAGCGCCGACGCGCCCGCCGGATTGTGTGCGGAATCGATGAATACCGTTGGGGCGCTGCGCATCCGCTCCAGGCGGCCCGGGCTGGCCACGGCTGCGAAGCCGGCCCGTACCGCCTCCACGTCGAGTTGGCGCTGCGCGCCGGCTCCAAAGAACGCTTCGACGGCCGCCAGCGCCACCGCCGCGTTGTGGGCTTGATGCTCGCCGTGCAGTGGCAGATAGATGTCGGAGTACACGCCGCCGAGGCCTTGTAGTTCCAGCAGCTGGCCGCCGACGGCGACCTGCCTGCCGAGCACGGCGAACTCGGAATCCTCACGCGCGACGGCGGCGTCGGCCGTCACGGTCTGGCGCAGCAGCACCTCCATCGCCTCGGGGGTCTGGCGCGCGATCACGGCCACGGTGTCGGTCGGCACCAGGTCGTCTTGCTGCTTGGTGATGATGCCGGCCTTCTCCGCGGCGATTTCGGCGATCGTGTCGCCGAGGTAGTTGACGTGGTCCACGGCGATCGGGGTGATGACGGCGACCGGTGCGTTGACGATGTTGGTGGCGTCCCAGCGTCCGCCGAGGCCGACCTCCACGACCGCCACATCGATCGGCGCGTCGGCGAACGCCGCGAACGCCATCGCGGTGACCACTTCGAACTTGCTCATCGCAGGCCCGCCGGCCTTTTCAGACTGCTCGTCGACGAGGTGCACGAACGGCTCGATCTCGCGGTAGGTCGCCACGTACTGCGCCGGGCTGATCGGCTTGCCGTCGACGGAGATCCGCTCCACGGCCGACTGCAGATGCGGGCTGGTGGTGCGCCCGGTGCGCCGGTGCAGCGCGGTCAGCAGCGCGTCGACCATGCGCGCCACCGACGTCTTGCCGTTGGTGCCGGCGATGTGGATCGACGGGTAGCTCTGCTGCGGTGAGCCGAGCAGCTCCATCAGCGCCGAGATGCGTGCGGTGCTGGGCTCGAGTTTGGTTTCGGGCCAACGCTGGTCGAGCAGGTGCTCGACCTGAAGCAGCGCGGCCACCTCGTCCGGCGTCGGGACGGGTTCCGTCATTGCAGCGATGCCAGCCTGGCGGTGATGCGCTCGACTTCCTCCTGGGCGAGCTGCTGGCGGCCGCGGATTTTTTCGACCACGTCCGCCGGGGCCTTGGCCAGAAACGCCTCGTTGCCGAGTTTGCCTGTGGTGCCTGCCAATTCCTTCTGCGCGGCGGCAAGGTCCTTTTCCAGACGACGGCGCTCGGCGGCCACGTCGACGGTTCCCGACGTGTCGACCTCGACGGTGACGGTGCCGTTGGACAGCCGCACCTCGATCGCGGCGGTCGGGCGGAAACCGTGCTCGGCGCCGGTCAGCCAGGCCAGCGCGCAGACGGCGGGCACCTGGGCGGTCAGGTCGGCGGCGTCGATGTCGGACAGCCGCGCGGGCACCTTCTGCCGGTCGTTGAGCCCTTGGTCGCTGCGGAATCGGCGCACCTCGGTGATCAGCTTCTGCATGTCGGCGACCCGCTGGGCGGCCACGGGATCCACGGCGAAGCCGGTGGGTTCGGGCCAGTCGGCCACCACCAGCGACTCCTGGCCGGTCAGCGTCTTCCACAGCACCTCGGTGACAAACGGCATCACCGGGTGCAGCAGCTTCAACAGCGTGTCCAGCACTGCGGCGAGCACGGCGGTGGTGTGCTCGATACCTTCTGCCAGTTGCGCTTTCGCCAACTCCACGTACCAGTCGCAGAACTCATCCCAGGCAAAGTGGTACAGCGCTTCACAGGCCCGGCTGAACTCGTAGCCGTCGAAGGCCGCGTCGACTTCGGCGCGCACCTCTTCCATCCGGCCCAGGATCCACCGGTCGGCGTCGGTGAGCTGCGACGCGTCGGGCAGCGGTGCGGGTCTGGCGCCGTTCATCAGCGCGAACCGGGTGGCGTTGAAGAGCTTGGTGGCGAAGTTGCGCGAGGCGCGCGCGTGGTCCTCGCCGATGGACAGGTCGCCGCCGGGACTGGCGCCGCGGGCGAGCGTGAAGCGCAGCGCGTCGGCGCCGAACTTCTCCACCCAGTCCAGCGGATCGATGCCGTTACCGCGTGACTTGCTCATCTTTCGGCCGTGCTCGTCGCGGATCAGCCCGTGCAAGAAGACGTTTTCGAACGGCACCTGCGGTCCGCGTTTGCCGTAGTCGGTGATCGCATCGTCGCCGGCGACGAAGGTGCCGAACATCATCATCCGGGCCACCCAGAAGAACAGGATGTCGTAGCCGGTGACCAGAACCGTTGTCGGATAGAACTTCTGAAGTTCCGGCGTGTGGTCGGGCCAGCCCATCGTGGAGAACGGCCACAGCGCCGACGAGAACCAGGTGTCCAGCACGTCGGGGTCCTGTTCCCAGCCCGCGGGCGGGGTCTCGTCGGGCCCGACGCACACCATTTCGCCGTTGGGCCCGTGCCAGATCGGGATGCGGTGGCCCCACCACAGTTGCCGTGAAATGCACCAGTCGTGCATGTTGTCCACCCAGGCGAACCAGCGCGGTTCCAGGCTCTTGGGGTGAATCACGGTGTCGCCGTTGCGCACCGCATCGCCTGCCGCCTTGGCCAGCGCGTCGACCTTGACCCACCACTGCAGCGACAGCCGCGGTTCGATCGGCTCGCCGCTGCGTTCGGAGTGTCCGACGCTGTGCAGATAGGGCCGCTTCTCCTCGACGATGCGGCCCTGCCCGGCCAGCGCCTCGCGCACCTTGACCCGGGCCTCGAAGCGGTCCATCCCGTCGAATTGCGTTCCAGTGTCGACGATCCGGGCCTTGGTGTCCATGATGGTGGGCATCGGAAGCCCGTGCCGCATGCCGATCTCGAAGTCGTTGGGGTCGTGGGCCGGGGTGACCTTCACCGCGCCGGTGCCGAACTCCGGGTCGACGTGTTCGTCGGCGACGATGACGATTTCGCGGTCGAGGAACGGATGCGCCAGCGTCTTGCCGACCAGGTGGCGGTAGCGGTCGTCGTCGGGATGCACCGCGATCGCGGTGTCGCCGAGCATCGTCTCCATCCGGGTGGTCGCCACCACGATGTGCGGTTCGTCGTCGGACAGCGAGCCGTATCGGAAAGACACCAGCTCGCCCTCGACGTCGTCGTATTTGACCTCCAGATCGGAGACGGCGGTCTCCAGCACCGGCGACCAGTTCACCAGCCGCTCGGCGCGGTAGATCAGGCCCGCGTCAAAGAGCCGCTTGAAGATCGTGCGGACCGCGCGCGACAGTCCGTCGTCCATCGTGAACCGGTCGCGGCTCCAGTCCACGCCGTCGCCGATGCGGCGCATTTGGCCTTGGATGGTGCCGCCGGATTCGTGTTTCCAGTCCCACACCTTGTCGACGAACAGTTCGCGGCCGAAGTCCTCTTTGGTCTTGCCGTCGACGGCGAGCTGCTTTTCGACCACGGACTGGGTGGCGATGCCGGCGTGGTCCATCCCCGGCAGCCACAGCACCTCGTACCCCTGCATCCGCTTGCGCCGGGTCAGCGCATCCATCAGCGTGTGGTCGAGCGCATGGCCCATGTGCAGGCTGCCGGTCACGTTCGGCGGCGGCAGCACGATCGAATAGGCGGGTTTGGTGCTGGTGACATCGGCCGAAAAGTAGCCGGCGGTCACCCAGCCGTCGTAGAGGTCAGCCTCCACCGCGCCCGGGTCCCACGACTTGGGCAATGCTTCAACGCCGGGATCGGCGGCGCGGCGGGGGGTTGAGGTCACACGGCAATTCTAGGAAGGCTCGGCCGCTGTGAGGCCAGTGGGCCTACGCGGTGCGAAACGGCCCCTCAGTCCAACCGAACCGTCTGCACGGAGACGCCCGCGGCCGGGAACCGCGCCAGCAACGCATCGCCCATCGCCGCCGCCGGGGTCAGCACCCCGCGCAGGTCCGAGAGCCGGTCCCGATCCAGCGCCAGCGCGAGACCGCTCTCACCGAGCAGCACCGAGGTGGCCTTGTAGCCCGGGTCACCCTGCTGCGACATCGTGGTCCGGTACCGCGCGCCGGTCGTCGTGGTGGTGTAGGCCTCGACGGTGTAGTGCCCGCTTTCGCGGGTGCGCTCGCTCGGGCCGGTACCCGGCTTGGGCACGACGCGCTCGACGAGCTTGCGCGGCAACCGGTGGAAGAACCGGCTGCCCAGCGCCATGGTGGCCGTGTTGCCGCCCGCCGCGACGGCCGCGGCCACCGGGGCGAGAACGGAGCGGCCCACGCTCATCTGCTCACCGTATTCGAATCGCCTGCCGTAGCCGTAGTCCAGTAACGCGTTGCTGCGCCGCACGATACGGGTGTTGACCGTGGCCATCACGAACGGTGCGGTCCAGTAGCCCTTCAATTCCGGGGCGATCTCGGCCCCCCGACGCCACCTCATGTCGGGTTGGGCCCCGAGCTCGGGCTCGGCGCTGCGATCGTCGGACAGGGTGTAGGGATCCTCCATCAGCCGCCTGGCCTCGGGATCGGTGGAGGCGGTGTGCATCACCTCCAGCATCGAGGCGACCGTGCCCCCCGACACCCCGCCGGCGAACTTACGCACCACCAGGTTGGTGTCGGTGAGCTGTCCGGCCTGATCCTGCTGGGCCCTGCGGTACAACGCGAACACGGTGAGATCTGAAGGGATGGAATCGAATCCGCACGAGTGCACGATGCGGGCGCCGGTGTCGATGGCCTGCTTGTGATACAGGTCGATGCTTTGGCGGATGAACATCGGCTCACCGGTCAGATCGGCGTAGTCGGTGCCTGCGGCCGCGCAGGCGGCCACCAACGGCAACCCGTACTTGATGTAGGGACCCACGGTGGTCACCACCACCTGGGTGCGCGCGGCCATCGCGTTCAGCGACGACGGCTGTGATGCGTCGGCGGTGATCAGTGGCCAGTCGCGCGCCGAGGCCGGCAGCCCGTCGCGCACCGCGAGCAGCTTGTCCTGTGATCGGCCCGCCAGCGCGATCCGGGCGTCGCCAGCGGCTTCGGCCAGGTATTCGGCGGTCAGCTTGCCCACGAATCCGGTTGCCCCGTATACGACGATGTCGAATTCCCGTTGCGCGCTCATGGGAGCGACGCTACCCGAGGGTCTCGGGCAGCTCGACGTGCTCACCGAGCACATGGCGGGCCAAAAACGCGGTGACCACCTGGTACCAGATCTTGGCGTGTTGCGGGGTGAGCACCCAGTGGTTCTCGGAGGGGAAGTACAGGAACTGGTGCGCGCTGGTGCCGTCTTCGCCGGCGGGCAGACCGGAGTCGGTGAGCAGCTCGTACCACAGCCGCAGCGCTTCCCCGATCGGCACCCGGTAATCCTTGTCGCCGTGGACGACCAGCATCGGGGTGCGGATCGCATCGACGAAGCGGTGCGGCGAGTACATCGCGGCCATCTCGCGGGTCATCTCGCGCACCCAGTAATAGGACGAGTCCGTGGTGGCGCCGAACTGGTCGAGCGCCCACAGGCTGGCGTGGGTGACGATGGCGTCGAACCGGTCGGTGTGCCCCGCCACCCAGTTGGCCATGTATCCGCCGAAGGAGCCGCCCATCGCCGCGGTGCGCCCGGCGTCGACGCGGGGGTGCGCGCAGGCGGCGTCGGTGGCCGCCATCAGGTCATCGAACGGCGCGCCGCCCCAGGCGCCCCACCCGCGGGACACGAAGTCCTGGCCGTACCCGGTGGACAGCCCCGGATCCGGGAGCAGCACCGCGTATCCGCGGGCCGCCAGCAGCCACGGATTCCAGCGCCACGACCAGCAGTTCCAGCTGGCCAGCGGGCCGCCGTGGATCCACAGCAGCAGCGGCGCCGGCTCGTCACCGTCGGGCAGCACCAACCAGGACCGCACCCGGGTGCCGTCGGCCGCCGTCGCGTCGATTTCGGTCAGCGCGCCCGGCAGCCGCGGGGCCTGCACGCACGGCAGCTCCGTCACTGTGCCGTCGGCGTCGATGCGCACCGGGTGCGGCGGCGCGGCATAGGAGCTTCGCAACGCATACAGCACGCCGTCCGGCGCGGCCGTCACATCGGTGTAGGCGTAGTCGTCGAAGGTCAGTTGGGTCACCGCGCCGTCGGCGACAGCGACCGAAAACACCGGGCCGCGCCCGTCCTGGTCGGCGGTGACGATCAGCGCCGACCCGTCGTGCGACCACGTCACCGAGGACGGCCAACGGTCCCACTCCAACGCCAGATCTTCGCGCTGCCCGCCGAAGCGTGTGCAGCCCAACGTGATTCGGGGCGCCTTGTCCGGCGTCGAATAGGATTCACGCAGATAGGCGACCGCTGAGCCGTCCGGCGCGATCGCCGGGTTCCACAGGTCGGCATCGGGTTCGTCGGCGATCACGGCGCGTTCGCCGGTGTCGGTGTCGATGCGCATCAGCACCGAGTGCTGCGCGGCGCCCGGCGCGGGCTGCTGCCAGGTCGTCACGACGAACCGGCCGTCGGGGCTGACGTCGAACTGGGCGTCGCGCAGCGCACCTGCCGGCTCCGCGGTCAGATCGCTCGGTTTCCCTTCGACGATTCCGAGACCGAACAGATGCGGGTGGTTGAGCCCGATGTCCTTGTCCCACCGCCGGATCGGGTAGCCGGTGTGCAAGACCGCGGTGATCGTGTTGTCCTTGCGCGCGTCGCGCATGCGCCGGTCGTCGTCGACGGTGCGCGCCGACGGCAGCATCGGCGCGCGGATCACCGTCACGCTCGCCTCACATGCCGTGCGGGCGGCCTCCACCCCGCCCGGCAGCGCCAGCTCCTCGTAGGCCTCCCCGCCCGCGGCGGGCAGACGCCACAGCGCCGCAGGCGGTTTGTCGTCGTCGTCGGTGGGGCGCACGGCGACGAACAGCAGGTCACCGTCGGCGGCGAACACCGGTGACGACTCCCCTTTGGCGCCGCGGGTCAGCCGGCGCGCCGGCCGGCGGCCCGCTGGGTCCAGCTCCCACACCGCGGTGACGTATTCGGTGCGCTTGTCGTTGAGCTCGGCGACGGTGGTCACGACGCGGGTCCCGTCGGGTGACACCGCAAGGCCGGAGACGCGCGGCAGCGCGATGTAGTCGTCGAGGTCGTCGAACGGCGTGGCGGTCATGCCTTGTTGGTAGCACAGCCCCGGCGCCGACATGTCCGCCGATTTCTGCGCCAGGGCTGTGTTGCAACCCAAATCACGACCCTCACGTAGAAATCGACGCGAGAAGTCAAAGCGCCACGCGCTACGTTCGACGGATGCCGAAGCGGATCGTGGTAGTCGGGGCCGGTATCGCGGGTTTGGCGACCACGGTCGCGCTGCAGCGACGCGGCCACGACGTCACGCTCGTCGAGGAGCGCACCGACACCTCGTCGGGTGCGGGCATCAGCATCTGGCCCAACGCGTTGGCCGCGCTCGACGAGTTCGGCCTCGGCGACGCGGTGCGCGCGGCCGGCGGCCGGGTGACCGCGGGTGCGCTGCGTTGGCGCGACGGCAGCTGGCTGCGGCGTCCGTCGCCGCAACGGATCGTCAAGGCACTCGGCGAGCCGCTGGTGGTGATCCGCCGGTCCACGTTGACCGCGGTTCTGGCCGACGCGCTCGCGGACGGCAGCCTGCGCACCGGGGTATCGGCGGAGGCGTTGGTGCCCACCGGAGACGGTGTGCGGGTGGCGTTGTCGAATTCGACGACGCTTACCGCCGACGCGGTGATCGGCGCCGACGGCACACATTCGATGGTGGCGCGTCACCTCAACGGCACGCTGAACAACCGATACGTCGGCTACACGGCCTGGCGCGGGGTCGCCGCGCACGCGATCGACCCGAACGTCGCCGGTGAGGTGCTCGGACCTGCCGTCGAGTTCGGCCACGTTCCGCTCGGGCCCGACCACACCTACTGGTTCGCCACCGAACGCACACCCGAAGGCGGACGTGCCGCGCAGGGCGAGCTGGCGTACCTGCGATCCCGGTTCGCCGGCTGGGCCGAGCCGATTCCGCAGGTGCTGGCCGCCACCGATCCCGACGAGGTGCTGCGCAATGACCTCTACGACCGCGATGCGGCGCGGCAGTGGTCGCGCGGACCGGTGCTGGTGGTGGGCGACGCCGCTCATCCGATGCGGCCGCATCTGGGTCAGGGTGGCTGCCAGGGCATCGAGGACGCGGCGATCCTCGCCCGGTTTCTCGACGATCCAGACGACGTGGCCGCGGCGTTCGCGCGGTTCGTCGCGTTCCGCCGTCCGCGGGTGCGGTCGGTAATGCGCGAATCCAGGCTGATCGGGGCGGTCGTCAACCTGCGTCCGACCCTGCTGAGCACGCTGGCCAGCCGCGCCTCGGTGCTGGTGCCCGAATGGGCGCTGACGCGGCACCTGGCCGCCGTCGCGGCGCGGTCGGCGTTTCGGTTGCCCGACGCGTGAGCACCGCACTGGGCGCCTTGTCGGTCGAGGCCGCCGACCCGCAGGCGATGCAGACGTTCTGGGCCGACGTGCTGGGCCGCGACGCCCAGCAGACCCTGCTGTCGTTTCGACCGCAGCAGCGGCCCAAGACCGTGAAGAACCGTGTACACCTGGACGTCTACACCCGCGACATCGCGACGTTGGTCGACGCCGGCGCGCGGATGTTGGCCGAGCATTCCGGTTGGGTGACCCTTGCCGACATCGAGGGCAACGAATTCTGCGCGTTTCCCGACCCCGCACCGGCGGGTGACGCCGGCGCGCGGGTGTTCGCGGTATGCGTCGATAGCGACCGTCCCGAGGAACTGGCCGCGTGGTGGGCGCCCGTGGTGGGCGCCGACGTCCGCAACGGACCCGACGGCACTCCGCGGTGGCTGTACGGTTCGGCCGGCTGGGAGTCGCTGATCTGGAAGTTCGTCCGGGTGTCCGATGAGCGGGTGGTGCCCAACCGGTGGCGTTGGACGCTTGTGGGCCAGCCCGCTGTGGTCGCGGCGCGCGGCCCTGATGGTGCCTTCGTCGATCCCCAGGGCAACGAGTTCAGCGTGTTGCGCCCAGCGTGCCCAGCGGGTTGAGCAGGGCGCTGCACATCTGGCGCGGGTTGACGAATCCGAGCAGGGCGCGGGTGGGCATCGCGGCGCAGCCGGTGGCGGCGGGAACGGACGGCGCTGCGGGGGTGCCCGCGTTGGTCCACACCGCCGGGGTGGCGCCGCGGGGGCCGCACTTGGGCCAGGCCTTCAGGCCCTGAGTGCGCAGCACGTTCTCGGCGACGCGGATCTGCTCGGCGCGCGACGCGTGCGCGGGATTGCCGACACCGCCGTTGGCGGACCAGGTCGCCTGCTTGAACTGCAGGCCGCCGTAGTGGCCGTTACCGGTGTTGATGGACCAGTTGCCGCCGGACTCGCATTCGGCGATGGCGTCCCAGTTGACCGACTCGGCTTGGGCGGTGGGCGTCGACACGGCCATCGGCACGAGCGCGAGCGCGCCGGCGATTGCGGTGGCCCACAGGCCCTTGGTGACTGCCTTACGAATGTTCATCGTTGCGGTCCTTCCCCGACCGGTTGAAACAAGGTCCGCGTGAAGAGCTGCTCTCCGCTGCGGTCATCCGGTCTGTCGGGTGGGGAACGTCACCTGTTACGCGAGTGTCAAAAGTTTTATTCGTTACTTAACTGGTGTAAGAGGCTTGTGAGAAAGAAGGGGCGGCGCCGGTGAGATTCGGCGCCGCCCCCTACGCTGTTTAGCCCTGTTCGCAGGGTCTGGGTGCTAGCCGCGCCCGCCGCAGGACGGCCATGCGCCGATTCCCTGCGTCTGCAGCACATTTTCCGCGACGCGGATCTGTTCGGACCTGCTGGCCTGGTGGGGCATGCCCGACCCGCCGTTGGACCGCCAGGTGCCCAGGGAGAACTGCAGACCGCCGTAGTAGCCGTTACCGGTGTTGATCGACCAGTTGCCGCCCGACTCGCACGCCGCGACGGCATCCCAGTTCACGCTGTCCGCGTTGGCAGTGCCGGCCAGCGCCATCGGAGCCACGGCGAGCGCGCCTGCGATGCCGGCCAGGCCAAACGTCTTGCGGATGTTCTTCACTTCGATCCTTTCGCCAAGCGCGCGCCAACAAGCACCTGCGGGAAAGCAGGTGGAGATGCCTGGTCAGGCGACAGGGTTGGGTCGCACCGTCTCGGTCAGGTGCGACAGCGGAAGGCCGAAACCTCGCCGGACATGGCCGTCCGGCGGCCACCGGAGGCGGACTCACTCCCGGCAGCCCCACTCACACGCAGGTTCGTGGGTTTTGAAATTGTTTGCTCCGCGCGAAGCCGTTTTGGACCGTACAAACCGAAACGGCCGAAGTCATATCGGTGAAGAACGTGTCGCGGAATGATCACGGACAGATCACGGCCGGGATTTTCGGGCGTCCGCGCAGGTCACCGCGACTTCGACCGAGGTGTCAAAACTTCCGGATCAGCCCGTCTCGGTGAGTCAAATCACCATGATTTTGTGATGTGGCGCACGATTACGAACGCTGATTTGAGGGCATAGCGCCCTGAAAGTTGCACTCGCCGGACAGAATCGCCGCCGCTACACCGAAAAACGCCAAGCAGTGGAAAACGGGTTCGCTGGCGCTGAGCCTTCAGCGCGCCACGGAGCGCGCAGCGAATACCGTTGCCGCAGACGATATTTCGTGGTGTCTGTTCACGTCACGACGAGACGGCCTCAACACCGTCGAACTCTCCCCGAGCACATCGGGCCGATCAAACATGGTGGGATATAGAGCTTTTCACGGGCCAGGTGTTGCGATCCGCGACGCGCGCGCGTCCCCGGATTACCTTCGCGCCCTGCGCAGCGTGCCACGTTGCATTCGGCATTCACCCGAGCCCGGTTGCGCCGGTGTCCCAGAGCCTATTTCACGGCCGATGTGTTCCATATTGTCGCTTCGGAAACGCGAAACCATATGCGGCGGAACGGTCTCCGCGTCACGCCGGCATCGCTGACCCGGCCGACAACGGGGCGCGGTGTGCTATCGCACCCGCATATCACGGCATAATTAGCGAAACTCAATTCGATTTCATCCGCCGTAAATAGCGGATTATCTAATTACGAATTTGCTAGGCAATTTGCAGAGAGCGTATCGCGGCCAGATCCGCTGCGGTGTTGACGTTGGTCAGTGAGCGCTGCTCGGGCATCACGATGCGTTGGGTGTCGACGGTGTCGACCAACGCGCGCATGCTGCGTTGTCCGGCCCTGACCAGAGCATCGACCCGATCGGCCAGCGAGGTCCGGTAGATGCCGGCAAGGTAGTGGTCGCGGCCGTCCCAGGGCAGCACCACGTCGGCATTCAGCGCCACGGCGGGGCCCACGAGTTGGTCGATCAGGTCGACCCTCAGCAGCGGCATGTCCACCGCGGAGACGAACGCCAACTCACGGCCCGCCTCCGCCGCGGCACGCAGCCCGCGTCCGGTCGCCAGCAGCGGGCCGACACCGCGGACCTCGTCACGCAGCACCTCGGCATCCAGCGGCGGAAGCGCTTGACCCGGGGCGGCCACCACGAACACCGGCGCGCAGCGGGGCTTGAGAATGCCCACCATGTGCTCGACGAGGGTGGTGCCCTCGTAGGGATGGGTGGCTTTGTCACGGCCCATTCGGCGAGAAGCCCCGCCTGCCACGATGATCGCGGCGAGACCGACGGTGGTCGTCATGGGTGAGACGTTAGTCGACCATCCACGTGTCTTTACCCCGAAGCAGCGACTGCAACGCGGTCGTGTCGTGCGGTTGACCCTCTTGCGCCGCGACGACCTGATGGCGGGCGGCGTCGTCGTAGGTCGGCTTGCTGACCTGTCGGAAGATACCCATCACCATGTGTTCGAGGTTCTGCTCGGACAGCCGTGACAGCGCGAACGCATACGCCGAGTCCTCGATGTGCGCGTCGTGCACGATGATCTCGTCTGCCGACACGTCGGCGGTCTTGGCGATCTCGAGGCCGTAGCCAGACTTCACCACGCAGTACTCGCCATCGGCGCCGAAGACCACCGGCTCGCCGTGGGTGAGGTTGATCAGGCGCTCCTCGGCGCCCTCCTTGCGCAGCGCGTCGAACGACCCGTCGTTGAAGATCGGGCAGTCCTGCAGGATCTCGACCAGCGCCGCGCCGCGGTGCGCGGCCGCCGCGCGCAGCACCTCGGTGAGCCCCTTGCGGTCGGAGTCCAGCGCGCGACCCACGAACGTCGCATCGGCGCCGAGCGCCAGCGACACCGGGTTGAACGGATAGTCCAGCGAGCCCATCGGGGTGGACTTCGTGATCTTGCCGACCTCCGACGTCGGCGAGTACTGGCCCTTGGTCAGCCCGTAGATCCGGTTGTTGAACAGCAGGATCGTGATGTTGACGTTGCGGCGCAGCGCATGGATCAGGTGGTTGCCGCCGATCGAGAGCGCGTCACCGTCGCCGGTGACCACCCACACCGAAAGGTCTTCGCGCGCCAGGGCCAGCCCGGTCGCGATGGTGGGCGCCCGGCCGTGAATGGAGTGGAACCCGTAGGTGTCCAGGTAGTACGGGAAGCGACTCGAGCAGCCGATACCGCTGATGAACGCGATGTTCTCGCGCCGCAGACCCAGCTCGGGCAGGAAGTTGCGGATGGTGTTGAGGATGACGTAGTCACCGCAGCCGGGGCACCACCGGACCTCCTGGTCGCTGGTGAAGTCCTTGCCCTTCTGCGGCTGGTCGGTCGTGGGCACTTTGCTGGTGCCCGAGGTGAGGCCGAGGTCAGCTCCAACCAGATCTGTCATGCGTTCGCTCCCACACCAGTCGCGTCAGCTGCTTCGGCCTCGATGGTGGCCGCCGCCAACCGCGCGAACTTGGTCTTGTCACTTTCCTTGTCGCCCAGCGTTCCCTCGAGCGCGGCGTCGATGATGCCTTCCACCTCGTCGGCCAGAAACGCCATACCTTCCACCTTGGTCACCGACTGGATGTCGACCAGGTACTTGCCGCGCAGCAGCAGTGCCAGCTGGCCAAGGTTCATCTCCGGCAGCACCACCTTGGGGTAGCGCCGCAGCACCTCGCCCAGGTTGGCCGGAAGCGGGCTGAGATTGCGCAGATGTGCCTGCGCGACCTTGATCCCGCGGCGCCGCGCGCGCCGGCACGCTTCGCCGATCGGGCCGTAGCTGCTGCCCCAGCCCAGCATCAGCAGTTCGGCGTCACCGGTCGGGTCGTCGACCTCGATGTCGGGCACCTTGATGCCGTCCACCTTGGCCTGTCGCAGCCGCACCATCAGGTCGTGGTTCTTCGGCTCGTAGGAGATGTTGCCCGAACCGTTGGCTGCTTCCAGCCCGCCGATGCGGTGTTCCAGCCCGGGTGTGCCGGGAATGGCGAACTGACGTGCCAAGGTCTCCGGATCGCGTGCGTAGGGCTGGAACGGCTCACCGGATTTGGCGAAGGTGTGTTCGATGGCCGGGTACGTGCTGACGTCCGGGATGCGCCACGGCTCAGAGCCGTTGGCGATCGCGCCGTCGGACAGGATCATCACCGGCGTGTGATAGGTGACCGCGATGCGGGCGGCCTCCACGGCCACGTCGAAGCAGTCGGACGGCGACCGCGGCGCGATGATCGCCACCGGCGACTCACCGTTGCGCCCGAACATCGCCTGCAGCAGGTCGGCCTGCTCGGTCTTGGTCGGCAGGCCGGTCGACGGGCCGCCGCGTTGCACGTCGATCACGATCAGCGGCAGCTCGGTCATCACGGCCAGGCCGATGGCTTCGGACTTCAGCGAGATGCCCGGCCCCGACGTGCTGGTGACGCCGAGCGCGCCGCCGTAGGACGCGCCGATCGCCGCACCGATTCCGGCGATCTCGTCCTCGGCCTGGAAGGTCAGCACGTTGAAGTTCTTGTGCTTGGACAGCTCGTGGAGGATGTCAGACGCCGGCGTGATCGGATAGGTGCCGAGCACCACCTGCACGTTGGCCAGCTGGCCGGCGGTGACGATGCCGTACGCCAGCGCGGTGTTACCGGAAATCTGGCGGTACTCACCGGATTTCAGCTTGGCGGGCGCCACCTCGTAGGTGCTGGCGAAGGCCTCGGTGGTCTCGCCGTAGTTCCAGCCCGCCTTCAGCGCCAGCACGTTGGCTTCGGCGATATCGGGCTTGCGGGCGAACTTCTCCCGGATGAACGCCTCAGAGTGCGACAGCTCGCGGCCGTACATCCACGACAGCAGGCCCAGCGCGAACATGTTCTTGGCCCGCTGACCGTCCTTCTTCGATGCGCCGATGGACTCCACCGCGCCGAGGGTCAGCGTGGTCATCGCCACGGCCTGCACGACGTAGTCGGACAGCTCGTCGTTTTCCAGCGGGTTGGAGTCGTAGCCGACCTTGGCCAGGTTGCGCTTGGTGAACTCATCGGAGTTGGCGATGATCAGGCCGCCGCGGGGAAGGTCGGACACGTTGGCTTTGAGCGCGGCCGGGTTCATCGCGACCAGCACATCGGGGCGGTCGCCGGCGGTGAGGATGTCGTAGTCCGCGATCTGGATCTGGAACGACGAAACACCGGGCAGCGTGCCCTGGGGGGCGCGGATCTCGGCGGGGTAATTCGGTTGTGTGGCAAGGTCGTTGCCGAACAGTGCCGCCTCAGAGGTGAACCGGTCACCGGTGAGCTGCATACCGTCGCCGGAGTCACCGGCGAACCGGATGACGACCTTCTCTAGCTTCTGCCGAGTTCCTGGACTGGCGCTGTTGCCGTTGGCCCCCACTCGCCTGCCTCTCTAGTTTGTGGGTCGTTACCGACGAACATCGTTTGCGTCGCCGTCAGCGTGACCCCGGCGCCGTTCGACGTCCACCCAAAATTTTTTATGTCACTGCCAGTACCGATTATTGCACTTTCCTTAGGTAGCCCTTCACCGGACCCGCGGGCGACACTCGGACCAGGGTAGCCCAAATGTCCTGCTCACATGTGTGCGGGGGCGTGTCGTGAGACAAAACTGTGCTTTTCGTCACCCCCGCGGGCGACCCGATTTCTAAGGAAATGGTTACCGGGCAGTAGCAGCTGGCTAGCACGCCACCGCGGAGCCGACGCCCACCTGCGGCGCTTCGCTACGCGACCCGGTCGGCTACGGCCGCGGCACGACGCTCATGCCAGCGCAGACGCAAGAGCAGCAGGTTCTGATGCGCGCGGAACCCGGCCGAAAGCGGATCACGCCACGCGCGCGGACGAGCCTTCGATGCGGTTTCAGGATGCACGAATCCATTGTGCCGGTTCGCCGCGCCTGCGGCGAGCCGACACGTGTGGGCTGCGCCCTAGGCTGGACACATGGGACGGGTCACCGCACGGCGCCGGGTCCAGCACGTGACCGCGACGGACACGGTCGCGCGACCGGACACGCTGGTGGTCGAAGAACCGCTGGAGATCCGCGTCAACGGCACGCCGATCACCGTCACCATGCGCACACCGGGCTCCGATATCGAACTGGCGCAAGGCTTTCTGCTCACCGAGGGGGTGATCGCACGTCGCGCGGACGTGCTCACGGTGCGCTATTGCAAGGGCACGACCCCCGACGAATCCGGGGTTGCGGTCAACACCTACAACGTGCTCGACGTCACGCTGGCACCCGACGTCGCGATGCCTGACGTCGACGTGACCCGCAACTTCTACACCAGCTCCTCGTGCGGTGTGTGCGGTAAAGCCTCCCTGGAAGCGGTGCAGTTGAGCAGCCGCCACTGTCCCGGCGACGACCCGTCGACCGTCACCGCGCAAACCCTGACGAGCCTGCCCGCGCTGTTGCGCGACGCGCAGAAGGTCTTCGCCAGCACGGGCGGCCTGCACGGGGCCGCGCTGTTCGACACCGACGCCGCCACGCTTGCGGTGCGGGAAGACATCGGGCGCCACAACGCCGTCGACAAGGTGATCGGATGGGCCGTGGAACAAGACCGGATTCCGCTCGGCGGCACCGTGCTGCTGGTCAGCGGGCGCGCATCATTTGAGCTGACGCAGAAGGCGGTGATGGCCGGGATCCCGGTGCTGGCCGCGGTGTCGGCACCGTCGTCGCTGGCCGTGGACCTGGCAAGTCAGTCCGGCCTCACCTTGGTGGCGTTTCTGCGCGGCGACTCGATGAACGTCTACACCCGGCCGGACCGCGTGCTGCGCTAGGCGCTCTTGTCGCGGCGCTCGTTACGAGACGGCTTGCGCGGCACGATGGTCGGCAGCACGTTGTCCTGGACGGTCTCCTTGGTGACCACGACCTTGGCGACGTCGTCGCGGCTGGGGATGTCGTACATCACCGGCAGCAGGACTTCCTCCATGATCGCGCGCAGCCCTCGGGCACCGGTGCCGCGGTGGATGGCCTGATCGGCGATGGCCTCGAGCGCGTCGTCGGTGAACTCCAGCTCCACACCGTCCATCTCGAACAGCCGGGTGTACTGCTTGACCAACGCGTTCTTGGGCTTGGACAGGATCTGCACCAGCGAGTCCTTGTCCAGGTTGGTCACCGAGGCCACCACCGGCAGCCGACCGATGAACTCCGGGATCAGCCCGAACTTGATCAGGTCCTCGGGCATCACTTCGGCGAAGTGGTCCTGCGTGTCGATCTCGGCCTTCGAGTGCACCTCGGCGCCGAAACCCAGCCCGCGCTTGCCGACGCGGTCGGAGACGATCTTCTCCAGCCCGGCGAACGCACCCGCCACGATGAACAACACGTTGGTGGTGTCGATCTGGATGAACTCTTGATGCGGGTGCTTACGGCCGCCCTGCGGCGGCACCGACGCCTGCGTGCCCTCCAGGATCTTCAGCAGCGCCTGCTGCACACCCTCACCGGACACATCGCGGGTGATCGACGGGTTCTCGCTCTTGCGGGCGATCTTGTCGACCTCGTCGATGTAGATGATCCCGGTCTCGGCGCGCTTGACGTCGTAGTCGGCGGCCTGGATCAGTTTGAGCAGGATGTTCTCGACGTCCTCGCCGACGTAGCCCGCTTCGGTCAACGCGGTGGCGTCGGCGATCGCGAACGGCACGTTGAGCATCTTGGCCAGCGTCTGCGCCAGGTACGTCTTGCCGCAGCCGGTGGGGCCGAGCATCAGGATGTTGGACTTGGCCAACTCGACCGGCTCAGCGCGCGAGTCACGGGTCTTCTCGGAGGCCTGAATGCGCTTGTAGTGGTTGTAGACCGCGACGGCGAGGGTGCGCTTCGCGGTGTCCTGGCCGATGACATAGCCCTCGAGGAAATCGCGGATTTCGGCCGGCTTGGGAAGCTCGTCGAGTTTGACGTCGTCCGCGTCGGCGAGCTCCTCTTCGATGATCTCGTTGCAGAGGTCAATGCACTCGTCGCAGATGTAGACCCCTGGGCCCGCAATGAGTTTCTTGACCTGCTTTTGACTCTTCCCGCAGAACGAGCACTTCAGCAGGTCACCGCCGTCTCCAATGCGCGCCATGGTGGTGGGATCCTACTTTCCTCGCAGTCGTACTGAATCTTCTTATGTGGTTGTCGTCGAACTTTTCTGGGGACTTGACTCGACGCTACCCGTTTGTTCCCGCACGGTGCGACCGATAAAGCCGAATCGCGTGGTTGGTATTTATCTGTGTTCGCGCCAACATATCGTCTGAGGCCCCCGATCGCTGACCGGAACGCACACTGTGTCTCTGGCGTGTCGCCGCCGTTACCGCTTCGGGAGCCGTCCGAAACCAAACTACCCGTCGCCGAGCAGATATCCACCGCGTCGGCTCAGCGCCTGCCCGGCCCTCCGGGACCCACCGGACCAGGACCCACCGGGCCGGGACCCACCGGGCCGGGACCGACCGGGCCGACCACTCCCCCGACACCAACCGGACCCGCCGGGCCCAGGACCGGGTTCGGCCCCAGGATCGGTGTCGGGTTCAGATAGACGTCGACTGCGGAATACGGGATGCACTGGTTGGTGTAGACGTCCCAATACGTGCCCGCCGGACAGACTTCATCGGCGTGGCTCACCGCGGGCGAAAGCGCCTGGAGCGCCAAGCCCACGGCGCACGCGGCCATGATGCCGCCGAGTCGTTTGCCCACCAGCATCACGTCCCCCTACCGTCTGATCCCCCCGGATGGCTGCTGAGAAAGCGTGCCACATGCCGGCTTTGCGACAGCGCGAAACGACGCGATTGAAACTCAGGCGGTCTGCGCCGAGAGCTTGCGGTACTCCAGCACCGTGTCGATGATCCCGTACTCCTTGGCCTCCTCGGCCGTGAGGATCTTGTCGCGGTCGGTGTCTTTACGGATCTGCTCGGGTGTTCTGCCGGTGTGCCGGGCCAGCGTCGTCTCCATCAACGTGCGCATCCGTTCCACCTCTGCGGCCTGGATCTCCAGGTCGGAGAACTGGCCCTGGATCACGCCGGACAGCGCCGGTTGGTGGATCAGCACGCGGGCGTTGGGCAGCGCCAGGCGCTTACCCTTCGTGCCGGCCGCCAACAGCACCGCCGCGGCCGAGGCCGCTTGCCCGAGGCACACCGTCTGGATGTCGGCACGCACGTACTGCATGGTGTCGTAGATCGCCATCAACGAGGTGAACGAGCCGCCGGGTGAGTTGATGTACATCGTGATGTCGCGGTCGGGATCAAGCGACTCCAGCACCAACAACTGGGCCATGATGTCGTTGGCCGACGCGTCGTCGACCTGCACGCCGAGGAAGATGATGCGTTCCTCGAACAGCTTGTTGTACGGGTTGGACTCCTTGACGCCGAAGCTCGAGTGCTCGATGAACGACGGCAGGATGTAGCGGGCCTGTGGTGCCAGGCGGGCGTCGAGAGACGGATGGATGTGGTCGGTCATTTGTCTAGTCCTGCTCCCGGTCCTTGGCCGTTGACTGACGCGCTGGTGATGATGTGGTCGACGAACCCGTACTCCAGCGCTTCCTGTGCGGTGAACCAGCGGTCGCGGTCGGAGTCGGCCTCGATGCGTTCGATGGTCTGCCCGGTGAACTCGGCGTTGAGCCGGAACATCTCCTTCTTGATGACCGCGAACTGCTCGGCCTGGATGGCGATGTCGGAAGCACTGCCGGTCACACCGCCCAGCGGCTGGTGCATCAGGATCCGGGCGTGCGGCAGGGCGTAACGCTTGCCCTTGGTTCCGGCGGCGAGCAGGAACTGCGCCATCGACGCGGCCATACCCATGCCGTAGGTGGCGATGTCGCACGGGGCCAGCACCATGGTGTCGTAGATCGCCATGCCGGCACTGATCGAGCCGCCCGGCGAGTTGATGTAGAGCGAAATGTCCTTGGTGGGGTCCTCGGCGGCCAGCAGCAGAATCTGCGCGCACAGCCGGTTGGCGATGTCGTCGTCCACCTGCGAACCCAAGAAGATGATCCGCTCGGACAGCAACCGCTCATACACCGAGTCGACCAGGTTGAGCCCGTGGCCGTTCGACCGCATGTCAGTCACGACTGGTACCTGCTTTCTGTCAAAGTCTCGTTCTCACCGACACTAACCAACCGGCGCCGTCGCGCAGTCCTCAGAGGGGCCGCGTTCGCTCAGAGCGTCACTTGGTGTCGGCGGGTTCCTCGTCGGCGGGCGCCTCGTCGGCTTGGGGTTCGTCCTCCGGCGCGTCGGTCTGCGCCTGCTCACCCGAGCGGCCGAAGAACTCCGTGGTGTCGATCTCGTTGCCGTCGCTGTCGGTGACCGTGGCGCCCTGCACGACGGCGGCCACCGCCAGCCCGCGCCGCACATCGGCGAACATGGCTGCCAGCTGGTTGTTTTGCTGCAGCGCCTGCAGCAGCTGCTGCGGCTCCATGCCGTACTGCTGTGACATCAGCATCAGGCGTTCGGTGATGTCGTTCTGGCTGACCTGCACCTCGAGCTTGTCGGCGATCGCGTCCACCAGCAGCTGCGTCTTGACGCCCTTCTCCGCGTTCGAGCGGTTGTCGGCGTCGAACTCCTCGCGGCTGCTGCCCTGGGCCTCCAGCACCTCGGCGAAGCGCGCTTCGTCGTGGTCGAGGTTGTGGATCGCGCTGTGCAACGTGTCGTCGACCTGGGCCTGCACGATGTTCTCCGGCAGCGGCACCTCGATCTGCTCGAGCAGGGTCTCCAACGTCTTGTCGCGGATCTGCTCGGCCTGCTGCACCCGCTTGGTGCGCTCCACCTGCTCGCGAAGGCTGGCGCGCAGCTCATCGATCGTGTCGAATTCGCTTGCCAGCTGGGCGAAGTCGTCGTCGGGCTCGGGCAGTTCACGTTCCTTGACCGACTTGACGGTGACGGTGACCTGAGCCTCCTGGCCGGCGTGCTCGCCGGCGACCAGCTTGGTGGTGAAGACCCGGCTCTCCCCCTCCTTGAGCCCGACGATCGCCTCGTCGAGGCCGTCGATCAGCTGTCCGGATCCGACCTCGTGCGACAGGCCCTCGGTCGCGGCCTCGGGCAGCTCCTTGCCGTCGACCGAACCCGAGAGGTCGATGGAGACGAAGTCGCCGTTCTGGGCGGCGCGGTCGACCCCGGTCAGCGTGCCGAAGCGGGCGCGCAGCGACTGCAGTTCGGCGTCGACCTCCTCGTCGGTGATCTCGATCGGGTCGACGGTGATCTTCAGGGTGGTCAGGTCGGGCAGCTCGATGTCGGGTCGGACGTCGACCTCGGCGGTGAAGACCAGGTCTTCGCCGTACTCCTTTTTGGTGATCTCGATCTCGGGCTGCCCGAGCGGGTTCACCTGCGTCGTCGTCACCGCCTCGGAATAGCGGCCGGGCACCGCCTCGCTGACCACCTGGTCGAGCATCGCTTCCCGGCCGACGCGGGCTTCGAGCAGCTTGCGGGGCGCCTTACCGGGACGGAAGCCAGGCAGCCGGACCTGCTTGGCGAGCTGCTTGAACGCGCGGTCGAACTCGGGCTCGAGCTCAGTGAAGGGCACCTCCACGTTGATGCGAACCCGGGTCGGGCTCAACTTCTCGACGGTGCTCTTCACGTTCATACTCCTTCAAGTTCTGGTGTGGGCTTGTGTTGCAGTCGGGGTGACAGGATTTGAACCTGCGACCTTCCGCTCCCAAAGCGGATGCGCTACCAAGCTGCGCTACACCCCGTCTTCTGCGGGCCGTGCCCAAAACGCTGGACGACCACGCGAGATACTACGGGCTGGACACGCGATGCCTTCAATTGGATTTGGTTCCGGTGCCGCCGGTACAGTCTGCTGGTGCTGCACACGCGGGCGTAGCTCAATGGTAGAGCCCTAGTCTTCCAAACTAGCGACGCGGGTTCGATTCCCGTCGCCCGCTCCAATATCTGCGGCCAGCGCAGACGCTGGCGAACACGCGTTCGGCTGCCCGCGCGGTACCTACTTTGTACCTACTGCACGCGCGGTGGCCACCAGGTTTCTCGGTTACGAATGGGACTGTTGCGCCCATTGAGAATAGTGCGTCGAATGTTGCATTAGTGCAGCTCAACCCGTACCCCGCGCACGGTGTGTCGCCGTGAGATCGAACACACGTTCACTACGCTCGCACGTGTTGGTTCCGTTCCTACGGAAGGGGCCGTGCAGATATAGGAGTAAGCGATGAGTGAAGAGGTGGCCGGCGACCCGGCGGAGACGAACGACAGCAGCGACGGCAATGGTCAGAGCGCCGCGACGGCGAAAAAGACGCGCAAGGCGCGGAGTTTTCCAGCTATGTCATTCAAAGAGGCGCTCTTTCTCGCCGAAGCGATCCATACGCACGGGTCGGGGCAGAAGGTTCGACGCATCACCCTATTCGAGGCTTTGAACCGCTCGCCAACGAGCGGCGCGACCCGGAACCTCATCACTGCGAGCGGCCAATACGGACTCACCACGGGCAGCTACAACGCCGAGTTCCTTGAACTGACGGATACCGGACGAACGGCATCTGATCCGGCACTCCCGGAATCGATGCGACTCCCGGCGCAGATTGAACTAGCGGTCTCCAGGATCGACCCATTCAAGAAAGTATTCGATCAATACTCCGGCCTGAAACTGCCTACCGCTGAGGTGTTGAAGGATGCGTTCAAGAACGCCGGTGTAACCGACGACCATCTCAGCGAAGCGAGCGAAACCTTCCTTGCTAACGCGCGCGAGGTCGGATTGATCCGCACAATCGCTGGTTCCGAGCACCTCGTGTCCGCCGACGCGGCGATCGAACGAGCAGCAACCGATGACCACCCAAGCGACGCTCAGCACCATGAAGAATTCGCCACTCGCGCGCATCAAACAACGACGGCCGGTAGCGCCGCACCAGCTTGGGGTCCTGTTCAGGAAGAGGATTTGTCGACGACGTGCTTCATCGTGTCGCCAATCGGGGCCGACGACTCAGAGCAACGAATGCATGCCGACCTTGTCCTCGGCTCGCTGATCGAACCGGCCTTGGCAGAACTAGGTTTGAAGCCCGTTCGCGCGGACCAGATTAGCAAGCCGGGTCTCATCACCGGCCAGGTGATCGAGCACATCGTCAAGGCTGCGCTCGTGATTGCGGACCTGAGTTTTGCGAACCCGAATGTGTACTACGAGTTGGCATTACGACATGCTGCAAGGAAGCCAGTCGTTCAAATAACTCGATCTTCTGACAAGTTGCCGTTCGACGTGGGCCAGTACCGCACCGTCACCATTGACATGACGAACATCTACACGCTCGTGCCTCAACTGGAACTGCACCGGCAGGAGATCACGCGCCAGTGCCGGGCGGCGCTTAACGAGGGCGTCCCTTCGCAAACGCAGCTATCGCTGTTCTTTCCAAAGTTTTGGGATTTCATCGCCAAAGGTAAAACTTAACCCCACAGCGGCACAACATTTTCGCCGTACGTCGGACTTGCGTCCATCGCGCCCAGGGCGGTCATTGCGTCGGCGAAGTCGTCGGTGTTGAAAAGGTGCGCATACACACCCAAAGTCGTCGTGACCTTCGCGTGGCCCATAAACCGCGACCTCTAGCGGTGGCCGACCTGCCGCGATGCACAGGCTCGCGTAGGTGTGCCGGAGCGCATGGAACTTCAGCTTCGGTTGTAGCGCCACGACCTTGTCGCCTCGTGCGGTAGCGGCCCGGTTAGCCCTCAGTACGGCAGGCCGGTACACGGCTTTGTAGAACGTGGCGTGCCGTAACGGAGCGGTCCAGTCGAGCACCATCCGCTCCCCCGCTTCGGCGGTCGAAAGCTCGGCCAAGGCGGTGGCTTGCCGGTGGGCCTTCGCGTTGTTGCCGGGTTCGATTCCCGGCATATCCCCGAGCAAGGGATTATGAGTCCGTGGCTCCGTGCCTACCCCGGTAGGCCGGGGCGGGCGTAGCCGCACGTTCGGGAACAACGGTGCAGTCGGCTCATCGCGGCGCGGGTGCTCGGCGAGGTAGTCCCGCAACAGTTCGGTCGTCGCGGCGGTCAGCGGCACGGTGCGGCGGCTGCCCTTGGTCTTGGGCGGAATGGCGGTAGGCGTCGCCCCGGTCCACGCAATCGTCTGCTCCACACGTACCGTTCCCGGCTTCACAGGCGCGTTCGGGTTCAACGACGCCTTGGGCACCGTCACATCGCCCACCCGCAGACCCGCAAGCTCAGCGGCGCGTAGACCCGACCACGCCGCCAGGTGCACCAACACGTTGTAGGGCGCTCTCGAACGGCTTCTGCTCTTCCCCGTCGAGCCATGACTCAGGCCTGATGGCGAGAACGAGGTCCGCTTTCTCGGCGGGCAACGGGCCGAAGTTTCTAGGTAGCACACGAAGTACCGGCTTGGTCGGCTCAGGACGTTGATATTGAAGTCATACAGCCCGACCCACGGCCGCATCCGTGCGTTGATCTCGCCCTCGACTGCCTTTGTCTGCCCTTTCGCCCCCCCGCCACGAGACCACTGCAACGACAACCGCAGCGATTGTGAAGACTGTATATACCGCTGCTGCTAACGCCGACAGGGTTGCTGGATTCCAGCCCCAGTGATTCATCTGAGTGGCCCCTTGGAATTCGCCTGGGTCAAATACTCGTTCAGTAGGGGATCTCGTGCTTTCGGAACAACCCCGGCCCGCAAGGAGACCGGGGCTGGCCTGCGGACGCGATTAGCGTCCGCGCTTGCGGGTGACCGTCCAGATCACGTTCCCGGTCTTGACCTTTTTGGTCTGGCCGGGACGGACCGTAACCGTCTTACGGATGGTGCCCATCCTGCATCACCTCCCCTCTGCCCCGAGAGAAACCTCTCCGGCAGAGCAGGCCCGACCTCCCTTGCGAGGCGGGCCTTGCGAGGTACTGTTCGTGAGCACGGTCCCAATGTGCAGAACAGCCTCACTCCGGAAGAACCCGTGGCGTGGGGCTGTTCCTTTTAAGGCATGCTCACGCTAACGCCGCTGCGGGACAAATTTCGACGAGGCGCACCGTGTCGTTGACGAAAGCAGCCGCAGTGGTGGTGAATAATACCGCCCGCACGAGTGCTGTCTCACAACAACTTTCACACCAGTAACAGGCGAACTGGCGTTTCGCCGTCGATCGGCGTCATGCATGTGTCGTTATAACAATTCGGCTGCTTCGGCAGGTTCATGTCGCTGTTGTGCAAAGCGATGACCTCGACGGGCCGAGCGCTGCGTAGACCGAGGATAGTTTCATTTGCCCGCCGGTCGCTGCCGGCAGTGCCTTCTGTACTGCGTCAAGACACTTCGCTGCTGCGGTAGCTGTCTCAAGCACGCCGACGACAACTTCTTTGCGAGTGAACTTTTCCAACAACCGTTTGTACATCGGCTTCAGCTTCTCGCCGGTGCTCGACTCAGCTGCGAGACTCAAGCTGTCACCGCGCGCGCCAATTGAAAGTCGCCCTGGATCTTTGCGTCAGCAACGACCCACTTTGCATGGTTGATCAGGTTGAGCAGATAAATCGCTAGCTGGCGACTGATGGTCGTCTTTTTGCTTAACAGGTCTAGCAATTCAGTGAGACCTGCGCCAACCTCTGCGATGTCCTCATCGGTGAACTCCGGCACAAGACCGTCCAACAACGGAGCAAGAGTGTTGAGGAACCGCAATGACGTCTCACCGAACTGCTTCGCCTTGTTCCAACCGTTGTCGTAGGACAACACCATCGCTGTCCAGTTCGGCAGTTCCCGACGGAACTCATCAACATTAATGCTCGTCGTCTGTTCCAGCGTGTCGAGAAGTTCGCGAATCTGGGCGATGTAGCCGAGAGCGATCTCGGTCAAGTCCCGGGAAGTGGTGTAGTGCTGCGTGATCCGGTGGGTTAGGCGGTGAGTGCAGGCATGTCATCGGCTCCTATTTCGGGGTTGTCGTTGGTGATGGTGGTCAGGCGGCATCGGGCGAGGACATCGAGGCCGAGGTAGCGGCGGCCTTCGGCCCATTCGTCGTTCTGTTCGGCCAGCACGGCGCCGACGAGGCGGACGATGGCGTCGCGGTTGGGGAAGATCCCGACGGCGTCGGTGCGGCGGCGGATCTCTTTGTTGAGACGTTCGGCGGGGTTGTTGGACCAGATCTGGGTCCAGACATCTTTGGGGAACGCGGTGAAGGCCAGGATGTCTTCGCGTGCAGCACTGAGGTGTTCGGCCACGGCGGGCAGTTTGTCGGTGACGTAGTCGATGAGCCGGTCGAATTGCGCGGCCACCGCGGGGGCGTCGGGTTGGTCGTAGACGCTGTGCAGCATGGCTTTGACTGCCGGCCACATGCTCTTGGGGCAGATGCTCATCAGGTTGGCCGCGTAGTGGGTGCGACAGCGCTGCCAGGCCGCTCCGGGCAGGTTGGCCGCGATCGCCTCGCGTAGCCCGGCGTGGGCGTCGCTGGTGACCAGTCGTACGCCAGCCAGCCCGCGGCAAGCAGGTCGGCGAAGAATTCGTTCCAGGCCGGGCGGTCTCGCTGGTGACCACGCGCATGCCCAGGACTTCGCGGTGTCCGTCGCCGTTGACGCCGGTGGCTAGCAGCACGACCCCGTTGACCACGCGGCCGCCTTCGCGGACCTTCATCGTCAACGCATCAGCAGGGACGAAGGTGGACGGGCCAGCGGAATCGAGGGGGCGGTGGCCGAACTGCTCGACGTGCTCGTCGAGGTCGGTGGCCATGCGGCTGACCTGCGATTTGCTCAGCGAGTCGATGCCCAGGGTCTTGACCAGCTTGTCCATCCGCCGCGTCGAGACCCCGGCCAGGTAGCAGTCGGCCACCACCGTGGTCAGCGCGGATTCGGCCCGCTTGCGGCGTTCGAGCAGCCAGTCCGGAAAGTAGGTTCCCTTGCGCAACTTCGGGACTGCGACATCGATGGTGCCCACCCGGGTGTCCAGGCCGCAGTGACGGTAGCCGTTGCGCTGGGCACGGCGCCCCGGGGTGGGATGGCCCCATTCGGCGCCCACCACGGCATCAGCATCCGGCGACAGCAGGGCGTTGATCACGGTCTGCAGCAGTGAGCGCATCAAATCTGGCGAGGCTTCGGAGAGGGCCTCGCCAAGAAGGCCTGCAGGGTCGACAATGTGGGGTGCGGTCATCGTGATGCTCCTCGAGGATCCTGTGGAAGGTTGACTCGAAGGATCACGCGGTGGCCGCTTTACGTCCATCACCGACACGATGACGAACCAAGCAACCGCGCTACACCACTATGCGGGACTCAACTTCATTCCCAGCTGGCTCATTGGGCTCAGGCGTCACATCGTGGGCCGCCTCGCCCCGAGCCGCCGGTCCTTTATCCGTCCCTTCGCCGCAACCCTCCCGCAGCCCGACTCTAGCCTGCCCGCAGCCCTACCCGGCTCCGACGTTTCAGTGCGTTTCCGCTGCTAGATTACAATTTGTACGCAACCCGGCGGGACCGCTGCCTCGGCGCTCGGCGAACCGGCACAATCGGGCGAAATAAGCTTCCAAAGTAGCTACGCGGGTTCGATTCCCGTCGCCCGCGCCGCTAGGACCAGCACAGGGTCCGTCGAACGCCCGTTCGGCGGCCTGGGCGGCAACCCGTCGGTACCCGAATCGGCGTCGGGCCGTCTTGTGGAACGCACGCGGAAGTTCTCGTCCGGTCCGCACGTTCGTGCCAGAATCACGGCCCATGGGGGATAGCCCGGCGGCGAACCAAAGCAGCAGCGCGGAACCGAAGTCGTGTTTCATCGTGTGCCCGATAGGTGATGAGGGGCGACGACGTCAGGCGGCGCAGCAACCAGATCAAGAAGCACATCATCGACCCGGCGTTGAAGCCCCTTGGCTTTAATACAACCCGCGCGGACCTGACAGACGAGTCAGGATTGATCACAACACAAATTGTTAACCAGCTGCTTAATGCTGACCTGATTGTCGCCGATTTGACCGGGCACAACCCAAATGTATTCTACGAATTGGCACTTCGACACGCCTTCAGTAAGCCCTTCATACAAATTATTTCCAAGACAGAACGTCTGCCTTTCGATGTGGCTGGTCAGTGGACAATATTTTTCGATTACCGTGACTTGGACAGCGCTGAGGAGGCCCGCGACCGCATAACCCGAGCCGCGAAGCAGATTCTTGACGGTGGCGACGACTACAAGGCCGAGAGTCCTGTGAGCCAAGCGGTTGACCTGCAGCAGCTACGAACTTCCGGCAATCCCGAACAGATCGCGATGGCTGAAGTCAGCGAGGGATTAGCTGAAATACGCAGCGAGTTACGAGTAATTCGTTCGAGACAGGACGGTTCTGGCGGATTCACAGGTCGCCAGACCGAAGTAATTCGCAAAGTACTATTAAAGATGGCTCTCTACGGTCAATTCACTGGGGAAGAGTTCGACGAACTCATGACTGCCCCCTCCACTAAAAACTGGGAAACATTCCTTAGTGCATTACAGGGCGAGATGGCTAAGCCAATACCCGTACAGTACAGCGACGACGAGCCTCCGTTTTAACCCCACACCGGTACAACTGTTGGCGCGTGCTGCGGCCAGGCCTCCATTGCTTCCAGCGCCGCCATCGCGTCGGCGTGATCGTCCAGATTGAATGAGGTGCGCGTAGACCCGAGCGTCGTGGTGATCTTCAGTGGCCCATGAACCGGACGATCTCTAGCGGTGACCGACCCGCCGCAAAGCACAACGAGATGTAGCTGTGGCGGAGGGCATGCAACTTCAGCTGCGGCGGTAGAGCAGCGGCCGGGTTGCCGGCTGCGGTAGCGGCACGATTAGCCCGCAGGACGGCAGGTCGATACACGGCCTTGTAGAAGGTGGCGTGCCGGTACGGCTTGGTCCAGTCAAGCAACAAGGGCTCAGGGTGCAGACACGTTGACCGAGGCAGCGTTTAGTCGATATTTGCAGTGCATCCTCGCCGCGCCGAGAAATCTATTGACGGGACCGTAAGCGCAAGCGCAAAATGTCCTTTCCCGATTAGCACGCGCGTGCAGCCATCCATCCCTTGAGAGTTGCTGAGCAAATCACCTGGTGCCCCGCGCGGCGCCTTTGCGTTACCACGTTCTGCAACTCTAGCCCTCGGCGCTGCCAGCTAGCTCAGCGGTAGCCGTCGGCCCGACACGCGCAAAGCATTTCCAAAAACGCACTTGGTGGCAAACTCATGTAGCTTGCTACAAGCAAACGTCAACAAGAACTGGAGTTCGCCCGTCGTGCCCCGCGCAGGCACCGGGTGTGGAAGGGAAGAAGCGCTAATGGGGGCAACGACACCGATCGGTCGTATCGGCGTGCTAGCGGTGGTACTTGGCATCGGGATCGCAGCCCCGGGCGCGGTGTCGTGGGCACAAGTCACGCCAGGCCACGTGTCCATCTCGCGTAACGGTCAGGTCGAGGTGCAGCGAGGCACTGCGGATGCGAAATCCGTCGCGACAGCCGCCGGCGGGTCGGATGCGATCGCCAGGGGCGCTAACTCCCGGGCCTATTCGGAAGCCAGCAACAACAAGGTCGTGGTCATCGGCGACGAGAGCAAGGGGTACCTCGGATACCTCGGAGAGCTGAGTTCCACCAACAACGTCGCCGACGTCACCGGATTCGCGAGCAAGCTCTGGGTGAGCGGCACCGGAAACCGCATCAACATCGAGGGCGACGGTCACTTCGTGGAAATCCGCGGCCACAACAACACCGCCACCGTCGACGGCTACAACCACCGATTAGAGAGCCCGACCGGCGATAACAACAAGTTCTCGATGAGCGGCGGCCACCAGAACTGGCTCATCAACAAGAGCAGCGGAAGCACCATCAGGTTCATCAATGTCGCAAAGGGGGATCCCGTCGAGATCACCCAAGACGGCACGAACTTCTGCCGCGGCACCGGGTGCCCACCGACGGGCGGAGCCGTGGGCGCGGCGCTGTCGAGCGCGCTGTTCGGTGGTCGCGGCCCGCTGTTCGGCTTGATCGGTAACGGTGCGGACGCTCCTGCTGACTGCACCGGGCAGGCGTGCAACGGCGGACGCGGTGGCCTGCTGTGGGGCAATGGGGGCGACGGCGCCAACGGCGGTAGCGGCGGAGCAGCCGGGCTTATCGGTCACGGCGGCAACGGCGGCAACGCCACCGCGACCGCGGCCGCCGGTGCCGGCGGGCGCGGCGGTCTCATTTTCGGCAATGGCGGCACTGGCGGAACGGCAAATGCCATCTTCACGGTCGGGGGTAAAGGCGGCGACGCCGGGCAATTCGGCCACGGCGGCGCCGGCGGGTTGTCACCGGTGGACAACGGAACCGGCGGCGACGGCGGACGCGGTGGGTCGATTTGGGGCCACGGCGGCGCCGGTGGCGACGGCGGATTCGGCACAACCGATGGCGGCAACGGAGGCAACGCCCCGCGCAACGGCAATGGTGGTAACGGCGGTGACACCGGCGCGTCCGGCACGCCGGGCACCGGCGGAAGCGGCGGCTCGGAATCCGGCAGCGACGGCAGCGACGGTCAACGGGGCGCCTGAACGCTGAGAGCGTAATTCCGCCCGGCGCAGCGGCCTTTTCGGAGCCTTTCCCGTCGGTAGGCTGAACACCATGAACGCCGTACTGATGGTGCTGGTCGTGCTCGTCATCGTCGCGTTCGGGGTGCTCGTCTACGCGGCGATGAAGGCCTCCGACAGGCGCAACGCGGCGGCGCTGGACGACGCCAAGGCCGACGCGCGTCGGGTCATCGAACGCCTCGGCGGGCAGGTGATCGGTTTGACCGGCACCGACGAGGCGTCCAAGCAGGCGCTGGCCGACGCCTCGGAGCGCTACACCGCCGCCGGCTCACAGATCGAACAGGCCACCACCGTGCGCCAGGCCGAGCTGGCCAAGGAAAGCGCGCTGGAAGGCATGTACTACGTGCGCGCTGCGCGCACCGCGATGGGTATGGATCCGGGGCCGGAACTGCAGACGCTGGCGGGTCAGCGGTCCGCGGGCGCGGTCACCGAGGCCCGCCGCGTCAACTTCGAGGGCCGCGAGATCGAGGCGTCGCCGACGCCTTCGGAGCGCACCCCCAACTACTACCCCGGCGGCCAGGTCGCCGGGCGCCCGGTGCCTGCGGGTTGGTACTCCGAACCGTGGTGGAAGCCGGCGCTGGTGGCCGGCGCGTGGGGGCTTGGCTCGGTGATGCTGTTCAACGCGCTGTTTTCCGGTATGCACGGCAGCGGTTACGAGCAGGGTTTCGCCCAGGGCTATGACCAGGGTTTCGATCAGGGTATGGGCGGTGACGCCGGCGGCGGCGACGGTGGCGGCTGGGACTTCGGCGGCGACTTCGGCGACTTCGGCGGCTTTTGAGCCGCGAGCAGACGCAGAAGCCCCCAATGTAGGGGCAATTTAGGGGATTTTGCGTCTGCTCGCGAGGAAAGGGGCCGGCCTACTTCTGGCAGGTCGGGCACCAGAACAGGTTGCGGCCCTCCATCACCGCGGTGCGGATCTCGGTCCCACAGATGCGGCACGGTTCGCCCGCGCGCCGATAGACGTAGGTGCGGGGCCGGTCCGGTCCGTAGGCGGCTGCGCCGTGGTCGTCTTCCGGGCGGATCACGATGATCTTGCCGCGACGCAAACCGACCTTCATCAGCGCGACGAGATCGGTCCACATCGCGTCGAACTCGGCCTCGTCAATCAGCGTGCCCGGGCGATAGGGGTCGATCAGATGGCGGTACAGCAGCTCATTGCGGTACACGTTGCCCACCCCGGCGATCACCGTCTGGTCCATCAGCAGCGACCCGATCGCCCTGCGCGACTTACGGATTCGCTCCCACGCCAACGAACCGTCGGCGTCGCGGCGTAACGGATCGGGACCCAGCCGGGCGATCACGTCGTCGATCTCGGCTTCCTCGATCACCTCGCACACCGTCGGCCCGCGCAGATCGGTGCCGTACTCCGCGCCGATCATCCGCATCCGCACCTGGCCGACCGGCAGCGGCATCGGCAGCGGCATCTCGGTGAAGGTCCCGTACAGCCCGAGGTGCACGTGCACCACGCGTCCGCCTTCGTAGTGGTGGAACAGGTGCTTACCCCAGGCGGTGGCTTTCCTGAGCACCCGGCCGCTGACGGCGGCGGCACCGTCGGCGAACCTGCCCTGCGGGCTGGACACCAGCACCGGCGCCCGGGCGTAGCGGCGCTGATGCAGCCGGGCCAGCCGGTGCAGGGTGTGACCTTCTGGCATTCCTAGGCGCCGGGCACGGGCGGCGCGACGTGGGTGCGCTCGTACTCGGACAGGATGTCGATACGCCGTTGGTGGCGTTCGGCTTCCGACCACGGTGTGCTGAGGAAGGCGTCGACGATCGCGAGCATCTCGTCTTCGGTGTGCATGCGCCCGCCGATGCCGATCATCTGCGCGTTGTTGTGCTCCCGCGCGAGTTTCGCCGTCTCGACGCTCCAGCCCAGTGCGCACCTGATCCCAGGCACCTTGTTCGCCGCGATCTGCTCGCCGTTACCCGAACCGCCGAGCACGATGCCGAGACTGCCCGGATCGGCCACCGTCTTCTCAGCGGCCGCGATGCAGAACGCCGGGTAGTCGTCGACCGCGTCGTAGGTGTAGGCCCCGCAGTCCACGGGCTCATGACCGTTGGCCTTGAGGTGCTCGATGATCCGCTGCTTGAACTCGAAGCCCGCATGGTCGGCTCCCAGGTAGACGCGCATGGCGGTCACCCTACTTCGGCGTTCGCGAAATCAACATCAGGGTCGTGCTCATCGCGCCCCAACGACCCTGGTGTACGTCTCGCGAAAGGCGCCCGCGGAAAGTCAGTCGAACGTCGGCGCCTCGGTGCGGGTGCGCTTGAGTTCCCAGAAGTGCGGGTACGACGCGAACGCCACCGAGGCGTCCCACAGCTTGCCGGCTTCCTCGCCGCGCGGGATCTTCGACAGCACCGGGCCGAAGAAGGCGACCCCGTTGACGTGGATCGTCGGGGTGCCCACGTCCTCGCCGACGGGGTCCATGCCCTCGTGGTGGCTCTTGCGCAGCGCCTCGTCGTACTTGTCGGTGTCGGCGGCGTCGGCCAGCTCGGCGGGCAGGCCCACCTCGGCCAGCGACTCCTTGATGACCGCGTCGAAGTCCTTGTTGTCCTGGTTGTGGATTCGGGTTCCCATCGCGGTGTAGAGCGGCCCGAGGATGTCCCGGCCCTTGGCCTGCTCGGCGGCGATCGCGACCCGCACCGGACGCCAGGCCTTCTTCATGTTCTCGCGGTAGTCCGCGGGCAGGTCGCGGCCCTCGTTGAGCACGGCAAGGCTCATCACGCGGAAGTTCACCTCGATGTCGCGGACCTTCTCGACCTCGAGAATCCAGCGCGACGTGATCCAGCACCACGGGCACAGCGGGTCGAACCAGAAATCGGCGACAGACTTCTCGGGCATCAGACGTCCTCTCCTCGACGGCGGTTTTCCGTTCAGCACAACTGCCGGGTCACCAAACGTGTTCCCCAAGCATGACCGACGAATCTGGACACCATGAGAAACGCCTTAGTGTGCAAACGGTTACCGAACCGTGTTTGCGATGTGACCGCTGTGAAGAATCGTTACCGAAGTGAACAAACACGTTAATCGAGCCGCCCAGGGGTTCGCGCTCACGGCGGCCGTAACCGTCGGCGCCGCCGTGCTGGCGGCACCCGCGCACGCCGATCCGGCCGATGACTCGTTCCTGGCCGCGCTGCGCGGCGCGGGCATGACGGTCGACAACCCGGTGGACATGGTCGCGCTCGGCGAGTCGGTGTGTCCGATGCTCGTCGAACCCGGCAAGAACATCGCGAAGGTCTACACGCGGGTGACCGACAGCGGCGTCCCGCCGGACATCGCCGCGTTCTTCACCGGCATCGCGATCTCGTCGTACTGCCCGCAGATGCTGGCGTCGGTGGGTAATGGCACGGTGCTGGACTGGCTGCCCGCGGCACGGGTGATCCCGGGGCTCTAGCACCGCAGCAGCCCAACTCGGCCGTCGCGGCTACTAGGTTGGAGCCGTGGCACTCCCCAACCTCACCCGCGACCAAGCCGTTGAGCGCGCCGCGCTCCTCACCGTCGACAGCTACCGCATCGTCCTCGACGTCACCGACGGTGACGGCAACCCCGGCGAGCGCAACTTCCGGTCCACCACCACCGTCGAGTTCGAGGCATTGCCCGGCGCCGAGACCTACATCGACATCGCGGCCGACACCATCCATCGCGCCACCCTCAACGACCGCCCCATCGACGTGTCCGGCTACGACGAATCCACCGGCATCCCCCTGCACGTCCTGGACAAGCACAACGTCCTCGTCGTCGACGCCGACTGCCGCTACTCCAACACCGGCGAGGGCCTGCACCGGTTCGTCGACCCCGTCGACAACGAGGTGTACCTGTACTCACAGTTCGAAACCGCCGACGCCAAACGGATGTTCGCGTGTTTCGACCAACCAGACCTCAAGGCGGCGTTCGACATCACCGTGACCGCCCCGCCGCATTGGGAAGTGGTGTCCAACGGCGCCACGCTGGGCATCGAGGACGACGGAAAAGCCAAGCGGCACCGCTTCACGGTGACGCCGCGGATGAGCACCTACCTGGTCGCGCTGATCGCCGGACCGTACGCCCGTTGGGACGACACCTACTCCGACGAGCACGGCGACATCCCGCTCGGCCTGTTCTGCCGCAAGTCACTGGCCCAGTTCATGGACCCCGAACGGCTGTTCACCGAAACCAAGCAGGGATTTTCCTTCTATCACAACAATTTCGGCGTCCCCTATGCGTTCGGCAAGTACGACCAGCTGTTCGTGCCGGAGTTCAATGCCGGCGCCATGGAGAACGCCGGCGCCGTGACCTTCCTGGAGGACTATGTCTTTCGCAGCAAGGTGACCAGGGCGTCCTACGAGCGTCGCGCAGAAACCGTGCTGCACGAGATGGCGCACATGTGGTTCGGTGACCTGGTCACCATGGCGTGGTGGGATGACCTGTGGCTCAACGAATCCTTCGCGACGTTCGCCTCGGTGCTGTGTCAAGCAGAGGCCACCGAATACACCGAAGCGTGGACCACGTTCGCGAACGTCGAGAAGTCGTGGGCGTACCGACAGGATCAGCTGCCGTCAACGCATCCGGTGGCCGCCGACATTCCCGATCTGGCCGCCGTCGAGGTCAACTTCGACGGCATCACCTACGCCAAGGGCGCCAGCGTGCTCAAACAACTCGTCGCCTACGTCGGCCTCGAAGAGTTCCTGGCCGGGCTGCGGGATTACTTCCGCGACCACGCATTTGGCAACGCCACCTTTTCCGATCTGCTCGGCGCGCTGGAGAAGGCATCGGGTCGCGACCTGTCCGGTTGGGGCCGGCAGTGGCTGAAGACCACCGGGCTCAACACGCTGCGACCGGACTTCGACCTGGACGCCGACGGCCGGTTCGCCCGGTTCGCGATCACCCAGAGCGGTGCGCAGCCGGGCGCCGGTGAGACACGGGTGCACCGCCTGGCGGTCGGCGTGTACGACGACGACCCGGCCGGTACGGGCAAGTTGGTGCGTGTGCACCGCGAGGAACTCGACGTCGAGGGCCCGGTGACCGAAGTTCCTGTGCTGCAAGGTATTTCGCGCGGGAAGTTCATCCTGGTCAACGATGACGACCTGACCTACTGTTCGCTGCGGCTGGACCCTGATTCGTTGCAGACGGTGCTGACCCGCATCGCCGACATCGCCGAGCCGCTCCCCCGCACGCTGGTCTGGTCGGCGGCCTGGGAGATGACCCGCGATGCGGAGCTGACGGCACGCGACTTCGTGGCGCTGGTCTGCGCCGGTGCGCACGCCGAGACCGAAGTCGGTGTGGCGCAACGGCTGCTGCTGCAGGCGCAGACCGCGCTGAACTCCTACGCCGATCCGCAATGGGCCGCCGATGAGGGGTGGCCGGAGTTCGCCGACCGGCTGCTCGAGTTGGCCCGCGACGCCGCGCCGGGCTCCGATCACCAGCTGGCCTTCGTCAACGCGTTGTGCGGATCGGTTCTCAGCCCGCGCCACATCGAGGTGCTGTCCACGCTGCTGGACAGCGATCCGGCCGACAAGGGGCTGCCCGGTTTGGACGTGGACACGGATCTGCGTTGGCGCATCGTCACCGCGCTGGCCGCGGCCGGCGGGGTGGACGCCGACGGGATGCAGACGCCGTTCATCGACGCCGAGGCACAGCGGGACCCGACCGCAGCCGGACAGCGGCACGCGCTGGCCGCGGGCGCGGCGCGTCCGGAGTTGGCGGTCAAGGAAGCGGCCTGGGAGCAGGTCATCGAGGACGACACGCTGGCCAACATCACCGCCCGATCGATCATCGGCGGGTTCGTCCAACCGGGTCAGCAGGAGTTGCTCCAGCCGTTTCGGGACAAGTACTTCGGCGCGATCTCCGGTGTGTGGCAGCGCCGCTCCAGCGAGGTCGCGCAGACGGTCGTCGTCGGGCTGTACCCGTCGTGGGATGTCAGCCAGGACGGCCTGGATGCCGCCGACCGGTTCCTGGCCGACCCCGACCTGCCGCCGCCGCTGCGCCGGCTTGTCGTCGAGGGCCGCGCCGGCGTGGAACGCGCGCTGCGGGCACGCCAGTTCGACGCCGGGTAAGGGCCCCGCCCCCTTTTCGGCGCGAGCGTGCGTGTTTGCGCCCGACACGCCGGGGTTTTGCGGGAGTTCACGCACGCTCGCGGGGCATGCTGCAGCAATGGCGGTCAATCGAAGTCGTCGGGCCCGCGCCGCCCGCAAGCGCAAACGCCGGCTCGACGCCGTCGAAAACGACCTCACCGCCGCACAATGGGCGGCGATCAAGGCTGCCTGGAGCGGCTGTGCCTACTGCGGCGCAAACGACGGCCCGTTGCAACGCGACTGCGTCATGGCGATCTCGCGCGGCGGGCGCTACACCATCGACAACGTGGTACCGGCGTGCGCGTCGTGCAACACCAGCAAGTGCAACGAAGAGGTCACCACGTGGATGCGGCGCAAACGCCTCGACGAGCGTGCGTTCCTAACGCGCTACGTCGAGATCCGGACGGCACTGGTCAGCGAGCGTGCGCAAACTGTCGACAGTTGACGGCGTGTCGCCCGCAAACACGCACGCTCGCGCTCAAAGCGACCTCGCGGCCGAAAGGCGGGTCAGCGGGGCCTGACGCCCGCGCTCATCACCTCGACGGCCTTGATCAAGCCGTCCATCAGCTTGCCGTCCTTGAACGCAGCTGCGGCTGCCGACACCCCTTTGGGCGCGGAGTCCTCGATGCCGCGGCCCTTGACGTCGTTGCCGTAGACCACCTCGATCGCGCGCTGGTTCGGCGAGACCGCAAGCAGCACGGCATTGTCCGGGGTGGGCACCTTGGCCAGGATCTCGCGGGCACCCGCGGCGGTGTCTGCGCCGAGATCGCCGATGTACACCGCGAACCGCGCCTTGGCCGCGCGGGATCCGTACTTCAGCGCGTCGTCGAGGAAGACGAGGTCCTTGACTGGAAACGGGTAGCTCAGCGACAGCTCATCGGGCTCGGTGACCCCCGAGATCCGTCCGCTGCTCGTGACGACCCAGCCGAGCGGCAGGTTGTCCTGCTCAACTGTCGAAACTTCACCACTTGCCACTGGCGCCGCCTCCTACGGTGAACGGGTGTGACTCATGACCGCCATGGCCATGGACAGCGGGTTCGTCGGACGCCCACAGAATCGGTTCGTGCGTCCACTTCTCGGACATCTGGTATGTCGCCGGGTGCGCCCCCTTGCCACGCCAGATCAGCGCAGCCAGCACGGCGGTCAGCCCGAGCGGCACCAGGATCACTATCGCGTATGCAGTTGCGTCGCTCACGCGCAAACCGTATACCAGCCGCGGTTACGCCGCGCCTTCACCCAGGTATCGCACCCATGACGGATCGAGTTCCTTCACCGACGACAGCAACCGCCAGTGCTGGCCCTTCGGCGGCACCGGGACCGAACGCAACGTCCAGCCCAGCTCACCCAGCAGCCGGTCGGCCTTGCGGTGATTGCACGTCGAGCAGGCCGCCACGCAGTTCTCCCAGGAGTGGTCGCCGCCGCGGCTGCGCGGCACCACGTGGTCGACGGTGTCGGCCTTGCCTCCGCAGTAGGCGCAGCGAAACCGGTCGCGGTGCATCAACGCCGCCCGGGTCATCGGGATCCGGGCCCGGTAGGGCACCCGCACGTAGGCCTTCAGCCGGATCACCGAGGGCACGACGATGGATCGGGTCGCGGAGTGGATGACCGGACCCGCCGGGTCGTCGTGCACGACGTCGGCTTTACCGCACATCAGCATGATGACCGCCCGCCGCATGGGCAGAGCGGTCAACGGTTCGTAGGTGGAGTTCAGCAGAAGGACTCGGCGTCGCCCCCAGAATGAGCCGTCGCTGCTACTGGGCGGATGGGTCTCGACGCTGTGCAGAACCCGCGATTGGGCGCGCGATGCCGCGGCCCCGGATAAGCCCGACCTTCTGGACGGGCCTTTCTTGCGATGCGCCATACGTCCTCCGACGGACAGTAAACCCTTGTTTCGGGCCAATCGCACGGTCTTTGCCGCCGGGTCCGCAGGTCAGTCCGATGAACGGCCGGTGACCGACCGTCTGACCAGCCACATCCGGCGACAAGACACAATGGGGGCGTGACCCAGTCCCAACGATCGTTCTACGACGAGGTCGGCGGCCACGAGACTTTTCGCGCCATCGTGTCGCGCTTCTATCAGCTCGTGCGCGACGACGAAATCCTGTACCCGCTCTACCCCGAAGGCGACCTGGACGGCGCCGAGGAGCGGCTCAGGATGTTTCTCGAGCAGTACTGGGGCGGACCGCACACCTACTCCGAGCGGCGTGGCCATCCCCGGCTGCGGATGCGCCACGTGCCCTATCGCATCGGCTACCTCGAGCGCGACGCCTGGCTGCGCTGCATGCACACCGCGATCGCCGAGATCGACTCCGAGACGCTTGACGACGCACATCGCAAGCAGTTGGTGGACTATCTGGAAATGGCCGCAGACTCCCTGGTCAACTCGCCGTTCTGATGCACGCGCCCTGGTGGCGACGCGCCGTCTTCTATCAGGTGTATCCACGGTCGTTCCGCGACAGCGACGGTGACGGCGTCGGCGACCTCGACGGCGTCACGGCCCGGCTGGATTATCTGCAGGGCCTCGGCGTCGACGCGATCTGGCTCAACCCGGTGATGGTGTCGCCGATGGCCGACCACGGCTACGACGTGGCCGACGCGCGGGATGTGGATCCGCTGTTCGGTGGGCTGGGCGCGCTGGACCGCCTGGTCGAGGCCGCCCACCAGCGCGACATCAAGATCACCATGGACCTGGTGCCCAACCACACCAGCTCACAGCATCCGTGGTTTCAGGCGGCGCTGCGGGCCGGCCCGGGCAGCGTGGAGCGTGAGCGCTACATCTTCCGCGACGGCGCCGGGCCCGACGGCAGCCAGCCACCCAACAACTGGGTGTCGATCTTCGGCGGCCCGGCGTGGACACGGGTGGCAGGGCCCGACGGCGAACCCGGTCAGTGGTACCTGCACCTGTTCGACGCCGAGCAGCCCGACCTCAACTGGGACAACCCGGAGGTGTTCGATGACCTCGAGAAGACGCTGAGGTTTTGGATGGAACGCGGCGTCGACGGGTTCCGCATCGACGTCGCTCACGGGATGGCCAAACCGCCGGGGCTGCCGGACATGGAGGTGGCCAGAGCCGAGATGCTGTTGGCCGATATGGACTCCGATCCCCGGTTCAACAACGACGGGGTGCACGAGATCCACCGCCAGATCCGCCGCGTGTTCGACGATTTCGAGCACGCGGTCGCAATCGGCGAAGTGTGGGTGTACGACAACGAGCAGTTCTCCCGCTACCTGCGCCCCGACGAGTTGCACCTGGGCTTCAACTTCCGGTTGCTGCGGTGCCACTTCGATGCGGCCGAGATCCGGGAGGCGATCGAGAACTCCATGGCCGCTGCGGATCTGGTGGACGCCACCCCGACGTGGACGCTGTCCAATCACGATGTCGACCGACCGCCGACCCGCTACGGCGGCGGGCAGGTCGGGCTGTCGCGGGCGCTGGCGATGGCGTTGGTGATGTTGGCGCTGCCGGGCGCGGTGTTCGTCTACAACGGCGAGGAACTGGGCCTGCCCAACGTCGACCTGCCCGACGAGGCGCTGCGCGACCCGATCTGGGAACGGTCGGGACACAGGCTGCGCGGACGCGACGCATGCCGGGTGCCGCTGCCGTGGGAGGGTGAGGCGCCCCCGTTCGGGTTCTCCACCAATGCCGACACGTGGTTGCCGATACCGGCCGAGTGGGCGGCGCTGACGGTCGAGAAGCAGGTCGACGACCTCGATTCCCCGCTGTCGTTGTTCCGTCGCGCCATCGAAATGCGCCGCACCCGCGACGAATTCGCCGGCCGCTCGGTCCTGTGGGTCGACTCGCCTGCCGACAGCGTGGTGTTCGCGCGCGACGGCGGGTTGGTGTGTGCGCTCAATACCGGCGACTCCGCCATCGCGCTGCCCGACGGGGAGGTGCTGCTGGCCAGCGGCCCGTTGGACGGCGGCAAGCTGCCGCCGAACACCGCCGCGTGGCTCGTCCCCCTGGCCGCGAGCAGACATAGAAGGCCCCTTCGGAGGCCCGCAGAGGGGCCTTCTGCGACTGCTCGCCGGGGGAACTAGCGCAGCACCACGGCCGGGGCGCCGCGCCGCCGGTACACCGAACCGAACCGCGCGTCGATACGCAACCACGACGGATGCGCCCGCACCCGCACGATCTCGTCCTCGGAGACGCTCGTCGGCACGAATCCCATTGCGGTCAGGGCGAATACGCAACGCATGGGAATCGCGACGCTGTCCTCGTCGGCGCTGACGTCCATCACGTCCTGATCCAGTAGCGACACCGGCGGTCCGTGGGCACTGGAATGTTCCTTCGCCAGGGTGCCACCGCGTTCGGCCAGGTCCAGCACGACGCGGGCGGGTACATCGTCGAGGTGCACGAAGCCCGCCTCCGGCGGTAGCGCACCGCGCCACGCGGAGTCCATTGCGAAGCCGGGTTCGACGTGACCGTCGGGCGCCATCGCGGCGAGGCCCGCAGCCAGCGCGTCGGCCCCGACCGCCATATCGGCCGGCTTGACCCGGCCGCCGACCACCCGGCTGGCCAGCACGTCGAATCGGGTTGCGGCCCAAGCGACGAGCTGCCCGGCTGAGCGCTGCCGAAACCTGATCACCGCGGCGTCGTCGAGCCGCAGCACGCGTTCGGTGAACGTGGCGAGGTCGTCACGATGTGTGGCACCGTCGAGCCAGATCCCCCGCTCGGTTCCGGTCATCGGGACCAACGCCGTAAGTACTCCTGCTGCTCAGGCGAAAGGCGCTGCAATCGCTGCTCTTTGATGTGTACGGCGGCCAGCTGGGTATCGGCGATGACGGCCGGCTTCGAGTCCGGCGCGGCGTTGACCGACCTCACCTCGTATCCGATGGTGAAGTCGACGGCTCGTACCCGCTTGGACCACATGGTCACTTGCAGCGGTGAGTCCACCAGCCGCAGCTGCGCCTTGTAGGAGATGTTCACATCGGCGATCAGCAGACCGATGGTTTCGATCTCCGGTCCGAACGGTTCACGTAAGAACGGGATCCGGGCCTCTTCCAGAATGGTCACCATGGTGGCGTGGTTGATGTGTTGATACATGTCGATGTCTGACCATCGGACATGCACCGGCGCCACAAATCCATTCACCCAGAACTCCCCGTTCCACTCGTGCGCGTCATACTGCGGATCTGGCGTGACGCCACCGACAACGTCGCCAGGTCGTGTTGTCCACTTTCATAGATTTCGGCGAGCGTGCGACGCGCCCGGGTCACCCGCGAGCTGTTCGTCATCTCCCACTCGGCGATCTTCTCCTCGCCGCTTTCGTTGGGCTCGCCGACGGCTAGCACGTCGAGGCATAACGCTCGCAACGATCCGTAGATGTCGTCGCGTATCGCCAAGCGGGCCAAGGAATGCCACCGATCGTCGCGCGGCAACCGCGACACCGCGGTGAGCAGCCCGTCGGTACCGAGATGATCCATCAGTGCGAAATAGGTGTCGGCCACCTCATCGGGTTCCCTCTCGACGATGTCGGCGATGTCGATGACGTCGAGCAGGCTGTACTGGTACAGCCCTGCGGCAGTGACGTATGCGAGATCCTTCGGGATCCCGTGGCTCGTCAGCTCGTTGGCGTGCTTGCTGACGATGGCCTTGTCGTCACCGCGCAACCATTCCGACATCCGCGGGGTCAGCGCCTCGACTTTGGCGGCGAACCGGTTGGTCTCGGCGCCGACCGCCAACGGCTGCGGCCGGTAGTTGAGCAACCACCGCCCGGCGCGATCCACGAGCCGGCGCAGGTCCAACGTCATCCGGTCGGTCACCGCCACCGGCACCCCGTCGGCCGCGGTCGCGCGGATCTGCCTCCACCGCTTACTGATTCCGAAGATGGCGTTGGTGGCGGCGTAGCTGCGCACGGCATCGACGGTTCCGACGCCGACGTCGTCGGTGATCCGGTACACATAGGTGATGCCGCTGACGTCGACGACGTCGTTGACCAGCATGGTCGTGACCATCTCGCGGCGCAGTTGATGCCCCCGGATTTCGCTGCTGAACTGCTCGCGCAGCTTGTCCGGGAAGTACCAGGGCAGCCGCGAGGCGAACGCCTCCTGATCGGGCAGATCACTTTCCAGCACATCGTCTTTGAGGGCCAGCTTAACGTGGGCCATCAGCGTCGCGAGTTCCGGTGAGGTCAGGCCGATCTCGGCTTCGGCGCGTCGCGTGATCTCCTTTTCCGACGGCAGCGCCTCCAGCTCCCGGTTCAACCCGCGCTCGTTGACGAAGTCCTTGATCATGCGGGCATGCACGGACAGCAGGCTGGCCGCGTTGACTCGGCTGGTGCCCATGAGATCGTTCTGGTCTTTGTTGTCGTGAAGCACCATGTCGCCGACCTCGTCGGTCATCGACAGCAGCAGCTCGGCACGGTCCTGCGGATCGACCTTTCCGGCGGTGACCAGCGAGTCGATCAGGATCTTGATGTTCACCTCGTGGTCGGAGCAGTCCACCCCGGCGGAGTTGTCCAGCGCGTCGGTGTTGATCCTGCCGCCTGCGAGGTCGAACTCGATGCGACCCCGTGGCGTCACCCCGAGGTTGCCGCCTTCCCCGATGACCTTGGCGCGCACCTGGTTTCCGTTCACCCGCACGGGGTCGTTGGCGCGGTCGCCGACGTCGGAATCCGACTCGGTCTCGGCCTTGATGTAGGTGCCGATCCCACCGTTGAACAAGAGGTCGGCGGGCGCCTTGAGGATGGCCTTGATCAGGTTCGGCGGGGTGAGTTCCTCGACGGAGTCGTCGATGCCGAGGGCGGCGCGCGCTTGCGCGCTGATCGCGATGGACTTCTGTTGGCGGGTGTAGACGCCGCCGCCCTCGCTGATCAACGAGGTGTCGTAGTCCTCCCAACTGGACCGGGGCAGGTCGAACAGCCGCTTGCGCTCCTCCCACGACCGCGCGGCGTCGGGGTCGGGGTCGATGAAGATGTGCCGGTGGTCGAACGCGGCGAGCAGGCGGATGTGCTTGGACAGCAGCATGCCGTTGCCGAACACGTCGCCGCTCATGTCGCCGATGCCGACGACGGTGAAGTCCTCGGCCTGGGTGTCCACGCCCAGCTCGCGGAAGTGCCGTTTGACGCTTTCCCACGCGCCTCTGGCGGTGATCCCCATCGCCTTGTGGTCATAGCCGACCGATCCGCCGGAGGCGAACGCGTCGCCCAGCCAGAAACCGTAGGACAACGCCACTTCGTTGGCGATGTCGGAAAACGTGGCGGTACCTTTGTCGGCCGCGACCACCAGATACGCGTCGTCGCCGTCGCGCCGCACCACATCAGATGGGGGCACGACGGCGCCGGTGGTCTTGTCGACGTTGTCGGTGACGTCGAGCAGCCCGGAGATGAACAGCTTGTAGCAGGCGATGCCCTCGTTGCGTTGGGATTCGCGATCGGCCGCGTCGTCGCCGGTGGGCAGCGGTGGTCGTTTGACGACGAACCCGCCCTTGGCGCCCACCGGCACGATGACCGCGTTCTTCACGGCCTGCGCCTTGACCAGCCCGAGGATTTCGGTGCGGTAGTCCTCCCGGCGGTCGGACCAACGCAGTCCGCCGCGGGCGACGTGCCCGAACCGCAGGTGCACACCCTCCACCCGCGGCGAGTACACGAAGATCTCGAATTTCGGTCGGGGCAGCGGCAGTTCGTCGATCAGGCCGGCATCCAGCTTGAACGACAGCACGTTGTGCTGGCGTGCCGAATCGGACCGGGTGACGAAGTAGTTCGTGCGCAGGGTGGCCTGGATCATCGACGCGAACGCGCGCAGCACCCGGTCGGTGTCCAGGCTGACCAACGCGTCGATGTCGGCGGCGACTGCCGCTGCGGCGGCTTGGGCGTTGCGGCGCTTGGACGCGCCGCCGTCGGATTCGTCAACCGGGCAGAACAGCGCCTCGAACAACTCGACCAGAGAACGGGCGGTGTTGGCGTTGTCGTTGAGCACCGACTCGATGTGGGCCTGGCTGTAGAGAAATCCGGCCTGCCGCAGGTACTTTGCGTAGCTACGCAGGACCGCCACCTGCTGCCAGTTGAGGCCTGCCCGCAGCACGAGTTCGTTGAACCGGTCGACCTCGAGATGGCCGTGCCAGATCGCGGTGACCGCATCGGCGAACCGTTCGGCGGTCGTGTCGCGTCCGGGCCCCGGCGCGGATTCGGGGATCGACATGTGCGGAACGATCTTGAACTGGTAGATCCAGACCTGCAGCCCGTCGGGACGCACCACCGTGAACGGCCGCTCCTCCAGGACGACGACACCCATCGACTGCAGGATCGGCAGCAGGTCACTCAGCGACGCCGACCGACCGCCCAGGTACAGGTTCAGTTGTGCCGCACCCTCGTCCGACAGGTCGATCAGGACCGGTTTGATCGAATCATCGTGCAACTCCTCGATGATCGCGATGTCATCGATCGCGTCGGGCGGTTCGACGGCCTCCTTGTAGAAGTCGGTGAACGCCGTGGCGTAGTGCTCGGCGCTGGCCTGATCGATCGAACCGGTTTTCACCGCACCGATCAGCCGGTCGCCCCAGGTTCTGGCGGCCTCGGTGAGCAGGTCCTGGATCCGGCTCTTGTTCTCCGGCGAGGTGTCGATGTCCTGGGGTCTGGTGTTGTCGGGCATGCGAACCGTGAAATGAACCAGCGCCCAGGGTGATTCACTGACCCGGGCGGTGTATTCGATGCTGACCCCGCCGAGTTCGCGGACCAGGATGTCCTGCATCTCCAGCCGTACCGCGGTGGTGTAGCGGTCGCGCGGCAGGTAGACCAGACAGGACACGAAATGGGCGAGCGAATCGACGCGCAGGAAGAGCAGGGTGCGTCGCCGCGAGCCCAGCTCGACGACGTCTTTGACCATGCCCAGCAGATCCTGGGCCGACAGCGCGAACAGCTCTGAGCGCGGAATGGTCTGAATGATGTCGAGAAACAGCTGACCCGGATGGTTGGGATCACGTTGCGACTGCGCCAACGCATCGCGCACGCGGCGCGAGATCAACGGAATCTCAAGCACATTGGCGTTCATCGCCGCGACGCTGAACAACCCGACGAAGCGGTGCTCGACCGCCGTCTGCCCCGCTTGTTCGCGGACCACCACGATGTAGGGGTAGGCGCCGTACCGCAGGTAGCTCGGAATGGTCGCCTGGGCGAGCACCAGCAGCTCACCAGGTTCGCTCAACTCCTGAAGCACGTCGCGCCGTGACCGCAGCAGGCCCAGACGGCTCGATGAGTCGACCGACGATTTTCCGTCGCGTACCGGGCAACGCTGATAGCCCAGCAGCACGAAGTAGCCGTCGCCGAGCCAACGCAACAGTGCGGCAACGTCTTTGCGGTCCTGCCCGGGGAACCGCCCGCTGGTGTCGGTGTCGACTTGGTGGGCCAGGTCGCTCAACGTGGCCGCCAGCGCGTCGGCGTCCAGCGCCACCTGACGCGCGTCGTCGAGCACCGTCGGCAGCGACTGCGCCGCCACGGCCACCGCCTTGTTGTCCGCGGTCGGGGACAGCTGAACGTGAATCCACGCTTCCTCGACCCCGCCGGGCAACTCGTCGGCCGCTGCGGCCGGGCGCAGATCGAGCAGGTCTCCGGTCGGGTCGCGGTAGGCCCGGAACACCGGGTTCATGATCGCGGTGTAGGCGACGCCGTACCGATGCAGGAGCACGGTGACCGAGTCCATCACCATCGCGGTGTGGTCGGTGACGATCTGCAGCGCCGGGCCGAAGCCTCCCGGGTCGTCGCTGGTGTACACCGCCACCCGGGTGCTGCCGACCGGCCGGTGCCTGCCGAGCCGATGGTGGGCGGCCAGCAACTCCGGTGACACCACTCGCTGAGCCGCCAGGCTCACTGGCAATGTGACGTTGACGGACTCGGGCGCGTCGGCATGCGGACCCCGGTAGGTCTCGACGTAGGCGTTGGCCACCCGCGCGGTGGCGTCCTCATTGAGCACCGGTGACGGCGGCGGGACGCCACCGGACCTCGGGTTCACCGACATTGGACGCTCCTGTCCTCATCGACACGATTCCGCGCTCCGCAGGTGCGACGATATCGTCCTGCCGAGGCCTCCCTAGCCGGATCCGGTTGGGAGGTTTGCGCCGGACGCTGCTGAGCGTCCCGAATCAGTCGCGGGTCAGTCGCCGGTGCGTCACCCGGTGCGGACGTGCCGCTTCGGCGCCGAGCCGTTCCACCTTGTTCTCTTCGTAGGCGGCGAAGTTGCCTTCGAACCAGAACCATTTGGCCTCGTTGTCCTCATCGCCCTCCCACGCCAGGATGTGCGTGCAGGTGCGGTCCAGGAACCAGCGGTCGTGCGAGATCACCACCGCGCAGCCGGGGAAGTTCTCCAGCGCGTTCTCCAGCGATGACAACGTTTCCACGTCGAGGTCGTTGGTGGGTTCGTCGAGCAGGATCAGGTTGCCGCCCTCCTTGAGGGTGAGCGCGAGGTTGAGCCGGTTGCGCTCACCGCCGGACAGCACGCCGGCCGGCTTCTGCTGGTCGGGTCCCTTGAAACCGAACGCCGAGACGTAGGCCCGCGACGGGATCTCGTTCTGCCCGACCTCGATGTAATCCAGCCCGTCAGACACGACCTCCCAGACCGTCTTGTTCGGATCGATACGCGACCGGCTCTGGTCGACGTAGCTGAGCTTGACGGTCTCACCGATCCGGACCGTGCCGCTGTCGGGCTGTTCGAGGCCGACGATGGTCTTGAACAGTGTGGTCTTGCCGACGCCGTTGGGCCCGATCACCCCGACGATGCCGTTACGCGGCAGCGTGAACGACAGGTCCTTGATCAGGGGCCGACCGTCGAAGCCCTTGTCCAGGTGCTCGACCTCGACGACAACGTTGCCCAGCCGCGGCCCCACCGGGATCTGGATCTCCTCGAAGTCGAGCTTGCGCGTCTTCTCGGCCTCGGCCGCCATCTCCTCGTAGCGCTGCAGACGGGCCTTGCCCTTGGCCTGCCGGGCCTTGGCGCCCGAGCGGACCCATGCGAGCTCGTCCTTCAACCGCTTCTGCAGTTTGGCGTCCTTGCGGCCCTGCACCGCGAGCCGTTCGGCCTTCTTCTCCAGATATGTCGAGTAGTTGCCCTCATACGGGTAGGCGCGGCCGCGGTCGAGTTCGAGGATCCACTCGGCGACGTTGTCCAGGAAGTACCGGTCGTGGGTCACCGCGAGGATCGCGCCCTTGTACTCGGCGAGGTGCTGCTCGAGCCACTGCACGCTTTCGGCGTCCAGGTGGTTGGTGGGTTCGTCGAGCAGCAGCAGGTCGGGCTTGGACAGCAGCAGCTTGCACAACGCCACCCGGCGGCGCTCGCCGCCGGATAGATGGGTGACGGGCTCGTCGGGCGGCGGGCAGCGAAGCGCGTCCATCGCCTGCTCGAGCTGGGAATCGATGTCCCACGCGTCGGCGGCGTCGAGCTCCTCCTGCAGCTTGCCCATCTCCTCCATCAACTCGTCGGAGTAGTCGGTGGCCATCAGCTCAGCCACCTCGTTGTAGCGGTTGAGCTTCGCCTTGATCGCCACGCCTTCTTCGACGTTCTCCCGGACGGTCTTCTCCTCGTTCAGCGGCGGCTCCTGCTGCAGGATGCCGACCGTTGCGCCCGGCTGCAGGAACGCGTCGCCGTTGTTGGGAGTGTCCAGCCCGGCCATGATCCGCAAGACGCTCGACTTACCGGCCCCGTTCGGGCCGACGACGCCGATTTTCGCGCCTGGAAGGAAGTTCAGGCTGACGTCGTCAAGGATCACCTTGTCGCCGTGCGCCTTGCGGACCTTCCGCATCGAATAGATGAATTCGGCCATGCCGTGGTGTTGCCTCCTGAGTCTTTCGCTATCTGCGCTATCTGCGCGGTTCGCTCGGGCCCCATCCTAGGCGTGGCCTGGGTCGGCTACGCCGACAGAGGCAGCCCGTCCGGGTCGCTCGCCGCGTCGGCGCCGGGCTCGTCCGCGCTGTCGCTCGAACTTGCGGTGTCTTGATCCGTCGAGCGCTGGTCTTGGTCTTCCTGCTGTTTGATCCGGTCGATACGCGCGACACAACGCGCCAGATCGGGTCCGACCGACGTTGCGCGCACCTCCACCGAGGAGCGTCGGTTGCCGTCGCGGTCGTCGTACTCACTTGTGTAGACGTGTCCGACGACGATCACCGGATCGCCCTTCACCAGGGCGGCGCTGGCACCGGTAACCACCCGCCCCCAGCAGATCACCGTCACGAACAACGAGTTTCCCGGCTCCCATGTTCCCTCGGCGGTGCGGCGTCGAGAGTTGCTCGCGACGCGGAACCTGACCATTTCCTGATCGCCGACGCGGCGGTGAATCGGGTCGGTGACGATATTGCCGACGATGGTGAACGGTGTCTCGAACATGATTCCTCCAACTTTGTTGCGTGACGACGGCCATTCGGCGCGTCGGTGACACCGCAATTGACCGTCAGCGCACCGACAACGGGCGGTCACCGGCGCGGGACAGCCCCCGTGGTTGTGGATGAATCGGCCGCTGGGGATAACGCCGGCGTACCCGGCTTCTCCGCGAGACCGACGCTTTGGCTGGTTTCGGGCCGACGAATCGACCATTTCGTCGGTCTCGAGCACACGTTGACGAGACACCTACGGGCGCCAACCCCGCGACAGCAGGGCGGTGCGGACCTGCGCGACGATGTCGGTGCCGCGGTCCTCTTTGATGACGTGGACGACGTGCCAGTCGAGGCGCTGCAGTACGCGGTTGACCTGAACGTCCGAAATGTACTGTCGCCGGCTCGTCAGATGTTGTTCGCCGTCATATTCCGCGCCGACCTTGAAGTCCTCCCAAACCATGTCGAGGCGCCGCACATAGCAGCCCGTCTCGTCGCACACCACGAATTGTGTTGCCGGGTGGGGCAGCCCGGCGTCGATGAACAGCAGCCGCAACCACGTTTCCTTCGGCGACTCGGCACCGCCGTCGACAAGCGGCAAGGCCGCCCGTAGGCGTCGCAGACCGCGCACACCCCGATGACGTTTCGCCAGCAGCGCGACATCCTCGGCAGCGAACGGGCGGACGTTCATCAACGCGTCCAAGCGCGCGACGGCCAGATCGCGTGGCTGATGGCGGCCGAGGTCGAACGCGGTGCGGGCCGGTGTCGTCACCCGGACGCCCCTGATCGTGGTGACCTCGTCCTCCTCCAGGGTCTCGTCGCGAACGATCAACCCGCGTTGACGTCGGGTCGACGAGACCAGTTCGATCGGAATGTCGTCGTCGACCCATTTCGCTCCATGCACTGCGGATGCGGCGACCCCGGCGATCACCGCTGAGGGCGCGGCCAGCGACGCCCCGGCGATCCGCTCGCGCAGCGACACTTCGTATCCGCGGGGGACGTAGATGCCGCGGTACAGCGGCCGGTACTGACTGCGCAGATGGGCTCGGGTGAGTTGGCCGGCGGCTACGGCGTCGCTGCCGATGAACGGGATCTCCACACCGATTGGACGCACGCGGCGCTGGCTTGGCTCCCCTGTTGGCGAATCTGTCGCCGAGACCGACACAATGGTCGATTCGGCGGCCGCAAACCAGCCAAAGCGTCGGTCTCGACGCGCCTACTTTGATGCGTTGTCGCGACGGGCCAGTTCGGCCAGCATGTTGTTGTAGGCGGCCAGTTCCTCGTCATGGTCGCGGTCGGCGGCCCGGTCGAATCGTTTGGCGGTGCGCTCATCGCTGCGTTGCCATTGGATCAGCAGCGCGATCATCACCACCACCAGCGGGACTTCGCCTGCCGCCCAAGCGATTCCACCGCCGGTGCGCTGGTCGCTGAGCAGATCGGTGTTCCAGCTCAGGTCCAGCCCGCGGTAGAACGACTCGGCAAGGATCGTCTTGGATCCCATCAACAACACCCCGAAGAACGCGTGCAGCGGCAGGGACGCGAACACCATCGCGACCTTGCCCAGCTGTGGAAGCTGTCGCGGCGCGGGGTCGATACCGATGACGACCCAATAGAACAAATAGCCGCTGAGCAGGAAGTGCAGGTTCATCAACACGTGCGCGAAGTGGTAGTCCACGGCGACGTCGTAGAGCCCGCCGAAATACAGGCCGTAGAACCCCGCGACGAACACCACGGTGGCCACGATCGGCTGGGTCAGAAACCGCGCGACCCGCGAGTGCAGTCCGGCCAGCAGCCATTCCCGCATCCCCGGCGGCTCCCCGCGCCCGGCCGTCGGCAGCGCGCGCAGCGCCAACGTCATCGGCGCCCCCAGCACGAGCAGAATCGGCACCAGCATCGACAGCACCATGTGCGCGATCATGTGCATCGAGAACATCGCGGGCATGTACCGGCCGAGACCCGATGAGGTCGCGAACAGCAGCGCAGCACAACCCAGCAACCAACCCAAGGTCCTGCCGACCGGCCAGGCGTCCCCGCGGCGCCGCAGCCGGCGCACCCCCAGCAGGTACACCACGGCCATCACGATCGCGGCGGTCCCGAAGATCAGGTCGAACCGCCAATCGAACAACACCCGCTCGAGGGTCGGCGGGCCCGCGAGGTTGTAGCCGATCTCGACCTCGACGACGCTGGGCTGCACACGCAGCGGCGGCGGCGGGGTGCGGCCCAGGCCGACGGCGATACCGAACGTCGCACCGAACACCACGGCCTCGACCAGCGCCAGCCGAATCAGCGGTCGGCGCTCGCCCGGATCCTGCTGCAACGCCGCGACACCGCTGCGGCGCTGTTGCCAGCCGATCACGCCGAGGATTCCCAGCGCCGCGACCTTGGCGATGACCAGCCAGCCGTAGCGCGTACTGACCAGCTCCGCCGGCTCGACCCGCACCAACGCGTTGACCACCCCGCTGGCGGCCATCACCACGAAGCACCACAGCGCCAGCATCGAGAACCGGCGCGCGGCCAGATCGGCGTGCGAACCGTCGCGCAGCGCATGGACCAGCAGTGCGAGCAGGCCGCCGGCCCACAGCGCGCCCGCGAAGATGTGGAACAGCAGGCTGTTGGTGGCCATATCGTGCGAACCGCCGGTCGCCGAATGCCCCGTCAGCACCAGCGGCAGCAGCGTCAACAGCGCACCGGCGAACAGGATCGGCGTCCACGTCCACCGCAGCACCGGCAGGCTGACCACGGTGACCACCGCCGCCAAAAACGCCGTCCACCGCCACGCCCCCGCGACGTCGATCAGGCTGGCCACCGACCACACGCTGAGCGGGTCCAGCGCATGCAGCGGCTGACCGGAGACATCGGACACGGTCAGCGGCACCAACAGCACCGCACACACCGTCCAGACCGCCGACGCGGCGGTGCCCAGCCGCAGCGACCGGTAGCCGGCCGCGTCGAGCACACCGTTGGCCTGCGGCGGGGTCAGAAACGCCGCGAACAGGAACGCGCCGACGGCGATGACCGCCGCGATCTCCCCGGCCGCCCGCACGAACGGCAGCCCGTAGGTCGTTACCGGGCCCGGGTCGGGCAGGCCGGTCGCGGTCAGCGCATCCGCCAACGACAGGCCGCCGATGGCGGCTGCGACGGCACCGGCCAGCAGGCCCACGCCGACGAGCACCGGCCATACCGCGCTACTGCGTACACCCGCCGTGACCTGCCGGCTGGGAGTAGTCATGTCCCCAGCCTATTGCGCAGGGCTAAGCCGGTTCGCTGCGCAGTGCCTGTCGCTGCATTTCCCGGGCGAAGAACTGGGAGCGCGAGATCTGCTCGACGGTGTCCATGTCACCCAGGATCGCGCGCAGTTCGTCGAGAAACGCGCCGCGCCGCTTGGTGAGGTCGGCGGCGGGCGTGAGCAGGTCCTGGTCGGCGGCCACGTGCCGGGCGGTGGCGAACAGCAGCGCCGAGACCGACTCGTTGCTGCGTACCCGGCCCTGCGCGACGTACTGGTTGCCCAGCCCGAGCGCTTTCGTCGTCAGCTCCTTCTCGCCGATTTCGGCGGGGGCGTCGCATAGCGCGTCGGCGACGATCTCGTAGGCCTCGAAGAACGGGCGCAGCATCGCGCCGGCGATCAACGGCTTTTTGTCGCGCAACAGCGCGTCGACCTGCTGGCCTCCGGCCGATACGTGGGCTTCCCAGTCCCGATGCCACGACATCTCCTCGGCCACGTGCTCGCGGAAGGCCGCCGAGTCGGCGAAGTAGAAGTCGAACTTCAACAGGTCGCGCAGCCGCATCGCCTGTTCCCAGAACGCCTCCAGCCGGTCGCCGTCGGTGCGCGCCGCGCAGGCCAGCGCCAACTCGACGATGGAGGTCTCCAGGAACGCGTCGATGAGCGTGTTGCGGTAGAAGGCCGCCTCGTGCTCGTTTTCGGGCGCGATCCGCCAGACGCACTCCCGGCCGCCTTCGACCGCGGTGACGGGATGGCCGTTCGACAGCGCGTCGAGCGCCGCTCGGACGCCGTCGGCGGTGCGTAACCGCAACGCGCTGTTGGTCATCGGGGTCTGCTTGCGCTCCAGGTAGTCCAGCGAGTCCTGCAGCGTGTGATGGATCTGGTCCAGCGTCAGCGCGACGCCGCGCGCGGTCAGCAGCAACGCCGAAACCAGCGCGGTCGCGTTGACCGGCGTCGCCCGCAGGATCCGCCACGACACCTCGAACGCCATCTTCTGCAGCGCAAGGCGTTTGGCGTCTTCATCGGTGCTCATCGGCCCGTGCGGTTCGCCGAGGTACTCCCGCATCGACACGGCTTGGGGGAAGCGGACGTAGATCTTGCCGTAGTTGCGTTCACCCTGCGCCTTGATGAAGTTGTACATCCACGACAAGCTCTCGGGTGTCTTCTCGCCTCCGCGCGCATACGCGGCGTACTCGGCGGTCTCGTGCAGCTGGTCGAAGCTGATCGACACCGGCTGCAGGAGGATGTCGTCGCTGCGCCCGTCGAGGTAGGCATCGGCGACATAGGCCAGCAGTCCGAGCTTGGGCGGCAACATCTTTCCGGTACGTGACCGGGTGCCCTCGATCGACCAGGACAGGTTGAACCGCTTTTCGACGATGTAGCCGACGAACTGGCGCAGCACGTACTTGTAGAGCGGATCGTCGAGCTTGCGGCGTAAGAAGATGACCCCGGAGTGGCGCATCACCGGGCCCATCAGGCCAAACGACAGGTTGATCCCGGCGAACGTGTGCACCGGAGGTAACCGGTTCTCCTGCATGGCAACCGGCACGATCACACCGTCGAGGTAGGAGCGGTGTGAGAACAGCAGCACGGCCGGATGGTTCTCCAGGTTGCGCCGCATCACTTCGACCTCGGCCCGGTCGTAGTCGATGTTGGGGTCGAAGCCTCGGCTGAAGATCGCCCGGCCCAGCGACGGGATCAGGTCGACCGAGAACCGGCTCCAGCCGGTGGAGAGTTCATCGAGCATCTCGCCGGCACGTTCGACCGTCGCGCCCGGAATCTGTGCCAGCCCTTCGCGAAACCGCGACGACGCCAGCAGCTCCGGTTTGATCAGCCGCGGTGACTTGTATTCGGGTCCCAGCAGCCGCAGCTCGACACGTTCGATCGCCAGGGCGGCCCGGCGGATGACGAACCGGGCGAACTCCCGGGCGTTTTCGGCCACGGTGGTATCGGCCCACTGCTGGCGCAGCTCGGAGACCTTGGCGGGCTCACCGGCCACCACCCGGGCCCGCGACGGGTCTTTGCGCAGGATGCGGCGCTGCAGGAGCTCTGGTGGACGGTAGGTGTCGCGCCCGGACAGCAGGGCGACCACCTTGGACCGGGTGGGCAGCCCGCCCGGCACCCAGAACACGCGCACCGGCACCACCGACCGGTCCTCGTCGGCCTGCAGCTTCTCCACGAGTTGGGCCAGCACCCCGGGCGGCGGATCGTCGTCGTGCGGCAGCCGCAGCACCTCGACGTTGGTGTCGGGATGCTCGCGGCGCTGTTGGGTCAACCAGTCGTCGAGCAGTTCCTGCTCGGCCGGTGACGACACCGACGCCAGCACGAGCGCGTCGCCGGTCGGGGTGAACGGGGTGTACTGGTCGACGGGTGCCTTCACGACCGTCCTTCCCCTGCAGTGTTTTTCGCCGCCGACTTCTTCGCCGGAGCCTTCTTCGCCGCGGCTTTCTTGGCCGGCTTCCTGGCCGATTTCTTGACGGGTTTCTTCTTCGACGGGCGGGTGTAGAGCTCAGGTGTCGGCAGCGTGTCGTGCGGCCAGTCCTTCAACGTGTCGAGATAGAGCTGGCGGACCTCCTCGATCCGTTCGGACAGGTTGTCATGTGTCCAGTCGTCGACGGGTATCGGCGGATACACCACGACGTCGACGGTGCCCGGGTTGAACGTGCTCGAGTCGCGGGCGGCGATGACTTCGGCGTTGCGGATCACGATCGGCACGATCGGTATTCCGACCGACATCGCGATGCGGAACGGCCCCTTCTTGAACGGGCCGACTTCGGTGGTGTCCAGCCGCGTGCCCTCCGGTGCGATCAGTATCGACAGGCCCTTGCGGGCGAGTTCCTCGACCTTCTTCAGGCCCTCGACGGCCTTCTCCGGATCGTCCCGCTCGATGAAGACCGCGTCCATCACCTTGCCGAGAGTGCCGACCACAGGGTCTTTTTCGAGCTCCTTTTTGCCCACGGACGTGAAGTCGGTGTCGACCAGCCTGCCTGCGATGAGCGGGTCGGCCTGGTTGCGGTGGTTGAAGATGAACACCGCAGGCCGCTGGGCGGTCAGGTTCTCCTTGCCCAACACGTTGATGTTGACGCCGATCGCCGTCATCAGCGCCCGGCCGAACGCCGACGTGAAGAAGTTGACCCCGGTGCGCTTGCTGCGGGTGAGCATCCCGAGGCCCAGCGCGCCCGCGGCGATCGGCACCATCGCGGCGATACCGGCGGCGGTGCGCAGCTGCGAAACCGGGCTGCTGCCGCTGCGGCTGCTGAACCGCAACACCGGCCAACCCCGTTTGGCGGCGACGGCCGCCAGCTTTCCCGCGGGGTTCGTCGGCCGCGGGTTACCGACGAGGTACATCAGCGCGACGTCTTCATCCCCGTCGGCGTAGAAGTAGCTCTTGGACAGGTCGACGCCGTTCTTGGCGGCGAAAGCCTGTACCGCCCTGGCCTTTCCGGGACCCCAGATGATGGGTCTGCGCACCTCGCCGGTGAGCAGACCGTCCTCGTCGATCTCGAACTTGTTGCTCAGCACGTTCTCGATGCCGAGGAACCTCGCCACGGGTTCGACCTGAACCGTCAGCGCCGAGGAACTGAGCACCACGGTGTGGCCGCGCGCCATATGGGCGCGCACCAACTCGCGCATCTCGGGATAGATGCGGCCGACGATCTTCTGCACGAAGAGCCGCTCGGCCAGTTCGTCGATGTCGGCGAGCGAATTGCCCCGCAACATCCGGGCCCCCTTGCCGATCAGATCCTCGAACTCCGAGCGCCCGAGTTGGTGGTTCAGTCCCGCCTGAACCATGCCGATGAACTCACCGACGGACATCTGCCTGTGGCGCAACCGGTCTCGCGTCATCACCACGCCGGTGAACCCGGCGACGAGGGTGCCGTCGAGGTCGAAGAACGCGCCGACCTCCGGGCCGGCTGGGCTGGCCTCGATCTCGGCGACCGAACCGGGCAGGCGCATGGTGCGTGTCGTGGATTGACCGTTTGCCGAAGTCATTGCGACGTGCTCCCGTTGGGTGAGGCCGGACTGGACGAAACCGCGTCGAGCGCGAACGAGGCGGGTACCGATCGGCCGTCACCGCCGAGCGCGAGTACCTCGTCGAAACCCTGCACCAGGCAGCGCGCCCACAGATCCGGATCGGTGACCGCGGCACGGTCATACCGTGTCGTGATCGTGCAGTAACCGCTGCGCGAGATCAGCACGACCATCATCGCCACCCCGGGCAGCGGACCAAGCCCGTACTGGCGCAGCACTTTCGCGCCGGCGATGAAGGTGTCGCCCGCATACACCGGCACGTTGCTGGCCTGCACATCGGAGTTGACGATGGTTCCGGCCATCGACTCGAGCACGCTGTCCGGCAGAAGGCCGAGCACCGGGGCGATCGCCCCGACCATGTCGATGGCCCGTTCTTCTCGCTTGGTGGTCATCTGCGACCGGATGTTCTTGATGCGCACCCGCGGATCGGTCAGGCCGATCGGCGCGGCGAGATTCACACCGGCAAACCGGTTTCCGCCGGCCGGGTCGGCGTCGGACCGCAGGTTGACCGGCACCGCCATCGGCAGCTCGTCGATCGGCACGCCCTTGGCGTGGTGGTAGAGCCGCAGTGCCCCGCAGAGCCCGGCCAGGTACGCGTCGTTGATCGAACCGCCAGCGGCCTTGGCGGCACGGTGAAGGTCGCCGAACTCGATGTCGATCGCCTCGCTGCGCGAGGACAGGCTGCGTCTGCGCAACACCGGCGACGGCTCCGCGACGGGCCCGACGACGCGCGCACCCGACATCGCGTACTCGACGACATCGCCGAACCGCGAAAGCGGGTCGCGCACCGCCTCGCCCACGACGTGCGCCGCCCCGGACAGCACACCGCGGAACCTGCCGAACATCGTGCCGGGAAGTCGGGTGATTCCTTGGCGCATCAGGTCATTCGGGGAGAGGTCCTGCGGGATCGGCAGCGGTGGCACCTCTTGGGGCGGCGGTTCGCGCTCGAGGTCGTAGAGGTTGGCGAACATCTCCACACCGCCCACACCGTCGGTGACGGCGTGGCTGAGATGAACCACCAGCGCGGCGCGGCCGTCGGCGAGCCCCTCGACGAGCGTCGCCGTCCACAGCGGACGGGAGATATCAAGCGGTGACTGCGCGGCCACCTCGGCCAGGTCCAACACCTGACGGAAGGTGCCGGGCTCGGGAACGCCGATGCGGCGGACGTGGTAGTCGAGGTTGAAGTCGGGGTCGACCACCCAGCGCGGCGCCACGGTGGGCAACGTCGGCGACACCACCTTCTGCCGCAACCGCAGCACCTTGCGTGAGGTGTGTTCGAACCTGGCGCGGAACAGGTCCCAGTCGGGCGTGGTGTCGAGGATCTCCAGGGTCATGATCCCCGAGCGGGTGCGCGGGTTGGCCTCGCCGCGATGCAGGATCTGGTCGAGGGCGTTGAGTTCCTCGGGAAGTCCTGCCGCGTCCACGTCCGGCAGATCCGTCATAGCCCGTCGCTCCCCTTCCCACGCCGAATGCTGCTGTCACCACGCTAGCCCGCCGCGCGGTGGTGAGAAGGGGCTTTAGTAGCTGTCCGGTGTCCATGGCGCCAGAAGCTAGAATTCGGGGCGCATTGCCTCCGTAGCTCAGCTGGATAGAGCATCGGCCTTCTAATCCGACGGTCGCAGGTTCGAATCCTGCCGGGGGCACGATACATTTGCTGGGGCAGCTTCGAACGGAAATCACGCATGAGCAGACGCGCGGGCAGGGTGGCGCTGAGCGTCGCCGCGGCGGGTCTTGCCGCCGGCGTCGGCGTCGCCGCGATCCAACCGGCCGCGATCACCGCGCCGCTCGTCGATCTGAGCGCGCTGATCGTCGTCGGCAGCTCCACCAACCCGACCGGCGCGGGCGTCGAGAACTTCTTCCAGGGCAAGTTCAACGACCCGATGTACACCGGCCCGAACGGCGACGACATCGTCTACGTCAACTTCTGGTCTGGTCCCGAAGGAATCCAACGGGCCCTCGACGCCAACGCCGGTGAGCGCAACGCCGTCATCGCGTCGGGCTGGGGCGCGGCGAACGCGAGCCTGCTGGCGCTGAAGAACCGGCCCGACCTCAGCGACACGGTGTTGATCCTCGACAACGATGTCGCCCGGCCCGACGGCGGCTTCGGCACCAGATATCCGTGGTTCGCGTTGATCGGCGTCAACCCGTTTCCCACCCCCAGCGACGTGCCGGCCCTGCGCGCGGTCAACATCGGCTACGAGTACGACTACAACTCCAATGCGCCCGCCGTGCTTCTCAACCCGCTGGCGGCCGTCAATTCACTGGTCGGATATCTGTACCGGCACCGCGACCAGGCCGCACTCGACCTGCCGGTCAACGCCGACGGCACGCCGGCGGTGCACTGCGACGCGAACACCTGCGCAATCACCGTCAGCGGCGCCGTTCTGGACTGCCCCGACGCGCGGTGCAGCTCGCCCCAAGACCGCATCACGGCCTACGTCACCACCCGCGACAACACCACCTACGTCACCTACGCCAGCGAAGAGCTACCGCTGACCCGGCTCATCGGTGACGTCTTCGGTCGCCGCGTCGCCGCGTTCGCCGACCCGTTGCTGACGCTGCTGGTCGACTCCGCCTACTACGGCGGCAACCCGATTCCCAGCGATCCCAGCGCATACCGGCCCGCGACGCTGTTCCCATCGCCGATCCGGGTGCTGGATACCCTGGTGCGCATCCCCGGCGCGATTGTGGAGGGCTGGCACGCCGCGACGGCGCCGCCGAAAGCGAAGAGCACGCCGGATCCGGACACGTCCGACGCGGACACCACCGAGAAGACGTCCGTGATGGACACTCCTTTGGTCAAGCGCGCGCTGTCCACCTGGACGCAAGAACACGAGCAGCCCTCCGTCGACGAGGTGCTTTCCGAAACGGACGAACCGTCCGAGGAGTCGACCGATGAGGCTGCCAAGCCGCGCACCAACGTCGTGCGCAGCAGCGTCAAGGCCGTACCCGGCACCGCCGCGCTCACCGGCGGCGCCGATGATGATGGACCGGAATCCGTTGTGGCCGAGGGTGATTCGCTTACCGAGGTGGAGAGTGCGCCGCCGCAGGACAGCGACGACGACACCGACGACGCGCAGGGTGACAGCGACGGGTCCGACAATGCCGACGCCGGCAGCTCCGACCAAGACGGCGAAGCCGCCTGAGTACCGGAGAGGCCCGCCGGTCGATACACTTTGCGGCGTGAGTTTCGGGCGAAGCGGCGCGGCTGCGGTCATCGCGGTCGGCGCACTGCTTGCGGGCGCGCCTGCCGGTCCGGCGCAGGCCAGCCCACCGAGCTACGGCAGCAACGGCGTGTTCGGCGTGACCACCAACCCGACCGAGGGCTGGGCGACGGCTTACATTGCGCCGGGCCGCTACCGGGTCGACCAGGCGCCGAGCATGGCGCCCTACCAGAGCGCGCCGGGTTTCTGGTACCGCTGCCACGCCTTCCCCTGCAGCCCGAGCTTTCCGGGCAGTGTCATCGCCAGCGGTGCGGCGATCCGAGATGTCCCGACGTTCGTCGACGTGCTGCCCACCGACGTCGCGGTGGCCCTGCACAACGTCACGCTGACGGCCGCCAACTGAGCGTCGACGCGTCCGCTCTACGCTGAGCGACGTGTCTGATCTTGTGTTGGTCCACGTCGAGGACCGCGTCGCCGTCGTCACCGTCAACGATCCCGACCGCCGCAACGCCGTGACGTTCGAGATATCCGCGCAGCTTCGCGCCGCGGTGGACGCGGCCGAAGCCAATCCCGATGTGCACGCGCTCGTCGTCACCGGGGCCGGCAAGGCGTTCTGCGCCGGTGCGGATCTCAGCGCGCTCGGTGCGGCGACCGCGGACGGGCTGCTCAAGATCTACGACGGTTTCCTCGCCGTCGCCAACTGCGCGCTACCGACCATCGCCGCGGTCAACGGCGCGGCCGTCGGCGCCGGGCTGAACCTGGCGCTCGCCGCCGACGTGCGCATCGCGGGTCCGGCGGCGCTGTTCGACCCTCGCTTCCAGAAGCTGGGTATCCACCCCGGCGGCGGTGCCACCTGGATGCTGCAGCGTGCCGTCGGGCCGCAGGTGGCCCGCGCGTCGCTGCTGTTCGGGATGCGCTTCGACGCCGAGGCCGCCGTCCGCCACGGCCTCGCGCTCACCGTCGCCGACGACCCGGTCGCCGCGGCGCGCGAACTGGCCGCCGGCCCGGCCGCCGCCCCGCGCGACGTCGTCATCGCGACCAAGGCCTCCATGCGTGCGACGGCCAACCCGGGCGTCGTCGACACCGAGCAGCATCGCATCGCCGTCGACACCGAGCTCGGACCGCAGGCCACCTCGATCCTGTCCCCCGAGTTCGCCCAGCGGCTGGCCGCCGCCAAACGCAAATAGTCGCTACAGATCGAGCAGCGCCAGCTCCGGCGCTTCGATCAGGTCGCGCAGTTCGCCCAAAAACGCCGCGACTTGCGCGCCGTCGGCGACGCGGTGATCGAACGCGCAGGTGAGCTTCATCGTCGGTCGGACCAGCACCTCCCCGTCGACGACGACCGGCCGCGGCCGCAGCGATCCCATTCCGAGGATGGCCGCCTCCGGATAGTTGATCACCGGCACCCCGTCGTCCAGGCCCAGCGCCCCGAAGTTGGACACCGTGAACGTCGAGCCCTGCAGCTCTGCCGGCCGCAGCGTGCCTGCGCGCGCGTCCCGGATCAGGTCGTCGACGACGGCGGCCAGTTCCCGCGTCGTCTTGTCCTGTGCATCACGCACCACCGGCACCAGCAGCCCGCGCGGTGCGGCCACGGCGAAGCCCAGATGCACCGCGGTGTGCAGATGAACCCGCGGACCTTCGGGTGTGTCGATCCAGGTGGCGTTGAGGTTGCGGTGGTGGCGCAGCGCGATCGTCAACAGCCGCAGCGTCAGCACGAACGGACTCACGGGCAGCCCCGTCAGCCGGCTGCCGTCGACCTCCACGCCGGCGTGGGCGTCCGGTATCTCTCTGCGCGACAATGTCATTCGCTGCGCCATCTCGGCACGGACACCGCGCACCGCCACCATGTCCGCGGCGGCCAGCACGTCCTCGCGGGTGATCAGCCCGTCGGGGCCGGTGCCGGTCAGCGCGGTCAGGTCGACGTCGGATTGCGCGGCCAGTTTGCGCACCGCCGGTTTGGCGCGCGGTCGGCGGCGGCTGCTGTCCAGGTCGTCGTCGGCGCCGTATCCGACCAGCACCGGTTTGCGTTTGCCGCCGGTCGCCTCTGTTTCGATGCGCACCAGCACCGCACCGACGTCGAGCGTATCGCCTTCGGCGCCACCGAGTTCGACGATGCGGCCCGCGTACGGGCTGGGGATCTCGACCTCGGCCTTGTTGGTCTCCACGGTGCACAGCGTCTGGTTCAGCTCGACGTGGTCGCCGGCGGCGACGGCCCACTGGTTGATCGTCGCGTCCTGCAGCCCCTCGCCGAGGTCGGGCACCAGGAACTCCTGCACGGTCATGGCAGCTCCAAAGCGCGTTCGATGCAGTCGAGTAGCCGGTCGACGCCGGGTAGCCACAGCTTCTCGAGGCGGGCTGGCGGATACGGTGTGTCAAAGCCGGTGGCGCGCAACACCGGCGCCTCCAGGTCGTAGAACAGCTCCTCTTGCAGGCGTGCGGCCAGCTCTGCGCCGAACCCCAGCGTGCGCGGGCCCTCATGCATCACCACCGCGCGGCCGGTGCGCCGTACCGAATCCGCGACCGTGTCGAAGTCCAGCGGGTTCAGCGACCGCAGATCGATCACCTCGATGCGCCAACCCCGTTGTCCAGCGGCCAGTTCGGCGGCGCTCATCGCGGTGGCGACCAGGGGGCCGTAGGTCACCACGGTGACGTCGTCGCCGCTGCGGCGCACGGCCGCGCGACCGATCGGCAGGCCGGGCGCCGCGGTCTCGACCGGTTCGCGCGCCCAGTACCGCCGCTTGGGTTCGAGGTAGACGACCGGGTCGGGGCTGTCGATCGCCTGGCGCAGCAGCCAATACGCATCCGACGGTGTCGACGGCACCACCACCTTGAGGCCGGCGGTGTGCAGCCAGTAGGTCTCGGTCGACTCGGAATGGTGTTCGACGGCGCCGATCCCGCCGAACGACGGGATGCGGATGGTCACCGGCATCGCGACATCGCCGCGGGTGCGCATCCGGTACTTCGCCAAGTGGCTGACGATCTGATCGAACGCGGGCGCGGCGAAACCGTCGAACTGGATCTCCGGCACCGGGATCAGGCCGCGGATCGCCATGCCGATCGCGATACCGACGATCGCCGACTCGGCCAGCGGGGTGTCGAAACACCGTTGCTCACCGAACGTTTCGGCCAGCCCTTCGGTGACCCGGAAGACCCCGCCGAGCGTCGCGACGTCCTCACCGAACACCATGACCCGCTCGTCGGCTGCCATCGCGTCGTGCAACGCCCGGTTGATTGCCTGCACCATCGTCAGCGACGGCGTCGCCGGGGTGAGCAGCGGCCCGCGGGGTTCGTCGTCGCCGTGTGCGGCGGGACGCTCGATGATCTGCGTCACGTCAGACCTCCTTCGCCAGCTCGGCCAGCAACGTTCGCCGCTGGTTTACCAGGTCCGGGGTGATGTCGGCGTAGACGGTGTCGAACATGCCGCCGACGTCGAAATCGTCGGCGTCGACGACGGAGTCGCGCAGTTCGGCACGTAACCGTTGCGCCCTGGCCGCGACGCGCTCGTCGAGCCGGTCGGTCCACACCCCGGCCTCGCGCAGGTATGCGCGGTAGCGCTGTATCGGATCCTTGGTGGCCCAGTGCGCGAGTTGGTCGGGATCCTGGTAGCGGCTGGGGTCATCGGAGGTGGTGTGCGGACCCATGCGGTAGGTCACCGCCTCGATCAGCGTCGGTCCCCCGCCGTCGCGGGCCCGCGCGGCGGCCTCGGCCACCACCGCGAAACATGCCAGCACATCGTTGCCGTCGACGCGAATGCCGGACATGCCATAGCCGATGGCCCGGTGCGCGATCGACGGCGCGGCGGTCTGGCGCTCGACCGGTACCGAGATCGCCCACTGGTTGTTCTGTACAAAGAACACGCACGGCGCCGAATACACCGCGGCGAAGTTCAGCGCCTCGTGCGTATCGCCGGTGCTGGTCGCGCCGTCACCGAGAAACGCCAACGTGACCGAATCCTCGCTTAGCCGTTGCGCAGCCATCGCGGCACCGACGGCGTGCAGCGGCTGCGTGCCGATCGGGATCGAGATCGGGGCGACGCACTTGTCGGTGAAACCCAGCCCGCCGTGCCACGCGCCGCGCCACACCGCCGCCATCTGTGCGGGGCTGATGCCGCGCAGCAGGAACGCGCCGATCTCGCGGTATTGCGGGAAGAGCCAGTCGGTCTTGCGCAGCGAGGCGGCGGCGCCGATCTGCGCGGCCTCCTGTCCGCGGCACGACGCGAACAGCGCCAGCTCACCCTGGCGCTGCAGGTTGACGAACTCGACGTCGAGCTCACGCGTGACGACCATCGACTCGTAGAGCCACGACAGTGTCTCGGGCGGCAGATCTCGGCGGTATCGGGTTTCGGTGGTCGGCGTGCCGTCCGGCGCCACGAGTTGGACCAACTCCGACAAACCAGCCATACCGCCTCCTAGGGTCACTGGCGGCGGATCGCGCCGTCAGGCGACTGAGGTGCTCAGCACGGAGGCGGTCAGAGCAAACCCCTGGTTGGAGGCCCGTCCGTCAGCTGCCGGGGTGTGGCGCCAACGCGACGATGCGCTCTGCTCGCCGCAGCACTGGGGCATCTACCATTATGCCTTCGAAAGCGAAAGCACCGCGTTGATCGGTTGCTGCGGCCAGCACGTGTCGTGCCCACTGCACCTGCTCTTCCGACGGTGCGTAGCCGTCGCGGATCACCGCGACCTGGGTGGGATGCAGTGCCACCTTGACGTCGAAACCGACCGCGACGGCGTCGTCGACCTCGCGGCGCAGGCCGTCGAGATCCTTGATGTCGATGTAGACCGAGTCCAGCGCGAGCTTGCCGTAGGCCTTGGCGGCCAGCAGCGACTGTGACCGAACGTGCTGGGCGACCTCGCGATAACTGCCGTCGGGGTAGCGGTTGGCGGTGCCGCCGAGAAACCCGAATAGATCCTCGGCTCCCCAGAAGACGCCGATGGTGTTGGCCACGGCGGCGCACTCGGCGATCTTGAGTGCACCCAACGGGCTCTCCACGATGAACACCACCTCCAGCGGCGCGAGCGCGGTGATCTGCTCGGCCGATTCACACTTGGGCAACATCACCGTGGTGTACGGGGTACGTTGCAGCGCTTCGAGATCCAGCCGTTGCTCATCGGTGTCAGTCGGGTTGATCCGGATGACGGTGCGATTGGGGTCCAGCGGGGTGCCGACGATCGCTTCCCGCGCCGCGGGCTTGTCCCCCGCCCCGTCCTCGAGGTCCAGGATGACGATATCGGCTGCTGCAGCGGCCTTTTCGAAGCGTTCCGGTCGGTCCGCCGGGCAGAAGATCCAGGCCGGGCCGGCGTTGTCCAAGGGCACTTAGCTCTCCTCGGTGGGCTTCTTGCGCATCAACGCCTTGCGGGTGGCGGTGGCGACGATGTCGCCGTGCTGATTGCGGCCGGTGTGCACGAAAGTGACGATGCCTTCGCCGGGGCGGCTTTTGGATTCGCGCTTCTCGGTGACGACGGTCTCGGCGTACAGCGTGTCGCCGTGGAACATCGGCTTGGGAAACGCGATGTCGGAGAAGCCGAGGTTGCCGACGGTGGTGCCCTGGGTCATCTGCGTGACCGACAGCCCGACCAGGGTGGCCAGCGTGAACATCGAGTTGACCAGTCGGGCGTTGAACGGCGGCTGAGTGTCCGACCAGGCGGCGTCGAGGTGCAGCGCCTGGGTGTTCATGGTCACGGTGGTGAACAACACGTTGTCGGCCTCGGTGATGGTCCGACCCGGCGCGTGCTGGTAGCGCACACCGGTCTCCAGCTCCTCGTACCACAGCCCACGCTGCGCGACGACCTTCTGTTCACTCACAAGCCCAGCTCCCGTCCGATCAGCATCAGCTGCACTTCCGTTGTGCCCTCACCGATTTCGAGGATCTTACTGTCGCGGTAGTGGCGGGCCACCGGGTACTCGTTCATGAACCCGTAGCCGCCGAAGATCTGGGTGGCGTCGCGGGCGTTGTCCATCGCGGCCTCGCTGGCCACCATCTTGGCGACCGCCGCCGCCTTCTTGAACGGCTTGCCCGACAGCATCATCGCGGCCGCGTCGTAGTACGCGGTCCGCGCGACGTGCGCCCTGGCCTCCATCCGCGCGATCTTGAACGCGATGGCCTGGTTGGCGCCGATCGGGCGGCCGAACGCCTCACGCTCCTTGGCGTATTTCACGCTTTCGTCCACGCAGCCCTGCGCGGCACCCACCGACAGCGCCGCGATCGCGATGCGCCCCTCGTCGAGGATGCGCAGGAAGTTCGCGTAGCCGCGGCCGCGCTCGCCCAGCAAATTCTCCTCGGGCACCCGCACGTCGTCGAAGCTCAACGGATGGGTGTCCGAGGCGTTCCACCCGACCTTGTTGTAGGCCGGTTCAGCGGTGAAACCCGGTGTCGGAACGGGCACCAGGATCGAGGAGATCTCCTTTTTGCCGTCGCGCTCGCCGGTGACCGCGGTGACCGTCACGAGCTTGGTGATGTCGGTGCCGGAGTTGGTGATGAACTGCTTGCTGCCGTTGATCACCCAGTGCCCGTCGTCCAACTTGGCGGTCGTCTTCGTGGCCCCGGCGTCGCTGCCGCCGCCGGGCTCGGTCAAACCGAACGCACCGAGGGCCTTTCCACTGGCCAGCAGCGGTAGCCACTCCTGCTTCTGGTTCTCGTTGCCGAACCGGTAGACCGGCATCGCGCCCAGCGACACCCCGGCCTCCAGCGTGATCGCCACGCTCTGGTCGACCTTGCCCAGTTCCTCGAGCGCCAGACACAGCGCGAAGTAGTCACCGCCCATGCCGCCGTACTCCTCGGGAAACGGAAGGCCGAACAACCCCATGTCGGCCATGCCCGCCACGACTTCGTACGGAAACGAGTGCTCCTCATCGTGTTTCGCCGAGACGGGCGCCACCACCGACTGCGCGAAGTCGCGCACGGTCTTGGCCAGTTGCGCGTAGTGGTCGGGCAGCGTGCCCGTGGCCAGAAAGTCGGTCATGATTGCGGCTCCTTGCCTGCCGTTATCCGGGCCAAGACTTGGCCCACCTTCACCTGCTCGCCCGCGGCGACGACCAGTTCCACCACACCGTCGACCGGTGCGGTCAGCGTGTGTTCCATCTTCATCGCCTCGACGGTGACCACGACGGTGCCCGCGTCGACGCGTTGTCCGTCCGAGACCCCGACCGCGACAACCGAACCCGGCATCGGGCTGGTCAGCTCGGCGTCTCCGGACAGTTCGTCGTCCGCGCGCACCGGCGCTTCACGTAGCTCCTCGACCATCGCGGTGCGGCCGCCGCCGGCCAGCCAGATCTGGCCGTCGGTGGCGGCGACGAGGTAGTCGGTGCGCAGCCCGCCGAGCGTGATCGTCAACAACCGGTCACCGTCCAATGCGGCTGTCAGCGAATGGGATTGGCCATGTTCGACGTTGGCGTGGGCCGCCGACGGAGTGCCGGTGAGGTACACGTGGTCGGTGCGGGCACCGGAGCTCAGCCGAAACGTCGTCGGCGCCGGCTCTCCGATCCGCCATCCCGACGGCACCGCCCACAGGTCGGCGGTCGGGCTGCTCCAGCCGCGCAGCCATTTGTAGGCCGCGGCGGCGATCAACTCCTCGTCGGCGGGTGGCGCGGGCTGGAAGTCCGGCGCGCGGCGGTCCAGCAGCCCGGTGTCGAGACGGCCCGCGGCGACGTCGGCGTCGGCCAGCAGGAACCGGAGGAACTCGATGTTGGTGCTCACCCCGAGCACCGCGGTGTCGGCCAGTGCGGTGTCGAGTGCGCGAATGGCGCCGGTGCGGTCGGCGGCGTGTGCGATCACCTTGGCCAGCATCGGGTCGTAGTCGCTGCCGATCACCGAGCCGCGGGTCAGGCCGGAGTCCACGCGCACGCCGGGCCCGTGGGGTTCGGCGAGGTCGAGCACGTCGCCGCCGGTCGGCAAAAAGCCGCGGGCCGGGTCTTCGGCGTACACCCGCGCCTCGATCGCGTGGCCGGCGATCGTGATGTCGTCCTGGGCGATCGGCAGCTTCTCGCCGGCTGCGATGCGCACCTGTTGTTCGACGAGGTCGATGCCGGTGACCATCTCGGTCACCGGATGTTCGACCTGCAGGCGGGTGTTCATCTCCATGAAGAAGAACTCGTCGGGCCGGTCGGCGGACACGATGAACTCCACCGTGCCGGCACCGGTGTAGTCCACGCTGCGCGCGGTGTCGCAGGCGGCCGCGCCGATGCGCGCCCGGGTCGCGGCGTCGAGCAGCGGGGACGGCGCCTCTTCGATGACCTTTTGGTGCCGTCGTTGCAGGCTGCATTCGCGTTCGCCGAGGTGCACCACGTTGCCGTACCCGTCGGCGAGCACCTGCACCTCGATGTGGCGCGGGTTCAGCACATAGCGTTCGAGGAACAGGGTGTCGTCACCGAACGCGGCGCCGGCCTCGCGGCGGGCGCTGGTCAACGCGGCGGGCAGCTCGGCCGCCTCCCGCACCACCCGCATGCCCTTGCCGCCGCCGCCGGCCGACGGCTTGACCAGCACCGGATATCCGACGTCGGCGGCGCCGGCGATCAAGTCAGCGTCGGTCAGGCCGGGCCGCGAGATCCCCGGCACCACGGGCACACCGAACGCCGACACCGCGGCCTTGGCCGCGATCTTGTCGCCCATCGTCTGGATCGCGGCGACGGGCGGCCCGATGAACACGATGCCGGCGTCCTGCAGCGCGGCGGCGAATTGCGCGTTCTCCGACAGGAATCCGTAGCCCGGATGTATCGCCTGGGCGCCGGTGCGTACGGCCGCCGCGACGACGGCGTCGATGTTGAGGTAGCTGTCGCGTGCCGCCGCGGGGCCGATGTGCACCGCGGTGTCGGCCTCGGCGACGTGGCGGGCGTCGGCGTCGGCGTCGCTGAAGACCGCGACCGACCGGATCCCCATCGCGCGAAGCGTACGGATGACCCGCACCGCGATCTCACCGCGGTTGGCGACCAGCACTGTGTGAAAGCTCGTAGCAGCCATGTCCATCACATCCGGAATACGCCGTAGGAGACCGGCTCGAGCGGCGCTTGGCCGACGATTGAAAGTGCCAGGCCCAGCACCGTTCTGGTGTCGGCGGGGTCGATGACGCCATCGTCCCACAGCCGCGCTGTCGAATAGTAGGGGTTGCCCTGATCTTCATACTGCTGGCGGATCGGGGCCTTGAAGTTCTCTTCTTCCTCGGGCGTCATCTCCCCGCGCACCGTCGCCAGCACCGACGCCGCCTGCTCACCGCCCATCACCGAGATCCGGGCGTTGGGCCACATCCACAGGAACCGCGGCGAGTAGGCCCGGCCGCACATCGAGTAGTTGCCCGCACCGTAGGAACCGCCGATGACGACCGTCAGCTTGGGCACGCGAGCGCATGCGACCGCGGTGACCATTTTGGCGCCGTGTTTGGCGATTCCGCCGGCTTCGTAGTCCCGGCCCACCATGAAGCCGGAGATGTTCTGCAGAAACAGCAGCGGGATCATGCGCTTATCGCACAGCTCGATGAAATGCGCGCCTTTCAAGGCGGATTCGCTGAACAGCACACCGTTGTTGGCGACGATGCCGACGGGATGGCCGTGGATGCGGGCGAACCCGGTGACCAGCGTGCTTCCGTAGTCGGCCTTGAATTCGGAGAACTCTCCCCCGTCGACGATGCGGGTGATCACCTCGTGGACGTCGTAGGGAACACGTGAGTCCACCGGAACGACGTCGTAGAGCTCGGTCTGATCGGCTACCGGGTCGACGGTGGGCGTGACGTCCCACGGTGGCTCCGCGCGGGGGCCCAACGTCGCCACGATGCGCCGCACGATGCGCAGCGCGTCGCGGTCGTCGTGCGCCAAATGGTCTGTCACACCGGACGTTTTGGAGTGCAGGTCGCCGCCGCCGAGCTCTTCTGCGGTCACCACCTCGCCGGTGGCGGCCTTCACCAGCGGGGGGCCGCCCAAGAAGATCGTGCCCTGGTTGCGCACGATGACGGCCTCGTCACTCATCGCGGGCACGTACGCGCCGCCCGCGGTGCACGAGCCGAGCACCGCCGCGATCTGCGCGATGCCCCGCGCGCTGAGCGTGGCCTGGTTGTAGAAGATGCGGCCGAAGTGCTCGCGGTCGGGGAACACCTCGTCCTGGCGCGGCAGGAACGCCCCGCCGGAGTCGACGAGATAGATGCACGGCAGCCGGTTCTGGCCGGCGATCTCCTGGGCGCGCAGGTGCTTTTTGACGGTGATCGGATAGTAGGTGCCGCCCTTCACGGTGGCGTCGTTGGCGACGATCATGCATTCGCGCCCGGAGACGCGACCGATTCCCGCGATCATGCCCGCGCCCGGGCACTCGTCGTCGTACATGCCGTCCGCGGCCAGCGCGGCCACTTCGAGAAACGGGCTGCCCGGATCGAGCAGCCCGTCGACCCGGTCGCGCGGCAGCAGCTTGCCGCGGCTGACGTGTCGTTCGCGGGCACGTTCGGAACCGCCGAGCGCCGCCGCGGCCAACTTGGCCCGCAGCTGCTCAACGAGCTCGACATGCTTCTCGCGATGTGAAACCCGCGTTGCCATCGAAGGAAACCCATTTCAGTTGAGTTAATGGCGACTAACCGAGGTGGATGTTAGTTATCATTAACCGAAATGTCCACCGTCGCTCGCGTTGAAACACCCCGCAGTCGACGCAAGTCCGACCGCCGCACCAAGCTGCTCGCGTCCGCTGAGCGGCTGATCGCCGATCGCGGATATCTCGCGGTGCGCCTGGAAGACATCGGGGCGGCCGCAGGGGTCAGCGGACCGGCGATCTATCGGCACTTCCCGAACAAGGAAGCGCTGTTGGTGGAATTGCTGGTCGGCATCAGCACCCGCCTGTTGGCCGGTGCCCGGGCGGTCGTCGAACAGGCGGTCGACCCGGCGGAGGCGTTGGACGGTCTGGTCGACTTTCACCTCGACTTCGCGCTCGGCGAACCGGATCTGATCCGCATCCAGGACCGCGATCTGGCACATCTTCCCGATCCCGCCAAGCGGCAGGTGCGAAAGGCGCAGCGTCAGTATGTGGAGATCTGGGTCGATCAGCTGCGACACCGCGCCGTCATGGAAAAGGAAGCCCGGCTGATGGCGCATGCGGCGTTCGGCTTGATGAACTCCACCCCGCATGCGCTGAAAGCACACGGCGCCAACGGAATCGAGCCGTCACGGTCGCGGGCGGTGCTGCGCGCGATGACGTTGGCGGCGCTCACACCGCCGGCTACACGGTGAGTGCCACGGCCACGGCGATCAGCGCGATCACCCCGGCCACCACGCTGACATAGGCGATGACCAGCCCGGCCAATGCCAGCCCGGCGCCCTGCTCGCCGGTCTGTCGTATCTGTCGGCGTGCGATATGCCCAAAGGGTATGGCCAGCAACGGAAAGACGAGTGCGAGCACAAGCGCGACGACGGCGAAGTTGTTGGTCCTCGGGTTGTACGGCCGCACGCCGACGGCTTGGTCGGCGGTCACCGGAGCTCCACCGGAGGTGTAGCCGACCACGGGGTAGATCGGTCGGCCGTCGCGAGTATGGCCGATGGGCGCCGACGTCGGGTTCGCGGGCGGTTTGCTTCGCGCGATCGCCACCAGGATGAGCCCGATGGTGCCGGCGATGAGCAGGAACAGGCCGGCGGGTATCACCATGAGAATGCCCAGCACGTATCCGGTCGCCGCCAGCAGGATTCCCAGCACCATGACCACGATCGATGCCGCCATCAGCCACTGACCTCCTGTAGGAATCCAGCCAGCTGATGATAGCCGTCGATCCAGGTCACCGGTGGTTCGTGTGAGAAACCAAAAACGGCGGCCACCCCGTCAAGGGGTGACCGCCGCAGCAGCCGGAGGGGTCAATACCAGGCACGCCGGCCGCCGACCGGCCGTCCGACACTACCCAGCAACCAGAACACCGCGCCGATGACGATCAGTGCGATGCCGATATACATCAACGGCGTCCACAGGAAATATCCCAACACCGCCAGGACGATTCCGAGCACAATCATCACGCCACTCCTTCGTTAGTAGCTGCCGCTGTCACGCAACAGCTTTCGGATAAAGCCCCGAAGCGCTCGGCTCCGGGATGTTGCAATCAACTTTGGGGTTCACACCCGCGTAGTTGAGCGGCCCGACCAGAACCGTCAATGCCGTTCGCGCCGCGGTGGCGCAGTTCGCGTCACCTGTCTGGAAATAACCACGTTGGAAGGCGGCCAACACTCCGATCAGCAACCAAATGAGTACGACGACACCGATGATTCCTCGCATGCTGCGCCTCCGTCCGTGTGGACACCGCCATTGACGTAGCTGTGAATTACCCTCGCGCCAACCGCGATAAACCTTTTAGCGCGCAGCTAATGCGTCAATGCGGTGACGCCGGCGAAAACGCGGCCAGCAGCCACTCGCTCATGGCCTTGAGCAGTACGGCGCGGTTTTCGCGCCGGTCGATCTCGTGGCCGTCGTCGTCGAACACGAGGTATTCCACGGTGCGACCGAGGCGTCGCAACGCGTCATACATCTGCTGAGATTCGTCCGGCGGCACGTTGGTGTCGTTCAAACCGTGTACAAGCAGCAACGGCGCAGTCAAGTCCTGCACCCGTTGCAGCGGTGAGAGCTCGGCCAGCAGGTCGCGGTCACCGACGGGATGGCCGTACTTGGGATAAGCCGCTGCGGCAATCCATGGTTCGGTGCTGCGATACCACGTGTTCAAATCGCTCATACCGCAGATGCTGATGCCCGCCGCGAACAGCTTCGGGTGAAAGGTGAGCGCGGCCTGGGTGAGATAGCCACCGTAGGACCAGCCGCAACACGCGATGCGATCTGCCGGGGCGTGATTGTGCTCGACGAGGAAGTTCACGGAGTCGGCCACGTCGTCGATGGCCGCGAACCTGCGTTCCTTGTCGTCGGCGTGCATGAAACTGCGCCCGAACCCGCCGGATCCGCGCACGTTCGGCAGAAATACGGTGATTCCGGATTCCACCAACGCCGGAAAGAACTCGTTGTAGCCGGGCCGGCCTTGGCCTTCGGGCCCGCCGTGCAGGAACAGCATCGCCCCGATCGTTTCGACCCCCTCGGGCGGCCGGAACAACCACCCGCTGAACTCCAGCCCGTCGCGGGCGGTGATGGTCTCCAATGTCGGGTCGGCGCTGACGGGGCCGAGGCTGGGCTCGCGGTCGACGAGCTCCCACTCCCCGGTCCGCGGGTCGACCAGTTCGACCGTCGGCGGCCGCGACGGCCCCTCGACCGTCACGGCCAGCATCGAACCGCCGGCGCTGATGCTGAGCTGACTGGCCACCATGCCGGGCAACGGAATCGGGTCATGCAGCGTGTTGTCGGTCAGTTCCAGAATCTGTAATTCACTGGCGCCGTGGATATTCCACAGCATGGCCACCGTCGACAAGTCGTCGCTGACGGTGAACTCATCGAGTTCGAACCCGGGGCGCTCGGCGACCACGTGATAAGAGACCCCGTCGGGTGTGGCGGTGACCCCGATCAGTCGGGCGTATTCGGCGCCGTTCTCGCTGCGGATGAGCGCGCGCACATAACCCTCGGTGCTGTCTTCCTCGAAGTCGGTTGCCGGCCGGTACATCTCGGTGAACTCTCCCTCGAGGCCCGCGCGTAACCGGCGCGGCAGATGGTCGTCGAGGATGAGCCCGGTGTCGGTGGTGGATCCGGGATCGTATGGCAGCAGCACGGTCTCGATTCCGGCACGCAGCATGATCAGGTCCCGGTAGCCACGTGGGCCGACACGCACCAGCGCCACCCCGGCCCAGGCGTCGACCAACCGCCCGCTCGAGCGGCGGTCCAGCACGGTCGTCTCACCGGTGGCGGGGTCGATCAGACACGAACTTCCGACGCCGTCATCGCCGGTCAGGATCGCCGCCACCAAGGTGCCGTCCCAGTTGATCAGCTCGGCGGTGCCCTCGTGGGTGCCGTCGGGCCAGGAGTCGATGCGGCGCGCGTCACGGTCGTCGGGATCAGTTGTCACCACCCAGATCTGGCTGCGGGTGCTCCCGTCCGGGGCCACCTGACACGCCAACCAGTGGCCGTCAGCGGAGTGCATCACCCGGGTGACGGGCCCTTCGACCGGAAGTTCGACGTCACGCGAGGATGTCGCCCGCCAACCGCGCAGGAAGCGCTGCACCGCGCGGGGAAAGCCGCCGTCGTCGACAAGGTGCGCGAACGCGGTCGCGTCCGGCGACATTGACGCGCCGTAAACCCGGCGTACCTGTTGCCCCACCCCTCGTATTCTCCATAGCCGTCGGCCGTCGGCGACCCGGCTTGCGGAAGTGCCAGGTCGCGCACGCTGCTCCGCGGCTGATCAGCGGCTCGTGGGGCGCGACGAGCGCGGTTTGAGCGCCCGCACAGGTACCCTCGCAGCCATGAGGTGGGCATGACCGACTCACGCCGCGACGGGCCGGACCCGTCCCAACCGCAGGGCAGCGGCTACGGCGGCTATGCCGATCCGGCGTACGCGAGCCAGGCGGGTTACGGGCCCACCTATCAGGCGCCGGCCGGGCCTGCGCCCACGGAGCAGCTGACGGGCTACTCGCCCTACGGCTACGACCCCTACGCGTCCGGCCAGTACGGCCCGCAGTATCCGTCCGGCGGGCCGCCCGACGAACCGCCGCCCGAGGAGCCCGGGGCGCCGCGTTGGCTGTGGGTGTTGGCCGGGGTCGCGGTGGTGACCGTCGTCGGGCTCGTCGTGGCCCTGGTGATCGTGAACGTCAACCGGTCCCGGCAAGAGACCGTCGTCGCCCCGCCGTCGATGCAGGAGCCGCGGTTCACCCCGACGTCGCCGACGAGCCCGCCGCGGCCCACCGTCCCGGTGGTACCGGCGCCGACCGTGCCGAGCACGCCGCCGAGGACCACCACACCTCCCAGCCCGGGAGTCACGGAAACCGTGGTGTACGACGTCACCGGCACGGGCCGTGCCATCAACATCACCTACGTGGATTCCGGTGGGCTGTTGCAGACCGAGTTCAACGTGCTGTTGCCGTGGAGCAAGCAGGTCGAATTATCTGAGCCCGCAGAGGGTTCGGCCAGTATCAGCATCATCAACGTCGGCCGCGAGGTGTCCTGCTCGATCACCGTCGACGGTGCAGTGGTGCAGCGGCGCACCGGCGCGGGGCTGACCATCTGCACGGCGCTCGGCTAGTTGGGCGTGGTGGGGCGGGGCACGCGCACGGCCAGCATCCCGAGCAGACCGGCGAGCAGCACCACGAGCAGACCACCCATGCCCGCGCGATCGGCGCCGAACACGGCGATGAAGGTGGAGAACAGGAACGGCGCCAGGTACGACACAGCGCGTCCGGTCGTGGTGTAGAGCCCGAACGCGACGCCCTCTTTGCCCTCGGCCGAGATCCGCAGCAGCAGCGTCCGCGCGGCCGACAGCGTCGGCCCGATGAACAGGCACAGCAGCAGCCCGCAGATCCAGAACGCCAGCGGTCCTGACAACGCCATCAGCGTTGCGCCGACCGCGATCATCGCGGTCAGCGACGTGACGATCACGGCCTTGGCGCCGAACTTGTCGTCGAGCAGACCGCCTGCGACGGCGCCCAGCGCCGCGACCACGCTGGCGCTGACCCCGAACAGCAACACGTCGGCGGCCGAGACACCGTAGACGTTGACGCCGAGCACCGCGCCGAACGCGAAGATGCCGGTGAGCCCGTCGCGAAAGACCGCGCTGGCGAGCAGGTAGTACACCACGTTGCGATCGCGCCGCCACTCGCTGACGATCTCGCGCCACAGGATGCGATATCCGCTGAAGAAGCCCACCTTGGCGACGGGCTCCTGCGGCCGCGGCACCGGGCTACGCACCGCCATCACGACCGGCACGGCGAACAGCCCGAACCAGATCGCGGTCAACAGCATTGCGGCCCTGACGTTTTGGCCGTCCTCAACGGGCAGGTTCAGCAAGCCGCGGGTGTCGCCGTCACCGGAGACGAAGCCGAAGTACACGATCAGCAGCAGGACCACGCTGCCGAAATAGCCCAGGCCCAGGCCTAGTCCCGAGATCTGGCCAGATGTCGTCGGCGTGGACAGCTGGCGCAGCATCGCGTTGTAGGGCACCGTCGCCAGCTCGTTGCAGGCCGACGCGCCGGCCAACAGCAGCAGGCCGGGCAGCAGATAGTGGTAGTCGTCGCCGATCAGGCTCATCGCGGCGGTCAGGACCAGCGCAAGGCCGCTGAGCAAACCCAGCACGCGTCGGCGCCGCCACGGTGCGTCGACCCATACGCCGGTGACCGGCGCGAGCAGGGCGACCACCACACCCGCGATGCCCAGCGCCCAACCCAACAGGCCCGCGGGGCTGGCGCCGCCGGGCAGGTCGTCGCCCACGACGTTGGTCAGGTAGACCGAGAACACGAACGTCACGACGATCGCGTTGAGCCCCGTCGCGCCGAAGTCCCACAGGGCCCACGCGAACACCTGCCGTTTGGCCGCGATCGGCGCCGCCGCCGGGCGGGTGTCGCTCATGGGTGCCCACGATATAGTCCGCCCATGCCAGTACCCGCTCCCACCGCGGACGCCCGGGCCGTCGTCACCGGGGCGTCGCAGAACATCGGTGAGGCGTTGGCCGTCGAGCTCGCCGCCCGCGGCCACCACCTCATCGTCACCGCTCGGCGCGAGGACGTGCTCACGGCGTTGGCGGACCGGCTCACCGAGCGCTACGGCGTGACGGTGGAGGTGCGCCCGGTGGATCTGGCCGATCCGACCGCGCGCACCGAGTTCTGCGACGAGCTGGCCACGCGCAACATCTCGATCCTGTGCGCCAATGCGGGTACGGCGACGTTCGGCCCGGTCGCCGAGTTGGATCCGGCCGGGGAGAAGGCGCAGGTGCAGCTGAATGTGCTTGGCGTACACGACCTTGTGCTCGCGGTGTTGCCGGGCATGGTGCAACGCCGGGCCGGCGGCATCCTGATTTCCGGTTCGGCGGCGGGCAATTCGCCGATACCGAATAACGCCACCTATGCGGCCAGCAAGGCGTTCGTCAACACGTTCAGCGAGTCGCTGCGCGGTGAGCTCAAACGCGTCGGTGTGCATGTCACGCTGCTGGCGCCGGGACCGGTGCGTGAGACTTTGCCGTCGGAGGAGGAGCAGTCGCTGGTGGAGAAGCTGATCCCGGATTTCCTGTGGATCTCCACCGAGTACACCGCGAAGCTGTCGCTGGATGGGTTGGCGGCCAACAAGATGCGGGTGGTGCCCGGGGTGACGTCGAAGGCGATGTCGGTGGCGAGCGGCTACAGTCCACGCGCAATCGTGACGCCGATCGTCGGCGCGGTGTACAAGAAGTTGGCCGGCGGTTAGCGCCTGCGGCGACGGCGGCGGCCGGTGCCGAAGATGCTGCGGGTGATCTCGCGGCCGATGACGGTGCCTGCCGAGCGCAGCGCGCTCTGAAAAGCGGGGCTGTCCATCACCTTCTCCATCAAGCCGGGTTCGGCGGGCGGGGCCGGCATCGGGGGCGGCGGCAGCGGCACTTCCGGCGGGGCGATCTCGGTGACGTCGGGCGGGGGCGCGAGCTTGGCGGCCAGCCGCTCGTAGGCCGAGTCGCGGTCCACGGTCTGGCCGTATTCGGCCTGCAGTGGGCTGGCTTGGGCCGCGGCGGCGATCGCGTCGTCGCCGATGGTGTCCATCAGCGACCGCGGGGCACGCATCCGCGTCCAGGCCACCGGTGTCGGCGCGCCCTTCTCCGAGAGCACCGTGACGACCGCCTCGCCGATACCCAGCGATGTCAACGCCGACTCCAGGTCGTACACATCGGTTTTCGGGTAGGTGCGCACAGTTTTGGACAGCGCCTTCTGGTCATCGGGGGTGAACGCGCGCAGCGCATGCTGGATGCGCGCGCCCAGCTGGGACAGCACGTCGTTGGGGACGTCGGTCGGCAGCTGGGTGCAGAAGAACACCCCGACGCCCTTGGACCGGATCAGTTTGACGGTCTGCTCGACCTGTTCGAGGAACGCCTTGGACGCGTCGGAGAACAGCAGGTGCGCTTCGTCGAAGAAGAACACGAGCTTCGGTTTGTCGAGGTCACCGACCTCGGGCAACGATGTGAACAGGTCGGCGAGCACCCACATCAGGAACGTGGAGAACATCACCGGCCGGGTGGCCTGGCCGCCGAGTTCCAGCAGCGTGATGACGCCGCGGCCGTGCTCGTCGAAGCGCAGCAGGTCCGTGGGCTCCAGCTCGGGCTCGCCGAAGAACGTGTCACCGCCGTCGGCCTCGAGGTTCACCAGGGCCCGCAGGATCACCCCGGCCGTCGTCGTCGACACCGCACCCAGCGACTTCAGCTGCGGCTTGCCCTCGTCGCTGGTGAGGTACTGGATGACCGAGCGCAGGTCTTTGAGGTCCAAAAGCGGCAGGCCCTGCTGATCGGCCCAGTGGAAGATCAGCCCGAGCGTGGACTCCTGGGTTTTGTTGAGGCCCAACACTTTCGACAGCAGGATCGGGCCGAAGCTGGAGACTGTCGCGCGTACCGGCACACCGATGCCGCTGGTGCCCAAGGTCAGGAACTCGACCGGATATGTGGTGGGCGTCCAATTGTCGCCGGTGTCTTCGGCGCGTTCGTCGACCTTGTCGCCCGCCTCCCCCGGCCGCGACAACCCCGATAGGTCGCCCTTGACGTCGGCCATCAGGCACGGCACGCCGGCGGCGGACAGCTGTTCGGCGATCAGCTGCAGCGATTTGGTCTTGCCGGTGCCGGTGGCGCCGGCGACCAGCCCGTGCCGGTTGATCATCGCCAGCGGAATGCGGACCTGCGCCGACGGGTCGCACACCCCGTCCACGACGACGGCGCCCAGCTCCAGCGCCTGGCCCTCGACGGCGTATCCGGCGGCGATCTCCTGGGCGGGAGTGCCTGTCGGCTCGGTCGTCATGGTCGAAAACAGTACTGTGAGCGCTGTGCGTGACGAACTGGTATGGATCGACTGTGAGATGACGGGGCTGGATCTGGCGACCGACCGGCTGATCGAGATCGCGGTGCTGGTGACCGACGCCGACCTCAACATCCTCGGCGAGGGCATCGATGTCGTCATTCACGCCGATGAGCAAGCGTTGTCGTCGATGATCCCGGTGGTCACCGAAATGCACACCAAGTCCGGGCTGATCGAGGAGGTGCGCGCGTCGACCGTGGACCTCGCCGCCGCCGAGGAGATGGCGCTGGACTACATCCGCACCCACGTCAAGCAGGCCAAGACCGCGCCGCTGGCCGGCAACTCGATCGCCACCGACCGGGGCTTCATCGCCCGCGACATGCCCAAGCTCGACGATTTCCTGCATTACCGGATGATCGACGTCAGCTCGATCAAGGAACTGTGTCGGCGCTGGTATCCGCGGATCTACTTCGGTCAGCCCGACAAGGGGCTCGCGCACCGCGCGCTGGCCGATATTCACGAGTCGATACGTGAGTTGCGCTACTACCGCCGCACCGCGTTCGTGCCGCCGCCAGGGCCTTCGACCAGCGATATCGCGGCGATTGCCGCGGAGTTGGGAACGAACGGCGCCGACTCGGGCGTTACCGATTCGGCCGGACAGCGTCCAAGCGGATAGTATCGACGGCGCCGCAGCTTCCGCCGCGGCAATGGTGGCTGTAGTTCAGTTGGTAGAGCACCAGGTTGTGATCCTGGCTGTCGCGGGTTCGAGTCCCGTCAGCCACCCGAGTAGGTCAGGGAGCGGATTTCCGCTCCCTGACCTTTTTTCGGCTCAGATGTTGGCGTTGCCGGCCTTCCACGTCTCCCACGGGATGTTCCAGTCCCCGAGGCCGTCGGTGCCCGGCAGCGTCGAACCGACCGTGTTGACGACCTCGACGACGTCACCGCGCTTGGAGTTGTTGTAGTACCACTGCCCGTTGCTGGTGCTGACGTTGACGCAGCCGTGGCTGACGTTGCTGTGGCCCTGGCTGCCCACCGACCACGGGGCCGCGTGCACGTAGATGCCGCTGTAGGAGATTTGCGTGGCCCAGTCCACCTCGGTGCGGTACCCGTTGGGCGAGTTGACCGGCACGCCGTAGGTCGACGAGTCCATCACCATGTGGGCGCGCTTCTCACCGACGATGTAGGTGCCGTTGTTGGTCGGCGTGCTGTTCTTGCCCATCGACACCGGCATCGTCTTGATGACCTCGCCGTTGCGTTTCACGGTCATGGTCTTGGTGTTGTCGTCGATCGTGGAGATGACCTCGTCGCCGATCGTGAAGTGCGTGGAGACGTTCTCCTGGCCGAACAAGCCGTCGCCCAGGTCCACCCCGTAGGTGTTGACCGAGACATCAACCGTCGTCCCGGGCTTCCAGTACTGCGCTGGGCGCCAACGGACTTCGCGGTTGTTCAGCCAGTAGAACGCGCCGTCGACATGCGGCGTCGTCTTGATCTCGATCGCGCGCTGCGCGGCCAACCGATTGGGGATGTTCTCGTCGAACCGGATCGCGACCGGCTGCCCCACACCCACGACCTCACCGTCGCTGGGCACCACGTAGGGCATCGTCAGGTTCTCCGGCGAGTGCGTCTCGAACGTCATCTGCCTGCTGGTGGCGCCACCGAGGCCCATCGACTCCGCGGTCAGCGTGTAGCGCTTGTTGTAGCCGAGCGGCTCGGTGGTGGACCAGGTCAGGCCATCAGCGCTCAACTTGCCGTCCACGACGCGGCCGCTCTCGTTGACCATCGTGACCGAGCCGAGCACGCCGGACTCCGCGCTGACCGTCACGGGGGCGTCGACGCTGACCCCCACTGCGCCGTCCTTGACCGACGAGACGAGCTTGGGGATGAGCAAATCCCCGAACGGAGTGCCCTTGTTGTCGATCACCTGGGGCTCCGGAGGTGCGGCGTTGCTGCTGCACGCAGACAGCCCCAACGCGACCACGGGGACAAGGGCAATGGCTGTCAGCCATGCACGACGCCGACGCGGACGGGTCACCTTAGGGACCTGCCACATTTGTTTCTCCACCTCGCAACCAGGAACGCTTCTTTGCAACAGTGTATGGGCAAATTCGAATACAGGTCGCCTCGACGGGCTCCCCGGCGACCGCCTGCGCACGGGATTTCACGCTGCGCCAGAGGGCCTGTTATTGTCGCACCCGCAGCGCCGTTAGCTCAGTTGGTAGAGCAGCTGACTCTTAATCAGCGGGTCCGGGGTTCGAAACCCTGACGGCGCACTCACCGCGGTCGATTCATCGACCCCATGGCGCTCGCCCTTGGCGGCGCTCCCTTGGCCCGCATGACGGGCCGATCCCTTCCGATCATGGTGACCTGCGTCGACGAAGGCGTTGCGGGTGACGCAGGCGTAAATTATCTGTGCTGATCAGCGTGCGGGCCGCAGCCGGTGTGCTGGTGACAGCGTAAGCAAAGTTATGGCCGATATCACTGCTGCTAGGGGAGAGTTGCGGAGCGAACATCGGTGTCGGCTGAATTTCGGGTTTTAAGCTGCTAGACGCTGGATATCTCTGCTACAGTGCGGTTAGCTGACGGTAGGTCGACAGGCCGCGGGTCAGCGGATTGCATAAAGGGATGGGGAATTAGCTGATGTCGCAGATAAGCGGATCGCTTACGGCAGGAGCCGTGGGTTCGCATGCTGGCGATGAAGTAACTGTCGACAGCCCCATCGCGGTATACAGCTGCAGCCGTATCGGCCGCGTCGCCAATCCCCCGAGCTTTTCGTTCGCCGACTGGTTCCGCTCCGCGCGTCGCCGCGGCTGACCGCGTCAGCCCTGCTTGATCCGGCGCACCGTCAGCACGAGCAACAACGCGCCCACACCGGCCAGCGACATCGCCACCGCCCGCTTCTGGACGAACCGCAACGCACCGGCCTTGAGATCCTCAGCCAGCCTGGTCGGGTTGGCCCGTTCGGCCAAGAGGTCCACGGTCGACGCCAGCTGATCACGCGCCTGATCGATCTCCCGCTTGATGGTGTCGGGATCGCGGTCTGCCACTTGCGCCTCCAAGCCGCCTGAGAAGTCGCCACTCCGCTTCGGAGCCTGTCGATCTACCCTAGAGCAGCCCGCGCTGACCGCAGCGCACCGGTCAACAAGAAGGGATGCTCAGGCGTGGCACAGACACCGCGACTCGAGGTCGGCGACAAAGCCCCCGCGTTCAGCCTGCCCGATGCCGACGGCAAAACCGTCAAGCTCAGCGACTACAAGGGCCGCAAGGTCATCGTCTACTTCTACCCGGCCGCGTCGACGCCCGGCTGCACCAAACAGGCCTGTGATTTCCGGGACAACCTCAGCGAGCTCAACGACGCCGGGGTCGACGTGATCGGCATCTCGCCGGACAAGCCCGAGAAGCTGGCCAAGTTCCGCGACAAGGAGAACCTGACCTTTCCGCTGTTGTCGGATCCCGAGCGCAAGGTGCTCACCGCGTGGGGCGCATTCGGTGAGAAGACCATGTACGGCAAGACCGTTCAGGGCGTGATCCGCTCGACCTTCCTCGTCGACGAGAAGGGCAACATCGAGGCGGCGCAGTACAACGTCCGCGCCACCGGCCACGTCGCGAAGCTACGACGCGACCTGTCCGTCTGAGCCCAGCTTCGCCAACAGCAGCGCCTCGGCCGTGGCTGCCCGTTCCAGCACCCCGAGGTGCAGGCTCTCGTTGACGCTGTGCGCTTGTGTCGCAGGGTCTTCCACGCCGGTAACAAGGATCTTGGCGTTCGGGAACGCCTCGGCGAACTCCGCGATGAACGGTATCGAGCCGCCCACCCCGGTGTCGACGGGTTCGGCGCCCCACGCCTGCCGGAACGCGGCGCGGGCGGCGTCGTAGACCGGGCCGCTGGCGTCGATCGCGTAGGGCTGGCCGAGGTCACCGGGTGTGACGGTGACCTGCGCGCCCCACGGCGCGTTCTCTTCGAGGTGCCGCGTCAAGGCCGCCAGATGTGGTTCGGCGTCCCCGCCGGGAGCCACGCGCATGCTGATCTTCGCTTTGGCCCGTGGGATCAGGGTATTCGACGATTTGTCGATCGACGTCGTGTCGATCCCGACCACCGTGATCGCCGGCTTGGCCCAAAGCCGTTGCGGCGCAGAGCCCGAACCGATCTCAGACACCCCGTCGAGCAGACCGGTCTCCCTGCGCACCCGTTCGGGTGGATAGTCGACGTCGGCCGCGGTGGCCTCGTGCAGTCCGGCGACCGCGACGTTGCCGTCGTCGTCGTGCAGGCTGGCCAACAACCGCACCAACGCGCTGAGGGCGTCGGGCACCACGCCGCCCCACAGCCCGGAGTGCAGACCGTGATCGAGGGTGGCGACTTCGACGACGCAGTCGGCGAGCCCCCGCAGCGACACCGTCAGCGACGGCACCTCGGTGCTCCAGTTGTCGGAGTCGGCAATGACGATCACGTCGGCGGCCAACGTCTCGCGGTGTGCGGCCAACAGTCTCGACAGCGACGGCGACCCCGATTCCTCCTCGCCCTCGACGAACACCGTCACCCCGACCGGCGGGTTGCCGCCGTGGGCGCGAAACGCGGCCAGATGCGTTGCGATCCCGGCTTTGTCGTCAGCGGTGCCCCGCCCGTAGAGCCGGCCGTCGCGCTCGGTCGGCTCGAACGGCGGCGAGTTCCACTGGGTGTGGTCGTCCTCGGGTTGGACGTCGTGGTGGGCGTACAGCAGCACGGTCGGCGCCCCGGGCGGCGCCGGATGACGCGCGATGACGGCCGGCGCGCCGCCTTCGCTGACGATCTGGATGTCGCCGAAACCCGCGTCGGACAGCAGCTTTGTCACCGCCTCGGCGCTACGGTGCACCTCCGGGCGGCGGGCCGGATCGGCCCACACCGACTCGATGCGCACCAGGTCCTCGAGGTCACGCCGCACCGATGGCAGCACCTCCCGCACGCGTTGCACGAGATCGCTCATGCCTTGAGGTTAGTGCGTCGTCACCCCGGCGCGAGCGTGCGCAAACTCGCGCTTTTGCGCGGCGTGTCGGCCTCAAACACGCACGCTCGCGGAAAAAAGGGGAAAGTTAGCGTTCCTCGAGGATCGCGACCGCCGCGGCGGTGTCGGCCTCATGGGTCAACGACAGATGGATCGTCACTTCCTTGAGGTGCTCGGCGATCGCGCCGGTGAGCCGGACCTTGGGCCTTCCCCACATGTCGGTGATGACCTCGATGTCGCGGTGGATGCCCTCGGGCAGCACCGGACGCTTGGCGAACCGCGACCCCGACCACGCCTTGATCACGGCCTCCTTGGCCGCCCACCGCGCGGCCAGATGCCGGGCCGCCGACGAACTCTTGTCGGCGGCGTCGCGGCGTTCACCGGGCGTGAACGTCTCGGCGAACACCGTGCCCGGCTGGTCGACCTGCTCGGCGAAGTCGGGAATCGACACCAGGTCGATCCCCACCCCGACTATCGGCATGGGCGCGACGCTATCTCACTGGGACGGCGCCGCATACACGTCGCCATCGCCGAGCCGCGACGCCGGGTTGAGCAGCATCTCGGCCTCCTGCCGCTTCTCGGGCCCGTCCGCGGAGAACCGGCGGTCGGCCGGCTTCTCGTACAGCGCCGGACCACCCGCGATCGCCGACGCCAACCGGAGCTGACCCGCCAGCACCCGCGCGTTGGCACGCTCCAGGTAGTCCTCCCGCTGCTGCGGGCTCAGCGCGGCGAGGAAAGCCTGCGGATGCACAAGCGCCACCAGGCCCGAGACGTGCCCGAAGCCCAGGCTGGTCACCAAACCGGCCTTGAGCGGGAACTTTTCGCCGAACCGCAGGGTGTCGCGCAGCCAGACGAGGTGCGCGGCGCCCGCCAGCTCGTCGTCGACGCAGTCCAGGCTGCGGTTGGGCGGGATGATCCCGTCGCGCAGGATCTGGCACAGCCCCATGATCTGGAACGCCGCGGCGCCGCCCTTGGAGTGACCGGTCAGGCTCTTCTGCGACACCACGAACAGCGGTGCGCCCTCTGATCGGCCCAGCGAGTCGGCCAATCTCTCGTGCAACTCGGTCTCGTTGGGATCGTTGGCCAGCGTCGAGGTGTCGTGCTTGCTCACCACGGCGATGTCGTCGGCGCCGACGCCGAGTTTGGCGAGCGAACGCGCCAGCTCGGACTGGCGTCCGCCGCGGCCCGCGCTCAACGCGCCCATACCCGGAGCCGGAATCGAGGTGTGCACGCCGTCTGCGAACGACGCCACGTAGCCCACCACCGCCAGCACCGGCAGGCCCATCTTCAGCGCCAGGTCGCCGCGGGCCAGCAGCACGGTGCCGCCACCCTGCCCCTCGACGAACCCGAGCCTGCGCCGGTCGTTGGCCCGCGAGAACTTCGAGTCGCTGATGCCCTTGGCGCGCATCATCTCGGTGTCCGCGGTGGCCGACATGTCCCCGAAGCCGATGATGGCTTCCAGCGTCAGGTCGTCATAGCCACCGGCGACGACGAACTCGGCCTTGCCCAACCGGATCTTGTCGACGCCCTCCTCGACCGACACGGCCGCGGTGGCGCACGCACCGACCGGGTGGATCATCGCGCCGTAGCTGCCGATGTAGGACTGCACGACGTGGCCCGCGTACACGTTGGGCAGCACTTCCTGCAGGATGTCGTTGGGCTTGTTTCGGCCCAGCAGGTTGCCGTGGTACATGGTCTGCATCGACGTCATGCCGCCCATGCCGGTGCCCTGCGTGCTGGCGACCAGGCTGGGATGCACCCACCGCATCAGTTCGGCCGGGGTGAAACCCGCGGACAGGAACGCGTCGACGGTGGTGACGAGGTTCCAGATCGCCAGTCGGTCAATGGAGTTCATCATCTCCTGGCTGACGCCATAGACCATCGGGTTGAATCCGGTGGGGATCTGCGCGCCGACCGTGCGTGACAGCTTGGTCTTACGCGGAACCCGGATCTCGGTGCCCGCCTTGCGGGTGACCTGCCAGTCGCCGCTGTCGGGCACCGGCGCGATGACGGTGTGTTCCGGGTCGAACTGGACGAACGCCTTCGCCTCTTCCTGGCTGGACACCACGAACGTGAAGTCCTTGTCCAGGAACACCGAAACCAGCAGCGGCGCAGCGTGATCGGGGTCGATCGCGCCGTCGTCGACGAACTCGCGGATGCCGACCCGTTCCACGACGGCGTCGTGGTAGCGCTCCACCAGCTCGCCCTCGTCGACGAGGTCGCCCGTCTCGGTGTCATACCAGCCGGGGGTCGGATCGTCCTCCCACTTGACGAGACCCGTGGTCCACGCCAGCTCCAACACACCGGCGGCCGACAGTTCGTTGTCGACCTCCATCTCGTAGCGGGTCCGAGACGAGCCGTACGGGCCAAGCTCCGCACCGCCGACGATGACCACCAGATCGGCCGGGTCGACGTCGAGGTCGTCCCATGCCGGCGGCGGCGCGGGGCGGTGACCGCGCGGCGGAGACGGCAGCGCCCGGATCATTCCGTGCTCTTCTGCGTCCTCCTGCGCCGACTCCGACACCATCTCCTCGCGGGCCTTGGCGGACAGCTCCGCGAGATCGAGCTCCACGTCGGCCAGCCCGCCGGTGAGGTCGGCCTGCAGCGGTTGGCGTGCGGCGGCCACCTTCGCTTCCATGCTGCACAGGTCGAGCAGCATGGTCGCCATCTGGTCGGTGGTGTAGGTGGTCACCCCGGCCTCTTCGACGGCGTCGACGATCGCGTCGTTGTGGCCCATCAGCCCGGTGCCCTTGGTCCAGCCGATCAGCGCGTGCGCCAACGAGACCCGTTGCGCCCACGACGATTCAGCGTTCCAGCGGGTGACCAGAGCGTCGAGCGCGGCCTTCGACTCGCCGTACGCGCCGTCACCGCCGAACATGCCGCGGTTCGGCGAGCCGGGCAGCACCACGTGCAGCCGCGCGGCGACGTCACGTTCGGCGCCGACATGCGACAGCCCGCCGATCAGCCGCTGCACCGCCCACAGCAACACCTTCATCTCCATCTCGGCGCGCGATCCGGCGTCGGAGAGATCGCCGGCCACCCGCGGTGCCGCGAACGGGAACAGCAAGGTCGGTGTCAGCGCATCCTTCAGATGGATCGACTGCGGCCCAAGGCTTTCGGTTTGTTCGCTGCCGACCCAGGAGACCAGCGCGTCGATGTCGGTGTAGGAGGCCATGTTGGCCGGAACCACCCACAGCTTGGCGCCGAACCGGGCGTGGTCGCGGTACAGCGTGCGGTAGAACGCCAGCCGGTCGTCGTCGAGCTTGGACGTCGTGGCGATCACCGTGGCACCGCCGTCGAGGAGCCTGGATACCACCGAAGCGGCGATCGACCCCTTCGACGCACCGGTCACGACCGCGACCTCGTCGCTGTAGCGGCCCTTGCCGGGGTTCTCGGCGCCTGCGGCGGCGCGGCCGTACAGCGAGGCGTGGATGTTGCGCCCCGCTGCCAGTGCCTTGCCCTGCCACCAGGTGGCCTGCTTGCCGACGATGTTGCCGGTGCCTTCGAACCGCTCGGAGAGCCGCGCCCAGTCCGCGTCGATCTCGTCGTCGTCCATCAGCCACAGCTTGGCCAGGTCCTCGCGGGCGCTGGCCCAGCGGTCGTCGAACAGCACCGCCTTGCGGCTGTCGAACACCGGGGCCACCAAGCGCGGCCAGTCCGAACCCAATTCGGCGGTGACGAGATCGATCAGCTCGGCGTCGGTAGTGTCCGGAACGCTGACCGGGGTGTCTAGACCGAGCTGGCTCAGGATCAGCCGGGCGGTCGAGGCGAGCACCCCGTCGGGGCCCGTCACCTGTGCGGCGAACTCGCCCAGCGCGGCCGAGTCGACCACGCCCCCTCCGCTGCCTGCGGCCGCCGCGGGCAGCGAAACCGCAACACCCTGGCGGGCGCCGACCGCGGCGACGGCGGCGTCGATCACCTTGTCGACGGTCGCCGCATCCGCAAGCGCGCCGTCGTGCAGGCCGCCGAGGTCACCGCCGCGCACGCTGGAACCCTCCCGGGTGCCCAGCGCGACCTCGACCGTGACGTGCTTGACCCAGCCGTCGCCGAGTTCCCAGGTCTTCTTGACTCGCTCGGCGATGTAGGCCGGACGCTTTCCGGACGGACCGAGCACCGTGCGCAGCTGGTCGTTGATCGCGTCGGAAAGCACTGGGCCGAACGGCTTGTAGGTGCGGGCCAGTTTGGTGACCTGACCCTTGAGCCCGGCCAAATCGGCCTCCGCCGCGCCGTCGATGGCGCCGAGGTTCAGTTCGGAACCCAGGTCCACCAGCAGCTGGTTGCGTCGCGACGACGCGCCGTCGGTGATGGACTCGATGGAGTCCAGCGGCTCGATCTGGTCGACGCGCATCTTCGCCGACAGCGCGATCAGCGCCATGGTGGCGTCGGCGGCGTCGTAGCCGAGGTCATCGGGGCGCGGACCGCCCGCCGGTGCGGCGGGTGCGACGGGTGCCGGTGCGGCCGCGGGCGTCTCGGTCACCGCCGCCTCCGGGGCGGGTGCGTCGTCGAATTCGATCTCGGGCTCAGGATCGGTGTCGGTCGCGAACAGCACCGCGGCGTCACGCTCGGCGTTGAGCACCTCGGTGGTGTTGTGCGAGTACTCGGGCAGCTTGAGCGTGTTCTGCGCCAGACCTGCGACGGTCGGCGCGGACTTCACGCCGATCTCGACAAATCGCTCGACGCCGAGGCCGCCCGCGGCCTCCTCGATGAACAGCAGGTCCTGGGTCTCGATCCAGCGCACCGGGCTGGCGAACTGCCAGGCCAGCAGCTCGATCACGATCTTGCGGCACAACTCCGCCGGCCGCTCGTTACGCCAGGTGTCGTAGTCAGCCAAGATCTCGTCGAGCGGCTCAGCCGGAACCAGTTCACGGATCTCTTCGATGAAGTCGCGGTCCAGGGTGAACGGACGCGGCACCAGGTTCGGAATGTAGCGCCCGACAACAAGATCGGGATCTGTCTCGTCGGGCATCACCCGTTCCAGCGCACGCCGGAAATCGTTCACCCCGATGCGCAGCACCGAAGAGTGGAACGGCACGTCGATGCCGGGCACGAGGATGAACGAGCGCTTTCCGCCGGTGATCTGGCGGCGCTTCTCGACTTCTTCCTCCAACGCCTCCAAGCCGGCGACGGTTCCGGCGATCGCGTACTGCGAACCGCGCAGGTTGTAGTTCACGATCTGCAGGAATTCGCCTGTGCGCTGCGAGATTTCGTCAATGAAGGCGGGCACGTCGGCGTCGTCGAGGTCGATCTGGGACGGACGGATGGCCGCCATCCGGTAGTCCGACCGGCCTTGGGCGTCGCGCGGGACGATGTCGTGCATCTTGGAGCCGCGATGAAACACCGCTTCCAACAGGCCTTCGAGCTGGTACACACCGATCACACATGCCAGCGCGGTGTACTCGCCGACCGAGTGACCGCAGGCGATCGCGCCTTCGACGAACGCGCCCTGCTCACGCATCTCGGCGACCTGGGCCGCGGCCACCGTCGCCATCGCGACCTGGGTGAACTGCGTCAGGTACAGCACACCCTCGGGGTGGTGGTAGTGCACACCGGAGGCGATCAGGCTGGTCGGGTTGTCGCGTACCACGTGCAGCACCGAGAAGCCCAGCACGTCCCGGGTGAACTTGTCGGCGCTGTCCCAGATCTTGCGGGCGGCCTTCGAGCGCGCGCGCACCTCCATCCCCATGCCCTTGGACTGGATGCCCTGGCCGGGGAAGGCATAGACGGTCTTGGGCGCCGCCAGCTGAGCGGTCGCCGACATCACCAGCTCGTTGCCGACCCGCGCGGCGACCTCGATCACCTCGGCGCCGCGGTCGATGCCGACGCGGTCGACCCGGAACTCGATCTCGTCGCCGGGCAGCACCATCCCGAGGAACCGTGAGGTCCAGCCCACCAGCCGCGCGGGCGGGGTGGCCCTGCCGTCGGTGGCGGTGACCACGTGCTGGGCCGCCGCCGAAAGCCACATCCCGTGCACGATCGGTGTTTTCAGCCCGGCCAGCAGCGCAGCCGCCCGGTCGGTGTGGATCGGGTTGTGGTCACCGGAGACCACCGCGAACGCGCTCATGTCGGTGGGCGCGGCGACGGTGACGTCGCGGCGACGGCGTCGCGGTGTGTCGGTCGCGTTGTCGGTCATCGCACCACCGGCGCGCGGCGGATCGGCCAGCTCGGCCGCACCGGTGCGGCCGCGGATCGCGAAGCGCTCCTCCAGCCGGGCCAGCACGGCGCCGTTGCCGTCGGCGATGCTGACGCTCACCGGGATGACGCGCCCGTACTCGGTGTCGGTGGCCTCTGAAACCGTTGCGGTGACGGTCAATTCGGCCCTGGTCTTGGGCATCGGGGCGAGCAGGTGCGCGGCGTGGTCGAGGTGCACGAGGTTCAGCAACCCCTCGATGATCGGGAAGCCGTCCTCGGTGGTGGCCGAACCGATGACCGCGAACACGGCCGGCCAGCAGTGCCCGACCAACGCATCGGGCACCAGCGTCAGACCGGGGGCCAGCGGCGCACCGAACGTCGCGGTGACCCCGGTGTGGTCGGCGACCTGTTCGGGGTCCCAGTCGACGTTCACCGTCGCGGTGTTGCCGTCTACCGGCGGCAGCGCATCGGGTGTGCCGGCGCCCGCGGCGATCGCCAGCACCGAGCGCATCGCCGCCGACGCGTCCTCCACGGTGACGACGGGCATACCGCCGTTGACCGTGCAGGACGGCAACGTGAACCGGATGTTGATCCAGATGTCGGACAGCGGAACGCTCAACGTCACGCCGTCGGCGCCGAGCTCGAGCCGAGCCCCGGTGGATGCGTGTGTGGCGCTTGGCTTTCCGGGTACGTCGTTGACCTGCCACTCCTCCGGCGGGCCGATCCGGTGCACGGGGTTGATGGCCGTGCGCCCGGCCCACAACACGTCCGGCGAGTCGAGCACGACCGCGAGCGGACCGCTGATGTCGGCGCGCGCAAAGCGGCGCGACACCACGGGTACCGGGTTGCCGTCGGTGGCGAGCACCTGATCGATCGCGGCCTGCTCGAAGCGGTCCAGCAGTTCGCCGACCGGCTCGTCGACGCGGGTGATGCCGGCCACCGCCTGCGTGCCCGGAATGATGCACACCTGGTCGGCCGAATACCGCGCGTCGTGTGCCTGCCACAGCGAGTCACTGCGCCACCACCGTCGCACGTCTTTGTCGATGACGGGCACGAAGTTCACCGGCTTACCCGGTGTCTTGCACAGCGTGATGAAGAACGGCACGTCGGCGGGATGCAGCTTGAGCGTCTCGGCCTCCGGGTAGCGCGCCAGCAGCGCGGCGATCGCCTGCTGCGGATCCTCCAGCAGCGCAGCGTCGTCGAACAGCGTCTCGATGGTTCCGGAGTCCTGCGGGTGCAACCGGGCCTCGGCGCGCTGGAGCATGTCGGCGAACCGGTCGCGCCAAGTGTCGGCCAGCCACGGGCTGCCCGGCGCCGCGGTGTCGGCGGTGCTGTCGCCGTCGCCGACCGCGAGCTCGACATAGCGCTGCAGCCACTGCAGGTAGGTCATTTCGCCCACGTCGCCGAAGTAGGGCTTGCAGGTGGCGGCCATCGCCGCGATCAGCTCGTCGCGTCGGGCCGCCACGGCTTCGGCGTCACCGGCGACCTCGTCGAGCAGCCGCCCGCAGCGCGATGCGGCGTTGTCGATCTCGTGAATGTCGGCGCCGAGCTGGCTGCGCGAAGATGCCATGCCGCCCTGGGCTTTTCCGGCGCTGATCCAGTGGTCGGTTCCGGTCGTCTCGACGAGCATCTGCTTGACCGACGGTGAGGTGGTGGCCTCCAGCGTCGCCATCGCCGCGGTGCCGACCAGAATGCCGTCGACGGGCATCGGCGGGTAGTTGTAGGCCTTGGCCCATTCGCCGGACAGGTACTCGGCGGCCCGCTCTGGAGTGCCGATCCCACCGCCGACGCAAACCGTGATGTTGGGCCGCTTGCGCAGTTCGGCGTAGGTGTCCAGCAGCAGGTCGTCGAGGTCTTCCCACGAGTGGTGCCCACCCGCGCGGCCGCCCTCGATGTGCACGATCACGTCTTTGCCGGGCACCTCGGCGGCGATGTTGATCACCGACTTGATCTGGTCGACGGTGCCGGGCTTGAAGACCACGTGGCTGATGCCGACGCTGTTGAGTTCGTCGATCAGGTCGACGGCTTCGGCGAGTTCGGGGATACCGGCGCTGACGACGACACCGTCGATCGGTGCGCCGGACTGACGCGCCCGCTGCACCAACCGTTTTCCGCCGAGTTGCAGTTTCCACAGGTACGGGTCGAGGAACAGCGAGTTGAACTGCACCGCGCGGCCGGGCTCGAGCAGTGCGGTCAGCTCGGCGATGCGGTTCTCGAAGATCTCCTCGGTGACCTGTCCGCCACCGGCCAACTCGGCCCAGTGCCCGGCGTTGGCGGCGGCGGCGACGATCTTGGCGTCGACGGTCGTCGGCGTCATGCCCGCGAGCAGGATCGGCGAGCGCCCGGTGAGCCGGGTGAACTTCGTCGACAGCTTCACCGAGCCGTCGGGCAGCACCACGGTGCTCGGCGCGAAAGTCGACCAGGCCGGCGGCACTTCCGGTTCGGCGCCGACGGTGAACAGGTTGCGCTGCCCCACCCGGGTCGCCGCGGGCACCAGACCCATTCCGAGCCCACGGACGATCGGTGCGGTCACCCGGGTCGCGGTGTCGCTCGGGCCGAGGTCGACGATCCACTTCGCGCCCGCGTCATGCAGCCGCTCGACCTCGGTCACCCAGTCGATGGGCCGCACGAAGATCGACTCGGTCATCTCGTGGGCCAACTCGGCGTCGATTCCGCACTTGGCGGCCCAGCGGTCGACGAGCTCGACACCGTCGGCCAACCGCGGCGTGTGGAAGCCCACCTCGACCTGCACCCCGTGAAACACCGGCGAGAAGACCGCGCCGCCCCGGAGCTTGTTCTTGCGCTCGGCTTCTTCCTTCTCGGTGATCTTCGCGCAGTACAGCTCGAAGCGGCCGAGCTGTTCGGGGGTCCCGGTGATGACAACCGAGCGCCTGCCGTTGCGAATCGAGAGCACGGGCGGCAGCACCGTGCGCACGTCTTGAGAGAACTCCTCGAGCAGCTCGGCGATGCGGTCGGGGTCGACGTTGGTCACCGACACCATCGGCGACTTGTCGCCGCGGCCGACCATGCCGCGCCGCCGCGAGACCAGCGAGCCCGCCGCACCGATCAACTGCAGCAGCGCCAGCAGCTCGGCGTCCCTGGCGCCGTTGGCGCGGAGCGACTCGCAGGCCATCAGCCCCTGGGAGTGGCCGGCCATCGCCACCGGGGGGCTGCCTTGCAGATCCAGACCCTGCCGGGTCAGGGCGCGAATCGCGGCCATCTGGGTCAGCAGGATGCCCGGACCCGAGATCGCTGCGGTGATCAGCTGCTTGTTGGTGGGCAGCGGCTCTTCGGCAGCCAACGCCCGCACCCACTGCATCGGTTCGAAACCGATCGGACGCACCACGACCAGCTCCCGGGCCACCGGTTCGAGCAGCAGCTCCGCCTCGCCGACCACCTCACTGAGCTCTGACTCGATGCCTGCCGAGCTGACGAGCTCTTCGAGGTTCTCCAGCCAGGAGCCGCCCTGGCCGCCGAACGCCACGGCGTAGGGTTCGCCGGCGTTGAGCCGATCAACGAGGGCCTGCGTGCCGGCAGGGGCGGTGGAGCCCTGCGTCTTGCTGTCGGTCGGCGCCCCACGCTGCTCGTTGATCGTCACGTCTTGTCGTCTCCTCGGTCCCGCGTCTACTGCTCGTCGTCTGTGGCTGTCGGCCGGAGTGTCTCGGTGGCTGTCGCGCGTGGGCGCAGCTCTGCGATTCGGCGTTGAATCCCGACTGGTCTAGGTCTGTTCGGCCGCACGGCTCCGCGAGCGTCTCGCGGACTGTCCAGCCGTACTAAGAGTGTCATAAGAACTACGGGATTTTGACCGCTGAAATGGTTACTGGCGAGTTCTACGCTTTAGTAACCGTGAGTTCGGTAACGCGCGGTTCTCCGCGGGCCGACGCCTTCTGGGACAAACGTCCTGCATGCAGGTGGTTACGGCGGAGTAAGGGTAATTTCCCTGATCAAGGCAGTATTGTTATCAAATCGTTATCTAATAATTGGCAGTTGGTCCTACCAGCGGCATCGAGGCCGCAGCAGCCGACAATGCGGCCAAAATTGTCTACTGCGAAGCACCCGGGATCCAAGATCGTTTGCTGGAGGTACTTACTCTTCGGTAAGGTTTTGCTCCCGCTGCCAATCGCGGGGTCTGAGCCCGCGGTGTCCTGTTTGCCGACGGCGACGGCGGCGCGGACCGCTGCGCCTGCCTAAGCGGGAGGCTTGTGTTGTTGGCGCAGCGCCTTGTCCAGTTCCGTGGCCACCACCCGACGCCACATGTCGCGGCAGTCCTGGACCACCCTGCTCATCTCTTCGGGCTCCAATGCCTCCCCACCGAACCGGTCGGCCACGCACTGTTCGAGCACCGCGAGAAATTCGTCGGCCATACCGGCGACCGCTGGTCGGGCCGTTTCGTAGATCCGCAACAGCGCACGAACGTAGGGAAGCTGGTCGGGGCTGCTGGCGACGACGTCACCGATCGCGGGATCGGCGAGCACGACGGCGCCGTCGACGAGTTCGGCCAGCCCGTATTCGATCAGCCGCCGCGCTTTGTCGCCCTCGGGGTCGATGTCGATGCCGGGCGGCGGGGCAGTCGATGCCTCAGACTGATCGGCGGCTTCGTCGGTGGGCGGACCGAGCACAGCGCGCTGAATCCCGAGGATGTCGGCCAGATCGGCGCCTTGGCGCATGCTCGCGAAGAATTCGGCGATGTGCGCGGAGTTGAAGCCGCGGCGATGCAGCTGGTTGATGGTGCGCAGCTGCGACAGGTGGTAGTCGTCGTAGAAGGCGGACCGACCCACGCGGCGCGGCGGATCGAGCAGACCGCGCTCGCGATAGGCGCGGATGTTGCGGGCGCTGACGCCTGAGATCCGCGCAAGTTCATCGAGTCGGTACTCAGCCAACCCGACTTCTCCCGGCCCCGCGAGGGGGGAACACCGATCCGGTACCACCACGAACCATGCGACCACTGTAACTGCGATTCGGCAGGTACGAGCGAAGTCGACCACACCTGGTGCAGTCTTTGCTAGCTATTGTTTGCACACCTGCTAGCAGCTCATATTGTCCGCCACCGCCCGTTGCGCGCTGTGCACGTGCTCAACTTTCAGCCAACTTCTCCCGGCCCGACGACAGGCCCGGGAAGTGAGCGCACCGCCACACGATTGGCGCCGACTGCCGGCGTTACGCAACGATGGTCCGGGCAGACATCACACCGATGGGTCAGCGAGGTTCGTTGTGCGTCCCTGGATCGTCTGGGCCACCGGACTGTTCGCATACATCGTCGCCGTGCTCGACCGCACGACGCTGGGTGTTTCGGGTCTGGAAGCCGCCAACCGGTTCCATGCCAGCCCGAGCGTGTTGTCCACGTTCGTCGTCCTGCAGGTGGTCGTCTACGCCGCCGCCCAGGTCCCGGCCGGCGTGCTGCTGGACCGGTTCGGCTCCAAGGCGCTGATCGTCACGGGCGCCACGCTGATGGCGTCGGGCCAGTTCGCGCTGGCGTTCACCGAATCGCTGCCCGCGGCCATCGCGGCACGCGCGGTGCTCGGTCTCGGTGATGCGGTCACCTTCATCTCGGTGCTGCGCCTGGTCCCCCACTGGTTCAAACCGCGTCAGGTGCCGCTGGTGACCCAGCTGACCGGTATCTGCGGGCAGCTCGGCCAGGTCCTCTCCGCCGTCCCGTTCTTCGCGTTGCTCAACGCGTACGGGTGGACCACGGCCTACGCGTCGGTGGCGGCGTTGGGCGTGGTGTCGATCGTGCTGACGCTGCTGCTCGTCAAGAACACCCCGCAGGGCAACGTCGTCAAGATCGAGACCGCGTCGATGATCGAGACGCTGGCCAATGTGAAGACCGTGTGGTTGCGGCCCGGCACCCGGTTGGGCTTCTTCACCCACATGGGCACCCAGTTCTCGGTCACGGTTTTCGCGCTGATGTGGGGGGTGCCCTACCTCACGGTCGGCCAAGGTGTGTCGGCCGGAACAGCGGGCGCGTTGTTGACGATCTCGGTTGCCGCCGCGATCTGGTCGGGCATCGCGATCGGGATCTTCACGGGCCGACACCCGCACCGGCGCTCACACCTCGTGTTGGCGATCATCGGCAGCAATGCGCTGGTGTGGTCGATCGTGCTGGCCCTACCCGACCGCGCGCCGCTGTGGCTGTTGATCACGTTGGTGGTCGTGATCTCGGTGGGCGGACCGGGTTCGATGGTCGGGTTCGACTTCGCGCGGACATTCAACCCGAGCGCGACGCTGGGCACCGCGCAGGGGATGGTCAACATGGGCGGTTTCGCCGCCTCCCTGTTGGTGATGCAGACGATGGGCATCATCCTCGGCGCAGCCGGGGGCTTCTCGTTCGAATCATTCCGGCTGGCGTGGACCGTTCAATACGCGGTCTGGGTGCTGGCCGTGGTCGGCATCCTCATCACCCGACGCAAGGCCCGACGTCTGATGGGGCTCGAGGGCGCCGCACCCGAGCTGATGCGGCAACGGCTGCTACTCGAATCGCTGGACGTCAACCCGCCCGGCCGCGATTAGCGGCTGCGCGCGGTGGAGCGACGATTGGCTTTCTTGATGGCCGAAACCAATTCGTCCTTGTTCATGTTGGAGCGACCCGAAATGTCGAGGCGCCGTGCGATATCCACGAGATGCTTCTTCGATGCGTTGGCATCGACGCCCTCAGCGGTCTTGCCTTTGGCGTTCGGTCCGCCGCTGCGCGCCCGTTGGTCTGAAGGCCCCTTCTTGGACTTCGGTTCCCAGTGGTCACCGACCTTTTCGTAGCTGTGCTTGAGCGCGCTGTAGGCGACCCGGTGGGCGCGTTCGCCTTCGCCGTACTCCTTGACCGCCGCGTCATGCGCCTTGGCGAAGGTGCGCTGCGCCTTGGCGTCCGACTTCTGCAGCGTGCTCGGCAACTCGCTCTTGCGAGCGCTTCCGCTCTTCGTCGTCTTCGGCATGATGATCCTCCTCAGTGCACGACTTCGCCCCACCGGGTTCCCGGGCCGGCGACCACTAAAACGTGCTAATCAAGCCGACCGGCTGTGGGTTCAGGCCGAAAAGACACGTAGTGAACTACGCGTGTGCGTGCCGGGCACCGGTTTCACGATCGAAAACGTGGACCCGTACTCGCTGAACCTGCTCGGTGGGTTTGCCGTGCACATCGGCGACCGCAAGGTCGACCTGCCGCCGGCTTGTCAACGACTTGTCGCGCTGTTGGCGTTGAAACGCAGGCCGATGCACCGCCTGTGGATCTGCGCCATACTGTGGCCGAATACGCAGACCCGCAAGGCCGTCGCAAGCCTGCGATCAGCCACGTGGCGGCTGCGGCCGGTGGGCGCCGACCCGCTCGTCGCGCAAGATTGCCAGTACGTTGCGCTTGCCGACGACGTGTCGGTGGACTGGCACCATGCGGTCGATCTGATGGAGCGGCTGCTCGGCGGCGCAGTCGAACCACAGTCGGTGGCCGAACTGCTGCCTCTTCTTCGCGCCGGTGAACTGCTCGACACGTGGTCCGAGCAGTGGGTGTGCGCGGAGCGCAGCCGCTATCACGCGATGCGGAAGAGCGTGGTCGACGCGCTCGGGCACGGCACCGAAAAGCCGGTGGCGCACCATCTGCGCAACACGATCCGGTCGGTGCACACCGGTCGCCCGGTCGCCCGGCGCCATATCGACTCCGGCGATCCGAGGGAACCGTGAACGGCGTGCTGATGGTCAGCGTCGCGCTCGGCGTGCCGCTCGTCGCCATCGGGCTGTATGACCTGCAGATCCGGCTGGAACAGTGGGATCACGACCGCCACGCGGAGGACTGACGCGGCCCAGTGCCAAGATACGAGCATGCGTGCGTCGTCGGAGCCCTACGCCGTCGGGGTGGTGCTGGCGGCCGGCGTGGGTTCGCGTGTCGGCGCCGATGGCAACAAGGCCTACCTGCAAGTGGGCGAGCGCGCCATGGTCGCCTGGTCGTTGGACACCTTGGCCGAGGTGGCCGACATCGCCCGGATCGTGCTGGTGTACCGGCAAGGTGAGCGCGGCCTGGCCGAGGACACCGTGGCGCGTGAAGTACCCACCGCCGCAGTGGAGTTCGTCGAGGGCGGGGCCAGCCGACACGCATCGGAGCGCAACGTCCTGAAGTACCTGGCTCCAGACATCGAGGCGGGATCCATTGACGTGGTGCTGATCCACGACGCCGCCCGCCCGGTGGCCGGTCGCGACATGTTCGTCAGCGCGGTGTCGGTTGCCCGCGGGTTCGGCGGCGCGATCCCGGCCCTGCCGCTGCCCGATGTGGTTGGCTCCGCCGGCCGTATCGACCCGTCAAGGCGCACCGAAAGATTGGTCCGGGTCCAAACGCCGCAGGCGTTTCGGGCCGCGGCGTTGCTGCAGGCGTATCGGGCCGCCGACCGTCAGCGGTTCGAAGGCACCGACACGTCGTCGTGCATCGAGGCGTTCACCGACCTGGAGGTGCATACCTTTGCCGGCGACCAACGCAACATCAAGGTGACCTACGCCCGCGACATCGCGGTCGCCGAACACCTGCTCGCCGACCGGGTCAGCTCGAATCCTGATGCCGGCTCGCGATGACGGCCTCGAGGAACGGCGCATCGGCGGGCAGCGTGGCGCGGAATCCGTCGGGATCACCGGCGACGACGGTGATCGGTACACCGGCGCGCACAGCCTCCTCGATCTCGTCGAAGCGCTCCGTGGTGCCGCGGACGAGTAACTGCGCCAGTTGCTCGACGGCGAAGCCGCGCGGATATTGCGCGGTCGCCAGCGTGGACCGGTCCACGGTGGCGATCACCGAACCGCGGGCGTCGACGGCCTTGACGCTGTCGGTGACCGGGAGCGTCGGCACCACGACACCGTCTGCCAAGGCTGCGATCACCCGGTCACACAGCTCGGCCGACACCAGCGGCTGACCGATATCGCCGACCAGCACGTGCGTCGTCGAAAGACCATGATCCGCAAGGTAACCCAGCCCCGCGCTCAGACACTGCGCCCGAGTGGCGGACCCGGCGACCGCGACCACCACCGGCATCCTGTCGGCAAGCGCGGCGTGCACGTCGGCGACAAGTGGTTCGGCTGCCGCCACGACGACCCGCGCGGGGTCGGCCACCGCGTCGAGCAGGGCACCCACGATCCGCACCAGGGGCGCCTGCCCGGCAAGCGGGAGAAACGCCGAAGCGGTGTGCTGCGCGACCGAAAGCGGAAGCGGCACAATCGCCGAGAGCTTCACCGCAACCGCGTCACTAAACCGGGTTGAACTCAGAGATCAGCCAACGCCCGTCGATCTTGTCCATGCCGACCTTGACGCTGCTGGCAGCGAAAGCGCCGTCAGGGTTCTCCTTGCTGGTCGTCACCTGGTTGACGAACACCAGCACCTCCGCGGAGTCCGGTTGCATGTCGGCCACCGCCGCACGGACCACCGCCGCCGACGTCTTGACGTTTTTCTCCGTGGCGGCCGGCCTGACGATCTGGTTGGTGAACTGGTCGTAGTACGAAAGGAATTCACCGGTCAGATTCGACTTGGCCGCCGCGAAGTCCTGGTCGAGGGTCTCCGGCGAATACGACAGCATCGCGACGGTGCCGTTCTTGGCGGCCTCCAACACGACGTTGGCCGCCGCCTCATCGGTCTGCTGGATCGGCCGGTACAAGGTGAAGTAGATCCCGGCGGCCGCACCTGCCGACCCGACGAGCGCGACCGCGACCAGGATGACACCCAGATGGCGCCGCACGGCGCGCAACGAGCGCCTGACCGGGCCGGCGTCGGAGCGCGTTCCTTCGGCGGTCTCGCTGGCCGGCGCGGCGGTCTCGGTGGTCTCGGCGGTGTCGCTGTCGTTCTCGGCCACGTCAGCGTTCTCATCCACGGTCACGGTACGAACTCGACTTTCGACATCTTGATCTGGTCGCCGTCGCGCTGCAGGTCGACCGACAGCCGCCACGCACGTGGCTCCTGTTGGGCGCCTGCGGCGTTGGTCACCCGCGAGGTGGCCGCAACCAACACCACCGCCGAGTCCTGGTTCATCGACTCCACGGCGGTGGAGTTCACCGTGACATCGGTGACGACCTTCGAGTCCTGTGCCACCTGGACGAAATCCTTGGCTTGGGCTTCGAAGTCCGTTCGGAACTGGCCGGTCGAATTGTCGATGATGCGTTGCACATCGGCTTCGGCGTTGTTGAAGTCCAGCGACATCAACGTCACGACGCTCTGCCGACCCGCCGCGGCGTATTCGGCTTGTAGCTGTTCGAGGTCGGCCGCCTCGCGGTGCTGCCACACCATGTAGCCGCTCGCGGCCAGCAGCGCACCCGTGCACAGGATGGCCAACGTCATCCCGACCGCTTTGAGGATGCGGCCCCACCGCCGCGGGTTGGTGGGCGGCTGTGCGGGCGCCTCCTCGGCCTCTTCGGTGGCGGCGTCGACGGTGGCCTCAGCGGCGGCGGCGTCGACGGTGGCCTCAGCGGGCTGATCGTCGGAGCCGGTGTCCTCGTCAGCCGCTTCGGCCTTTTCGGCCGCTGCCGCCTTTTCGGCCTCTTCGGCCTCTTGGCGCAGTCGGATCGCCCGTGCCCTGGCGCGCGCCGCCTCGGCGACGGCTTCTGCTTCGGCCGCCTGCGCCTCGGCCTCCTCGGCCAGCGTCAACGCGGAGCCGGCCTCCGACCCGTCGGCAGGGGGCGGCGTTTCGCCGCGATCAGTGTCGCCCGCCGACTTTCGGCGTCTGAGTGACGGCACGGCGACCTCCTCGTGTTCTTCGCGCACCACTTTGAGAATGCGATTATCCGGTTCTGAGTATCGCCGCGACGATACCCGCTCCGCAGATCCCGGCCAAGACGGGTTTTCCTGCGGAAATGCTATTTACGGGCTGTGCTTGCGCTCAGCCGCTTTTGTCCTGAAGGCGGTCCTTCATCACCTTGCCGGTGGCGTTCATCGGCAGTTCGTCGAGGAACTCTACATATCGCGGCACCTTGAAGCCCGCCATCCTCTCGCGGCTCCACGCGATCAGGTCGTCGGCGCCCACCGGACCGGTGCCATCCTTGCGCACGACGAACGCCTTGCCCACCTGACCCAACCGCTCATCGGGAACCCCGATCACCGCGGCCTGGGCCACCGCGGGGTGCTCGAGCAGAAAACCCTCGATCTCGGCGGGATAGGCGTTGAAGCCGCCGACGATGAACATGTCCTTTTTACGGCCCACGATCCGCAACCGGCCAGAATCGGTGAACTCGCCGAGATCGCCGGTGTGCAGAAACCCGTCGGCGTCGATCGCCTCCGCGGTCGCGACGGGATCGTCGAGGTAACCCTGCATCACGCCGTAGCCGCGGACGAGCACCTCGCCGTCGTCGGCGACGCGCACCTCGATGTCCTCGCACGGCAGCCCGGCGGTGGTGGCGACGTCTTCGAACGAATCGCCCGGGCGTGACAACGTGACGTTTCCGGCCTCGGTCAGGCCATAGCCCGTCATCAGCGTCTGGAACGGAAGTTCGTCGTGGATCCGGCGCACCAGCTCCACCGGAATGTCGGCCGCCCCGGTCACCGCGGCCCGCAACGTCGCGAGCCGGTCCTTGTCGTCGACGGCGAGCAGCGAGTGATACAGCGTCGGCGGGCCGGGCAACATGGTGATCCGCTCGCGCTCGACCAGGTCGACCACCCGGTCGATGTCGAACGCCGCGACCGGCACCATGGTCGCGCCGCGCAGAAAAGACGCCACCAGACCGGCCTTCAGCCCGAACGTGTGGAAGTACGGGTTGATCATCAGGTAGCGGTCGCCCTCGCGCAGATCGGCGAGCGTCGCCCATTCCTCGTACATCCGCAGCGTCTGGCGGTGGTTCATCTTCGCGCCCTTGGGCCTGCCCGTCGTGCCGGATGTGAAGATGATGTCGGCGATGTCGGCGCCATCGACGCCGTCACGCACGAAAGGTTTACCGCTGGACAGGAAGTCGGATTTCAGATCGATCACCGGCACCCTTGTCGGGGCCGAGTAGTCCAGGCCCAGGAAATCCTTCTGCACCAGCACGACTTTGGCGCCGCTGCGGCCGATGATGTCGGCCGCTTCCTCAGCCTTGAACCGGGTGTTGACCGGGACCAGCACACCGCCTGCGGTCAGCAGACCGAACGCCGCGATGATCCACTCCGCGGAGTTGGGCGCCCAGATCGCCGCCGGCTCACCCTTGCCCACACCGGCTTCCGCGAAAGCTCCTGCGGCACAGCGGATCCGGTCGATCAGCTCGGTGTAGGACAAACGCAGCGGACCGTCGACAACCGCTTCTGCGTCGCCGAAACGGTCCGCTGCGCTCAAGACCATCTCGCCGATGGTCTCCCACTGTGCTTGGGTCACACGGTGACGAGGCGGCCGAGGTTACCGCCCATGATCTTGGCCTGATCCTCCACCGCCAGGTGCTCGAGCGCGGTCACGTAGTGGGTGGGTTCGGCCAGGCCCTCCGGGTGCGGCCAGTCGGAGCCGTACAGCACCTGGTCCACACCGATCAGGTTGATCAGGTCGTCGATGCCCTCTTCGTAGAAGGGGCTGACGTGGATGCGGTTCTTGATCTCCTCGATCGGGTTGCCCGGGAACGCCTCGGGCGCCTTCTTGTACACCTCGGCCATCGAATCCAGCAGCGGGAACATCCATTTCGACCCGGCCTCGACGATCCCGACCTTGAGCTTGGGATGGCGGAACAGCGCGCCGTGGATCACCCAGGACGCCACCGCGTCCTGGATCGGGCGCCATTCGTTGAGGATGTTCATCGCGTTGGTCTGGAACGGCAGCATCTCCTGGGCCACGCCGTCCCACTCGGAGGTGTAGCGTGAGTAGCCGCTGTCAGACGAGTGCATGCCGATGAACACGTCGTACTCGACGCACTTCTCCCAGAACGGATCGAACTCCGGCAGCGCGAACGAGCGCGGTCCGCGGAAGCCGGGCACCGGCGCGGGCCGGATCAGGATGGCGCGGGCACCGCGCTTGACGCACCACTCCAGCTCCTCGATCGCCTTATCGACGATCGGCAGGGTGATCACCGGGGTGGTGAAGATGCGGTTCTTGTAGTTAAAGCCCCACACCTCGTCGAGCCACTGGTTCAGCGAGTGGATGATGACGTGGATGGCGACCGGATCGTCGCGCAGCCGCTCCTCGATCAGGCTGGCCAGGGTCGGGAACATCAGCGTGCGGTCGACGCCGAGCTCGTCCATCAGCTCCAGGCGCGGAGCGGGCTCGAAGAAGGCCGGGATCGAGCGCATCGGCTCACCGAACAGCTCACGCTTGCTCTTGCCGTCGGGGTTGCCGAACTTGAAGTACTCCTCCCACGCCCCCGGCTTGGCGACCACCGAGAAGGTGGGGTTGGGGATGTAGTTGCTGATCTGCCCCTTGATCGCGATCTTGGTACGCCCGTTGATCTCGACGTACTGGACGATGTCCTTGTACTCCTTCGGCAGGTACTTGGTCATCGCCTCCGGCGGCTCGTAGAGATGGTTGTCCGCATCGAACAGCGGAAACGGGATGTCGACCCGGTGCGAAAGTTGTCCCATGGAACACTCCTTTTCTTCTTACGAGAATCCTATTCTCATCAACGTCCGGTTTGCAACGACCCCTGCGGGCTGCGGCGGTCGCCCGTTCAGTTCGCGAGCGTTACACCAGGGCTGCGGATCGCCATCGAATTACGACCCTGGTGTACGTCTCGCGAGCGCGGCAGCGGCGTCCGCGCCCTGCTGCGCCTGCTGCTGCACTCGCTGCCGCACCAGGAACTTCTGCACCTTGCCGCTCGCGGTGCGCGGAAAGTCCTCGCCCTCGGGGATCCGGTGCAGCTCCTCGGGCCACTTCTGGATCGCGACGCCGGCCCGAGAGAAGTGCGCGCGGACCTCGTCGAGCGTCGGCATCCGCTGACCGTCGCGGAGGCGCAACACGGCGGCGGCCCGCTCACCCAACCGCGCATCCGGTGCGGCCACCACCACGGCTTCGGCGACGCTCGGCATGCCCAGCAGCACCTCTTCGACCTCGAGGGCCGAGATGTTCTCACCGCCGCGGATGATGACGTCGGCCTTGCGGTCGGTGATGGTCAGATAGCCGTCCTCGTCGAGCACACCGATGTCACCGGTGTGGTACCAGCCGTCGTCGTCGAACGCCCGCTTGGTGAGTTCGTCGTCGGTGTAGCCCAGGCACAGATCCGGTCCGCGAGAAAGGATTTCGCCTTCGTCGGTGAGCCGGATCTCCACCCCGGGCCGCGCGTTCCCATCGGTGTAGAGCCGCTTGTCCTCGGGCGCCGACGGCCGCGATCCGGTGATCGACGGATGCTCGGTGCTGCCGTAGGACCGGAACACGAACATGCCCATCTCGGCGAGCCTGCGCGTCACCGCCGCCGGGACCGTCGACCCGCCGAGGCCCACGGTGGTGAACCGCGCGCGGTGCGCGTCGGTGCAGTCCGGGTGATCCAGCAGGCTGGTGACGAAATACGGCGGACCGCCGCCGATCGACATCCCCTCGGACTCCATAAGTTTGAGCACCTTGCCGGGATCCCATACGTCGCACAGATCGATCGGCGCACCTTCGAGGACCGGGATCAGAAATGCTCCGAGCATGCCGATGAAATGGCCGACCGGTGTTGCGGTGAGCTGCCTGCCGCGGTCCTTCGGGTAGTTCTCCAGCAGCTGGCGCGTCTCGAAGCCGAGGGTCTGATGGCTGTGGACGACGCCTTTGGGCTTGCTGGTGGTGCCCGAAGTGAAGGCGATCAACGCCGGGCCGGCCGGATCGGTCGGCAACGTGCCGGCCATCGGCTCGTCGGCGAGCAAATCGTCGAAGTTGTCGCCCACCAGGCCGATGACCGGGATATCGGCGCACAGATCGGGAGCGAACCGCATCCGGCCGAACTCCTCGGCGGTGACGAACACCTTGGGCCGCGAGGCGGACAGGATATGGCCCAACTCGTTGCGGCCGTAGAAGTGCACGATCGGCACCACGACCGCACCCAGAAACGTCGAGGCCCAGAACGTGACGGCGGCTTCCATCCAGTTCGGCAGTTGCATCGCGACCACATCACCGGGCCCGACGCCCCTGGCGCGCAGGCCGGCGGCCAACCGCCGGGCCGCGAGCTCCACGTCGGCGAACGTGCCCGCGAACGGACGCACGTCGGAGTGCACGCAGAAGCCGGTGCCGGGGTGGGCTGCCAGGTGGCGGGCCAGCAGATCACCGAGGGTGTCCGGGGTCCACCACCCCTGCTGCTCGTAGCGCTTCGTCAGCTCGACGGGGATGTTTCGCATCGACCTCTGTTCTTCGGTTGTTCGTCGCACCACCGACCCATCGCAGGCGATGCTATTCTCCGATTCTGAGAATGCCAATACCGCACATGGAGAATGCTTGATGGTCGAGCTCGAGTGGGACGGCGCGTTGGCGGTCATCACCATCGACCGTCCGGAGGCTCGCAACGCGATCGCGCCCGAAACCATGGAGCAGTTGGACAAGGCGCTCGACGGCGCCGAGGGCGCGGGCGCCCTGGTCCTCAAGGGTGCCGGCGATCGGGCGTTCGTGTCCGGCGGTGACCTCAAGCAGCTGGCGGCCATCCGCACCGAGGAAGACGCCGCCGCCATGGCCTGGCGGATGCGTTCGGTGTGCGACCGGATCGCCGCTTTCCCCACGCCCACCATCGCGGTGCTGAACGGCCATGCGCTCGGCGGCGGCGCGGAGTTCGCGGTGGCCGCCGACATCCGGCTGGCCGCCGACGACATCAAGATCGGCTTCAACCAGGTCGCGCTGGCGATCATGCCCGCGTGGGGCGGCGCCGAGCGGCTGACCGCACTGGTCGGCTACAGCAAGGCCCTGCTGTTGGCCGGGACCGGCACCATCCTGGAGGCCGCCGAAGCCGAACGCGTCGGCCTGGTCGACCGGGTGCTGCCCCGCGAGTCGTTCGACGAAGCCTGGCGCACGATCGCTCGGCAGCTGGCCACCCATCCCGCCGGGGAGGTCAAGCGGGTGATGCGCGGCGTCTCGACCACCGAGGCCGTCACCGCCTTCGCGCGGTTGTGGGTCGCCGACGAGCACTGGGCGGCCGCCGACAAAGCGATGAACCGCGGCAAGTAGCCGAGCCCCTTCACCTTCACCCGCGAGCAGACGCAAAATCCCCCAAAACGCGCCCTGAAAAGGGGTTTTTGCGTCTGTTCGCGCTGGAAGCGGAAGTGAAGGCGCGCTAGCCGAGGGCGCGGATCGGGTCGGCGCCGTCCCAGCCCGCGGCGGCATCGCGGACGAATTGCGCCATACCGGCGGTGATCTCGGTCAGCTCCATGATCTCGACGACGGCGGCCGGGCGGTTCGGCGGCTCGACGTAGGCGAACCGGGTGCCGACGTCCTCGCCGCCCGCCCACACCACCGGCCAGCCCGCAGCCGACACCGCCTGCATGGTGGCGTCGAAATCCTCTGCCCAGTAGGCGACTTGGTGAAACCCTTCACCGCGGGCCGCCAGGAACTCGGTGAAGATACTCGGCGTCTGGTCCTCCTGCGCGATCAACTCGACCTGCAGGTCGCCGCTGTTGGCCATCGCCAACGACTGGGTGATCTGACACGGTTCGCCGCGGTAGCGCGCGGTCAGCGTCAGGCCGCGCATCACGAACCACGGCCCGACGCCGAGCTCCAGCCAGCCGGCCAGCGCCCTGTCGAGATCGCTGACGACATAGCCGATCTGGCGGATCGGCCCGGGCAGGATTGGCATCACGGCGCGGTACCGGCGGCGCTCATCACGCGCGCGATGTTGGTTGTGCGCTTGTTGATTCGCCAGCCCTCGGCGGTGCGGGTGAGTTCGTCGTCGTAGTGGCCGAGCGCGTCGATCCAGCTGTTGGAGTCGCCGGGCACCGCCATCAGCACCGCGCGCACATAGGACCGCGCGGTGGCCCGATCGCCGTCGAGGTCGACGACGATGTTGGAGATCCGGTGATAGGTCTGCCCCATGCCGTCGTGGACCTGCTTCATCAGCTCGGTGAACGCATCGGCGTCGGTGAACTTGCCGAGGTCGCCGTAGTCGATGTCGACCTCGTCGGTCCAGCAGGTCCGAAACAACACCCAATCCTTGAAGTCGATGCCGGTGGCGTAGCGGATCAGCACCTCGGCGATTTCGGCTTTGTCGGCGTACACGGCCGAAGGCTAGCACCTGTTCTCTCTGGACGAGAACGTCATTTCCAATTATGGTCACTCCGTGTCCACCCAGCAGATCGCCCTTGCGCCCGAAATCTCCACCTGGCCAGACGAGAACCCACAACTGATCGGAAGTCGCTGCGGCGCCTGCGGGGCCACCGCCTTTCCGGTGCAGCAGCGCTGCCCCAAGTGCAGTGCCGCGCAGATGTCGGAGGTCAAGTTGCCGCGCCGCGGCACGCTGGTGGCCTGGACGACGCAGGGCTTCCCGCCCGGTCCGCCCTACAAGGGCCCCACCGGTAAGGATTTCGTGCCGTTCGGTGTCGGGCTGGTGCAGCTCGATGACCTGATCCGGGTGGAGGGCCGGCTCACCGAGAACGACCCCGCCAAACTTCAGTTCGGCATGGCCGTCGAGCTGACCATGGTGCCGTTCACCACCGACGACGACGGCAACGAGGTCGTCACGTTCGCGTTCAAGCCGGTTTAGAAAGGACCCGACCGCATGACTAACGACGTGGCGATCATCGGCGTCGGCCTGCACCCGTTCGGCCGGTTCGACAAGACCGCGATGGAGATGGGCGCCGACGCGATCCACGCCGCCCTCGCCGACGCCGGCGTGGAATGGAAGGACATCAAGTTCGGTTTCGGCGGCAGCTATGAGGTGTCCAATCCCGACGCGGTCACCCGCCTGGTCGGGTTGACCGGCATCACGTTCACCAACGTGTTCAACGCGTGCGCGACGGCGGCCAGCGCGATCCAGCAGACCGCCGACACCATCCGGCTGGGCAAGTACGACATCGGCATCGCGATCGGTCTGGACAAGCATCCGCGCGGCGCGTTCACCGATGATCCGGCCAAGCTGGCACTGCCGCAGTGGTACGCCGAGAACGGGCAGTTCGTCACCACCAAGTTCTTCGGCATGAAGGCCAACAAGTACATTCACGACCACAACATCAGCCAGGCGACGCTGGCCAAGGTGGCCGCCAAGAACTTCCGCAACGGCGAACGCAACCCGAATGCGTTCCGCCGCAAGCCGATCTCTGAAGAGGAGATCCTCAACTCCGCGGTGCTGAACTATCCGCTGACGCAGTACATGTTCTGTGCGCCCGACGAAGGGGCGGCAGCGGTGATCATGTGCCGCGGCGACATCGCGCACAAGTTCACCGACAAGCCGGTTTTTGTGCGGGCCAGCGAGATTCGGACGCGGACCTTCGGCGCGTATGAGGTGCACGCGACGTCGGCTCCGCTCGATGAGGATCCGTCGCCGACGGTGTATGCGGCCAGGGCGGCCTACGAGGCCGCGGGCGTCGGCCCCGAGGACGTCGACATCGCGCAGCTGCAGGACACCGATGCCGGCGCTGAGGTGATCCACATGGCCGAGACGGGCCTGTGCGCTGACGGTGAGCAGGAGAAGCTGTTGGCCGACGGCGCCACCGAAATCGGTGGCACGATGCCCGTCAACACCGACGGCGGGCTGATCGCCAACGGTGAGCCGATCGGCGCTTCGGGGCTGCGCCAGGTCCACGAACTGGTGCGTCAGCTGCGCGGCGAGGCCGGCGAGCGTCAGGTGCCCGGCACGCCGCGGGTGGGATTGGCTCAGGTCTACGGCGCGCCGGGGACCGCATCGGCGACGATCCTGTCCCTCTGATGCACAAGGTGATTCGGCCCTTTTCGCCGGACGATCGTTCTAGGATTCGACCATGATGTTCGCGCCGCCACGTCACCGGGCCCGACGCCGTCTGCTGTCCGTCCTGTCCGCAGTGTTCGTGGCGGGTTCCGGCGTGATGGTCGCCGGCGCGACCGCACACGCGCAACCGCCGCCACCGCCGCCTGCGCTGCACAACGTCAAGTACACGGTGTTCGCCGAGCAACCGTTCAACGTCGCGATCTACTACCGCGATACCGATCCGCCGAATTGGGCGGACTACAGCCACAATCCGTACGTGTACAGCCCCAAAGTCGAGGCCCAGGTCGGCCCGGACCAGCAGTGGGTGCTCGACGTGATGCTGGCCAACCCCAACGAGTGGGCGATGGTCACCGCGACCAGCGGTCAGTCACCTCAGAAACCGAACATTCACTGCGTGCTCGCGGTGGACGGCGTGGTGGTGTCCACCGATGCCGGACCCAACGGCGCGCTCTGTTCGATCCGTAACTGGTGACCGTCGCCGTCGGCCTCGGGCGGTTCGCCCTCGAGACGACGAAGCCACTCCTCGCAGAAATCCAGGATCTCGGCGTGCCCGGTCGTCATACCGAGCGCTCGCTCCACCACCAGCGCCTGCGACACGCTCGTCGCGAACACGGTCCAGACCACCGGAGGAACGTCCTTGGACTCGACGCCGTAGCGCGCGAGCGCCGCGGCGATCGCCTTGTTCTGCTCTTCGCGGAAGCGTTCGGCGTAGTAGACGATCTCGGCACGCAGCGCCTTGCGGTGGTTGGCCAGCCCCATGAATTCCATCGTCAGCCGGGTGGCCTCGGGCCGGGTGCTGAACCGCCACAGCTCCCACAGCGGCTTCGGTGCCGCCAGCGCGTTCGACAAGACGTCGAATCCGGCTTCGGCCATGCGGCGGAACACCGCAAGGAACAGGTCTTCCATGGTGCGGAAGTAGTAGTGCACGAGTTGGGGTTTGAGGCCCGCCTTCTCGGCGACCCGGCGCGAGGTGACCGCGGCATATCCCTCTTCGAGCAGCAGCTGTTCCGCGGCGTCGATCAGCACGCGCCGGTTCTTCGCTTCCGGCGCACCGATCCTTCGCGCCGATGCCATGTCACTCCCCCACTCGATCGTTTTACTGTCTTTTCGGCCCCGACACGCAGATGCTAGACGCCGCCCGGGCCTGTTCTCTTGACCACGACTCTACCGCCATGCTAAGCAGGTGCTCAGCATATTTCGTTTCTCGCACGCGTGCGTCGACATAAGCCTTGGGTTCCCTGGAGGAAACGCTTCACATGACCACTGATTTCGATTCCGTCGACTACTTCACCGATCCCGCGCTGGTGCCCGATCCACACCCGTACTACGACCACGTGCGAGCGAAGGATCCGGTGTGTTGTCCGATCACCAACGGCGTGCTGGCGGTCACCGGTTGGGAAGCGGCCAACTCGGTGTACAAGGACAGCGAGAACTACTCGTCATGTGTCGCGGTGATGGGTCCGTTCACGCCGCTGCCTTTTCAGGCCGAGGGTGACGACATCAGCTCGCTGATCGAGCAGCACCGCACCGAGATCCCGCTGTTCGAGCACATGGTCACGATGGACCCGCCGCAACACACGGATGCCCGCTCCATCCTCGCTCGGCTGCTGACCCCCAAGCGGCTCAAGGAGAACGAGGACTTCATGTGGCGGTTGGCCGACCGTCACATCGACGAGTTCATCGCCGACGGCAAGTGTGAGTTCCTGGCCGCCTACGCCAAACCGTTCTCGCTTCTGGTGGTCGCCGACCTGCTCGGGGTTCCCGAGTCCGATCACGAGGATTTCCGTGAGGCGTTCGGCGCCGAGCGGCCCGGCACCAACATCGGCAGCCTCGACCACGAGGTGATCGCCGCCAACCCGCTGGAGTGGGCCGACGAAAAGTTCATCAAGTACATCGAGGAGCGCCGGGAGTCACCGCGCGACGACGTGCTCACCTCGATCGCGACCGCGAAGTACCCCGACGGCTCGACCCCCGACGTCGTCGACGTGGTGCGCACCGCCACGTTCCTGTTCGCCGCCGGGCAGGAGACGACGGCGAAGCTGCTGGGCGCCGCGCTGCGGATACTCGGCGACCGGCCCGACATCCAGCAGCAGCTGCGCCAGGACCGCAGCCTGATCCCGGTGTTCATCGAGGAATGCCTGCGGATGGACAGCCCCGTCAAGAGCGTGTTCCGATTGGCCCGCAAGACAACCACTCTCGGTGAAACGCCGGTGCCCGCCGGCACGACGGTGATGGTCAGCCCGGGCGCGGCCAACCGCGACCCCAAACGGTTCGACGACCCGCACGAGTTCAAGCTGGACCGGCGTAACGTCCGTGAGCACATCGCGTTCAGCCGCGGCGTCCACTCCTGCCCCGGCGCGCCGCTGGCCCGGGTGGAGGGCCGGGTTTCGATCGAGCGGATCCTCGACCGGATGAGCGACATCCGCATCAGCGAGGAGAAGCACGGGCCGCTCGAAGCGCGCCAGTACGTCTACGAGCCGACGTTCATCCTGCGCGGGCTCACCGAACTCAACATCGAGTTCACGCCGGCGGACTGAGCCTGGGCGCTCACCCCTTTAGCGTCTTTTTAGCGCCCCTTTAGCGCGAGCAGACATAGAGGGCCCCGATTTCGTGGAGAAATGGGGCCTTTTATGTCTGCTCGGCAATAAAAGCGGAGCTCAGGCGTTGCCGCCGTACTCCCAGGCGGTGCGGCCGTCTCTGGTATTGCAGCTCAGGAACAGGCCGTCGGGCGCTTGGGCGACGTCACCTTCCATCCCTACGCACAGCGCGCCCTCGTTCTTGATCCCGTGCATCTCGGGCGAGCGGAACCAGCGAGGCTCGTAGCGCCGCGGTGAACCGCAGAACACCAACCGGCCCCACGACGTCACCCCGAACACGTAGTGGGTGGTGTTGGCGCAGTAGGACCCGAGCACGATGCCCGGCGCGATACCGGGCGTGCAGGACGGGTTGTTGCAGTCGGCCGCGGGTGGCGGCGGTGGCGGTGGCTGAGCGGACGCTGACGGTGCAGCGATGACGGTGCCGACCGTTGCCAAGGCAGCAGACACTGCGCCGATAAATCGCACCACGCTATCTTCACATGTCCGGCAACGAAATTCTCGCTTTCAGAGAAGACAAATACCGGCACCGCGATAGGCTGACCGTATGCGGAAAGTTGGTGCAGCGGGCCTGTTGTCAGTGGCCGGTGTCGCGAGCGGTCTCGTGCTCGGAAGTGTAAGCGCCGTGGCGCCGGCGCACGCGTCCGACTTCGGAGTCGAACTCAACGGCACCTACCGGGTGATGTCAGATGGCGAGTGGGCCAGGACCAACGAGGTGCTGATCGACCAGGAGACGGTGATCGAGACCTGGACGGTCTCCACCGACTGCGTGAGCCCGATCGAATGCACCGGCACCGTCGTAAGTGACCGGGGCTGGACCGGAACCGCGCGGCTCGAAGACTTCTGGTACGTCGACCACGACATCCCCAACTGGATACCGTGCCCCGACGGCACTTTCGCCCCCGGCCATCAGAAGTTCATTCTGTGGGGGATCAACCCCGCCAACCTCGAACGGCAGACGAAGAACATGACGTTCTTCGGGGGCCGCAATTCAACCAAGGGGCCAAGCGGCGCCTGCGGGGTCAACAAACCCGTGGTCATCGAGATGCCCGTGCGGATGGAAAAAATCTCCTGATCAGTTCGGCAACAGGTCTTTCCACGACTTGGGCTGCTCTCCCGCTGCTACGTTCTTGAGCTGCTCCACCCGGCCATCAGGTGTCAAGTAATCGCCCGTAGCCGGGTTGTAGGTGGTGACGGCGACCGACGGCCCGGCTTCCGAACCGTTGCCGGCGTGGGCGCTCGGCGTCGCGGGCACCGCACCATCGGGTGCAGGCGGTGACGGAATCGGCGTTCCGTTCACCGAGTTGCCCGGCGGAGGCGGCGACGGCGGGCAACTCGGTGAACGGAACGCCGATTCCGTCACCGCCTGCACC
>JBNMRA010000011.1:0-175302 GCA_050205315.1 Mycolicibacterium pulveris | reverse complement strand
GTGCCGGCGGTAACGCGGTGACTGGAGCCGCGGGCGAGGGAGGGCGCGGCGGTGCCCAGCACGGTCGACGCATCACCGCCGCGCCCTCCCTCGCCCGCGGCTCCAGTCACCGCGTTACCGCCGGCACCGCCCGCGCCGCCGTTCACCGTGCCTGTGGGAGTGACATCCCCGCTGCGGAGCGCTCCGCCGCCCGCACCGCCCCGGCCGGCCGCGCCGACGGCCCCTGCGTTACCGCCGTTTCCGCCGCGTCCGCCCGCGGCGGCGGTGTTATACGTGCGTCCCTGCCCGCCAGCGCCACCGATGCCGCCGTTGCCCCACACCGTGCCGCCGTCACCGCCGAACCCGCCGACGCCACCGGTCCCCGGGCCGTTGGTGCTGCTGCCCAGCCCGCCCGCGCCGCCCGCACCACCGTGCCCGAACATGCCGGCGCTACCGCCGTTGCCACCGTTGCCTCCGGTCGCCAGTCCCGCGGTGCTGCTGCCGTCACCGCCCTTGCCGCCGGCGCCGCCATTTCCGAACAGGCCCGCGGCGCCGCCGTTGCCGCCGCTCGTGCCGACCGCGGGGCCGGTCGTGCTGCCGGCCGAGTAACCCGTGCCGCCGTCGCCGCCGTTGCCGAACAGCAGGCCACCACGGCCGCCGTTGCCTCCAGCCTGACCCGGTGACACCGCGTCGCCGCCTCGGCCGCCGTGCCCGATCAGCAGCCCCCCGCGGCCGCCGTCCTGACCCGGGCCGCCGGGAGCGCCGTTGCCGATCAGCAGCCCACCGTTCTCACCGGGCTGGGTGCCGTTGCCGATCAGGCGGATACCGGGTCGACCGGCCGCGGCGGGTGCGCCGAGCGGGTTGGCGAACGCGCGTTCCGCGCCCGGCGCCGCGTCGGTATCGCGGTCGCCTTCCCGAGGATCGGCGGTCACCGAGAATGAAGCGAAATACGTTGGTGTGGCGATGATTCGACTCGGTCGAATGATGTTGCGGTCGAGCTCGCCTCGAGCCGCCGCTGCGATGATCGCGCCGGTTGCCGGGTTCCCGGCCGGTGCTCGTTGCGCAGTGGTGATGGGGGCGGTGGCCGATGCGGCCGTCGCCGACGCGGCGACCGTGGCCGAATACAGCTTGTTCGGCGTCGCGACCGCTGTCGGGGAAGTCGTTGTCGTGCTGCTGAAGTGAGGTGACGCCATGGTGACGACGCTTGTGTGCGTCGGCTCCTCAGCGGTCATCGCGGGCACCGCGAGCATCGCCGCGGTCAGCGCCGCGGTGACGATCGCCCGTGGGCAGCCGTTCTTGGCGATACGCGTCATCCCGGTGGTCCCTTCACTACTTCGTGGACGTGTGGAATTCGACGTTGCCGCCAGCGCGGTCGCCGCGCATCGGGAACAATTACCCATGTTTTGCAGTGCGGCTGGATTACCTATGTCGCGACATGGGCTTTTTCGCCGGTCAGCGCGGTCTGCGATCCGTTGGCATGCGCGGGTGAAGCTCGTCGAGCGCGACGATGTCCGGACCGCCGTCGTGGTCTCAGAGCGGGGTCACGTAGTGGCCGCTGATGCCGCCGTCGACCAAGAACGCCGACGCGGTGATGAACGACGCGTCGTCGCTGGCCAGAAACGCGACCGCGGCGGCGATTTCGCGGGGTTCAGCGAACCGGCCCACCGGTACGTGGACCAGGCGCCGGGCCGCGCGCTCTGGATCCTTGGCGAACAGCTCCTGTAGCAGCGGGGTGTTCACCGGCCCGGGGCACAGCGCGTTGACCCGGATGCCCTGGCGCGCATACTGCACCCCGAGTTCACGCGACATGGCCAGCACTCCGCCCTTGGAGGCGGTGTAGGAGATCTGCGAGGTCGCCGAACCCATCACCGCGACGAACGACGCGGTGTTGATGATCGAGCCACGCTGGGCGGGCACCATGTGACGTAGGGCCGCCTTGCTGCACAGGAACACCGACTTGAGGTTGACGTCCTGGACGCGTTGCCAGGCGTCCAGACCGGTCACCTCGATCAGATCGTCTTCCGGCGGGCTGATGCCGGCGTTGTTGAACGCGATGTCGACCGAGCCGTGTACCTCAAAGGCGGTGTCGAACAAGCGATCCACGGCGACCTGATCGGAGACGTCGACGTGCACGAAGGTCACGTTGAGGTCGTTCGCGACGGATTCGCCGATCGTCGCGTCGACGTCGCCGATCACGACGATCGCGCCTTCATCGCGCATCCGCTTGACGGCGGCCAGCCCGATGCCGCTCGCCCCGCCGGTGACGACGGCGACCTTGTCCTTGAGCCGTTGAGACAAGTCCATTTCAGCTCTCCTCGACCGCGAAGAAGACGTTCTTGGTCTCGGTGAACGACAGTGGCGCATCGGGTCCGAGCTCGCGGCCCAGGCCGGACTGCTTGAACCCGCCGAACGGGGTGTGGTAGCGCACCGACGAATGCGAGTTGACCGACAGGTTACCGGCTTCCACCGCTCGCGACACCCGCACCGCGCGGGACAGGTTGTCGGTCCAGATCGATCCGGACAGCCCGTACGGGGTGTCGTTGGCCAGTGCGATCGCGTCGGCTTCGTCGTCGAACGGCAACACGGTGACCACTGGGCCGAAGATCTCCTCGCGCACGGTGCGGTCGGTGCGCTGCGGCGTCAACACCGTCGGCGCGAACCAGTAGCCGGGTCCTGACGGGGCGTGACCACGAAACGCCACCGGCGCGTCGTCGGGCACGAACGACGCGACGGTGTCGAAGTGCGGCTTGGACACCAGCGGCCCCATCTCGGTGTCCTCGGCGCGCGGGTCACCGACCACCACCCCCTTGACCGCGGGCTCCAGCAGCTCCATGAACCGGTCGTAGACGTTGCGCTGCACCAGGATTCGGCTGCGGGCGCAGCAGTCCTGACCGGCGTTGTCGAACACCCCGTAGGGCGCGGTGGCCGCCGCCTTCTCTAGGTCGCAGTCGTCGAACACGATGTTGGCGCTCTTGCCGCCCAGCTCGAGTGTGACGCGTTTGACTTGTGCTGCGGCGCCGGCCATCACGCGGGTGCCGACTTCGGTCGAGCCGGTGAACACGATCTTGCGCACGGCGGGATGAGTGACGAACCGCTCCCCGACCACCGAGCCCTTGCCGGGCAGCACACCGAGCAGATCGACGGGCAGCCCGGACTCGACGGCCAGCTCCCCCAACCGGATCGTGGTCAACGGGGTCCACTCGGCGGGTTTGACGAGTACGGCGTTTCCGGCGGCCAGCGCCGGGGCGAAGCCCCACGACGCGATCGTCATCGGAAAGTTCCACGGGGTGATCACGCCGACGATTCCGATAGGTTCGTTGAACGTGACGTCGAGGCCGCCGGCCACCGGGATTTGCTTGCCTACCAAGCGTTCCGGGCTGGCGGCGTAGTAGTGCAGCACGTCGCGCACATGGCGGGCCTCCCCCGCGGCGCTGCCGATCGGATGACCGGAGTTGGCCACCTCCAGCGCGGCCAACTCGTCGACGTGTGCGTCGACCGCCTCGGCGAACGCCCGCAGCGCATTGGCCCGTTCGGCGGGGGCCAGCCGCACCCACGCGCGTTGCGCCGCCTTGGCCCGCGCCACCGCGTCGTCCACGCCTGCTTCGTCGGTCTGCTCGACGGTGGTGAGGACCTCTTCGGTGGCGGGGTTGATGATCTGCGACGTCGTCATGCCCCCAGCCTTTCGGTCGCGAACCCGGCCGCCGCCTGCACCACGCCGGCGAACAGCCTCAAGTCGTCGAGCCGCTCCTCGGGATGCCACTGCACCGCCAAAACGAAGTGCTCACCGGGGATTTCGACGGCCTCGATCACACCGTCGGCGTCCTGCGCGCTGATGACCAGACCCGTGCCGAGCCGGTCGATGGCCTGATGGTGATAGCACTGGGCCTCCGAGGATTCCCCGATCAGCGCCGCGAGCCGGGTGCCGGGCACGGTGCGCACTGCCGACGTGGCGAACACCGCGTTGCCCTGCTGGTGGTGGGTGTGGCCGACCACGTCGGGCAGGTGCTGGTGCAGTGTGCCGCCCAGCGCGACGTTGAGCACCTGCGCGCCGCGGCAGATGCCTAGCAGTGGCATCCCGCGCCGCAGGGCCCCGCGAACCAGCGCGAACTCCATCGCGTCGCGGGCGCGGTTGTCGGCGACGTCGGCGTCGGTGGCGGGGTGCGGGTGCTGACCGTAGCTGGCGGGCATGACATCTCGCCCACCCGTGATGATCAGCCCGTCGAGCCCGTCGAGCAACCGGTCGGCGATGTCGGCGTCGACGGGCTGCGGGGGCAGCAGCGTCGCGATACCGCCGGCCCGGTTGACCCCGTCGAAGTAGATCGCCGGAAGAAAGCTGGCCCGCACGTCCCAGACGCCGGTCTGGGCCTGCTGCAGGTAGGTGGTCAGCCCGAGCACGGGCCGCACTTCGTTCCGCCGGCCCCCGCCTACGTCGCGAGCAGACATAGAAGGCCCCGATTCCGGGCTCTGTTGGGGCCCTCTGCGTCTGTCCCCAGCTTGCGCGTGGGCCCACGCGGATGGACTAGAGCCGCTCAAAGCCGCGCACCCTCTCCCAGTCGGTCACCGCGGAGTTGAACGCCTCCAGCTCCACCCGGGCGTTGTTGAGATAGTGGTCGACGACGTCGTCGCCGAACGCCGCGCGCGCCACCTCGGAGTTGCCGAACAGCTCGGCGGCCTCGGCCAGCGTCGTCGGCAGCCGCTCGGCGCTGCCGGCATAGGCGTTGCCCTGCACCGGATCCGGAAGTTCCAGTTCTCGTTCGATGCCGTACATACCGGCCGCGATCAGCGCTGCCACCGCGAGGTACTGGTTCACATCACCACCGGGTGTGCGGTTCTCCATCCGCATGCCGTGGCCGTGGCCGACCACCCGCAGCGCGCATGTGCGGTTGTCGATGCCCCAGGCGATCGCCGTCGGCGCGAAGCTGCTGTCGACAAATCGCTTGTAGGAGTTGATGTTCGGCGCGAACATCAGGGTCAGCTCCCGCATCGTGGCCAGCTGGCCGGCGATGAAGCTGCGGAACATCGACGACATGCCCAGCGGCGCGTCGGGGTCGGCGAACACCGGCGAGCCGTGCCGATCGCGCAGCGAGATGTGGATGTGGCAGCTGTTGCCCTCGCGCGTGTCGAACTTCGCCATGAACGTCAGGCTCTTGCCGTGCTGATCGGCGATCTCCTTGGCGCCGTTGCGGTAGATCGTGTGGTTGTCACAGGTGACCCGGGCGTGGTCGTAGCGGAACGCGATCTCCTGCTGACCGCGGTTGCATTCGCCCTTGACGCCCTCGCAGTACATGCCCGCACCGGTCATGCCGAGCCGGATGTCGCGCAGCAGCGGCTCCATCCGCGTCGACGCCATCATCGCGTAGTCGACGTTGTAGTCGGAGGCCGGCGTCAACCCGCGGTACCCCTTGGCCCACGCCTGCCGAAACCCGTCGTCGAACACCATGAACTCGAGTTCGGTGCCGACGTAGGGCACCAGGCCGCGGTCGGCGAGCCGGTCGATCTGACGGTTGAGCACGCTGCGCGGTGCGGCGGCCACCGGGCTGCCGTCATGCCAGCCCAGGTCGGCGATCACCAACGCGGTGCCCGGCAGTCACGGGATGCGCCGCAGGGTCGAGAAGTCCGGCGTCATCACCATGTCCCCGTAACCGGTGTCCCAGCTCGACGTGGCGTAGCCCTCGACGGTGTTCATGTCGACGTCGACGGCCATCAGGTAGTTGCAGCATTCGGCGCCGTGCTCGGCGACCTCGTCGACGAACAGCCGGCCCGACACCCGCTTGCCGGTCAGCCGGCCCTGCATATCGCAGAACCCGACGATCACCGTGTCGATGTCGCCGGCGGCCACCAACCGTTCGAGGTCGGCCCGCGACAACATTCCGTGGTCTTCGACCATGAGGTGAGTTTGCCAGCCGGTGGCGTCCAACGGGAGAAACGGGCGGCAACGCGCGGGTGGATCGGCGCGGACGGCGCGACGGCATCCGACGGGGGCGTTAGGAAATCGCGCGCAACGGGTAGGGTCGAATATGTGTGCGGAGCCACCGGCGAGGTACGTCTCGACGGCCAGACACCCGATGTCGCCGCCGTCTCGGCCATGGCCCAGACGATGGCCCCCCGGGGTCCAGACGGGGCGGGGGTGTGGTCGCAGGGCAGAGTCGCGCTTGGCCATCGCCGCCTGAAGATCATCGACCTCTCGGCGGCCGGCGGTCAGCCCATGGTCGACGGCGAGCTGGGGCTTTCGGTGGCCTGGAACGGCTGCATCTACAACTACAAGCAACTGCGCCGCGAGCTCCGCGAGCACGGCTACCGGTTCTTCTCTCACAGCGACACCGAGGTGCTGCTCAAGGCCTACCACCACTGGGGTGACCGGTTCGTCGAACGCCTGCACGGCATGTTCGCGTTCGCGATCGTCGAACGCGACAGCGGCCGGGTGCTGCTGGGCCGCGACCGCCTCGGCATCAAACCGCTGTACCTGACCCAGAACTCGGCGCGGATCCGGTTCGCGTCGTCGCTGCCCGCGCTGCTGGCCGGCGGCGATGTCGACACCCGGATCGACCCGATCGCGCTGCACCACTACCTGAGCTTCCATTCCGTCGTCCCGCCACCGCGCACCATCCTGCGCGGCGTCACGAAGGTTCCGCCCGCATCGCTGGTGGCGATCGAACCCGACGGCGCCACCAAGGCGACGACGTACTGGACGCCCGACTTCACCCGCCGCCGTGACCGCGCCGATTGGTCCGAACGCGACTGGGAAGACGCGGTTCTGGAGTCGCTGCGGGTCGCGGTCGACCGCCGCCTGGTCGCCGACGTGCCGGTCGGCTGCCTGCTGTCGGGCGGCGTGGACTCCAGCCTCATCGTCGGCCTGCTGGCCGAGGCCGGCCAGCACGGGCTGGCGACGTTCTCCATCGGGTTCGAGTCGGTGGGCGGGGTCAAAGGCGACGAGTTCCTGTACTCCGACGTGATCGCCAAGCGCTTCGACACCGACCATCACCAGATCCGCATCGACACCGCCCGGATGCTGCCCGCGCTCGACGGCGCGATCGGCGCGATGAGCGAGCCCATGGTGAGCCATGACTGCGTGGCGTTCTACCTGTTGAGCCAGGAAGTCGCCAAGCACGTCAAGGTGGTGCAGTCCGGGCAGGGCGCCGACGAGGTGTTCGCCGGCTACCACTGGTATCCGCCGATGAGACAGCCCGAGGCCACGTCGCTGCAAGGCGCGGTGGACAAGTACCGCCAAGCGTTCTTCGACCGCGACCCCAGCGGGGTCGCCGCGCTGGTCACCCCGACGTTTCTCACCGAAGGCGATCCGAGCGGGGATTTCGTCACCGAGCACTTCGCCCGCGACGGCGCCGAAACCGGCATCGACAGGGCGCTGCGGCTCGACACCACGGTGATGCTGGTCGACGACCCGGTCAAACGCGTCGACAACATGACGATGGCCTGGGGGCTGGAAGGCCGGGTGCCGTTCCTCGACCACGAGCTCGTCGAGCTGGCCGCCAGCTGCCCGCCCGAGCTGAAGATCGCGCAGGGCGGAAAGGGTGTGCTCAAGCAGGCTGCCCGCCGGGTGATCCCCGCCGATGTCATCGACCGGCCGAAGGGGTATTTCCCGGTGCCTGCGCTGACGCATCTGGAGGGACCGTATCTCGACCTGATCCGCGACGCCCTGTACGCGCCGGCGGCCAAGGAACGCGGGCTGTTTCGGCCGGAAGCCGTGGACCGGCTGCTGGCCGACCCGAACGGGCGGCTGACCCCGCTGCGCGGCAACGAGCTGTGGCAGATCGCGCTGCTGGAGCTGTGGCTGCAAAAGCACGGCATCAACGGGGCCCCAGCATGACCGAGCTGGGCAACAACCCCACGCAGCAGCACAGCGAGGACCACACCGAAGCCATCACGCTCGGCCTGCACGACGCCTCGCCACAACACCTGGTCGACGTCATGGCCAACGACGTCGTCGTCGAAATGGGTTGGGGTCGACTCGTTTTCGGTCAGACCTTTGCCGAGCCCGAAAAGCTGGCGGAGGTGTTGCGCCAAGAAGGCCCCGGTAGGCGCGACATCTGCATCTACGCCCGCGAGCCGCACGTGCTCGTGGCCAAGGCGCCCGCCGAGTTGTTCATCGATCCCAGCCACACCTACCGGTTGCGCTTCACCGAAGTCGACGCACCCGAGACCATCACCAACGGGTTCAGCGTGCGCAGGCTGGAAAGCCCCGACGACGCCGACGACATGAACCGTGTCTACGTGCAGTGCGGCATGGTGCCCGCCCGCATCGACGTCATCTGGAACAACCACCAGAACCAGCCGGCCGTCGACTATCTGCTGGCCGTGCGCGACGACGACGGGTCGGTGGTGGGCACGGTCACCGGCGTCGACCACAAGCGGTTGTTCTCCGACCCGGAGGACGGCTCGAGCCTGTGGACGCTGGCCGTCGACCCCACGTCCAGCCTTCCCGGCGTCGGCGCCGCGCTGACCGGCGCGCTGGCCGCGCTGTATCGCGACCGCGGCCGGGCCTACATGGACCTGTCGGTGGCGCATGACAACGACGCCGCCATCTCGCTGTACGAGAAGCTGGGTTTCGAACGCGTCCCGGTCATGGCGGTCAAACGCAAGAACGCGATCAACGAGCCGTTGTTCACCCACCCGCCCGAGACCGTCGACGACCTCAACCCGTACGCGCGGATCATCGCCGACGAGGCCATGCGCCGCGGAATCTGGGTGGAGGTGCTCGACGCCGAAGCCGGTGAGATGCGGCTGTCGCACGGCGGGCGCACCGTGATCACGCGAGAATCGTTGTCGGAGTTCACATCCGCGGTGGCGATGGCGCGCTGCGACGACAAGCGGCTGACCCGGCGCCTGGTGTCTGACGCCGGCATCGTGGTGGCCCGCGGACGGCTGGCGACCTTCGACGAACGCGATCACGCGTTCCTCGAGGAGATCGGGGACGTGGTGGTCAAACCGACCCGCGGCGAGCAGGGCAAGGGCATCACGGTCGGTATCGACACCCCGGCCGAACTGGAAGCCGCGCTGGCGCGGGCCCGCGAACAGCATCCCGAGGTGCTGATCGAGCAACGCGCGCCCGGCGACGATCTGCGGCTGGTGGTCATCGACGGCAAGGTCGTGGCCGCGGCGCTGCGGATGCCCGCCGAGATCCTCGGCACCGGTCACCACACCATCCAGGAACTGATCGAGGCCCAGAGCCGGCGCCGGGCCGCGGCCACCGGTGGTGAATCCCGTATCCCGATCGACGACATCACCGAAGCAACGGTGCGCGAGGCCGGTTGGTCGTTTGACGACGTGTTGCCCGAAGGCCAGCGGTTGCGGGTGCGCCGGGCCGCCAACCTGCATCAGGGCGGCACGATCCACGACGTGACGGCCAAGGTGCATCCGCATCTGTGCGAGGTGGCGGTCAAGGCCGCCGACGCGATCGGCATCCCGGTGACCGGAGTCGACCTGCTCGTGCCCGACGTGACCAAACCGGACTACGTGTTCATCGAGGCCAACGAGCGCCCGGGGCTGGCCAACCACGAGCCGCAGCCCACCGCAAAGGCTTTCGTCGACTTCCTGTTCCCGGGTAGCCCCGCGCTGCCGTCGGCGTGGACGCCCGAGGAGTCACCGGCGCCCTGAGGGTCACCAGGTGCTGGAGCGCATCACGATCTCGGCGGCCAACTGCGCGGTCGAATCGTCGCCGTTACGCCGCCCCAGCAGGTCGACGATCCGGTAGTCGCCGTACACGTAGCGCTGGCTGGCCCGGGTGACCGAACGCGCGGCCGCCGAGCTGACCAGCGCGGTGGTGTTGAGCTCGACCGCCGGGCAGTGCTCGTCGCGCACCACCCCCGACGCGTCCGCGACGCATGGGTGGCCACGGTCGATCACCACCAAGCCGATGAACCGGTCCAGCCGAGTGGCGGCGAGCTCCCAGGCCAACTCAGCGCCGACACGGTCCCCCACCAGCAGCGCCCACTTCACGCCGAGCGTGTCGAGGATGCCGATCACCGACTTCGCCGTCAGCCGCGGATCGGCACCGACGACGATGGTCCGCAGCGACGCGGTGTGCAGCCGTTGACACACCGCCTCGTACGCGCTGGGTGCGTGATGGGCAGCGCACAACAGCAGCACGACCGACCCCTTGTCGGGGCCGGAGACGAGGACGGGCACGTTGAACCCGTCGACGGTGACCATGGAGGACGGCACTGGGTCACGCTAGCGCGGGCAGCGCGGCGGCGGGCGGGTTTGACGCGGACTGCCGCCTGGCGTCATGCCGACTCGATGCGCTGTGCCTGCTTGGCGGTCAGATCCAGAAAAGTTTGCGGCAGCGCACCTTTGACCGCCACGGTCGGGTTGGGGGTGGGAAAGGCGACGCCGAAAACCGCCATCGGGCCGACGTTCTCGAACGAGAAGTAGACGGAGTTGTCGACGTCGCCGAGGCGCATCGTCTGCTGGTACACCAGCGCGTGTTCGCGCGGCGTCGTCACCTTGGTGGTGGTGATCGGTATACCCGGCTCCGACGGGTCGAAGAACGTCTCGAAGCGGGCACAGCGTTCGGCGGTCGCGGCCAACCGGTCCAGATCCAGCGGCCAGGTGAGCACCGTGATCACCATCCGGGCCCCGTCGTAGCCGACGAGGTATTCGGCTGCGGCGCCCGGGCCGCGCTCACCGGATTCGGCGATCACCCGGGTCAGCCCGTCGGAGCAGCCCGCCGGTTTGGAGACCATGGCCGGGGCGCCGACACCGCCCTCGGCCTCACCGGCGCCCTCGGTGATGCGCTCGTAGACCACGCCGGGCGCAAAGTCGGCAGCGCCCAGCACGACCTTCTCCAGTTGGGCGCCCGGCCACGTCGGGGTGCCGTCGATGTGGTGCGTGCACCCGGCCAGCGTTGCCGCGAACACGGCCAGTGCGACGACGCGACGCGTCACCGGGTCAGCTCCGCGGTGATCGTCGGGCGCGGCGGCGGGTCGCCGTCGAGCAACTCCAGCACCGCGTCGACGTCGAGGTGGGCAGCCAGCAGATCGGCCATCACATCGAGTTGGGCGTCGCGGCGCGCACCGACGTCGACGTCGTCGGCGACCACGAACCCGGTCCGGCCCGCGGCCGCCGCCACCTCCGAAAGCCATTGCCGCCGAACATCGTTGTTGTCGAGCAGCCCGTGCCAGTGGGTGCCGAACACCATGTCGCGCCGGACGCCGACGCCACCCAGCCAGTCCTCGGCGGCGCAGCGGGTGAGCCGGCCGTGGTGGATTTCGTAGCCGCGCAGCGGAGCTTCGTGGTGGCACACGGTCTTGTCGGACGCGAACTCGATGTCGGCGTCGAGCAGGCCCAGGCCGCTGGTTCGGCCGGCGCCGGATTCCACCGGATCGTCGATGCGCCGGCACAGCATCTGAAAGCCACCGCACACCCCCAGCACCGGCTTACCGCCGTGGGCGTGTGCGCCGATGCGCTCGGCCAGCCCGCGTCGGCGCAGCCATTCCAGGTCGGCGACGGTGGCCTTGCTGCCGGGGATCACGATCAGGTCGGCGTCGGCCAGGTCGGCCGGATCGGCGACCCAGCGCACCAGCACCCCGGGCTCACACGCCAGCGCCTCGATGTCGGTGGAGTTGGAGATGCGCGGCAACCGGATCGCGGCCACCCGCAGCCACTGCGTGCCGCGCGGTGGCTGCGGATCGCCGAGCACCTGATGCGCCAGCACCGACACGGAGTCCTCGGCGTCCAGCCACAGGCCTTCGGCGTACGGAATCACGCCGTAGGTCGGCCGACCGGTCAACTGCTGCAACTGATCCAGGCCCGGCGCCAGCAACGCCGGGTCGCCGCGGAACTTGTTGACCACGAACCCGGCGATGTGCCGCTGGTCGTCGGGGTCGAGCACCGCGACCGTGCCGTACAGGTGGGCCAGCAGACCTCCGCGGTCGATGTCGCCGACCACGATGACCGGCAGGTTCGCCGCCCGGGCCAGCCCCATGTTGGCCAGATCGGTTGCGCGCAGGTTGATTTCGGCCGGTGAGCCGGCACCTTCACAGATCACCGCGTCAAAATCGCTTTGCAGCCGGTGCAGTTCGTCGACCACCACATCTGTGAGGCGCTCGCGGTGGGTGAAATAGTCCCTGGCGCTGACTGTGTCGGTCACCTGGCCGCGCACCACCAGCTGTGAGGTGCGGTCGCTGCCGGGCTTGAGCAGGATCGGGTTGAACCGGGTGTGCGGGGCCAGGCCCGCGGCCCGGGCCTGCACCGCCTGCGCCCGCCCGATCTCGCCGCCGTCGACGGTGACCGCCGAGTTGTTGGACATGTTCTGCGCCTTGAACGGCGCCACCCGGATGCCCTTGCGGTACAACAACCGGCACAGCCCGGCCACCACCATCGACTTGCCGGCGTCCGATGTGGTCCCGGCCACCAGCAGCGCGCCGCTCATTTTTCCCCGGCGAGCAGTCGCAGAGGGCCCTTTCTCGAGGCCGAAATGGGGCCTTCTGTGTCTGCTCGCGGGAGCCCAGCTTGCGGGGAGGGGCTCACAGCTGGGTCAGGATTTCGGCGCCGTCGTCGGTGACCACCAGCGTGTGCTCGAACTGCGCGGTCCACTTCTTGTCCTTGGTGGCGACAGTCCAGTCGTCGTCCCAGATCTCGTAGTCCAGCCCGCCGAGGTTGATCATCGGCTCGATGGTGAACGTCATCCCGGGTTCCAGCACGGTCTGCACCGCGGGCTGGTCATAGTGCAACACCACCAGACCGTTGTGAAACGTGGTGCCGATGCCATGCCCGGTGAAATCGCGAACCACGTTGTAGCCGAACCGGTTTGCATAGGATTCGATGACCCGGCCGACCACCGACAGCTGCCGGCCGGGTTTGACCGCCTTGATCGCGCGCATCGTGGCCTCACGGGTGCGTTCGACGAGCAGCCGGTGTTCCTCGGAGACGTCTCCGGCAAGGAAGGTGGCGTTGGTGTCGCCGTGCACCCCGTGGATGTAGGCGGTGACGTCGATGTTGACGATGTCGCCGTCCTCGATGACCGTCGAGTCCGGGATGCCGTGGCAGATGATCTCGTTCAGCGACGTACAGCACGACTTCGGGTAGCCCTTGTAGCCGAGCGTGGACGGGTACGCGTCGTGATCCACCATGTACTCGTGGGCGATGCGGTCCAGTTCGTCGGTGGTGACACCGGGGGCGACGGCCTTGCCGGCCTCGGCCAGCGCACCGGCGGCGATGCGGCCGGCGATGCGCATCTTCTCGATCACCTCCGGGGTCTGCACCCACGGCTCGCTGCCCTCCCGCGCCGTCTGCTTACCCACGTACTCCGGGCGTTCGATGTGCTTGGGCACCGGCAGGGTCGGTGACACCACGCCGGGGCGAAGGGCGGTGCGAACAGGCATGACGCCAGAATAGTCGGACCGTGCGGCTAGATTCGGTGGCGATGACGATCGACGAGGTTGACGCCCAGTTCGCCGCCAGGTTCGCCGAACGCTTCGCCGACGCCTGGCGCAGTCCCGACCTGGCCAAACACGAAGCGCTGTGGAGCGACGACATCGTGCTGAGCCAGCCGATGATGGGCACACTGCGCGGTAAACACGCCTGTCTGGAGGCATTTCAGCGGCTGTTCGCGCTGGTGCCGGATCTGCACGCCGACGTCCACCGGGTCGGCCACGGCCGCCGCGAGGTGTTCGTCGAGTTCACGTTGCGCGGAACCTACGGCGGCAAGCCGATCGCCTGGGACGCCGTCGACCGGTTCACGTTCACCGACGGCCTGATCGCCGAACGGGTTTCGTACTTCGACGCCACCCCGCTGATCGGCAAGCTGGTGGCTCGCCCGGCGGGCTGGGACCGGTTGGTGCGCATCGGTTCCCAGCTGTTTCGGCGCTAACGGTCGAACGGCCCGAGCCGCCACGGTCGCCGCGGACCGCGGATGTCCACCGATCCGCAGACCACCTTGCCGGTGAGCACGACGTGCGGTCTGCCCTCGGCGGGTGCGTCCCTGCGGTGGTCATGTGCGCTGCCGACCAGCACCTCGACGTCGTCGATCGACGCGCTGGCCCCGTCGGGCAGCCGCAAATCCAGCCCGCCGAACTTCAGGTCGAGTTCGACGACCACCATCGGGCCGGCAAACCGCGCCCTGGTCAGGTCCAGATCTATCGAGCCCATCCGGCGGTGCAGCGCCAAACGGGTCGGCACGGTCCACTCCCCTTGGCGTTTCAGCGACCCCAGCACCCCGCGCAACTCCACCCGGTCGGCGGCCGACGTGACGATCGCCCCGGGTCCGGGCAGATCGTCGACCAACGCGTCGAGGTCGGAGTGCAGCCGCGCCTGAGCCACCGCCGCCGAGCGCTCCTCGAACTCGTCGATGTCGATCAGTCCCAGCGCGACGGCGTTGTGCAGCCGCCGCAGCGTGCCGTTGCGGTCGGCGTCGGATACCCGCATGAACGCGTGGTCATCGATCCCTGTCATAGCCCTTCCGACAGGCTACTCAGGCTTGATAGTGCGCAGGCAATCCGTCGAGCATGCCCTTGAGCATCCGCACGGCGTACTCCGAGGAACCGCCTCCGACGATCAGCGCCGCGAACGCCAGGTCGTCGCGGTAGCCGGCGAACCAGGAGTGTGATCCGCCGGCGAACTCGGCCTCACCGGTCTTGCCCCGCACGTCACCGGCACCCTGCAAACCCTCGGCCGTGCCGTTGGTCACCACCAACCGCATCATCGGGCGCAAGCCCTCGAGAATCTTGTCGCTGATCGGTTCCAGGTCGCCGTGGACCTCCGTCGGGCGGCCTTGAATCAACTGGGGCACAGGGGTTTTCCCGGCCGCGACCGTAGCCGCGGCCAACGCCATGCCGAACGGGCTGGCCAGCACCTTGCCCTGCCCGAAACCGTCCTCGGTGCGTTCGGCCAGGTTCACCGTCGGCGGCACCGAGCCGGTGACGGTGGTGAGCCCCTCGATGTCGAAGTCGGCGCCGATGCCGTACTTGGCGGCGGCCTTGGTCAGCCCGCGCGGCGGCATCCGGCTGGCCAGCTCGGCGAACGTGGTGTTGCACGAGCTCGCGAACGCGCGTGACAGCGGCACCGTGCCCAGGTCGAAGCCGCCGTAGTTGGGGACGCTGCGATGCCCGATGTCCATGGTCCCCGGGCACGGCAGCAGCGTGTTGGGGGTGGCCATATCGCGTTCGATGGCGGCTCCGGCGGTGACCATCTTGAACGTCGAACCGGGCGGATACAGCCCCATCGTGGCGATCAGCCCCTCGGCGTCGGCGGCCCGGTTCTGGGCCACCGCGAGGATCTCACCGGTGGACGGTTTGAGCGCCACGATCATGGCCTGCTTGCCGGTGGTGTTGACGGCCTGCTGCGCGGCGTTCTGCACGACCCGGTCGAGGCTGATCCTGATCGACGGCGCCGGCTGGCCGGGCACCTCGTGCAGCACGTCGACGTCGACGCCGTTCTGGTTGACGGTGACCACGCGCCAGCCGGCCTGCCCGTCGAGTTGGCCCTCCACCGCGTTTCGGACCTGGTTGATGATGGCCGGCGCGAAGGCCTCGTCGGTGGGCAACAACGCGGCCTGCGGGGTGATCACCACGCCCGGGCGTGCCCCGATCGCGCCCTTCACCGCGTCGTGGTCGGACTGGCGCAGGATGATCAGGTGCAGCGGCGTTTTCGACGAGCTGGCCATCTCGGCGAGCCGTTGCGGATCCATCGTGTTGTCGAAGGGCCGCAGCGCCTCGGCGACCGCGCGGGCGGTGGGCATCAACGCCTCCCCCGCGGCCTTGGCGTCCAGCGCGTAGCTGTACCGGTATCCGGGCACCAGCACTTCGGTGCCGCTGCGTTCGATGACCGATGCGCGTGGGGGCTGGTCCGCGCGCAGCGTGAAGGTCTGGTTCTCCCCGAGCGACGGGTGCAGCCCGGTGGCGCTCCAGCGCACCTTCCAGCGGCCTTCGTCGCGGACCATGTTGAGCCGGCCGTCGTAGGTCCAGGTCCGGTCCTTGGGCAGCTGCCAGGTGTAGCGGTAGGTGATACTGCCGGTGTCCTCGGTGTACTTCGAGCCCAGGATCTGCGCGTCCAGGTGCGTGGCCTGCAGGCTGGCCCACGCCTGGTTGAGCGCTTGGCGTGCCTGGGCGGGATGGTCGCTGAACTCCGCGGCGGCGGTGGTGTCGCCGGTGGCCAGCGCGGCGAAGAACTTCTCGGCGGTGGTCTCGGGCCCGCTCGGTCGGGGCGTGCACGCGCTGAGGCCGACGACGAGAGCGACGGCCGCGAACAGACCCACTGCCCGTGATACTGAAGTTGCCATTGGGGCAGATGTTACGAAGCTGAGACCTGAACGTCGCGGAGGCGCACCGATCGGACGCTTAAGTGGTTGATCGCATGCACGCTGTGGGTGGATCAACCACTTAAGGACGAAGCGGCACCGAGGCTGGACGCTACGAGCCCGCGGCCGGGGCGCGCACCACCAGCGGCACCGCCGGGAAATAGGCGGCCATCTCGGACCGCGACTTGCGCAGCGCGGCCGTGCCGTAGCCCTGTTTGCGATGGTCGGGGTGTATCCAGATCCGCACGTTGACCTCACCGGACACCAGGTCGCCGAACACCATGCCGACCTTCCGCGCGCCGTGCACCGCCACCAGCCACGCCGCCTCTTCGGCCCCGACGCGTCGCAGCCCGGCCCGGATTTCCTCGTCGAGATCGCCGGCGGGCGCCCGCGACCCGTCCCCCGATTCCCGCACATCGGCGGTGCGCGCCGCGAACACGTCGCGGTCCTGGTGCGGGTCGAACGGTCGCAGCACCATGGTGTCCACCGGCGACACCGGCTCACCCATGGTGAAGCTGAGCTGGTTGTTGAGATCCTCGAGTTCGGCGGCGATCCGGAGCCGCGCGACCTTGGTGAGCCGGTCGAAGGACAGCCGCAGCACCGCTTCGGCGGCCCTGGCCGACGTGCCGAGGTGCGCCGCGATCGCCTCGATCGCCGCGTCGTAGTCCTCGGCCTCGACGATGACATCGAGCAACTCGTGACGGTGTTCGAGCGCGCGCATCAGCGCGTCGGCGATCTCTCTGCGCGCCACCCTCGGGTCCACGTCGGTCATCAGTCGAGCAGAACCGTCGCGAACGTACCGACCGAGGTGAAGCCGATGCGCGCATACGTCGCGCGGGCCACGGTGTTGAAGCTGTTGACGTACAGGCTCGCGATGCGGCCTCCGCGCACGATCGCCGACGCCAGCGTCGCGGTGCCCGCCGTGCCCAGCCCGCGGCCGCGGTAGTCGGGGTGCACCCACACGCCCTGGATCTGGCCCACCGACGGTGACTGCGAACCGACTTCGGCCTTGAACACCACCTGGCCGCGGTCAAACCGCGCCCACGCCCGGCCGGCGGCGATCAACCCGGCCACCCGCCGCCGGTAGCCGCGTCCGCCGTCGCCGATCCGCGGGTCGATGCCGACCTCGCCGATGAACATGTCGATCGCGGCCACGAGGTACGCGTCGAGTTCGTCGGCGCGCACCGGGCGCACCGCCGGATCGGTGGCACACTGCGGCGACGTGCTCAACGCCATCAACGGTTGGTGTTCGCGCACATCGCGCGCCGCACCCCAGGTGCGCTCCAGCCGCCGCCACATCGGCAGCACCAACTCGGCGCGACCCACCAACGACGAACAACGCCGCGCGGTACTGGTCGCCTTGTCGGCGAAGGCCTCCAGGTCGGCGGTCTGCCCGCGCAGCGGGATCAGATTGGCACCGGCGAAACACAGGGATTCGTTGACCCGTCGCCGTGTCCAGAGCTCACCGCCGATCGCCGACGGCTCCACCCCGTGCTCGGCGACCCGGGAGGTGACCATGCACGAACCGACCGGATCCTCGTCGAGCACCCGCATCACCGCGCCGACGTCACGCACCACCGACACCCGTCGCTCGTCGGCGAGACGAAACAGCGGCGGAGCCGACATGGAAACTCTTTCTAACCGATCCCGGCGGTGGCTGGCTGCGTTGGCGAAGCCACGTTCAGCTTACGGTGACAATCGGCGAACCGCTGGCAGATGTTTCGCTGGCCGCGCCTTGTTCGGCGGCCAACCGCATCGCCTCTTCGATCAGCGTTTCGACGATCTGCGCCTCGGGCACCGTCTTGATCACCTCGCCCTTGACGAAGATCTGGCCCTTGCCGTTGCCCGACGCGACACCCAGGTCGGCCTCGCGGGCTTCGCCGGGGCCGTTGACGACGCAGCCCATCACCGCCACGCGCAGCGGCACATCGAGCCCGTCGAGCCCGGCGGTGACCTCGTTGGCCAACTTGTAGACGTCGACCTGCGCGCGCCCGCACGATGGGCACGACACGATCTCCAGCGAGCGCGGCCGCAGGTTCAGCGATTCGAGGATCTGGTTGCCGACCTTGACCTCTTCGGCCGGCGGCGCGGACAGCGAAACCCGGATCGTGTCACCGATTCCGCGTGACAGCAGCGCACCGAACGCGACGGCGGACTTGATCGTGCCCTGAAACGCCGGGCCTGCCTCGGTCACCCCGAGGTGCAGCGGGTAGTCGCACTGCGCGGCCAGCTGCTCGTAGGCGGCGACCATGACGACGGGGTCGTTGTGCTTGACGCTGATCTTGATGTCGCCGAAGCCGTGCTCCTCGAACAGCGACGCCTCCCACAGCGCGGACTCGACGAGCGCCTCCGGGGTCGCCTTGCCGTACTTCTCCATGAAGCGTTTGTCCAGCGATCCGGCGTTGACGCCGATCCGGATCGGGATCCCCGCCGCGCCCGCGGCCTTGGCGACCTCGCCGACTCGGCCGTCGAATTCCTTGATGTTGCCCGGGTTCACCCGCACGGCGGCGCACCCGGCGTCGATCGCGGCGAAGATGTACTTGGGCTGGAAGTGGATGTCGGCGATCACCGGGAGCTGGCTGTGCTTGGCGATCTCGGCCAGCGCGTCGGCGTCCTCCTGACGCGGACACGCCACCCGGACGATGTCACATCCGGTCGCGGTCAACTCGGCGATCTGTTGCAGGGTCGCGTTGACGTCGTGGGTCTTGGTCGTCGTCATCGACTGCACAGCGATCGGATGGTCGCTGCCGATGCCGACGTCGCCGACCATCAGCTGGCGCGTTTTGCGCCGCGGCGCCAACGTCGGTGCGGGGGGTGCGGGCATGCCGAGCCCGACTGTCATCGAAATCTCTCCTACTGGAAGAGCCTGATCGGGTTGACCAGGTCAGCGGTCACGGTCAGCAACATGTAGCCGACCACCACAAACAAGACTACGTAAGTCGCGGGCATGAGCTTGAGGTAGTTCACCGGCGCCCCAGCGACCATGCCGCGCGCGGACCGGATCATGTTGCGGATCTTCTCGTAGACGGCGATCGCGATGTGACCTCCGTCAAACGGCAGCAGCGGAACGAGGTTGATCGCACCGAGCACGAAGTTCAACTGCGCCAGGAAGAACCAGAACGCCACCCACAGCCCGGCGTCGACTGTGTCGCCGCCGATGATGCTGGCGCCGACGACGCTGATCGGGGTTTCCGGATCGCGTTCGCCTCCGCCGATGGAGTGCATCAGCGCGCCCACCTTGGTCGGAATCTTGGCCAGCGCCTTGCCCAGTTCGACGGCCAGATCGCCGGTGAACGCGACGGTGGCCGGTATCGCCGAAAGCGGGTTGTAGTGGGTCGGGCCGAACTGCGCGGCGCTGACCCCGATGGCCCCGACCGTCGTCGGGCCGGCCTCGCTGTCGGCGGTCCAACGCTGGGTCGGGGCGACGTCGACGACGGTGGTGAACTCGCGGGTCTGGCCGTCCTGCTCACGCTGCACGGTCAGCTGTGTCGGCCCGCTCTGTTCGCGCACCGCGGCGGCCATCTCCGTGAAGTTGGCCACCGGGGTGTCGCCGACCTTGACCACGGTGTCGCCGGCCTGGATGCCGGCGAGGGCGGCCGGGCCCGGGCCCGTGCACTCGCCCAGCTCGCCTCGCACCACTTCCGGTGCCACACAACCGGTTTCGCCGACGACGGCGGTGGTGGGCGGATGCAGGTTGGGCAGCCCCCACACGACGGCGATGCTGTAGATCAGGACCAGGCCGATCAGGAAGTTCATCGCGGGCCCGGCGGCCAGCACCGCGGTGCGTTTCCACGTCTTCTGCTTGTACATCGCGCGCTCGTGCTCGTCGGGCTCGAGCTCTTCGACCGCGGTCATGCCCGCGATGTCGCAGAAGCCGCCGAGCGGCACGGCCTTGAGGCCGTACTCGGTCTCGCCGAGCTTGTTGGGCCGTCGCGTCGACCACACCGTCGGGCCGAACCCGACGAAGTAGCGGCGCACCTTCATCCCGGTGGCACGCGCCACCCACATGTGCCCGCATTCGTGCAGGGCCACCGAAACCAGGATGGCCAATGCGAACAGCACGACCCCGATCACGAACATCATCTGGTGGCGACAACCTCTCGTTCGACCGCGCTGCGCGCCCGGTCCCTCGCCCACTGTTGAGCGTCAAGTACCTCGTCCACGGTAGCGGGTTCGGCCGCCCATTCGTCGGCACCGCGCAGCACGTCCTCGATGGTGCGCACGATGGCCGGGAACGGGATCCGCCCGTCCAGAAACGCCGCGGCGGCTTCCTCGTTGGCGGCGTTGTACACCGCGGTCAGGCAGCCGCCCTTCGCGCCGGCGCGGCGGGCCAGGTCGACGGCCGGAAACACCGCGTCGTCCAGCGGTTCGAAGTCCCAGCGCGACGCGGTGGTGAAGTCGCAGGCCAGCGCCGCACCGGGGACCCGTGACGGCCAGCCCAGCGCCAGCGCGATCGGCAGCTTCATATCGGGCGGGCTGGCCTGGGCCAGCGTGGAGCCGTCGGTGAACGTCACCATCGAGTGCACGATCGACTGCGGGTGCACGACCACCTCGATGCGGTCGTAGGGCACCCCGAACAGCAGGTGCGTCTCGATCAGCTCCAGGCCCTTGTTGACCAGCGACGCCGAGTTCAGCGTGTTCATCGGGCCCATCGACCAGGTCGGGTGGGCGCCGGCCTGCTCGGGGGTGACGGTTTCGAGCTGCTCGGCGGTCCAGCCGCGAAACGGCCCGCCCGACGCGGTGAGCACGATTTTCGCGACCTCGTCGGCGGTGCCGCCGCGCAGACACTGAGCCATCGCGGAGTGCTCGGAGTCCACGGGCACGATCTGACCGGGTTGAGCGGCCTTCAGCACCAGCGGGCCGCCGGCGACCAGGGACTCCTTGTTGGCCAGGGCCAGCCGCGCGCCGGTGGCCAGCGCCGCGAGGGTCGGCTTGAGCCCGAGGGCGCCGACGAGCGCGTTGAGCACGACGTCGGCTTCGGTGTTTTCGACCAGCTGGGTGGCGGCGTCCGGCCCGGCGTAGGTGACGTCACCGACGCGCTCGGCCGCCGCGGCGTCGGCGACGGCGATGTTGGTCACGCCGGTCTCGGCGCGCTGACGGGCCAGCAGGTCGGGGTTGGCGCCGCCTGCGGCCAGCCCGACGACCTCGAACCGGTCCGGGTTGGCGGCGATGACGTCCAGCGCCTGGGTTCCGATCGAGCCGGTACTGCCCAGCAGCAGCACCCGCTGTCTGTTGCTCACCGATCCATTGTGCCGCGACGGCTCAGCCGTCCGCGATCTGCTGCAGCAGCCCGTGCATGTCGAGCTGTCCGCGATGGGCCACCAGCATGTCACCCTGGAACCGGTCGAGGTGGATGCCCGCGACCGACACCTCGGCGCCGGTCGCGGCGATACCGCGGAAATCGCGGCGATGGGTGGCCACGAAGCGGCACCGCGAGATCCCGTGTGACCCGTCGACCAGGATTTCCTCGATGACGTGGCGGCCGTCGGGAAACGCTTCGGCGAGCTCGGTCAGATGGGCCAGCCAGGCGTCCCATCCCATCGGCGCGGAGCTGGCGACCTCGACGACCACCCGCGGCGACACCAGCGCCTCGAGCCTCGACCAGTCCCGCCGGTCGATCGCGCCGTACAAACTCTCCACCAGTTCGCGGACTTCGTCGGCCTCGAAACTCATGCGCGCAGCTTGGCGATCACGTTTTCGGCGAACCGTTCGATCGGCGCGCGGAACCGCTCGACGTCTCCGGGCGGCAGCTCCAGCCCGGCCCAGGGGCTGCACATCACCGCGGTGATGCCGATCTCCTCGGCGCGCTTGTACAGATCTGGTGACGGCGGGTCGAGCAGCGCCAGGATGATCTGGAACGGCTCGTCGTGCCGGCCGTATTCGCGCCGCAGTTCGTTGAGCCGGCCGACGTAGGCCGCCGCGTCGTCCAGCAGATAGGCGTAGCCGACCCAGCCGTCGCACATCCGCGCGGCCCGGCGCAGCGCGGCCTCGGACTCCCCGCCGCACAGGATCGGTACCGGGTGTTGCGGATGCGGTTCGATCATCATCTCGGGCACCTGATAGTGCTTGCCGTCAAACGACACCCAGCCGCCGCGCCACAGCTCGCGCAGCGCCGGGATCATCTCGTTGAGCCGCGCGCCGCGGGTGGCGAAGTCCTGACCCATCAGCTCGTACTCCTCGCGCATCCAACCCACGCCGACCGCCAGCGACACCCGGCCGTCGGAGAGCACCGACGCGGTGGCGACCTGCTTGGCCACCTCCAGCAGCGGCCGGGCCGGGGCGATGTAGACGGCGTTGGAGAACCGCAGCCGCCGCGTGACCGCCGCCATCGCGCCGATCGTCACCCAGCAGTCCGGCCACGCCGTCTCGGGCGCCCACATCGGCTTGCCGGTCGGCGAGTCCGGGTACGGCGACGACAGCTCACGCGGATAGATCAGGTGATCCGAGCAGACGATGCCGTCGTAGCCGGCCTCGTCGAACATCTGCGCCAGCGGCAGCACCTCGGAGGTCTTCGTGAACGCGGTGCCGGACCAGAACTCCATGCCGCTCTCCTTATTTGGCCGTCAGGCCGCCGTCGACGGGCAGCGCCACCCCGGTCAGGTACCGGCCCGACGCGCCGCACAGATAGACCATCGCATCGCTGATCGCCTCGGGCTCCACCGGCGGGACCGGAAGCAGCGGTTGTTGGGCCACCCCGAAGCTGGCGTGCTCCTCGACGAAGCGTCCGGCGGCCTCGTTGAAGATCATCGGCGTCGCGACCCCGCCCGGATGCACCGAGTTGACCCGAATGTTCTTGGTCGCCAGCGAGTTCGCGTAGTGGCGCATCAGGCCGACGACGCCGTGTTTGGCTGCGGTGTAGCCGGCGGCGCCGTGGCTCATGGTGTCGTATCCGGAACTGACGGACTTGAGCCCGGCCGCGGAACTGGTGATGACGACCACGCCGCCGTCGCCGTGGCCCAGCATGGCCGGCAGCGCCGCCTCGACCGTGTAGTACACGCCCTTGAGCATGATGTCCACGGCATCGATGAACGAGGCCATCTCGGTGCGCCGGTCCCCGATCGCCGGAAAGATCCCCGCGTTGGCGAGCACGAAGTCGATGCGCCCGAATTCGGCGACGCCGCGGCCGACGATCTCGGTGAGCCGCTCGAAGTCGCGCACGTCACCGTGTTCGGCCACGATGCGCCGCCCGGTCTTCTCCACGAGGTTGACGGTCTCGTCGAGATCCTCCGGGGTCGCCATCGGATAGTCGACGCTGTCGATCTGTTCGCACAGGTCGACCGCGATGATGTCGGCGCCTTCCTCGGCGAACCGGACGGCGTGCGCGCGGCCCTGACCGCGCGCCGCACCGGTGATGAACGCGACCTTGCCCTCGAACTGCGGTGTCATGAGCCATCACCCTACGGCGCGCGTAGTAGGCCTATGCCAGAATGTCGGCTAGCACCGAAGACCACCGTTAAGGAGCAGCCGTGCCCAGCACCGAGGTTGAGCGACGTACCGGCGCAAACGATGTTGACGTCGAGGATGTGCCGTCGGCCGAGTGGGGCTGGTCGAAGGAGAACCCGAAGTGGATCCACATCGGCGGGCTGCTCGGCGCCGCGTTTTTGCTGATCATGCTGCACGGTAACCACACCGGTCACGTCGAGGATCTGTTCCTGCTCGGCTTCGCCGCGCTGATCGTGATCGCGGTCGTGCGGGACTGGTGGCTGCGCCGCCGCGGCTGGATCCGCTAGACCGGGTACACCGGCCGAAACGCTTCGGCCCCAAGGTCGAACAGGGTTTCGGTGGGCGCGACGCCGCGGTGCGGCACCCCCGCGGCAGCCAACGCATGAGCCTTGAACGCCCGTGCGGCGACGCTGAGCCGGTGCTGCAACGGATCGATGCGCCGGCCCAACTCGTCGGGCCAGAACTGCCCCCACACGGTCACCTCGGTGTCCGCGGAGTGCCACAACCGCAGCACCTTGTCACGTAGGTCCGCGTCGCTGCGCAGCAGATCCGCGCTGACCGCGAACGCGTTCGCGGCGGCCGAGTGGTCCAGCACCGAGGCGGCATCCGCCGAAACCGGCGTGGCGCCAAGGATCGTCAGCGGCCGCACATCGTCGGTATCGACCACCACGTTGACGGTCCAGCCGGCGCTGGCGCGGTCGTAGAGCCAGCCGCCCGACGCCGAAACCAGAGCGGCGACATCGGCGGCGAACACCGTGACCTGGTGGCGATGGTCAGCTCCTGCGGCGTCCTTGGCAGCCTCGTGCGGCTGGTCGGGCGCGGTGATGGGTCGGGTCGCCATGTGAGTCCTATCCGATCAATCCATCGCGTGCGGGCGGCACGCATAGAGCGTGACATTTTTACGCTGATCTGTAAAGGTTACGGCGTTGGCCGGAATCTCGTGTCGAAACCGAGTAAGCGCCTGCGGGAATACAGTTTCGACGACGCGTTCGTGTCAGAGTGGTATCCATGAGTCTGGTCGCCGGGCGCGGTCCGTTGAGCACGGATCCCGCCGGATGGTTCACGCCCCCGCTGCCCGAGGTGGTCTATGTCGAGCCGCACCCGCGCCGGGTCCAGGGCCTGCGCGACGGCCGCGCGGTCATCGACACCGAACGTGTCTTGCTGGTGCACCGGCCCGGTCATCCGCTGAGCTACGCCTTTCCGGCCGATCAGGTCGGTGACCTTCCGCACGAGCCGGTTTCGGAGGCGCCCGGATTCGTGCGGGTGCCGTGGGACGCCGTGGACACCTGGCTGGAGGAAGGGCGCCGGCTCGTCCACTACCCGCCCAACCCGTATCACCGCGTCGACTGCCGTCCGACCAACCGCCGACTGCGCGTCACGGTCGCCGACACCACGCTGGTGGACACCGCCGACACCGTGGTCGTGTTCGAGACCGCGGTGCAGACCCGCCTTTACGTCGACCCGGTACATGTGCGGACCGATCTGCTGCAGCGCTCCGACACCACGAGCTACTGCAACTACAAGGGCTACGCCACGTACTGGTCGGCGGTGATCGGGGGCGAGGTGGTCGACGACGTGGCGTGGAGCTATGACGATCCACCGCCCGAGACCCTGCCCATCAAGGGGTTTTTCAGCTTCGACACCGAGCGCGCCGACGTGGCGGCCGAACTGCCTGAGCCCGATCGCTAGTCACTTTGAGCGCACAGCGCTGATCACCGATTTTCCGAAATCCTCGATGGTGTCCAGCACATGGGCGACGCTGTCTCCGGGCAGACCCACCTGCACCCAGGTAACCCCCGACGCGGCAAGCTTTTCCAGCCCGGACAGGTAGGCGTCGGCGCTGAAACCGTCGCTGCCGGGGGTGCCGCCGTCGGTGTTGGTGAACGTGATGTCGACGGCCGAAAAATCCCGGCCCGCCTCGTCGAATCGCCGGCGCAGATCGTCGATGCCGGCCGCCAGGCCGTCGGTGTCCATTTCCGCCGTGCGTGCCGTGCGCGCCAGCATCGCCGGCGCGGCGAACGGGCACCAACCATCACCGAAGTCGACGACGCGTCTGCGCGCCGCCGCGGTGTTGCCGCCGATCCAGATCGGCGGATGGGGGTTGCTGACCGGGCGCGGATGGGCCGTGATGCCGCTGGCGGTGAAGTGGCGTCCCTGATACGAGAAGTCGTCGGTGGTCCAGATCCCGCGGATGACCTCCAGCGCCTCTTCGAACAGCGCGGCACGTTCGTCGAACTCCACCCCCAGCGCCGCGAATTCCCGCTTGAGGTAACCCACCCCGACCGCGAGCGTGAACCGGCCCTGCGACAGCAGATCCAACGTGGCGCCGGATTTGGCCACCACGAACGGGTTGCGGTACGGCAGCACCACGATGTTGGGGATCAGCCGCAGCGTCGTCGTCGTGGCGGCGGCGAAACCCATTGCCACGAACGGGTCCACCGCGTCATGCCCGCCGGCCTGCAGCCACCGCTCGGTCGGTGCCGGGTGGTCGGTGAACCCGAACCCGTCAAAGCCGGCCTTCTCGGCCGCTGCGGCGACCGCGGCGATGCCCGAGCCGGTCACCAACTCCGGGTTGTACGGATGGCTGTGCATCGGATGGGTGAACGTGAACCGCATAGAGGTGTGCTCCGCTCTAGAACCTTCTTCTTGATTTCCGAGAATGTCGTTACCATGCGGGCAGCCGAATGTACAGGATCTGACGATGGGAACCGTGTCGATGAGCAAGCCGGAGATCGGCGTCTACCTACCGCAGATGGGCTTCACCTACGAGCAGATCCTGCACCGCACCCGTCGGTGCGAGCAGCTCGGCATCGACTCGGTGTGGCTCTACGACCACCTCTACGGGCCAGGCGTTCCCGATTACCCGTCGCTGGAGGCGTGGACGCTGGCGACCGCGCTGCTCAGCCACACCGAACGCATCGAGGTCGGACATATGGTGCTGTGCAACCAGTTTCGCCATCCCGCGGTGCTGGCCAAGATGGCCACCACACTGGATCAGATCTCGTCGGGGCGGCTGCAGCTGGGCATCGGCAGCGGGTCGATCGAGGACGAGCACAGCCGGGCCGGGCTGGAGTGGGGAACCTTTCGGGAGCGCTCCGAGCGGCTGGGCGAAACGCTGGAGATCCTGCACCAGGCGTTCGCCGATGAGGTGATCGACTTCACCGGTGCGCATTTCACCGTGCGCGAGCTGCCGATCAAACCGTGCCCGGCCCGCCGACCGCGCCCGCCGATCGTCGTGGGCGGTGTCGGCGAGAAGTACACGCTGCCGTTGGTGGCGCGCTATGCCGATGTGTGGAATGTGCCCACCTATGCGCTCGGCGAGCTCGCGCACAAGACCTCGGTGTTGCGGTCGATCTGCGACGACGTCGGCCGCGATCCGTCGACGATCGTGCTGTCGGTGGAGGCGGTGATGGCGCTGGCTCCCGACGACGCGTCGCTCCCCGCGGTGCGCCAGCTGGCCGAAAAGCGCTTCGGCCTACCGGCTTTCGGGCTCGCCGAGGGCGGGCTGGTGGGCACACCGCCGGCCGTCGTCGACCGGCTGCGTGAGCTGCAGGAGCTCGGCTTCGGCCAGATCGTGTTGTTCACCCACGACCGGGGATCCGATGAGACGCTGGAGTTGCTTGCCGCGAAGGTGATTGCCGAACTCTAAGCCGGCCGCTTGGCCGGCGGTGAATAGTTGGGGCGGCCCAGCCCCAACACGTGCTGGGCGATCATGTTGCGGAACACCTCCAGCGTGCCGCCGTAGATGCCGGTGGGTACGGCCAACCGGAAGAGGTACTCGAATCCGCCGTCGTCTGCGGCGCCGTCGGTGTCGACGGGCAGGGCCGCCGCGGCGCCCAGGATGTCCATCAGATCCGGTGTGATGTCACGCATCGTCTGCGCGATCGCGACCCGGCCGAACATCTCCGGGCTGCTCATCGCCGCTTCCATCCGCGCGACGGCGCGGCCGAGCCGGTACCTGACCGCGTCGTCGTCGCCGGCCACCGCCGCGGCCCGATCGAGGGCTTCGGCCAGCAGCAGCATGTGCTCGGTCATCGTGGCCAGCTTCTGCAGTCCCTGGTCGTCTCGTTCGATGGTGCCGTGTTCGGCGTTGAGCGCTTCGCGCAGCACCGTCCAGCCGCCGTTGACCTCGCCGACGCGGTAGCGGTCCTCGACGCGTACGTCGCTGTAGTAGGTGATGTTGGTGCGGTCGCCGTCGACGGTGCGCAACGGCTGGATCTCCACGCCGGGGCTGTCCAGCGGCACCAGGAACATGGTCAGGCTCTGGTGTTTGGGCGCATCGGGGTCGGTGTTGGTGATCAGGAAGACGTACTGGGCGTTATGGGCGTTAGAGGTGAACATCTTGGAGCCGTTGATGACCCAGCTCGATCCGTCTGCTTCGCGCACCGCACGGGTCTTGCACGTGGCGACGTCGGATCCGCCCTCGGGTTCGGTGTAGCCCAGGCACAGCCGGACCTGGCCCGACAACACCTGCGGCAGCAGGTCGTCGAGCAGCTCGCGCGAGGCGAACTGCGCAAGGGTGCGCGCCACCATCATCGTGGTGGGCCAGTGGAACCACGGGGTGTGCGCGCGCCCGATCTCCAGTTCCCAGATGCGGCGGCGCACGGCGGAAAAGCCGCCCTCGGACTCGGGTTTGAAGTCGGCGGCCAGATAGCCCCGCGCGCCGAGCGCCAGATGCACGCCCTCGTCGAAGTTCTCACCGGTCTCGCGGTCCCGACGGATCACCTCGTCGGTCACGATGGTGCGCAAAAAGTTCCGCAGCTCGTCGCGGAACGTCCGGTCCTCGTCGGACAAGTGCACGTGCGAGAAGTCCACCGAGACACCGTGACATTTCGATGCCTCTTTGTAAAGTGTGCGGATGGGTATCGTGACCACGACTTCAGAAACCACCTTCGACCAGCCGCCGGAGGTGATCTATGACTTCGTCACCAACCCGGCAAACTGGACGAAGACCTACCCCGGCAGCGCCCACATCAGTGGTCTGCCCGCGGGCCTGCCGCTGAAAGTCGGTGATACCTGGACCGAGTCGGGGCCCGACGGTGACCGCATCTTCACCTGGCATCTGGCCATCGCCATGCGCCCGACCATGTGGGTCTTCAACTCCGTCGGCCGCCTCGGCCACGACGCCGACGGTGACGGCGGGATGGAAGGCCGCATCACGGTGCAGTACCACTTCACCCGCCCGGGGAATGACGTCACGTTGTTCACCAGGACGATGACGATCGAGGCCTACAAGCACGCTCCGCTGCCCGACGGGTTCTTCCGGACCGTCAACCCCGCCCACATCGACGCCTACCATGCCGCGGTCGCCAGAGAATTGACGTGATTTGTGTGCGTTCTCGAGCGCCCTGCGCGCCCAAACGCACACAAATCACCATAGGGCCCTGCGCAGCGCGGCCCCTTGAAGGGCGAACAGCTGCTCGCTGATCTCCCAGTCCGGCAGCAGCGAATCGAACCCGTGGCAGGTGCCCGGGTATACGTGCAACTCCGTGCCCACCCCGGCCCGCAACAGCCGGGTGGCGTAGTCGATGGCCTCGTCGCGCAGCGGGTCGAGCTCCGAGCAGGTGATGAACGCCGTTGGTAGCCCGGCTAATTCGACGGTGCGGGCGGGAGCGGCGTCGGCGGTCACCGGCTGGCCGGCCAGGTAGTGGCGCCACATCGCCTGCGCAGCCGGGCCGTCGAAACCGGGGGTCGTGACGAACTCCTCTTTGGAGGGTGTCGGGCGGTCGTCGAGCACCGGCTGGTGCAGCAATTGGAACCGCACCGGCGGCGCGGAGCCGGTGGCCGCCCGCTGGGCCAGCCGCGCGGCCAGCGCACCACCGGCGCTGCTGCCGGCCACCGCCAGCCGGTCGGCGTCGATTCCGAGCGACGGCGCGCCGGTCACCGCAGCGTTGAGCACGGCCGACGCGTCGTCGAGCGCGGCCGGGTACGGGTGCTCGGGCGCCAGCCGGTAGTCGACGGAGATCACCGTGCAGCAGCCACGCCTGGCGAACTCCACGCACTGACGGTGATCGGTGTCGAGGTTTCCGAGCACGAACGCTCCTGAGTGGCAGTAGATCACCGCGGGGGCAGGCGACGACGTACCGCGATAGATCCGCACCGGAATCGATCCCACCGTGCGGTTCTCCACCTCGACACCGATCGTGTCGACACCGCGAGCGGCTTCAGCGCGTCGCTGGTTCAGCGAGTCCCGGACGACGCCGAGCACGCTGGGGGTCAGGTCGGTGCGGGCCTCGGCGAGGTGGCGCAGCGCGGGATCGAGACGCTCGACGATGTCCACGGCCGGTTACCGGTTGGCCGCCGTATGCGCCTCGGCGGCACCGGAGTTCGACGACGCCGGCGCTTCGAACGTGTAGTCGGTGGGGCGGAAGCGGCGCGTCATGGCCCAGAATGCGCGGGCGCTGCGCGGCCACTGGGTGACCACCCGGCCGTTGGGGGCGCGGAAATAGTTGCTGCACCGGGTGAGCCAGACCGTGCCCTGCATCCACTCGTCGATCTTGGCCAGAAACGCCGCCGTGGTCGACGGCCGAACCGCGATGTAGGGCTTGCGTTTGCGCCGCATGTACTTCAGGGCGCGCACCACGTAGTGCGCCTGGGCTTCGAGGATGAAGATGACGCTGTTGGAGCCGACGTTGGTGTTCGGGCCGTAGAGCATGAAGAAGTTCGGGAAGTCGGGCACGGTCATGCCCAGGTAGGCGTGCGCCCCGTCGCGCCACTTGTGGTGCAGCGTGGTCCCGCGCTCACCGACGACGTCGAGCTGGCCCAGGTAGTCGGCGGCGGCGTATCCGGTCGCGCACAGCACCACGTCGACGCCGAGTTCGGTGCCGTCCTCGGTGATCAGGCTGCGTGCGCGCAGCGCTCGCGCGGGGCTGGCGACCACCTCGACGTGCGGCTGGGTCAACGCCTGCAGGTAGTCGGTGGCGAACACCAGGCGCTTACAGCCCAGCGGATGCTCGGGTGTGAGCTTGGCCCGCAGGTCGGCGTCGGGCACGGTCGCCTCGAGGACCCGCAGGGCGATGTCCCTGAATTCCTGTGTCTTGTCGCTGCCGTGCTCGATCACCGAGATGTTGGCTTCGCTGCGCAGCCACAGCCGCGTGCGATAGATCTTCTTGGCGAACGGCACGTGGCGAAACACCCACTTCTCGCGCTCGGAGTAGGCCCGGTCGGGTTTGGGCAGCACCCAGGTCGGTGACCGCTGCACCGAGTACACCGTCTTGGCCACCTTGGCGACCTCGGGAACCAGCTGTGCCGCGGTGGATCCGGTGCCCAGCACCGCTACCCGGGCGCCGGTGAGGTCCACCGAGTGGTCCCAGCGCGCGGTGTGCATCAGCGTTCCGGTGAACGACTCTTCTTCGGTCAGGTCGGGCATGACCGGGCGGGTGAACAACCCGACGGCGGAGACCACGACGTCGAACCGATACGTCTGGCCGTCGGCGGTGATGAGCTGCCAGTTGTTGGCCTGACCGTCCCAGTGCGCCGCGACGATCTCGGTGCGCAGCTGCAGGTTTTGCGTCAATTCATAGCGCCGCGCGCAATTTTCGAAGTACTCGAGGATCTCGGGCTGTCCGGACCACAGCCGCGACCAGTCCGCGTTGAGGTCGAAGGAGTACGAGTACAGGTGCGATTTGACGTCGCACGCCAGCCCCGGGTAGGTGTTGATGCGCCAGGTGCCGCCGACGCCGTCTTCGCGGTCGAAGATCGTGAAGTTCTCAAACCCCGCTTTGCGCAGGAAGATTCCCAGCGCCAGCCCGCCCGGCCCGGCGCCGATGATGCCGACCGACGGGCTCACCCGATGCGCAAGCATTGTCCTCCGTCCACGACAAGCTCACTTCCGGTGATGAACGAGGCCTGATCGGATACCAGGAACGCGACCGCGTCGGCGACCTCGACGGGCTGTCCGAGCCGGCCGAACGACGCGGTGAGCCGGCTCTGTGTCGCGTCGTCGAGCATCGGCGTCTCGACCGGCCCCGGAAACACGGCGTTGACCCGGATCTCGTCGCGCACCAGTTCGGCGGCGGCGATCTGGGTGAGCCCGCGCAGCGCCCATTTTGAGGACCCGTAGGCGGCGTGGTGCGGAAACGCGCGCATCGCGCCGGTGCTGCAGGTGTTCACGATCGCCGCGCCGTCGGCGGCGCGGAGGTGCTCCAGTGCGGCCTGGATACCTAGAAACGGGCCGAGACAGTTGACCCGCCAACTGGTTTCGAAGCCCTGCGCGGTCTCCTCGGACAGCGCGGCCCGGTGCAGCACCCCGGCGTTGTTCACCAGCGTGGTCAGCGCGCCGAACCGGTCGAGCGTCGCGTCGACCGCGGCCCGCCACTGCTGTTCGGACGTGACATCGAGCGCGACCGCAAGAACGCCGTCGTCGGCGGCGTCGACGGGCAGCACGTCACACGCGGCGACCAGGAACCCGTCAGCGCGCAGCCGCGCCACGATCGCGGCGCCCTGGCCGCGCGCGGCGCCGGTCACCAGCGCGACCCGGTCGGTTGCCGTCACTGCGCCTCCCGCAGGTAGTCGGCCGCGCCCCGGCGCAGCGCTTGTGACTCCGATGCCAGCGTGATCATCTGAAAGCCGGTTCGCGCCATGGTCTTTGCTTGAGGCCCGGCGCCGGCGTGGATGCCGGCGATCAGCCCGGCCGTTGCCGCGGCGGTGTGGACGCGGGTGATCGCGTCCAGGACGGCCGGCGCGGTCCAGGCCTGTGCGGGGCTGTGTCCGAGGCTGATGGCCAGGTCCGCGGGCCCGACGTAGAGGCCGCTGAGGCCGGGCACGCCGCAGATCTCGTCGAGCGCCGCGAGGCCCCGCGCGGTCTCGATCATCGCGAGCACCGTCACCCGCGACTCGTGCTCGGCGGGTTCTCGGCCCAGGGCAGCCCGAAGCGGGCCGTAGCTGCGCACCCCGGCGGGCGGATATCTGGTCGCGGCGACGGCGGCGGCGGCCTGTTCGGCCGACTCGACCATCGCGACGATCACCGCGTCGGCGCCCGCGTCGAGCACCCGGCCGATCGGTGCGGGGTCGACCGACGGCAACCGCACCGCCGTGCCGATCGGCACGTGTTCCAGCCGGCGCAACAGCAATGCGACGTCGGCGTCGTCGAGATACCCGTGCTGAAGGTCGAATCCGACGTAGTCGTAGCCGGCCGCCGCGAACTCCTCCGGGCCGATGATGGTCGGGCCCACCACCCAGCCGCCCCACACCGGTTCCTTGGTGGCCAGCGCCTGCTGCAGCCTGCTGGCCGTCACTCGACGATCGCGATCTTGATGCGTTCGGGTGCCGGCCGGCAGGCCAGCTCGAAGGCCGCCTGAACGTCGTCGACACCGAACGTGTGGGTGACGTATGCGGGCAGCAGTCGAGGATGTTGGCGGGCGAACTCGTTGGCAGCACAGAGCATTCGGCGCCGGTCGAGGGTGACCCCCGATTTGAGCGTCAGGTTGTTGCGCAACATCGTCCGCATGCTGATCGGATAGCTGTCGTCGTCGGGCACCCCGAAGTAGAACACGGTGCCGCCGGGTGCGGCGGCCTCGACCGCATGCCCCAGGGTGGCGACCTGGTGGCCGACGGCCTCGATCACCACATCGGGGCGGTCGCCGGGCGTCAGGTGGCTGACCCATCGGTCGCTGGTGGCGCGCACGATGGTGTCGACGCCGAACTGCTGCCCGATTCCGTCCCGGTCGACCGGGTCCACGCCCGTCACCCGCCGTGCTCCGAAAGCCTTTGCCGCATAGGAGAACAGCAGCCCGATCGAGCCCTGCCCGATGACCGCGACATGGCGACCCTTGAGGTTGCCGATCTGCTCGATCGCGTACAGCACACACGCCAGCGGTTGCAGGGCCACCGCGTGCTGGGGGCTCAGCGCCGGGTCATACGGCGCCAGCCCGTCGCCGTCGGCGACGACGTGTTGCATCAGGCCGTCGAAACCGGAGGCCCAGCCGACGACCGGATCGCCGACTCCGTGGCTGCGGTGCCGGCTCGCGATGACCTCCCCGACCACCTCGTGAATCGGGAAACCCGCCAGCTCGGCGGCGCACTGACCCGCATCGCCGGCGATCTTGCCGCGTACACCGCGAAACGGCGGCAGATCGCTGCCGCACACCCCCGCCGCGCGGAACCGCAGCAGCACCTGGCGATCGCCCAGCGATTCCGGTGAGATCTCGGCGATGTCGTGGCGTTCGAACGTGTAGGGCGCCACCAGCCGGTAGGACCACACGTCAGACCTCCACCTGGACGGGAACACTGTTCCAGCCCCATTGGAAGCTCGACGGTGGCCGTGATGCGGCCTCACCGATGATGCGCCACTCGGGTACCCGCCGCAGCCACTCCGACACCAGGATGGCGATCTCGAGGCGGGCGAGATGCACACCGAGACAGAAGTGTTGGCCCCGGCCGAATGCCAGCAGCCGTTCGATCGGCCGGTTCCAGACAAAGGCGTCCGGGTCGGGGTACTCGCGTTCGTCGCGGTTGGCCGAGGCCAGCAGGGTGATGATCCTGCTGCCCGGCGCGACGGTGGTGTCGGCGATGATGAACGGTTTGCGTACGGTGCGTGCGAACCATTGCGCGGGTGCGCAATAGCGGATCATCTCTTCGCGCGCGACGGGCACGTTGGCGGTGGGGTCGGCCCGTACGGCCGCCAGCTGGGCGGGATCCTCGGTCAGTTCCCACAATCCGTGCGCGACGATCTTCGGCACGGTTTCGGTGCCGCCGATGAACACCGCCAGCATCTGGGTGGCGGCCTCCACGTCGTTGAATGCCGAACCGTCGGGCAGCCGGTAGGAGATCAGCGCATCGGCGATCGGGTTGTGCCCGGGCTCGACGCGGCTGCGCTGCACGAGCGGGATCAGGTATTCGAGATAGCCGGGTCGGGCGTTGGCCACCTCCACGCCGCTGCCGGGCTGGGCCAGGCTGCCCGCGTTGACGGTGGCCAGCACGTCAGGCGCGAGTTCGACTGGCATGCGCAGCAGATCGCAGACGATCGATGCGGCGACGACACCGCCGTAGTCCTGGGTGAGGTCAAAAGAACCCTGCGGCAGCAGCTCGTCGAGGCGCTCGTTGGCCAACGTGCGGATCCGGTCGGCCAGCGTGGCAACGGATTTCGGGCGGAACTGTCCTGCGGTGCAGCGGCGCACGCCTTCGTAGATCGGGCTGTCGAAGTTGGCGTGAAACGGCATCGGGTGCAGCGGCGGGTCGGGCACCGGGCCGTCGTTGTGGTGTGCCAGAACCGTTGCGGCGGGCAGGGTGCCCTCCGAGGCGACGAAGGTGCCGTCGTTGATCTCCAGCACCCGCCAGATGTCGTCGAAGCGCGACAGCGCGTAGGTGTCCCACTTGTCGATGTAGTACACCGGGTAGTTGTCGCGCAGCACCCGGTAGTACGGCAGCGGGTCGGCCATCACGGCCGGATCGAACGGATTGTAGGAAAACGTTTGCAGCGCAGGGCTTGTCATTGCAGTGGTGATGGGGGTAGGGCCGCCAGAATGGAGTCTTCCCAGCCGTCGCGCAGGGCGGGCGCGACGCTCATCCAGGTGACGATCTCCGCGGGCGGGTTGTCTTTCCAGGACGGGTAGTGGTTGGCGAAGCAGTCCCAGTCGCCCTCCAGCGCCCAGTAGTGGATGACCTCGTTGAACCGGAAGGTCGTGATGAACGAGCCGAGCCAACGCTTACCGGTGCGCTCCGACCACGGCACGTAGAGCCGTTCCAGCTCGCGGATGTAGTCGTCCTGGCGGCCGGGTTTGGTCTGCATGATCTCCTGGATCACCAGTCCGGCAGTGAAGTTGGCCTCCTGAAGTTGCGCCAGCGTTCTGTTGCTGCGGCCCGCGTACATGATCCTGCCTTCACCGCGGGCACCGGTTTCGGACAGAAACTGCGACCATTTCGCCGCGGCCGCTTCATGGCTGCCGCCGCGGGCCTGCGCCTTGCCGATGCGCGCGTAGTCGGCGAACTGGTCGATCTCCCAGATGATCGTCACCTGGGGCCAGTGTCCGTTGTAGGCGGTGGTCTCCCAGATCGCGAACAGCCGCGCCCCGAGCTCGGCCATCATCGGGTGATACAGGTCGCTGAACGTCTCGGTGAAGCGGTCGGATCGCCCCGATCCGAGGTCGATTGTCTCGTGGAGGTAGAGCAGCGTGTGGCCGTGGTAGCGCTTCATGACCTGCGCCCATTTGACAGTGACACCCTGCGAGCGTGACACTTGGCGCGTGATTTGTAAAGGTGTCGAGGTGTTGAGCCCGCTGGCGAACGGGTTCTGCTTCGGCGAGGGCCCGCGCTGGTTCGAAGGGCTGCTGTGGTTTTCCGACATGCTCGGCGAGGCGGTCCACACCGTAACCCTGCACGGCGCGATGACCACGGTGGCGTTACCCGGTCACGCCCCTTCGGGATTGGGCTTCTCCCCCGACGGGTCGCTGCTGATCGTATCGACCCAAAAGCGCGTGGTGCTGCGCTATGACGGCGACGCCGTGACGACCGTCGCCGACCTGTCGGCGACCGCGCCGGCCGACCTCGGTGACATGGTGATCGATGACGTCGGCCGCGCCTACGTCGGGTCCCAGGCGTTCGAGGGCGGCGTGATCGTGCGGGTCGACCCCGACGGATCCTCGACCGTCGTCGCCGATGACCTCGCCTTCCCCAACGGGATGGTGATCACACCCGATCGCGCCACGTTGATCGTGGCCGAGTCGATCGGCCGACGGCTGACCGCGTTCAGCGTCACGCCCGACGGGTCGCTGACCGATCGGCGCGTGTTCGCCGACGGGCTCGACGGACCACCCGACGGGATCTGCCTGGACGCCGACGGCGGGGTCTGGGCGGCGATGACCCTGGCGCACCAGTTCGAGCGGATCACCGAGGGCGGCAACGTCACCGAGCGCATCGACATCGGTGATCGGGCCGCGATCGCGTGCATGCTGGGCGGCCCGCAGCGCCGCACCCTGTTCCTGGTTTCCGCCGCCGACGCCTACCCGAAACGGTTGGTCGGCACGAAGCGTTCCCGCGTCGACACGACCACCGTCGAGATCCCCGGAGCCGGACTGCCATGAGGAAGCTTGCGATTGAATCATCAACATGAGCGACTCGTACTACGAACTGATCGACAGCGCCGATCCGGTCGGTGAGCGGTTCGCCGCGACCGATCTGGTGCGCAGCACCTGGTCGGCGACGATCCAGCACGGCGCGCCGGTATCCGCGTTGCTGGTACGGGGTTTGGAACGTTGCGAGGCGCGCCCCGACACGCGGCTGAGCCGGGTGATGATCGACCTGCTCGGCGGCGTTCCCGCCGAAGGTGACCTGTGGGTGCGGTCGCGAATCGAACGCGCAGGCAGGCAGATCGAGTTGGTGGGCGCCGAGATGCTCGCTCGCGGCCCCGACGGTGAGCCGCGCGCGGTCGCCAAGGCCAGCGGATGGCGGCTGAAGACCATCGACACGCCGACCCTGCTGCAGGCGTCCGCGCCGCCGCTGCGCCCGCTTCGCGAGGCGCGCAGCCGCGATATGAAAAAGGACTGGGACCGCAACTACGTGCACAGCCTGGACTGGCGGTGGCTGACCAAGCCGCTCAGCGAAGGACCCGGCGAATCCTGGATCAAACCGGAAGTCGATCTGGTCAACGGCGAGACCATGACCCCACTCGAGCGGCTGTTCGCCGTCGCCGACGACGCCAACGGCATCGGCACCAAGCTCGATCCCCGCAAGTGGACCTTCATGAACACCGACCTCGTCGTGCACATCCACCGGTTGCCCGTCGGCGAATGGATCGGCATCCGGGCCGACACCAACTACGGGCCCGACGGCATCGCCACGACGATCGGCTCGCTGTTCGACGAAACCGGCGCCGTCGCAGGGATTCAGCAGTCGGTGCTGGTGCGCCCGATGCCCGGCCGCTAGCCCACACACTCCCCGGTCGGCACCGGGGTGGACCCGTTGGCGTCGACCGCCATGCCGAAGAGCTGTTTTGCGGTGAGCACGAAGCTGGAGTCGGGATCCTCGACGGCCGCGCCGAACGCGACGCCGAGGATGCGGCTGTCGAGATCGATGAGCGGTCCGCCGGATCCGCCCTGGCGCACCCCGCCGCGAACGATGTACACCTCGCGGTGCACGGTCTTGGTGCGGTAGATGTCGGGTCCGCTGAGCTCGATGACGTCGCGGATGCGCGCCGGGGTGGCGACAAACGGCCCGCCGCCCGGATATCCGAGGATCAACGCGTCCGTGCCGGACGGGGCCATCTCCTCGGCGAAGGCCAGCGCCGGCGCCTGCAATCCGGGCACGTCGAGGATCGCGATGTCGGCGTCGGGATCGTAGAACACCACCGTGGCCGGATAGTCCCCACCGTCGACGGACACGGTGATGTCGGTGGCGCCTGCGACACCGTGGGCGCTGGACATCACCCGGTTCGGCGCGAAGACCACACCGCTGCCGTCCAGGATCTTCTGGCAGGACGGCGCGATGCTGTGGATCTTGGCGACGCTGCGCGCCGCCTCGGCGACCACCGGACTGCTCGCCAACGCCGCATCGGGTGGCTCCACCGTGGCGACCGTCGCCGTCTCCGCCGGCGGCACCGTGACCTCGGCTGCCGGCCAAGGACCCGAGCAGCCGGCCACCGCCGTGGTCAAGACAGCCGCGATCACCGTCGTCGCCCGTCGAATCGGTCTCATTGAGGAAACGATAGATGTTGGTCAGTCGACGATGCGCAGCGCCGCCGCCGGGCACTGCGTGACGGCCTGCTGCATCCGCTCGCGGTCGGATTCGGGCCGTTCGTTGCCGTGGATCACCACGATGCCCTCGTCGGTCACCTCGAACACGTCCTCGGCGATCGCTTCGCAGATGCCGTGGCCGGTGCACTTGTCGAGGTCCACTTCGACGCGCATCGGTGCCTCCTAGGCGATGTGCGCCGGCAGGCGCTTGATGCCGTGGACGAAATTGCTCAGCAGCAGATCGGGTTCGCCGAACTCGATCGTCTTGAGCCGGGTCAGCAACTCGCGGAACAAGTTTCGCAGCTCGGCCTTGGCCAGCTGGTTACCCAGGCAGAAGTGCGGCCCGCCGCCGCCGAAGCCCAGGTGCGGGTTGGGCGAACGGCGCAGATCGAACGTGTGCGGTTCGTCGAAGACGGTTTCGTCCCGGTTGGCCGAACAGTAGAACAGGCCGAGTTTGTCCCCGGCGCTGATCTGTTGGCCGGCGACCTCGGTGTCCTCGGTGGCGAACCGCGCGAACTGCAGCACCGGCGTGGACCATCGGACGAATTCCTCGATGGCCCAAGTGATCCGCCCGTCGAAGTCCTCCATCAGCCAGTCCCGCTGCGCGGGGTTGTTCACCAACGCCAGCATCGCGTGTGACGTCGTCTGCTTGGTGGTGTCGTTACCGGCGGAGGCCAGCAGGAGCAGGAACGCGCCGACCTCCTCGTCGGTCAGCCGGTGGCCGTCCACTTCGACTTCGACCATGCTGGTCATCAGGTCATCGCCGGGGTGGCTGCGCCGGTACTTCGCCAGTTCGATGCCGGTGTTGACCAGCAGCATCATCTCGTTCATCGTGTTCTGCGCGCGCTCTTCCAGCGAGCTGTACTCGTCGTCGCTCATCGAGAACAGCTTCTCGGCGGCCTTCGCGACCGCTTCGCGTTCCGACGGTGCCACGCCGAGCATTTCGGAGATGGTCATCATCGGCAGCCGCGCCGAGCACGCGGTCACGAAGTCCACGTCCCCCACCCGGATCAGGTCGTCGACGACGCTGACGGCGTTCTTGTGGATCTGGTCCTCGATCTGGCGCACGTTGCGCGGGGTGAACGCCGAGCTGACCAGCCTGCGGTACACGGTGTGCTGGGGCGGGTCCATTCCGAGGAAGAACGTCGCGATCTGCTGCACCTCGGCGGGCATCGGATCCAGCGCGACGCCCCGCGCCGACGTGAACAGCTCGGGATGCTGGCTCACGTGCACGATGTCGGCCCGGCGGGTCACCGCCCAGAAGCCGGGCTCTTCCAGATCGAACAACGACGGCAGCGGTTGATGCCAGCTGAGCCCCTCTGCGGCGCGCAGTTTCGCGAATGTCTGGTCGCGAACGTCGAAGGGTTGGCGCCAAAAGTTGCGCGTCGAAAGATCGTGCGGGCTGTACTGACGGAACTGCGGGCTGACGACAGTCACCGATTTAGCGTGACACTTCGCCGAAAATTTGTAAAGCTAGGGGGATGGCGGACACGTTGGCCCGACCCGATATCCCGACGCGGGAGCGACTGCTGGCCGCGACGGCCGAAGTGCTCGGTCGCCACGGTATGACCAAACTCAGCCTGTCGGAGGTGGCGCAAGAGGCCGGCGTGTCGCGGCCCACGCTGTACCGGTGGTTCGCCTCCAAGCGCGAGCTGCTCGACGCGTTCGTGGTGTGGGAGCGCGAATACTACGAGCGTGCGGTCACCGAGGCGACGGCTGATCTGCCGCCGCACGAGCGGCTCGACGCCGCGTTGCGGGTGATCGTGGATTACCAGCAGTCGTATCCGGGGCTACGGATGATCGACATCGAACCCGAACAGGTGATCAAGCGGCTGTCCCGGGTGATTCCGCTGATGCAGTACCGGCTCGAGCGGCTGGCCACCGGACCCGACGCCAAGCTGGCGGTCGCCACCGCCGTGCGCGTGGCCGTGTCGCACTACCTGGTCCGCGCCGACGACGACGAGGATTTCCTGGCCCAGGTTCGGCACGCGGCGCGGGTCAGGCATCACGCGCCCTGAGCTCGGCCAGCACCTGCTCGGTGTGCTCGCCGAGACGCGGCGCGGGTGAGCGCGGCGCCCACGGCGTGCCGGAGAAGTCGGCCGGCGAGGCGACCATCGGCACGGTGGAGTCGCCGTCGGGCACATACACGATGCCGCCGGCGGCGTGGAACTGCTCGTCGGCCACCACGTCTTCCACGGAATTGATGGGCGCCCAGAACAATTCGGGTTCGGCGGCAAAAATCTGCGCCCACTCGTCGAGGGTGCGGGTCGCGAAGATCTCGTCGAGTTCGGCGATCAGCTCGACGGCGTGCACGGCGCGCGAGCGCGCCGTCTCGTAGCGCGGTCGGTCAACCACTGGGGCCGGCCGACGGCGCGACACAGCGGCGGCCAGTGCCGGCCGGCCTCCAGGCCGACGATCCAGAACCGGCGCCCGTCGCGGGCGGCGTAGTTGTTCATACAGGGGTTTCCCATGGTTTCGCGTTGCCCGATCGCGATGCAGTGTCCGGTCAGCAGAAACGTGTTGAGGTCGAAGCTGACCGTGTAGGCGCCCTGCCGGTACAGCGAGGTGCTCACCAACTGGCCCTCGCCGGTGCGCGTGCGCGCCACCAACGCCGCACAGACCGCCGCGGCCAGCGTCATCCCCGCCGAATGGTCACCCATTCCGCCGCGCTGAAACGGTGGCGTCAGGCCGGGCCGGGTCAGCAGGTGCGCCAGCCCCGCCCTGGCCCAGAACGCGGCGACGTCGTAGGCCGCCCGGTCGGCGTCGGGCCCGCTCTCGCCGTAGCCGGTGATCAGGCCGTACACCAGCGCCGGATTGCTCGCCGCCACCGTCGCGAAGTCCAGCCCGATCCGCCGCAGCGCGCCGGGGCGCACGTTGGTCAGGAAAACGTCAGCGTCGCAGAGCAATTCGAGCGCGCTGACGCGCCCCGGCTCGGTGGTCAAGTCGAGTACGACGCTGCGCTTGCCGCGGTTGTCCATCTCGAACGGCGGGCTCGACCCGTCCTCGATGCCCAGCATCCGCCCGAACATCCGCGCGGGATCACCGGTGGGCGGTTCGATCTTGACGACGTCGGCGCCCCAGTCGGCCAGAATCCCGCCCGCCGCCGGCCCGGCCACCCAGACCCCGAGTTCGACGACCCTGATGCCCTCCAACGGTCCGGCCATCCGCATCCTTCCGAAATGAATTACAAATCTCGCGAAATTTGTAAACTGGCGTGGTGAATCGGGTTGCGCCGATCGTCGGCCTGGCGTCGCATCTGGGGCGCGGTGTACAACGTATCGCCACCGATGCCGTCGTCGGCCGGGTCCGGTCGATTCCGCGCACAGTGGACGAGCTCGACGCCGCGACGTTGTCCCGGGTCATGGGCCGCGCCGTCACCTCGGTGTCGGTGCTCGGCGCGGATGCGGGCACGTCGTCGCGGGCGCGCCTGCGTCTGACCGGAGCGGATGTTCCGGCGTCGGTGTTCGTCAAGATGTCGGCCGAAACGGCGGCCACGCGCCTGATGGGCGAGCTGGGCAGGCTCGCCGAGACCGAAACCCGTTTCTACCGTGAGCTTTCCGCCCGGCTCAGCGGCGTGCCCCGCTCCTACGGATCGGATTTCGACGCGCTGACCGGGCGCTTCGTGCTGGTGCTCGAGGATCTGCCTGCCGATGAGTGCGAATTCCCCGACACCCTGCATCCGCTGCACAGCGATCAGGCGGCCCTCGTCGTCGAACTGTTGGCCCACCTGCACGCGACGTATTGGGAACGGGTGCCGACGTGGACGTACACCGCGTCCGGAGACAGCGCCTCGCTGCTGACCGGCGCGCTGCTGAAGACGTCGGCGCGGCGGATCGCCGAACGCACCGACATCCCCGTCGACCGGGGCCGCTTCATCGACGACAACTACCGTGCGGTGGCCCGGTTGATCGACCGACCCCCGCACACCGTCATGCACGGCGACGCCCACCCCGGCAACGTGTACTTCCGCAACGGGGAGGCGGGGCTGCTGGACTGGCAGGCCGTGCGGCGCGGGCATCCGGGACGCGAACTGGCCTACACCCTGGTCACGAGCATGACACCGGCCGACCGCCGCGCCGACCAGCGCGACCTGCTCGACGTGTACCGCAAGGCGCTGGCCGCGCACGGCGGCCCGCACCTCGATTCCGACGACCTGTGGGACCGCTACCGTCAAGGCGCGCTGTACGCCTACGTCGCGGCGTTGATCACCGCGGGCGTGGGCGGTATGCAGGCCGAGGACATCGCACTGGAGGGGTTGCGCCGGGCGGTGGCCGCGCTCGAGGATCTGGACACGGTTGCCCAACTGGCGAGATCACTGTGACGAGGGCCTACGATCGTCTGAACCCAGACGATTGAGAGCCATCGACGTGAACGATTCTCCATCCGCTGCAGCCGGCGTTGTCGAGGACACCTCGACACGACACCGCATTCTGGAGGCCACCGCTGAGGTGCTCGCCCGGAGCGGCCAGACCAAGCTCAGCCTCTCGGAGGTCGCACTGCAGGCCGGGGTGTCGCGGCCGACGCTGTACCGCTGGTTTTCCTCGAAGTCGGAATTGCTCGACGCGTTCGGCCGCTACGAGAGCGAGGTGTTCGACACCGGCGTCAGCGCGGCGACGGCCGGTCTGCGCGGCACCGAGAAACTCGACGCGGCGCTGCGGTTCATCGTCGACTACCAGCACTCCTACTCCGGGGTGCGGATGGTCGACATCGAACCCGAGGTGGTGATCCCGCAACTGGCCGCCGTCATCCCCGTGATGCGGGCGCGGCTGGAGCGGCTGATGAGCGGCTCGAACCGAGCGATCAAGGCGGCCACCGTGATTCGGGTCGCCATCTCGCACTTCATCGTCCGCAGCGACGACGATGAACAGTTCCTCGCCCAGCTTCGCCACGCCGCGGGCATCAAGAATCAATCCTGAGGTCCGCTCCGCCGAACCGGTGACACTTGTGCGAAAAAATGTAAAGCTGTCCCCATGACCGAGGTGCAGACTGAGACCGGCGTGCTGGCCGGCGAAGAGCGGATGTTGATCGATGGCGAACTGCAGTTCACCAGTAGCGGGGCGAAGTTCGACGTGATCCATCCGGCCAGCGAGGAGGTGGCCGGGCAAGCCACCGACGGCACCGTGGCCGATATGGAACGTGCTGTCGGTGCGGCGCGCCGGGCCTTCGACGAGACGACCTGGTCGCGCGATCTGGACTTCCGCTACCACTGCCTGACCCAGCTGCATACCGCGTTGGAAAAGGACAAGGAACGGCTGCGGCGCATTCTGATCACCGAAGTGGGGTGCCCGGTGACCGTGTCGGGCAGCCAAATCGAAAGCCCGATCGAGGAAGTCAAGCACTGGGCCGAGCACGGCAAGGCGTTCGACTATCTGGTCGACACCGGGGTGCACCCCACGCAGCTGGGGCCGGCGCGGCGCAAGATCCACTACGAGCCGGTGGGTGTGGTCGGCGCGATCACCCCGTGGAACGTGCCGTTCTACCTCAACATCGCCGAGACCGTGCCGGCGCTGATGGCCGGTAACACCGTGGTGCTCAAGCCCGCACAGCTGACCCCGTGGTCGGGCAGCGAGCTCGGCCGCATCATCGCCGAGGAGACCGACATTCCCGCCGGGGTGTTCAACGTCGTGGTCTCCAACGCCAACGAGGTGGGCGCGGCGCTGTCGGCCGACCCGCGGGTGGACATGATCACGTTCACCGGGTCGACGGCCACGGGCAGGGCGATTCTGGCCGCCGGTGCGCCGACGGTGAAGAAGACGCTGCTGGAGCTGGGTGGCAAGTCGGCTCACATCGTGCTCGACGACGCCGATTTCAACTCGGCGCTGTCGATGGCAGCGATGATGGCATGCGTGATGTCCGGGCAGAGCTGCATTCTGCCGAGCCGGATCCTGTTGCCGCGCAGCAGATACGACGAGGGCATCGAGATCCTCAAGACGATGATGGAGGGCTTCCCGGTCGGGGACCCGTGGACGCCGGGCAACATGCAGGGCCCGCAGATCAGCGAAACCCAGCGGCAAAAGGTGCTGGGCCTGATCAAGTCGGGCGTCGATTCCGGGGCGCGGCTGGTCACCGGGGGCGGTATCCCGGAGAACCTGCCGACGGGGTACTACACACAGGCGACGCTGCTCGCCGACGTCGACCCGAATTCGCAGGTGGCTCAGGAAGAGATCTTCGGCCCGGTGCTGACGGTCACGCCGTATGAGACCGACGACGAGGCGGTCGCGATCGCGAACAACACCATCTACGGGCTCTCCGGTGAGGTCAGCAGCGGTGACCTGGACCGCGCGTTCGAGGTGGCGTGCCGGATGCGCACCGGCAACGTCACGATCAACGGCAAGAGCCACTTCGGCATCACCAGCCCGTTCGGCGGCACCAAGCAGAGCGGTCTGGGGTACCGCAACGGCGAGGAAGGCTACAAGGAGTACCTGGAAGCCAAGACAATCGGCATGCCCGAGTGATGGATGTCGACCGCGTCGGCGACGAGATCGAGATCGCCCGGCTGTTGTACCGCTACGCGCGGGCCGTCGACACCAAGGACTGGGAACTGTACCGGTCGGTGTTCACCGCCGACGCGCACATCGACTACTCGTCGGCGGGCGCGGTCGTCGGCAATCGGGACGAGGTCGTCGACTGGTTCGCGGCCAACTTCGGGGTGCTGCCGTGGAGCATGCACTACATCACCAACATCGAAAGTGATATCGACGGCGATACCGCGACGGTGCGGGCCATGTTCTACAACCCGATGCAGCTACCCGGCATGGCAGAGATGAGCAGTTGTGGGGGCTACTACCACCACGAGCTCGTACGCACGCCGGACGGCTGGCGCAGCCGCCGCCTGCGCGAGGAGAACGTCTGGTTCGTCAACAAACCGGGCGGATAACACCGCGAGACGTACGTTAGCGAGCAAAAGTTCGAGTACCGACCACGCTAACGTACATCTCGCGGAAAGAAAGTCAGCTCTGAGCCGCCAACTGTCCACACGCGGCGGCGATTTCACGGCCGCGGGTGTCGCGCACGGTGCATGACACCCCCCGCCCGCGCACGCGCCGCACGAACTCGCGCTCGACGGGCTTGGGGCTGGCGTCCCATTCGCTGCCCGGCGTCGGGTTCAGCGGGATGACGTTGACGTGCACGAGCGGTCCGAGCGCGCCGTGCAGCCGCTCACCCAAAAGGTCGGCGCGCCAAGGCTGGTCGTTGACGTCGCGGATCAGCGCGTACTCGATCGACACCCGACGGCCTGTCACATCGGCGTAATACCGTGCCGCGTCAAGTGCTTCGGATACCTTCCAGCGGTTGTTCACCGGGACCAGCGTGTCGCGCAGTTCGTCGTCGGGGGCGTGCAAGGACAGGGCCAGTGTCACGTTGAGCCGTTCGTCGGCGAGCTTGCGGATCGCAGGCGCCAAACCGACCGTCGACACCGTGACCGAACGCGCCGAGATACCGAAGCCGTTGGGCGCCGGCGCGATGATCCGCCGCACCGCGGCCAGCACCCGGTTGTAGTTGGCCAGCGGCTCCCCCATGCCCATGAACACGATGTTGGACAGCCGACCCGCATCGCGGTCACGCAACTCCGCCGCGGCGGCGCGCACCTGCTCGAGGATCTCGGCCGTCGACAGGTTGCGCTTCAGCCCGCCCTGGCCCGTCGCGCAGAACGGGCACGCCATCCCGCACCCGGCCTGCGATGAGACGCACACCGTGTTGCGGTCGGGGTAGCGCATCAGCACCGACTCGAACGTGGTGCCGTCGACCGCACGCCACAGCATCTTGCGTGTCTCACCCGCATCGGTCTCGATCTCGCGCACCGCGGTGAGCAGCGCCGGAAACAGCGCGTCGGCGACCTGATCACGCACGGCCGCGGGCAGGTCGGTCATCTGGCGTGGATCGGCGATCAACCGGCCGTAGTACTGGTTGGCCAGCTGTTTGGCCCGAAACGCCGGCAACCCGAGTTCCGTCACCGCCGCCGCCCGAGCAGCCTCGTCGAGGTCGGCGAAATGCCGCGGCGGCATGGCACGGCGCGGCGGATCGAAAACCAGCGGCAGGGAGGTGGGCATGTGCCCTCCAGTATGCCGGGACCCGCGTCAGGCCAGCAGCGTCAGCACGATCCAGCCCGCCACGGCCGACGGCAGCATCGCGTCGATGCGGTCCATGATGCCGCCGTGACCGGGCAGCAGGGTGCCCATGTCCTTGATGCCGAGGTCGCGTTTGACCTGCGACTCCACCAGGTCGCCGAGCACGCCGGTGATGACGAGCATCAACCCCAGCGGCACCCCGACCCACGCGGGCTTGTCCATCAGAAACGTCACCGACACCACCGCGGCCGCGACCCCGAACAGCAGCGACCCGGCCAGCCCCTCCCAGGACTTCTTCGGGCTGATCGCCGGTGCCATCAGATGCTTACCGAACAGCACCCCGGCCACATATCCGCCGATGTCGGCGAACACCACCGTGGCGATCACGGTGAACACCCGGCCGCCGCCGTGATCCTGGAAGATCAGCAGCGCGCTGAAGCTGGCGAACAACGGCACCCATGTCGCCAGCAGCACCGCGGCCGCGATATCCCGCAGGTAGTTGACCGGCTGTCGCCGCAGCCCCTGCCCGACCAGCCGCCACACCATGCAGACGACGATCGTCGCGCCGTAGGCCCCCAACACCCCGGCCGGGCCGAACGGCCAGCTCAGCCAGATCATCGCCTGGCCACCCAGCAACAGCGGAACCGCGGGAAGGTCGTAGCCGCCCTCGCGGAGCCGGCGAATCACCTCATGGGTGGCGATCGGGACGAAGACCGCCAGCACCGGCAGCCACCCGATCGGCCAGAACAGCAGCGTGGCGATCGCCATGCCGCCGAGCAGCACGCCGACCCCGATGGCCGCAGGCAGGTTGCGACCCGCCCGCGACTTCTTCTTGGGTGGTTCGGTGGGGCCGGCTTCGGTGTCTGCCACGGGAGTCGCTCGCTGTCGGGCCACTAGACCTCCAGCAACTCGCCCTCTTTGTGCTTGACCAGTTCGTCGATCTGCGCCGTGTACTGGTGGGTGGTCTTGTCGAGGTCCTTTTCCGCGCGCGACACCTCGTCCTCGCCGGCCTCGCCGTCCTTTTTGATGCGGTGCAGTTCCTCCATCGACTTACGACGGATGTTGCGTACCGCGACCCGCGCTTCCTCACCCTTGGCCTTGGCCTGTTTGACCAGGTCGCGGCGGCGCTCCTCGGTGAGCTGCGGGATCGCGACGCGGATGACGTTGCCGTCGTTGGTCGGGTTCACCCCGAGATCGGAGTTGCGGATCGCGTCCTCGATGTTGCGCAGCTGGCTCTGTTCGTACGGCTTGATCACCACCAGCCGCGCCTCGGGCACGTTGATGCTCGACAGCTGCGTGATCGGCGTGGGCGCACCGTAGTAGTCGACGTTGACGCGCGAGAACATGCCGGGGTTGGCCCGGCCGGTGCGGATCGACGCCAGGTCGTCGCGCGCCACCGCCACCGCCTTTTCCATCTTCTCTTCGGCGTCGAAGAGCGTTTCGTCGATCACGGTGCTTCTCCTGTTCCTGCTTCTCGGGTGCCCAGCCGACCGTCAGGTAGTGACCAGTGTCCCGATCTTCTCACCTGCAACGGCCCGGGCGATATTGCCGTCTTCCAGAAGGTTGAACACCAGGATCGGCATACCGTTGTCCATACAGAGGCTGAACGCGGTCGCGTCGGCGACCTTCAGGCCGCGGTCGATGACCTCACGGTGGCTGATCGCGGTCAGCAGCTCGGCATCGGGGTGCAGGCGGGGGTCGGCGGTGAACACGCCGTCGACCGCCTTGGCCATCAGCACCACCTCGGCGCCGATCTCCAGCGCCCGCTGCGCCGCGGTGGTGTCGGTGGAGAAGTACGGCAGGCCCATGCCGGCGCCGAAGATCACCACCCGCCCCTTCTCGAGGTGACGCACCGCCCGCAACGGTATGTAGGGTTCGGCGACCTGACCCATCGTGATCGCGGTCTGCACCCGGGTCGCGATGCCTTCCTTTTCCAGGAAGTCTTGCAGCGCAAGGCTGTTCATGACGGTGCCGAGCATGCCCATGTAATCGCTGCGGGTGCGCTCCATACCGCGCTGCTGCAGCTGCGCGCCACGGAAGAAGTTGCCGCCGCCGATCACGACGGCTACCTGCACGCCGCTGCGGACCACTTCGGCGATCTGCCGGGCGACCAGGTGCACGACGTCGGGGTCCAGACCCACCTGCCCGCCGCCGAACATCTCGCCGCCGAGCTTGAGCAGCACCCGCGTGTAGTGCGGCCGGATGGTCGGGGCGGCGCCGTTGGGGCCTGTGGGCTCCGAAGCCGCCTGACCGGCGGCGGCACTGTCGACGGGGTCCGCCATCCGACTCCTTCGAGGTCCTCGCTGGGTTTCCCTCATCCTGCCTCATGGTGGCCGTCCCGGCGCTGCGGGGTCGATCTGGACTAACCCAGGTGAGCCGAGAGTAACCAGGCCGGCACCGACTTGCGTCCCTTCGGCTCATCGCGCAGGTGGGCCACCGGGAAGGACTCGTCGAAACCCTCCGGGAAGACGGCGTGGATGCGCGCCGGCCGGATCTCGTCGATCGTCCAGTACTTGGCGACGACGTCACGCAACTCGTCCTCGGTGACCGGGTTGGCTGGACCGTCGGGCATCCCCGCCCGGTCGAACACCAACACGAAGTAGGACGCGCCGGGGGCGGCGGCCCGCACGATGGACCGCTGGTAGCCCTCGCGCAACTCGACGGGCATCGAGTGGAACAGCGTCGAGTCGACGATCGTCCCGAACCGGCCGTCGTAGCCGCCGAAGTCGGTGATGTCGGCGACCTCGAACGTGGCGTTGGTCAGCCCGCGCCTGGTTGCCGAGGCCCTGGCCAGTTCGATCGCGGTGGCGGACTGATCCAGCCCGACGGTGGTGAACCCGCGTTCGGCCAGATACAGCGAGATGGCGCCCTCCCCACAGCCGGCGTCGAGCACGTCGCCGTGGAACTTGCCCTGCTCGATCAGGGCCGCCAGCTCGGGCTGGGGTTCGCCGATGCTCCACGGCGGCCGGCCGCCGCCCATCCCCTCGGCTTCGCCCTTGTAGGCGCTTTCGAACATCTCGTCGGTGGGTTCCGTCATGTCTTCGGTATACCAAGCGGGCTGACATTGGGTCTGCGAACCGACGTGGCGTCAGGCGACAATGGCTGCGATGAAGATCGTTTTGGCCCCTGACTCGTTCAAGGAGTCGATGTCGGCGTCGCAGGCGGTGGCCGCGATGCGCGCCGGTGTGCAGGCGGTGCTGCCCGATGCCCAGTGCGTCGAGGTGCCGATGGCCGACGGCGGTGAAGGCACCGTCGACGCCGTCGTCGACGCACTGCACGGCCAGCGCGTCGAGGTGCCCGCCACCGACGCGCTGGGCCGACCCGTCACCGCCGCCTACGGTCACGTACCGCTGCGGCAGCTGGCGGTGATCGAGATCGCTGCCGCGGCCGGCCTGGAACTGATTCCACCCGAACGGCGAGATGTGCTGCGTGCGAGCACCTTCGGTGTTGGCCAGTTGATCCGGTCTGCGCTCGACCGCGGTGCCGAAGACATCCTCGTCGGGCTGGGCGGGTCGGCCACCAACGACGGCGGCGCAGGGATGCTGGTCGCGCTCGGCGCGGTGCTGACCGACGCCGACGGCGGCCCGCTGGAGCCGGGTGGCGCCGCGCTGGAGCGGCTTGACCGCATCGACATCTCCGGGCTGGATCCGCGGCTGCGCGACGTGCGGATCCGCGTCGCCTGCGACGTCACCGCTCCCCTGCTCGGGCCGACGGGCGCCAGCGCGGTGTTCGGACCCCAAAAGGGCGCAGACCCTGCCGATGTGGCGCGGCTGGATTCGGCGTTGTCCAGGCTGGCCGCCGTCACCGCGACGACGCTGGGCCGTGCGCAGCCGCAGCGACCGGGCGCGGGCGCGGCGGGCGGTCTGGGGTTTGCGCTCGCCGAATTCCTCGGCGCCGAGATCAGGCCCGGCGCCGAAGAGGTCGCCCACACCGTCGGCCTCGAGCAGGCGGTGCGCGGCGCCGACTGGGTGTTCACCGGCGAAGGCAGCGTCGACGCCCAAACCGTAATGGGCAAAACACCTTTCGGTGTCGCGCAGCTGGCGGTGAAGGCCGGCGCGCGGGTGGTGATCTTCGCGGGCCGCGTCGCCGCCGACGCCTCGGTGCTGTTGGACTACGGAGTCGACCGGTTGGTGGCGATCACCGCCGACGGCACGCCGCTGGAGGAGGCGTTGCGTGACGGGGCCGTTTCGCTGACCCGCGCAACCGCAGAGCTCTGCCGCGAGATCACCGGCGCCGACCGTCAGCCCTGAATGCGCCGCCAGGGCCGGGCCTCTTCGAGCTCGTAGGCCAGCCTCAGCAGCCGCGCCTCGTGCCCCAACGGCGCACCGAACATCATGCCGACCGGCAACCCGGATGCCGATTCGGCCAGCGGCAGCGAGACCGCGGGCTCACCGGTGGCGTTCTGCAACGGGGTGAACGCCACCCACTCGACCAGGCGGTCGATGATCTGTTGGTAATCGGCGGTCGGATCGAGATGCCCGAGGCGCGGCGGCACGTCGGCCAGCGTCGGCGTCAACACCACGTCATAGGTGGCGGTCAGCCGGGAGGTGATCCGCCGGATCCGCGTCAGCCGGGCGATCGCCAGCGGCAGCCGGTGCAGATTACGCGCGGCGTGCCGGTCCAGGCCGAGGGTCAGGTTGTCCAACCGGGTGCGGTCGAAGCTCGGGCCGAACCCTTGCCGGCCGCTGCGCACCAACGCGAACGACAAAAACGACCAATACAGCAGGAAGTCGTCCATGAAGTGGGCCGGCACGGGGTTGGCGATCGTCGTGACCTTGTGCCCCAGCTCCTCGAGCAGCGCCGCGGTTTTGAGGGTGAGCTCACGAACTTCGGGGCTGGCTTCCCGCTTGATCGACTGCGTGCACACCGCGATCCGCAGCCGTTGCTTGCCGGGTTCGGTGACGTCACCGATCGGCGGCAGCTTCGGGTTGGCCCAGACGCGTTCCATTTCCCGATAGAACGCGGCGGTGTCGCGCACCGAGCGGGTGACCACGCCGTTGGCCACGATGCGCACCGGCATCCGGCGCACATCCTTGTCCAGCGGCAGCCGTCCGCGCGACGGCTTGAGACCGACCAAACCGTTGCAGGAGGCCGGAATTCGGATCGAGCCGCCACCGTCGTTGGCGTGCCCGATCGGCACCACGCCCGCGGCCACGAACGCACCGGATCCCGACGACGACGCACCGGCGGTGTGTTCGGGATTCCACGGATTGCGCACCGCTCCGAGCCGCGGATGCTCGGCCGACGCGCTGAATCCGAACTCCGAGAGTTGCGTCTTGCCAAGCGGCACAAGCCCTGTCGCCAAATATGCCTTCGCGAAATCGCCGTCGGCCGGTTCGGGCCGCGGATCCCACGCGTCGGTGCCGCTCATTGTCGGCATGCCCGCCACGGCGACGTTGTCCTTGAGATAGGACGGCACGCCGTCGAAGTAGCCGCCATAGGGGTGTTGCGCGTTCGCGCGGTTGCGCGCACGGTCGAACGCCTCATAGGCCAACCCGTTCAACGTCGGGTTGACCTTCTCCGTTCGGGCGATCGCGGCTTCGACGAGTTCGGCCGCCGACACCGTGCCTGCCTGTAGTGCGTCGACGAGACCAACGGCGTCGAGGTCACCGAGGGCGTCGTCGCCGAAGGCGTGGATGCGTTCCATGCAGGAACGGTACCAACTCGTACCGCCGGGGCGTCGGCGTTACCGAACAGGCGAGCGCTCACCTTCGTACGGTTTGCGGGCTTCCGGCCGTACGACGATGAGCGCTCGCCGCAGAAGAACGTTAGGCCTGGCCGACCTCGAAGCGCGCGAACCGGGTGACGGTCACGCCCGCCTCGTCGAGCAGCGCCTTGACGGTCTTCTTGTTGTCAGACACCGACGGCTGATCGAGCAGCACGACGTCCTTGTAGAAGCCGGTCACGCGGCCCTCGACGATCTTGGGCAGCGCCTGCTCGGGCTTGCCCTCGTTGCGGGCGGTCTCCTCGGCGATGCGACGCTCGTTGGCCACCAGATCCTCGGGCACGTCGTCGCGCGTCAGGTACTTGGCCTTCAGCGCGGCGATCTGCAGCGCGACCGCGTGTGCGGCGGACGTGTCGGAGCCGGTGTACTCGACCAGCACGCCGACGGCCGGGGGCAGGTCGGCGGCGCGCTTGTGCAGGTAGGTCTCTACGGTGCCGTCGAAGTAGGCGACGCGACGCAGTTCGAGCTTCTCGCCGATCTTGGCAGACAGGTCGGCGATGACCTGCTCGACGGTGCTGTCACCGACCTTGGCCGCCTTGAGCGCGTCGACGTCGGTGGCCTTCGCCGCCGCAGCCGCCGCGACGATCTGGTCGGCGACGGACTGGAACTCGGCGTTCTTCGCGACGAAGTCGGTCTCGCAGTTCAGCTCGATCAGCGCACCGTCCTTGGCGGCCACCAGGCCCTCGGCGGTCGCGCGTTCGGCGCGCTTGCCGACGTCCTTGGCGCCCTTGATGCGCAGCAGCTCGACGGCCTTGTCGAAGTCGCCGTCGGCCTCGACCAGCGCGTTCTTGCTGTCGAGCATGCCGGCGCCGGTCAGCTCCCGCAGTCGCTTGACGTCGGCAGCGGTGTAGTTAGCCATCTCAGCTCTCCGTAGTCTTTGGTTCGGTCTGGACGTTTGCCTCCGGGGTGCCGGGCTCGGCGCCGGCGGCAGTCGGGGATGCCGTCGCTGACGCCGTCGCGGAGGCCAGCAGTTCCTGCTCCCACTCGGCGAGCGGCTCGGCACCCGCGGCGTCCGGCTTGTCGCCGTCGCGGCCCACACCGGCCCGCGCCTGCAGTCCCTCGGCGACCGCCGCGGCGATGACCCTGGTCAGCAACGCCGCCGAGCGGATCGCGTCGTCGTTACCCGGAATCGGGTAGTCGACGAGGTCGGGATCGCAGTTGGTGTCGAGGATCGCGATGATCGGGATGTTGAGCTTGCGGGCCTCGGCGACGGCGAGGTGCTCCTTGTTGGTGTCGACGATCCACACCGCCGACGGCACCTTCTGCATGTCCCGGATACCGCCGAGGCTGCGCTCGAGCTTGTTCTTCTCCCGGGTCAGCATCAGGATTTCCTTCTTGGTGCGACCCTCGAAGCCACCGGTCTGCTCCATCGCCTCGAGTTCCTTGAGGCGCTGCAGCCGCTTGTGCACGGTCTGGAAGTTCGTGAGCATGCCGCCCAGCCAGCGCTGGTTCACGTACGGCATGCCGACGCGGGTGGCTTCCTCGGCGATCGCTTCCTGCGCCTGCTTCTTGGTGCCGACGAACAGGATCGTGCCACCGTGGGCGACGGTTTCCTTGACGAACTCGTACGCCTTGTCGATGTAGGTCAGCGTCTGCTGCAGGTCGATGATGTAGATGCCGTTGCGGTCGGTGAAGATGAACCGCTTCATCTTGGGATTCCAGCGACGGGTCTGGTGCCCGAAGTGGGTGCCGCTGTCAAGCAGCTGCTTCATGGTTACAACAGCCATGTCGGCTATTCCTTTTTCGTCGGTTGTCGCCCGACGTCGGGTGACGCCGAGCCCTGGTGCCTGCTCGGAATGCCAGACCCGTGGGGACGGGACCGACGGCATCCGGGGTACGACCGTGAAGAAACCGGGTCGTGGCGCAGACACGCGAAGTCAGCCCGCTCGTGCGAGCTGCGGTTAGCAGTTTACACCGTGCGCGGGGGTGCTTTTTCCACAGCGACCTGCTGATCCACAGATCGCCGCCAAGGCCTGGTGCGGTTTGCCCGTACTCCGCTGAACTGGGCGTATGCGGTGGATGACGCTGGCGGTGGCGGCGCTGCTGTGGGCCGCGCCGGCGGCCGCCGACGGGCAGCGGCTGGGCTGGCCGCTGCAGCCGCGGCCCGCGGTGGTGCGGGTGTTCGACGCTCCGTCCCCGAACTGGCAGCGCGGCCATCGCGGTGTCGACCTGTCCGGGTCGACGGGCCAAACCGTGTACGCCGCCGCCGCGGGCACCGTGGTGTTCGCCGGTGACCTGGCCGGTCGGCCGCTGGTGTCGATCGCCCACCCCGGTGGGTTGAGGACCAGCTATGAACCTGTCGATCCGACCGTGCGGGTCGGGCAGCGCGTCGACGCCGGCGCTGCGATCGGTGCTCTGGAGGCGGGTCATGCCGGTTGCCCGACGGCGGCGTGCCTGCACTGGGGCGCGATGTGGGGCCCGGCCTCGCGCGCGGACTATGTCGACCCGCTGGGGTTGGTCGCCACCACCCCGATCCGCCTCAAACCCCTTTGACCGCGAGCGTGCGTGTCCGCGGCCGACACGCCGCTCAAATGCCACACTTCGCGCACGCTCGCGCCGGGGCCGGCGTCGGCCTAGCGTCAGCACCATGACCGTCGCTTCCGACGCGCACCGCACCCGTCCGCTTCGCTTCGGTCTGCACACCGCACTGCCGCGCGGCGCGGACCTCGCCGAGTTCGCCGTCTCGGTCGAGCACGCCGGCTTCGATGTGCTGACGATCCCCGACCATCTCGTCGCGTCGCTGTCGCCGTTCGCCGGTGCGACCGCGGCCGCCGCGGCCACCACCCGCCTGCGCACCGGCACGCTGGTCCTCAACAACGACCTGCGTCACCCCGTCGACGTCGCCCGGGAAACAGCCACCGTCGCAGCGGTTTCGGGCGGTCGGTTCGAACTCGGGCTGGGCGCCGGGCACATGAAATCCGAATATGACGCCGCAGGGATCCCGTTCGATTCGGGCCGCATCCGGGTCGAGCGGCTCGTCGAGTCGGTGGAGGTGATCCGGCCGTTGCTCGCGGGGGAACGCGTCGACGTCGACGGTGCCCATTACCGGGTGCACGCCGACGCCGGATCGCTGGTCGCCGCACCCGACGTGCACGTCCCGATACTGGTGGGCGGCAACGGAATTCGGGTGTTGCAGCTTGCCGGCCGCGTCGCCGACATCGTCGGATTGGCCGGGTTTCGCCACAACCGCGATGCCACCCGGGTGGAGCTGACGCATTTCGACGGCGCCGGGCTGCAGAACCGGATCGCCGTGGTGCGCGAGGCAGCCGGTGACCGGTTCGACGCCGTCGAACTCAACGCGCTCATTCAATTCGTCGGAATCACCAACGATCGCCACGCATCGGCGGCCGAACTGGCGACGACTTTCGGCGGCGTGGATCCGCAGCTGCTGTTGGACTCCCCGTTCGTGTTGCTCGGCACGTATGACGAGATGGCCGAGATGCTCGTCGAGCGTCAGCAGCGGTTCGGGGTGAGCTACTGGACGGTGTTCGACGAGTGGAGCGGGCGGACGTCGGCGATGCCCGACATCGCCGAGGTGATCAAGCGGCTGCGCTGAGCTCGTCGAGAAAGTCGACCATCACCGGTACGACGATGCCGGGGTAGTCGCGTTGCACCCAATGTCCGGCGTCGGCAATCACTTTCAGCCTCACCTCGGGGATCAGCTCGGCGGCCGCACGCGCCGCTGCCACGGGCACACTGGTGTCCCTGCCGCCGTGGATGATCAACGCCGGGCGCGAAAACGATCCCAGCCGGGGCCGGTAATCGGCGCCGAGCCGGTTCCACGAAACCTGGTCGCGCTGCCATTGCTCGAACGCGTCGAAGCCGTGGCCCGCACGGGCGGCGGCCACGATCTCGTCGAGCAGCTCCGGGGTGCGTCGCGCCGGATTTCGAATCAGGGCAGGCATGATTCGTGCCATCACCGTGCGGTTTCTGCCGGACCAGCGGGTTACGGCAGCGAGCATCCCGGTGCGCAGCATCGCCCACGTCAGCGCCTGCCGCGCCCCGGACAGCGGCCCGTCCGAGAGCCGCGCCATCAGACCGTAGCTGCCCAACAGCATTGCGCCGGTGACCCGTTCGGGGCGGTCCAGGACATGGCCGATTGTCAACCCGCCGCCAAGGGACAACCCGCCGATCGCATAGCGGTCCAGATCCAGTGCGTCGACCAGCTCACCCACATAGGCCACCAGCCGCTCCTGCGTCGACGGCCACGGCGCGGGTGGGCTCTGGCCGTAACCGGGATGGTCGGGAGCCACCACGCGGTAGCCGGCCGCCGCCAACCGCGGCCCCACCTCGGCCCAGGAAAGCGATGCGCTGTCGACGCCGCCGCCGTGGAGTAGTACGACGGTCGTTGTGGCGTCGGGTTTTTCGGGTGTCCAGTGAAGGTAGGAAACAGTTCCCCACGGCAGTTGGACGGTCGACCTGGTCACGCCGCCTCCCTTTGAGCGGTTTCGGTGCGGTAACGATCGCTGAGCGAGCGTAGGCGCGCCGAAATCGCCAACTATGCGCGGGGGTGGGCCTGGTCGTGCACGGCGCGCAGCCGCGCGACGGTGACATGGGTGTAGAGCTGCGTGGTCGCCAGCGTGGAGTGGCCGAGCAGTTCCTGCACGACCCGCAGATCGGCGCCGCCTTCGAGCAGATGGGTGGCGGCGCTGTGCCGTAGGCCGTGCGGGCCGATGTCGGGTGCGCCGTCGACGGCCGCGACGGTCTGGTGCACGACGGTGCGGGCCTGCCGCGGGTCCAGCCGCCGCCCGCGCGCGCCCAGCAGCAGGGCGGGTCCGGATTGGGCCGTGGCCAGTGCGGGGCGCCCGTCGGCCAGCCACGCGGTGAGCGCCGTCTGCGCGGGCTCCCCGAACGGGACGGTGCGTTGTCTGTTGCCCTTGCCCAGCACGCGCAGCAGCCGCCGAGACGTGTCGACGTCGTCGATGTCCAGTCCGCACAGTTCGCTGACCCGAATACCGGTGGCGTACAACAACTCCACGATCAGCCGGTCCCGCAGCGCGAGCGGATCGCCCTGTTGCGCACCGGACTTCGCGGCGGCCATCGCATCGAGTGCCTGGTCCTGCCGCAGCACCGAGGGTAGGGTGCGACGCGCTTTGGGCACCTGTAGTCGGGCGGCCGGATCGGCGGCGATCAGCCCGCGCCGCAGCGCCCATGCGGTGAACGTCTTCACCGAGGAGGTGCGCCGCGCCAGCGTCGTGCGGGCCGAGCCCGCGGCGGCTTGCTCGGCTAGCCACGAGCGCAGCAGCGGCAACGTCAGCGCGTCGACCCCCGCGTCGGGGAGCCGCTGGGCGACGAATTCGAACAGCGACCGCAGATCGCCGAGGTAGGCGCGGCGGGTGTGCTCCGAGCGCCCGCATTGCAGCGCAAGGTACTCGTCGAACTCCTCGAGGATCGCCTCCACGTCCCTACCGTCGCAGACGCGAGGTCACGTGTCAGGTGACGCGCCGCATCGCCTCGGGGGTCAGTTCTTTGAGCGACCGGTAGCCGTCGACGGCCATCGTCACATCGGCCTCTGCCAGTAGCGACCGCAGGACGTGCACGATCCCGTCCACCCCGCCCAGCGCGAGCCCGTAGACGTAGGGCCGGCCGATCGCGACGGCGTCGGCGCCCAACGCCAGCGCCTTGACGATGTCGGTGCCGCTGCGGATTCCAGAGTCGAAGATCACCGGCAGGCCATCGGAGGCGTCGACCACCGCGGGCAGACAGTCGATGGCCGGAATTCCGCCGTTGGCCTGCCGGCCGCCGTGGTTGGAGCAGTAGATGGCGTCCACCCCGCCGTCCTTGGCGCGTCGCGCGTCGTCGGGATGGCAGATGCCTTTGACCAGAAGCGGCAGGTCGGTCAGCGACCGCAGCCACGGCAGGTCGTCCCACGTCAGCGGGTTGCCGAAGATCTGCGCCCAGCGCAGCACCGCACCCTGCGGGTCCTCCTCGGGCGGGCGCGCCAGGCTGGCCCGGAACACCGGGTCGGATGTGTAGTTGGCCAGACACAGCCCGCGCAGAAACGGGAAGTTCGACGTGGTCAGATCCCGCGGGCGCCATCCGGGTATCCAGGTGTCCAGCGTGACGACGATGCCCTTGAAGCCCGCCGCCTCGGCGCGGTGCACGAAGCTGGCGGCCAGGTCCCGGTCGGTGGGTGTGTAGAGCTGGAAAAAGCCCGGGGTGTCGCCCAATTCGGCGGCCACCTGTTCCATCGGATCGGCCGACATCGTCGACGCGATCATCGGCACGCCGGTGCGTGCGGCGGCCCGGGCGGTGGCCAGGTCGCCGTGCCCGTCCTGGGCGCAGACCCCGACGACGCCGACCGGCGCCAGCAGCGCCGGCGACGGCAGCGTCAGCCCGAACAACTCCACCGACAGGTCGCGGTCGTTGGCGCCCACGAACATCCGCGGCATCAACCCCCAGTGGTCGAACGCCGTCGCGTTGACGCGTTGGGTGCGTTCATCACCTGCGCCACCGGCGACGTAGGACCACATCCCCGGCGACATCGCGGCTTGGGCCTTGGCCTCCAGCTCCGCAAACGCCATCGGCAGCGTCGGCAGCACACCGGACAGGCCCTGGAAGTAGATCTCGAGTTGATAGTCGCTGAACGCCATGGGGCTAGGGTGCCAGGCCCGCCGTCAGGCGTTGGCCTGTTCCTCGGCCTTGGCCAGTTCGCGCTTCCACTGGCGGAATGTCTCCTCGGTGCGGCCACGGCGCCAATAGCCCGAAATCGACGACGCCCACTTGGCTTCCACACCGCGCTCCTTGCGGATGTAGGGCCGCAGGTTGTGCATTACCGCCTGCGCCTCGCCGTGGATGAAGACCTGCACCTGCCCGGGCAACCACGGGGTCCCCTTGACTGCTGCGATCAGCGGCGCGTTGTCACCGGCCATGTCTTCGGACACGAGGTCGGCGCGGCCGCCGCGATAGACCCAGGTCAGCTCGACCCCGTCGGGTCTGTTCATCGGGAGCTCGTCCTCGGGACCGGCGATCTCGATGAAAGCTTTGCCAATCGCGTTGTTGGGCAATGCTTCAAGGGCCACGCTGATCGCGGGAATGGCCGCCTCGTCGCCGGCGAACAGGTACCAGTCGGCGGCGGGGTCGGGGGCGTAGGCGCCGCTGGGCCCCATCAGGTAAGCGGGCTGGCCCGGTTTGGCGGCGACCGCCCACGGTGCGGCCACCCCCCGCTCGCCGTGCACCACGAAGTCGATCCAGATCTCGCGACGCTCGTGGTCGACGCGCCGGACGGTGTAGGTGCGCACCGTCGGCTGCCGTTCCGGTGGCAGTGTCCTGAAACTGTCGATGGTCAACGGCTGCGGCAACGCGGCGACGTCGATATCGCTTTCGGCGATCACGATCTTGACGTAGGAGTCGGTGAACTCGTTGGGCGTGAAGGTGTCGAAGCCGGTCCCCGGACCCGATCCGCCGAGCACCAGCCGGATCAGGTGCGGTGTCAATACCTCGGTACGCACCACTTGGAAGGTGTGTATCGGACGCCCTGCCACGTAAACCTCCAAATCCATGGCCGCAGCCAGATCTTCAGCCGATGCGGCCGACTATACGAGCGCGGTTCAATCGGCGGCGTTCTACCGTGTCAGCACCTCGGCCGCCACCTTGGGCTGCCAGTCCGATGTCAGCAACGCCCCGAAGTTGTCCTGGTCGTCGGCGACGTCGGCGGTGTCGATGTCGCGGATCGAGTAGATGAACACCGGGCCGCTGTAGTCGGTGTGTGCCGCTTTGGCCAGCACATCGGTGATCTGCCGGGCCTGCTCCTGCTGGCTGACTCCACCGGGTGTGGCGGCGGCGGTGGGCGCCCCGATCTCGGTCATCCAGATCTTCTTCCCGCCGTCGCCGTTGTCGATCATGAGTTGGCGTACCCGTTCGACGTCGGACCAACCGTTGTGGTCGTCGACGGCCAGCCCGGCGGGATAGACGTAGGGATGCATGGCGATCGCGTCGAAGAAGCCCTTGGCGCCCAGCGCGTACATCGCCTCGACGAACGTCGGCGGCGCATCGGGGGCGAACGCGCGGCTCATCCCGGCCGCCAGCACGGTGCTGTGCGGTTGCACCGCCTTGATCGCTGGATAGGCGGCCTTGAGCAGCTCGGTGTAGCGGGCCGCGCGGTCATCGAGGTAGCCGAAGAAGATCGGCACATTCGGTTCGTTCCACACCTCCCAGCTGCTGATCCGGTCGCCGTAACGCTTCACCACAGTGCTCAGGAAGCTGGCGAACACGGCCGGCTCGACCGGTGGGGCGCTGAAGTAAGAGCCCGGCGTTCTGGCCCAGTCCGGGGTGTAGGACACCATGGCCAGCACCTTCAACCCGCGCTCGGTCGCACCGTTGACCCAGTGATCCAGATAGCCCCAGTCGTAGGCCCCCGGCATCGGCTCGATGCGGTTCCAGTCGACGAACACCCGCAACCATGTCGCGCCGGTGCGCGCCACGGCGTCGAGTTCGCGGTCGGCGTCCATATCGCTCATCCACGTCATCGGCGCCCCCACCGCGAAGCCGTAACCGTCGCGCGGTGCGACGACCGCCTCCGCGGGTGCGATTCGCGGGTCGGTCAGCGAAATCACAGCAAGCAGCAGCACAACGGCCACGATTTGGCCGCCACACCTGCACATCCGCCGACGCATTTCGACAACCTACCGGAGCGCCCGTTTCCAACGGCCGTCGCGACTGCGCACCAAACCGCACAGCTCCAGGGTTGCCAGCGGACCCAACACCTGCCTGGCCGGCAAACCGGCGGCCATCGCGATCTCGTCGAGATTGCGTGCCGCACGCGCCGGCAACGCGTCGTACACACGCTTGTCGGTGTCGTCGAGGTCGTCCAGCGGTGAGGCCGCTCGCGGCTCCTCGGGCGACAGCTCGCCGATCCGGCCGACCAGCTCGACGACGTCTTCGGCGCGGGTGACCAGAAACGCTGCGTCGCGCAGCAGCGCGTGGCAGCCCACCGACGCCGACGACGTGATCGGGCCGGGCACCGCGCACACCGCGCGTCCCAGACCACGGGCCCACGCCGCGGTGTTGGCGGCACCGCTGCGGGCTCCGGCCTCGACGACGACGGTGGCCCCGGCCAGCGCGGCCACCAGCCGGTTGCGGGTCAGGAACCGGTGCCGCGCCGGCCGCACACCCGGCGGATATTCGGTGATCAGCACCCCGTCTTCGGCGATCCGCCGCAGCAGCGAGCTGTGTCCGGCCGGATAGGGCACGTCGATGCCGCCTGCGAGCACCGCCGCGGTCAACCCGTCGGCCGCCAAGGCTGCCCGATGCGCCGCGCCGTCGATACCGAAGGCCGCGCCCGATACCACCGCCACATCCCTTGTCGCCAGGCCCGCGGCCAGCTCCGATGCGGCGAACTCACCGTAGGCGGTGGCCGCCCTGGTGCCCACGACCGCCGCCGCGCGGGCCGCGACCTCGTCCAGCCGCGCGGGTCCGACCACCCACAGCACCATCGGCGGGTGAGCCTGCGCACGCAGCCGACCTTCGATCCCCCCGAAACCGGTGAATGCCAGTACCGGCCACTCGTCGTCATCGGGGGTCACCAGCCGGCCACCCATCGCGGCGAGCAACTCTAAATCCCTTGCTGCAGAGTCGATGTGACGGCGGGCTTCGACCCCTTCGTTCACCGCATCGCCGGCTTGCCCGCGTCGCACCCGGTCGGCGGCTTCGACGGCGCCGACCCGCGCGACGAGCGCCTTCAGCGCCCGGCACGGCGGCTCGGCCACCCGGGACAGATAGGCCCACGCACGCACAACGTCATCGGTCATCGCACACCCCCGCACTGCCGGAAACTCAAGGCCGCCGTGACGTCCTCCAAGTCCGGGGACGTCCGGCCCGCCAGATCACAAAGGGACCACGCCACCCGCAACGTGCGGTCCATGCCGCGGGCGCTGAGCTGACCACGATCCACCGCCGCATACAGCGGTTTCATCGCGGCCCGGGGCAGTCGGAACCTGCGCCGCAATAACGATCCGCTGACCTCGGCGTTGGTCCGGATGCCGTAGGCCCGCCACCGTTCCTCGGCGGCATTGCGCGCGGCCACGACACGTTCACGGACCACGGCCGTGGACTCGCCCTCCTGCTGCACGAGTTCCCCCGCGCGCACCGGATGCATCTCGACGCGCAGGTCGACCCGGTCGATCAATGGGCCGGACAGCTTGCCGAGATACCGACGCTTGTCGCCGCCGCGACAGATGCAGTCGTTGGGATTGGCCGGTGCACACGGGCACGGGTTGGCCGCCAGCACCAGCAGGAACCGCGCCGGGTAGCGCGCCACACCGTCGCGACGGGCCAACCGAATCTCACCGTCTTCCAGCGGGGTTCGCAGCGCTTCGAGCACGCTGACGCCGATCTCCGCGCACTCGTCGAGGAACAGCACACCTCGGTGCGCGCGGCTGACGGCCCCGGGTCGGGCCAGTCCCGAACCGCCACCGACCATCGCCGCGACGCTCGACGTGTGATGCGGCGCGATGAACGGCGGCTGAGTGATCAGCGGTGTATCACCTGACAGCATGCCGGCCACCGAGTGAATCGCCGTCACCTCCAGCGACTCGTCTTCCGACAACGTCGGCAGGAGTCCCGGAAGCCGTTGGGCCAGCATGGTTTTACCGATGCCCGGCGGACCGGTCAGCATCAGGTGATGGCCACCGGCGGCGGCGACTTCGACCGCGAAGCGTGCCTGGGTCTGGCCGACCACGTCGGCGAGGTCCAACGACGGCGCCGAAACACCGCGTGGCGCAGCGACCCTGCCTGCCAGCGGCCCCTTTCCCGCGATCCACAGCTCAAGCTCACGCAGTGTCCGCACGCCCAATACTTCGACGCCCTCGACCAGGCTGGCCTCGGCGAGGTTGTCGACGGGCACCACGACCGTCGGCCAACCCTCGCGTTTGGCGGCCATGACCGCGGGCAGCACCCCGTTGACCGGACGCACCCGGCCGTCGAGCGCGAGTTCACCGAGCAACACCGTCTTCTCCAGCCGGGGCCACTCGGTTTTCTTCTCCGCAGAGATCACTGCCAGCGCTAGGGCCAGATCGTAGACCGAGCCCATCTTCGGCAGCGTCGCCGGCGAGAGCGCCAGCGTAAGCCGCGCCATCGGCCAGTCATTGCCGCAGTTGGTGATCGCCGCGCGGACCCGGTTGCGTGATTCCTTCAGCGCCGCGTCGGCGAGCCCGACCAGATGCACGCCGGGCAGGCCCGAGGTGATGTGGGCCTCGATCTCCACGGTCTGTCCGTCCAGTCCGCGGATGGCCACGGAGAACGCTCGTCCCAGCGCCATCACCCCACCCCCCGAACGTGGGTGATCTCCGGAGTTCGTCGCCGCCCGATCCGCACCCCGACCACGTCGATGCGCACCTGCGACCACCTGTCGTCCTGCGCGGCCAGCCACAGCCCGGCGAGCCGACGCAGGCGCATCACCTTGTTCGGGGTCACCGCCTCGGCGACACCGCCGAACTGATCGCTGGTGCGCGTCTTCACCTCCACGAAAACCACGATGCGGGCGGTGTCGTCCGCGACGATCACGTCCAGCTCGCCATACCGGCAGCGCCAATTGCGGTCGAGCACCCGTAACCCGAGCGACCGCAGATGATCGACCGCGAGTTGCTCTCCGAGTGCGCCGATCTCGGCGCGGGTGAATGAAGTCATGGCCCCACCGTCGAACAGGCGACCGACAATCCGCGGTGTGGCGGCTCGAGTTATCCCCAACCGCAGACTCATCCACAATTCGGGCACAGCCCGTTTCGCTGCCGTCAAAAAGCGGGTACACGCCGGCATGACCGACAAGTCGTTACGCGGTGTCGCCGACAGAGCCACCGACAGTGATGCGTTCGAGTACACCGCCCGCACCGGCTTCGCGGTCAGCGGTGTGCTGCACCTGCTCGTTGGCTACCTGATACTTCGCATCGCGCTGGGGTCCGGTGGTAACGCCGATCAGTCCGGGGCGCTGGCGACGCTGGCGCAACAGACCGGTGGCGCGGTGCTGTTGTGGGTCGTCGCGGTGGGGCTGCTGGCGCTGGGCCTGTGGCGTGTTGCCGAGGCGATCGTCGGTCCGCGGCCGGGTGAAGGCGGTGGCCGCGGGCAGGACGATACCCCGGCATGGAAGCGGGTGAAGTCGCTCGGGCTGGCCGTCGTCAACTTCGCGATCGCGTTCTCGGCGGCCCGCTTCGCGATGGGCAGCGGACAGCAGAGCACTCAGCAGAACGCCGGCCTGAGCGCACAGATGATGCAATCCGGTTGGGGCAAGGCAGTACTCATCGGGGTGGGGCTCGGCTTGCTCGCGGTCGGGGGCTACCACGTGTACAAGGGCGTGGCGAAGCGCTTCTTCAAAGACCTGCGCAGCTCAGGCGGTTCAGGGGTGACCGCCGTCGGCATCATCGGTTACGCGGCCAAGGGGCTGGTGCTCGCGGGCGCGGGAGTGTTGGTGATCGTGGCGACGCTGCAGGCCGATCCGGCCAAGGCCACCGGCCTCGACGCGGCGGTCAAGACCCTCGGGCAGGCGCCGTTCGGCAAGTTCCTTCTCATTCTCGCCGCGGTCGGCATCGCCGCGTTCGGGGTCTACAACTTCGTCCGCGCCCGAGCCGGCCGGATGTGACGGTCGGGCGCCGAACGGGATGTTTGGGCGGGAAACGTGCTAGCCCCGCTCGGCGATGAGGCCTTCCTGAGCCACCGTCGCCGCGACGACGCCGTCGGCGCGGATCAAACTCCCCATCACGACACCCCGTCCGCGCGCGGCGGCCGGTGAAACGGTCTCGAGCAGATTCCACTGATCGGCGCGCACCGCCCGGTGAAACCAGATCGAGGAATCCGTTGTGCCGCTTCGATGGGTGCGCGCCTGCATCGAATGCCCGTGCACCTGCAGCGCCGGGTCGATCATGTACACATCGGTGACGTACACGGCGAGCAGCGTGTGCAGCAATGGATCGTCAGGCACAGAAACCGTTGCGCGCCACCACAACCGACGCACGAACTCATCACCCACTCCGGAGTCGGCGATCCTGATGTCGAGTTCGTCGAGCGGCATCGACGGCGCGGGCCCGGCAGGTCCGGTGCGCGGCAGCGTCTCGGGATCGTCGGCCGAAGGCCGACGACCGTGTTGCGGCCCAGGCAGTTCGGTCGCGAACGAAACCGTCGCCGTCGTCAGCAACCGACCATTCTGATGCGATTCGACGCGGCGCGCCGACGCGGTGCGGCCGTCGAACACCCGCGTCACGCGGTAGTCGACGTCATCACCGGCTTCCCCGCCGCGCAGGAACTGCAGATGCATGTTGGTGGGCAACCGATCGGTATCGACGGTGTGAAACGCCGCCGCCAGGCTCTGTGCGACGAACTGCCCGCCGTACGCGCGTTTGCCCACCGGTCCGCTCGCGGCACCGATCCACGCGTCGGCGCCCTCCCCCGGCAGCACATCAAGCAACTCGAGCAGCTTGCTCATTGGGCGTCTCCGATTGCCACCGTGCCTGATTCGACCATGCGCGACACCTCATCGGCGCCCATCCCCAACCACTCGGTGAGCACGGCGGCGGTGTCGTCGCCCAGCGCCGGCGCGGCAACGGCGGCCGGATAGCTGCCGTCGATCGAGATCGGCAGCCCCGGGGCGAGGTACTCCCCGATCCGCGGCTGATCAAGCGACGTGAACAACGGATTGGCCGTCACCTTCTTTTCGGTGACGGTCTCGGCGAAGCTGCGATACCGATCCCACAGCACCGACGACGCCGACAGCGCCGCGGTGATCTCCTCGGCGGTGTGCGAGGCGAACCACTCACCGAACAGGGCGCTCAACGCCTCCCGATGCTGATAGCGCTGCCCCTCGTCCTCGAAGTCCGCATCCAACGTATCGGCTAGCGCAGCAACGGCTTTCGTCGTTCCGGTCAATTCGGTCAGGTCGCGGAAGTGCCGCTTGGTCAGCGCAACCACCATGAACGACACGCCGTCACTGCTGGTGAAGTCCTGACCGTACTGGCCATACACCGAGTTGCCGATCCGTTCGCGGCTGGTGCCGTTGATCATGGCCTCGGTGAAGAAGCTCAGGTTGCCCGCCGTCGCCAGGGCGACATTCTCCAGCGGAATGCTGATCCGCTGGCCCTGCCCGGTCGCGTCGCGGTGGCGCAGCGCGGTGACGACGGCCAACGCCGCGTAGATACCGCAGGAGACGTCCCACGCGGGCAGCACGTGGTTGACCGGCCGGGCGAACTCGGCCGGCCCGGTGACCAGCGGGAACCCGATACCGGCGTTGACGGTGTAATCGACGCCGGTGCCGCCGTCGGCGCGCCCGGACACCTCGACGTGGATCAGGTCGGGACGCAGCGCCGCCAACGTGTCATACGAATGCCATTCGCGACCCGCGACATTCGTCAACAGGATGCCGCTGTCGGCGATCAGCCGCTGCACCAGTTGCTGGCCCTCCGACGAGCGCATATCGGCAGCCACCGAACGCTTGCCCTTGTTCAGCCCCGCCCAGTAGATGCTCTCGCCGTCGGCGGTGACCGGCCACCGGCGGTAGTCGGCCGCACCGCCGAGCGGATCCACCCGGATCACCTCGGCGCCGAGTTGGGCCAGCGTCATACCGGCCAGCGGCACCGCGACGAAGCTGGAGATCTCTACGACGCGCACCCCGGCAAGTGGTTGCGCAGCATCAGCAGGAGCAGTCACCCGGCCAAGCTATCAAGTGTCAAACCAGCTCGACGGCCTCGGCGATCGACGGCAGCACCCGGCTCGGGCGGAACGGATAGCGATCGACCTCGTCGGGTGTCGTCGATCCGGTGAGGACCAGGATGGTCTCTAGCCCGGCCTCGATCCCGGCGACGACGTCGGTGTCCATCCGGTCGCCGACCATCACGGTGCTCTCGGAGTGCGCCTCGATGCGGTTCAGCGCGCTGCGGAACATCATTGGGTTGGGCTTGCCGACGAAATACGGTTCGCGGCCGGTGGCCTTGGTGATCATCGCCGCGACGGATCCGGTGGCCGGCAGCGGCCCCTCCGCCGAGGGCCCGGTCACATCGGGGTTCGTGGCGATGAACCGGGAGCCGGCCAGTATCAACCGGATGGCTTTCGTGATCGCGGTGAACGAGTACGTGCGGGTCTCGCCGAGCACGACGAAGTCGGGTTCGATGTCGGTGAGCGTGTAGCCGACTTCGTGCAGTGCCGTGGTCAGACCCGCCTCACCGATGACGTAGGCCGACCCGCCGGGCAGCTGGTCGTTGAGGAACACGGCCGTGGCCAGCGCCGACGTCCAGATCGCGCGCTCCGGCACCGTCAGACCCGTACGCAGCAGGCGCGCCGACAAGTCGCGCGGCGTGAAGATCGAATTGTTGGTCAGGACCAGAAACGGCCGCTCGCGTTCCATCAGGCGTTGCAGGAACTCTGCAGCGCCCGGCAACGCGTGCTCTTCGCGGACCAGCACGCCGTCCATGTCGGTGAGCCAGCACTTCGGTGAGGTGCGCACCCGTTCAGTCTGTCAGTTTCGACGTTGCGGCGCGTCGCAACGCGATGCCACATGTGAAAACCGCGACGGGAACGGCTATCTCGGTTGGTTCGGGACGCCGGGGAACAGTTGTTCCGACGGTCCAGAGGTCACGTACCCGGCGAGCTTGGTGACCAGGTGCGGCGCGAATACAGCGCCGTAGACGGCGTGTCCGACGAGGACGGCGGCGATGATCGACACGATCGTCGATTGGACACGGGTCTTGGACACCTTGTCCGCCAACATGTCGATCACGTTGCGGCCTTCGGAGTCGGTCCGGCCGAGCAGATAGGTGAAGACCATCATCTGCACACCCATCGCGAGCGCGTCGTAGAGCGGGTACTGATACCGGCTGCCCTCGAACAGCCCGAGCCCGGGAATGATGTAGCCGTAGTAGAAGACACCCATCCGCGGGCCGAAGAACCCGTTGAACAACAGCGCCCAGCAGAACCCGACGACGAGTCCGACGACCAACAGGGTCTGCGGTGCGCGCCACCCGGTCCGGCGGACGATGCGCCGGCCGAGCGCCGCGCCGATCACCGCGGGCAGCACGAAATAGGCGATGTAGCCGATGGGTACGGCGGACGGCAGCCCGCCGCCCCACGTCATGTTCAGCGGCCACCACGACGGCATGCGGGGCAGCGCCGGCGGGAATTGGGCGTACACCGCCCAGTCGTAGGGCGCCTCGATCCATGAGAACGAGATCGCGGAGATGGACACCAGCAGCAGCGGGTGCAGGCGACCGCGCCGGATGCTCAGGAACACGCCATAGGCAAGAAACAGCACACCGCCGATGTAGGCGAACGACAGACCGGCGATCAGGGCCGGCGTCAGCTCGGTGTTCACCGGTGGTCCTCGTTGGCGTGGCCGCGAGCTTCGGGATCAAAGTAGATCACCAAGCCGAAAATCAAGATGATCAGCCCGAACAGTGTTCCAAGCATGATGAGTTGACCCATGAGTAATAGTGCACACTATTACTAAGGGTTGGTCAAGGACGGTTATCGTTGATGACGTCAGCTGCTCTCAGCGCGGTCCCAGAAAGTGAGAAGCCGTGTCCCAGCGGCGTTCAGCCAAAAAACAGGCCGGCAGGCGCCCCCGTGGCGAGGCGCGTCGACTCCTGCTCGACGCCGCCCGTGATCTGTTCGCGCGCCGGGACTACCGCGCGACCACGACCCGTGAGATCGCCGAAGCCGCCGGCGTCACCGAGTACCTGTTGTTCCGCCATTTCGGCTCCAAGGCCGGGCTGTTTCGGGAGGCACTGGTGCTGCCGTTCACCGACTTCGTCGACGACTTCGGCAAGACGTGGCAGGCCGTCATTCCCGACAAGACCACCGAAGAGGAACTGACCCGCCAGTTCGTCGGCCGGCTGTACGACGTGCTCGTCGAGCACCAGGGCCTGCTGCTGACGTTGGTCGCGGCAGATGGGCTCAGCGACGACGAGATCGAAAGCGCAGGCATCGCCGACATCAGGCGCGCGCTGACCCTGCTCGGTCAGATCAGCGCCGAGGGGATGCAGCTACGCGGAATGCGTTCGGGCCAGCCGGATCTGCCCGCGCATTCGACGGTGGCGATGATCGTCGGCATGGTCGCATTGCGCTCGACGTTCTTCGGCAACCGGCCGCCCCCGCGGGAGGCGATCGTCGACGAACTCGTCCAGGCGGTCCTGCACGGCTTCCTGCACCGGCCCTAACCGCCGGGTCCGTTGGGCCACTTCAGCAGGGAGCCGGCGTCGACGCGGATGTGCTGCCCGGTGATGTAGCGGCTGTCGTCGCTGGCCAAAAACACCCCGAGGTTGGCCATGTCCTCGGGTTCGATGTACGGGATCGGCATCGCCTGAAAAAGCGTGAACAGCGGTTCGGCGTCCTCACGGGTGGGCGTCTTGCCCTCGGCCTTGAGGTCGGGCCGGAACACGCCGTACATGCCCTCGTTCTGCAGCAGATGCGTGTTGCAGTTGGTCGGGTGGATGGCATTGATGCGAATCATCCTGGGCGCCAGGTGAAGACACATCTCGTCGACGTACTCCATCACGATGCGCTTGCTCCATCCGTAGCCGGCGCCACCGGGCCCCATGTCGGGGCTGGTGGTGGTGCCGCGGATCATGCCCGCGGTCGAGCCGGTGACGATGATGGATGCCCCGTCGGGCAGATGCGGTATCGCGACCGCGACCGTGTTCATCACGCCCAGAAGGTCGACGTCGGAGGCGTCGACGAACCCAATCGGATCGGGGTTGCCCATCGCCATCGGCAGGATGCCGGCGTTGGCGACGACGATGTCGACCTTGCCGAGATCGGCTACGCCGACTTCGATGGCCTCACGCAGCTCATGGCGCTCCCGCACATCGGCCACCCGCGCGACGACGCGTCTGCCGAGTTCCTTGATCGATCGTTCGGTCTCGGCGAGGTCCTCGGGCGTGGCCAGCGGATACGGGTTGGACGGGATGTCGCGGCAGATGTCGACCGCGATGATATCCGCGCCTTCCTTGGCCATCGCGATAGCGTGGGCGCGACCCTGGCCGCGCGCCGCACCGGTGATGAAAGCGACCTTGCCGGTGAGCTTTCCAGTCATTTCGTACTCCTTGTTCTCTGCCGAGCAGGTCTAGCCAACGGATGTGAACGTGATGTGCAGTTCGGACAGCCCGCGCATGATGAACGTCGGTTCAAAGGTGAAGTTGCGGTCGTCCGGCGGGCCATGGTGCTCGGTCGAAATCGTGATGTCGTTCATCCGGTCGAGGATCCTGTGCAACGAGATCCGCCCTTCGGCGCGTGCCAACGGTGCACCGGGGCAGGAATGGACGCCGCGGATGAACGCGATCTGCTCACGCACGTTCGGGCGGTCCACCCGAAATTCGTCGGGTTCGGCGAACTTTCGTTCGTCGCGGTTGCACGCACCGGGAAGCAACATGACAGTGGTACCCGCGGGTACCTCGACGTCGCCGATCTTCGTGGTGGTGCGCGCCATCCGGAAGTGGGATTTGACCGGGCTTTCCATCCGCAAGGTCTCTTCGAGGAACGCGGGAATCTTGCTGCGGTCCTCGCGGAGTGTCTTTTCGTAGCCGGGGTTGTCGGCGATGAACCGTACTGCCGAACTGACCAGCTTCGTCGTGGTCTCGGTACCCGCGGCGAACAGGAACGTCGACAGGTTCATGACGTCCTCGATCTCCGGCGTCGACCCGTCTTCGTACTTGGCGTGTGCCAGTTCGGTCAGCACGTCCTGGCGCGGTGAACGTCTGCGGTCCTCGATGTAGGAGTAGAACTTGTCGTTGAGCCACTCCAGTGGGTTGTGCGACGTCGGCGCGTCCTTGCCGAGTTCACCGACCGTTTCCATGGCGAAGACGCCTTTGAACTCGTCATGGTCTTCGAGCGGCACACCGAGCAGGTCGGCGATCACCAGTAGCGAGAACGGTTTTGCGTAGGCGGTCAGGAACTCGCAGCTGCCCTTGTCGAGGAAGGTGTCGAGTTGCTGGTCGGCCAACCGCCACATGAACTCTTCGTTTTCCTTCAGGCGCTTGGGCGTGATGAGTTTGTTCAACAGACCTCGCGTCCGGGTGTGCAGCGGCGGGTCTTGTGACGTGATGTGTTCGGCCATCGGGACGGCGGCGCGGTGTTGCTCGATCAGCTCGGTGACGTCATCGGACTCACCTGGGCCAAAAGGCATGCCGGAGAACGGTCCGGCCACCGAGACACATGAGGAAAAGGCCGGGTCCTTGTACACCGCCAGCGCCTCTTCATAGCCGGTGACGGCCAACACGTTAAACGGAGTCGCTTGCACCACCGGACATTTCGACCGCAGATAGTCGAAGTAGGGGTAGGGATCGGGAACGAGCGTTTCGTCGGTGAAGAAGTCGACGGTCTCGAAATCGGTCACAAGATACTCCTGGTTGCTTCGGTCACATATGCGTCGTTGACGTTCATGATCTGGTCGAGGTTCTCGGCGATGTCCTCGGCGGTCAGCGGCGACTTCGAGATGCCCTGGGTGCGCACGACGGCAAGGCGTGACACACTGCCCATGCCCGCCATCAGGACCTCGCCGTTGAGCGGACAGGACTCTGGGCCAGGAAAGCCGCTGCCGGAGCACATAACTCGGGCAGCATGCTGGCGTTCACCTCGGCCATGACCTCCTCGGACATCGCGAACTGCTCAGCCAGCTGCCGCCCCTGCGACGCGTCGTCTTCGTCGGCTACCGATGCACAGCACGCCACCGCCTCGCCTCCGGACTGCAAAATCTCGGCGACCACGGCATCGGCCGGTCGCGACGAGGAAGCGCGTCCGTCGATCTCTGCTCCGTTGTCGGCGACGACGACGCGGGCACCCCTGGCGGCCAGTAGCACGGCATGGCAGCGTCCGATCCCCCGGCCGGCTCCGGTGACCACCACCACCTTCTCGTCGAAGCGAAGATCGGTCATGGGCTCGCGGGTGTGTCGAAGACGATGGGCAGCGCCGTCGGTGACCGGAACACCTGTCCGCGGATGTAGGCCTCCTCGGCTGCGGGGTCCAGCCGCAGGTTCGGCAGGCGGTCCAGCAGCAGGTTGAGCGCCACCCGCATCTCCAGCCGCGCCAGATGCATGCCGAGGCAGACGTGTACGCCGTAGCCCCAGCCGATGTTGGCTTTGGCTGCGCGGAAGATGTCGAACTGATCGGGATGGTCGAAGCGTTCCTCTTGTCGGTTGGCCGCGCCCAGTACCGGCATCACCGAGGAGCCCTCGGGGATTTGCACGCCGCCGAGTTCGGTGTCGCGGCTGGCGATCCGGGTGATCATGCTCAGCGGCGGCTCCCAGCGCACCGCCTCCTCGATCGCCTGCGATATCAGTGACCGGTCGGCGCGCAGCGCCTCGAGTTGTTCGGTGTTGCTCAGCATGCCGAACAGTAGGTTTCCCAGTGCCCGGTACGTGGTTTCGACGCCGGCGGGAAGAAGCAGCCGCAGGAACGAGAAGATCTCTTCGTCTGAGAGCTTCTCCCCGTCGATCTCGGCTGCGGCCAGCCCGCTGATCAGGTCATCGCGGGGGTCTTCACGATGCGCGGTAAGGATCGGGGTGAAGTATTCAGCGAGTGCCTGGGAGGCTTCGCGGCCGCGTTCGGGGTTGACGGTGAACGACAGCAGCGAGATGGACCACTTCTGGAACTGCGCGTAGTCATCTTGGGGTAAGCCGAGCAACCCGGCGATGATCAGCGTGGGATAGGGAAAGTTGAACTCCTTGACCAGGTCGGCGCTGCCGCGGTCGGCGAACCGGTCGATCAGCGCGTTGCCGATCGGGTTGACCAACGTGTCTTCCCACCGCGCCAGGGCCTTTTGCGAAAACGCCTTGGCCACCAGGCTCCGGTGCCTGCCGTGCTCGGGCTCATCCATGCCGAGCATCACATGCTTGCCGAACACGTCGCCGAACGCCTGAACGATGATCGACGAGGAGAACGTCTCGTTGTCCCGCAGCATCTGCTGCGCTTCGTCATAGCGGTAGACCATGACGATCGGCTTACCCTCTTGCCCTGGGATGCCGGGGATCTCGATCTTCTGGACCGGCTCCTCGCGACGTAGCCGCGCCAGCTCGGTGTGGGGGTCACGCACATCGCCCGACACGAAGTCGTCGAATTCGCCGAAGTCCTCGAGGTCGTCAAACAACAGCTGCATGTTTTCTTCCTAGGAACCGGCCGGGTAGGCGACGGACTTGATTTCCGTGTACTGGTCGAAACCCGCGACACCGTTCTGACGTCCGATACCGCTGGCCTTGTATCCACCGAACGGGGTGTCGGCGCCGTAGCCGGCGGTGCCGTTCAGGCCGATGAAGCCGGCCCGCAGCCGTTTGGCCACCGAAAGAGCACGATCCAGCGTCCCCGCCATCACGTTGCCGGCCAGACCGTACGGGCTGTCATTGGCGATACGCACCGCGTCGTCCTCATCGTCGAACGGAATCACCGCGAGCACGGGCCCGAAGATCTCCTCCTGCGCGATGGTCATCGAGTTGTCGACGTCGGTGAAAAGCGTTGGCTTGACGAAAAATCCCTTGTCCATACCGTCGGGCGCCTCGGCGCCCCCGACCAGCAGGGTCGCGCCCTCCTCGACACCTTTGCGGATGTATCCGCGGATACGGCTGCGTTGCTTGTCGGAAATGACGGGGCCGCAGAGGGTTCCGGGATCCTGCGGATCGCCGGGTGCGACGCCCTCATAGATGCCCTTCAGGATCTCCACGCCTTCGTCGTAGCGGGAACGCGGCAGCAGCAGCCGGGTCGGGTTGGCGCAGCCCTGTCCCGCGTGCATGCACGGCGCAATGCCCATCATGCAGCCCACCGCGAAGTCCGCATCCTCGAGCACGATGGTTGCCGACTTGCCGCCCAGCTCGAGAAACAGCCGCTTCATCGTCGCGGCGCCCTTTTCCATGATCCGTTGGCCGACAACGGTGGATCCGGTGAACGAGATCAGGTCGACCTTCGGCGACAACGTGAGTTCTTCGCCGACGAAGTGATCCGACGCGGTGACGACGTTCACGACGCCCGGTGGGATGTCGGTGTTTTCCGCGATCAGCCGGCCCAACCGGGTGGCGTTGTACGGTGTGTTCGGCGCCGGTTTGAGCACGACGGTGTTTCCGGTTCCGAGCGCCTGACCGATCTTCTGGATGGTCACCTCGAACGGAAAGTTCCACGGCACGATGGCCCCGACCACGCCGACGGGTTCGCGCCAGACTTTCCGGGTGGTGTTGACCCCGGTGACCGAAACCAGCGCATCACCCAGTGAGGTCTCCCAGGGATATTCGTCGATCAGCTGGGCCGGGTATTTCAACGCGTCGGCTAGCGGCGCATCCAGCTGTGGGCCGTGCGTGATCGCCCGCGGACAGCCGACCTCGAGGATGAGCTCCTCACGCAGCTCTTCCTGTTCGGACTCCAGCGCTTCCTGCAGTTGCAGCAGGCACCGCTGCCGGAACGCATGGTCGGTGGACCAGTCGGTGTCGTCGAACGCGCGACGCGCGGCGTCGATGGCCCGGTGCATATCGGTTTTCGACGCGTCGGCGACCTCGCCGAGCACCTCTTCGGTCGCCGGGTTGATGTTGGTGAAGGTGCCGGACTCACCGTCGACGAGCTTGCCGTCGATCATCATCTTGGTTTCGAAATGAACGTCAGCCATGTCCTCTACTTCCTCGGAGCGCGCCGAAACGCGGGATGCCCATCATCAGCCGGATCATCTGGTGCAGTGCGGCCGACGGAAGTGCCCGGTTGGCGATCAACAGCATTCGCGCGTCAGGTCCGACCGATCGTTTGACGAACGGCTTGGAGCTGTCGAGCGCTTTGGCCAGCCCGACCGCGAACTTCTCGGGTGACCGTGCGGCCATCCGCATCGCGGCCCTGCCGCGCTTGTCCATCGTGCTGTGATGCGGTGCGTACGGCCCAGCCAGATCGCGGCAGTCGGTGGTTCCGGCGTCGGTGATGATCTCGGTGTCGTAGGTGCCGGTCACCAGGATCGTCACCCCGATGCCGAACGACGCGACCTCTGCGGCCATCGACTCGCCCCAACGTTCCAGCGCACCCTTGACGGCCGAATAGTGCGCGGTCGCAGGCATTCCGCGCACACCGCCCTGACTGGACACCAGCACGATGCGGCCACGGCCGGCCTCGCGCATGGCTGGCAGTAACGCCTTGGTCAACGCGACGGGACCGAAAATGTTGGTCGCAAACATCTGCTCCCACAGGCTGACCGGGGTCTCTTCGACCATTCCGGCCGCCGAGATTCCGGCGTTGTGCACCACGGCGTACGGTGCGCCGACGGCCGCTTCGATCGACTTGGCCGCCGCCTCGATCGACGCGGTGTCGGTGAGGTCGAGCGCGACACCGATCAGGTTGGGATCCTGCGGTGCCGCGCCGGTGGCCGCACGCAGCCGCTGCATGCCGGCATCGACTGACCGCATGGCCGCGACGACCCGCCAGCCCTGCCGGTACAGATGGGTCGCCGACGCCAACCCCAGCCCTCGTGAAGCGCCGGTGATGACGACGCTGCGCGGTTCAGACAAGCGCTCATCACCCATTCGAGGGTTCCGGTGCGCACCGATCGCTCTTGGAACCCAGTTCGACATCCGGCCGCCCGTCGGGCTGTCCGCTCATCCAGGTCGACATGATCCCGACGGAGTACGGACCCACCTGACCGTTGGCCTCGTAGAACCCTTGCGGGTCATAGACCTTCACCTCCGGATACGGCCACGGGCAAGCCACCGAGGTGGAGATCTTGGTCGCTTTCACGACCGCGAACAGCCCGCCGTAACAGAAGTAGGCGACGTTGAGGATCACGAACATCACGATGAACGTGCCCAGTCTGGGCTTCGTGGGGAAGATCCGGGCACGCTGAGCGAGCTTCTCGGCGACGGATTTTCCGGTGTCGTCGCGGTAGAGCAGCACACCGGCGGGGATCATCACGAACGTCACCGCCACGACTTCCCAGATCAGCGGGAACTGGTGGGGTTCACCGGTGAAAACCGACGCCCACGGCGGCACCTGCGAATAGATGTACATGCCGGTGCGCACCAATGTGATCTCCAGCGCCGCATCGACGATCACACCGATCGGGAAGATGATGGCCGCCAGGCTGATCAACGGGTGACGCCACACGAACGAGTCGACGGGCTTGCGCGCCTGCAGCTTCCGCAGAATCCAGATGGCCGGAAAGTAGGGCCCGAGGTAGAACATCACGTAGCCGAGCACCACGAACGGCTCCACCGTCGGGGACAGCGACACCAGCGGCCAGTCCTCGGGCAGGTGCGCCAGTTCGGGGTTGTACACCGCGAACGGTGACCAGTTCATGATCGGGTCCTGCCACACGATCAACGATGTGACCAGCGCCATCAGCAACGTCGGATTGTGCGGATTACGCCGCCAGTGCACCACCCACAAGGTGATGATGACGGCCATCGTGATGATGGTGAAGGTCTCCAGTATCACCACCCAGGTCGATGTGCTCCACCCGAACAGCGCCTCGACGGGCCGTGGCGCGCCCTCGACGTCGGGGTTCGCGATCCGCGGGGACCCCGGGCCCTTTCGGGCGTTGACCCCGAAGAACACAGCGACCGCGAGCAGTGCTGCCACCGAGAGCGCCGGCCCCACCCAGGAACGTTCCGGCTGCTCGTCGGCCGGCTGGGTGGCGGTATCGGCCTTCGGAGTTTCGGTGGTCATCGGCTACTCCTCACCGAAGCGGTCGACAAGATGAGAGGTGACGCCGTCGGCGTCGAGTCTTCGGGCCACCAGATATCCGGCGCCCATCCAGCCGCGGCGCGTCCAGTTGCCGAACGAGACGCGGGTGCCCGGTGCGCCGGCCGCGGCAGGCATCATCTTCACGCGTTCCAGCGCCTCCTTGAGCCCGCGCGGACTCAGCGGGTGCGCATCGGTGCAGGCGCGTAGCAGCGCGGTGGCGACATCGCAGTTCACCACCGGCACACAGTATTCCGGCCGACGGCCAAATTTTTCCTGATACTTGTCGAGGAACCGCTGACCGACAGGGTTGCCCTCGTCGTACTGGTCGACACCGGTCCATCCCATGAACGCGTTCCACATGATCGGGTTGATCCACGCGTTCTGGAAGGCCGTGCTGGTGAACCTGGGCGGATCCCAACCCAGGTCCTCCAGGGCGGGATTGACGAAGACGATGCCGAAGCCGAAGCCGGCGTGCACGACGGCCTGCGCCTTGGCTTCGTACAACGTGCGCACCGCAGCCGAGACATCCTGCGCCGTCTGCGCGATCGCCGCCTCGGCGACAATCCGTATCCCCTTGCGCCGACAGGCACTTCGGAAGTTCTTCACATAGGTCTCGCCGACCAGCGACTGCTCCATCAGCACACCCACCTCGGTGTGGCCGCCCTTGGCCAACAGGTCCGCCCAGAAGATCGGCTCGTCGGTCAACGATCCCTGCGGAAACGCGAACGTCCACTCCCCCAGCCAGGCGTCGCTGCCGGTCACGCTCAGCGCGGGCACCCGGAACCGCTCCTCGATGGCCTCGCGCGTCGGCACGCAGTTGTCGGTGATGTGCGGCCCGAACACCGCGAGACAGCCCTCGTCGACGAGCTCGCCGTACGCGTCGATCACCGCCTTGACCGAACCCTTGGGCAGCCCTTCGACCTCCTTGTAGATGATCTGGATCGGCCGGTCGATCTCGCCGTTTGCCACCGCGTCGGCGAATATCAGCTCGAACGGATTGGACAGGTCTTCCTTCATCTCCTGCGGATACAGGTCGGGCAGCTTGAAATCCATGAGGTACCCGAACTTGATCGGCTCCGCGGTGCTCTCGTAGGACATGCAACCTCCGTCGGACGGGCTAGACCTAACATTTGTTCAGACACTAGCGAGGGTGGCGAGCAGGGTCAATCATTCGGCGACCGGTCGAGCAGGTAGGCGTCGATCATCTCGATCAAGCCTCGCGTCACCGTCGGGTCGTCGGTGAGCGGACCGGCGATCGCAGCCCGCGCCGCGTCCCGTGGGGTCAAGCCCTCCGCGATCAGCCGGCCCGCCGCGATCAACACCCGGGTGGAGGCGACCTCGCGGAGTCCCCCTGTTTCCAACCGCCGGATCGCCTGTCCGAGCCGCACCAGCCCCGCGGCGCGGTCATGGTCGATGGCCGCTTCGTTGGCGACGATCTTCTCTTCCACATCGGGTGTCGGAAAACCGAATTCGATCGCGACCATCCGTTGACGCGTCGAGTCCTTGAGATCTTTGAGCACGCTTTGGTACCCCGGGTTGTACGAGACGACCAGACAAAAGCCCGGTGCCGCGTCCAGCGTGATGCCCAGTCGTTCGATCGGCAGTTGTCGCCGGTGATCTGCCAGCGGATGCAGCACGACGGTGGTGTCCTGGCGGGCCTCGACGACCTCGTCCAGATAGCAGATCGCGCCGTCGCGGACCGCGCGGGTCAATGGCCCGTCGACCCACTCGGTGTCCCCGCCACGCAACAGGAACCGGCCGACGAGGTCGGCGGTGGTCAGGTCGTCGTGGCAGGAGACGGTGACCAGCGGCCGGTCCAGATCGTGTGCCATCGCCTCGACGAAGCGCGTCTTACCGCAGCCGGTCGGACCCTTCAGCGCAATCGAGAGACCCTGCCGGTAGGCCGCCTTGAACACCTGCTCCTCGTTGGCGACGGGCACGTAGTACGGGCGCGGCGGCTTCACATGCATGCTTTCCCTTCGCTGTCACTCGGGTTCTACGGACCCTAGCGCGGACCAGATGTTTGGTTCAAGCTTTTGCGGCCGTCGACCCGCCGACGCAGGTCGGCAGTGCGTAACGCCGCACGGAACAACGGGCCGACCACATCGGCCAGCTGCGTGGGTTTGGGGATGGACGCATGCGCAGCGCTGCCGAACACCCTGGCCAGTTCACCCGAATCGGTGGCCGCGCCGATCGTCAAGCACAGGCAGCCGATGCCTTCGCGCCGGGCCTCCCCCAACGCCCGTCGCACATCGGCCGCCCCGTACAACCGTTCGTAGCCGTGGTCGTAGGCCAAACCGTCGGACAGCACGACCAGCAAGCGGCGGGAGGTGCCCGCCTTCTCCGTCATCACCGCGGTGCCGTGGCGGATGGCCGCGCCGAGCCGGGAGTAGGCGCCCGGGGTCAGATCGCTCAGGCGCCGCATCACCATCGCGTCGAAGTGGTCGTCAAACCGCTTGACCGGAAGCAGGTGCACGGCGCTGCGGCCTTGAGACTGAAATGCGTACAGCGCCACGCGGTCTCCGAGTTCATGTAGCGCAATCGTCAGCGCAGCAGCGGCCGCTCGCTGCTGCTCGTGCACGGTCTGCCCGAAAGTTCCCGCCTCCGAGGCCGATCCGGAGACGTCGAGCAGGATCAGTACCGCCAGATCACGGCGCCTGCGCAAGCTGTCCAGGTACACGGCCTCGTCGGGTGTGGAACCCGCCAGTGTTTCCACGCGTGCCTCCACCGCGGCGTCGACGTCGATATCGTCGCCTTGGGTCTGCCGGTGGCATCGGTCCAGTCCGATGCCGAGCCGGGTCAGCGGTCGCCTCAGCGCGTGCACGTCCGGCCGGGTCAGCACGGGTCCCTTCTCGATCGGGGGATCGATTTCCTGCACCGTGCACCAATCGGGCCGGTAGCAGCGTCGGCCGACGTCCCACTCGGGATAGGTGCGTCCCTCGGCGCGTTGCACGCTGTCGGCGTCCGCGGTACCGGCTGCCGTGGAGGTCACCGCACCGGGTCCGCGAATACCCTTGCGGGAGCGATGGGTTGGCGTATCGGCACCCGGGGCGCCACCGTCGGAGAGTTTGCGCACGCTGCGCGTCATCCGCTTCAGCAGCCTGCCGAGTGCGCCGCCGCCGCCGACAGGGCTCGAGAACGGGTCGAACACGTCCTCGGCCTCGTCGCTGTCGTCACCGTCGTCATCGAGGTCGGCCAGTGCCTTGTTCGTCTCGCGACGCGCGGCGTGTCCGCTCACCGACTCCGCCTGTGTGACAGCGGCACGCGTCGAAAGCAGTTTCTGGGCCCTGATCACGCCGAAGTCTGCGGGCGGGTCGGCGATGTCGCGCTGGGTGCCAGCGACCTTCAGCGACCCGACCGCCGAATCGGCCCGCGCCGCCATGTCGAGGTCAAGCAGTGAACGGACACCGAACGGCAGCAGGTCGTCGTTGGTCGACAGGGCCCGCTGGCCTTCGACAGCAAGGTACCGCCGGGCCAGCGCGGGGCGCCGGACGAGCCTGCGCACCACGTCGGGCTCCAGACCTCCGCTGGCCAGCAGCGACGCTTGCACCGCGACCGATTGGAGTTGGTGGGGCGCACTCGCCGTGGGGTCGACGTACACCGTGATGCCGTCGGTCCAGGCCGCGTCACCCGGGGCCGCTGGCGCGACGGCCACTGTGCGGCCCGCAAGCGCGGAGGCCAGCAGCGCCAGACGCTTGGGGTCACCGGCATCTTCGCCGGCCGCGCTGTCGGCGGGCACGTTCCTTGCCACCCCATTTCGTTGACCAAATATCTGTTCCAACGTAAAGTCCGGCAGCACCGCAGTCAATGACCGGAGGAACGATGATCGACTTCACCGGCCAAGTCGCCGTGGTGACGGGCGCGGGACGCGGCCTCGGGCGCGTCTACGCGCTCGAGTTGGCAAGGCGCGGTGCGTCCGTCGTAGTCAACGACCTCGGCGGCAGCATGGGCGGCCACGGCGAGGACGCTGCGGTCGCCGACCGGGTCGTCGACGAGATCATGGCCGCAGGCGGTGTGGCCGTCGCGTCCTATGACTCGGTCGACAGTCCTGCCGGTGGCGACGCGATTGTGCGGACCGCTGTTGATGCATTCGGCCGGCTCGACGTGGTGATCAGCAACGCCGGAATCTTCAACGCGATCCCGTTCGACGAGCTGACGCCCGAGGACTGGCGTCGCATGCTGTCGGTCCACCTCGACGGCGCCTTTTACCTCGCCCAGCCCGCCTACCGGGTGATGAAGGCCCAGAGATACGGCCGGTTCGTGTTCATCGCCTCATCGGCGGGGATGTTCGGCCAGCACCTGGAGGCGCACTACGCCGCCGCCAAGGCCGGCATTGTCGGCTTGGCCAATGTGATTGCGCTCGAGGGCGAGCCGCACGGGATCCGGGCCAACACCGTGCTTCCGTTCGGGCTCTCCCGGATGGTCACCGAGACGCTGGGCGATCCGAAAGCGCTCGAGGAGAACGGCTTTTTCGCCGCGATCCGGCCCGAACTGGTCGCGCCGATCGTGGTGTTTCTGGCCAGCCGGGACTGCGATTTCAGCCATCAGAACTTCTCGGCGTGCGCGGGCCGATTCGCCCGGGTGTTCGTCGGGCTCAGCGACGGTTGGCTGGCGCCGCGCGATGGCGATCCGGACGGCGACCCGACCGCCGACGACATCGCCGCACACGTTGCGGAAGTGGCGGCCACAGAACCGTTCACGATCCCCGGGTCGATCTACGACGAGGTGTTCGCGGTGACCCGCCGCCTCGGCGTGACCGGATGATGACCCGCTCCAGCGCCTCCTTGACGCCGCGCGGGCTCAGCGGATGCGCATCGGCCAGCGCGTGCGGCACGGCTTCGTGGGACATCTGGCTTCCTGACATGGCATTGGCGCCGTTGACCAAAAATCTGTTCCCGATTATGGTCGGCGCGAACGCCGAGCAAAGGAGCGCGCCATGGACGTCGATCAGCTCCTGACCACAACTCGGTCGGCGCGACGATCACTCGACCTCGACGCGCCGGTGGATCGTCGCGCCGTCGAGGAGTGCCTGCGGATCGGGATGCAGGCCGCCAACGGATCCAATCAACAGAGCTGGCGCTGGATCGTCGTCGCCGATGAGCACCTCCGCGCTCGGCTCGCCGGGCTCTACCGCGACGCGTATCTGCAGAAGGTCGGCGGTCAACTGATCGCCGACCTGCTGCCCGCCGACATGCCGGGTGCCAAGATCATGTCGTCCACCGAATGGCTGGTGGAGAACATGGCGAAGGTTCCGCTGCTCGTAATCCCCTGCTATGAACCGTATCTGCCTCGCGTGGACGGCGACGAGTCGTTCTTTCAAGCGACGCTGTACGGCTCGATCTTTCCTGCTGTATGGAACTTCGCGCTGGCGCTGCACACCCGCGGCTACGGGACCTGCGTGACGACGCTGCACCTGGCTCACGAGGCGGCGGTCCGGCAGATGTTGTCCATTCCCGACAGTTACGTGCAGGGGTGCCTGTTGCCGGTCGCTCGGCTGCGGTCCGGCGTCACGTTCGGTCCGGCGCCGCGGCGGCCGATCACCGAAGTGGTCGCCGTGGACACCTGGGAGGGGCCGTCATTGTGAACGCCAGACTGCAGGAGCTCTGCGATCGCGCAGACATCTTCGACTGCATGCAGCGCTACGCGCGTGGAATGGATCGCCGCGACCGCGACCTGCTGCGCTCCGCCTACCACGACGACGCGGTCGACGAACACATCGGTTTCGTGGGCCCAATCGACGAGTTCATCGATTGGGCGTTCGCATACCACCGGACACAGACCCGCTATCAGCACTACCTGCTGAACCACACCGCCGACATCGCGGATGATCAGGCGCACGCCGAAACCTACTATCTGTTCGTCGGGACCGACCGTGAGCCGCCTAACCACCTGACCGTCAACGGCGGCCGCTACGTCGACCGGCTGGAGCGACGCGACGGCCGCTGGGCCATCGTCGCCAGGGTGTGCATCGTCGAGTGGCACACGGAGTCGACGTCGCTGATCACCGACGAGACCATCGGGTTTCTGGCCGACATCATGACCGTCGCCCATGACCGCACCGATACCTCCTACGACCGTCCACTGACCCTCACGCGCGCGCCGGCCGGCCCATGACCGCGTCGGGCAGCCCGTCTACCGGCGCATTCGCGGTTGCGCGGCACGGTTGCGGCGGACCCGTTCTGGTAACCTTGACCAAACTTTGGGTCGGTCCGACCAAACCGTTGCACGGGAGCTGAGCTTGGAGGTGTTGTGGGGCGTCCCCGCGTGAAGCCTGACCTCGCGGCGCATGCAGGCCACTCCTACGACGACGGCACCCGCAGGACCGAGATCTTGCAGACGGCGGCGTCGTTGATCGCCACGTCGGGTCTGCGGACGTCACTTCAGGAGATCGCCGACGCCGCCGGCATTCTGCCGGGCAGCCTCTACCACCATTTCGAATCCAAGGAAGCGATTCTCGTCGAGTTGCTCCGGCGTTACCACGACGATCTCGATCGCATCGCCGAACAGGCACTCAACCGGCTCGACGATCCGACGCCGCTGTCGGCCTTCGACCGGATCGTGGAGTTGGGCGCGGCGATCGCCCAGTGCGCTGTCACCCACAGCGCGGCGCTGCAGATGACCTTCTATGAGGCCCCGACCTCCAACCCCGAGCTCGCCGCATTGGCCCAGCAGCGCCCGGCGGCGATCCTGGAAGCGATGGTGCAGACGCTGAGGGCGGCGCGCTGGAACGGGTATCTGCGGCCCGACGTCGACCTACCGGTGCTCGCCGACCGGATCGTCCAGTCGATGCGGCAGGTGGGCCTCGATGTCATCAGGCACAGCGCGGGTGCCGACAAGGCCGCGGCCCTGTTGTGCCGAATCCTGCTGGAGGGATTGGCGACTGTTCCGCCCCCCGACACCGACCTCGATCGCTCTGCGGCGTTTCTCGCCGCCGACGACGCCGTGAAGTCGTGGATCGAGGAGAAGGAAGCCGCACCGAACGACAAGGCCGCACACGTACGCGCGGTCGCACGCGCCGAATTCGGTCGAAAAGGCTACGAGGTCACCACCATCCGCGATATCGCCTCGGCGGCTGGTCTGGGCACCGGAACGGTGTACCGCTTGATCGGCTCGAAAGAGGAACTGTTGGCGTCGATCATGCAGTCGTTCGGCGAGAAGGTGGCCGAGGTGGGCTGGACCGACGTGCTGCGTTCCGACGCGTCGGCGATCGAAAAGCTGGATGCGTTGAGCTGGATCCACACCAACGCGCTGGCGCATTTCGGCGACGAGTTCCGGATTCAGCTCGCGTGGATGCGCCAGTCGCCGCCCGACACACCCAATATCGCGTGGCTGTTCACCAAACGGGTCAGGCAGATGAAAGCCCTACTGGCGGCGGGGGTTCGGTCCGGTGAGATCACCATCGACGGTCCGTCGAACGAGATGCTGGCCCGGATCGTCATCGGCGTCTCGTGGATTCCAGAGAACCTGCTGCATGATCTCGGCACCCGCGCATCGCAGATCCATGTCCGCGACACGCTGCTGCGCGGGGTCACCGCACGCTAGGAGCCGCTAGCCGACAGTGATCGGCAACTTGCCCCACCCTCGTACGCTCGCGGTGTGCGCCATGGCGGCGTCCGCGTAGTCGACGTCCCACTCGGGCCACCGCTTCAGCATCTCCTCGAGGGCGACCCTGGCCTGCATCCGCGCCAGCGATGAACCGAGGCAGAAGTGCAGGCCCTGACCGAACGACAGGTGTGATCCGGTGCGATGGATGTCGAAACTCTCGCCGTTGGGGTAGCGGCGCTCGTCCCGGTTGGCAGATCCGTTGAGCAACAACATCACCGAACCCTCCGGGATCGTTTGTCCGTGGCTTTCGGTGTCGCGCGCGACATGGCGGGCCTGCACCGGTGACGGCGCCTGGTAGCGCAACACCTCCTCGATCGCCCGGGGGATCAACGAGAAGTCGTCGACGAGTTCGCGCCGCTGTTCGGGATGCTCGGCGAGCATCTGCGCGATGAAACCGATCAGCCGGGTGGTGGTCTCGTTGCCGGCGCCGGCGATCATGCTGGTGTAGGTCAGCACCTCGATCCGCGAGAGGGGGCGCAGCTTCCCGTCCTCTTCGACCTCGGCGTTGAGCAACTGCGTCATCAGATCGTCCGACGGGTGCTCTGCCCGCCATTCGATGTAGTCGGCGAACAGCTGATAGGCGTTCTCGAAGGTGGCCGCCGACACCGCCCGAAAGCTGGCCTCTTTCAGCCCGATCGACGCATCGGTGTTGTCGCGGATCTGCTGCTGGCCCTCCTCCGGAATGCCCAGCAGGTAACCGATGGTCCGCATCGGAATCAGCGCCCCGAAGTCGCCGATCACGTCGAAACGCGAAGATCCGGCCAGCGAATCGAGTGCCCGGACACAGAACTGCCGCGTCAGGGGTTCGACGGCCTCCATCCGCCGAGGCGTGAACACCCTCGACAGCACCCGCCGGTGGAGGTCGTGAAGGGGCGGGTCCTCGAACAGGATCACCCCCGGCGGGACCTCGACGCCGCTCATGATGACGTCCAGCGTGGTGCCCTTACCCGATCGGTAGGTGTCCCAGTCGTGCAGCCCCTGGGCGACATCCTCGTAGCGGCTCAACGCGTAGAAGTTGTACTTCTCGTTGTAATAGAGCGGCGCCTCGTCGCGCATCCGCTTCCACACCGGATACGGATCGTCGTCGATCGCGAAATCGAACGGGTCGTAGTACAGGTCGACGGTGCTCGCGCCGGTCATTTGCTGCTCCTTTTGGTTGTCGTGCGATTCATGACCAATTCGCCGACGCGCTTCAGGTACGGCCACGCGACGTCGACGTCATCGAGAACACCACAGTCTCCGATCAATCGAATGCGTGGCGCGGCAACGTATTCGGCAGGTCCAACGAGCTCAGCAGGCCGGCCGGGGCATCGACCACATAGGGAATCGCATTGACCACCCGCATCGCCGTAGCGGTCATCGCGGCGTGGCCGGCGCCGTGCCCTTCGGCAGCGCCCATGGTCATCGCGCAGTGGATATCGGGATCCCCTTCGATGTCGACGCGGTAGGTGGCGTCGAACTCCGATGTCTGCCAATCCGGCGCCACGTCGCGCGCCATCCGGATGATGTGCTCGACGACGATGGCTTCGGAGCCGTTGACCACACCCGCGGCTCGGGTGCTCACCGCACCGCAGGTGCCGGCCTTGATCGTGCCGAACGCGACCTCGATGTCGCGGTCGGTCAGACGCCGGTCGAAAGCGCCCCGGACTTGTTCGACCTCGACCCCCAGGCCCGCCGCCATCAGGTGAATCGGGGCTTGCCAGGCCATTTCGATGAAACCCGGCGTCTTCATCAGCGGCTCGAAGTCGAGCGGGTGGCCGAAGCCCATCCCGTTCATCATCACGTCGGCGACGGGATAGTGGTCGTTGAGCGCGACCTCGGTGACCTTGAGGCACCGGATCGTCTTTGACTGGGTCGCGAGCAGCAGCGCGAGTTGGTCCGAGCCGAACCCGGGGAAGATGCCGGATGCGTAGAACGAGGCGTTGCCCGCGGCGGCCGCCTTCTCCAACTGGTCGCGCCAGTCGGGTGAGTAGTACGCGGGCGGATAGATCAGGGTCGTCGACGTCGTCGACACCACGTTGATCCCGGCCTCGAGCAGCTTGAGGTAGTCCGGCACCGCGCCGGCATCGCGTTCCGGCCCACTTGCGGCGTACACGACACAGTCGGGCGCCATCGCGATCAGCGCGTCGGCGTCGTTGGTCGCGGTGACCCCGAGCGGGTCACCTCCGGCCAACTCCCCCGCGTCCCTACCGACTTTCGCGTGGGAGTGCACCCAGACCCCGACGAGTTCGAGATCGGGTCGGCGCCGGATCGCGTCGATCGCAATCGATCCGACGCCTCCGGTGGACCAGACCACGGTTCGCAGCGGTGATGTCATGAGTCCTCCTGTCGTTCACACACGTTCGCACGCGACCACGGCGCGTTCGAGGTAGGGCCAAGCGATGTCGGGCGGGACGCCGCCGCACAACGGAAGCAAAGGCAGCGGCCGGCCGGCACGGATGTACGTGGCGGCTTCGTCGACGGTGAAGATCCGGTACGGTCCGCCCGCGCTCCTCAGTTCGGCCACGCTCTTGGCATCAGAGATGCTGGCCACCGACGTTTCGCCGTGCCGGTAAGACGCCGCGGTCAGCGCATCGTGCAACAGATGTGGGCCGAGTTCTTCCCACGCGGCGTCGACATCGTCGGCGACGAACACCGTGGTGGGCGCGTCCGCCGTCGGGAACTGCATGAGGCCAGGCTCGAATCCGTTGGCGCGACACTGCGATTCGTAGAACTCTTTCAGCTCGTCCGATGCGACCTGCGAGATGAAGCCGAGCCCGTACCGGGCCGCGCGTCGGGCGGCTGCCCTACTGCCTCCGGCGATCAGCAGGTACGGACCGCCCGGCGTCACCGGGGGCGGTGTCACCCGGATGCGCCGTCCGTCCACGTCGACGGTATCTCCGCTCAACAGGCGTCGCAGCAGTGCCAGGCTCTCGTCGGCCAGCGCGCCGCGGTGGGCCATGTCGACGCCGAAGTGGGCATACTCTTCGGCCCGGTGACCGATGCCGAATGCGTAGGAGACCCGGCCCTGGCTGATGATGTCCAGGACGCTGATCTCTTCGGCGAGCCGCACGGGATCCCAAAACGTGATCGGCACCGCGGCCAACATGATCGCGAGGTGTTCGGTGCGGGCGGCGATCGCGGAAGCCAGGATCTGCGGAACGGGAAGGTGGCCGTCATCGGTCGCGTGGTGCTCTGACAGCACGGCGATCACCGCTCCGCGCGTCTCCGCCCACGCACACATGTCGATGGCCGCTGCGTAGAGGTCCGTGGCAGGTGCGCCGCTCTCGGGTGCCCGCATGTCGAACCGCAGCGTGAACATCAGCGTCGCGTCCGGCACAGGGTGGTCACGCCGACCGACTATAACCTAAATTTTGTTCTCCGTTCGCCTTAATAGTGAATACTATTCTCAGTGCCTGTATTCCTAAGGAAGCATGTCCAAAATGGCAATTTTTATATAAATAGGCCCCGGAGGAGCGCAGAGCTTGCGCCGGTGTCGATTTCGAGCCAAGGCCGCGCGGCCGGAGGGCTACTCGGGCAGGCGCAGCTCGGGCTTCTCCACCTCTTCGATGTTGACGTCCTTGAACGTGATCACCCGAACTTGCTTGACGAAACGCGCGGGCCGGTACATGTCCCACACCCAGGCGTCGGCCAGCCGCAGCTCGAAGTACACCTCACCGTCGGTGTTGCGGGGTACCAGCTCCACACTGTTGGCGAGATAGAACCGGCGCTCGGTCTCCACGACGTAACTGAACTGCCCGACGATGTCCTTGTATTCGCGGTAGAGCGAGAGCTCCATCTCGGTTTCGTACTTCTCGAGATCTTCGGCACTCATCAGCTCAGCTGTCCTTCACATCGGTCCCACCGGCACGTCCGCTCGTCGCACAACCGGTATTCGTCAATTCTCCCACTACCCGACTTCCACGCACTGATCCGGCTCACCCCTGTCGCCCGCCGGTCCGTCGGTGATCAACTCGGTCACCACCTCGATCCCGGTGCGGGTGGCCACCCGGCGCACGTTGATGAACGAGTGGCGGTGCTGGGCGCACGGCCCGAGTTGGTTCAGCGCCGCGCTGTGCGCCGGGGTGCTGTAGCCCTTGTGGTCGGCGAAGCCGTAGCCGGGATGTTCGGCTTCCATCTCGACCATCAGCCTGTCCCGGCTGACCTTGGCCAACACACTGGCCGCCGCGATGCACGCCGCGGCCGCGTCCCCGCCGACCACCGGCAACGACGGCGTCGGCAGACCGGGCACCCGGAACCCGTCGGAGAGCACATAGCCGGGCCGCACCGACAGACCCGCCACCGCGCGGCGCATGCCCTCGATGTTGGCCACGTGCACCCCGCGGCGATCCACCTCTTCGGACGGGATGAACACCACGTGGTAGGCCAGCGCGTACCGGCAGATCAGCGGAAAGAGCCGCTCGCGTTCCCTCGCGTTGAGTTTCTTCGAGTCGTCGAGGGCCGCCAGGCTCTCCAGGCGGTTGGGTCCGAGCACGCACGCGGCGACGACCAGCGGACCCGCGCAGGCCCCCCGACCGACCTCGTCGACGCCGGCCACCGGCCCGAGGCCACTTCGGTACAGGGCCGACTCCAACGTTCGCAGGCCCGACGATTTCCGGATCACCGTTCGCGGAGGCCATGTCGGCGGCAACAGTAACTCTCCTACTGCGTCGGGGTTCAGGTCTGCGGGTTCACGCTTCCCACGCCGCCCCACCGCGACGGGGGCCAGGCGATGAAACGTGCCTTTCCGATGACATTGTCCACCGGCACGGTGCCCGCCATCGGATCACCGGTGCACAGGATTCCGCGCTGCGCGTCGGCGGGTGTGTTGGTGCAGTGGGCGCGCGAATCGGCCGAATGCGTGCGGTTGTCGCCCATCACCCACACTCTGCCCTCGGGCACGGTCAGCGGCCCGAACTCGGGGCCCAGACACTTGTAGAAGTTCGGGTCGGGCACGTTCATCGTTTCGCGGTCCAGGTAGGGCTCGTCGAGCTGTTTGCCGTCGACCGTCAGCCCGGTGCTCTCACGGCACTGCACGGTCTGCCCGCCCACCGCGATGATGCGCTTGACGAGGTCGTTCTCGTCCGGCGGCACGAACCCGATGACCGAAAGCGCGTTCTGCACCCAGCGCACCGCGGTGTTGTCCGACCGGATCGACTTGTAACCGATGTTCCAGTTCGGCGGCCCCTTGAAGACGACGACGTCGCCGGGTTCGGGTTCGGTGAACCGGTAGGTCATCTTGTCCACCATGATGCGGTCGCCGGTGCATCCCGGGCAGCCGTGCAGCGTGGGTTCCATCGACTCCGACGGAATCAGGTACGGCCGCGCGACGAACGTCAGCATCACGTAGTAGAGCACCAGCGCGATCGAGACGAGAATCGCGAATTCCCGCAGCGCGCCGCCCTTTTTCTTGGGTTTCTCGTCCGCCGATTCGGCTTCGGAGGGGGTGTCGTCGAGTTCGGGCTCGGGCGACGATTCGTCGGGCGCAGTGGGTCCGGTCACCGCATCAGGGTAGCCAGCGCGATTTCGGCAGCGGATGTCGCCGACGCGACGTCAGCGCTTTTCCTTGATCTTGGCCTTCTTGCCACGCAGTTCACGCAGGTAGTACAGCTTGGCGCGGCGCACGTCGCCGCGGGTCACCACGTCGATGTGGTCGATGTTGGGCGAGTGCACCGGAAAGGTCCGCTCGACGCCGACGCCGTAGCTTTCCTTGCGCACGGTGAAGGTCTCGCGCACGCCGCCGCCCTGGCGGCGCAGAACGACGCCCTTGAAGACCTGGATGCGCTCCTTGGAGCCCTCGATGACCTTCACATGGACGTTGACGGTGTCGCCGGGGCCGAAGTCCGGGATATCGTCGCGCAGCGACGTCTGATCGACGAAGTCCAGCGTGTTCATCGGTGACACTTCCTTGCTGTCGGGCTGCCGGCGCCGCGGTCGCCGTTGCGACGCGTGGCCGAGCCGATGGATCGGGCGTATGGGGTGTATCTCGCAGTGGGCAGAGCCAGCGTGCGCAGACAACTGCCCAATTGTGCCAGATCCGCCCGGATCTCTGAAATCCGGTGAACCCGGTGGCCAGCACCGCGGAGCGCCGCGGTGTCGAACGCGCCGCGGGCCGCCGCTGTGGTTAGGCTCCGTGACAGGGGGTATGGCGCTGTGGTGAGCGTCGAGCCGCGAAGGAGGGCAATGCGACCGGTGCCGTCGAAGCTGGTCACGGCAGTAGCGGCCGCCGGCGTTGCGGTGCTCGCGAGTGCTGGATGTGAGGCCAAGGTGTACGGCACGCCTCCCCCACCCGCAGAAGTCCCCGTCGTCGTCATCGCGCCGCAAGGCCGCATGGCCCCCTTGCCGGAAGCCCCGCCCTCGGCCTCGTTCGACGGACTGCAGGAGCGAACCCAGCAGGCCACCGCCGACGCCGCGGCCGCCGGTGCCGAGCTCACGGTCACCGTGCTGGATCGCAGCACGGGCCAGGTGGTGTCCAACGGAAATGCGATGGCGATGCCGATCGCCTCGGTGGTCAAGGTGTTCATCGCCGACGATCTGCTGCTGCAGGTGGCCGAAGGGAAGACCGAACTGTCGCCCGAGGACCGCGAGGCCCTCGACGTCATGCTGCGCGCTTCCGACGACAGCGCGGCCGAGGTGTTCTGGAACCGCAGCGGCGGCGATGCAGTGATCGACCGGATCAAGGGCCGCTACGGCCTGAACGCGACGACCGCGCCCTACAACGGGCGCTGGTACAACACGCTCAGCACGACGCCCGACCTGGTCCGCTACTACGACATGCTGCTGTCCGGCGCCGGCGGGTTGCCGCCCGAGCAGGCCGACATCATCATCTCCGCCATGGCGGGCCACACCCCGACCGCGCCGGACGGCACCGTGCCCGGCGGCGTGTATCCGCAGCGGTTCGGCATCCCCGACGGGCTCTACGCCGAACCCGTCGCGGTCAAACAGGGCTGGTTCTGCTGCTGGGACGCCGGGAACTGGGTCCACCTGTCGACGGGCGTCATCGGCCAGGACCGCCGCTACGTGATGGCGATCGGAACGATGCAACCCACCGACGACGCCACCGCGCGCAACACCATCACCGAGGCCGTCAAGACGATGTTCCCGGGCGGGCAGATCTGAGTAATTCGGCCGATTGTGCGGTTTCATACGCGACGCGCCGGGCCGGGCGGATGAAACCGCACAATCGCGGCTGCTCGCCGAAGAAAAAGGCGCCCATCAGGTGAGCAGGTCCGGACGGCGCTCCCGGGTGCGTTGCAGGCTCTGCTCGCGCCGCCACGCCGCGATCTTGGCGTGATCCCCCGACAGCAGCACCTCGGGCACGTCCAGACCTCTCCAGCTGGGCGGCCGGGTGTAGCTGGGCCCCTCCAACAAGCCGTCGGAGTGCGAATCGTCTTGGTGCGACGCCGGATTGCCCAGCACCTCGGGCAGCAGCCGAACGACGGTCTCGATCATCACCAGCGCCGCGGACTCACCGCCGGGTAGCACGTAGTCACCGATCGACACCTCCTCGACGCGCATCCGGCGCGCGGCATCCTCGACGACGCGCTGGTCGATGCCCTCGTAGCGCCCACAGGCGAACACCAGATGCTGCTCGGCGCTCCACCGTTGCGCATCGCGCTGCGTGAACAGCCGACCTGCCGGGGTCGGCACCACCAGAAGCGTTTCTGCAGAACAGATGTCATCGAGCGCTTCGCCCCACACCGGAGCCTTCATCACCATGCCCGGCCCGCCGCCGTACGGGGCGTCGTCGACCGACCGGTGCACGTCGTGGGTCCAGCGCCGCAAATCGTGAACCGCGAACTCGACGATGCCGGCGTCGATGGCCTTGCCCGGCAAGGATTGTCGCAGCGGGTCGAGGTAGTCGGGAAAGATCGTCACCACGTCAATGCGCATCAGCCCAACTCCAGCAGGCCCTCGGGCGGATCGATCTCGACCACACCGTCGGCCAGCGACACCGACGTCACGATCGCGCCGACGAACGGCACCAGCACTTCGGAGTCGCCGGACCGCACCGCGAGCAGTTCGCCTGCGGCGGTGTGTAACACCTCGGCGACGGTACCGATGTGCGCGCCTTCGGTGGTGCGGACAGCCAGCCCTTCGAGTTGATGATCGTAGAACTCGTCGGGATCCTCGATCGGCGGCAGATCTGCCGAGTCGACGAGGAACACGGTGCCCCGCAACGCATCTGCGCCGTCGCGGTCGACGATCCCGGCCAGGCGCACCAGCAACCGATTACCGTGCGGGCGCGCTGATTCGATCACGTAGCGCTGTTCGGATCCGCCCTTGGCGGGCCGGCCGCGCAGCGACGCGCCGGTAGCGAATCGCTCGTCGGGATCGTCGGTGCGGACCTCGACGACGAGTTCGCCGGTGACCCCGTGCGCCTTGACGACCCGCCCGACAACCAGGTCCATGCGACCTCTTACTGGTCGGTGTCCACCACGTCGACGCGGATGCCCCGGCCGCCGATCCCGGCGACGAGCGTGCGCAGCGCGGTTGCGGTACGACCGCCGCGGCCGATCACCTTGCCGAGGTCATCGGGATGGACGTGGACCTCGACGGTGCGGCCACGACGGCTGGTGACCATGTCGACCCGGACATCGTCGGGGTTGTCCACGATTCCGCGGACCAGGTGCTCGACGGCGTCGACGACGACTGAGCTCACGGCCGCGCTCAGCTCTCAGTCGGCGCGGACTCGCCCGAGGCGGGGTTCTCCGTGGCGCCGGCCACGGTGGCGTCCGCGCCTTCGGCTGCGGCCTCAGAGGCGTCCTTGGCACCGGACGGGTCGGCGGTGGCCTCGGCTTCGACGCCCTTCTTGGCCGACTCCTCGCTCGCCTTGTCCGCGGCCTTCTTGGCGGCGGGCGCCTTCTTCTTCTTGGGCTGGGTGGCCTCGCCGCCGGGGGCGCCCTCGGCCTCGGCCAACGCGGCGTTGAACAGGTCCAGCTTGCTGGGCTTGGGTTCCTTGACCTTCAGCGTGCCCTCGGCGCCGGGCAGACCCTTGAACTTCTGCCAGTCGCCGGTGATCTTCAGCAGCGCCAGCACCGGTTCGGTGGGCTGGGCGCCGACGCTGAGCCAGTACTGGGCCCGCTCCGAGTCGATCTCGATCAGGCTGGGGTCTTCCTTCGGGTGGTACCGGCCGATGACCTCGATCGCGCGGCCGTCACGGCGGGTGCGCGCGTCGGCGACCGAGATGCGGTACTGGGGGTTGCGGATCTTGCCAAGCCGGGTGAGCTTGATCTTGACAGCCATGGTTAAGCGACTTCTCCTGTGATTGCCACGCTGGCAATTCAGCAACCGGGGCGGGATGCCCGGGTCCGGTTTTGCCTTACGTGTGTGACCGCCGCACGGCCGTGGCCGTGGGTAGACAGCCGCCTATTGTGCCAGAACACCGCGATTCAGCGGAAATCGAATCAGATGCCCAGCACGGCCCGCGCGATCAGGAAGTACATCAGCAATCCGGTCGCGTCGACGAACGTGGTGATGAACGGATTGGAGAACACCGCCGGATCGGCGCGCACGGCGCGGGCCAGCAGCGGCATCACACCGCCGACCGTGGCGGCCATCGTGCACACCGCCAACAGCGTCAGCCCGATCACGATGCCCAGCTGGCGGTCATAGACCGCGGTGGTGGCCACAAACGCCACCGAGCCGAGCAGCAGCCCGAGCGAGAGCCCGACCTTGAACTCGCGTCCCAGCACCTTGGCGATGTCGCGGGGCCCCACGTCGCCCAGCGCCAGCGCCCGCGTCACCGTCGTCGCGGCTTGATTGCCGGTGTTGCCGCCCGTGCCGATCAGCAGCGGCACGAACAGGGCCAGCGCCACCACCTGGCTGAGGGTGGATTCGAAAACCTCGAGCACCTGCACCGTGAGCGTCGCTCCGATCGCCAACACCAAGAGCCAGACCACGCGAGCGCGCACCAGCGCGCTGACCGGGCTGGCCAGATAGGGACGACGCAGCGGTTCGGTGCCGGCGATGCGGGCCTGGTCCTCGGTTTCGGCGGTCTCCAGGATGCGCAGCGCGTCGTCCACGGTGAGGATGCCGACCAGCCGCGATTCCTTGTCGACCACCGGAAGCGCCAGCAGTTTGAGATCTGCGCAGCGACGCGCGGCGTCCTCGGCGCTGTCGGTGGCCCGCGCGTAGTACGCCTCGCGCATCATGTCGCGGATCGGGGTGTCGGGCGCCGCGCCCATCAGGTCGCGCAGGCTGACGATGCCGACGACCGCACGCTGATCGTCGGTCACCGGCAGCGTGTAAACGGTCTCGGCGTCGACCAGGCGCTGGCTGACAACGGAAAGCGCCTGTGCGGCAGTCAAATCCACGCGCAGCGCGACGAACTCGGGGCTCATCCGCCTGCCGATCGACCCCGGCGGATAGCCGAGGATGCCGGCTGTCATCTCGCGCTCGGATACCGGCAGATCCCGCATCAGGCGCCGGGCGACCGATGCGGGCAGCTCATCGAGCAACTCCACCCGGTCATCGGGTTCCAGACCGGCGAACAGGGCAGCGACGTCGTCGTCCTGCAGGGCGCGCACCAGATCGCTCTGCAGGCTGGGGTCCAACGCTTCGAAGACGCGCAGCGCCTGGTCCTTGGCGAGCAGCCGGTACAGCACGGCGCGGTCGGTGCTGTCGTGGCGTTCGAGCACCTCGACGGCTTCCGACGGGGTCAACGCGCGCACCGCCGACGTCAGCTCCGCCAGATCGGTGAGCCCCAGCGCACGCTCGATCGTCCGAACCCGCTCGTCGCTCATCGCGTCACACCAGCTTGTCGAAGCACTTGGTCTCGACCCGCCGGCTCATCCGCCAGCCCTCGGCGGTGCGCACGAACTCGTCGTCGTACCAAAGACCGCAGAACAGGATCTGGCCCTGCTCGCCGCCCAGCACCATCGGGTTGAAGCAGATGGTCCGCGACGACGCGGTGTCACCGGCGATGCGGACGTCGAAGTTACCCAGCATGTGCGCGTAGGCGGGAAAGTTCGGCAGCACGTCGGCCAGCCACGTTTTCACCTGCGGATAGGGACCGTCGATGCCGCCCATCGCCCGGTAGTCGATGTAGGCATCAGCGGTGAAAACGCGGTCGAGGTCGTCGAACCGTCGTTGGTCGATGGCCGTCGAGTAGTCGACCAGCAGCTGCTGGATCTCCAACCGGTCCGAAATCTCTTCCAGGCTCAACATGGGTCGATTCAACACGACTAAGCTGCCTGCCCATGCGAAGGCTGTTGATCGGCTTGACGGCCGCCCTGTGCCTGTTCCTCGGCCAAACCGCGACGGTGGCCGCCGCGCCGCTGGGCGTCTTGCAGCCCGAGGGTTCGGTGCCGATCCCGGAGGGCCCCGCGCAGGCCTGGCTGATCGCCGACATGGACACCGGCGCCGTGCTCGCCGCCCGCGACGAGTACGGCCAGTACGCCCCGGCCAGCACCATCAAGGTGCTGTTGGCGCTGACGGTGCTCGACGAGTTGCCGCTGGACGCCACCATCGTCGCCAACGAGGCCGACACCAAGGTCGAATGCAACTGCGCGGGCGTGACGCCCGGCATGGTCTACACCACCCGTCAGCTTCTGGAGGCGCTGCTGTTGGTGTCGGGCAACGACGCCGCCAACACGCTGGCCACCATGCTGGGTGGCCACGACGTCGCGTTGACGAAGATGAACGCCAAGGCCGCGTTGCTCGGCGCGTACGGCACCAACGCCGGCTCCCCGTCGGGGCTGGACGGTCCGGGCATCGCGATGTGGTCGTCACCGCACGACCTTGCGGTCATCTTCCGCGCCGCGATGGCCAACCCGGTGTTCGCCCAGATCACCCGGCAGCCGACCGCGGTTTTCCCGACCAAGAACGGCGACAAGGTGCTGGTCAACCAGGATGAGCTGCTCGAACGCTATCCCGGCACCATCGGCGGCAAGACCGGCTTCACCGACATCGCGCGCAAGACGTTCGTCGGCGCCGCCGAACGCAACGGCCGACGCCTGGTGGTGGCGTTGATGTTCGGCATGGACAAGCCCGGCGAGCCGACCTACTGGGACCAGGCGGCCAGCCTGTTCGACTGGGGTTTCGCGCTCGACCCGAACGCCGGCATCGGCTACCTGTAAGCACGCCCCGTTTCGGCGCGAGCAGACGCAGAATGCCCCGATCGAGGCGCGTTCTGGGGCCCTCTGTGTCTGCTCGCCGAATAGAAAACGCTGCCCGCGCCACGAAAGTTGCCGAATCGCAACCGATCCGAGACCGCGTCGGCGACCGCGACCAATACGCTCGGCGGCTATGCGAAAGCTGCTGGCCGCGTTCGCCATTGCGCTGTCGGCAGCAGTGGGCATCGCAGCCCCCTCCGCCGCGCAACCCGGCGTCGGGCCGTCAGGTGCCGTCGCGCTTCCGGACGGTCCCGCACAGGCGTGGCTACTCGCCGACCTCGACAGCGGACGAATTCTGGCCTCCCGCAACCCTTATGCGTCGCATCCGCCGGCCAGCACCATCAAGGCCTTGTTGGCGATGGTCGTGCTCGACCACCTTCCGCTCAACGCGGTGATACGCGCCAGCCAGGCCGCGGCCGACGTCGAATGCTCATGCGCCGGAGTCAAATCCGGCCGGCTCTACACCGTGCGTCAACTGCTCGACGGGCTGATGCTGGTGTCGGGTAACGACGCAGCCAACACGCTGGCCGACGGGCTCGGGGGCTACCGCGTCGCGGTCGCGCGGATGAACGCCAAGGCGGCCGCTCTGGGTGCACGCAGCACCCGCGCGTCGTCGCCGTCGGGTCTGGACGGACCCGGGATGGAATCGGCCACCACCGCCAACGATCTGGCCGTCATCTACCGTGCGGCGTTGCGGTATCCGGCGTTCGCCGCGATCGTGCGCCAGCCGTCGTCGCTGTTTCCGACCGACAACGGGCCCAAGACGATCACCAACCAGAACGAACTGCTCAAGCGCTATCCCGGCACGCTGGTCGGCAAGACCGGCTACACCAACCTCGCCCGCAAGACCTATGTCGGTGCGGCGCAACGCGATGGGCGCCGGCTGGTGGTCGCGCAGCTGTACGGCAGCGGGGATCTCTACGGGCAGGCGATCAAACTGCTCGACTGGGGTTTCAGCCAGCCACGGTGAACCTTCTTCGGTGCCAGCGTGCGGAAACTCGTGTCATAGCGCGGCGTGTCGGGCGCAGACACGCACGCTCGCGCTTAGGGGAAGACCCGGCCGCGCAGGATCACCAGATCGGGGTGGTTGACGACGGCCGCGCCGGTGCGCGGATCCGCGCTGAAGCACACCAGGTCCGCGGGTGCCCCGTGCTGCAGGCTCGGCCGGCCCAGCCAGGCGCGGGCATCCCAGCACGCCGCGCCCAACGCCTGCGTCGGGGTCATCCCGATGCCCTTGAGCGCGTCGATCTCGTCGGCGATGCGGCCGTGGGCGACCATGCTGCCCGCGTCGGTGCCCGCGTAGATCGGCACCCCCGCCTCGCGTGCGGCGGCGATCCGCTGCGGGCACTTTTCGTAGAGATCGCGCATGTGCTGGGCGTAGGTGGGAAATTTGGCGGCGGCCGCCGCGATGCCGGGAAAGTTCTCGACGTTGATCAACGTCGGCACCAGCGCGGTGCCGTGTTGCACCATCAGGTCGATGGTGTCGTCGGTCAGCCCGGTGCCGTGTTCGATGCAGTCGATGCCGGCCTTGATCAGCCCGGGCAGCGCGTCCTCGCTGAACACGTGCGCGGTGACGCGGGCGCCGTTGGCGTGGGCGGCGTCGATGGCGGCCTTGAGCACGTCGTCGGACCACAGCGGCGCCAGGTCGCCGACCTCGCGGTCGATCCAGTCGCCGACCAGCTTGACCCAGCCGTCGCCGAACCGCGCTTCCTGGGCGACCGCTTCGGGCAGCGCGGACTCGTCGTCGAGTTCGATCGCGAACCCGCGCTGATAGCGCTTGGGCCGGGCCAGGTGACGGCCGGCGCGGATGATTTCCGGCAGATCGTCGTGCTCGGCCAGCGGACGGGTGTCGATCGGCGAACCGCAGTCGCGCAGCAGCAACGCGCCGGCGTCACGTTCGAGTGCGGCCTGCGCGATGCAGTCGTCGAGGTCCTCCAGCGCGCCGTGGTCACCGAGCCCGACGTGGCAGTGCGCGTCGACCAGGCCGGGCACAATCCAGCCGTCAGACCCATCGGCCCCGAACACCGTCGTGGCATCGGCCACGGGCTCGGCGCTGAGCACACCGTTGACGATCCACCACTCGACCGGCTCGTCGTCGGGCAGCCCGCGCCCGCGCACATGTAGGCGCGTCAATTCTTCGGGAACTTCAGCTTCGACAGGTCGATGTCGGCGAGCCCGGGCGGCAACTCGTCGAGCCCCTTGGGCATGTCCGACAGGTCCGGGAAGCCCGCGGGTAGCCCCGGCATCCCGGCGCCCAGCGGATTGCGCACCTTCGGCGGCGTCGGTCCCCGGCCCTTCTTGCCCTTCTTGCCCTTCTTGCCGCCCTTGCGGGAGCTCTTGCGGCCGAACGGCATTCCCATCTGTCCGGCCATCTGCGACATCATCTTGCGGGCCTCGAAGAAGCGTTCGACGAGCTGGTTGACCTCCCCGACGGTCACACCGGATCCGTTGGCGATGCGCAGCCGACGCGACCCGTTGATGATCTTCGGGTCGGCCCGCTCCTCGGGCGTCATGCCGCGGATGATGGCCTGCAGGCGGTCCAGCTGTTTGTCGTCGACGGCGGCCAGCGCGTCCTTCATCTGCCCGGCGCCGGGCAGCATGCCCAGCAGGTTGCCGATCGGGCCCATCTTGCGGATCGCCAGCATCTGCTCGAGGAAGTCCTCCAGCGTCAGCTCTCCGCTGCCGATCTTGTGGGCGGCTTCTTCGGCCTTCTGCGCGTCGAAGACCTGTTCGGCCTGCTCGATCAGCGTGAGCACATCGCCCATGCCCAGGATCCGGCTGGCCATCCGGTCGGGGTGGAAGACGTCGAAGTCCTCGAGCTTCTCGCCTGCCGACGCGAACAGGATCGGAACGCCGGTGATCTCGCGCACCGACAGCGCGGCGCCACCGCGGGCGTCGCCGTCGAGCTTGGTCAGTACCACCCCGGTGAAGCCGACGCCCTCGCGGAACGCCTCGGCGGTGGTGACGGCGTCCTGGCCGATCATCGCGTCGAGGACGAAGATCACCTCGTCGGGGTCGACGGCGTCGCGGATCGCGGCGGCCTGGCTCATCAGCTCGTCGTCGATGCCGAGCCGGCCCGCGGTGTCGACGATGACCACGTCGTAGTGCTTGGCCTTGGCCTCGGCCAGCCCGCCGGCGGCCACCGTGACCGGATCGCCCGGCGCGGCGTCCTGCTGGCCGTCGGGCCCCACGCCGGGATGCGGCGCGAACACCTGCACACCGGCGCGTTCGCCGACGATCTGCAGCTGGTTGACCGCGCCGGGGCGCTGCAGGTCACATGCCACCAGCAGCGGGGTATGACCTTGGCCCTTCAGCCATTTCGCGAGCTTGCCGGCCAGCGTCGTCTTACCGGAGCCCTGCAGACCGGCCAGCATGATCACGGTCGGCGGGGTCTTGGCGAACGCGAGTTGGCGCGTCTCGCCGCCGAGGATCGCGATCAGCTCCTCGTTGACGATCTTGACGACCTGCTGGGCGGGGTTGAGGGCGGCCGACACCTCCGCGCCCTTGGCGCGCTCCTTGATGCGGGCCACGAAGTTGCGCACGACGGGCAGCGACACGTCGGCTTCCAGCAACGCCAGCCGGATCTCGCGGGCCGTCGCGTCGATATCGGCGTCGGTCAGCCGGCCCTTGCCGCGCAGCCCCGTCAGGGCACCGGTCAATCGGTCGGACAGGGATTCAAACACGAGGCCAAGACTACTTGGCATCCGCGGACACCATCGGAGCGCGCCTCCCCGGTTCGACTCGCTGCCGGTGTCGATTACGAGACACCGCGACGGTTGTCGCGTAGGTTCTGCTGGCGCACGGACCGGCACCTACATGGGAGAAACGTCATGGATCTGTCGGGAGAGGTTTGGCGCGCGCCCGTAAACCGCTCGAGGGACCCGCACCGCGAACCGGGTCCCATCAACCTCCAGCGCTACCGGTTCACCCCCGCCTACGCCGGCATCGCCACCCTGTTCGGGTTGCCGCTGTGCCTCAACCAGGACGACCTGCGCGCCGGAGGGGTCGACGTGGCCGTGCTGGGCGCGCCCGTCGACATGTCGATGGGTCACCGGGGCGCCGCGTTCGGGCCCCGCGGTATCCGCGCCGACGAACGGGTGCTGGCCCACACGCCCGGGATGCTCGTCAACGACAGCACCCGGGTGCACCCATTCGAGGTGCTCACGGTCGTCGACTACGGCGACGCGGCGGTGGACCCGTTGAGCATCGAGAACTCGATGGAGCCGATCCGCGCTCTGGTCCGCGAGATCGCGGAGGTGAACGCGGTGCCGGTCGTGCTCGGCGGGGACCACTCGATCCTGTGGCCCAACGCCGCAGCTTTGGCCGACGTGTACGGGCCCGGGAAGGTCGGCGTCGTGCACTTCGACGCCCATCCCGACTGCGCCAACGACCTCGTCGGTCACCTGGCGTCGCACGGCACACCCATTCGCCGGTTGATCGACGACGAGCACATCCCGGGGCGCAACTTCATCCAGATCGGGTTGCGCAGCGCGGTCGCACCCGATGACGCGTTGTTCGGGTGGATGCGGGAGAACGGGCTTCGCACCCACTTCATGGCCGAGATCGATCGGCGTGGGTTCGACGTCGTGCTCGAACAAGCGATCAGCGAAGCCCTCGACGGGCCGGAATACCTGTACCTGTCGCTGGACATCGACGTGCTGGACCCCGCATTCGCCCCCGGCACCGGAACCCCCGAACCGCCCGGTCTGACCAACCGCGAACTGCTGCCGGCGATTCGGCGGATCTGTCACGAAACCCCGGTGGTGGGAATGGAAGTCGTCGAGGTCGCACCCCATCTCGACCCTGGCTACACCACGACGATGAACGCGCGACGCGCCATTTTCGAGGCGCTGACCGGGCTGGCGATGCGTCGCCTCGGGCTGCCGGGACCGAACTACCTGCATCCCGACGTCGCCGGGCCACCACCGAGCTAGCGGTGGCTATCCGGCCTCGGGAACCGGCTTGGCCGGCGGGGCGGGCGGCGCGGGCAACACCGCGTACAGAGCGCGTTCGATATCGGCGCGGACGGCGTCGTCGCCGGTGACGCCGGTGATGCCGAAGACGTCGACCACCGACGAGCCCAGCGTGGTGACCTTGGCCCAGGCGATGTCCACACCTGCGCGTTCGAACACCGCGGTCAGCCTGGCCAGCAGGCCGGTCCGATCGATGCTGCGGATCTGGACCACCTGCTCCCCCGGCGCGGCGCCGTCCGACCACAGGATCCGCGGCGGCGCGGTGACGTGGTTGATCGGCACGGCGGCTGGCGCCTGCCCGGCCCTGGCGGTCCCGTGTTGCGCGGCGTCGTGGTCGCGGCGGTCCAGCGACGCCAGCACGTCCAGGTCACCGTCGAGCGCGAGGACCAGCTGCTGACGCAACAGCTCCGCGGACGGCGGCGAGCCGAAATGCGGGGAGACCGCAAAGGTGTTGATCGCCGAACCCGAAAGGCCGTTGACCGACGCCGAATGCACTCGCAGCGAGTTCAGCGCCAGCACCCCGGCCGCTTTGGACAGCAGCCCTCGCCGGTCCGGGGCGATCATCGTGACCTGGTAGACGTGCGGGCTGTCGCCGGCCACCAGCTCGACATGCACACCGGCGTCAGCGGCCAGCGAAAGATGGCGCGGGTCAACGGGATCGGGTTGGGGCAGCGGCTGGCCGGCCATCACCAGCCGGCAGCGCCGCACCAGGTCCCCGATCAACGACGCCTTCCAGTCGCCCCACACGCCGGGCCCGGTGGCCTCAGAGTCCGCCTCGGCGAGCACGTGCAACAGCTCGAGCAGCACGGAGTCACCGTCGAGCGCGTCGACCACCGCGGCGATGACCTTCGGATCAGCCAGATCGCGGCGGGTCGCCGTGTGGGCGAGCAGCAGGTGGTAGCGCACCAGCTTCGACAGGGTTTCGACGTCTGCCGGCCGCAGGCCCAGCCGGGTGCCGATCTGCACGGCCAGCTCGGCGCCGATGACGCTGTGGTCGCCGCCGCGGCCCTTGCCGATGTCGTGACACAGCGCGCCGAGCACCAGCAGGTCGGGCCGAGACACCCGGGTGGTGAAAGCGCTTGCGCACGCGACGGTTTCGACGAGATGGCGGTCGACGGTCCAGATGTGCACGACGTCGCGCGGCGGGAGGTCGCGCACCGCGCCCCACTCCGGAAACAGCCGACCCCACAAGCCGGTACGGTCCAGCGCCTCGATGGTGGTCACGGTGGCGCGGCCCGCGCCCAGCAACACCAGCAGATCCTTGAGGGCCTGGCGCGGCCACGGAGCCCGCAGTTCGGGCGCGGTCTCGGCCAGCCGGCCCAGCGTGGACGCCGCCATCGGCAGCCCGGTCGTGGCCGAGGCGGCCGCCACCCGCAGCACGAGCCCGGGGTCGCGTTGCGGGCGGGCGTCGCGGGCCAGGATCACCTCGCCCGCGAACTCGATGACCCCCTCGTCGAGCGGACGGCGCACGGGCCTGCGGAACGCGGCAAGACCACGGCGCGGCAACGCGTTGGCCGCGGTGCGCAGCCCCGCCTCGACATAGAAGCTGATGGTGCGGGCGGCGTCGGAGAGCATCCGCGCCAGATCGAACCGGTCCCCGATCTGCAGCGCGGCACCGATCTCGTCGGCATGCTGGGCCAGCAGCACCTGCCGTCCGCGGCCCGCGGCCCGATGGAGTTCGGTGCGCACGTTGAGCAATGCCAGGTGCGCCTCGCCCAGCGTCGCGCTGGGCGAGGCCGACGACCGGCTGGGATAGCCGTCGGCCAGTTGCGCGATGGCCAGCGCGTTGAGCAGTTGCACGTCGCGAAGACCGCCGCGTCCGCATTTGAGATCCGGCTCGGCGCGGTGCGCGATCTCACCGCTGCGCTGCCATCGCGCCTGGGTGTGTTCGACGAGTTCGTCGAACCGCGAGGCGATCCCGGTGCGCCACTGCCTGCGGGCTCCGCTGATCAGCGTCGACGCCAACTCCGAATTGCCCGCGATGTGGCGCGCTTCCAGCATCGCCAGACCCGCCGAGATGTCCGTGCCGGCGACCCGCAACGCCTCACGAACGGTGCGCACGCTGTGGTCGATGCGAATGTTGGCGTCCCAGAACGGATACCACAACAGCTCGGCGACCTTGCCGACGATGTCGGGTGGCATGTCGTCGTGCAGCAGCATCAGGTCGAGATCGGAGTAGGGCACCAGTTCACCGCGTCCGAGCCCGCCGGTCGCGACGATCGCGAAGCCGCTGGACGACGTGACACCGATCTCGGTTGCCTTTGCGGTGAGCCAGAATTCGTGCAGCTCCAGCAGCGCATCCCGCAGCGCAGCCGAATCCAGTTGGCCCGTCGAACCCGAGAGCAGCTGCTTGCAGGCCGCGGCGAGATCGGTGGCCGGACGAGCAGATCCCGCCCCCGGCGCCGCCGATGCGGGCTCGCCGAGAGCGGGATCGGGTGTCAGCTCTGTCATGGGTGTCCTCCCCCGGCCTCAACCAGTTCGATGGCTACGGTGTGTGGCCGGACGACAACCTCGTGAGTTCAGATGCGGCTCAAAGGGCGTCGGCTCCGCGCTCACCGGTGCGCACCCGCACCACGGTGTCCACGGGGCTGACCCACACCTTGCCGTCGCCGATCTTGCCGGTGCGGGCGGCCTGCACGATGACATCGACCACCTTGTCCACCGCCGAGTCCTCGACCACCACCTCCACCCGTACCTTCGGCACGAAATCGACGGAGTACTCGGCGCCGCGGTACACCTCGGTGTGCCCCTTCTGCCGCCCGTAACCCTGGACCTCGCTGACGGTCATGCCGAGGATGCCGGTCTGCTCGAGCCCGGTCTTGACGTCTTCGAGCGTGAACGGCTTGACGATCGCCGTGATGAGCTTCATGTAGATGTCCCCTTCCGGTGAAATTGTCGCCGCTCAGACGAGCTCGTAAGCCGTTTCAGCGTGTTCGGTCGCATCGATACCAGTTTCCTCGTTCTCGGTGCTCACCCGCCACCCCATGGGCTTGACGATGAACGCGATGATCGCGGTCATGATCCCAGTGAACACCACGGCGACCAACGCGATAACCGCCTGCACCACCAGCTGTTTGACACCGCCGCCGTAGAACAGGCCCGTTTCGGTGGCCAGCAGGCCGATCGCGATGGTGCCCCAGAGGCCGGCGACGAGGTGCACACCAACGACGTCGAGCGAGTCGTCGTAACCGAACTTGTACTTCAGGCTCACCGCCAGCGACGACAGCGCACCGGCGATCGAGCCGAGGATCAGCGACCCGATCGGTGACAGCGCACCGCAGGCCGGGGTGATCGCGACCAGACCCGCAACGATGCCCGATGCCGCACCCACGCTGGTCGGTTTTCCGTCCCGGATGCGTTCGACCAACAGCCAGCCCAGCATCGCCGCCGCCGTCGCCGCGGTGGTGTTGACCCAGACCTGACCGGCGAGCATGTCGGCCGCGCCCTCGGATCCCACGTTGAAGCCGAACCATCCGAACCACAGGATCGCGGCGCCCAGCATGACGAACGGGATGTTGTGCGGCCGGAAGGCCATCTTGCCGAAACCGCTTCGTTTGCCCAGCAGCACGGCCAGCACCAGCGCGGCCATACCGGCGTTGATGTGGACGACGGTGCCGCCGGCGAAGTCGATGGGCGCCACGTTGGCCGCGCCTGCTTCCGCGTCGTAGCCGAACATCCATGAGGCGATGCTGTTTTCAGCACCCGACAGCAGGCCGCCGCCCCAAACCATATGCGACAGCGGGAAGTACACCAGCGTCACCCAGATCGCACCGAACACCATCCACGTTCCGAACTTCATCCGCTCGGCCACCGCGCCGCTGATCAGCGCGACGGTGATCACGGCGAACGTGAGTTGGAAACCGGCCCACACGATCGCGGGCACGGTGCCGAAACCGCCGACGACGAACAGGGTGTCGGCACCGATTTCTCTGGTCTCCAGTAGCGGGCTCAGCCCGAACAGCGCGAACGGGTTGTCGAAGATGCCAAGGATGTCGCTTCCGCCCGTGTGCGCCGAGGCGAACGCCATCGAGTAGCCCCACAGCACATAGATGACGCTGACGATGCCGATCGAACCGAACGACATCATCATCATGTTGAGAACGGATTTCTGGCGGGACAGTCCGCCGTAGAAGAACGCCAGGCCCGGTGTCATGAACAGCACCAGCGCAGCGGCGGTGAGCACCCATGCGGTGTCGCCGGAACTCAGCCCGCCGGGTCCGAATGGCGCGAACGCGTCGTCTGGTAAGGCTAGAAGCACTTTGTGTGAACCTCCTTGGGACGTGGGCCGATAGAGATCGGGCCTCCCGAAGAGACTCTGCGCCCGGCGTTTCACCGGTGATGCGTGTGCGTTTCGTCGATGTGAACGCGTCCGCGCACATCGTTACGCTCATGTTTCGCCGGCGCGCACCCGGCGTGTGGGCCGTCAGCCCAGCAGCGCGTCGACGAACGCCGCGGGTTCGAACGGGGCCAGGTCGTCGGGGCCTTCGCCCAGGCCGACGAGCTTGACCGGGACACCGAGTTCCTGCTGGACGCGGAACACGATCCCGCCCTTGGCGGTGCCGTCGAGCTTGGTCAGCGCCACCCCGGTGATGTCGACGACTTCGGCGAACACCCGCGCCTGCGGCAGGCCGTTCTGGCCGATCGTGGCGTCGAGCACCAGCAGCACCTCGTCGACCTCGGTGCGGCGGCTCACCACCCGTTTGACCTTGCCGAGCTCGTCCATCAGACCGGTCTTGGTGTGCAGCCGTCCGGCGGTGTCGATCACGACGACGTCGGCGCCGGATTCGATGCCGGCGTCGACGGCGTCAAACGCCACCGATGCGGGATCGGCGCCCTCGGCGCCGCGCACCACCTGCGCGCCCACCCGCGATGCCCACGACTGCAGCTGGTCGGCGGCCGCGGCGCGGAACGTGTCGGCAGCGCCGAGGACGACGCGGCGCCCGTCGGCGACCAGAACGCGCGCGAGCTTGCCGACCGTGGTGGTCTTGCCGGTGCCGTTCACCCCGACGACCAGCAGCACTGACGGCTTGTCGGCGTGCGGCAGCGCCCTGATCGACCGGTCGAGGTCGGGTTGCAGTTGTTCGATGAGCACGTCGCGCAGCACCGCGCGGGCATCGGCTTCGGTACGGATGCGGGCGGCGGCCATTCGTGAACGCAGGGCCGCGATGACCGACTCGGTGACGGTGGGGCCGAGGTCGGCGATCAGCAGCGTGTCTTCGACCTCCTCCCAGGAGTCCTCGTCGAGGTCGCCGCCGCCGAGCAGGCCGAGCATGCTGCGGCCCAGCGTGTTCTGCGACTTGGCCAGCCGTCCGCGCAGCCGCTCCAGCCGGCCTTCCGGCGGGGCGATCTCCTCGACTTCGGGTGCGGCCGGTGCGGGCGCTTCGGGCTCTTCGACGGGCGGCGCGGGCGCTTCGGGCTCTTCGACGGGCGGAGCGGGCGCTTCGGGCTCGGGAAGTTGCACGTCGGCGATCGAGCGTTTCGGCGCATCCCGCGGAATGGTGGCGTCGTCGCCGACGGCGGGCAGTCCGGTGGTGTCGATCCGCTCGACGGGCTCAGCGGTCGCCGAACCGGTGGAGAACGTGAACCCCGATGACGCGGTGTAGCCGCCCGAGCGGTCCAGTGGGGTGGCAGTGTCTGCGGACGACAAGCTGATCCGTCGCCGCCGGTAACGCAGCAACCCGACGACAAGCGCGGCGACCAGCAGTACAGCGATGACCGCGATCGCGATCCACAAACCTTCTGTCACGCCGCCATTGTCGCAGCATCAGCTGAGGTGATTTCGGCGCGGTTGGTCACGCTCAGCGTGACCACGTACGCCCAAACCGCTAATTGGTGCTGGCGAGCAGCTCCTGGCCCCGCATCCGCTGGCTGATCACCTGGGTGATGCCGTCGTCGCGCATCGTGACGCCGTACAGCGCGTCGGCGACCTCCATCGTCGGCTTCTGGTGGGTGATCACGATGAGCTGCGACTGCGACCGCAGCTGCTCGAACAACCCGAGCAGCCGGCGCAGGTTCACGTCGTCGAGCGCGGCCTCGACCTCGTCCATCACATAGAACGGCGACGGCCGGGCCCGGAAGATCGCCACCAGCATCGCCACGGCGGTCAGCGACTTCTCACCGCCCGACAGCAGCGACAGCCGCTTGATCTTCTTACCCGGCGGACGGGCCTCGACCTCGATGCCGGTGGTCAGCATGTCGTCGGGGTTGGTCAGCAGCAGCCTGCCCTCACCGCCGGGGAACAGCGCCGAAAACACTTGCTCGAATTCGCGTTCCACGTCGGTGTAGGCCTCGGTGAACACCTGCAGGATGCGGTCGTCGACGTCGTCGATCACGTCGAGCAGGTCTTTGCGCGCCGCCTTGACGTCCTCGAGCTGGGTGGACAGGAAGTTGTAGCGTTCCTCCAGTGCCGCGAACTCCTCCAACGCCAACGGGTTCACCCGGCCCAACTCGCCCAGCTCCCGTTCGGCCTTCTTCGCGCGCCGCTCCTGGGTGGGCCGGTCGAAGGGCATCGGCGCGGGCGCGGTGACCTGCTCGCCGCGGTCACGGGCCTGCTCGTACTCGGCCATCTCCAGTTCCGACGGCGGCAGCTGCACATCGGGTCCGTACTCGGCGATCAGGTCGGCGCTGGCCATCCCGAACTGTTCGAGGACGTGTTCCTCGAGCTGCTCGATCCGCAGTGCCGCTTGGGCTTTGGCGACCTCGTCGCGGTGCAGCGCGTCGGTCAGGCCGTTGATCTTGGCGGTGAGCTCGTTGACCTCGTCGCGGGTCTTGGCCAGCGCCGCCGAGCGGTGCTGACGTTCCTCGGCGACCGCGTCGCGGGCCCGCGACGCCACCGCCACCACGGCGCTGAGCCGTTGCGCCACAAGGCGTGCCGAGTCCGCGACCGCCGCCGCCACCTCGGCGGCATGCGCGCGCGCTTCCCTGGCACGCTGCGCGCGCACCCGTGCCTCGCGCTCGGCGGACGCGGCGCGTCGCAGCGAATCCGCTTTGCCCCGAACGGCGTTCGCGCGTTCTTCGGCCGTCCGCACCGCCAGCCGCGCCTCGACCTCGACAGCGCGTGCGGCTTCGGCGGCCGCCATGGTCTCCTGCCGGTTGACGGGCTCGGATTCGAACGTCGGCTCCTGCTGGGCGTTGTGCAGCCGCTGCTCGAGCCCGGCGAGCTCCTCGACGGTCCGCGACCGGTTGGCTTCCAACTCGTCGCGCTGCTTGATCAACCGCTGCCACTCGTCGTCGGCTGTGCGGGCGTCCTGGCCGAGGCGGCCCAGCTGCTCGTATATCGCCGAGATCGCCGCGTCGGACTCGTTGAGCGCGGCCAGCGCCTGCTCGGTGGCGTCGCGGCGCGCCGCTTGTTCGGCCAGCGCGCCGGCCAGCGCCGCCGACAGCTCGCCGGCCTGCTTTTCGGCGTCGGCCAGTTCGGCGCGGGCCTTGTCGACCTCTGAAGCGATCTCCAGCGTGCTGGGCTTGCGATCGGAGCCGCCGCTGATCCAGCCGGCGCCGACGAGGTCGCCGTCGGTGGTGACCGCGCGCAGCTCAGGCCGGGAGCCGACCACGTCGAGCGCCGCGGACAGATCAGGCACCACGGCGACGTCGGCCAGCATCGCGGTGACCGCGCCGCGCAGCCGCTGCGGCGCCTCGACGAGCTCGACCGCCCACACGGCGCCATAGGGCAACTGCCCGGTCTGGGCCGGGGTGTGGGCGGTCCAGTCGCTGAGCACGATCGCGGCGCGCCCGGCGTCGGACTCCTTGAGCGCGGCGACGGCCGAGCGGGCGGCGCCGGCATCTTCGGCGGCCACGGCGTCCGCCGCGGCGCCGAGCGCTGCGGCCACCGCCACCTGGTAGCCGTCGCGCACCTTGAGCAGGTTCGCGACCGAGCCCAAAAGCCCTGCGCTGCTGTGGTTTTCCTGCAGCCACGCTGCGCCGTCCTTGCGGTCCAGTCCCACCGAGAGCGCTTCAATGCGCGCCCGCAACGACGCCACCTGACGTTCGGCGCCGCGCTCGGCGGCCTGCAGTTCGGTGACCCGTTCGTCGGCGAGCCGCAGCGCGGTCACGGTGCGGTCGTGGTGTTCGTCCAGCCCCACTTCGCCGGCGTCGAGCTCGCCGACGCGGCCCTGCACGGTCTCGAACTCGGCCTGGGTCTGCTGGGCGCGGGCCGCCGCCTCGTCGATGCCTGCGCTGAGCCGGGCCACGGTTTCGTCGATCGACTCGACCCGGGTGCGCATGGTGTCGACCTGACCGGCCAGCCGGGCCACGCCCTCGCGGCGGTCGGCCTCGGCGCGCGCGGCGGCCATGTGCGCCTGCTCGGCCTCAGCGGCCACCTGTTCGCGCTCGGCGAGTTCGCTGCGGGCGGCCTCCAATGTGGCCCGGGATTCCTCCAGCTCGGTGAGCAGCTGGCGTTCCTCGGCAGCGACCTGGTCGGCTTGCGCGTCGAGTTCGTCGGGGTCGGGACCGGTGGACGCGTCGGGCTCGGTGTCGAGGTACTGAGCACGCTCACTGGCGATGCGCACCGTCGCGCTGACGCGTTCGGCCAGCGCGGACAGCGAGAACCAGGTCTGCTGGGCGGCGTCGGCCCGCTCGGACAGGCTGTTGACCGCCGACTCGTGGGCGGTCAGCTCGACGGTCCTGGCTTCCAGCCGGGCGGTCAACTCGTCGTGCTCGCGGCGCAGCGTCGTCTCGGCCTGGTTGGTGTTCTCGAACTCGGCGCGGCGGGTGACCAGGTCGTCGGCGGCCAGCCGCAGCCGCGCATCACGCAGGTCGGCCTGAATGGTCTGGGCCCGACGGGCCATCTCGGCCTGCCTGCCGAGCGGTTTGAGCTGGCGGCGCAGTTCGGTGGTCAGGTCGGTCAGCCGGGCCAGGTTGGCCGACATCGCGTCGAGCTTGCGGACCGCCTTCTCTTTGCGCTTGCGGTGCTTGAGCACCCCGGCGGCCTCTTCGATGAACGCGCGCCGGTCCTCCGGACGCGATTCGAGGATCTCGGCGAGCTTGCCCTGCCCGACGATGACGTGCATCTCGCGGCCGATGCCCGAGTCCGACAGCAGCTCCTGCACATCCATCAAACGGCAACTGCTGCCGTTGATCTCGTATTCGCTGCCGCCGTCACGAAACATCCGTCGGGTGATGGACACGTCGGAGTACTCGATCGGCAGCGAGTTGTCGGAGTTGTCGATCGTCACGGTGACCTCGGCGCGGCCCAGCGGCGGCCGCGAGGACGTGCCGGCGAAGATGACGTCCTCCATCTTGCCGCCGCGCAGCGTCTTGGCGCCCTGTTCGCCCATCACCCAGGTGAGCGCGTCGACCACATTGGACTTGCCCGACCCGTTGGGTCCGACGACACAGGTGATGCCCGGTTCGAATCGCAGAGTCGTGGGCGAGGCAAAGGACTTGAAGCCCTTCAGCGTCAGACTCTTGAGGTGCACGACGTGAAACCCTACCGCCGCGCGCGCTAACGCTCGGTGAACCCGACGAGTGAGTCGCGAACTTCTGACCAGTCGGCCACCACGTTGTCCACGCGGCCGGGTGTTTTACCGCTTTGCAGCAGTTCAAGTAGCTTTTCGCAGGCCTGCCGCGGGCCCTGCGCGACCACCTGGACGCGGCCGTCGGGCCGGTTGGAGGCGAAACCGGTCAACCCGAGCTCCAGCGCGCGTGATCTGGTCCACCACCGGAAGCCGACCCCTTGGACATGGCCGTGCACCCACGCGGTCAGGCGTACCTCAGCTAACTCCTGCATCAGAAACCTCAAACGTCACTTTGGTCCCGGTCTTGAGCGTGCGGCCGACCGTGCAGACCTGGTCGATGGCGCGCTCGACGACCGTGAGCACCCGCGCGCGTTCGTCCGCGGAGAGCCCGGACAGGTCCAACTCCATGCGCTCCTCGAGCAGCGGGTAGCGCTCCTGCTTCCGATCGGCCGCGCCCGACACCCGGATCGTCGCCGGATAGTCGTCGCCGAGCCGCCGGCGCAGCGGGGCGTCGCTGGCCATTCCGCTGCAGGCCGCCAGCGCGATCTTCATCAGCTCGCCGGGGGTGAAGACGCCGTCGACGTCCTCGTTGCCGACGAGCACCTGCGCGCCGCGTGAGCTGCGCCCGACATATTGGCGCACGCCGGTGCGCTCCACCCACAGTTCCGTCACGAGATGCACGTTAGCGCGGAAAAGTGCGAGTAGAGATATCGCTAACGTGCATCTCGCGGTCAAGCCCGGCGGCGCACCCGAGGCCGAGGCTGGCATTTCGGACAGTAGAACGACGAGCGGTTCATGAACTTCTCCCGCCGCATCACCGCGCCGCAGCGCCGGCACGGCTCGCCCTCGCGGCCGTAGGCGTCCAGCGACCGCTCGAAGTAGCCGGACTCGCCGTTGACGTTGACATACAGCGAGTCGAACGACGTGCCGCCCTGATCCAGCGCCTCGGCCATCACCTCGGCTGCGGCATCGAGCACCTCGCCGAGCTGACGGCGCGTCAGCGCTGAGGCCAACCGGGCGCCGTGCACCCGCGCCCGCCACAGCGCCTCGTCGGCGTAGATGTTGCCGATGCCCGACACCACCGTCTGGTCCAGCAGCTGACGCTTGATCTCAGAGTGCTTGCGCCGCAACACCGTAACCACACCGTCGCGGTCGAACCTGGGGTCCAGCGGATCACGCGCCAGATGCGCGACGGGTGCCGGCACATCGGTGCCGTCGACAGTGACCATGTCGGTCAAAAGCCAGCCACCGAACGTGCGCTGATCCACGAACGACAACGCGGTGCCGTCGTCGAGCAGCGCCGCGATGCGCAGATGCCGTTCGTTGGACACCGCACCCAACAGCATCTGCCCGCTCATGCCCAGGTGCACCACCAGCGCCGAGCCGTCGTCCAGCTCCAGCCACATGTACTTGCCGCGGCGGCCGGTACCGACGATGCGCGTGCCGAGCAGGCGCGCGGTCAGGTCCGCGGGACCGGCCTCGTGCCGACGCACCGCGCGCGGATGGTGCACCCGCACCGCGGTGACGGTCTTGTCGACCACGTGCGCGGCCAGCCCCCGCCGAACGACCTCGACTTCGGGCAGCTCAGGCATCGACGTCGGAAGCAGGGGCCAGCGCGTTCAACGCGTTCCATGCCGCCGCGGCCGCTTTGAGCTCGGCCTCCTTCTTGGTGCGGCCGACGCCCGTGCCGTACTCGGTCTCATCCACGATCACGGTCGCGGTGAATTCCTTGTCGTGGTCGGGGCCCGTGGACGTCACCGCGTACGACGGTGCGCCCAGGCCGCGCGCCGCGGTCAGCTCCTGCAGGCTGCTCTTCCAGTCCAGACCGGCGCCCAACGTCGGCGCGGTGTCGAGCAGCTCGGCGAACAACCGCAGGATGACCTCGCGGGCGATGTCGATGCCGTGCTCGACATAGATTGCGCCGAGCAAGGATTCGACGCCGTCGGCCAGGATGCTGGCCTTGTTCGCACCGCCGGAGTTCTCCTCACCCTTACCCAGCAGCAGGTAGCTGCCCAGCCCGTGGTCGGAGAGCTGTCGCCCGACGTCGGCCAGGGCCTGGGTGTTGACGATGCTGGCCCGCAGCTTGGCCAGGTCGCCTTCGGAGCGGTCGGGATGGCGGTGGTAGAGCTCCTCGGTGATGGTCAGCCCGAGCACCGCGTCGCCGAGAAACTCCAGGCGCTCGTTGGTGGGCAGCCCACCGTGCTCATAGGAGTAACTGCGGTGGGTCAGCGCCATGGTGAGCAGGTCGTCGGGCAGCTTCACGCCCAGCGCCGCCAGCAGCGGCTCCCGGTCAGTCACCGGCGCCCTCGTCGAACATGCCTGCCAGCTTGGCCCACCGCGGATCGATCTGCTCGTGGTGGTGTCCGGGTTCCGCGGTCGCCAGCGCCACACCGCACTCCGGGCACAGGCCCGGACAGTCCGGTTCGCACAGCGGCGCGAACGGCAGCGCCAGCCCCACCGCGTCGATGATCGGCTGCTCCAGGTCGATGGTGTCGGCCCCACCCAGTTCCGAGACCCGCGCGACCTCGTCGGCGTCGGTGGTCTCGTCGGTCGCGCTGTCGGGATACGCGAACAGCTCGGTCAGCTCGATCTCCACGTGGCCGGTGACCCCGGTCAGGCAGCGCGCGCATTCGCCCGAGGTCTCGGCGGCCACCGTGCCGGTCACCAACACCCCCTCCGAGACGGATTCGATCCGAAGGTCCAGTTCCAGCGGTGCACCTTCGGCGATTCCGATCAGCTCCAGCCCGATGCGCGACGGGGCAGAAACCGTCTCGGAAACCGTCAACATGGAGCCGGGCCGCCTGCCGAGCCGGGAAATATCGAAGACAAGCGGCGTTCGCGACCCTTGGTGCGCCGCCGCGTTCGCATGCGTCGCCATAGTTCAATCCTACGGCGACCCGGCCCGACCGCTAACGGGCTGCGTAGTCGTGGGTGCCGGCTGCGGTGCGCAGCTGATGGCGGCCCCGTCCGACCGAGCGCAGCGTGCCGTTGAGGAAGTCCTCGAACTCGGCGAGTTTGCTGTCGACGTAGATGTCGCATTCGCCGCGCAGGCGGTCGGCCTCGGCGTGCGCCGAGTCGATCAGGCGGGTGGCCTCAGCCGTCGCGGTCTGGACGATCTCGGTCTGCGACACCAGCCGCTGCTGCTCCTTGATGCCTTCCTGCACGGCCTTCTCGTAGGCGAGGTTGCCGTTCTCGATCAGGCGGTCGGCCTCGGTCTTGGCCCGCCCGGTGCTGGCCTCGTACTCGCGCTTGGCGGTCGCCGCGATGCGGCTGGCCTCTTCGCGGGCCTCGGTGACCATGCGTTCGCTGTGCTGACGGGCCTCGGCGACCATCCGGTCGGCCTGGGCCTTGGCGTCGGCGAGCAGCCGGTCGGCCTCGGCGCGGGAGTGGTTGAGCATGGAGTCGGCCTCGGCGGACGCGGTGGCCACCATCGAGTCGGAATGCTCCTTGGCCTCCCGAAGCAGCCCGTCACGCGCGTCCAGCACGTCCTGGGCGTCGTCGAGTTCGCCGGGAATCGCGTCCTTGATGTCGTCGATCAGCTCGAGGACATCACCGCGGGGCACCACGCAGCCGGCCGTCATCGGCACACCGCGGGCTTCTTCGACAATCGCGCCCAACTCGTCGAGCGCTTCAAAAACTCGGTACACGGCAACACCCTCCAGGCGTAGTTGACAGTTACCAGTGTGCCTGGTGTTACGGCTGTGACTCAGCTACCGACGCCGGTGTGTCGCGCTCCGGGCGTCTTGCTGGGCCGTCACACGCTCGCCGAATGTGGGGTTGATGCACGCTTACCTGCAGAAAGCGTCGAACGATCCCACACTCGGTGCTAAGGGGACTAGCGCAGGACGGCCGAGATCACGTCGCGGGCGCGGTCGAGCATCGACGCGAACGGACCGACGGCGAAGTTCGCGGTGGCCGATTCCACGCCGGCGTGCGGACGGGTCGGCGCGATGGCCTGCGCGGCCTGCACGGCCTTGACCATCCGCTCGAGGTCGTCGGCGTCGAGTTCGCGTTGCAGCTTGCTGAACTCAAGCTGCTCTTCCTGCTGGGCGTGGTGGACGATGTCTTCGCGGAACCGCTTGAGCGCGTCGATGAACTCCTTGGAGCCAAAGTCCATTTGCTCCAGCGCCGAGAGCTGTTCCTTGGCGTCGTGCTCCTCTTGGAGGCGCGCGTCGACGATCGCGTCACCGTCGGCGATCTCGTGGCGGGCACGCGGGTGCACCACCATCTCCTCGGCGGTTTCGTGCACCGCGAGCAGTTGGCGCAGTTCGACGAACGCGATCTCGCGGGCTTTGTCGTCGGAGGCGCTGAGCACCTCTTCGAACAGATCCTTGATCAGGTTGTGCTGATCGGTCAGAAACTTCACGACGTCGTCGGTCGACTGAACAAACGTCTGCACCATGGCAATAACTCCGTACTCAATGGTTTGGTGGGGCGCGAAGGGGCTGTGCGCCAACCACGGACTACCCCTGAAGTGGCGGAACTAACCCTTGAGCTTTGCCTGCAGCCGCCGGTTGACCGGTTCGGGTAGCAGCTCGGTCACGTCGCCGCCCAGCGAGGCGACCTCTTTGGCCAGTGACGACGAGACGAACGAGTAGCGCGGCGCGGTTGCCACGAAGAACGTGTCGACGCCGGCGACGTGCTTGTTCATCTGCGCCATCTGCAGCTCGTATTCGAAGTCGGTGCCGGTGCGCAGCCCTTTGACGATCGCGGTCAGCCCGTGGTTGCGCACGAAGTCGACCACCAGGCCCTCTCCGGCTTCGGCGCGCACGTTGGGCAGGTGTGCGGTGGATTCCTCGAGCATCGCGAGCCGCTCGTCGAGGTCGAACATGCCCTTCTTGTTGGGGTTGATCAACACCGCGATGATGACTTCGTCGAACTGGGCGGCCGCGCGTTCGAAGACGTCGATATGGCCCAGGGTCACCGGGTCGAAGGAGCCCGGGCATACCACGCCGCTCATGGGTGAGCACGCTATCAGGGGCTCAGCAGCGCTCCCCCAACTCCAGGCGGGTGTCACCGTAGCGCCGCGGTTCCCACGGCGCCCAGCCGTCGGGCCAGTCCAGCGCGGATGTGGCCGTGGGGCGTTCGACGGCGACGACGGTGCCGTGCGCGGTCCATCCGTGCCGGCTCAACGCGTGCAGTACGCGCTGCATTTCGGCGGCGTCGACTTCGTAGGGCGGGTCGGCCAGCACCAGGTCCACCGGCTGCTGCGCACCGGCGCTCAGCACCGCGACGACGGCACCGCGCCGCACCGTCGCCCCGGTCACGCCCAGGTCCGAGATGTTCTTGGCGATGACGGCCGCTGCCCGCGGATCGGATTCCACGAACAGCGCCGTTGCGGCGCCCCGGGACAGCGCCTCGAGCCCGAGCGCGCCCGAACCCGCGTACAGGTCGAGCACCGATGCGCCGGCCAGCTCGACCCGCGCGGCCAGCACATTGAACAGCGATTCGCGCACCCGGTCAGTGGTCGGTCGAGTTCCGGTGCGCGGCACCGCGATTCGGCGCCCACCCAGCGTTCCGGCGATGATGCGGGTCAGCTGACCACCACCAGCAGGTCACCGCCTTCGACTTGGGCGGTGGCCGACACCGCGATCCTGCTGATCTTGCCGGCCTTGGGTGCGGTGATCGCGGCTTCCATTTTCATCGCTTCGATGCTGGCGATGGTTTGGCCGGCTTGCACTTCGTCGTCGACGTCGACGTTGACGCTGACCACACCGGCGAACGGCGCCGCCACATGATCGGGGTTGGACCGGTCGGCCTTTTCGGCCGCGGGGACGTCGCTGGCGATGCTGCGGTCGCGCACCACGACCGGACGCAACTGGCCGTTGATGATGCACATCACGGTGCGCATACCGCGTTCGTCGGCGTCGGAGACGGCTTCCAGGCCGATCAGCAGCTCGACACCGCGCTCCAGCTTGACCCGGTGCTCCTCGCCGTAGCGCAGCCCGTAGAAGAACTGGTTGGCCGAGAGGCTCGAGGTGTCGCCGTAGGTTTCGCGGTGCTCCTCGAATTCCTTTGTCGGGCCCGGGAAAAGCAGACGGTTCAGGGTGGCCTGCCGGTTGGGCCCCGGCTGGCTCAGCGCCGCCTCGTCGTCCGCGCTGAGCTCTGTCTGGGGTTTGGCCGCAGGCCGGTCGGTGAGCGCCTTGGTGCGCAGCGGCTCGGGCCACCCGCCCGGCGGATCGCCGAGTTCACCGCGGAAGAAGCCGATCACCGACTCGGGAATGTCCAACCGCGACGGGTCCTCGGCGAACTCGTCGGCGGTGATCCCCGCGCCCAGCAGGGCCAGCGCCAGATCCCCGACCACCTTGCTCGACGGCGTCACCTTCACCAGCCGGCCCAGGATCTTATCGGCCGCAGCGTAATTGGCCTCGATCTGTTCGAACCGATCGCCGAAGCCCAGCGCGATGGCCTGTTGGCGCAGGTTCGACAGCTGACCGCCGGGGATCTCGTGGTGGTAGACCCGCCCGGTCGAGGTGAACGGGCCCGAGGACGCAACGTCGAACGGCGCGTAGACCTTACGCAGCGCCTCCCAGTACGGTTCCAGGTCGCATACCGCCGCCAACGACAACCCGGTGTCGTATTCGGTATGGGCGGCCGCGGCGACGATCGAGGACAGCGCGGGCTGGCTGGTGGTGCCCGCCAACGGTGCCGACGCGCCGTCGACCGCGTTGGCGCCGGCCTGCCATGCGGCCAGATACGTGGCCAACTGCCCACCCGGGGTGTCGTGGGTGTGCACATGCACCGGCAGGTCGAACCGCGACCGCAACGCCGAAACCAGGACGTGCGCGGCGTGCGGGCGCAGCAACCCGGCCATGTCCTTGATCGCCAACACGTGTGCGCCGGCGTCGACGATCTGCTCGGCCAGCTTGAGGTAATAATCCAGCGTGTACAGGTTTTCGCCGGGATCGGACAGATCCCCGGTATAGCTCATCGCGACTTCGGCCACCGCCGTGCCGGTTTCGCGCACCGCGTCGATGGCCGGTCGCATCGACTCGACGTTGTTGAGCGCATCGAAGATCCGGTAGATGTCGATGCCGGTGGCGGTGGCCTCGGCGATGAACGCGTCGGTGACCGACTCCGGATACGGCGTGTAGCCGACCGTGTTGCGGCCTCGCAGCAGCATCTGCAGACAGATGTTCGGAATCGCCTCCCGCAACGCGGCCAGCCGCTCCCACGGATCCTCTTTCAGAAAGCGAAGCGCCACATCGTAAGTCGCTCCACCCCAGCACTCCACCGACAACAGTTGCGGGGTCGTGCGCGCGACGTACGGCGCCACCTCCAACAGACCGGTGGATCGCACCCGCGTTGCCAGCAGGGACTGGTGGGCGTCGCGGAAGGTGGTGTCGGTGACGCGCAACGCCTTGGAGTCCCGCAGCCACCGCGCGAAACCCTCCGGACCCAGCTCACTGAGCAGTTGTTTGGTCCCGTCAGGCGCGGCGGCGCTCAGATCGGTGTGCGGCAACTTGTCTCGCGGATACACCGCGGCGCTGCGCGCCCCGTGCGGCTGGTTGACCGTGACATCGGCGAGGTAGTTGAGGATCTTGGTGCCGCGGTCGGCCGGGGTCAGCGCGGTCAGCAGATAGGGGCGCTCGTCGATGAACGCGGTGTTGATCCGCCCGGCGCGGAAGTCCGCATCGTTGACGACCGCCATCAGGAACGGGATGTTGGTCGACACACCGCGAATCCGGAACTCCGCCAACGCCCGTCGCGCCCGCGCGATCGCTGCCGGCAGGTCACGCCCACGGCACGTCAGCTTGACCAGCATCGAGTCGAAGTGTGCGCTGATCTCCGCGCCCAGGTGCGAACCGCCGTCCAACCGGATACCCGCCCCGCCCGGCGATCGGTAGGCGGTGATGCGGCCGGTGTCGGGCCGAAACCCGTTGGCCGGGTCCTCGGTGGTGATCCGGCACTGCATCGCCGCACCCCGTACCCGCACCGAGTCCTGGTTCAGCCCGAGCTCGTCGAGCGTCTGGCCGTCGGCGATGCGCAACTGGGAGCCGACCAGGTCCACGTCGGTGATTTCCTCGGTCACGGTGTGCTCGACCTGGATGCGCGGGTTGCATTCGATGAACACGTAGTGGCCGCGCTCATCGAGCAGAAACTCCACGGTGCCCGCGTAGCTGTAGTTGATGTGGCGGGCGAACGCGACCGCGTCAGCGCACATCCGCGCCCGCAGGTCGTCGGAGATGTTGGGAGCAGGGGCCAGCTCGATGACCTTCTGGTGGCGGCGCTGCACGCTGCAGTCACGCTCGAACAGGTGAATCACGTTGCCGTGGGTGTCGGCCAGGATCTGCACCTCGATGTGGCGCGGGTTGATGACCGCCTGTTCGAGATACAGCGTCGGATCGCCGAACGCGGACTCGGCCTCACGGCCGGCCGCCTCGATCGCCTCGGACAGCGCGTCGGCATCGGCGACATAGCGCATGCCGCGTCCACCGCCGCCCGACACCGCCTTGACGAACAGCGGGAACTCCATGTCCTCGGCCGCGGCCAGCAGCTCCTGCGCCGACGCCGACGGCGCCGAGGAGTCCAGCACCGGCAGCCCGGCATCGCGGGCCGCGGCGATCGCGCGGGACTTGTTGCCCGTCAGCTCCAGCACCTCGGCGCTCGGGCCGATGAACGTGATTCCGGCGCGCGCGCACGCGGCGGCCAGCTCGGGGTTCTCCGACAAGAAGCCGTAGCCGGGATAGACGGCGTCGGCGCCGGCACCCTGTGCGGCCCGGACGATTTCGTCGACCGACAGATAGGCCCGCACCGGATGCCCGGTCTCACCGATCTGATATGACTCGTCGGCCTTGAGCCGGTGCAACGAGTTGCGGTCCTCATAGGGATAGACCGCGACGGTGGCGATCCCCAACTCGTAGGCGGCACGAAACGCCCGAATCGCGATCTCACCGCGATTGGCCACAAGGACTTTAGAGATCACGCGCTACCTTAACCGGATCGGATTCAGTGGGGATTACCCGAGCGTGGACCAGTAGCTCCAAAACCGCACGAGGATCAGCAGAATCAGCGCGGTGAACCACAACGTGACCAGCGACCAGCGCCAGGTGTACAGACCGCGCGCGATGGCGCCGCCGCGTTCGGGTTGCACAGCGATCGCGGCGACCACCACCAGCAGCGGTATGGTCACCGCCCACACCACCATGCAGTACGGGCACAACGCGCCGATGCGGTAGAGGCTCTGAAAGATCAGCCAGTGCACGAACGCCGCACCGAGCAGCGTCCCCACCGCCAGGCCCGCCCAGTACCAGCGGGGCAACTGCACCCGGGCCAGCGCAAGCACCCCGGTCACCACGACGACGGTGAACGCGACGATGCCGACCAGCGGGTTGGGGAAGCCCAGCAGCGACGCCTGCGGGGTGATCATCACCGAACCGCACGACAGCACCGGGTTGATGCTGCAAGTCGGCACGTAGTCGGGGTCGATCAGCGTCTGGATCTTCTCCGCGGTCAGCGTGAACGACGCGGCCAGCCCGGCGAGTCCGGCGATCAGCAGAAAGATCGCGCTCGGTCGGCGCACCGGCGTGCCCGTCGCAGTGTCGGCGGGTTCGCTCGGTGCGTCGGTGCCGGGCGCGGTGACGGTCACGGCGCCGGCACTGCGGGGGTCGGATCAGGTGCGGGCGGCGGCGCACCGGCATCCAGCGCGGGCACGTTGCCGACGATCTCCTCGACCTTGGCGATCAACGCATCGGGCGTGGTGGGGCGGTAATCCTCGCCGTTGATGCGGATGGTCGGCGTCGACCTCACGCCGGTGGCCGAGGCCAAGCCCTTGACCATGTCGTTGTAGCGGCCGCTGTTGATGCACTCGGGGACACCGCCTGCCGCGCCGGCCTGCCGGGCCACCTCGATGAGCCGGGCGTTGTCGGGGAACGGGCCGACCCCCTCGGGGGGCTGCTGGGCGTACAGCGCGGCGTGGAACCGCCGGAACGCATCCGTCGACTCGTCGGCCACGCAGTAGGCCGCGTTGGCCGCGCGGGTCGAGTAGCCGTCGCCCTGGCGGTCCAGGATGGAGATCATGTAATAGTCGGCGGCGATGGCGCCGCTGTCGATCAACTTGCTCAGCGTCGGACCGAACATCTTCTCGAAGTTGGCGCACGCGGGGCACAGGAAGTCCTCGAACAGCGACACCACCGCTTTGGGCTCCGAGCTGCCTTCCTGGGTGATTAGGTCACTGGACGTCACCCGGATCGCCTGAGCGTCACCGTCTCGGGGCTTCTCCTCGGCCGACATGACGATGTAGAGCACCAATGCGACGGCGAACACGACGACGACGGCGGTCAACCCGATCTGAATTGCGAGGTTGCGCTTGCGGTCCGCCGCCTTGAGGTCGTAGCGGGCGTTCTTCTTGGGAGGTTTGGTGGCCACGGGGTAAGCGTACCGGCGCAGTTGCGGCTGTCGTTCAGGCGCGGGCCAGGTGCGCGCGCATCGCCGAGATGCTCTCGGCCATCGCGGTCGCGCTGTCCCCGCCGAGCGGGAAGAAGTTCGCGAAGCCGTGCACCAGCGACCCGAACTCGCGGTAGTCGACCGCGACGCCGGCGGCGCGCAGGGCCTGGGCGTATTGCTTGCCCTCGTCGCGCAGTGGGTCGAAGCCGGCGGTCAGCACCAGCGCCGGCGGCAGACCGGACAGGTCCTCGGCCTGCAGCGGTGAGACCCGCGGGTCGGACGGTTCGATCGCCGACCCGTCGAGGTAGTGCCCGTGAAACCAGTCCAGGTCTCGTTGGGTCAGGAAGAAACCCTCGGCGAACAGCGTCTTGGACCGCGTCTGGCCGCTGTAGTCGGTGACCGGATAGAACAGCACTTGCAGCGCGGGCACCGGGGCTTCGTCGGCGCGGGCACGCAGGCACACCAGCGCGGCCTGGTTGGCGCCGGCGCTGTCGCCGCCGACCGCGACCCGCTCGGGGTCCGCGCCGAGTTCGGCGGCGTGCTCGAGCGCCCACCCGAACGCCGCGTACGCGTCGTCGGTGCCCGCGGGCGCCTTGTGCTCAGGGGCGAGCCGGTAGTCCACCGACAGCACGTGCACGCCACCGACGCGGCAGAGCTGACGGCACAGGTCGTCGTGGGTTTCGATGCTGCCGATCACCTGACCGCCGCCGTGGTAGAAGACCAGCAGCGGGGCGAAGCCGGCGTCGGGGCGGTAGTGCCGGGCCGCGATGGGGCCCGCCGGGCCCGGCACCGAGAGATCGGTCACCCCGGCCACCGGGATGTGCTGCTTGTAACTGGCCGCCAAGATCTCCAGCTGCTGGCGAGAGGCGGTGACGTCGTCGCTGGCCACCAGGCCGTCGATGCCCGCCGCCTTCTGCCCGGCCAGCATCAGCTGCAGCGTGGTGTCCAGCGTGTTGCCATCGACGGTGACCGAGCGCCCTGCCAGCAGGACGCGCTTGACCGGGTCGGGTATCCGGGGAAGAGCACGCAGCGTGACACCGGCGGCGGCGTTGACGACGGCGTCCTTGCGGCTCGGCCGCCACGAAACCTCACCTGGCAGACTTTGGGCCATGGCCTCTCCCTCGATCAGACTGAACGACGACAATTCGATTCCCCAGGTCGGGCTCGGCGTTTGGCAGACCCCGCCCGAAGACACCGAGCGTGCGTCGGCGGCGGCGCTGGATGCCGGTTATCGCCACATCGACACGGCCGCAGCGTATGGCAACGAGCGCGAGGTCGGCCAGGCGATCTCGAAATCCGGGCTGGCCCGCGAAGAGGTCTTCGTGACCACCAAGTTGTGGAACGCCGACCAGGGCTACGACAGCACCCTGAAAGCGTTCGACGCCAGCATGAACCGGCTCGGACTGGACTACCTGGACCTGTACCTGATCCACTGGCCGGTGCCCGCCCAGAACGCGTTCGTCGACACCTTCAAGGCGTTCGCCGAACTGCGGGACCAAGGCCGCATCCGCTCGATCGGGGTCAGCAACTTCGAACCCGAGCATCTGCGCACGCTGATCGACGCGACCGGGATCGTGCCCGCGGTCAACCAGATCGAGTTGCATCCGCGGTTTCCCCAGCACGAACTGCGCGAACTGCACGCTCAGCTGGGCGTTGCGACCGAGGCGTGGAGTCCGCTGGGCCAGGGCGCGCTGCTTTCCGATCCGACGGTGCGGGCCGTCGCCGAGGCGCATGCGAAAACACCCGCACAGGTACTGATTAGGTGGCATATGCAACTCGGCAATATAGTCATCCCGAAATCGGTGACCCCAGAGAGAATTGTGAGCAACTTCGACGTGTTCGATTTCGAACTGAGTGAGCAGGACATGGCGTCCGTCTCCTCGCTCGACGACGGCACACGGCTGGGTCCCGATCCCCGCACATTCAACTTCACAGGGTAGGTGACATGACCGCATCGGACGGGTCGACGGCGATTCCCACCGTCACACTCAACGACGACAACGCGATGCCGGTGATCGGCTTCGGGGTCGGTGAGCTGTCCGAGGCCGAGACCGAACGAGCGGTTCTCACGGCGCTCGAGTCCGGGTACCGGTTGATCGACACGGCCGCCGCGTACGGCAACGAGGAAGCCGTCGGCCGCGCCGTCAAAGCGTCGGGCCTGCCCCGCGAGGACGTGTTCATCACCACCAAGCTGGCCGCAACCGATTTGGGCTTTCAGTCGTCCCAGGATGCGCTCAAGGCCAGCCTGCAACGGCTCGGCATGGATTACGTCGACCTGTACCTGATCCACTGGCCCGCAGGCGCACAAGGCAAGTACGTCGACAGCTGGGGCGGGCTGATGAAGCGCAAGGAGGACGGCGACACCAAGTCGATCGGGGTGAGCAACTTTCACGCCGAACACCTTTCGGACGTCATCGACCTGTCGTTCTTCACCCCGGCGGTCAACCAGATCGAGCTGCACCCGCTGCTCAACCAGGCCGAGTTGCGCACGGTCAACGCCGGCTACGGCATCGTCACGCAGGCCTACAGTCCGCTGGGCGTCGGCAACCTGCTGGAGAATGCGACGGTCACTTCGGTGGCGCAGGCGCAGAACAAGACGCCCGCGCAGGTGCTGATCCGGTGGAGCGTGCAGCTGGGCAACGCCGTGGTCGTCAGATCCACGTCGCCGGAGCGGATGAAGGCCAACATCGAGGTGTGCGACTTCGAGCTCACCGACGATCAGATGGCCTCGCTCAACGCACTTGACGACGGCACCCGTTTCCGCCCGAACCCGGACACGTACCAGGGCGAGTAGCCCCCCGCCCCGGCGGGCGGGGCCTCAACGTGGGCCGGCCAGAAACGCCGAGAGCACCTCGACGAGCATCTGGCGGTCCCGAGTGCTGTCGAACGGCTCCGGCCACAGCATCTGCACCGTCACCATGCCGCGGATCGCGTGCCAGATCAGGTTGCCGAGCCGCTTTGCGAGCGCGGCGTCGAGGTCGGGGTGCAGGTGTTGACCGATCGCGCTGATGCGCTCGGCCATGTCGGCGAGGCGGGCGTTTGCGGCGGCGGTCCGATCTCCACAGGTCGCGATCAGGATCTGCATCGCCGCGATGGAGGCCGGCCGCGAGAACGCCTGCCACACCGCGTCGACCACGTAGGCGGGCCGTTCTTCGTCGCCGATGCCGGGGGCGTGTGCGGCCACGGTGTCGAGCGTTTCGAGCACTTCCGCGAACCCGGCGTCGACCACCGCCATCAGGATTCCGTCGAGATCACCGAAGTGGTATTGGACTGTGCCCCAAGTCAATCCGGCGCGTTCGGTGATGCGCCGGATGCTGGGTGGCGGGAAGCCCTCCTCGAGGATGTAGCGGACGGTCTCCTCGACGACGATGCGTCGGCTGCGCTCGGCGCGCGCCTGGCTGCCCGACGGCGGCCGGCGCGGTGTGGTCATGCGGCCTACCACATCACGCCGCGCACGTGGTCGCGCGGACGCAGGTCATGTGCGGCCAGAATGCCGCTGGGCGCGCGGCATACGGCCTCGATCATGTTGACCGCGCGGGCGGCGGTGGCGATGACCCCGCCCTGGTTGTGGTCGATTCCCGAGCCGCCGACGTGGGCGTTGAGGACGATGCCGGGGTCGCCGTCGACGACGACGCGGTGCACGCCGGCGCGGCCCTCGGGCGGGTACGGCCAGTCCGGCGCGGCGGCATCGGTCAGGCGGTTGACGTGCTCCATGGTGATGACCGGCCGGCCGTCGCGCAGACCCTCTGCGGCGAACCGGACCGCGGCCACCTGTCCCGGTTCGACGCGCATCATCGTGCAGTCGATCGGCGTTGGCGTGGCCCACTTTTCGTGGCGTTCGCGGACCTCGTCGAGTTCGACGCCGAGGTCATCGGCCAGGCTGCGCACCTGTGCGCCCCACATCGACGCCAGCACGCCGGGGCTGAACAGGATCGGGGTGTGGTCTGGCGGCATCCCGAATCCGAAACTCACACCGGTGAATTCGGCGTCGTCGTAGCTGCCGTAGTCGCACAGCTCCTGGACGGTGATCGACGTCGCCCGCCCGGCCAGGCTGAGCGCGGCGTAGACCAGGGTGTCGCCGGAGAAGCCGGGGTCCACGCCGTTGATGTAGAGCGTCGCGTCGCCGTCGGCGCAGGCCTGCCGTAGCGGTTCGCGCAGCCAGTCGTCGGCCTGCTCGGGGGCGACCATCGACACGAACGACGTGCCGACGACGTTGATGCCGGCGCGCAGAAACCGGACGATCTCGGCCAGCGCGTCATGGGGACGGGTCTCGGCCTGCGACGTGTAGACCACGCAGTCCGCACCCAGCGATACGAGCGCGTCGATGTCGTCGGTGGCGGTGACGCCCACCGGGGCCGGTAGGCCGGCCAGCTCGGCGGCGTCGCGGCCCACCTTGGCCGGGTTCGACGCGTGCAGGCCGACCAACTCAAAGTCGGGGCGTTCGATGAGCATCCGCAGCGAATGCACGCCGACGTTGCCGGTGGAGAACTGGATCACTCGCGGCGTCATATGTGTCTTTCCCGTTGTCACAGAAGGTCGGTGATGGTCTTGAGGCCGGCGTCGTACAGCACGCCCGGCAACATTCCGCCGTCCAGCTCGACGGTGGTCCCGTTGACGAAATCCGCTCCGCCCGCGCACAGGAACACCACCGTGCGGCCGACCTCTTCGGGCTCGCCGCCCCGTTTGAGCGGGATGGCCTGGAAGTACTCGGTGCCGGTCGGATCGTGTTCGGGCAGCACGAATGAGCGGAAGTTCTCGGTAATTGTGGGCCCCAGGGCTACGCAGTTCACCCGCACCTTCGGGCCCCATTCCTGGGCCAGGGAGCGGGTCAGGTGGTTGAGCCCGGCTTTGGCGGCGCCGTAGGACACCAGCGTGGGCGATCCGGCGGGATGGCCTGCGCCGCTGGAGATGTTGACGATCGCACCGGTGCCGTCCTGGGTCTGCATCTGCCGATAGACCCGGATCGCGAACCACATCGGGCTGATCAGGTTCATCTGGATGGCGAACGAGTGAAACAGCGCGGTGCGGGCGAAGTCGTCCGCCGCGCGTGGGGCGCCTTGGATCTTCTGGACGAGTTCGGGGACGTCGTGCACATGCGGAGTGGGCACCGTGCCGCCGGCGTTGTTGACCAGGATGTCGATCCGGCCGTAGGTGTCGGCGACGCGCTGTACGAACGCGTCGATGGCTCTGTAATCGCCTTGGTCGCAGACCCATTGGGCGCTACGGGCGGCCCAGTCCGGATTGTCGGCGGTACCGGGCATCGCGTCGAGGGCGGATCGGGAGCATCCGACGACGGTCGCGCCTTCCCGTAGCAGTTCGTGTGCGATGCCGACGCCGACACCTCGGCTGGTGCCGGTGACGATGGCGACCTTGCCGGTCAGAGATCCCATAGCCCGATATGATTACAGTTGTAATGTTTTCCGGCAAGGCCCGGCGAGCCCGGTTTCAGCGTGTCGGGCAGGTGGCCGCGGCGTCGCGCAGCACCGTCGCCGACGGCGCGTCGATCGGCAATCGGTAGCCGCGCAGCACTTCGATGAACTGCATCGCGTACTGGCAGTGAAAGGCCTTGTTGGGCGGCATCCAGTCGGCGGGTTCCTGATCGCCCTTGTCCTGGTTGGGGTCACCCCCGACGGCGAGCAGGTTGGCCGGGTCGTTGGCGAAGCGCACCCGCATCGGGTCGGGCCAGTCGCGCGCGCCGAGGTCCCACGCCAGCGCCAGCGGCACGATGTGGTCGATCTGCACCGACGCCCCGATACCGGCGCCGCGGGTGAACGCCACGACCGCGTTGGTGTACGGGTCGTGCAGGGTGCCGGTGGCAACGGCGGTGGGACACCGCGTGATCGACACGTACGTCTTGTCGGTGAGGTCGCGGTCGAGGATGTCGTTGCGGGTGTCACAGCCGTTGTGGCCGCCGGGCGCGGTGTGGAAATCGGTCCAGCTGTCACCGAACGCGGCGCGCCGGTAGTCGTGGGTGCGCACCCGCTGCGGTATCACGGCAATACCGGCCAGCACGTCGACGCCCGGCGGGACGGTGGGCACCTCCGCCTCCGCGGCAACCGGCGGGCGCTGGCCCGTCGAGGACGTGGTCTGCACCGCGACGAGCACCGCGAGCGCGACGATCGCTGCCAGCCACAGAAATCGTTTGCGGTTCATGATTTGTCGAGGTACTCGACGCGGTCGGTGTCGGCGAACGGTGCGGCGAGCATCGCCAGGCCGGGATCGGCCGGATCCTGTTGATACATCGCTGCACAGAACTTCCTGGCGGCCAGAATGATCTCCAGGTGCTCCGACAGCGACAGGAACCTCAGCGTGATCGCCCGGCCGGATTGGGTGTGCCCCAGCACATCTCCCTCCCGACGCTCCTTCAGGTCCAGATCGGCCAGTTCGAAGCCGTCCAGCGTGGAGGCGACGGCCTTCAGGCGCGCACCGGCCTTGGAGCCCTCGGAAAGGTTGGTGGCCAGCAGGCACAAACTGGGGTGCTCACCGCGACCGATGCGGCCGCGCAGCTGATGTAGTTGGCTGATGCCGAACCGGTCGGCATCCATCACCAGCATCACCGTCGCGTTGGGCACGTCCACGCCGACCTCGATGACCGTGGTGCACACCAGCACGTCGATCTCACCGGCCCGGAAGGCGCCCATCACCGCGTCCTTTTCGTCGGCGGGCAAGCGGCCGTGCATCAGCCCGAGCCGCAGCCCCGACAACGGGCCTTGGCGCAGCCCGTCGAACAATTCGATGACGGTGACCGGCGGCGGCGCCTTCTCCTGCTCCGGATCCTGCGCGTCGTCGTCCTTCGGTTTGTCGTCGGCGTCGATGCGCGACGCGACCACATAGGCCTGTCGGCCCGCGCGGACCTCTTCGGTGATGCGCTGCCAGGCCCGGTCCAGCCAGGACCGCTGCTTGGTGATGAAGATGGTGTTGGTCGCGATCGGTTGCCTGCCGCGGGGCAGTTCACGCAACGTCGAGGTCTCCAGATCACCGTAATGCGTCAGCGCCACGGTGCGCGGGATCGGCGTGGCGGTCATCACCAGCAGGTGCGGCGTGACCCCCCCGGGAGCCTTGCCGCGCAAGCGATCCCGCTGCTCGACCCCGAAGCGGTGTTGTTCGTCGACGACCACCATGCCGAGCCGGTGGAACTCGACGGCGTCCTGCAACAGCGCATGGGTGCCGATCACGATGCCCGCCTCCCCGCCGGCGACCTCGTCGCGCACCGCACGCTTTTGCGCGGCCGACATCGACCCGGTCAACAGCGCCACCCGGGTGGCACCGTCGGCACCGCCGAGCTGGCCCGCCATCGCCAGCGGTCCGAGCACCTCACGCACCGATCGGTCATGTTGGGCGGCAAGGACTTCGGTCGGCGCCAGTAGCGCACACTGGTATCCGGCGTCGACCATCTGCAGCATCGCCAGCACGCTGACGATGGTCTTGCCCGAGCCCACCTCGCCCTGCAGCATGCGGTTCATCGGCCTGGTGGCCGCCAACTCGGCGGAGATGACGTCGAGCACCTCGGTCTGGCCGTCGGTCAACTCGAACGGCAGCCGGTCACGCAAAGCGGCCACCAGCCCGTCGTCGCGCAGCGGGGCGACCGGACCGGACTCGCTCACGTCGCTGTACCGGCGTTTGACCAGCGCCCACTGCAGGCCGATGGCCTCGTCGTAGGTGAGCCTGCGCTGGGCCTGCGCGCGTTCGGATTTGTTCTCCGCGATGTGGATGGCGCGCAGCGCCTGGTCCTCAGAGATCAGATCGTGCTGCTGCAGAACACTTTTCGGTAGCGGCTCGGCGACGGGATCCAGCACGTCGAGCACCTGGCGCACGCACGCGTAGATGTCCCAACTCTGCACCTTCTTGTTGGCCGGATAGATCGGGAAAAAATCCCGCTCGAACGCCGACAGCACGTCGTCGCCGACGGCTCCCGACGCCGAGGCGATGGTCTTGAGCGATTTGGTGCCGAACGTCTTGCCCTTCGGTGACTCCAACACCAGGAACGCGGGGTGCGTCAGTTGCAGTGTGCCGCGAAAGTGTTTGACCTCGCCCGACAACATCAACCGGGTGTCGACGACGAGGCCGTCGAGCATCCAGTCCGCGTTGAAGAACGTCGCGGTGACCGCCGGGCGCCGCTCCCCCAGCGTCACGCGCAGCCATTTGCGTTTGCGGTGTTTCCTGGACTTCTTGTCGTACTGCGGCTTCATCTCACCGACTTTGGTGGCGGTGATCGTGTCGACGAACGTGACGTGTTCGCCCTGTTGCAGCTCCTCGTCGGCGTCGAGCACCGTCATCCCGTCGCTGTACTTGCGCGGGTAGTGGCGCAGCAGGTCGTCGACGGTGCGGATGCCGAAGTGCTCCTCCAGCGGTCCGGCGGCCTTCTTGCCGATGATGAAGTCGAGGCGATCGTCGAGGGTGGCCACCGCTACTCCACCCCGATCAGCAGCGCGTCGCCGCGGTGGTCGGTGTGGTACGTGACGAGCTCGATCCCCAGATGATGGCGATGCATGTGCTCCTGCAGCGCCGCGGCGACGCGGCCGTCGGCGTCGGCACCGGTGAGCACGGTGACCAGTTCGCCGCCCACGGCCAGCAGCAGGTCGATCAGGCCGGCACCCGCGGCCGCCACGTCCTCAGCCACGACCAGCACCTCGTCGCCCGAGATGCCAAGGCCGTCACCGGGTTTGCACAACCCCGCCCAGGTCAACGCCTCCTCGGTGGCCACCCGTACCGAACCGTGCCGGGCGCCGGCCGCGGCGCGGGCCATGGTGTAGCCGTCGTCGACTGCTTGGCGGCCGGCGTCGTGAACGGCCAGCGCGGCTAGTCCCTGCACCATCGACGCCGCCGGCACCGGAACCACGTCGATGCCCCAGCCGATCGCCGCCGTGCACCCCGCGACCAGTTCCTCGGCGGCCACGTAACCGTTGGGCAACACCATGACCTGCGCTGCGCCCGCGTCGACCAGCGCGTGCAGCAGCTGTTTGGCGCTGACCGGGCCGTCGGACGGCAGTCGCAGCACGTGTGCGCCTTCTCCGGCGAACAGTTCCTGCGCGCCAATCCCGTCGACCACCGCGAGCACCGCCCGTTCGCGCGTCCATCCCCCCGCCGGGCTGGCGCCGCCGCTGCCGGTGAGCGAGGTGATCTGGATGCGGCTCGGGGTCCCGACCGACAGGCCCGCCTCGACGGCGGCTCCGGCGTCGTCGACGTGCGCGTGCACCGAGTACTGCCCGCCGGCGCCGGCCGCGGCGATCGCGACCGACTCGCCGAGCCGGTCCAGTTCGCCGCGCAGCTTCTGCGCACCGTCGCCGTCACAGCCGGTGAGCAGGTACATCACCTCGAACTGCGGCGTCGCGGCGCTGTCGGCCGTGACGGCGGCGGCGTGCGCGTGCGCGGGTGCGGGCACGTATTGCGGCCGCTGGGGCGCCTGTTCGGTGAGTGTGGCCGCCATCGCGTCCAGCAGCACCAGCAGACCTCGCCCGCCGGCGTCGACCACACCCGCCTCGGCCAGCACGGCGAGTTGCCCGGGGGTCTTGTCCAGGGCCGCCGCCGCGGCGTCACCCGCGGCCAGCAGCACGTCGGCCAGCTCGGCGCCCTCGGAAACCGCCTGTTCAGCGGCGTTGGCCGCCTCTCGCAGCACGGTGAAGATGGTGCCCGGTACGGGTTGGCCGATCGAGGCGACGACCAGCGTGACCGCGGCCCGCAGCGCCGACGCGAGCAGCTCGGCGTCGATGTGGACCAGCACCGCACGCCGCCGCGCGGCCGCCTCGGCGGTGACGTCGGCCAGCCCGCGCAGAATCTGGGACAGGATCACACCGGAGTTGCCGCGCGCGCCGTGCAGCGCGCCACGGGCCAGCGCCGCCGCCACCTGCGCCACGTCGTCGGTCTCGGGCAGCGCATCGGCCTGCGCCCACGCCGAACGCATGGTGAACAGCATGTTCGTGCCGGTGTCGGCGTCGGCGACCGGAAACACGTTGAGCCGGTTGATCTCGTCGGTGTGGGTGATCAGGTCGCCGACGGCGGTGTGTGCCCAACCCCGCAACGCGGAGGCGTCCAGCCGTCGAACCGACATGCCCACCTCCCGCCAGATATCGCCGTGAACCCGCAACTCCGATGCCGCCGTGGGCGTCAGCCTAACGACTCCCGCCGACAGCGCCGACACACCATTCGGGCCGCTCCAAGCGCCCAACGTGAGCTTGTGTGCGAGATTTCACCCCGATGCCGCGCACAAGCTCACGTTCGACCGCGCCGACGGCCACCACCGCGCCATATTTTGGTGATCGATGCGGCTGCCGGTATCCTGATCAGGTTGTCGGGTCGGCCGGTCGCTGGAACGCGGCGAACGAAGTCCGGACCCCCCAAGTACTGATCCGAGGAGTTCTACATATGGCTGCCGTCTGCGATATCTGCGGGAAGGCCCCCGGCTTCGGCAAGTCGGTGTCGCACTCCCATCGCCGGTCCAGCCGTCGGTGGAATCCGAACGTCCAGACTGTGCATGCCGCCGGTCCTGGCGGGAACAAGAAGCGGATGAACGTGTGCACGTCGTGCATCAAGGCCGGCAAGGTCGCGCGCGCCTGACGTAGGCCGTGACCGCGACGTTTAGCGTTCCCGGGGGTCGGGAAGGTTGACCGGGAGACCGGGCACCCGGCCTGGTTGGAAGGAACGGTCGCACAAATGCACTTTGGATTCGCTCGTCCTGCACTGATCACGATCACCGGAGCTCTCGCGGCTGGATGGCTGTTGGTCGCCTGTGGCGACAGCCAGACCGCCGACACCGAGACGACCACCACGACAACGACGACGACCACCGAGGCAACAGAAACCACCCCCGGCGAGGGCGACAACACCATCGAGATTCCCTCGCCGGATATCGATATCCCCGAAGTGACGATGACCCCGCAGAACTGATCTCGGCTGCGTTTGAGCGACGCCGTCGCGGGTAAGTCGTTGCTCCATGACTTCAGGTGGAGCAGCAAAACCGAAACTGTTCGCGCTGGCGTCCGCGCTCGCGGTGGCGTCGTTGGTGATGGCGTGCGGCGGTGAGGAATCCGGCGATTCGGAAACCACGACGACGACCACGACCACGACGTCGGTCGAAACCACGGTGGAGACGACGGTGACCACCACGCCCTCACCCGAGCTGCCGACCGAACCGGCCCAACCGGCCGAGCCGGCCGAGCCGGCCGAGCCGACCGGGCCGGCCGACGGGGACGGCACGATCGAGATCCCGGTGCCCGACATCCCGTCGCCGCCGCCGATCCCGTCACCGCCGCCGATCCCGTCGCCGCCGCCGATCCCGGGCACATAGCGCGGGACCGTCATCTGGGCGCAGTCGGGCTCTAGGAAAGCCGCCAGTCGATCGGGTCGGCGCCCATCTTCTCGAGCAGTTCGTTGGCGCGGCTGAACGGGCGCGAGCCGAAGAAGCCGCGCGACGCCGATAGCGGTGACGGGTGCGGCGATTCGATCGCCACACAGTCGCTGCCCTCGAGCATGGGCTTCAGCGTGGCCGCGTCGCGGCCCCACAGCACCGCCACCAGCGGCTGCCTACGGGCGACCAGCGCCCTGATCGCACATTCGGTCACCGCCTCCCAGCCCTTGCCGCGATGTGAGGCCGGGCTGCCGGGCCGCACGGTGAGCACCCGGTTGAGCAGCATCACCCCGCGTTGCGCCCAAGGTGTGAGATCGCCGTTCACCGGGGGTGGATAACCAAGGTCCTTACCGTATTCGGTGAAGATGTTCTCCAGGCTGCGCGGCAGCGGACGTACGTCGGCGGCCACCGAGAAGCTCAGCCCGACCGCGTGCCCCGGCGTTGGATACGGATCCTGGCCGACGATGAGCACCCTCACCTGATCGAACGGAAACGTGAACGCGCGCAACACATTTTGACCGGCCGGCAGGTAGCCGTTACCTGCGGCCAGCTCCGCGCGCAGGAACTCCCCCATCTGGGCCACCTGGGGAGCCACCGGCTCCAGCGCGGCGGCCCAGCCTTCCTCGACAAGTTCGCGCAATGGCCGCGCCGTCACGAAATCCCCTTGATCAACTGCACCACGGTGTCCGCCCCGGCTCGCCGGTCGGTGAACTTCAGTTGCGCGATCGCATACACCGTCACGATCCGTCACCCTAACGAGTCGAAGGATTGCCAGCCGGGATCTCCCTGCCATTCGGCGCCGTCGACCAGCACCCGCGGCGCCCCGTCGCGCACCCGCCCGATCACCCGCCACCCGTCGGGCGGCGCACCCGCGAACGTCGCGACCAGCGCGTGGTCCTCCCCGCCGCCCAGCACCCATCCCCACGGGTCGGCGCCGATGACTGCGGCGGCGGCAGCGACGGTCTCGCGGTCGGCACTCAACATGTCGGTCGACACGTCGACGACGACGCCGGAGGCTTCGGCGATGTGCCCCAGATCGGCCAGCAGCCCGTCGGACACATCGGTCATCGCGGTGGCACCCGCGTCGGCCGCGACGCGCCCCTGCCCGTACGGCGGTTCGGGGACCAGATGGCGTCGCCGCAGTTCGTCGAACTGGCTGATGTCTTTGTGCCACAACGAAAATCCTGCTGCCGAGAGTCCCAGCCCTCCCGCTACGGCCACGGTGTCGCCCGCCCGGGCGCCGCTGCGCAGCACCGGGCGGCGGCCATCGAGGTCGCCCAGTGCGGTCACGGAGACCACCCACTGCGGCGCGCTGACCAGATCACCGCCGACGATCCCGGCACCGAGCAGCCGGGCCTCGTGCCACATGCCGTCGGCCAGTTCGAGCGCCTGTGCGGTGGCGGTGTCAGCCGGTGCGCCGAACGCGACGACGAACGCGGTGGCGCGTGCCCCCATCGCCTCGATGTCGGCGGCGTTTTGGGCTATCGCCTTGCGCCCGACGTCGTGCGGCGTGGACCAGTCGAGCCGGAAGTGCCGCTGGGCCACCAGCATGTCGGTGGACACCACCGTCTTTCCGTCGGGGGCGTCCAGCACGGCCGCGTCGTCGCCGGGGCCGAGCGCCACCGCAGGTGGTTGTTCCCGATCGGCCACCAGCCGATCGATCACCGCGAACTCGCCCAAACCCGCGAGGGTCTCGGCGGGATCATCAGTGGCCATGTCGCCTCCCCGGACCCGTGCTGTACCGGCCCTTGCGGCGTGGAGTCTATTCGGCCATAGAGTTGGGCTGTGGAATCCGAGGAGCGAGACGGTCCGCCGCGTGCGCTGCTGATCGCGGCGGTGGTGGTGGCGGTGGGTGCCGTCGTCGCGGTCCTGGCGGTCGCGGCGCTGCGTGAGACCCCCGCCGAGCAACAGGTGGTCGGGATCGTGGCGGTGCCCGCGCCGGACGCCGAGAGCGCGGAGTGCGATTCGCTGATCGACGCGCTACCGGAAAAGCTGGGCGATTTCGACCGCGCCCGCCTCGCCGAACCCGCGCCGCCGGGATCAGCGGCGTGGCGCACCGACCCGGACCGGGAGGCGATCATCCTGCGCTGCGGGCTGGAGCGGCCTGCCGAGTTCGTGGTGGGTACTCCGCTGCAGGTCGTCGACGCGGTGAGCTGGTTTCGCGTCTCCGAGGCGGGTCGCAGCACGTGGTACGCCGTGGACCGGCCCGTCTACATTGCGCTGACGTTGCCGCAGGATGCCGGCCCGACGCCGATTCAGGAGATCTCCGAAGCGATCGCGAAGTCGTTGCCTGCCAAGCCGGTTGACCCGGCACCGGCCGGTTAGGGCCCACCCCGTCGCGGCGAGCGTGCGCAAACTCGTGATTTGCTGCGGCGTGTCGGGCGCAGACACGCACGCTCGCGGCAAGAGGGAGGGGTCAGCGCAGGCCGGTGCCGCGCGCCAGCGCCGTTTCGACCATGGTCGTCAGCAACGTCGCATAGTCCACCCCGCTGGCGGCCCACATCCGCGGATACATCGAAATGGTGGTGAAGCCGGGCATCGTGTTGATCTCGTTGACCACCGGGCCGTCGTCGGTCAGGAAGAAGTCAACGCGGGCCAGCCCCTGGCAGTCGATGGCCTGGAATGTCCGGATCGCCAAGCTGCGCAACACATCCGCGGTGTCGTCGTCGACCTTGGCGGGTACGTCGAGCTCGGCGGCCTCTTCGAGATATTTGGTCGCGAAGTCGTAGAACCCGTCCTCGCCGCCCTGGGCGGTGATCACCCTGATCTCGCCGATCGCGCTCGCCTCGACCCGGCCGTCGGGGAATTCCAGCACCCCGCATTCCAATTCACGTCCCGGTATCGCGGCCTCGACGATCACCTTCGGGTCGTGGCGGCGCGCCAGTGCGATCGCGTCGGGCAGCCGGTCCCACGCGGTGACGCGGCTGACGCCGATCGAGGAGCCGCCCCTGGCCGGTTTGACGAACACGGGTAGGCCGAGCCGTTCCCGCACCTCCAGCGGCAGCGTCGCATCGCGTGGGCGCAGCACCGCGTGGTCGCCGATCGGCAGTCCGGCCGCGGTGAGCAGCTTCTTGGTGAACTCCTTGTCCATGCCCGCGGCGCTGGCCAGCACGCCGGCCCCGACGTACGGGACCCCGGCCAGCTCGAGCAGCCCCTGGATCGTGCCGTCTTCGCCGTAGGGGCCGTGCAGCACCGGGAACACGACGTCCACGGCGGCGAGCATCTCGCCTGCGCCCTGCCCGAGCGACAGCAGTTGGCCGCGCCGCCCGGGGTCGGCCGCGAGCGCCAGTTCGGTGCCCGACGCCTCGGTCACTTCCGGTAGCCGGCCGTCGGTGATCGCCAGGGTGTCGGGTTGGGCGTCGGTGAGCACCCACGCACCCTGCGGCGTGATGCCGACCGCGACGACGTCGAAGCGCGCCGGATCGAGATTGCGCAGGATGCTGCCAGCGGAGACACATGAGATCGCGTGCTCGGAGCTGCGTCCGCCGTAGACGACGGCGACCCGGATGCGTTCCGGGCCGGAGTCACTGTGGGCAGTCACAACCTAGAGAGGCTACCGCCCGGGGCCGAAAACAATGATGTCGACCGCGGCGGCGTGGTGTTTTCAGCCGAGCGCCTGTTCGACGTCGGCGATCAGGTCGTCGACGTCCTCGATGCCCAGCGAGATGCGCGCGAAGCCGTCGCTGACCGAGTCACCCCAGCGGGCGCGGCGGTCGACCGAGGTGTGGATTCCGCCGAAGCTGGTCGAGGAGATCAACAGCGCGCTGCGCTCCACCAGCGCGTGCACCGCGTCGGCGCTTTCGAGCTCGACGGCGACGAGCCCGCCGAAGCGCTTCATCTGCTGCGCGGCGACGCGGTGCGACGGGTCGTCGGGCAGTCCCGGGTACCGCACCGAACGCACCGCCGGATGGTTGCGCAGCATCACCGCCAGCGCCTGGGCGTTTTGGGATTGGCGTTCGAACCGCAGCCCCGCGCTGCCCAGGCCGCGCAACACCAGCCACGCCTCGAACGCCCCGAGGATCGGCCCGGCCAACAGCCGCTCCCGCGCCACCGCCGCCATCAGCTCGGGGTGGCTGCCCGCGACGTAGCCGGCGACCAGATCGCTGTGGCCGGACAACCCCTTGGTGGCGCTGGCCACCACGAGGTCGGCGCCCAACGACAACGGCTGCTGGCCCAGTGGCGTCGCGCTCGTGTTGTCGACGACGAGGACGGCGCCGCGGCTTCGGCAGTGCATCGCCAACTGGTGCAGGTCGACGACGTCGAGCCCGGGATTCACCGGGGTCTCCGCGAGGACGACGTCGGCATCGACCGATGCCGAACACATCTCCGAGCACACCGCCTCGACTACCGTAACACCTTGCGGCACAAGGTATTCCGCGGCATACCGACGAACCTGATAGTAGCCGTCGGCCGGGATGACCAGCTTGGCGCCGGGTTTGGTCAGCACCCGAAGCACCGAGGTGATCGCGGCCATGCCGGAGCCGAACGTCAGCGCCGCCGCGGCGCCTTCGAGTTCGGCGAGCGCGGCCTCCAGACGACGCCATGTCGGGTTGGAGTTGCGGCCGTAGAAATCCACCGGCTCGGTTTCGTCGGGCGAGAGGTGGTAGGCCGCCGCGGGAACCGGAGGAGGCGTCACCGGACTCCCCGGAATGGCTTCGGTGCCCACCGCTTTGACGCTCCGGGTGGAGTCGCCGTACTGAGCCTCCATCCCGCTACTCCGGCTTCGTGCTACGCCCGAGCAACAACGCGACCGCCTCGTCGACCGATAAGCCCTTGTGGCACACCCGCACAACGGCGTCGGTGAGCGGCATCTCCACGTCGTAGCTCTGCGCCAGCGCCAGCACCGATTGACACGATGCGACACCTTCGGCGACCTGACCCGCTGCGGCCTGCAACGCCGATTCCATCGTGCCGCCGCGGCCGAGCCGGTAGCCGAAGGACCGGTTGCGTGACTGCGGTGACATGCACGTCGCGACCAGGTCGCCGATACCGGCCAACCCCGCCAGCGTGGCCGGCTTGGCGCCCAACGCGATTCCCAGACGCATGATTTCGGCCAGACCGCGGGTGATGATGGCGGCCGCGGTGTTCTCCCCCAGCCCGACACCGGCGGCCATCCCGCTGGCCAGCGCGATGACGTTCTTGCATGCACCGCCGATCTCGGCGCCGATCACGTCGGCGTTGGTGTACGGGCGGAAGTAACCGGTGGACATGGCGCGTTGCAACGCGACCGCGCGCCCGGAGTCACTACAGGCCACCACGGTGGCCGCGGGTTGCTGTTGGACGATCTCGCTGGCCAGGTTCGGGCCGCTGACCGCGGCGACGCGTGCCGGGTCCGCGCCGGTGACTTGCACGATCACCTGGCTCATCCGCATCAGGGTGTCGAGCTCGATGCCCTTGGCCAGGCTCACCAACGTCACGTCGTCGCCGATCGAGTCCTTCCACTGCTCGAGGTTGGCGCGCAGGGTCTGTGACGGCACCGCCAGCAGCACGGTGCACGCTCCGAAAAGCGCATCGTCAGCATCGCTGGTCGCGCGGATCGACGGGGGCAGCGCGGCATCGCCCAGGTACGTCGTGTTGCGATGCGTGGTGTTGATCTCGTCGGCCAGCTCGGGACGACGGGCCCACAACCTCACCTCGGCGCCGGCGTCGGCGAGCACTTTGGCCAGCGCCGTGCCCCACGCACCGGCACCCATCACCGCTGCCTTGACCACGCCTTCACCCTAGCGCGCACGGCTCTGCTGGCAGGATGACGCTTATGAGCGGGTCAGGCGAGGGCGACATCGGGCTGGTGATCGCCGTCAAGCGACTCGGCGCCGCCAAGACGAGGCTGGCTCCGGTGTTCTCCGCGAGCACCCGGGAAAACGTCGTGCTGGCCATGCTGATCGACACCATCACCGCCGCTTCGGCGGTTGCGGCGGTACGCGCGATCACCGTCGTGACACCCGACGGCGACGCCGCCGATGCCGTGCGTGAACTCGGCGCCCGTGTGCTTTCCGACCCGACCCCCGAGGGGCACCGCGACCCGCTGAACAACGCGATCGCCGTCGCGGAGGCCGTGGTGCGTGACGAGACTCCCAATATCGTTGTGCTGCAAGGTGATCTGCCCGCGTTGCAGCCGCAGGAACTCGCCGAGGCGATCGGCGCCGGACGCAGATACCGTCGTAGCTTTGTCGGTGACCGGCACGGTACCGGAACGTCCGCGCTGCTCGCGTTCGGCGTGGCGCTGACGCCTCAGTTCGGCCCTGAATCTGCTCAACGCCATCGCAACTCCGGTGCGATCGAGTTGACCGGAGCGTGGCCGGGGCTGCGCTGTGACATCGACACCCCCGACGATCTGCTGGCAGCACGTCGGCTCGGGGTGGGCGCGGCGACCGCGGCGGCCATCGGCTCAGCGCGGTAAGACGGTGGCACGACCTTCGGTCGTAAGGGATCATCAAGGCATGACCGAAGCCGAAACCCAGATCCGCGCCGACGATGGCAGCTCGACGGCGACACCGGATGTGGGTCCGGCGCGGCCGGCGCGACCGTCCCCGGTGGATGCGGCGCCGAAAGCACCGCCTGCGGCGACATCGCCGGCAGTCGAGGATGCGCTGCCCGAGGATCGCTATCTCAACCGCGAATTGAGTTGGCTGGACTTCAATGCGCGGGTGCTGGCGCTGGCCGCCGACACGTCGCTGCCGTTGCTTGAGCGCGCGAAGTTCCTGGCGATCTTCGCGTCCAACCTCGACGAGTTCTACATGGTGCGCGTCGCGGGTCTCAAACGCCGCCACGAGATGGGGCTGTCGGTGCGTTCGGCCGACGGGCTGTCGCCCAAGGAGCAACTGCGCCGGATCAGTGAACGCACCCAACAGATCGCCGACCGGCATGCGCACGTCTTTTTGGACTCGGTGCGCCCGGCGCTGGCCGACGAAGGCATCGTGATCGTGACCTGGTCCGAGCTCGACGAGTCCGAACGCACGCGGCTGTCGACCTACTTTCACGAACAGGTCTTCCCGGTGCTGACCCCGTTGGCCGTCGACCCCGCCCACCCGTTTCCGTTCGTCAGCGGGTTGAGCCTGAACCTGGCGATCACCGTCAAACATCCCGACGACGGCGGTCAGCATTTCGCCCGAATCAAGGTGCCCGACAACGTGGACCGGTTCGTCGAACTCGGCGCGCGCGACGGCTCCCCGCATGTGGCGCGGTTCCTTCCGATGGAGGAACTGATCGCGGCGTTTCTTCCGGTGTTGTTTCCCGGCATGGAGATCGTCGAGCACCACGCGTTCCGGATCACCCGCAACGCCGATTTCGAGGTCGAAGAAGACCGCGACGAGGACCTGTTGCAGGCGCTGGAGCGGGAACTGGCGCGGCGGCGTTTCGGTTCGCCGGTGCGGTTGGAAGTCTCCGACGACATGACCGAGAGCATGCTCGAGTTGCTGTTGCGTGAACTCGAGGTGGACAGGGGCGACGTCATCGAAGTGCCGGGCCTTTTGGATCTCTCGGCGCTGTGGCAGGTTTACAGCCTGGATCGCCCGGCCCTCAAGGACCGGCCGTTCGTTCCCGCGACACCGCCGGCCTTCGGGGAACGGGAGACACCCAAGAGCATCTTCTCGACGCTGCGCGACGGCGATGTGCTCGTCCATCACCCCTACGATTCGTTCTCCACGACGGTGCAACGGTTTATCGAGCAGGCCGCCGCAGATCCCAACGTGCTGGCGATCAAGCAGACGCTGTATCGCACCTCGGGTGATTCGCCGATCGTCAACTCGCTCATCGATGCCGCCGAAGCCGGTAAGCAGGTGGTGGCGCTCGTCGAGATCAAGGCGCGCTTCGACGAACAGGCCAACATCAAGTGGGCGCGCACACTGGAACAAGCCGGCGTGCATGTGGTGTACGGACTCGTCGGGCTGAAAACCCATTGCAAAACCGCGCTGGTGGTGCGTCGGGAAGGGTCCACGATCCGGCGCTACTGCCACATCGGCACCGGAAACTACAACAGCAAGACGGCCCGGTTGTACGAGGACATCGGCCTTCTCACCGCGGCCCCCGACATCGGCGCGGACCTGACCGATCTGTTCAACTCGTTGACGGGTTACTCGCGCAAGGACACCTACCGCAACCTGTTGGTCGCACCGTACGGGGTGCGCAAGGGCATCATCGAACGCATCGAACGCGAGATCGCGGCGACGCGCGACGGCGGGGAGGGCCGGATCCGGCTGAAAGCCAACGCGTTGGTCGACGAGCAGGTCATCGACGCGCTCTACCGAGCGTCGCAGGCGGGCGTGCGGGTGGAAGTCGTGGTGCGCGGGATCTGTGCGCTACGGCCCGGGGCGGACGGGTACTCCGAGAACATCGTGGTGCGTTCGATACTGGGTCGTTTCCTCGAGCACTCCCGGATCATTCACTTCAACGCGATCGACGAGTTCTGGATCGGCAGCGCCGACATGATGCATCGAAACCTCGACCGGCGCGTGGAAGTGATGGCGCACGTGAAGGATCGGCGTCTGAAGGCGCAACTGCACGACATCTTCGAGTCCGCGATGGACCCCGCCACCCGCTGCTGGGAACTGGGCGTGGACGGAAAATGGACGGCCTCACCACAGCACGGTGAGACGGTACGCGATCATCAGGTGTCGTTGATGGAGAGCCGCCGGCACCCGTGAATCGATCACGTGCAGGCGGTGGCTGGCCGGATTGAACTGCAGGAGTTGACGTTGCCGAAGGAGACATCTGACGTCGCCGGGGCCGACAAGCCGATCTACGCCGCAGGCGCGGTGCTGTGGCGCCCGAACGGCGACCCGACCGCACCGGAGATCGCGATCGTTCACCGTCCCCGCTACGACGATTGGTCGCTGCCGAAAGGCAAGCTCGACCCGGGCGAGACCGAGCCGGTTACCGCGGTGCGGGAAGTCTGTGAAGAGACCGGATACACCGCACATCTGGGCCGCCGGCTCGCCGCGGTGAGCTATCCCGTCGAGGAGGGCACCAAGAAGGTCCGCTACTGGGCGGCACGCACAGTAGGCGGCAGTTTCAGCCCCAACGCCGAGGTCGATGAACTGAAGTGGTTACCCGTTACCGAGGCGATGAAACAACTGGAGTATCCGCACGACCGAAAGGTGCTGCGCCGCTTCATCAAGCTCCCCGTCGACACGAAGACGGTGCTGATCGTCCGGCACGCCACCGCGGGGAGCAAGTCGCGCTACAAAGGTGACGACCGAAAGCGCCCGCTGGACAAACGCGGCCGCGCACAGGCCGAATCGCTCGTCGGGGTGCTGTCGGCCTTCGGCGCCGATACCCTCTACGCCGCCGACCGGGTGCGCTGCGTGCAGACACTGGACCCGCTGGCCGAGGAGTTGGCGACCACCATACAACGCGAACCGTTGTTGACTGAGGAAGCGTATTCGGCTGACCGCAAGGCGACCCGGCGCCGCGCTCTCGAAATCGCCGGCGGCGACGGTGTCCCGGTGATCTGCACGCAGGGCAAGGTGATTCCGGACCTGATCGACTGGTGGTGCGAGCGCGACGGGGTGCGCCCGGACAAGTCGCGCAACCGTAAGGGCAGTACCTGGGTGATGTCGATGTTCGACGGCAAGCTGATCGCCGCCGACCATATCGACAGCCCACTGGCCGCCAAGACCTAGCGGCGCACGCAGATACGCCGTGGGTCACAATGACCCACGGCGTATCCGGTGTGGAATCTACTTGCGGCCGCGCTTGGCTGCGGCCTTCTTCGCCGGAGCCTTCTTCGCGGTCTTCTTCGCGGCCGTCCGCTTGGTAGCCGCCTTCTTCGCCGGCGACTTCTTCGCGGTCTTCTTCGCGGCCGTCCGCTTGGTCGCGGCCTTCTTCGCCGGCGACTTCTTCGCGGCCTTCTTCGCCGGTGCCTTCTTCGCGGTCTTCTTGGCAGCAGTCCGCTTGGTCGCGGCCTTCTTCGCCGGCGACTTCTTCGCGGCCTTCTTCGCGGTCTTCTTGGCGGCCTTGCGGGCCGTACCGCCTGTGACACCACGCTTCACGGCCGGGCCTTCCGCCGGGAGACGCTGCGCCCCAGAGACAACCGCCTTGAATTGCGCGCCGGGCCGGAATGCCGGTACCGACGTCGGCTTCACTTTCACGGTCTCGCCGGTGCGTGGGTTACGCGCGACACGGGCAGCACGACGGCGCTGCTCGAAAACACCGAAGCCGGTAATGGTGACGCTGTCACCCTTGTGGACCGCACGCACGATGGTGTCAACGACATTCTCCACCGCAGCGGTTGCCTGCCGACGATCGGTGCCCAGCTTCTCCGTGAGTACGTCGATGAGCTCCGCTTTATTCATGCAAACCTCCGAAACTAGTGGCCCTCCTTGGACCGACTAGAGGACACGGTAAACCCATTGCCTATTGATTTCCAAGAGCCACGCGCAATTTCAGGCGAATCTGGCGAACTTTCTTGCCCCCCTTGAACTCCTGCCGGGGGCCTGGAGAAGCGGGTTCGACAACGGCGATTTCGGGGCGATTTCGGGGCGATTTTGGCTCGCCCGGGCCATCTGTCACACCGGCAGAGTGCGCGGTTTCCAGCTCGGCCGACGCGCTTCATACGATTCGATCTCATCGCATTTGCGCAGCGTAAGGCCTATATCGTCGAGTCCTTCGAGCAGTCGCCATGCGGTGTAATCGTCAATCGTGAACGGCACCATAACCGTTCCTGCGACGATATTCCGATCTTGAAGATTCGCAGTGATTTCCAGCCCTGGCTGCTGTTCGATCAGCTTCCACAAGAGTTCGACATCATCCTGAGAAATTTCGGCCGCCAAGAGCCCGGCCTTACCCGCATTGCCCCGAAATATGTCGGCGAAGCGGGACGAGATCACGACCCGGAAGCCATAGTCCATCAGTGCCCAGACCGCGTGCTCGCGTGACGAACCGGTGCCGAAGTCGGGTCCGGCGACCAAAACCGAACCCTTGTCGAACGGCGGCAGGTTCAATACGAAGGACGGATCGTTGCGCCAGGCGGCGAACAACCCGTCTTCGAAACCCGTTCGGGTAACCCGCTTCAGGTAGACCGCCGGGATGATCTGGTCGGTGTCCACGTTGGACCGGCGCAGCGGCACCCCGATACCGGTGTGAGTGCGAAATGCTTCCATGACGGCTCCTCTTATCGAGTCGTGGCTGCGGGCAGGTCGGCGGGCGAAGACAATGTGCCGCGCACGGCGGTGGCGGCGGCGACGGCCGGCGACACCAGGTGGGTGCGGCCGCCTTTGCCTTGCCTGCCTTCGAAGTTGCGGTTGGACGTCGACGCGCAACGCTGGCCCGGCGAAAGCTGGTCGGGGTTCATCCCCAGACACATCGAACAACCCGCCTGCCGCCACTCGGCTCCGGCGGCGGTGAAGATTTCGCCGAGGCCTTCGGATTCAGCTTGCATACGCACCCGCATCGAACCCGGCACGATGAGCATCCGGATACCGTCGGCGACCTTGCGGCCCCGCAACACCTCGGCCACCACCCGCAGGTCTTCGATGCGGCCGTTGGTGCACGATCCGACGAAGACCGTGTCGACGGCGATATCCCGCATCGCCATTCCGGCCCGAAGGTCCATATATGCCAACGCCTTTTCGGCTGCCTGGCGTTCGCCGTCGTCGAGCATCAGCTCGGGGTCGGGCACCGACCCCGACAGCGGCACACCCTGCCCGGGGTTGGTCCCCCAGGTGACGAACGGGCTCAGCGTCGCGGCGTCGATGTAGACCTCGGTGTCGAATTCGGCGCCGTCGTCAGTACGCAGTCGGCGCCACGCCTCGACCGCCTGATCCCACTGCGCGCCCTGCGGCGCGTGCGGACGACCGCGTAAGAATTCGAACGTCGTCTGGTCGGGCGCCACCATGCCCGCCCGCGCGCCGGCCTCGATGCTCATGTTGCAGATCGTCATCCGGCCTTCCATCGACAGCGATTCGATGGCGCTGCCGCGGTATTCGATGACGTGCCCCTGGCCTCCGCCGGTTCCGATCTTCGCGATCACGGCCAGGATGATGTCCTTGGCGCTGACCCCGGGCGGCAATTCACCGTCGACGTTGACCGCCATGGTCTTGAACGGGCGCAACGGCAGGGTCTGCGTGGCCAGCACGTGCTCGACTTCCGAGGTGCCGATGCCCATCGCCAACGCGCCGAATGCGCCATGGGTCGAGGTGTGGCTGTCCCCACACACCACCGTCATGCCGGGCTGGGTCAACCCGAGTTGCGGTCCGATGATGTGCACGATGCCCTGTTCGGCGTCACCCATCGGATGCAACCGGATGCCGAACTCTTCGCAGTTGCGTCGAAGCGTCTCGACCTGAGTGCGCGAAACCGGATCGGCGATCGGCTTGTCGATGTCGATCGTCGGCACGTTGTGATCCTCGGTCGCGATCGTCAGATCCGGCCTGCGCACCGGGCGCCCGTTGAGCCGCAGCCCATCGAAGGCCTGCGGGCTGGTGACTTCGTGCACCAGATGCAGGTCGATGTAGATCAGGTCGGGTTGGCGTGCCGAGCCCTCGCCTGCGCCCTTGGCGACGACATGGTCGTCCCACACCTTCTCCGCCAAAGTGCGCGGCTTGTTCGCGGTAGACATGTGACCATCTCACTATCTGGGACGTTAGTATCTGCTTATGAGACAGGATAGCGGCATCGGGGTGCTCGACAAAGCGGTGGGCGTCCTTTATGCAGTGGCCGAGTCGCCCTGTGGCCTTGCCGAACTGTGCGAGCGCACCGGGCTGCCGCGCGCAACCGCGCACCGGCTGGCCGCCGGGCTCCAGACTCATCGGCTGCTCGCCCGCAACGGTGACGGCCGGTGGCGACTGGGGCCCGGGTTGACCGAATTGGCCGGGCAGGTCAACGATCCGCTGTTGGCCGCGGGCGCGGTGGTGCTACCGCGGCTGCGCGAGATCACCGGCGAGAGCGTGCAGCTCTACCGCCGCGAGGGCACCGCACGGATCTGCGTGGCGGCGTTGGAACCCCCTGCCGGGCTTCGCGATACGGTGCCGGTCGGCACGCGGCTGCCGATGACCGCCGGCTCCGGGGCCAAGGTGCTGTTGGCCTACGCGGACCTCGCGACCCAGCAGGCCGTGCTGCCGGCCGCCAAGTTCACCGATCGGGCACTGGCCGAGGTGCGCAAGCGCGGCTGGGCACAGAGCGTCGCCGAACGCGAAGCGGGGGTGGCCAGTGTCTCGGCTCCGGTACGCGACGGCCGCGGCACGGTGGTCGCGGCGGTGTCGGTGTCCGGGCCGATCGATCGGATGGGCCGACGTCCGGGCGCGCGGTGGGCGGCTGATCTGCTGGCCGCGGCGGATGCGCTCACGCGACGGCTGTGAAATGCCCGTCGCGGTGCCGAAACGGCGCCGACGACGAGGCGGTGGTACCCCCGATGGGATTCGAACCCACGCTACCGCCGTGAGAGGGCGGCGTCCTAGGCCGCTAGACGACGGGGGCCAGAACAGCTGTCGGATGGCCAGCATAGCTCAGCGTCCTATGTCGGCCTAATCCGTTGCATTGGCTGGGGTACCAGGACTCGAACCTAGAATGGCTGAACCAGAATCAGCTGTGTTGCCAATTACACCATACCCCACTGGCTGTCTATAACCGCTGGTCACAGACTATTATTCCGACCATTCACGCGGCAAAGGCGCCGTCGCCGCATGTTGTGTCGGGCCGACGTGCAGACTACCAAAGATTCGCGGCGCTCTTTTCACGCCTCTGCCGCCGCGGCGGCGTGGTCGCGCCCGGCGCGCAGTCGGTGCAGGGTGCGGTCGCGGCCCAGCAGCTCCAGCGATTCGAACAGCGGCGGGCTGACCGCCGCGCCGGTGGCCGCCACCCGCACCGGCCCGAACGCCTTGCGCGGTTTGAGCGCCAGGCTCTCCAGCAGCGAGGCCTTCAACGCCGCTTCGATCGCCGCGGTGTTCCAGTCGCCGACGGCGTCGAGCGCGCTCAGCGCGGCGTCGAGCACCGGGACGGCATCGGGTTTCAGCTCTTTGGCCGCGGCCTTCTCATCGAGCAGGTACTCGTCGTCGTTGAGGAACTTCAGCAGGTTCCACGCGTCGGCGAGGACCACGATGCGGGTCTGCACCAGATCAGCGGCCTCGGCGAACCGCTTTTCGTCGAGCCGCGTGTCGTACCCGTGCTCGGCGAAGTACGCCGACAGCCGCGCGGTGAATTCCTCGGCGCCGAGCATCCGGATGTGTTCGGCGTTGAGCGCATCGGCCTTCTTCTGATCGAAACGGGCGGGGTTGGCGTTGACGTCGACCACATCGAAGGCCGCCACCATCTCGTCGAGCGTGAAAATGTCACGGTCGTCGGCGATCCCCCAGCCCAGCAACGCCAGGTAGTTCAACAGCCCCTCGGGGATGAACCCGCGCTCACGGTGGACGAACAGGTTGGACTGCGGGTCCCGCTTGGAGAGCTTCTTGTTGCCCTCCCCCAGAACGCTTGGCAGGTGCGCGAACTCGGGAATGCGTTCGGCGACCCCGATTCGGATCAGCGCGCGGTAGAGGGCGATCTGGCGCGGCGTGGACGGCAACAGGTCCTCGCCGCGCAGCACATGGGTGATCTTCATCAACGCGTCGTCGACGGGATTGACCAAGGTGTACAGCGGATCTCCGTTGGCCCGGGTCAACGCAAAGTCGGGCATGCTGCCTGCGGCGAACGTGGTCTCACCACGAACCATGTCGCGCCAGGTGATGTTCTCGTCGGGCATGCGCAGCCGCAGTACCGGCCGACGCCCCTCGGCCCGAAACGCCGCGCGCTGTGCGTCGGTGAGGTCGCGGTCGAAGTTGTCGTAGCCCAGTTTGGGATTTCGGCCCGCAGCCACATGCCGGGCCTCGACTTCCTCAGCGGTGGAGAAGGCTTCATAGACGTCGCCCGCTTCGCGCAGCCGGCTCAGCACGTCGCGGTAGATCTCACCGCGCTCGGACTGCCGGTACGGACCGTACGGCCCGCCGATGTCGGGACCCTCGTCGTAGTTCAGCCCCAGCCAGCTCAACGCGTCCAGCAGCGCCAGATAGCTCTCCTCGCTGTCGCGTTGGGCGTCGGTGTCTTCCAACCGGAACACGAAGGTGCCGCCCGTGTGCCGGGCATAGGCCCAGTTGAACAGCGCGGTGCGGATCAACCCGACGTGCGGGGTGCCGGTCGGCGACGGGCAGAACCGTACTCGCACGGTCATGACTTTCCTTTGCGGACAACGGGATTGGTCAGAGTTCCGAGGCCGCCGACGGTGATGCTGACGGTGTCGCCGTCCTCGATCGGGCCGACGCCCTCTGGTGTGCCGGTCAACAACAGGTCACCGGGCAGCAGCGTCATCACGTGTGAGACCCATTCCACGATCGCCCCGACGTCATGGATCATCAACGAGGTTCTGCTGTCCTGCTTGATCTGGCCGTTGATTTCGGTACGGATCTCGACGTCGGAGGGATCGAGGTCGGTGACGATCCACGGCCCGACCGGGCAGAAGGTGTCGTGCCCCTTGGCGCGGGTCCACTGCCCGTCCTTCTTCTGCTGGTCACGCGCGGAGACGTCGTTGCCGATGGTGTAGCCCAGGATGTTGTCGGCGGCCCGCGACGCGGGCACGTCCTTGCACGGACGCCCGATGACCACGGCCAGCTCCCCTTCGAAATGCACCGGGTCGGCGTCGGCGGGCAGTTGGATCGGCACGTTGGGTCCGATGATCGCGGTGTTGGGCTTCATGAAGATGACCGGTTCGTCGGGTGTTTCGCTGTGGCCCATCTCCGCCACGTGGGCGGCATAGTTCTTGCCGACGCACACCACCTTGCTGGCAAGGATCGGTGCGAGCAATCTCACATCGGCCAGCGGCCACTGTCTCCCGGTGAAGTTCGGCGTACCGAACGGGTGTTCGGCGATCTCGCGGGCGACGGCTTGGGTCAGATCATCGGTCGGGCCTTCGATGCTGACGAAGGCCACGCCGTCGGGACTCGCGATTCGGCCAAGGCGCATGCCGTTCAGCCTAATAGCCGCGATCCGTCGAGGAAGCGGCCGCTCCCCGCGCACCGATCGCCCACATTCTGACATGTGAATTCAGCGTTATGAGACCCCCGTGCGACCATGGCCCGGTGACCGCCGACTCGACCAGCACCGCACTGCGCTGGTCGATGCTGGCGATCGGTCTGGCGGCCACCACCAGCGCCAACGTGTTCATCAACGGTGTGGCGTTTCTGATTCCGACGTTGCAGTCCGAGCGTGGCCTGAACCTCGCCTCGGCCGGGCTGTTGTCGTCGATGGCTGGCTTCGGCCTGGTCGTCACGCTGATCGCGTGGGGCTATGTAGTCGACCGGATCGGCGAACGTTTCGTGCTCGCAGCGGGTTCGGCGTTGATCGCGGCGGCGGCGGTGGGTGCCGCGTCGGTGGAGTCGCTGTGGGCGGTCGGGGTGTTCTTGTTTCTCGGCGGTATGGCCGCGGCGAGCAGCAATTCCGCCAGCGGCCGGTTGGTGGTGGGCTGGTTTCCTCCCGAGCAGCGGGGCCTGGTGATGGGTATCCGTCAGGCCGCGGTGCCGCTGGGAGTTGCGTTGGGCGCGTTGGTGATACCGCGGATCGCCGAGGCCCACGGGGCGTCGGCGGCGCTGCTGTTCCCGGCGGCGGTGTGCGGGGTGTCGGCGGTGGTGTGCGCGGTGGCCGTGATCGATCCGCCCCGGCCGCCGCGCGCGGAGGCGGCCGCGGAGGTGCTTGCCAACCCGTACCGCGAATCGGGTCTGCTCTGGCGCATCCACGCGGTCTCCGTGCTGCTCGTGGTGCCGCAGGCGGTGCTGTGGACGTTCACGCTGGCGTGGCTGATGACCGAACACGGCTGGTCGGCCGAATCGTCGGGCGCGATGGTCACGTTGGCGCAGGTGCTGGGCGCCGGTGGCCGAATCGCCGCCGGCCGCTGGTCAGATCTGTTGGGATCTCGGCTGCGCCCGATCCGCACCATCGCGCTGGCCGCCGCCGCGTCGATGGGATTGCTCGCGCTGACCGATTGGCTGGATTCACCGACGAGCGTGGCGTTGATGGTCATCGCGTCGGTGATCACCGTGTCCGACAACGGGTTGGCGTTCACCGCGATCGCCGAGATCGCGGGCCCGTTCTGGAGCGGGCGGGCGTTGGGCACTCAGAACACCAGCCAGCATCTGGCCAGCGCCGCCGCGGCCCCGGTGTTCGGCGCGCTGATCGGCGCGATCGGTTATCCGGCGGCGTTCGCGGTCTGCGCGCTGTTGCCGTTGGCCGCGGTGCCCGTCGTGCCGGCGGACCCCTCCATTTTCGCGAAACGTACCCCAGGGCTGTGATTTCGACCGCGAGCACGACCGTGGTGTAGCGCTCGCGAAAATACCTACTACAGCGCCGACGCGATCCGATCGCCGATCTGCGTGGTCGACATCGTGTCGTCACCGCGGGTGGCCAGATGGTGTTCGACGGCCTTGTCCACCCGGGCGGCCGCATCATGCTCGCCGACGTGAGCCAGCAGCAGCGCAACCGACATGACCGCCGCCGTCGGATCGGCGATGCCCTGCCCGGCGATGTCGGGCGCGCTTCCGTGCACGGGCTCGAACATCGACGGATTCGTGCGCGTCGCATCGATATTGCCGCTGGCCGCCAACCCGATACCTCCGCACACCGCGGCGGCCAGATCCGTGACGATGTCGCCGAACAGGTTGTCGGTGACGATCACGTCGAACCTGCCCGGATCGGTGACCAGGTGGATGGTCGCGGCGTCGACGTGCTGGTAGGCCACCTCGACGTCCGGGTAGTCGGCGGCCACCTGCTGCACCGTGCGCCACCACAGCGTGCCTGCGTAGGTCAACACATTGTTCTTGTGCACCAACGTCAGATGCTTACGACGTTTCTGGGCGCGGCCGAACGCATCCTCGACCACCCGGCGCACGCCGAACGCGGTGTTGACGCTGACCTCGGTGGCGATCTCGTGGGGCGTGCCGACCCGGATCGCCCCACCCGTGCCGGTGTAGGGACCCTCGGTACCTTCCCGAACCACGACGAAGTCGATTTCGGGATTACCGGCCAGCGGGCTGTTGACGCCCGGATACAGCCGACCCGGCCGCAGGTTGATGTGGTGGTCCAACTCGAACCGGATCCGCAGCAGCAGACCGCGTTCGAGCAGACCGCTGGGCACCGACGGGTCGCCGATCGCGCCGAGCAGGATCGCGTCGTGGCCGCGCAACTCGTCGAGCACCGAATCCGGCAGCACCTCGCCGGTGGCGTGGTAGCGCCGCGCGCCCAGATCGTAGGTCGTCTTGTCCACGCCCGGCAGCACCGTGTCGAGCACCTTGACGGCCTCGCCGATCACCTCGGGGCCGATGCCGTCGCCGGCCACGATCGCGAGTTTCATGACAGGTCCACCACTTCCAGCAGCATCGCGTCGACCGCATCGGCGATCGCGCTGCGCACATCCGCGGGTACGTCACGGTCGATGCGCAACAGGATCGTCGCGCCGGGACCCTCGGCGTCCTCGCTGAGTTGGGCGGCGTGGATGTTGATGTCTGCCCCGCCGAGCAGGGTGCCGATCTTGCCCAGCGTGCCCGGCTGATCGATGTAGTTGACGATCAGGTACACACCTTCGGCGCGCAGATCGAAGTTGCGCCCGTTGATTTGCACGATCTTCTCCGCGAGCTGCGGACCCGAGAGGGTGCCGGCCACGTTGGCGGTGGAACCGTCGGCGTAGACCGCGCGCACGTCGACCACGCTGCGGTGGTTGGGGCTTTCGGTGGCGGTGCTCAACTCGGCCTCCACCCCGCGCTCGGCGGCAAGCGCGGGCGCGTTGACGAACGTCACCGGATCCTCGATCACCGCGGAGAACAATCCCCGCAGCGCTGAAAGGCGAAGCACCTCAACCTCTTCGGAGGCCAGTTCGCCGCGCACCTGCACCGACAGCGAGACCGGCAGCTCGTCGCTCAGCACGCCGACGAGCAGGCCCAGCTTGCGCACCAGGTCCAGCCACGGCGCGACCTCCTCACCGACGGCGCCCCCGGCGACGTTGACGGCGTCGGGTACGAAATCACCGGCCAGCGCCAGCTTCACGCTGGCGGCCACGTCGGTACCCGCGCGGTCCTGGGCTTCGACGGTGGAGGCGCCCAGATGCGGGGTGACGACGACGTCGCGCAGCTCGAACAGCGGGCTCTCGGTCGTCGGCTCGGTGGCGAACACGTCGATCCCCGCCGCGCGCACATGCCCGGAGCGCACCGCGTCGGCCAGCGCGTCCTCGTCGACCAGCCCGCCGCGCGCGGCGTTGACGATGACGACGCCCGGCTTGGTCTTGGCCAGCGCCTCCTTGCCGATCAGGCCGGCGGTCTCCGGTGTCTTGGGCAGGTGCACGGAGATGAAGTCGGCGCGGCCCAGCAGCTCGTCGAGCCCAAGAAGCTCGATGCCGAGCTGGGCGGCGCGCGCCGCTGACACGTACGGGTCGTAGGCCACCACGTGGGTGCCGAATGCGGCGAGCCGCTGGGCCACCAGCTGACCGATGCGGCCGAGGCCGACGACGCCGACGGTCTTGCCGTAGATCTCGACGCCGGAGAACGACGAACGCTTCCAGGTGTGCTCGCGCAACGACGCGTCGGCGGCGGGGATCTGGCGCGCGGCGGCCAACATCAGCGCCAGCGCGTGCTCGGCGGCGCTGTGGATGTTGGATGTCGGCGCGTTGACGACCAGCACACCGCGCGCGGTGGCCGCGTCGACGTCGACGTTGTCCAAGCCCACGCCGGCCCGGGCGACGATCTTGAGTTTGGGCGCGGCGGCCAGCACCTCGGCGTCGACGGTGGTCGCCGAGCGCACCAGCAGCGCGTCGGCGTCGGGCACCGCGGCCAGCAGCTTCTCTCGATCCGGGCCGTCGACCCAGCGGACTTCTACCTGGTCGCCGAGCGCGGCGACGGTGGACTCAGCCAACTTGTCGGCGATCAATACAACGGGCAGACTCACCCGGTCAGACTAATGGGGGTGACGGGCGGGAGAATCTGGCGGGTGGCGGGCGGAAGAATAAACAGCGTGGACATCACCGTCGTAGGCAGTGGACCCAACGGACTGGCCGCGGCCGTCGTCTGCGCCCGAGCCGGACTGTCGGTACAGGTCTTCGAAGCCCAGCCCACCCTCGGCGGCGGGGCACGCACCCTGGCCGACCCGGAGTTCTCCGGGGTCTGCCACGACATCTGCTCTGCGGTGCATCCGCTTGCGCTGGCGTCGCCGTTCCTCGCGGAGTTCGACCTGCCGGCCCGCGGGGTGGCGCTGAAAGTGCCCGAGATCTCCTACGCCAACCCGTTGCCGGGCCGGCCCGCGGCGGTCGGCTATCACGACCTCGACAGCACCTGCGCCGAGCTGGAACACGGTGACTCGTGGCGGCGCTTGCTCGGTCCGCTGGTCGAGCGCGATGACGCGGTGCTCGACCTGCTGCTCGGCGACAAGCGGTCGATCCCGACCGATCCGATCGCCGCGGTTCAGGTGGGGCTGCGGCTGCTCGAGCAGGGCAGCCCGGCCTGGCGCGCGCTGAGCGGTGTCGACGCCCGCGCGCTGTTCACCGGTGTCGCCGCCCACGTCATCTCCCCGATGCCGTCGTTGGTGTCGGCAGGCGGCGGGCTGATGCTGGCGACGCTGGCCCACACGGTGGGCTGGCCGATCCCGGTCGGCGGAAGCCAGGCAATCGTCGATGCGTTGATGGCGGATCTGCGTGCACACGGCGCGTCGATCGTGGCGGGCGAGCAGATCACCGAACCACCCGAGGGCGTCGTGTTCTACGACACGGCCCCGACGGCGTTGTTGCAGATCTACGGTGACCGGATGCCCAGCCGGTACCGGAAGGCGTTGCAACGCTACCGATTCGGCCCGGGGGTGGCCAAGGTGGATTTCGTGCTCTCCGATGACATTCCGTGGACGGATCCGCGGCTGGCCGGCGCGCCGACCCTGCACATGGGCGGCACGCGTGAGCAGGTCGCCCATGCCGAAGGTGAGATCGCCGACGGTCGGCACGCGCAGTGGCCGATGGTGCTCGCGGCGCTGCCGCATCTGGCCGATCCGGCCCGGATCGACGCGCAGGGCCGTCGTCCGCTGTGGACCTACGCGCATGTGCCGTCGGGATCAGACGTCGACCAGACCGAAACGGTGACCAGGATCTTCGAGCGGTTCGCGCCCGGGTTCCGCGACATCGTCGTGGCCGCACGATCGGTTCCGGCCGCCCGGCTCGCCGACCACAACGCCAACCTGGTCGGCGGCGACATCGGTGTCGGCGGCAACACGCTGATGCACGCGCTGGGCGGCCCGACACCCCGGCTGAACCCGTGGAGCACGCCGATTCCCAAGGCCTACCTGTGTTCCTCGGCCACCCCACCGGGCGGCGGTGTGCACGGTATGTCGGGCTTCTACGCCGCGCGCACGGCGCTGCGCCGGGAGTTCGGCATCAAAACGCTGCCGTCGCTGGCGCCCTAACCCCCCGCGATTTGTGTGCGTTCTGTTGCGCTGAGGGCGCGTGAACGCACACAAATCGCTAGTGGTCAGGCCGTGTCGGTCAGCGGGCGGTCCACCCAGCTCATCAGGTCGCGCAGCTTCTTGCCGGTGACCTCGATCGGATGCTCGGCGTTCTCCTTGCGCAGCCGCTCGAGCTCCTTGTTGCCGCCTTCGACGTTGGCCACCAACTTCTTCACGAAGCTGCCGTCCTGGATCTCGGCCAGGATCTGCTTCATCCGGCTCTTGGTGTCGGCGTCGATCACCCGCGGCCCGGACAGATAGCCGCCGAACTCGGCGGTGTCGGACACCGAGTAGTTCATCCGCGCGATGCCGCCCTCGTACATCAGGTCGACGATCAGCTTGAGCTCGTGTAGCACCTCGAAGTACGCCAGCTCGGGGGCGTAACCGGCCTCCACCATCACGTCGAAGCCGGTCTTGACGAGTTCCTCTGTGCCACCGCACAACACGGCCTGCTCACCGAACAGGTCGGTCTCGGTCTCGTCCTTGAAGGTGGTCTTGATGACGCCGGCGCGGGTGCCGCCGATGCCCTTGGCGTAGGAGAGCACCAGCGCTTGGCCCTCCCCCTTCGGGTCCTGTTCGACGGCGACCAGGCACGGCACGCCTTTGCCGTCGACGAACTGGCGGCGCACCAGGTGGCCGGGACCCTTCGGGGCGACCATACCGACGGTGACGTTGGCCGGCGGCTTGATCAGGCCGAAGTGGATGTTGAGCCCGTGCCCGAAGAACAACGCGTTGCCGTCCTGAAGGTTCGGCTCGATGTCGTTGCGGAAGATGTCGGCCTGCGCGGTGTCGGGCGCCAGCAGCATGATGACGTCGGCCCACTTGGCCACCTCGGCCGGGGTGTCGACCTCCAGGCCCTGCTCGGCGACCTTCTCGCGCGATTTCGAGCCCTCTTTGAGGCCCACCTTCACCTGCACACCGGAGTCGCGCAGGCTCAGCGAGTGCGCATGGCCCTGGCTGCCGTAGCCGATGACACCGACCTTGCGTCCCTGGATGATCGAAAGATCGGCGTCGTCGTCATAGAACATCTCTACTGCCACAGTGTTTCTTCTTTCCTGTCTTCGGTTTTGAGCTAATTTCACGGTGTCTATTTCACGGTGCCTATTTCACGGTGCCAATGCCACGCGGTCCGCGCGACAGCGACACAATCCCGGACTGCACGAGCTCTCGGATCCCGTAGGGCTCCAACACCCGCAACAGCGCCTCCAGTTTGTCCTGGGTGCCGGTGGCCTCGATGGTCAGGGATTCGTTGGACACGTCGACGACCTTGGCGCGGAACAGGTTAACCGCCTCGATGACCTGCCCGCGGGTGGCCGCGTCGGCGCGGACCTTGATCAGCGCCAGTTCGCGCGCGACCGAGTTGTCCTCGTCCTGCTCGACGATCTTGATCACGTTCACCAGCTTGTTGAGCTGTTTGGTGATCTGTTCCAGCGGTGCTTCCTCGACGCTGACCACGATGGTCATCCGCGACATGTCCTTGTGCTCGGTGGCTCCGACCGCCAACGATTGGATGTTGAATCCACGCCGGGAGAACAGCGACGCCACCCGGGCCAGCACGCCGGGTTTGTCTTCGACGAGCACCGACAGCGTATGTGTTTGAGGCGCCATCAGGCGTGCCCTTCTTCCGGGTCGTCGAACAGTGGGCGGATGCCGCGGGCGGCCTGGATTTCGTCGTTGCTGGTGCCCGCGGCCACCATCGGCCACACCTGCGCATCGGCGCCGACGATGAAGTCGATCACCACCGGTCGGTCGTTGATCTCACGAGCCTGTTTGATGACCGCCTCGACGTCTTCGGCACGCTCACAACGCAATCCGACGCAACCGAGCGCTTCGGCCAGCTTGACGAAATCCGGGATGCGCCGCGAGTGGGTGGCCAGATCCGTTTGGCTGTACCGCTCTTCGTAGAACAGCGTCTGCCACTGCCGGACCATGCCGAGGTTGCCGTTGTTGATGATCGCCACCTTGATCGGCGCCCCTTCGACGGCGCAGGTGGCCAGCTCCTGGTTGGTCATCTGGAAGCAGCCGTCGCCGTCGATCGCCCACACCTCGGCTTCTGGCCTGCCGAACTTGGCGCCCATCGCGGCGGGCACCGCGAAGCCCATGGTGCCGAGACCGCCGGAGTTCAGCCAGGTCTTCGGCTTCTCGTAGGAGACGAACTGGGCGGCCCACATCTGGTGCTGCCCAACGCCTGCCACGTACACCGCGTCGGGACCGGCCATCTTGCCCAGCGTTTCGATCACGTACTCGGGTGACAGGCTGCCGTCGCTCTGCGGGCCGTAACTCAGCGGGTAGGTGCTCTGCACGCCGCGCAGGTACTCCATCCAGTTGTCGATCTGGATGTCCTCGACCGCGCCGTCGCGACGCAGAACCTCGATCAGGTCGGCGATCACGTACTTGACGTCACCGACGATCGGCACGTCGGCGTAGCGGTTCTTGCCGATCTCGGCCGGGTCGATGTCGGCGTGAATGACCTTGGCGTCGGGCGCAAACGAATCCAGCTTGCCCGTCACCCGGTCGTCGAAGCGGGTGCCCAGCGCGATCAGCAGGTCGCTGCGCTGGAGGGCGGCCACCGCGGACACCGTTCCGTGCATGCCGGGCATGCCCATGTTCTGCGGATGGCTGTCGGGGAACGCCCCGCGCGCCATCAGCGTCGTGACGACCGGGATGCCGGTCAGCTCGGCGAGCTGGCGCAGCTCCTCGCTGGCGTCGCCGCGGATCACGCCGCCGCCGACGTAGAGCACCGGCTTGCGGGCGGCGGTGATCAGCTTGGCGGCCTCCCGCACCTGGCGGCTGTGCGGCTTGGTGTTGGGTTTGTAGCCGGGCAGGTCGAACTGCGGCGGCCAGCTGAACGTGCACTGACCCTGCAGCACATCCTTGGGGATGTCGACCAGCACCGGGCCGGGACGCCCGGACGCGGCGATGTGGAACGCCTCGGCGATCACCCGCGGGATGTCGTCGCCGCTGCGGACCAGGAAGTTGTGTTTGGTGATCGGCATCGTGATGCCGGAGATGTCGGCTTCCTGGAACGCGTCGGTGCCGATCAGGCCGCGCCCGACCTGGCCGGTGATCGCGACCACGGGAATCGAGTCCATGTGCGCGTCGGCCAGCGGGGTGACCAGGTTCGTCGCACCCGGGCCCGAGGTGGCCATGCACACCCCGACCTTTCCGGTGGCGTGCGCGTACCCGCTGGCGGCGTGGCCTGCGCCCTGCTCGTGGCGGACCAGCACGTGGCGCAGCTTCTGCGAGTCGAAAAGCGGGTCGTAGACCGGCAACACCGCGCCGCCTGGAATCCCGAACACGACGTCGACGTCGAGCAGCTCCAGCGACCGGATGACGGCTTGGGCTCCGGTGAGTTGCTGTGCCTCGATGCGTTCGGCCGCGGCAGCCTGAGCTGCCGGTCTCGAGACGGCCGGCGCGGCTCCGCCGTTGGGCGGGGTCGCCGACTGCTCCAGTGGCCGCGTGGTGGGTGCGCTCACGGTGTCTTTCTCTCCTAAATCCTGTACGGATCCGTATCTAGGGTCTCAAATCGGTTATGGGCAAGAAAAAACCCTCGTCAGCTGGGCTGCTGTACGAGGGTCGCGCGTCGATGCTGGTGGCTATGCCCGGCTTGGGGCCAGCGCGGCATCAACGCGCTTCCCAATTACTACGAGCAATCCCGGGGCCTGCATAACCGTCGACGGTAGCCTCTGCACTGGTCAAAGGTCAAATCACGGGCGCCGCGGCGGCGTTGGCGGCCCGGCGGCACGAGGTGCGAAGATGGCCGGGTGAGCTCCCCTGCCGCGCAGACCCCCGTCGTCGTCCGCATCTCGCCGATGGCCCACTTCATGGTCGGGTTCCTGACGTTGGGGCTGCTGGCGATCGTGTTGGCCGGGCCCAGCTGGGCGGCGGTGCTGCTGGTGATCCCGGTGTTGCTGTCGGCATACATCATCCGGTGCCGCACCACGGCTGACTCCGACGCGGTGACCGCGCGCACGTTTCTCGACAGCGAGACGATGTTGTGGGACGACATCGCCGGCCTGCAGTTCGACAAGGGCACGTCGGCCTATGCGCACCTCAAAGACGGCAGGCGGGTGCGGTTGCCGGCGGTGACGTTCTCGACGCTGCCGTTGCTGACCGAGGCCAGCGGAGGCCGCGTACCCAACCCGTACGCGTAGCTTTTTTGGGCCGCGTTATCCCAGCGGGTTGCCGCCGTTGAGCAGCACCCAGATTGCGACGCCGGCGCCGGCGCCCAGCACCAGCGCGACGAACGACCCGATGAACGGTCGCCGGGCCCAGCCGCGGCCGGCGTCCAGCCCGTAGCGGCCGGGACCGACCAGGATGATCACCGCGACGGCGACCGCCAGGAAGACCTGGTATTCGTGGCCGTCGGTCAGGAACGACGCGAGCCGGGCTTCCTCGTGGGCCGTCATCGCCTCGGCCAGCACCCCGGTCACGAGGTAGGCGAGCGCGCCGGCCGCCGCGACCGGGGTGAACAAGCCGAGGATCAGCAGCACACCGGCGGCGATCTGACCGAACGTCGCCACATAGGTCAGGATGTCGGAGTATTGGAACCCCATCGTGGCCAGCTCGGCTTTCCAGCCGTCCAGGCCGGGGCCGCCCCACAGCCCGAACGCCTTCTGCAGGCCGTGCGTGATGAACAGGACACCCACCGCCACCCGCAGCAGCAGCAGGCCCAGGTCCTGGGTGCCGCGGCGGTCTGCGCCGCCGACGCCGTACGCGTCGGGCGGGATCGCGGCAGGTTCGGAGGTATAGGTGGACGCCGGCTGCCCCGGCTGCACGTAGGGCAGCGGTTCGGGGTCGTTGAGCAGCCCGAAGCCCGGCGTCACCGACGACGAGCCGCTCGAGTCGTAGTGCGGGATGGTCGTGGTTTCGAAATCCCCCGCGTAGTTGGCGGACGGCAGATCGTCCTCGGGGTCGACCAGGCGTGCCGACACGGGCCGGGGGGCCGCGTCGTCGGGCCGCTGCCAGGCGCGTGGGTCTTGGGGTTGACTGGTCACGTTGCCAGCGTAAGTGCTTGTCACCCCGGAACCGAGGATTGGCACGGCGCTTTCCACGCTTATTCGCTCGTCCGGCGCGGTCGCCGGTGGTCTGCGTGGCGCGTATCGCCGAACGATCCGTAACCTGGCTCGCATGAAACTGCGCCGGCCGATCGGGAGCGTGTTCGCCATTGTGTGCGCGGCGTTGCTGGTCGGGTCCGGATGTGCCCGGTTCGACGACGCGCAGTCACAGCCGTTCACCACCGAGCCGCAGCTGGCTCCCGGGCCGACGTCGACGCCGACGCCTCCCCCGCCGCTGCCGCCCAAACCGTTCCCGAAGGAGTGCCCGGCGCCGGGCGTGATGCAGGGGTGTTTGGAGAGCACCAGCGGCTTGATCATGCTTCCCGACAGCCAGTCGGCGCTGGTCGCCGAGCGGGTCACGGGCGCGGTCAAGGAGGTGTCGGTGCGGGCCGAGCCGAAGGTGAAGGTCACGCTTCCGGTCGATGGCTCCGGTGACGGCGGGTTGATGGACATCGCGTTGTCGCCGACGTATTCGCAGGACCGGCTGATGTACGCCTACGTCAGCACCCCCACCGACAACCGGGTGATCCGCATCGCCGACGGCGACATTCCCAAGCCGATCCTGACCGGCATCCCCAAGGGCGCGGTCGGCAACACCGGTGCGCTGATCTTCACCAGCCCGACGACGCTGCTGGTGCAGACCGGCGACGCGGGCAACCCGGCCGACGCGGCCAACCCGGGCTCGCTGGCCGGCAAGGTGCTGCGCATCGAGCAGCCCACCACCGTCAACCAGGCGCCGACCACCACCGCGTTGTCGGGGATGGGCTCGGCCGGCGGCATGTGCATCGACCACTCCGACGGCTCGCTCTACATCACCGACCGCACGCCGACCGCTGACCGGCTGCAACGCATCACCAAGGATTCCAAGACGTCGACGGTGTGGACCTGGCCGGACCGTCCGGGAGTGGCCGGGTGCGCGGCGCTCGACGGCACGGTGCTGGTGAACCTGGTCGACACCAAGCAGACCGTCGCGGTGCGGCTTGCCCCGGACACCGGCGCGGTCACCGGCGATCCTGAGGTGGTGCGCCAGGACCAGCACGGCCACGCCTGGGCGTTGGCGCTGTCACCGGACGGCAACGTCTGGGGCGCGACGGTCAACAAGACCGCTGGCGATGCGGAAAAGCTCGACGACGTCGTGTTCCCGCTGTTCCCGCAGGGCGGTGGCTTCCCGCGCCGCAACGCGGACAACACCTGATTTCCCTTCACCACCGCGAGCGACCGTGTCTGCCCACGACACGCCGCCACATAGTGACAGTTTGCGGTCGCTCGCAGCGGGTCAGCTGCAGGCGGCGAGCACCAGTTCGCGCACCCGTGCCGCGTCGGCCTGGCCCTTGGTGGCTTTCATCACCGCGCCGACGATCGCGCCCGCGGCCTGCACCTTGCCGCCGCGGATCTTCTCGACGATGTCGGGGTTGGCGGCCAGCGCCTCGTCGACGGCGGCCTGCAGCGCCGAGTCGTCGCGCACCACCTCGAGGCCACGGTCTGCCATCACCTGCTCGGGTTCACCCTCGCCGGCCAGCACCCCCTCGACCACCTCGCGGGCGAGCTTGTTCGACAGCTTGCCGTCGTCGACGAGCTTGACGACCGCGGCGACCTGCGCGGGCGTGATCGCCAAGGCCTCCAGTTCGACGCCGGACTCATTGGCCTTCTGCACCAGGAAGTTTCCCCACCATGCCCTGGCCGCCTCGCTGGACGCGCCGTGTTGCACGGTCGCCGCGATCAGGTCGAGTGCGCCGATGTTGATCAGGTCGCGCATCACCTCATCGGAGATCCCCCAGTCGTCCTGAATGCGCTTGCGCAGCACCCACGGAAGCTCGGGGATGGTCTTGCGCAGCCGCTCCACGAGTTCGGCGTCGGGGGCCACCGGCTCCAGATCGGGTTCGGGGAAGTACCGGTAGTCCTGCGCGGTCTCCTTGCTGCGGCCCGGTGAGGTGTAACCGTCCTCGTGAAAGTGCCTGGTTTCCTGGATGACTCGACCACCCGACTCCAAAACCGCGGCCTGACGGCGCATCTCGTAACGCACCGCGACCTCGACACTCTTGAGCGAGTTGACGTTCTTGGTCTCGGTGCGGGTGCCGAACTCGGCCTGCCCGATCGGCTTGAGGGAGACGTTGGAGTCGCACCGCATGGAGCCCTGGTCCATCCGCACGTCTGAAACGTCCAGTCCCCGAAGCAGATCCCGCAATGCGGTGACGTAGGCACGTGCGATCTCGGGTGCACGCTCACCGGCCCCCTCGATGGGTTTGGTGACGATCTCGATCAGCGGCACACCGGAGCGGTTGTAGTCGATCAGCGATGTGGTCGCGCCCTCGATACGGCCGGTCTCGCTGCCGAGGTGGGTCAGCTTGCCGGTGTCCTCTTCCATGTGGGCCCGTTCGATCTCCACCCGCCAGGTGCTTCCGTCGTCGAGCGGGACGTCGAGGTAGCCGTTGATCGCGATCGGCTCGTCGTACTGGCTGATCTGGTAGTTCTTCGGCATGTCCGGATAGAAGTAGTTCTTCCTGGCAAACCGGCACCACGGCACGATCTCGCAGTTGAGCCCCAGCCCGATGCGGATCGCCGATTCGACCGCCTTCTCGTTGAGCACCGGCAACGCCCCGGGTAGCCCCAGACACACCGGGCACACCTGGGTGTTGGGTTCGGCGCCGAACCTGTTGGCGCAGCCGCAGAACATCTTGGTCGCCGTCGACAGCTCGACGTGCACCTCGAGGCCCAGCACGGGCTCGTAGCGGGCGATCACGTCGTCGTAGTCGAGCAGTTCGGAAGCGGCGACAGTCATGGCAGCGAGTCTAGTGGGGCTCGGTCAGCCCAGTTTCGGGTGCACACCGGGAATCAGGCCTGCTGCAGCGGACATCCGCTGCAGCAGATGCAACACGTTCGCACGCTCGGCAGACGTCAGAGTCGCGGTGACCTCGTCTTCCTGAGCGCGACCCTCGGCGTCGAGTTTCGGTAACAGCTTGCGGGCTTTGTCGGTGATCGTCACCGCGAACGCCCTGCGGTCGCCCGGGTGCGGCATCCGCTTGACCAGGCCCTGGTCCTCCAGCTTGTCGACCACCGTCACCATCACGTTGCGGTGTATGCCGAGCTGCGCGGACAGCTGCCGTTGCGATTGGCCGTCGTCGGCGGACAGCGCCTTGAGCACCGCGTAGGTCCGCGGCTCGACGCCCAACGGTTCCAGCCGGCGAACGAAGTCCTCGGCGAGGTACACACCGAGCTGAGAGAGCAGAAACGGGATGCGTTCGTGCAGCGCGCTGATGCCCTGCGAGCGCTCGTCCATTCGCCCGACACTAGCACTCGCAGTGATTGTCACCTACCGTGATAATCACTGACATATGACTATTTAGGAGCGCTTATGCACATCGCGATCTTCGGGGCCAACGGACCGACCGGCCGGCTGGTGACCCGACGCGTACTCGACACCGGCCACACTGCCGCCGCAGTCACGCGGCGACCGCGCGACTTCCCGTTCACCGACGACCGGCTCACCGTGGTGGGCGCCGACGTACGAGACGCCGCGGCGGTGGCCGATGTCGTGGCCGGAGCCGACGCGGTGCTGTCGAGCTTGGGAGTGCCGTTCAGCCTGCGACCGATCGACACGTACTCCGTCGGCGTCGAGAACATCGTGGCGGCCATGCACGCCAGCGAGGTGCGGCGGCTGGTCGCGGTGAGTTCGACCGGGGCTCACCACTACCCGGGCCGCATCGATCCTCCGTTCGCGCTGCGGATCGTCGAACCGCTTATCACGCGCACCATCGGCAAGAGCACCTATGACGATCAGCGCCGCATGGAGGACATCGTGACCGGCAGCGGGCTCGACTGGACGGTGGTGCGGCCGTCAGGGCTGTTCGACCTTCCCGCACCGACCAAATATGTTGCCGGAGAGGTTGATCCGGTCGGCATGTTCACTGCGCGCATCGACCTCGCCGACTACATGACGCGGCTCGCGGCCGACACGACAACCGTCGGAAAGACTGTTGTCGTCTCGACCACCGAGCAGGTGCCCACGATGTGGCAGATGATGCGCCGCGAAGCTAGCCGAGCAGACGCGAAAACCCACTATTAAGCAGTGAAATGGGGAATTTCACGTCTGCTCGCCGGAGAACCGGTCAGCCGAAAAATTCCGCGGCGTCGTCGTATCGGCTCTGCGGCACCAGCTTCAGCTGCCGAGTGGCGTCGGCCAACGAGACCCGGCCGATCTCCTGTCCGCGCAGCGACACCATCATCCCGTACTCCCCCGCGTGTGCGGCGTCGGCGGCATTGACGCCGAAGCGGGTGGCCAGCACGCGGTCGTAGGGGGTGGGCGTTCCGCCGCGTTGCACATGCCCGAGCACCGTCACCCGAACCTCTTTGCTGATGCGCTTTTCGACCTCGATGCCCAGTTGCTGCGCCACCCCGGTGAAACGCTCGTGACCGAACTCGTCGATGCCGCCTTCGCGCAACTGCATCGTGCCCTGCGCGGGTTTGGCCCCCTCGGCAACCACACAGATGAAGTGTGAGTCACCGCGCACGAATCGCGCCTTGATCAACCTGCAGACTTCTTCGACGTCGAACGGCTGCTCGGGGATCAGCGTCATATGCGCGCCGGACGCCAAACCCGCGTTCAACGCGATCCAGCCGGCGTGCCTGCCCATCACCTCGACGAGCATCACACGCTGATGCGATTCGGCGGTGCTGTGTAGCCGGTCGATGGCCTCGCTGGCGACGCCGAGCGCGGTGTCGTGGCCGAATGTCACGTCGGTGCAGTCGATGTCGTTGTCGATGGTCTTGGGTACGCCCACCACCGGCACGTTCTCCTCGGACAGCCAGTGCGCGGCGGTCAGCGTTCCTTCACCGCCGATCGGGATCAGCACGTCGATGCCGTTGTCGTCGAGCGTCTGCTTGATCTGTTCCAGTCCGGCGCGCAGTTTCTCCGGGTGCACCCGGGCGGTTCCCAGCATGGTGCCGCCCTTGGCCAGCAGCCGGTCGTTGCGGTCGTCGTTGGCCAGCTGGATGCGCCGGTTTTCCAGCAGGCCCCGCCAGCCGTCCTGGAACCCGACGACCGAAGACCCGTATCGCACGTCGCAGGTGCGCACCACCGCCCGGATCACCGCGTTCAAGCCAGGACAGTCGCCGCCGCCGGTGAGAACTCCGATACGCATGCCCTCCATCCTTCCCGAGCGCACGGTCGTTTGCGCCCCTACTCGACGTTTGCGTACAACTTCCGTGCGCTGGGCGGCTCAGACCGCCGTGGGCAGCGGACCCCGCGCGGCTTCGTAGGCGGCACCGACCCGGTACAGCCGGTCATCGGCCAGCGCGGGCGCCATGATCTGCAGGCCCACCGGCAGATTGTCGTCGGAGGACAGGCCCGAGGGCACCGACATCCCGCAGTGGCCGGCCAGGTTCAGCGGCAGCGTGCACAGGTCGAACAGGTACATCGCCAGCGGGTCGTCGACCTTCTCGCCCAGACCGAATGCGGTGGTCGGGGTGGTCGGTGAGATCAGCACGTCGACGCGCTGGTAGGCCTCGTCGAGGTCGCGCGCGATCAACGTGCGCACCTTCTGCGCCTGGTTGTAGTAAGCGTCGTAGTAGCCCGCCGACAGCGCGTAGGTACCAATCATGATGCGCCGCTTGACTTCTGGACCGAAGCCGGCGGCGCGGGTCAACGCCATCACCTCTTCGGCGCTGTGGGTGCCGTCGTCGCCGACGCGCACGCCGTAGCGCATCCCGTCGAACCGCGCCAGGTTCGACGACACCTCCGAGGGCAGGATCAGGTAGTAGGCGGCCGTCGAGTAATCGAGGTGCGGGCAATCGACCTCGGTCACCTCGGCGCCCAGCGCGGTGAGCTGCTCGACCGCGGCGTGAAACGACGCGAGCACCCCGGGCTGATAGCCGTCGCCGCGCAGCTGGCGCACCACGCCGATCCGCACACCGTTGAGGTCACCGGTTGCGCCCGCGCGGGCCGCACCGACCACGTCGGGAATGTCGACGTCCAACGACGTGGAGTCGCGCCGGTCGTGTCCGGCGATCAACTGGTGCAGCAGCGCGGTGTCGAGCACGGTGCGCGCGCACGGCCCGCCCTGATCCAGCGACGACGCGCACGCCACCAGCCCGTAGCGCGACACCGTCCCGTAGGTGGGTTTCACGCCGACGGTCGCGGTCAGCGCCGCGGGCTGCCGGATCGACCCGCCGGTGTCGGTGCCGATGGCCAGCGGCGCCTGAAACGCCGCCAGCGCCGCGGCGCTGCCGCCGCCGGACCCGCCGGGCACCCGCTCGACGTTCCACGGGTTGCGGGTCGGGCCGTAGGCGGAGTTCTCGGTCGAGCTGCCCATCGCGAACTCGTCCATGTTGGTCTTGCCCAGAATCGGGATGCCCGCGGCCCGCAGCCGCACGGTCACGGTCGCGTCGTACGGTGCACGCCAGTCCTCGAGGATCTTCGACCCGCAGGTGGTGGGCATGTCGGTGGTGGTGAACACGTCCTTGAGCGCCACCGGGACGCCGGCCAGCGGCGAGGGCAGCGCCTCCCCGGCCGTCACCGCGGCGTCGACCCGGGCGGCCGCGGCCAGCGCGCGGTTCTCGGCGACGTGCAAAAACGCGTGATAGCGCTCGTCGGTGGCCGCGATCTGATCGAGGCATGCCCGGGTGACCTCCGCGGAGGACACCTCCTTGGTCGCGATCTTGTGGGCCAGCGTCGCCGCATCCAGCCGGATGAGGTCGTTCATTCGGCCTCCCCGAGGATGCGCGGAACGCCGAACCGGCCGTCCACCGCCGTCGGCGCCGCGGCCAGGGCTTCGTCCTGGCTCAGCGACGGCGCGACCTCGTCGGGCCGAAACACGTTGACGTCCTTGAGCGGGTTGTCGGTGGCTTCGACGCCGGTGACGTCGACGGCCTGGATCTGGCTGACGTGGCCGATGATGGCGTCCAACTGGCCGGCGAAGCTGTCCAGCTCGTCATCGGTCAGGGCGAGCCGGGCCAGGCGCGCGAGGTGGGCAACCTCGTCTCGAGAGATCTGTGACACGCCGTCAACCCTAGCTACCGCGGTAACCGCGCCCGCGCTGCCGATCACCAGATGCTGTGCAACAGTGTGCGCGTGCCTTCGTATCTGCTGCGCGTTCAGCTCGAGGACCGACCGGGCAGCCTCGGCGGACTGGCCGTCGCGCTCGGTTCGGTGGGCGCCGACATTTTGTCCCTCGACGTGGTCGAACGCGGGTCGGGAATCGCGATCGACGACCTCGTCGTGGAGCTGCCGCCCGGTGCGATGCCCGACATGCTGATCACCGCCGCCGAGAAGATCGACGGTGTACGCGTCGATTCCGTTCGCCCCCACACCGGGCTGCTGGAGGCCCACCGCGAGCTCGAGCTGATCGACCACGTGGCGGCCGCGCCCGCCAAGGACAAGCTGCAGGTGCTCGTCGACGAGGCGCCCCGGGTGTTGCGGGTGGGATGGGCCTCGGTGGTCCGGCTGGCCGAGTCCGGACCGCACCGCGTCGTCGGCAGCGCCGGCGCACCGGAAACACAGACCGCCGAAACACCGTGGCTGCCGCTGGAGCGGCCCGAGGCGCTGGACGCGACGGCCGACTGGGTGCCGACGCTGTGGCGGGACATGAACACGACGCTGGCCGCCGCGCCGCTCGGCGACCCCCGCACCGCGCTCGTCGTCGGACGACCGGGCGGACCGCAGTTCCGGCCCTCGGAGATCGCCCGGCTGGGTTACCTGGCCGGCATTGTCGCGACGATTCTGCGCTGACCCGGCGCGCAACCCAGCCTGTACCGTGTGCTGATATCCGCTTGACGCACCGCCGCATACCGTACGGAAGGGCTCTGCGTGGACACGCTGTTGATCCTGGTCGCCATCATCTTGCTCGTCGCGGCAATCGTCGTACTGGTCGTGGCGTTGCGCCGGCCCAAGAAGGCCGAGACCGACTCCGGGCGCCAAGACCCGCTGACGTTCGCCTCGACCATGCCGCAGTTCGGGCCCCGCCAACTCGGCCCGGGTGCGATCGTGTCCCACGGCGGTCTGGACTACGTCGTGCGCGGTTCGGTCACGCTGCGTCAGGGCCCGTTCGTGTGGTGGGAGCACCTGCTCGAAGGCGGTAGCGAACCGTTGTGGTTCAGCGTCGAAGAAGACGAGGGCCGCACGGAGCTGGTGATGTGGCGGCGGCGCAAGGACGTCACGCTCGAACCCGCCGGCACCCTCGAGGTGGACGGGGTCTCCTACCGGCAGACCGAACGCGGCCGCGCCTCGTTCACGACCGAGGGCACCACGGGCCTGCCCGCGGGCGGTGAGATGGAATTCGTCGACTACGCCGACGCCGATGAGACGTCGTTTCTCGGGTTCGAGCGGTGGGCCGCGGACATGCCGTGGGAGGTTTCGACCGGAAAGCCGGTGCTGCCAGGCGAATTGACCGTGTATCCGGCTCCACCGCCCAACGCTTAGGAACGTCGTTGCCCCTGCACCACCTGGCCGTCAGCCCAGCCGACGTTTCCGGGGCCGGGCTGCGGCTCGCGCTCAACGCCGCCGCGCCGACGCCGCTGGCCACCTGCCGGCTGACCCATCCCGACGGCGGTGCGCTCGTGCTCGGCGTGCTCGGCGCCTCCCACATGGTCACCGTTGAGCACGCGGATTCCGCCTTCTCCGAAGAGGTTTCGTGCACCGCAGCGGCTTCTACCGAGTTGCCGCACCGCGCCGTGGCCCCCGGGTACCTGCTTGAATCACGCCATGAGACCCACAGCGAGAACAGTTTTCGGGCACTGGCGCACCTGTTACGCACCCGCTGCGCCCAAGAGGGCGGATGGCTGGGCGGTGCGTTCCCCGGCGACGACGCCGCGTTGACGGCGCTGGCCGCCGAACCCGACGGCGACGGGTGGCGCTGGCGCACCTGGCACCTCTACCCGGACCCGACCGGCGGCGGCACCGTCGTCCACACCAGCAGCCGGTGGCGACCATGAGCCGCACCGCCCTGTTCTGGCTGTCCGGCGGGCTCGCGCTCGGCGGGATCGTGTGCCTGGTCCTCGGCATCTCGCTGCTGCCCGACATCCGGACCCACGTGGCCGAGACCTACCCGGCGTATTCGCACGGCGCGCAGGCCACCAGCTACGAGTGCACCGGCTCACCCGCCGAGGTGGCCAACCGGCTGGCCGACTACAAGAGCCCCGAAGCTCGCGCCAGCGACCGCGGCTCGGAGTACCTGCGCTACGACGACGACATCGTCATCGTCGGGCCGGACGGCGACCGGCCGTGCAGTATCCGCGTGGAAGACACCAACGCCCGATACAGCCATGGCGGGTTCATATTCCTGGGGCCCGGCTTCTATCCCGGATCTCCGGCGGGCGGTGCGGGCGGTAGCCCCGGCGGCCCGGGCGGGTCGAAATGATGTGTGCGCCAGGCCGACAAGTCAAAGGCCTATGAGTTAAGGAGAGCCGATGCCCCTCGACATGTATTCAGCCGCCGTCGAATTCGGAACGGTCAGCGGTGAAAACCTGGTGCAGAACGTCATCGCCGCGCTGCTGTACTTCGCGGTCGGTGTGCTCGTGCTGGCGGCCGGTTTCGTGATGGTCGATCTGCTCACGCCGGGCAGCCTGCGTCAGCTGGTGTTCGTCGAGCGCCGACCCAACGCCGTCGCGGTCGCGTGCGGCATGTATGCCGCGTTGGCGCTCGTGGTCGCCACCGCGATCATCGCCAGCTCCAGCGAGCTGGGCCAGGGCCTGGTGGATGCCGCGGTGTACGGGCTGGTCGGTGTGCTGCTGCAGGGGCTTGCGCTGATCGTGCTGGAGGTCGTGGTACCGGGGCGCTTCCGCGACCTGATCGCCGATGAGCGGCTGCATCCCGCGGCCATCGCCACCGCCGTGACGTTGCTGGCCGTGGGAGGGGTGAACGCCGCCGCGCTGTCATGACGGCGACCGAACATGCACCTGACGCCGCGGCGCAATCCGTGTCGACGACGCGGTGGCGCGCCTTGCTGCTCGCCGCGGTGGCGGCGTGCGCCGCGTGCGGCCTCGTCTACGAACTGGCGCTGCTGACGCTGTCGGCGAGCCTGCACGGCGGAGGCATCGTCGCGATGTCGTTGATCGTCGCGGGCTACGTCGCCGCGCTGGGGGCCGGGGCGCTGCTGGTCAAGCCGCTGCTCGGGCGGGCGGCGATCACGTTCATCGCCGTCGAGACGGCCCTGGCGGTGATCGGCGGGCTGTCGGCGGCCGCGCTGTATGTGGCGTTCGCGTTCGTCGGCGGTTCACTGTGGGTGCTCGTGGTCGCCACCGTGTTGATCGGCACCCTGGTCGGCGCCGAGGTGCCGCTGCTGATGACCCTGCTGCAGCGCGGCCGGATCTCGGGTGCGGCCGACACCGGCCGGGTGCTGGCGAACCTGAACGCCGCCGACTATCTGGGTGCGCTGATCGGTGGGCTGATATGGCCGTTCATCCTGTTGCCGCAGCTGGGCATGATCCGCGGCGCCGCGGCCACCGGCGTCATCAACGTGGTCGCGGCGGCGGTGGTGGCGGTGTTCCTGCTGCGCCGCATCGTCAGCCCGCGCGAATTCGCCACGGCGCTGGCGGTTTTGGCGGCGGCACTGGCACTGTTGGTGACGCTGCTGGTGCGCGCCGACGGGATCGAGACCTCGACGCGGCAGCGGCTGTACGCCGATCCGATCGTCGCGCTGGAGCACTCGGCATATCAGGAGATCGTGGTCACCCGCCGCGGTGACGACACCCGACTGTATCTCGATGGTGGGCTTCAGTTTTCGACCCGCGACGAGTACCGCTACACCGAGAGCCTGGTCTATCCCGCGCTCGGTGACGGCGCGCGCTCGGTGCTGATCCTCGGCGGCGGCGACGGCCTGGCTGCGCGGGAGGTGTTGCGCCAGCCCGGAATCGACACGATCGTGCAGGTGGAATTGGATCCTGCGGTGGTGAAGATGGCCCGCACCACGCTGCGCGACGCGAACGACGGCGCGCTCGACGATCCGCGCGTCGACGTCGTCATCGACGACGCGATGCGATGGCTGCGTCAGGCCGCGCCCGATCGTCGTTTCGACGCGGTGATCGTGGACTTGCCCGACCCGGACAACCCGGCCCTGGGCCGGCTGTACTCGGTGGAGTTCTACACGTTGATCAGCCGCGTGCTGGCCGTCGACGGGCTGGTTGCCGTGCAGGCCGGCAGCCCGTTCGCGACGCCGACGGCGTTCTGGCGCACGGTGTCGACGATCGGGTCGGCCGGCTACGCCGTCACGCCCTACCACGTGCACGTGCCGACATTCGGCGACTGGGGCATGGTCTTGGCGCGCCGCGGCCCGACCGCTCCGACGCCGACGATTCCTCCCGACGCGCCCGAGCTGCGGTTCCTCGATCAGCAGGTGCTCGACGCGGCAACGGTGTTCGGCGGCGATGTCCGCCCGCAGTGGTTACCGCCATCGACGCTGGATCATCCGCGCATCGTCGACGACATCCGCAAGGGCTATCGGTGAGCGTCAGCCGCCGGCCGGCACCGGATAGCGGTCGTTGACGTCGGCGTTGCTGTCTTTGCGCGCGCAGTGTGCGCAACAGAAGATCGCCTCGGGGGTTTCGATGCCGTGACCCAGAATGCGGCAGCCGCAGTGCGCGCATTCGGGCGCCAACTGCGCGGCGGCGCATTCGATGCTGTCGAAGGTCGCGCTCTTACCGTCGGGCCAGGTCACCGTGAACGCCTTGTCGTACTCGTTGCCACAGGTATCGCAGATTGCCATCAGAACTCCTTGTCACTCGTCCATCCGGGTGCCCGGTGACCGGGGATGACAAACGCCCGGAAGAACGGTCACACCGCGTCGGGGCCGTTGTCCAGCAGTCGGCGGAAGCCGTCCTCGTCGAGGATCGGCACACCCAGCTCCACGGCCTTGTCGTACTTGGACCCGGGGGAATCACCGGCCACCACATATGCGGTCTTCTTCGACACCGACCCGGCGGCCTTACCGCCGCGCGCGACGATGGCTTCCTTGGCGTCGTCACGGGAGAACCCGGTCAGCGAGCCGGTGACGACGATCGACAACCCCTCGAGGTGACGTTCGATGCTCTCGTCGCGTTCGTCGGCCAGCCGCACCCCCGCGGCGCTCCACTTGTCGACGATCGCGCGGTGCCAGTCGACCGTGAACCATTCGGTGACCGCCGCGGCGATCGTCGGGCCGACACCCTCGACCGCGGCCAGCCGTTCCTCTGAGGCCGACATGATCGCCTCCAGGCTGCCGAACTCGGTGGCCAGCGCACGCGCTGCCGTCGGGCCGACGTGCCGGATGGACAGCGCGACCAGGATCCGCCACAGCGGACGGGTTTTGGCTTCGTGCAGGTTCACCAGCAGCCGCTTGCCGTTGGCCGACAGGGCGCCGTCCTTGGTCCGGAACAGCTCGGTGCGCAACAGGTCTTCGCTGCCGAGCGTGAACAGGTCGCCTTCGTCGGTGATCACGCCGCTGGTGAGCAGCGCCGCGGCCGCCTCATAGCCCAGGCCTTCGATGTCGAGCGCGCCGCGGCCGGCCAGGTGAAACACCCGCTCACGCAGTTGCGCCGGGCAGGACCGGGTGTTGGGGCAACGGATGTCGGCGTCGCCCTCCTTGGCCGGTGCCAGCGTGGTGCCACACTCCGGACACGTTGTGGGCATGACGAATTCGCGTTCGGAGCCGTCACGCAGGTCGACGACGGGGCCCAGCACCTCCGGGATCACGTCGCCCGCCTTGCGGATCATCACGGTGTCGCCGATCAGCACGCCCTTGCGTTTGACCTCCGAGGCGTTGTGCAGCGTGGCCTGGCTGACCGTCGAGCCGGCGACCTTGACCGGCTCCATCCACGCGTACGGCGTCACCCGCCCGGTGCGGCCCACGTTGACCTTGATGTCGAGCAGCTTGGTCTGGGCCTCCTCGGGCGGATATTTGTAGGCGATCGCCCAGCGCGGTGCCCGCGAGGTCGACCCGAGCCGGCGTTGCAGCGCCACCTCGTCGACTTTGACCACGACGCCGTCGATTTCGTGTTCGACCTCGTGGCGGTGTTCACCCCAGTAGGCGATCCGCTCGGTGACGGCGTCCATCCCCTGCACCCGGGCGGTGTGTTCGGAAACCGGTAGGCCCCAGGCGCGCAGCGCGCGGTAGGCCTCGTGCAGCGAGTCGGGGCGGAAGCCCTCCGAGCGACCGATGCCGTGGCAGATCATCCGCAGTTTGCGACGCGCGGTGACGGCGGGGTTCTTCTGCCGAAGTGATCCGGCCGCGCTGTTGCGGGGGTTGGCGAACGGCGGCTTGCCCTCGGCGACCAGGCCGGCGTTGAGCTCCTCGAAGTCGCTCACCCGGAAGAACACCTCACCGCGTACCTCCAGCACCTTCGGCAGCGGGAATTCCTTTGTGGCGGTGAGCTTGTGGGGGACATTGTCGATGGTGCGGGCGTTGAGCGTGACGTCTTCGCCGGTGCGTCCGTCGCCGCGGGTCGCCCCGCGCTCGAGCCGGCCGGCGCGGTACACCAGCGACAGCGCCACCCCGTCGATCTTGAGCTCGCACAGAAAGTGCGCGTCGTCACCGATTTCGCCGTTGATGCGCGCGGCCCACGCGGCCAGCTCCTCGGGGGTGAAGGCGTTGTCCAGGCTGAGCATCCGCTCCAGATGCTCGGCCGGGGTGAAGTCGGTCGCAAAGCCCGCGCCGCCGACCAACTGTGTCGGCGAGTCGGGAGTGCGCAGCTCGGGATGCTCGTCCTCGAGCGCCTCCAGTTCGCGCAGCAGCTTGTCGAAGTCGGCGTCGGAGATGATCGGCGCGTCGCGCACGTAGTACCGGAACTGGTGCTCGCGCACCTCGTCGGCCAGTTCCTGCCAGCGGCGCCGCACGTCGGCGTCGGGGGCGTCCTCGGCCTGTTCGGCCAGCGTCGTCTCGGGATCCGGCGTTGCCTTCGGGCTCACCCTGGCAGGCTAACCGAGTTCGGTGACATCGCCTGCGTCCCGCCCTCGCCGTCTACCCTGACGGGCATGCCGCACCCGATCATGTTCCGCGACGACGACCTCGGGCTGGCGCAGGTGCGCGAAATCGCGTTGGAGTTCCCCGAGGCGTTCGAGAAGATCTCGTGGGGCAGGCCGGTGTTCTGCGCGCCGAAGATCTTCGCGATGTACGGCGGCAGCGCCAAGACCGAGACCAAAGGGCAGTACCTGCAATACCCGCATTCGGTCCTGGTCAAAGTCGACGAAAGTGACCGGCGCGCACTCGAACAGGACCGCCGCTTCTACAACCCCGCCTACATGGGCCCGTCGGGGTGGCTGGGTCTGGACCTGACCGCGAACAAGACGATCGACTGGACCGAGGTCCGCGAGCTGATCGACGCGTCGTTTCGATTGGTAGCACCGAAGAAGCTCATCAAACGCCTCGACGTAGGGTGACCGGGTAAGCGGCGGACCATCATCCGATCGGAGGCGTCTTGAGTATCGCCAGTCCCTTTCCCGAAGTCGACATACCGTCGATCAGCGTCTACGACTTCCTGTTCGGTGACATCGCCGGGGACGACCTCGACCGGATCGCCCTGATCGACGCCAAATCCGGTCGGCAGACCAGTTACCGCGAGTTGATCGGACGCGTCAACGCGTTCGCCGGCGCGCTGGCCGGCCGCGGGATCGGCATCGGCGACGTCGTCGCGCTGCTGTCGCCGAACAGTTCGGGGTTCGCCGTGGCGTTTCACGGCATCCTGCGCGCCGGCGCGACGGCCACCACCGTCAATGCGCTGTTCACCGCCAAGGACATCGCCGCGCAGCTGACCGACTCCAAAGCCAAGATGCTGGTCACCGTGACACCGCTGTTGGCGCAGGCCGAAGAAGGTGCCGCGGCCGCAGGCATCGCGCCCGAGAACCTCGTCGTGCTCGACGGCGACGGGTTGGCCGCCACCGGACATCCCAACGCCGCCGATCTGATGGACCCGGGCCTGCCCGCACCCGACGTCAGCTTCGCGCCGTCGTCACATCTGGCGGTGCTGCCCTACAGTTCGGGGACCACCGGCAATCCCAAGGGTGTGATGCTCACGCACCGCAACCTGGTGGCCAACGTCGCACAGATCCGGCCGTTGCACGGCATGGTCCCCGACGACACGATCCTGGCGGTGCTGCCGTTCTTCCACATCTACGGGATGACGGTGCTGCTCAACGCCGCACTGCATGCGCGGGCCCGGCTGGTGATCATGGGCAGCTTCGACCTCGAGGCCTTCCTGGCCAACATCGCCACCTACAAGTGCACGATCGTGTTCATCGCGCCGCCGGTGGCCGTGGCGCTGGCCAAGCACCCGTCGGTCGACGACTACGATCTGTCGTCGCTGAACACCGTGATGTCGGGAGCCGCTCCGTTGGACGCCGAGCTCGGCCACGCCGTCGCCAAACGGTTGGGCTGCACCGTCGTTCAGGGCTACGGGATGAGCGAACTCAGCCCGGTCAGCCACATCACCCCGTTCGACGGCGGACGCCAGGAGATGGGCATGGTCGCGCCGCTGAGCTCCGTCGGCTGGACGGTGTCCAACGCCGCGTCCAAGCTCGTCGACCCCGAGACGGGCGACGAAATCGCCCCGCCCGCAGAGGGTCTCAGCAGAACCGGTGAGCTCTGGTTCAAGGGACCCAACGTGATGGCCGGCTATCTCGGCAACGAGGCGGCCACCCGGGCGACCATCGACGACCAGGGCTGGTTGCACACCGGCGATCTGGCGCAGATCGACGCCGACGGGTGCGTGTACATCGTCGACCGCCTCAAGGAGCTGATCAAGTACAAGGGTTATCAGGTTCCACCAGCCGAGCTCGAGGCGGTGCTGCTGGCCCATCCGCGGATCGCCGATGCCGCGGTGGTCGGGGTGCCCGCCGACGGCCAGGAAGTGCCGAAAGCGTTCGTGGTCAAGCAGTCTGGGGCGCAGCTCACCGAGGACGAGGTGATCGAGTTCGTCGCCGCTCAGGTCGCGCCGTACAAGAAGGTGCGTCAGGTCGCGTTCATCGACGCGATACCCAAATCGGCGTCCGGCAAGATTTTGCGCAAGGACCTGCGCGGCTGAGTCAGCGTCGGTGCAGCCGGTCGGCCGTCTGCGCGGCCCGTGCCTGCCGGTAGCCCAACGCCGCACCGGCGGCGGGGATCAGCAGCAGTCCGACCAGACCCCACAACGACTTCCATTCGGTCGTCGGCGCGACCGGGAGATGACTCGGCATGGCCGGCGGTGCGGAGAAATGGTGCAGCCACCTCGGCGGCTCGGGCGGTGGAGGTGGCTGCACCATTTCTCCGCACCGCCGGCCATGCCGAGTCATCTCCC